>NZ_JAUETW010000002.1:0-1084088 GCF_032484895.1 Bradyrhizobium sp. SZCCHNRI3052 | reverse complement strand
GGTTATGATGGCTCGATCACGCTCACGCCGGCGCAGCTCGCGATGCTGATCGAAGGCATCGACTGGCGCGCGCCAGAGCGCATCTGGAAACCGGCGATTGCAGGATGATCGACAAAAACTGGTGATGAACTGAGCTACGATTCTTCTACGAATCAGCATGTTCGAGTACCATCGGACATGCAGCTCGATCTCACCAATCTCCCATCCGATCCTGAGCTTCTGCAGCGCCTGGTGCGTGACATCGCGGCAGCCATCGATCACCGCGACACCGAGATCGATCGTCTCAAGTCCATCATCAAACAGCTGCAGCGAATGCAGTTCGGCCGCAGCTCCGAGCGCATCGACCCCGACCAGCTTGCACTCGGTCTGGAGGATCTCGACAGCGACGTTGGCCGCGTCGAGGCAGCGCAGCCGAAGTTCACACCGGAAGCCAACTCTTCGCCGCGACGCCGTCCGCTGCCCGATCATCTGCCACGCGAGGACGTTCTGCTCGACGTGCAAGACCGGGTTTGTGGCTGCTGTGGTGGAGCTCTCCATCTGATCGGCGAGAGCGTCAGCGAGATGCTGGATTGGGTACCGGCGCAGCTTCGCGTCGTGCGCACAACCAGACCCAAATACGCCTGCCGAGCCTGCAACAAGGTCGTGCAAGCCGGCGCGCCGGAGCGGTTGATCGCTGGCGGTCTGGCGACGCCGGCGTTGCTCGCGCAGGTGTTGATTAGCAAGTACTGCGATCACCTTCCGCTCTATCGGCAGTCGCAGATCTTCGACCGTCATGGCGCCGATCTCTGCCGCTCGACGCTTGCAGGCTGGGTTGGCGGCGCATGCTGGTGGCTCGAAGCCTTGCACGAACGGTTGTGCAAGAACGTGTTCGCCTCCAACCATCTCTTTGCCGATGACACGCCGATCCCGGTACTCGATCCTGGCCGTGGGCGAACCAAGACGGGACGGCTCTGGGTGTACGCGCGCGAGCAACGGCCGTGGAGCGGACCCGAACCTCCGGCGGCCATCTACCTGTTCGCACCCGACCGCAAGGCCGAGCGACCGGTCGCACATCTTGCCGCCTTCAAGGGCATCCTGCATGTCGACGGATATGCCGGCTTCGAGCAATTGGCCGACAAGGAGGGCATCACGCTCGCGGCGTGTTGGAGCCATTCGCGACGCAAGTTCTACGATGTGGCCGAAGCCACCGCGTCTCCCGTGGCAACAGAAGCCCTGCGCCGGATCGGCGAGCTCTATGCGATCGAGGCGCGCATCCGCGGCCAATCGCCTGACTACCGTCTTGCCGAACGCAGGACCTTCTCCAAACCGATCGTCGACGCGCTGAACGTCTGGCTCGATGCGCAGCTCCGCCTGGTCTCCGGCCGCAGCACGCTCGCTGAAGCGATCCGCTATGCGCTCTCGCGCTGGCACGGCCTGACTCGCTTCCTGAACGATGGCCGCGTCGAGCTCGACACCAATCCGGTCGAGCGCGCCATCCGCCCCGTCACCCTCGGCCGCAAGAACCACCTGTTCGCCGGTAGCGATGGTGGCGGCCAACGATGGGCAGTGGTCAGCTCGCTGATCACGACGTGCAAGCTGAACGACGTCGAGCCCTATGCTTACATCTCCGCGAGTCGGCCCAGGGATGGATCGTCGAGGCCGCGTCGAAGAAGCGCAACCGAAGGTCACACCGGAAGCCAACTCTTCGCCGCGACGCCGTCCGCTGCCCGATCATCTGCCACGCGAAGACGTTCTGCTCGACGTGCAATCATGCGAGCGGACATGACGGCGGCGTACTTGGACTACGGTGACACGAAAGAGCTCGCACGTGCTGTGCTCCGAGGAGAAGCCCCTCGTCCGACGGGCTACCACGGCACTGGAAGAGCTCGCGAGCCAATCTGGTCAAAGACAGCTATTGACAATTTCATCAAGCCGGATTCCGATTCGCCTAGTCGAGAAGACTTGGCATCCCTTGTATGAAACCACCTCGCACCACGTTGAAGTTGCCGCGCTATTGCCGGCGCAAGCCGTTGAAGAATGGGCGATGGGCTTACTTTTTCGAGCCACCGACCTGGTCGCGCAAGCAGGGCTGCGAGATCAAAGCTGAGGCATTAGGCGAGGATTACACGGCTGCAGTAGAGCGAGCCGAAACGGTCTTGCTTCCAGCATTCGACAGCTGGCGCTCGCGAGGACTGACCGACCTTGGTCCGCCTTCGCTTGTCCCAGGGACGTTTGATTGGCTGGTGAGCATCTTCAAGTCGCACCAGAAATGGAAAGAGATCGATCACAAGACCCAACGACTTTATGATCAAGGCTTGTCGCTCTTCGCCAACCATATGCTCAAGGATGGGACTCGAGCGGGCTCAAAGCAGATCGGTCAATTCACGAAGGGCTTCGTGGACGCTGTCTATGCAAAGCTGCTCGTTGTTGAAGAAAGAGACAAGGACGGCAATATCATTCATCGCGAACGTCGGCGTTTTGCGAACGCCGCCATGGTCGCTTGTCGGCGAGCCTGGTTCGTTGGCCACCGCGCCAGGGAGAAGGACGTCCCAGCCATCAACCCGTTCTCTCGCATGGGCCTGAAAGCTCGTGCGCCAAACCAAGCAGCACGAGAGACGCCAACCGCCACATGGGAAGAACTCGTCGCCTTTCGTCGAAAGGCGAACGAGATGGGTTATCGTTCGGTTGCGACCGCCGCTCTTCTCAGCTGGGAATGGCTGCAACGCGAGGAGCACGTCTTCGGCGCGTTCGAGATTTCCCACTACCGGCCAAAGGAGCGTCCGAACAGTGTCAAGGTCGTCCACCCCAAGAATGGGGAGGAGGCTTGGTGGCCTCTGTTCGACGACGCAGGCGAGACGCTGTTCCCCGAGTTGATGGCCGAGCTCGATGAGATCAAATCGAGAATGGCGGCGGGCCTGATGTTTCGGCGCGATCACCAAAGTCGCCGAGGGAGCGCGCTCGTGCCCTGGATCACCCAGCGGCGAGATCTGCGGTATCTGCGGGCCGTGGTCAAAAAGATCATCAGAGCCGCGTCTCTGCGAAGCGAATTGTCCTTCACTTCATTCCGCCACGGCGGCTTCACGGAAGGGGCAGACAGCGACCTGACAGACGCTGAGTTGCGTGCCGCAGGCCGACACAGGTCGAGTCGACAACTGCCAACCTATGCGAAGCGGACCCGCAAACAGTTGATCTCGGGGTCAAAAAAGCGCCGGGAGGAGCGAACAAAAGCAGCCGGTTTGTCGGAATAGCCGCTGACCGCTTGTCGGAATGACTTGGCCGACTCTATCATAAGTCCTTGAAAGGCTTGGTGGGCGCACTAGGGCTCGAACCTAGGACCCGCTGATTAAGAGACACGCTATCGCGATTGATTTCTCAAGAGATTTTTTCCAACTGCGCCAGTTTCCGGCCATTGCAGATCAATAGCTTACGGGAAGAATTCCAACTGCGAGTGCGGCTAGAGGTCCAGAACGAGCGTGCGCGTCCTGGAGCCTGAGCAGCAGATCATGATCGCCTTGTTGGAGGCCTGCTCTTCCTCGCTCAGATATTGGTCGCGATGGTCCGGTATTCCTTCCAGCACCCGCGTCTCGCAGGTGCCACAGACACCCTCGCGGCAGGCGTAGTTGGGTGCAAGGCCGGCTTCGAGGAGCGAATCCAGAATGGTTTTACCCGCTTCCACTGCGATGGTGCGATTGCTTCTGGCCAATCTGACCTCGAAGCCACCCTCGAGCACCGGGGTCTCCCTGGCCTGGAAATACTCGACGTGGACGCTATTTTGGGGACGGTCGGCAGCGGCGGCCTCGAACGCCTTCAGCATCGGCGCGGGGCCACAGCAGTACAGATGAGCTTGCGCGGGGACTCGTTCGACGATCGACGCTAGGTCGAACATCCGCCCCGATCGCTCGTCGTCGACGTCGACATGCAGATTGAGATGGACGTTGGGCCGCAAGCTGCCGATTTCATCGAGAAACGCCGCGGCAGCACGCGTCCTCGCGGCATAGAACAGGTCCCAGCGGCGTCCCAGACATTCGAGCCGGCGGACCATCGACAGCAACGGCGTGATGCCGATGCCCCCGGCGATCAGGACCGATGAATCCGCATCTTCGTGGAGCGGAAAATTGTTCTTGGGAACCGAAACCGTCAAAACGTCTCCGACCCTGACATGATCGTGGAGGAAGCTCGACCCGCCCCTGCTCGCGGCGTCCTTGTTGACCGCGATCACGTAACGATGCCGCTCGCGCTGGTCGTTCAACAGCGAATAGCTCCGGATCATCTTGTCCGGCAGGTGCAGATCGATGTGACTGCCGGCCGTGAACGGATCGAGCTCGCCGCCGTCCGGCGGCACCAGCTCGTAGGAATTGATGCGTTCGGCCTCGTAGGTGATCCGCTTGACGCGAACCGGGATGACACGCTCGGTCATGGCGTCATCCTCCGCCAGTTGAGAGGACGTCCTACTCACATCTCGTATCCGAAATCGGCGCCGAGCCTGGCCTGCATGAACGGCGCGCCGACGTCGACCCAGGAATCCTCCGGAGGAAGTCGCAAGGACACGGCTCGCACCATGAACACGTCGGGGTCAGCCACGCCCTTTGGCTTGGTGCCATGATCGCGATAGGCGCCCAACGCTTCGAGGATGAAGCGGCGCGTCATCGCGATGCCGGTATCGCTCGAGCAAAGATTTTCTTTTGTCCGGTCGAAGATCGGTGAAACGCCGCTCTGGCAGGCACCGTCCTGCACCCACAGCCCGGGCAAGCCCGAGAACCAGGTCGAGCGCTGGGACTCGTAGTCGAATTGGAAGCCGTTCTGCGGATTGTACCTGGTCCAGTATCCGGCATAGGGGACCGTCACGGGATGCTGAACGAGCGCGTTGCGACTGGCGTGTCCGCTTTCGCGGCCATTGTGCCCTTCCGTGAAGATCTGCCGTGTCTTGGGGCGGAGCGGCTCGGAAGGATGGTATGAGAACATGATGCAGAGCGTGTTCTCGTCGTCGATCGGCACCCAGGCATGCCCGCTGAGATCCGGGAACGGAGACAGCGGCGGGACAAGCGTGTAGAACGGGAGCATGAACTGGTTCACGCGCCAGTAGAGCGTGTTGGCGTCGTAGTTGCGACGCGCAGCGATGCTCATCCCGAAATCCTGCTTGATGCATTCGAAGGTTGGGCGAAGGTCCCGCTTCTGGATCCACGCACTCGTCGTGCCTTGGGCGTCCAGGCGGCCATGGAGCAACGGCGCGTGCGCCGAATCGATCTCGCCTTCCACGGCCTGCAGCCAGTTGCACTCCTGGACGCGCAGGCTGACATGCACCTGCTCCTGCGGCAGGAGGTTCCATTCCACGTTCGGAAGCGGCGGCGGATCGGCCTGGTCGGGGCCCATATAGGTCCAGATCATGCCGTTGCGCTCGCGGCATTGGTACGCCTTGATGCGCACCCGCTCCTTGAGACGGCTACGCACCGGCTCTGCCGGCATGTCCGTGACGGCCCCCGTCACGTCGAACTTCCAGCCGTGATAGACGCATCGCAGCCCGCAATCCTCGTTGCGGCCGAAGATCAGGGGAGCGCCCCGATGCGGGCAGGCCTGGTCGACAAGGCCCACGCGCCCCTCGGAATCCCTGAAAGCGACCAGATCCTCGCCGAGCAACCGGATCCGCCGCGGCTGGCCGTCCTGCGTCAGATCGGCCGAAGGCAGAAACGGAATCCAGTAGAGACGGAAGAGTTCGCCAAGCGGCGTGCCCTTTCCGACTCTCACCAGCCGCTCATTGTCTTCTTGTGAGAGCATGACAGTTCTCCATTCGAATCGATGGCATCAGGTCGCCGTTATGGGTTTGCCGCGGTGAGCAACGGAGTCACGCGCTCCAACAGGCCAAGATCGTGTACGGTCCAGAGTGGATCGCATGTCGCGAGCGGTTGGCGCGGTATCGGAGGTTGCTGGCCCTGCTCGACCAGGCTGACGATGATTTCGATCCGTCGCCGTTCGAGATCCCGGAGCGCATGTTCGACCACCGCGCCTTCCGCCGCGCAGCCCGGAAGTTCCGGGTAAGCGAGGCGGATCAGCCATTGTCCGGGCTCCCTCTCCACGGCTTCCGCTTCGAGGAGATAAGGGATCGCCAGCAATTCGCGCAGATGCAAAGTGACCTCCCTGGTTTGCGGCCACGCGCCTTTCAATTGATACGTATACGTACTAAATATCCGATCTCTCTGCAATGGTGTGAATTTCAAAACCTGCGCTGCATTGCGGCAGGGTTGAGCTCATTGGAACAAGCTGTTAACCGCTGGATCACGGCCGGGTGCCATAGCGAGATCGAAACCGGATGAGCGTAGGCAAACGCATGGAAAAGGATTCGGCGGGGGAGCTTGCGCGCACCTGGCAATTGGAAGGCGGCATCGGCTTTCTGTTGCGGCTGCTTGAGGCCCGGTATGACGGTCTTTATCAGAGCCTGACCCGGCAGAGCGACATCACGCCGCGGCAGTTCGGCGTGCTCATGGCGCTCTATCAACAGGGGCCGATGACGGCGTCGGTTCTCGCCGACCGCATCAGTTGCGACCGGAATACCCTCAGCGAGATGCTCAAGCGCATGGCCGGGCGGCGGCTGGTCTCGAAGAAGACCAATCCGGAAGATCGCCGTTCTATTCAGATCCAGATTACCGCCAAGGGTGAGGAAGCTTTGCTTGCGGTCGTCCCGGCGGCGGCCGAGCTGCAGGACATCGTGCTTGCGCCTCTGAGCAAGAAAGACCGCGCACACTTCCTGAAATGCATGCTGGCCATTGCCAAAGTTCAGGCGCCTGCCTGTTCGTCGACGTCGGATGATTGAGTTTTGCACGCATACACCGCGTGCGTCAGGCTACAGCGACGCGTTCGCGAGGAGGCCCGCCTGCGATGATCGGCAAACCGGTCTGCTCACGTAACAAGGATGACTCACCACCCGCTGCTCCGGCTTTGAGCATGACGTTTATGCGTGGTTGGGTGCATGCCGGATCCGGGCCGACATCGAGCATCGCCGGACGTCCGCTCGACAGGGCGCGCCGTACGGCCTGCCCGTCGTCCGCAGCGCGTGTGATGGTCTCGCGCTCCAGCAGGTGTCAACGGTGGCCGTGCCGCTGCGAGTGATCAGGAGAAGCACCGCAGGTGAGCCTTTTCCGGGCAATGCGTGCGCATTCGGAAAACTTTGGAGAGCGCAGAGCCGCCGACGTTCCGGCTTTGGCTCCCGGTCTGCAGGCTGCAAGTTGGCAATATAATGCACGTTATGTGAGCTTGGCGCCTAACCAGCGGCCCACCTCCTCCTAGACAATGCATCATTGTGCAGCTATTATGGTCCAACCATTGATTCAATGCGTAGGGAGCGTCTATGGCGGCCATCACCCGAAAGCTTGCGAACGGAAAGGATTTCATCGATTTCCAGACGGAGCCGTCCCGGTACCGCCATTGGAAGCTTTCGGTGGACGGCGAAGTCGCGACGCTTGCGATGGATGTCGATGAGAATGCGGGCCTCTACGAGGGCTATCAACTCAAGCTGAACTCCTATGATCTCGGGGTCGATATCGAGTTGGCCGACGCTCTGACACGGCTGCGGTTCGAGCATCCCAATGTCAGGGTCGTGCTGCTTCGCTCGGCCAAGGACCGGGTTTTCTGCGCCGGCGCAAACATCCGGATGCTGGCCGGCTCGGAGCACGCGCACAAGGTCAATTTCTGCAAGTTCACGAACGAGACCCGCAACGCAATGGAGGATGCGAGCGAGCACTCGGGCCAGCGCTTCATCACCGTCATCAATGGCACGGCGGCAGGGGGCGGCTACGAGCTCGCACTGGCGACCGACCGCATCATTATGGTCGACGACGGCTCGACCGCGGTGTCGCTGCCGGAGGTGCCGCTGCTGGCGGTATTGCCGGGCACCGGCGGGCTCACCCGTGTCATCGACAAGCGCATGGTTCGCCGCGACCACGCAGATGTCTTTTGCACCATCGAAGAAGGCATCAAGGGCCGCCGCGCGGTACAATGGCGACTCATCGATGAGCTTGTCTCGCCGTCGAAGCTCGAAGAACGCGTGCAAGCGGCGGCCATGGAGCTCGCCGCGCAATCGCCCCGGCCAAACCCCACTCAGGGCGGCGTGAAGCTGGTCGCGCTGGAGCGTAAGTTTCGCGCCGACGGCATCGACTACGGTCACATCAAGCTCGACATCGACGCTGCCCAGCGAATCGCGACCATCACGATCCGCGCGCCCGACGGGACGCCGCCGTCCGCGGCCGAGGAGACGGTCGAGCTCGGCGCGCGCTTCTGGCCAATGCAGATCGCGCGCGAGCTGGATGATGCGATCCTGCACTTGCGCAACAACGCCTATGAGGTCGGCACGATCATCTTTAAGACGGAAGGTGATCCCGCCGCGGTCCGCGCGTATGACGCCCTTCTCAACGCATACCACGAGCATTGGTACGCTCACGAGATACGCCACTACTGGAAGCGCGTGCTCAAGCGGATCGATCTGACCTCGCGCACGTTGGTCACGCTGATCGAGCCTGGATCCTGCTTCGTCGGCACGCTGGCCGAACTGGTCTTCGCGGCTGATCGCTCATACATGCTGGCGGGCCGGGTTCAAGGCAACAACCGGACGTCCGCCAAGGTAGAGCTCACCGCCGCGAATTTCGGCTGCTATCCGATGTCGCACGGTCTGACACGCCTGCAATCGCGCTTCCTCTCCGAGCCGGGCAAGATCTGCGAACTCAAGCAGAAGTCCGGCTGCCCAATCGAGGCAGACGAGGCTGAAGCACTCGGGCTCGTAACCTTTGCGCTCGACGACATCGACTGGAGCGACGAACTGCGCGTGTTCCGGGAAGAACGCGCGAGCTTTTCGCCGGACGCGCTCACCGGGCTGGAAGCGAACCTGCGCTTTGCCGGTCCAGAGACGATGGAATCGAAGATCTTCGCTCGCCTGACCGCTTGGCAGAACTGGATCTTCCAACGCCCCAACGCGGTCGGCGAAGACGGTGCACTTGCGCGTTACGGCACCGGGATCCGGCCGGCCTTCAGCATGCAGCGCGTCTGACCCGCCCGCTTTCATCAACCAAAAAGGAGACGTTCGTGCTCGAAAACCTCAACGTGGACTATTCCACCCGTATTCCCAACAACGTCGGACTTGTCGAGGACAGGACTGTGCTGCGCGCCCTCGAAGGCTGGCATCCTGGCTATATCGATTGGTGGAAAGATATGGGTCCGACCGGCTTCCAGGAGTCGCTGGTCTATCTCCGGACCGCGATCTCGGTCGACCCGAAAGGCTGGGCCAAGTTCGACTATGTAAAAATGCCGGAATATCGTTGGGGCATCCTGCTCGCGCCGAAGGAGGAGGGGCGGCAGGTCAACTTCGGCCAGCATAAGGGGGAATCGGCCTGGCAGGAGGTGCCTGGGGAATACCGAGCGATGCTGCGGCGCCTCATCGTGATTCAGGGTGACACCGAGCCGGCTTCCGTCGAGCAGCAGCGTCACCTGGGCGCAACCGCTCCCTCGCTCTACGACATGCGCAATCTGTTTCAAGTCAACGTCGAAGAGGGCCGACACCTCTGGGCGATGGTCTACCTTCTGCACAAATATTTCGGCCGCGACGGGCGCGAGGAGGCCGATGAGTTGCTGCGCCGCCGCTCCGGCGACGACAACAGTCC
This sequence comes from Bradyrhizobium sp. SZCCHNRI3052, assembly GCF_032484895.1. Lineage (NCBI taxonomy): Bacteria > Pseudomonadati > Pseudomonadota > Alphaproteobacteria > Hyphomicrobiales > Nitrobacteraceae > Bradyrhizobium > Bradyrhizobium sp. SZCCHNRI3052. Next base: position 1,074,468 of record NZ_JAUETW010000002.1, on the reverse strand, counting down.
GCGCATGCTGGGTGCATTCAATGAGACAACACCCGACTGGCTGTCGTTCTTCATGTTCACCTTCTTCACTGATCGTGACGGCAAGATGCAGCTCGAAAGCCTCGCGCAATCCGGCTTCGATCCGCTGTCCCGCACCTGCCGCTTCATGCTCACGGAAGAGGCCCATCACATGTTCGTCGGCGAGACAGGTGTCGGCCGCACGATCCAGCGCACCTGCGAAGCCATGAAGAGTGCCGGCATCCAAGATCCCCATGACATCACCAAGATTCGGAGGCTCGGCGTCATCGACCTGCCCACGATCCAGAAGAAGCTCAACCTGCACTACTCGCTTACGCTGGATCTGTTCGGCGCCGAGATATCGACTAATTCGGCCAATTTCTACAATGCCGGGCTGAAGGGCCGCTTCCAGGAGACGAGGATTGACGACGATCACCAGCTCACGAACGCAACCTACCCGGTGCTGAAGCTGGTCGACGGGCGGATCTCCAACGTGGACGAGGCCGCGCTCACCGCGCTCAACATGCGGCTGCGTGACGACTACAGCCGGGATTGCGCCGGCGGCGTCGGGCGCTGGAACAAGATCATGGAGAAGGAAGGCATCAAGTTCCGTCTCGAACTGCCGCACGTGGCATTCCATCGCAAGATCGGCGAGTTCCGCGACGTCCATGTCTCGCCCAGAGGGGTGATCATGTCGGACGCAGATTGGGCGAAGGCACACAAGGAGTATCTGCCCTCGGACTCAGACGGCGCGTTCATCGCGTCGCTGATGGAGCCTGCCTTTGAGCCAGGCCAGTTCGCAAGCTGGATCGCGCCGCCGAAGGTTGGCATCGACAACAAGCCGGGCGACTTCGAATACGTCCAGATCGCCGCTTGATCCGTTCAACCCGGCCGTCCCGCGCCATGCGGACGGTCCTATTTCCTGCTCGGGCCACCATGAATGCGCCGCTCAAACAGCATTTGATCGATCCGGAAATCTGCATTCGCTGCAACACCTGCGAAGAGACCTGTCCGGAAGACGCGATCACTCATGACAACAACAACTACGTGGTTGATGCGACGAAGTGCAATTTGTGCATGGATTGCATCCAGCCGTGTCCGACCGGCTCGATCGACAATTGGCGCATCGTCAGGTCGCCCTACTCGCTCGATGAGCAATATTCATGGGGCGAGCTGCCGAAGCAAGGGGAGCTGACCGGCGGCGACGACGGCGAGGCAATCGACTCCGAGGTGTTGGCCCTGCTCGACCAGGCCCATACTGGCGTTGGCGGCAAGTCCGTCCCTCCCGCAAGCGCAGCCAAGCCCGCGGTCAATCTTTACCAGAGGAACCACGCTGCTGTTGCGACCGTCACGGGCAATTTTCGCCTTACGCACCAGGATTCCGATGTCGACGTCCATCACGTGATCCTCGACTTCGGCGAGGTGGCGTTTCCGGTTCTGGAAGGTCAATCGATCGGTATCGTGCCTCCAGGCGTGGATGAAGAAGGCAAGCCACATCGCGTGCGGCTCTATTCCATCGCGAGCCCGCGGCACGGCGAGCGGCCGAACACCAACAATCTCGCGCTGACCGTCAAGCGCGAGCCGAATGGACTCTGCTCGAATTACATCAGCGATCTCAAGAAGGGCGATCAGGTCAACGTGACTGGACCGTTCGGCGCAACCTTCCTCATGCCGAACGATCCCTCCGCCAACATCATCATGATCTGCACCGGCACCGGCTCGGCCCCGTTTCGCGGCTTCACGGAGTGGCGGCGCCGATCCATGCCCAGCGCTCCTGGCCGCATGCTGCTGTTCTTCGGAGCGCGGCGGCCGCAGGACCTGCCGTATTTCGGCCCATTGCAGAACGTGCCGGAGAGCCTGCTAGGCAAGCGCTTCGCATATTCGCGCATTCCGAGTGAAGAGAAGGTCTATGTGCAGGATCTCATCCGGCAGGAAGGAGCGTCTCTGGTAGCCCTGCTCTGCTCAACCGCGACCCATATCTATGTCTGCGGTCTCAAGGGCATGGAACAGGGCGTCGATGCCGCGCTCGACGACATCTGCCGCACCGCCAATCTGCGCTGGCGCGAGTTGCGCGACGCGATGCGTACCGAGGGGCGTTATCACGTCGAGACCTATTAGTTGGCCTGCTCTGTTCGAGCAGCAAGGAGCAATGATGACTGAAAATCTCCAGAGTTACCTCGGCGGACGTTGGCGGAGCGGCAGCCAAGGCGGAGCGTCACTGTACGATCCGATCCGGGGTACCGAGCTTGCGCGGGTCGGCAATACTGGACTTGACGTCGCTGACGGCTTTCAATTTGCCCGCGACACCGGTGCCGCCGCACTGCGCAGCCTCACCTATCGCGAACGCGGCGGATTGCTCGAAGGCATCGTCAATACGCTTCAGCGCAATCGAGACGCATATTACGAGATCGCACAAGCCAACAGCGGCACGGTAAGAAGCGATTCGGCAATTGACATCGATGGAGCGATCTACACGGTCTCGACCTATGCGAAGCTGGCAGCATCCCTCGGTGATGAAAGATTTCTGCTTGATGGGGACGCTGCCTCGCTCGCCAAAGATGCGACCTTCCAGAGCCGTCACATCCTCGTGCCAACACGGGGACTCGCTCTCCTCATCAATGCGTTCAACTTTCCGGCCTGGGGTATGTGGGAGAAGGCTGCTCCCGCCCTTCTCTCAGGCGTCCCCGTCGTCGTGAAGCCGGCCACCGCGACGGCATGGCTCGCACAGGTGATGGTGAAGGACGTCGTTGAAGCCAATATCCTCCCGCCGGGAGCGCTCTCGATCATTTGCGGTGGATCTACAGGGCTCCTGGACGCAGTCGATCCGTTCGATATCGTCTCTTTCACGGGATCGGCGGAGACTGCGTCTGTCATTCGCTTGCATCCGGCAATCTCAGAGCGGTCGGTCCGGATCAACGTCGAGGCGGACAGCGTCAATTCCGCCGTCCTCGCCGAAGGAGGCGCATGCGGAGATGCCGCATTCGATCTTCTGGTCAAGGAGGTCGTTCGGGAGATGACCCAGAAGTCGGGACAGAAATGCACGGCGATTCGTCGCATTTTTGTGCCAGAGCGGCAATATAAGCCCGCGGCTGACGCCATTTCGCAACGATTGAGCAAGATTACTGTTGGCAATCCCCGCAACGCTTCGGTACGGATGGGCGCGCTTGTCAGCCGAACCCAACTTGCTGCTGTGCGGCACGGGCTTGATCGTTTGCGCCAGGAAGCCAAGGTGCTGTACGACGGGGAGACTCACGAGCTGATCGATGTCGATCCGGCCGTGGCATGCTGCGTCGGCCCGACCTTGCTAGGCTCAGGCGATGCGGACGCGGCCAATCTCGTGCATGAGCTCGAGGTGTTCGGACCGGTGGCGACCTTGATACCTTACCGAGACGAGGCTCACGCCTTGAGCCTCGTGCGGAGAGGGCAAGGCTCCCTGGTCGTTTCTTTGTATGGCTCCGACGTGACCAGACTGTCGTGTCTTGCGACCGAGCTCGCAGACAGCCACGGCCGTGTTCACGTCGTCAGTCCGGACGTCGCCGAGGCTCACACAGGCCACGGAAACGTCATGCCTCAATCCCTGCATGGCGGCCCAGGGCGCGCTGGAGGCGGCGAAGAGCTCGGCGGCGCGCGTGCGCTCAACTTCTACCACAGGCGCTCCGCAATACAGGGCTCCAAAGCAGTGGTTGCCACCCTGAGCCGCTGAGCCGCAGATCACTTTCGGAGCGACCATTGCCGTGCCGGCTGCTCAGATTGCGGTGGCTGCGCCTCTCCGCGCTGATGTGTACGCTCGGCTTAGGATATTGACGTGCCCCCGCGACAATCGCCGGCATGGGTCTGGCGCCGTTTGTGGTGACTCGGGTCTCCTGAGCTTCTTGCGGGCGGGGACGCGTCGCTACGGCACAACCTGCCGAGCCCCAAGCGTCCGCTCCACGGTCCGACTTGTCATAATGACGTCTGGTGGATATATTGGTCCAACCATTGAGTTTAACCTGAGGGAGAACCGCTATCGTGACCTTCACCGAGGAGCAGGTCGCCTTTCGCGACAGCGTGCAGAAAGTCGTTGCCAGGCATGTGGCCCCGATCGCGGCCGAGATCGACGAGACCGATCGCTTCCCCGAGGAGATCGTCAAGATTTTTGGTGAAATGGGGCTGATGCAGCTCTGGGTGCCCGAGCAGTATGGCGGTCCCAACGGCAATCTCACCATGATGTGCATCGCACGGGAGGAGATCGCGAAAGTCTCGCCGGCCTGCGCGTCGATTGCCGGCCTCAACACGATGTTCATCATGCCGTTGCTGCACTTCGGCTCAGAAGAGCAGCGCAAGCGATTCCTCCCCATCATTGCGGAGGGCGGCGTCGTCACGGCCATCGCCATTTCCGAGCCCCAGGCGGGATCGGACGTCTCCGCCCTCAATACGCGGGCTCGCAAGGACGGCGACAGCTACGTCATTAACGGCAGGAAACAGTGGTGTAGCTACGGCGTTGCCGCCGACTACATCGTGCTGATGGCGCGCACCAGCGACAGCCCCGGCTCGGACGGCATCAGCGCATTCATTCTCGAGCCGAAGAAAATGCCGGGCATCAGCTTCGGTCGCCATGAACGCAAGATGGGTTTCCGCGGGGCGCCAAATACGCCGATCTTCCTGGACAACGTCCGCGTACCCGTCGAAAACCTCGTCGGCGAGGAAGGCAAGGGCTTCAAGGCCTCGATGCGCGCGCTCGACCTCAATCGGCCGACGATCGGCGCCCAATGCGTCGGCCTTGCGCAAGGCGCATTCGAAGCGAGCCTCGCCTACGCCAAGGAACGAAAGCAGTTCAAGAAGAGCATCTCCGAATTCCAGGGCGTCCAGTTCATCCTGGCAGACATGGCCATGCAGATCGAGGCGGCGCGTGCGCTGGTCTACGAATGCGCCCGCGCCGGAGACGCCGGCGACTGGAAACGCCTCAACGTGCTCGCGAGCATGGCCAAGTGCTTCAGCAGCGACATGGCGATGAAGGTGACGACCGACGCGGTGCAGGTCTTCGGCGGCTATGGCTACACCATGGATTATCCGGTCGAACGGATGATGCGTGATGCCAAGCTGACCCAGATCTTCGAGGGAACGAACCAGATCCAGCGCCTCGTGATCGCGCGCGAACTGCTTCGATAGCCGCCAAATTAGGAAACGCAGACCTGGAGGAACACCCTTGAGCCGCGCATCGGTCCTGACATCGTGCTCTCTGATCGTAGTCACTCTCCTGTCGCTCTCTGCCGCGCATGCCCAGAAGACTTATGATCCGGGAGCCAGCGACACCGAGATCAAGCTCGGTCAATCGACGCCGCTCAGCGGCCCGGCCTCCGCGTTTGGCGCAGGGGCTGGACGGGCGGTGCTCGGCTATTTCGAGATGCTCAATGAGCGTGGCGGGATCAATGGACGCAAGATCAGCTTCACCCAACTCGACAACGCCTACAGTGCGCCGAAAGCCGTCGAGCAATCCCGAAAGTTGATCGAGGATATCGGCGTCCTTGCCGAGGTCGGTACGATCGGGACCGCGCCGAACGTCGCCATCCAGAAATATCTCAACTCCAAGAAGGTGCCGCAACTCTTCATCACGGCGGGCGGACGCCGCTTCAACGATCCGAATCAATTTCCCTGGACCGTTCCGCTCTATCCAGACTTCGAGACCGAAGGCCGCGTCATGGCCAAATACATCCTCACAGCGAAGCCGGAGGCAAAGATCGGCGTTCTCTACCAGAACGACGATTTCGGGAGGGACTATCTCAAGGGTCTGCGCGCGGGACTCGGCGCAAAGGCGTCTCTGATCGTTACCCAGGTGTCCTACGAAGTTTCCGACCCAACCATCGATTCCCAGGTCGTTCAGTTGAAATCCGCCGGCGTCGACACGCTGATCGAACAGTCGTCGGCCAAGGCCGCGGCGCAGTCGATCCGCAAGGTGCATGAACTGGACTGGCATCCGCTGCACATCATCGGTGGCTCGACAGCCTCAGTCGAGACCGTGCTGAAGCCGGCCGGCCTCGACGCCTCCCGCGGTCTGGTCACCACGCAATTTCTCAAGCAGCCGGGCGATCCGGCTTGGACAGACGACGATGAGGTCAAGGCCTATAAGAATTTCCTGAAGAAGTATGCGCCGTCCGTCAATCCCGACGATTACTCGGTGCTCGTCGCCTACATGAACGTCAACGCGCTAGAGGCCGTCCTGAAGGCATGCGGCGACCAGTTGACCCGGGAAAATCTGATCAGGCAGGCAACATCCCTGCACGGCGAACGGTTGCCGATGATGCTGCCGGGCATCACCATCGGCACCAAGCCCGGCGACTACACGCCGTTCAGGACTCTGCGCATCGCCGTTTTCGATGGGACCAGTTGGACCTTGTCCGGCGAGCCGATGACGGCGGATTAAAAGCCGGTGGGTCGCGTCTCGTGCGCGCCCCACCGCAAGTTTCGCCTTCGTCTTTCGGCCCCCCTGAATGCAGAGACGCCAAGGGAGCGACGAAGGCGTAAGGTCAAAGACTGATGTGGAAGCCGCCGTTGACTCCGATGTGCTGGCCTGTCGTGTACGAGGACGCATCGGAGAGCAGGAAGCATACGGTCCGCACCACTTCGTCCGGTGTTGCCCAGCGTGCAAGCGGGATCTGCCCCAAGATACCATCGCGGAATTTCTCGCCGCGCACGACCTCGGTCATCGGCGTTTCGACCACGCCAAAGCAGATCGAATTGGCCCGGATGTTGTATTTGCCCCACTCCCGGGCTGCGGTCATGGTCATGGCGAGCAGTCCGGCCTTGGCGGCGGCATAGTTGATCTGGCCCACCGATCCCTTTCGCCCCGCGTCAGACGAGACGTTGACGATGGCTCCTCCCGAGGCGTCGCCGTCCTTCGCGCGCTGCACCAGATGGCGTCCCACCGCCTGCAACCAGAGGAACGCGCCGGTGAGATGAACGTCGATGACCTCCTGCCATTGATGCATGCTCATCTTTTCGATCAGCGCGGGGCGAATGATGCCGGCATTGTTGACCAGTCCGTTCACCGAACCGAACCTGTCGACGGCATCTGCGACGGTGCTTGCCGCCAGCTCAGCGTCGGTGACGCTGCCGACGACCTTCATCACCCGCTCCGCAGGAAAGCCCGCCAAAGCCGGCCCTAGCGCCTCGCCGTTGAGATCGACGGCCACGACATTTGCCCCAAGTTCGATGGCCAAGTCTGTCGTTGCCTTGCCGATCCCCTGCGCGGCGCCGGTGACGACGATCGTCCGGCCTTGTAGCGACACCATGTTCTTCGTCATTCGCAGTTCCTTAGTCTCCGGTGAAGTCCATCATCTTGTACGTGCCGTCCGGCCGTATCAGGTCGTGGCCCAGCCATGGCTGAGGACCAGCGCGTCGCGCTCGACGACCCGCGCCTGAAATGCGATGCGGTCGTCGAGGCGCCAGCATTCGAGCCGGATCGTGTCCCCAGGAAAGACCGGCGCAGACATGCGCGCCCGGATCGTCTTCAGCCGTGCGGGATCTCCGTCGCAGAAGCTCTCCACCAGGCCGCGACAGGCAAATCCATAGCTCGCAAGCCCGTGCAGGATGGGCTTCTGGAAACCGGCCTTGCTGGCAACCGCGGGGTCTATATGCAGAGGGTTGAGGTCTCCCGACAGACGATAAAGTACCGCCTGGTCCGGGCGCGTAGGCAAGGTGACGACGCGGTCCGGCGTACGATCCGGGACGGGCGGCGGAGCGGCGGCGGGTTCATCGCCGCCGGAAACTTGTGAGAAGCCGCCATCGCCGCGCAGCAAGAGCACCTGCTCACTGACGGCCACCAATCGTTTGTCCGTTTCGTCCCACAGTTCCTTCTCGACGTACATGATGGCGCCCTTGCCCTCGCCCTTGTCGACGAGCCGCGCGACACGACTCTTGCCGACCAGAATTCCGCTCGAAGGAAGCGCAGCATGCATCTGCACGGATTGCTCGCCATGCACCATTTTCGCGAAATTGATTCCGAGCTCCGCATTGTCCCTCATCCAGGCACCCGGCGAGGCTAGAACGGTCGCCATGGTCGGAAGTGGCACGAGATCCTTCTCGTAGACGAGGCGCAGTTGCCGCTCGTCCAATGGGCCGCTCGCGGCACCGACACCGAGCGCGTAGAGAATGGTGTCTCTCGCCGTGTAGACGTGGCGGACCTCGCTGGAACGCCAAGCCCGCGTCTTTGCATAATCAACCATCGCTCCCCCGGGTCTGGTCCCCCGCCAAGAAACAGATACAGCCTTGGTCTTTGGTTGAACCAATGATATACAGCCCGCCGGTCGTGGTCAACGATGCCCTATGCAGATGAGCGGCCACGGGCTGACGCGAGCGCGAGAGACCTGATGAGTATTCGAAGAAAGGCCTGCATAGCAGGCGCCTATGAGCACCCGACCCGAAAAGCACCGGATAAGACGGTCGCCCAGTTGCACGCTGAATGTGCGCGCGGAGCCCTGGAAGATGCTGGCCTGCGCCTCGAGGATGTCGATGGCTATTTCTGCGCAGGCGACGCGCCAGGACTCGGCGCGAACAGCATGGCGGATTATCTGGGACTGCGGCCCCGCCATGTGGACAGCACCGACACCGGCGGGTCCGCCTATTTGATTCACGTCTCGCATGCCGCCCAGGCGATTGCCATGGGCAAGTGTAACGTGGCTCTGATCACGCTCGCGGGGCGGCCGCGAAGCGAGGGATCAAGCGGCGTAGCGCCACGACTCGTCGGCGCGGGAACACCCGACGTGCCCTGGGAGGCGCCTTATGCTCCCGTGACGGTCAACATGTATGCGCTGGCGGCGGCCCGGCACATGTACGAGTACGGCACGACCAGCGAACAGCTGGCATGGATCAAGGTCGCGGCCGCAACCCACGCGCAGTATAATCCGAATGCGATGTTGCGCGATCAGGTCTCGGTCGACGATGCCCTCGCCTCGCCGATGATTTCCGATCCCTTGCATCGCCTCGACTGCTGCGTCGTCAGTGACGGCGGTGGTGCCCTGGTCGTCGTCCGCCCGGAGATCGCGCGCTCGCTCAAGCGACCCGTCGTCAATATTCTCGGCGCTGGCGAAGCGATCAAGGGTCAGTTGAACGGGCAGGTCGACTTGACGTTTTCGGGAGCAGCATGGTCCGGTCCTCGCGCGTTCGAGGAAGCCGGTGTCAAGCCTTCCGACATCGACTATGCCTCGATCTACGACAGCTTCACCATCACCGTGCTGATGCAGATCGAAGATCTCGGGTTCTGTGAGAAAGGCAAGGGCGGAGCTTTCGTTGCGGATGGCAATCTGATTTCCGGAGTAGGCAAGCTGCCGTTCAACACCGACGGCGGCGGACTTTGCAACAACCATCCCGCCAATCGCGGGGGCATCACCAAGGTCATCGAGGCCGTCCGCCAACTGCGCGGCGAAACCCACGCCAAAGTGCAGGTCCCGGATTGCAACCTTGCCCTCGCCCAAGGCACAGGCGGCTTGCTCGGCTCGCGCCATGGCAGTGCCACCCTGATCATGGAGCGCGCGTGAGATGACGACGATGTATCAGGACCGCCCGCTCGGCCTAGCGGTGCACGACCCCGCAACCGCGCCATTCTTTGCCGCAACGGCAGTCGGGGCGTTCCGCGTGAAGGTCTGCGTTTCCTGCCGCAAGCCGCATTGGTATCCGCGGCCGCTTTGTCCCTATTGTCTCGGAGACACCGAATGGAGCGATGTCACCGGCAAGGGTGAGATCTATAGCGTCAGCGTCACCCGCCGTGCCGGCCCCACACCCTACGCGATCGCCTATGTGCGGCTCGACGAGGGCATCACGATGTTGAGCAATATCGTCGATTGCAATCTCGATTCGCTGCGCATCGGGCAACGTGTCCACGTCGTATTCAAGCCCGCGGAGGACGGGACGATGATCCCGATGTTCGCCCCGGAACAGGGCTGACGAACGGCCCAGGAGCAGCTTCATGGCGCTTGACCCAAAGCTTCGGCGAACGCTTTCGTTGCCCGCCGTTTGCGCACCGATGTTCCTTGTCAGCGGCCCTGATCTCGTCCGCGAGGCCTGCAAGGCGGGCGTGATTGGCGCCCTGCCACGCCAAAACGCCCGCTCGTTCGACGAATTCGCTGAGTGGCTGCGCACGATCTCCGCGGATTTGCGCGAACACGCCGCGCAGGCGCCGGGACCGGTCGGTCCGCTCGCCGTGAACCTGTCTGCAAAGACGCCGGAAGACCAGATCGGGAGTCACCTCGATCTGTGCGTCGAACAAAATGTCGACATCGTCATCACCGTCGGCGGCAATCCCAAGATCATCGTGCAACAGGCGCATGATCGTGGGATAAAGGTCTTCCACGACATCACCAGCATCCCGTTCGCCGAGCGCGCCATGGCCGCCGGCGTCGATGGCCTGATCTGCATCGGCGCTGGAGGCGGCGGCCACTCCGGCACGATCAGCCACCTCGCATTGGTCCGCAAGGTCCGCTCGATCTTCAACGGAACGATCGTCATGGCCGGCGCCATTTCCGACGGCGCCACCATACGCGCGGCAGAAGTGCTCGGTGCCGACCTAGCTTATCTCGGGACCAGGTTCATCGCTACGAAGGAGTCGCTGGCGCCCGACGAATACAAGCGCATGATCGTATCGCAGACGTCCGCAGACCTGATTTATACGGAGAAGGTTGCCGGCGTCGCCGCGAACTGGCTGGCCGCGTCGTTGCGCGCTGCGGGCCTCGATCCGGACGCCTTGCCCGACCCGATGGGCAAGGGCATGCGGCACGACCATCTGCCTGAGAGCGCAAAGCCCTGGAAGAACCTGTGGAGCGCAGGTCAAGGAATCGATTTGATCGACGAGATTCCGACCGTCGCGGATCTGATTGTGAAGCTGAAGCGGGAATATGCGGAAGCTTGCCAGATCCCCGCCATGGTCTGAGGTACCTTGCAGGACGATCTCCGGGCGGCCGCATCACCTCTTATGGTGATTTCCTCAAAGCCCGAGCACCTGCTTGGCGATGATGTCGCGCTGGATTTCCGAACTCCCGCCGAAGATCGTGTTGGCGCGGCCGTTGAGATGACGTGCCACCACGCTTAGCAATTCTTCTGGGATGATCGGCTCGTCATTGAGAGCATGGAGAGGACGGCGCCTTTCCTCCACCAGTGCATTTTGCCCGATCATTTCAACTCCCACGCGCGAGATGGCCTGGTGGATCTCGCTCGCACGCAGCTTGAGGACCGACGACACCGGTCCTGGATTTTCGCCTCTCTGCAAGGCTGACAACACCCGCAGCTCGAGGAACTCCAATGTCTGGACGTCGAGTTCGATGTCCGACAGTTTGGTCGCGATCTCCGGGTGCGATATCGCCTTGCAAGACAGGTCGGAGTTGGCCAGTTCCCGCACCTTCTCAAGCGCATGTCTCAGTTTCGGCGAGTTGATTCCGCCGCCCCGCTCGAATTCCAGCAGATACTTGCCGCACGTCCAGCCCCGTCCCTCCTCGCCGACGAGATTGGTCACCGGAACTTCCACACCGTCGAAGAACACCTGATTGACGTCATGGTCGCCGCTGATCATCGTGATCGGGCGAATCGTGATGCCGGGCGACGCCATGTCGATGAGCAGGAAGCTGATGCCGTCCTGTTGCCGCGGTTCATCGCTGGTTCGAACCAGCGCGAACATGCGGTTTGCGAAGTGCGCGTGCGTTGTCCAAATCTTGGTGCCGTTGACGATGTAATGATCGCCATGGCGAACGGCGCGTGTCGTCAGCGAGGCAAGGTCAGATCCCGAGCCAGGCTCCGAATAGCCCTGGCACCATCGATCTTCGCCGCTGAGGATGCGGGGCAGGTAGAACTTCTTTTGCTCCGGGGTCCCGAAGCGCATCAAGACGGGTCCGACCATCTTGATGCCCATGGGAGATAGCTGCGGCGCGCCTGCTGCGGCACACTCGGATTCGAAGATCCATCGCTGCCTCGCGGTCCAGCCGGGGCCGCCATGCTCCTTAGGCCAACCGGGTGCGACCCAGCCCCGCTCGTGCAAAGCCGTTTGCCATGGCGCGACGATGTCGGGATCGGAGAAGAAGGAGACATTGAGAGAACTGGCCCGCCGCAGTTCGGGCGAAAGACGGGCCGCGATGAATGCCCGCACCTCATCTCTGAAGCACAACTCATCGGGCTTGAGCAATATCGACATGACTGATCTCATTCAGATCGGGAGTTGCCAAACAGCTTGGCGTGACGCTGCAGATGGTAGTCCACGCTGCCAAAAAGCGCTTCGAACGCCAACAGCCGTTTGAAATAGAGTCCGAGGTCGAGCTCGTCCGTGACGCCCATCGCACCGTGAAGTTGCACCGCCTGCTCCGCGACACTCCGTGCGCAGCGGCCGATTTTGGCCTTGGCTCCGGATGCGGCGAGCGATCGCTGCGTCGGACCGGCATCGGCACCCACGAAAAGAGCCGCGCGCGACGCCATCGCTCGGGCTTCCTCGCATTGCACATACATGTCGGCCAGCCTGTGACGGATCACCTGGTTGGCCCCGAGCGGCCGACCGAATTGCTTGCGCACCTTCGTGTAGTCGAGCGTGGCGTCGAACATGCTTCGCATCATGCCGACGGCCTCGGCGCAGAGTGCGGCAATCGCCCGATCGACGACACCTTCGATCGCCGGCAGCGCATCCCCGCCCCCTCCAAGCCGCGCATCCGGCGGAAGCCGAGCCTGTTCGAATGTCAGCTCCGCGACGCGGCCCCCACCTAGCCGTGGTGCATCGCGCAGCCTCAGCCCCGCGGCATCCTTCGGCACCAGGAACAGAACAATTCCAGCCCCCTGCGCATCGGGCAAGCGCGCCGACACGATATGGGCGTCCGCAGACGCTGCGTCGAGCACGGCGATCTTGCGGCCGTGGAGCATCCAACCCTGCTTGTCGGTCTGCGCCACAGTGTGGACCTCGGAAAGGCCTGCCCTTGCATCCGACTCGTAGTGAGCGAACGATAGCAGACGCTCGCCGTTGATGATGGACGGCAGCAGGCTTGTCCGCTGCCCGTCCGTGCCGCATTCCGCAATCAGGGTCCCAGCCAGCAGCACCGTCGAGAGATAAGGCTCGGTCGCAAGCCCGCGGCCGAACTCCTCCATCAGGATCGCGACCTCGACGGGTCCTGCGCCAAAGCCGCCAACCTCCTCCGCAAACGGAAGCCCGAGCCAGCCCAGATCGGCGAACTTGCGCCAGTTCTCGCGCTTGAATCCCATAGGATCCTGCATCGCATAGCGACGTGCCGCCTGGTCGTACTGTTCAGCGATAAACCGCTCGGCGCTATGGCGCAGCATCTGCTGCGCTTCGCTCGGCGTCAGATCCATCCTTGAGCTCCATTCATGTCGCCCGCCAATCTCGGTTTCCGGGCGCGCAGATCGACCATCGCCTAATAAAGTCGCGAGAAGCGGATCGGAAGCCGCTTCAAACCGCCGACGAAGGATGTCTCGGTCCAGGCCGGCTCGCCAGCAAGTTCGATCCCGTCGACGCGCGAGAGCAGTTCGCGCATGAAGGCGATCATTTCGACCTTGGCGAGATATAGTCCGAGGCAGGCGTGAATGCCGAAACCGAAGCCGACGTGGCGGTTCGGGGTCCGGTCGGCGACGAATGCGAAGGGAGACTCGAAGGCATCCTCATCCCGATTTGCAGAGGGATAGGCCAGCAGCAGATGATCGCCTTGTTTGATGGTCCTGCCGCGCAACGTATAGGTCTCCGTCGCGGTCCGGAAGAAATGCTTCACCGGAGATACCCAGCGCACCATTTCCTCGACAGCGGCAGGAATAAGATCGGGATTTTGCTTCAGCTTTCGCATTTCTCCGGGATTCTCGATCAAGGCGAGCAGACCGCCGGAGAGAGTTGCGCTGATCGTGTCGTGACCAGCACTGGCGAGCGCCACATAATAGGACGAGGTCTCGAACTCGCCTATCGGCTCGCCGTCGACCTCGGCCGTCGCAATGATGCTCGCGAGGTCGTCGGTGGGGTTCCGCCGTCGTTCCCGCGCCACTTCCTTGAAGAAGTTCACATAGGCGAAGGTGGCATCGATCAGGTCGTTGCCGCGCTGCACCTCCGCATCGCCACCGCCGAAATAAGCTCGAGTGATATCGAGCAATCGCGGGCCATGCTCATCCGGGATTCCGAGAATCAGCATGATGACCCTGAGCGGATACCACCCTGCGACATCTTTATAGAAGTCGCACTCGGTCCCCTTTCCAAGCATCTGGTCGACACTGGTCCGTGCGATCACGGCGATCCTGTCTTCCAGATGGCGCACTTCACGCGGCTGAAACCAGGCATGCGTAATCTTCTTGTACTTGGCATGGTCCGGATTATCCATCTGATTGATCGCGCGGACCAGCATTGGTCGGCCTGCCATCGCGTCCCGGACCTTTGTCTCGAAATCGATGGACAACAGCTTGGTGCGGGGCGCGTTGATGAACTTCTCGTTCTGCCGTTCGATCTCGATGACGTCCTGATGCTTGCTGATGGTCCAGAACGGACGGAAGCCCGGAGGTTCAGTCCAATGTACGGGATCCTGCTTGCGAAGGGTCGAGAACAGGGCATGCTGCCTGTCGAGAGCCCCGTAGGTTTCGTGGTCGACGATCGCTTGGTCTAAACTCGTTTCTTGCATCGCGTCCTCCCCTCGCTTCTTGTTCAGTTCATCCGCAGCACTGGCTTGACGGTTGCGCCGGCTTCCATGTCTTCGACCGCCTGGTTTATCTTTTCGAACGGATAGAAGCTGACGATCCTGTCGAGCGGCAGCCGCCCCTGGCGGAAAAAATCAACGAGCCTCGGCAGGAAGATCGTGGGCACGGCATCACCCTCGACGACGCCCCGGACCGTCAGACCTCCGCCGACCAGAACGCTTGCCTCCACGGGAAACCGCGTCCCGCGCGGCGGCGCGGCCACCTGGGCGGATGAGCCCCGCTGCCGCAGGCACGCGATCGAAGCGGCGACCACCTCGGGCACGCCCGTGGTGTCGAGCGAGTGATCGACGCCGCGGCCACGGCCGAGCGCGGCAACGGCCTTGGCCAGATCGGGTGTCCGGCCATCCACGATGTGGGTTGCTCCGATGTCACGCGCACGGGCAAGACGTTCATCGCGGATGTCGACGGCAACGATCGTGCCGCAGCCCGCCAGCTTGGCGGCCATGATCGCCGCCATCCCGACCGCGCCGACGCCGAACACGGCGATCGACGCACCAGCCCGAGGGGTCAGCACGTTCATTACCGCACCCGCGCCGGTCTGGATCCCGCAGCCCATCGGCGCGAGCAGCGCGAGCGGCAGATCGTTGCCGACCTTCACCACGTTTCGGGCCGTGGCAATGGCATGGGTTGCGAACGCCGATTGC
The DNA here is from genome assembly GCF_032484895.1 of Bradyrhizobium sp. SZCCHNRI3052. Lineage (NCBI taxonomy): Bacteria > Pseudomonadati > Pseudomonadota > Alphaproteobacteria > Hyphomicrobiales > Nitrobacteraceae > Bradyrhizobium > Bradyrhizobium sp. SZCCHNRI3052. The sequence goes on along the minus strand of NZ_JAUETW010000002.1, from coordinate 1,059,142 downwards.
GCAAAGAAGTAGCCGCTAAGCTCAGCGCCGCGGTAGCGGAGGCCTGAGCCACCGCGCCGCTGACCGAACAGGTTGATCATCCCGAACTCATCACAATAGCCGGGCGCGCCGAGTTGGCACTGTCCGCATGCGCCGCACGAGCCAAAGCTCATCAGCACGTGATCGCCCTCGGCCAGCCCGACCACGCCCGGACCGACGCGTTCGATCACGCCCGCGCCCTCATGACCGAGAATTTTGGGGAGCGGCACGGGGAGGTGCTGCAGTTTCACCGCGAGATCGGTATGGCAGATGCCGCAAGCCTCGACCCGTACGAGCAGCTCTCCGGGCGCAAGATCATCCGACAGATCGCAGCTGATCAGTTCGAACGGTCGCTCCGGCGCAACTGCAACTGCGGCTGTGATCTTCATGCTCGTCTTCTCCGTTACAGATTGCGCAGTGCCGTCAAATCATGCGGAAGCGAGATGTAGGGGATGGATCAACGGAGTTGGAAGCGGATCGGGAGGCGCTTGGGCCCGTTGACGAACCAGGACACGGTCGTTGCTCCTTCGCCGTCGAGCTCAACGCAGGAAATCCGCTGCAACAATTCTTCGAAGAGGATCCGCATCTCGAGCTTGGCAAGATATTGCCCCAGACACAGATGGGCTCCGTAGCCGAAGGCGAGATGGCGGTTCGGCGAGCGATCGATCCGAAACGTGTCGGGATCCTGGAAGACGGCCTCGTCGCGATTCGCAGAGGCGTAGCACAGCATGAGCCAATCGCCGCGCCTGATGGAGCGGCCGTCCAGTTCGGTGTCCTCGGCGGCCGTGCGCATGAAATGCTTGACCGGCGTGGTCCAGCGGATCGCCTCGTCGACGAAGCCGGGGATCAGGCCAGGATCGGCTTTCAGCCTTTCGAACTGCTGCGGATGTTCGCAAAGCGCCCACATCCCGCCTGCACTCGAGGACGATGTGGTGTCGTGGCCGGCGGTCGCGATGGTCACGAAATAGCTGAGCGCATCCAGGTCCGAGATCGATTCGCCGTCGATCTGCGCGTTGGCGATGACGCTTGCAAGATCATCGGACGGGTTGGCGCGCCGGTCCGCAACCACAGACGAGAAGAACTCGCCGAACTCCAATACGACATCCGATAGAGCCGTGGCACCGTCGTTTCGACCCTTGCGCGCGTTATCCGGGTCCTTGGTGCCGAAGAACTCCTGCGTCAAGCGCAACATCTTGGGCTCATGATCCGGATCGACGCCCAGAATCGCCATGACCACCCGCAGCGGAAACCCGAGCGCGATTTCGGACACGAAGTCGCAATGCTGGCCGGACGCGGTGAGGCGGTCCGCATAGCTTCTTGCGATGTCGCGAATCCTGCCTTCGATCGAACGCAGATTACCCGGCGTGAACCATTTCTGCGTCAATGCACGGAACTTGGGATGATCGGGAGCATCCATCTGCACCAGGGTGCGGAGGAGGCCGTTGCCCCCCGTCGCCGCCTCGATCTTGGCTTCGGCTTTGCTGCTCAGCAACGCCACCGGGCGATCACTGCTGCGAAACAGCTGGCTCTGCTGGCTAATGGTCTGAATGTCCGCGTGGCGCGTCACGACCCAGAAAGGGTTGAACCCGCGCGGACTGGCCTTCCCGAGCGGTTGATTGACGCGCAGCCAGCGATAGGCATCGAAGATGCGTTGAGTGCCGTAGGCTGAAGGGTCCGTCAGCACGGCGACGATGTTGTCGGGGATTGGAAAATTCGCAGCGCTCAACCCCGGTCCCTCCTTCATGTCGCAGTGCTCGCGGGTTCAGGAAGGAAGCCCAGCGGCAGGCGATCGACGACTTCGACATTCCTGATGCGCCGTCGCGGCTACTCGGCTGCCGCGACGATCCTCTCTTCCGCGCCTCGAAGAACTTTGCCCTCGCGCAGCGCCGCGATCTCCTGCGGGCTCAGTCCCAAAAGGCTCTGCAACAACCTTGGCCCATCCTCGCCGAGCGCAGGCACCTTGTTCCGGACATTGGCCGCGCTCTGCGCGAACCGGAATGCGGGGTTTGGAATGAGCAGCGGCCCGGCGCCGTCATCGATCTCCTCAAAGACGCCGCGCTCCTGGATAGGCGGCAGCGCCATCGTCTCACGGATGGTCCGGTATTGAGAACACGGCACGCCGGCTTCGGTTAGGGTCGCCTCGCATTCCGCTGAAGCTCGCGATGCCGCCCAGCCGTCGAGCAGGTTCATCAATTCGGACCAGTGATGCTCGCGGGCGCTGCTGGTTGCGAAGCGCGCATCGGTGATCCATTCCGGATGACCGACGCCGCGCGCCAAAGCCTCGAAGTTGTTCTGGCTCACGGGGGCGACGAGCAGGAAGCCATCGCTCGCCTGCGTGGGTCGATAGACCGGCCGGCGGCGCTCGGCCGGGAATTGCGCTTCCTGGCACTCGTACACCAGCATGCCGACCATGGCGTCGAGCAGCGATACGTCGATATAGTCGCCCTGCCCGGTCTTGAGCGTCCGAAACAGTGCGGCTTGAATGGCTCCGAATGCCGTCGAGCCACCGAGAACATCAGCGATGAAGATTCCGTTCTTCAGCGGACGCTCGACATTCCCCTCCTGATAGTCGAGGTTCGCCATGTCGTAGCCCGAGGTTGCGTGCAGCACCGGCGCATACGCGCTCCGTCCGGACCACGAGCCCTCCTGGCCGAACCCCGAGATCGAGCAGTACACGAGCTTGGGATTGATCTTCGCAAGGGTTTCGTAGTCCAGCGCGAGCCGCTGCATGACGCCGGGGCGGTAGTTCTCCACGAGCACATCGCACCGGGGCACCAGATCGTAGATCAGCTTGCGGGCCGCGGGCTGCTTGAGATCCAGGGCGATGCTGCTCTTGCCGGCATTGAGCTGGGAGAAATAGGCGCTTCGCCCATCCCGCAGCGGCGGACGCAACCGGATGTGATCGCCCTCCGGGGGCTCCACCTTGATTACTTCTGCGCCCATGTCCGCCATCAACCGCGTGCAATAAGGGCCGGACATCATCGCGGTGAAGTCGAGGACGCGGATTCCGTCGAGGATTCCTGGCCGGGCCGGTCCGATTGCCATATCGACGCTCATTTCAGATTGGTTTCTGATACGGCAAGCGCCGCCAGCCGGCTGCCACCGATCGTATCGAGATAAACGCTGGACGAGGCGCTCCGCACGTAGCGATCGAGATAGGCGCTGAATGTCTCGGCACTGGCGCTGCTCTTCACATAGTCCTTCAGATGCGCTTCATCGGAGCGATAGAGCGAAGGTGAAGCGGTCGGATGCGCGCCGAATGGCGCCTCGACGACCGCGTCGACCATGGCGCTCGGCAGCTTGGTCAGATGATTGCTGCGCCTGATCGTGTCGGTCGACACGATGCGATCGACCGAGACGATGACCCGCCGGGACGCCTGGGCGATCATCGCGTCGAAGAACGGCGGCCCAAGGTGCTGAACGTTGCCGTGCTCGTCGGCTTGCTGCGCGTGCAGCAGGCAGACATCCGGCTTGACGGCCGCGACGGCGAGCATCCTGCGCTCGCCAGGCTTGGACGGGAGCGGCCAATAATGCTCCGGCGCAAATTTCGGCAGGTCGGTGCAGAGGTCCGGCACGGGCATGTAGGGCAAATCGCAAATTCCCGCGCGCAATCCGCCCGCAATAGCAGGACCGTCCAGATCGTAGACCTTGAGCGTGCCGTTCTCCGATTGACGACGGAAATGCGGCGCCAGACCGAACTGCTCAAAGCTGATGAAGACGCAGACGGTGGAGGCAACACATCCCGCACCGATCAGCATGTCCGGCGCGATCGAGCCGGGCGCAGGGATCAAATGCAGGTCGCGAGCTCCTTTGCGGATCAACGCGCGTACGAGCGCCATCGGCTGCGAATTGAATATCCAACCGCCAAGGGCAACTTTGGCTCCGTCCGGGATCTCGGCTACGGCCTCATCGACGGAAACGATCTTGCTCTTTGTCATGGGACTTCGGCTTGCCTGTCAGTCTGATGGAAGGAGATCCGCCGCACGGTCAGGGAAACTTGCGCCGGAGATCGCCGCGCCGATCGACATGTTCGCGCAGCAGCGCGAGCTCCTGATCGGTGGGCATGGTCGTCACAGGGGGCATGCCCTCGACGACGATGTCGAAGGCCGTGGAGTCGCGGATCTGCTCGAGCGTCACGCCGGGGCTGATCGACCTCACGCGCATGGCCTTGCTGTCCGGCACGAAATCGAAAACTCCAAGCGGGGACAGCACCAGTCTGGGGCCGCCAGGCGGCAATCCCGTGCGCTCGCGGGAATCACCGCCTTCCATGTGACCGGCTCCGCACAGGAAATCGACCCGCGGCACGAACGCGCTGCGGTCGTGACGCGTCAGGCACACATAGAACCGCTTGGCGAGACCGCAAAGCGCACTGATGCCGACGGTTCCCGGCCCGCGTACGCGCGGCTTACGCTGATCACCGACCACCACCGTGTTGATGTTGCCGAAGCGGTCGACCTGCAGCGCCGACAGGATGGCGAAATCGAAGAAGTGGATCTTCCAGTCGATGAAGTCGATCATGACCGGCAGATCCATCCAGGACTCCGCCGACTCGAGGTTCTCGTAGTCGGCCGTCGACAGCAGATGATCGCGCGTCGGATTGACCATTCCGCCCGGACCGGAGATCCACCACAAGCGCGGCGCCTGCAGGCGGCGCGCGAGATTGCAGGCGGCAAGCTGAATGTCGGAATTGGTTCCGATGATGACCTTCTCGCCATCGGCGATATCGCGCGCCAGCAACACCGCCAGCGTCTCTCCGAGGGAGGGATTTGCAGCCATTTGTCCGCGACCTATTGGTTGAACCATTGGCAATTTAGCGAGGGTCGGATGCCGTGTCAACGGACCCACGGCCGGCGGCGACGAGACCGCGCGGATTCGTGCCGGACAATTCGGACGTGATCGGGGGTCGGCCAGCCACGCGTGTCCGCATGCCATCCGGAGTGGACGCATCGGCTGCTCGACAGACGAGGGTCGCGTTGCGCAGTAAGTGGATTTAGCGCTGGGCGGCCGGCGGAGACCGGCGGGCGCGTGGAGCGGCCTTGGTAGCCGACACACCTGACACACCTTCCGCGGCCTGAATGCGCGACATATAGCTTCGCTGCAGCCGCTTCAGGCAGGATTCCATCTCGGCCACGGCAGCTTCAGCGTCGCCTGCAGCAAAATGATCCATGAAGCGGCGCCGCGACGGCAACACGAAGCTGTTGTCATACTCGCCGATCCGCTGCACGAAATGAGTGAGCACATCGAGCACCCCGTTCATGACGATGACCATGATCGGATTGTCCGTGAGACGCGCTAGCATTCTGTGGAATTCGATGTGCCTCTCCGCGCGGCCTGCGAAGTCGCCCCGGCGGCGCGCTTCCTGCGCTTCATCGATATTACGGTTCAGCATCTCGATGTCTGCGGCCGTTGCGCGCCGGCACGCTTCTCGGACAACGACCGATTCGAGCCAGATGCGGGCCTCGGTCAACTGTGCGGGCTGGATGGTACCGACGTGGTACATGTCCATCAACCCGGTCGCGATGGCTTCGCCGCTGTGCTGGCTGATGAATGCGCCCCCGCGGGCGCCCTTCTGCAGGCGGATGAGACCGGCATGCTCGAGCGAACGCAAGGCCTCACGAAGGGTATTGCGAGAGACGCCAAATTGCTCCGACAGCGCACGCTCGGAAGGCAGACGGTTGCCGACCGTAAGTCTGCCGGAGGAAAGCTCCGTTCGGATCTGAGCGGCAATCTCATCGAACGCGCGGGACGATTTAATTCGTTGGAACTGCGCAATCGGCGCAGCCTCTGCGTTGGATTTGGCCGGCAATTGTGAAGCGCTCATATCCACCCGATGGTTCGAAGCTGCAAGGAAATATAGGCGAAGCTGACGATTCTCGCCATAGCGCGTTGGCGTTGACCCAGACTTCTCACAAATGTAGAATGGTAGGACCAAACGGGGAGTAGCCACCAGAATGCTGCGGGAGTTGCCGTCGGACGAGGATCGCCGGATCCTGCAAGAAGCCGTCCGGGGATTCTTCGAGGACTTGTGGGACAAGGCTGCTCAGGTGCCCCCAAGGCTCTGGAAGCAACTGGCCGCTCAGGGCTTGACCCAGATTGCGGCCTCTCCCGCCGAAGGCGGCTTGCGCGAGATCGTGCTGGTCCAGGAAGAGGCCGGCCGTGCCAGCTGCCGTGCACCGCTCGCGGATGCAGCCTTGATCAACCTCATGCAGCTTCGAGCCCGCGGCGATGCCCACGCTCTCAGTTCGCTTGTAGATGACCTCCGTAGCGGTGACGCGGTAGTCGCCGTGTCTTTCGCAGGCTTCGATCATGAGGGAGCCGCAGGTTGGGCGAAAATGGAAGCAGGCCGCCTGATTGCGGACTTGGGCTTCGTCGAATCCGCCGACATCGTTACGCATCTGGCCATATTCGTGCCCGGCCCAGCTCTGGCCATCATCAACACCAGCGAAGGTGTCGCCGCTGAGCCGAGCCCGATGATGGGAAAGGCTGGTTGGTGGCGGGTACGGATCGATGCGGTTCCAGTCGTCCTGGTGCCGTCCACGGCTGCCGAGGTCCGAGACCTGCTCACAGTCGCGGCCGTGGCGGAGACCGCGCGGGCGTTCGGTGCAGCCCAGCGCGCATTCGAGCAGGCCGTTGCCTATGCCGGCGAACGTCGGCAGTTCGGGCAACCCATCGGGCGCTTCCAGGCCATTCAGCACAAGCTCGCGAACTGCCACATCGCCTTGCGCGCGGTTCAGCTCACGATCGCGAATGCCGCAGCTCAATATGACTTGGAAGCCGCGCAATGGCGCTGGTTCGCGGCCGCAGCCCTGGCGACGGCTAGCGGTTCTCTTCGCCAGGTGTCGCTCGAGACCCAGCACGCCTTCGGCGCGATTGGCTATAGCGAGGAGCATGAGGCTCCGCGGCACTTCCGACAGGTCCATGTCAGCATGCTTCGCCATGGCGGCCAACGCCCGCCGGCCGAACGACTCGCGAGCCATTTTCTCGACGGGGACGGGAAAATCCGGTTTCCGGACTACGATCTGGGACCGGCCGGCAATGCCTTCCGCCGTGAGGTGCGAGCCTGGCTCGACGCGTATTGGTCGGGCGAGCGCCGTGCGCGGCACGAGCAGCTCTCCTTTCGCGAACGCGAATATGACCGCGAGTTCGCCAGGGCGCTCGGCATGACCGGCTGGATCGGACTGAATTGGCCGAAGCGGTTCGGCGGACAGGAGCGTGGCGCCTTCGAGCAGATCGCCTTCATGGAGGAGATGGAGCACGCCGAAGCCCCGCGTGCCGGCGCGCCCGTGCAGGCGGCCATGCTTCAGGTCTACGGCACGCCGGAGCAGCAGCAGCGCTACCTGCCGGAAATCCTGCGCGGGGAGGCCATCTACGGCATGGGCTACAGCGAGCCCCAGGCTGGCTCCGATCTCGCGTCGCTGAAGACGCGCGCGGTCCGCGACGGCGAGCACTATGTGATCAACGGACAGAAGATCTGGACCACGACCTATTGGGGCGAGTATATGCTGCTCGCGACCCGGACCGATCCGAACGCGACCCCGCCTCATGCGGGCATCACGATGTTCATCGTTCCGATGACGACGCCCGGGATTGCGATCCGCCCCTCAGAGACGATGTATGGCGGCACCTTCGCCAACATCTTCTATGACGACGTGCGGGTACCTGCCGAAAATCGGATCGGTGCCGAGGGGGAAGGATGGAAGGTCCTGACCGGGGCATTGGCGACCGAACGCGGCTTCATCGGCGGCGGCATCGTCTTGAAGGTCGCCCACATGTTCGAACTGCTGTGCGAGCATCTCCGGACCGCCAAGCGCCACGGCATCCCGATGCGGCACGATCCGCTCGTGCGCGCCAGGATCGGCGCGCTCGCGGCCGAGATCGAAGCCGGGCGGCGCATGATGGTCTATTGTGCCGAGCAGGTGGACAAGGGCGAGACGCCCCCGGACGAGGCTGCCGTTAGCAAGGTCTATTCCGGCGAACTGATGGAGCGTTTCGGCGAGACCGCGCTGGACCTGCTGGGGCCGGAGGCGCTGCTCAGCGAACACAGCCCAGGCGCGGTCCTGCGCGGGCGCATTGAACAGATGCTCCGGCATTCGCTGATGTGGGTCATCAGCATCGGCACCAACGAAATCCAGCGCAGCCTGATCGCCCAACGCGGGCTGGGACTGCCGCGATAGCTGTTTGCCCCGGGAGGTGACATGACCACGACAGGCCGTCCGCAGCTTCCGCCGCCGCGCCCGAGAACGCCTGGCGCGCCCTCCGCGCTTCAAGGATTGCGTGTCATCGACTTCTCGCACTTCATCGCGGGACCCATGTGCACGCTCTTTCTAGCGGATATGGGCGCCGACGTGATCAAGATCGAGAACGCGGCGAACGGGGACGATTTTCGTCGTTTCCAACCTCACCTCGGCGGTGAAGGCGTGCCGTTCCTCTGGGTCAATCGGAACAAGAAAGGCATTGCGCTCGATCTTGCGAGCCAAGCTGCGCAAAAAATCGCAATTGAACTCGTCGCATCAGCCGATATCCTGGTGGAGAATTTCTCGTGCGGGGTGATGGAACGGTTCGGCCTCGGCTACGATGCGATGCATCAGCTCAACCCTCGCCTGATTTATTGCAGCGTCTCGGCCTATGGCCGCGACGGCGCAATGGCTGATCGTCTGGGCTTCGATCCGGTGATCCAGGCCGAGACCGGCTTCATGTCGATGAACGGTTTTTCGGACCAGCCAGGTGTCCGCACCGGCCCCGCGATCATGGACATCTCCACTGGCATGACGGCCGCGATTGCCGTGCTCGGCGCCTTGACCGCACGCCAGAACACTGGGCTGGGGCAGCGTGTCGAGACAGCGTTGTTCGATACCGCTGCGCTGATGCTGGGCTTTCACGCGATGAACTATCTTGCGACGGGTCGCAATCCGACTCGCGCCGGCAACCGCAGCGCCGATAGCACGCCGACGGGCACCTTCCAGACGGCAGACGGCCCGCTCTATGTCACCTGCGCGAATGATCGAACCTTTCGTCGCCTTGTCACGAACGTGCTGGAGCGGCCTGACCTGGCCGAGGATCCTCGCTTCGTAAGCAACCGCGACCGGATGGCGCATCGCGACGAGTTGACCGCCATCATCGAAGGGATTCTTGCCGGCCACTCCAGCGAACGGTGGGCTGCCAAGATGCAGGCCGCGGGCGTGCCGGCCGGCGTCGTCAGAACGATCGAAGACGCTTTCAGCTCTTTCGAAATGGCCGAGCGTGCGCTCGCGTCGTCCATTCCGCATCCGACAGCAGGCGACATACCGAACATCGGATCCCCATTGCGTTTCAGCGAAACGCCTGTTCTCGACCCGATCGCTGCCCCGACTCTCGGGCAGCATACGACCGAGGTGCTGGAGCACGTTCTCGGTTATGGGCCCGAACGCATTGCTGAACTGAGAACGGCGGGCGCATTCGGATCGTCAGGCTGACCCGCTCTCGCCGACGCGCGATGACGTCCGCTCACATCCGGCCGAAACGTCAATATCCAAGAAAGGGATTGCCGCCGCAGCGTGCTGCGCCCCCGCGCGCGACGGAAAAATAGCGGTCAGATGCGCCGGCCCGTGTCCTTCCAGAAGGGCTCCTTGAGCCGACGCTTGAAGATCTTCCCGCTTTCCTCGCGCGGAAGCGCTCCATGGAAATCGATCCGGCGCGGCACCTTGTATTTCGCGATACGTTCGGCCAAATAGGCGCGAACCTGCTCGGTCGTGAGTTCGCTTCCCGGTTCAGGCTCGATCGCGGCAGCCAGCGACTCGCCGAACTCATCGTCGGGAATGCCGAACACAGCACAATCGCGCACTCCAGGACATTGAATCAGAGCCGATTCGATCTCCGCCGGATAGATATTGACGCCCGCCGAAATCACCATGTCCGACCGCCGATCGCACAGATACAGCCGATCGTTCTTGAGATAGCCGACGTCGCCGACACTGATCAGCCCGTCGCGCTCGACCGATTTTCGCTTGGCCTCGTCGTTGAGGTAGACGAAATCCGCCAGCGAGTCCTGACGAACGTAGATCTCGCCCACCTCGCCCGGCGCGACCGGCTTACCGTTTTCTCCGTACAGCGCAATCCGGGCGCCCGGCGTGAGCCGCCCGACGCTGCCGGGGTGAGCCAGCCAATCGTCCGGCGTGCTCAGCATCACCGCTCCGACCTCCGTTCCGCCATAGGTCTCGTAGATGACCGGCCCCCACCAGTCCATCAGGGCCTGCTTGATCTCCGGCGCACAGGGCGCGCCCGTGTGGATCACCCATCGCAGAGAGCTCACATCGTATCGGCGGCGGGTCTGTTCCGGCAGACGCATCAGGCGGACGAACATGGTGGGAACCATCACCGCATGCGTGATCCTTTCCCGCTCGATCAGCGCCAGCGTTTCTTCCGGCTCGAATTTGGATTGGAACGCGATGATCTCGGCCTGTGCGATGGCCTGACGCAAACAGGCGTTCGGTGACGCATGGTAGAGTGGACCCCCGATCAACACGCGCACGCCGGGCGCGATGCCGTAGACGGCGCGCATCAGCTCTCCATACGCCTTGGCCTGCTCAACCGTCGCAGGCTCGCGCTTCACGCCTTTCGGGTTCCCCGTCGTACCGGACGTGTAGATCAGCGTCGCGCGGCTGCGCGGCGGGGCACCGCTCCAGGGCTGGAAATCCGCCAGCCAAGCCGGCCAGCAGCGGTCCGATCCCACCGGCTCCTCGGCACCTGGTGGAACGCCGAATTGCCGAACGAGCTCGGGCGGCGTCGGTACGCTCAGCACCAGAATGCCGCGCAAGGCCTCCCCGAGTTCGCTGCGCACCGCCGCGAGCAGATCGGCATGAGCCACCAGGACCTTGGGCTTCGCATCCCTGAGGATATAACCGACCTCCTGCGCCCGGCCGTGCCAATTGATCGGCACGCAATAGGCGCCGATCAACGCAGCGGCGTGGGTCGCCTCGACAAAAGCGAAGTCGTTGCGCAGCAGGACCGCAACAGTGTCGCCCTCGGAGACTCCGCAAGCATGCAGCCCGCTGGCCGCACGTGCGGCATTGCTCAGCACCTCTTCGCGCGCGCGAGCCGTTCCATCGAGAAAAATCAGTGGCGATGTCATCATCCCTCTAACAATGTTCTGTCCGGGGCGTGGGAGCACGTTTGGTGAAGCGCTCGACTTCTCGCGGCCGCCTGCCCGATCGTTCTGGAAACCGATCGGCTACTGCGTTGCCAGTTTGCAGTCCGGATTGGGCGCCTCCGGCATCAACTCTTCGGCTTTCATGCGCCGGACGATCTTGAAATAGTCCCACGGGGCCTTTGATTCCTCCGGCGATTTGACCTGGACCAGCAGCATGTCGCGCATCACGCGGCCATCTGCCCGGATCCTGGCCGAAGGGGTCGTGAGGTCCGAGATCGGCAGCTCGTGCATCTTCTTTGCGACCTCCGGTCCGGATGTCGAGCCCGCAGCCTTGACGGCCTTCAGGTAGTGCGTGACCGAGCTATAGACTCCGGCCTGAAGGGCGGACGGCGGTCGTCCCATTTTCTCGCTGAACCGCTTCGCAAAGCTGCGGGTGTTGTCGTCCGTATCCCAGTAAAATGCTGTCGTCGTATAGATGCCTTTCATGCGGTCCAAGCCGAGGCTGTGCACGTCGGAGTCGAACAACATCAGGCTCGCTATGCGCATTCCCTTCTGCAGCAGGCCGAATTCAACAGCGTTCTCGATGAGAAGGACGCCGTCGTGGCCGGCAAAGGACGAGGCAATCGCGTCCGGTCGCGCTTCCTGCGCCGCCAGGAGGAGCGAGGCATAATCCGACGTACCTATCGCCGCGCGCCGCGTGCCGACCAGTTGTCCCCCGGTCTCCTTCACGACGTCGGCAACCGCCCGCTCCATCTGGTGTCCGAAGGAATAGTCGGGCCCGACTACGAACCACTTCTTCACGCCGGACTCGGCTGCGCTCAGAACGGTGGCGCGCGGCAAAACGCTGGTATCGAATGTCCACACGAAGCCTGTCGGCGAGCACGATTTGCCATAGAGATCGATTGTCCCGGCGCCCGAGATGAGGGCGATCTTTCCCTTCGCATGGGCGAGATTCTGGATTCCGAGAGCGATGGTGGACACGGGAACGTCGGCAATCGCGTCAACATGCTCCTCGTCGAACCACCGTCGGGCGATGGTCAGGCCAACGTCCGGCTTCAATTGGTGGTCGGCCGAAACGATCTCGATCGGTCGGCCAAGGACGGTGCCGCCGGCGTCGCTGACCGCCAGCTCCGCGGCAAGGACCGAGCCGCGACCGACCGTATCGGCGATGACGCCCGACATGTCAGTCAAGACACCGATCTTCAGCGGCTCGCCAACCGCCAAACCGCTGCACAGGAACAAGCCCAGTACCGCGGCGACAACTCGTCCTGCCATGACCACTGCCCTCCCCTTTATTGGTTGGACCATTGATACATTGTGACTGTGATGGCCGCAAGCCCTGTTCGGTCCAACGAGTCCTTTGCCAGCCTCCGCCGGACGAGAAGGGAAGAGAGACTCGCTCGCAATCGGCCTATTCCCGGCCTTTGGGCAGGCCGCACCCACAATCGATACGACGCAAGGTTCTCCGCTCCCGGCCCGCCCTCGTCAGGCGCAGAATCGGCGGTCACCGTCGGCCATCTGAACCAGCATGCGCGGTGGAAGAAAGCGGTCGCCGTATTTCGTAGCGAGTTCGGAGGCACGTAGAGCGAACGCCTTCGGGCCAATCATGTCGATGTATTGAAGAGGTCCGCCGGTCCACCGTGGATAACCGATGCCTAGCACCGCACCGATGTTTGCGTCCCGGGAAGATTCGATGACGTTTTCCTCGAGGCAGCGCACGGCTTCGACGGCTTGGATAAAGAGAAAACGGTCGGACAACTCTTCGAGAGGAATTTGTGCCGAACGCGGCGGAAAGTGGTCACGCAAGCCGGGCCAGATTCGTTTCTTGCCACCGGCGGGATATTCATAGAAGCCGCCGCCACCGGCTCGACCGGGCCGCTTCAACCCGTTGACCATTCTGTCGACAACGGCCCAATGTGGATGGGCAGGCGCAGACTTACCCGCGGCCTGGAGGTCAGCGACGGTCTGGAGGCGAACACTCCAAGCCAGCGCAAGAGAGGTTTCATCCATGACGGCGAGAGGGCCGACGGGCATTCCGGCCCAGATCGCCGCGTTTTCGATTGCTGCAGGATCCACGCCCTCGGCCAGCATCGCGCCTGCCTCGCGTGTGAAGGTTCCGAACACGCGGCTCGTGAAGAAGCCGCGGCTGTCATTCACCACGATCGGCGTCTTGTTGATCTGCCGCACGAAGTCGTAGGCCCGGGCCAAGGTCTCCGCCGAGGTCGCTGCTCCCTTGATGATCTCGACGAGCGGCATCCGATCGACCGGCGAGAAGAAATGCAATCCGACGTAGTTCGCCGGTCTAGCCGAGGCTTGTGCGAGCCCCGTGATCGGAAGCGTCGACGTGTTGGACGCAAAAATTCCCCCGTGCGCCAAATATGGCTCGGCCTCCTGAGTGACGCTTCGCTTGAGGTCACGATCTTCTAACACCGCCTCGATGATCAATTCCGATCCTGCGAGATCGCTCGGGCTCCCGGTCGGCTTGATCAAGGCCAGCGCAGCGCTCATGCGATCCGCGGACAGTCGGCCTTTCTCGACCTGTCTCTCAAGTCCGCTCTGGATCTGCGATTTTGCCTTTTCCGCCTGCTCCCGGGTAACGTCCTTCAACACGACGGAGATGTCCCGTTGAGCGGCGACCTGGGCGATGCCACGGCCCATCAGTCCGGCACCCAACACTCCGATTCGCGCGAAACTGGCGTCGGGAATGCCTTCCGGCCGGCTCTTCCTGGCCTTGATTTCGTTCATCTGGAAGAAGGACGTCCGGATCATGTTCTTGGCAACGCTACCAACCGCGACGTTCGCGAGGTAACGGCTCTCGATCCGAGATGCCGTGTCAAAATCGAGGGCAGCCCCTTCGACCGCCGCAGACATCGCGGCTTCCAGGGCCGGGTAACGCAGGCGGTGCTTCTTCATCAGCAGCGTGGGCGCGGTTCGCAGCCAAGCCAGCGGCGCCGCGGCATTGGGCGTCGATCCTGGAATGCGAAAGCCTTTGCTATCCCACGGCTGGCTCGCCTCGGGATTGTCCAAGATCCAACTGCGCGCCTGCGCGAGCAACTCGTCTTTGTCCCGCGCGAGCCCATTCAGCAATTTCAGTTCAAGGGCGCGTTCCGCACCGAAGACTACGCCGTCGAGGACGAGCGGCATCGCAGCTTCGAGCCCCAGCATGCAGACCAGGCGCACGATACCTCCGGCACCCGGAATGAGCCCGAGAGTGGTCTCCGGAAGACCGAGTTGAAGGCCTCCGTCGTTGATGGCGAACCGCGCATGACAGGCGAGGCCGAGCTCGAAACCGCCGCCGAGCGCAGCACCATTGATGGCCGCGACCACGGGCTTTCCCAGCTTCTCCAGCCGACGCATCGTCGCCTTGGTGGCTTCGGCACGGGCAAAGAGCGCCGCGGCGTCATCGGCGGCGAGCAGCCCCTTGAGATCTCCGCCGGCAAAGAACGTCGGCTTGTTCGAGGTGAGGATGACCCCGATGATCATCTCGCGTTCCTGCTCGATCCGCTCAACCGTCCCGCGGTAAGCATCACGGAACGCCTGGGTCATGGTGTTCACGGCCTGACCTGGCATGTCCATGGTCAGCGTGACGATGCCCTGATCATCCCTGGCATAATCGATGGCGGTCATTCCGAATCCCCAATCAAACACGTTCAATGACAGTTGCGACGCCCATGCCGTCAGCTGCGCACAATGTGACAAGGCCCCGCTTCAGCTCGCGCCGCTCCAACTCGTCGAGCAACGTCCCAACCAGCACGCATCCGCTTGCGCCCAACGGATGCCCAAGCGCGATCGCGCCGCCGTTGACGTTGACTTTCGCCAGCGGCACCTTCGTTTCATCCAGGAAGCGCAACACTACGCTCGCAAACGCCTCGTTGACCTCGTAGAGATCAATGTCTTCGAAGCTCAACCCCGCCTTGCGGAGCGCCGCTTCCGCGACCGGTGCAGGCCCAGTGAGCATGATCGTCGGTTCGACGCCGAGCGCGGCCGTCGCGATGATCCGCGCGCGTTGCCTCAGGCCGAGTTCGCTCCCCTTTTCGGCGCTGCCGATCAGCATGAGCGCAGCGCCGTCGACGATGCCCGAGGAATTCCCGGCCGTATGAACGTGCCTGATCTCCTCGACCTGAGGATATTTCGACATTGCGATGGCGTCGAAACCGCCGAACTCGCCCATCTCGGCAAAGGACGGCATGAGCTTCGCCAGCCCCTCCACGGTCGCATCTGCCCTGATTGCCTCGTCCGCCGCAAGCAGGACGACGCCATTGATATCGCGCACCGGCACAAGAGATCCATCGAAGCGGCCTTCGGCGCGCGCTTGCGCCGCCAGTTGTTGCGAGCGCAGCGCGTAGGCATCGACATCCTCGCGCGTCCGACCATCGAGCGTGGCCAGCAAGTCCGCGCTCACACCCTGCGGAATCATCTTTAGCTCGAACGACAACCGCGGCTGATGATCACGCACACTCGGTGCTGCGCCGATGCCCATGCGCGACATCGATTCGACGCCACCGGCGACGATCAAGTCGTCCCACCCGGAACGGATCTTCTGCGCTGCCAGATTCACAGCATCGAGGCCCGAGCCGCAATAACGGTTGAGCTGAAGGCCCGGCCCCGTCCAGGACCATCCAGCGGCGAGCGCGGCGGTCTTGGCGATCACGCCACCCTGCTCGCCATACGGCTGCACGCAGCCGATCAGAACATCGTTGATCAGCGCGGTGTCGATTTCAGTCCGCCGCTCCAGCTCTTGCATCAGCCCGGCCAGGAGTTGAACCGGCCCCACTTCGTACAGCGCGCCGTCCCTCCTTCCCTTGCCTCGCGGCGTGCGGATCGCATCGAAGATAATCGCTTCACTCATTTCTGATTCCTGAAGTCGGTCTGAAAGATGATGTCGGAGCGCCCCCGCGGCAACGCACGGCACCTCGACCATCCGGCACGCGATGGCTTGATCACTGCACCGGGCAGCTCTTCATACGGTACGTGATCGGCAACCGCTTCGGGCCACTGACCAGATTGGCCTCAATCCACGCGGGCTCCCCCGCCAGTTCGATCGAGTCCACCCGAGCAACAATTTCCGTGAACAGCGCTTTCATCTCCATCCGCGCAAGGTTGAGGCCAAGGCACTGGTGCACGCCGTGCCCGAAAGCGATATGGCGGTTGGGCGTCCGATCGACACGGAACGCGAAAGGATCGACGAAAACCTCCTCGTCGCGATTGCCGGATGGAAAGCACATCATGAGCGAATCGCCGGCACGGATCTGCTTGCCCCGAAGCTGATAGTCCTGAGTCGCCGTGCGGAAGAAGTGCTTCACCGGCGAGGTCCAGCGCAACATCTCTTCGACTGCGGAATTCAGCAGCTCCGGCGACTCGCGCAACCGACGGAACTCCGCCGGATGCTCGATCAACGCATGCAATCCACCGGCCATCGCCGAACTTGTCGTATCATGGCCCGCGGTCGCAATGACCAGGTAGTACGAGAGGCTCTCGAAGACTCCGGCCGGATTGCCGCCGACCGACGCATTGGCGATTACCGAGGCGAGATCGTCCTTCGGGTTCCTGCGACGGTCCTCCGCGATAGCGCCGAAGTAAGCAAAAAACTCCTGAGCCGCGACTTGGCGGCTTTGGAAGTTGTTGCTTCCTCCCGACAAATCCTTGTCAGACGAAGCGAGCAGAGCTTGCGTGAACTTGAGCATCTTGGCGTCGTCTTCGCGCGGAACGCCGAGGATCGTCATGATGATCCGCAGCGGGTACCAAAGCGCGACGTCGTTGACGAAATCGCACCGGCCACCGCGCTCGTCCATCAAAGCGACAAACTCTCCGGCAAGATTCTTGATCTCCCCCTCGATCTTGCGCAGGTTCACCGGCATGAACCACGCCTGTGTGATGCCGCGGTAAGCACGATGGTCGGGCTCGTCCATGGTGATGAGCGTCCTGACTAATTTCGCGTTCCCCGCGCGGACTCGTCTTTCTTCCTCCTCGATCGGCACGAGGCTATTACGCGGATCGTTGATGAATTTGTCGTTCTGCCGCTCGATTTCGAGGATGTCGCTGTGCTTCGCGATGGTCCAGAATGGCCGATAGCCGGCAGGTTCTGTCCATCGCACGGGGTCGCTTCGCCGCAGTTCGGCGAAGATTTCGTCGTACTTGCGGGGCGTTCCGTATGTGACAGGGTCTACGACCTGGTCATCGATCCGTTCGACCATCGGTCTCCTCCAGATGTTTGATTATTTTCTGACACCCTAACATCGGCACGAAAATCAAACCTGCCTCACAGCGCCAGGCACGTGACGCACGGTGCCAAGTTTATCTCGCAGCGGCCTGCCCGTCGGTGCGGGACGACGACCATTGCCTGGGCGATTGACCGTACCGTGCCCGAAACACCCGGCTGAAATGCGCGGGGTCGACGAAGCCGACGAGGTACGACACGTCGGTGATGCTCTGAGGTTCCTCCGCGCGATCTCGCAACAATCGCGCAGCTCGCGCGAGACGTAGCTCTTGGACCAACCCCATAGGCGTCTGATTGATCCGGCGGACGAGCCGGTACAGCGAGCGGCGGGACAGGCCGACAGATCGGCCGATGCCGTCGGGGCTGAGATCGGGATTACTCAACTGAACCTCAATGGCCTGTCTCACTTGGTCGATTTTCGCAGCGTTCGGGATGAAGGCGCTCCGTTTGGCAGCGCTCGCAGGCAGACTTGCTTCCACAGCATCCATAAACAGAACTTCCATCGAAGCCTGAACCCGCAAATTCGGCCATTCGGGAGACCCCAGGGCCTCGGAAATCATTGAGAGTGCAACCCGGCTCTCAGCCGACCTCGCGAGGCGGGTTCCGCCAAGCTGAGAGCGCGGCCAATGTTCGCAGTATCGATGACTAACGGTCACCCCGATCGTTCGACTGCCGTCCGGAATCAGAAATGAAGTCGGCACGGAAGCGTCAAAGATGGCCCATTCGCCGGCCCGGAGTTCCGTCGCACGATCAGACTGCTTCACGAATGCGCTTCCGAATCGCTGCAGCAAAATAAAGCAGCTTCCCGTCTCGGTCGGATCGATCGAAAATCCGTACGTGTCGTTGGCGCGGCCCAGTCCAGATGCGGCAACATAGTTGTCAACCAGCAGTGCATCGCCCAGTCGCTCAAGTCGTCCCCACACAGAGAACGAATGCGCCCGCCTCGTGTAGCAGCTTCCCGCGAAGTGCGGCTCGATAGCGGAGTGCCATTCGTCCGGCGACGTGAAGCGCCGGTGCATCGCGGAAATCGAATGGACGGGGCCGTAGGGCATTCTGCTCTCCAGGTCCCAATTATGAATGGTTGAACCTTTGCGTCAAGAGTGTTAGGTAGATGCCAATCAAAAGATCTGGCTGTCATCTGGATGGCCGGCAACAAGTCTGCTTGGCGGCAGGGAGGATCTGGTGGCTGGCGTGTTCCAGGGTCTGAAAGTCATTGACAGCGCCACCTTTGTCGCCGGCCCGGCGGCGGCCGTGATCCTCGCGGACTTCGGTGCGGACGTCGTCAAGATCGAGCCGGTCGGCGCCGGCGATCCGCAGCGGGTCCTCGGTCGTCTTCCTAACCTGCCAAAAGCCGACCATAACTACGCGTGGACAGTTGCCGCGCGCAACAAGCGTACGCTGGGGTTGGACCTCAAGACCGAGACTGGTCGAACCATCCTGGGGCAGCTCGTGCGTTCCGCCGATGTTTTCGTTACCAACCAGTCTCCGGCTTCACGCACTCGGCTCGGGATCAGCTATGAGCAGCTTTCGGAAATCAATCCGCGTCTCGTCTATGCGGCGCTCACCGGCTACGGGGAGACAGGCCCCGAAGCTGAAAGACCGGGCTTCGATGCCCATGCCTATTGGGCTCGATCGGGATTGGCCGATAGCGTACGCCCCGACCCCGAGAGCTCTCCTGCGGCACCCACTATGGGGATGGGCGATCAGCCGACAGCGGTCACCCTCTACGCCGGGATTGTCACGGCGCTCCTTTACCGGGAGCGCACGGGCCGGGGGAGCTGCGTCACGTCATCGCTGCTCGCCAACGGAGTCTGGTCGAATGCGGCATCGATCCAGGCGGTCCTGTGCGGTGGCGAGATCCAGTACCGCCTCCCCCGAAAGGCCACCCGGAACGCTTTGACGTGCTTCTATCGGTGCGCTGACGACCGCTGGTTCATGATCAGTCTGGTGCAGGAGGAACGCGATTGGCCGCGCTTCTGCCACGCAATCGGCCGCTCCGCCTTAATCGAGGACTCACGCTTTTCGGCGCTTGCAACACGGCGCGCCAATGCGGCCGAGCTTGTGGCACTTCTCGACGACCTGTTTGCGAGCCGCATCTCGTCCGATTGGCAACGCATCTTTCAGGCGGCTGACCTGACCGCGGCGATCGTGGCCAAGGCCGGAGATCTGGTCGGCGACGACCAGATGTATCATGCCGGTGCGCTTGTCAGAGCCGAGTGGATGCCGGGGCATGGCGCAATCGTGGACAGCCCGTTCCGAATAAGCGGTATCACGAAGAGGCCCCCAAACCCCGCACCGGAATTGGGCCAGCACAGTGGGGAAATCCTGGAGGAGCTTGGATATTCCGACGAGGACATTGCTCGCCTGAAAGTATCTGGCGTTGTCGGCTGATTGACGGCCGAAGTCCCGGCCCACTGTTCCAAATCGGTCGTAACCGAGCTGAGTTATGTCGATGGGAGGATCAACCATGCCACGAAGATACCTGCCCTATTTCGCCGCCGTTGGGTTGGCGGCGAGCCTCGCGGCTCTACCGGCCAATGCAACCGAAAAGAAGTACGATCCGGGCGCCACAGACCAAGAGATCAAAATCGGAAATCTCGCTCCCTATAGCGGGCCCGCATCAGCCTACGGCATCATCGGTCGCGTCGCTGCAGCGTTTTTCCGCAAGGTCAACGATGAAGGCGGCATCAACGGGCGGAAGATCACTTTCGTCAGCTACGATGACGCGTTCAGTCCGCCGAAGGCCGTGGAGCAGGCGAGAAAGCTGGTCGAGAGCGACGAGGTGCTCATGATCTACCAGTCGGTTGGAACGCCCTCGAACGCGGCGATCCAGAAATTCTTGAATGCCCGGAAGGTGCCGCAGCTCTTTGTCGCAAGCAATGCCACCCGCTGGGGCGATCCGGACCATTTTCCATGGACCATGGGCTGGCAGCCAAATTTCCAGAGCGAAGGGCGCGCCTACGCAAAATACATCCTGCAGAACTATCCGAACGCGAAGATTGCCATGCTCTGGCAGAATGACGACGGAGGGCGCGACGAGGCGAAGGGTTTGCGCGATGGGCTGGGAGAAAGGGCCTCGATGATCGTCGCCGAATCGTCATTTGAATTGTCGGAACCGACGATCGACGCTCACATCGCGCGGCTGAGAAACTCCGGCGCGGACATCTTCGTGTCCTGGACCACGCCGAAAGCAAGCGCTCAGGCCATCCGCAAGCTTGCAGAACTCGAGTGGAGGCCGGTCGTCTTCCTCGCAGGCGTCTCCACCTCCGTGGCGAGTGTGCTCCGTCCTGCAGGTCTGGAGAACGCCAAGGGGATCATCTCGAATGCCTATTTAAAGGACCCCAGCGATCCCGCCTGGAGCAACGACGCGGCCACGAGAGGTTGGAATGCGTTCATGGACAGGTATCTTCCAGATGGGGACAAGGCAGACCGCGTCACCGTCTATGGCTACGCCGTTGCGCACACGCTGCTCGAAGTCCTCAAGCGATGCGGCGACAACCCCACGCGCGACA
This sequence comes from Bradyrhizobium sp. SZCCHNRI3052, assembly GCF_032484895.1. Classification (NCBI taxonomy): domain Bacteria; kingdom Pseudomonadati; phylum Pseudomonadota; class Alphaproteobacteria; order Hyphomicrobiales; family Nitrobacteraceae; genus Bradyrhizobium; species Bradyrhizobium sp. SZCCHNRI3052. The sequence continues at coordinate 1,038,270 of NZ_JAUETW010000002.1, read as the reverse complement.
ACATCATGCGGCAGGCCGCGAACTTAAGGGACCTGGACGTTCCGATGCTCTTGCCCGGCATCAAGATCAATACGTCTGCTAAGGATTATTTTCCAGTCGAACAGATGCAACTCATTCGCTTCGACGGTCAGAGGTGGCAGCCTCTCGGAGAGCTGATCGACGGCGAAGTCGGAAGCGCCGGGACCAACTGAGGTGAGCTCGGTCCTGTGCTTTCCCAACGCAAATGCGAGAAGCAGATCCCATGCCTCGGCTCACGCCATCGTCGCGCGTGCGTCTGCGAGCCCTGGGAATCGGTTTCGTCGATGGCCTCAAGGTGCAGGACCTCTATCTCATGAAGCGTCGGAGAGGGGGTGACCGAGTATGCCCCGGGGGCATGCAGGTCATGGGAATTTATCGCTCGGGCGCACTCGCCGAGTACGTCGCCGTTCCAGCGGAAGCAGCACTAATCCTGCTGGATGGCACTTCCGCCGAGGCAGGGCCTCATTTTGCGCAGATATCTCACGGCCCATTCTGCGCTGACAGAGGGCGCAAGCTACAAGCTGGCGACCAGATGCTCGTCCCGCGCCCAGCCGGAGGCGTCGGAACCGCCGCGATACATTTGCGGATGATATTCGCAGGCCCGTCATTGCGGCGCCTCGACCGAAAAGAAACGAAAATCTTGCGTTCGATCAATTATACGCACTCCAATTCCGTAAGAGGCTATCATGAAAGCAGTCGTCGTCGAGAACTACGAAGCCATCGACAATGTCGCTCTAAAGGATGTGGCTCAACCGGACATAACGCCTGGGATGGTTCGTGTCCGGATACAGGCTGCAAGCGTTGGCTTTGTGGACGGCTTGAAGGTCCGGGGCCTATATCAGACCAGGGATCCCCTGCCCTTCACACCGGGCACAGAGTTTGCCGGCACAGTCGATGCAGTCGCCCCGGACGTGGAAGGCTTTGCACCAGGGACGCCGGTTATCGGTATGGCCAGATCGGGTGGGCTTGCTGAGTATATTTGCCTCCCAGCTTCAGCGCTTTTCGTCAGGCCGGAAGACGTGGCACCGGAAGTTGGCGCTTCGTTTTTTGCGAATTATCTTACAGCGCTCTATTCGCTGAAGGTGCGGGGAACGCTTCGTCAGGGCGAAACGCTGCTGGTGCTTGGCGCAGCCGGCGGGGTTGGCATCGCCGCGGTACAAGTCGCAAAGCTACTGGGCGCCTCGGTCATAGCAGCCGCATCGACTGAGGCGAAACGGCAGTTTGCGACGGCGTACGGCGCCGACGCAGTGGTGAACTACACCGTCGACGGCTGGCGTGACGAGATAAAGACTCTCACCAGTGGCCGCGGCGTCGACGTGATCTTTGACCCGGTGGGCGGTGACCTGAGTCTGCAGGCATTCCGTTCGATCGCCTGGAATGGGCGTCATCTTGTCGTCGGGTTTGCGGCCGGCAGCATTCCCGCGCTGCCGTTCAATTTACCACTTCTGAAAGGAGGCGCATTGCTGGGCGTCGACCTCGCTCAGATCGGCCGCCGCGAACCGGACGTGCGCGACCAACTGATTGCCCAGCTATTCGCCTGGTTGAGCGAAAAGACACTCCTTCCGGTCGTAGGGAAGATCTTCGCCTTTCGGGATTTCCGCGATGCCTTCAAGGCAATGACCACGCGTTCCGCACTGGGAAAGATGGTTGTTCGGATCGATTGACGATCGCCTTCGACGCTTTGCATGAGGACAACCTATGAAAGTTTCCGACGCCCTAAACTCACGAATGTCGGTCCGCGCGTTTCTGGATAAGCCGGTCCAGGGAGAGATCGTGAAGGATATCCTGCTGGCGGCCGGTCGTTCGCCTTCGGGCGGCAACCTTCAGCCCTGGCATGTCTGGGCGCTGGCTGGTCAAGAGCTCGAACGGTTCAGGTCGCTCGTCGCCGAGCGGATGAAGATCAACCCAATGGGCGAAAAAGCAGAATACAACATCTATCCACCCGAGCTGAAGGAGCCGTACAGGACCCGACGCTTCAAGAACGGCGAAGATCTTTATCGCACAATTGAAATTCCACGCGAGGACAAGGCCGCGCGCCTGAAGCAGCTCGCGAAGAATTTTGGATTTTTCGGCGCTCCGGTCGGCTTGTTCTTTGCCATCGATCGCGAGATGGAGCCGGGACAGTGGGCTGATCTTGGCATGTACTTGCAATCCGTCATGTTGCTGGCCTTCGAAAAGGGATTGGCCACTTGCCCGCAGGAAGCGTGGGCAATCTGGCACAGGACGATAGCCGAATTCATCGCTTTGCCGCCTCATCTCATGATCTTTTGCGGCATGGCTCTCGGCTACGCGGATGCTGAGCATCCCATCAACAGCCTTCGCACGGAGCGCGCCGACTTATCGGAATTTGCGACGCTTCGAGGCTTCTGACTTGCGGGGCACGATGAAATCATCGACACGACCACCTTCATGTTGGGTCTGAAGGGGCTTCGCTATCATGGCGGCACCATCCCTTCGCGAATGACCCTTGGAGCAAGGTGCTCCAAGGGTCCTGTCGTGTGCAGCGCTGGCGCTTAGACTCCAATGACAGAGCTCGGCGCAAGCGCAGGATAGCTCTTCCAAGAGCAACTTAAGGCGACATGACTCTCACGAACCGAACCGGCCTGCCCTCGAAGATCGCATCGCGGTTGCGCCTGCCTTTGGTGGCCGCTCCGATGCTCCGGGTATCGGGCGTCAACCTCGTCACGGCGGTTTGCCGGTCGGGGGCGATCGGCGCCTTTCCCACTGCCAACGCTGGATCGGTCGAAGAACTCGATCACTGGCTGAGAGCGATCGAGCATGGCGTTGCAGACTTGGGTCATCAGGCTGCACCACACTGCCCCAATTTGATCGTGCGGCAGCCGCGCTTCCAGGAAGACCTTGCTTGTCTCGTCCGCCACAAGGTGGAGATCGTCATCACCAGCGTCGGGTCTCCTGCAGCGGCCGTTGGACCGCTGCAGGATGTAGGCTGTCTCGTATTCGCCGATATCGCGTCTCTGAATCACGCAGAGAAAGCAATCAAGGCCGGGGCGGATGGGCTGATCCTGTTGAGTGCCGGGGCGGGCGGCCAGACCGGCTGGGCAAATCCATTTTCCTTCGTCCGAGCCGTCCGAGCAATCTTCGACGGACCGATCGTTCTTGCGGGCGGCGATGGCGTCGCGTTGGCTGCTGCGCAGCTGCTCGGTTGCGACCTTGCTTATATGGGAACGCGCTTCATCGCCACGCGGGAAAAGCATGGCGAGTGACGCCTATCGTCAAATGCTCATCGACAGCACCATGGATGACGTGATCTTGACGAAGGCCTTCACCGGACTCGAGGCGAGCATGCTGCGTCCTTCGATCGTCGACGCCGGTCTCGATCCCGCTCATTTGGATGAGTCCGTTTCGCAAGAGCGTGCCAAGGAGGTGTTTGGGACCAAGTCGGGCGGCCCGCGTCGTTGGGCCGAGGTCTGGAGCGCAGGCCACTCCGTGTCCGGCGTGCGCTCCGTGATGGGAGCGGCGGAATTGATCGACGAGATCGCCAGAGAATATGTAGCGTCGGTCAATTCGGATCTAGTCCGAAGCAGCAAGCAACTGCGAACGTGACGAACTGGTCCGCCGCGCGACAGTCAACGCATGATCAGCAGGCGAACCGTGTCGCAGGAAATCGTAGTTTGGCGCACGACGTCGTGCAAATGGCGGAGAGGGAGTCCGCGAGACGGCGCAAAATATCTCTTTTATTCAACTGGTTGGGAGATTCACGGACCAGCGGTTCCACAAAATTACCCTCACCCACTTAGTGGATTGGAATGGAAAAAGACGGACAAACGCGGCCAAGTCTCACAAGGCGCGAACTGTTACCAAATCTTTCTCATACCTCCAGGCTCCGACGGGTTCACGTCGAGCAGTGCTTGGAGCGAGCTCACGAGTTCCAACCGCCGACGTCCTACGGTTGTAGTAATGAGATCCCCTGTCCCAATCAACTCGTAAAGCTTCGTGCGTCCCAAGCCAGTGATCTCGCATGCTTCGTTAATCGTGCAGGTGAGCCGTAGAACGAACGGAATCGACCTCGGTTCTCCAAATGGCTTGGATGAAGCAATCGACACCCCTTCGCCTCTGTCTCCTGACCTTGCCCCCAAGTTTTATCCAGATCTGAGTTCGTTCGGGCGGTTGGATGTGCCCATCCGGGCGGTCGTAGCGGCGGGAGCTGGCGCGACCTCATATTTCTTGACGATTTACGCCTTCGCCATTGCTTATCGCCTCGTTGAGGCTCTTCAGCATAGCGCGTTTGAACAGCACCTGGATGGGCTATGAACAGCGCTCTATTTCAGCACCATCACAATAGCGACAGTTGGCTATGGCGATATCGTGCCGAAGACCGCCGCGGCGCGGTCGCTTGTGATGGGCCATTGGGCTCCTTTTTTTAATGCTACTGGGCTCGTCGGCCGAAGATCCACCGAAGTTAAGCGCCGCCTTCAGTATTCGACCACCGATTGACCACCGCTACACCGTGAACGAACGTGGAAGCTCGTGAGCCGACGCCACGAAAAACGTCAATGTTTTTCAAGACCTTCGAGCAAGCAGGCCCGCTCATAACGGCCTGGTTTCAGGTTCTCGCTGATTGCTGATCAGGGCTAGCGATTCTGGCCGCAAGATCGGCAAGATCGAGAACAATCTCCCCCCGCGGCCGACTATGCGTTGTTTCAGATCGGCAGTTGGGTGACGGGACGGCGCGGAGATCGACCGCTCGATGAAACGATTCCGAGATTTCGCGGCGTGGCCTTGTCCGTGGCGGAAAGTCACGGCCGACGACGATGCGACGTCCTCCGCCGCCCGACTATAATCCGCTGTCTTTCACAGACTGCATGACGACAAATGTCGACGTATTCGACACATGCGGAAGGCTCGAAATCTTTTCGCCCAATACCTGCCGATACCTTTTGATATCAGCGGTTCGAACCTTCAGCAGGTAGTCAAATGAACCTGCGATCATGTGGCACTCTTCCACCTCCTTGATCTTCATGACCGCCGAGTTGAACTCGGTCAACGCCTTCTCCCGTGTGTCCGAAAGCCGGACTTCCGCGAAAGCAACGTGCTCCAGTCCGAGCCGTCGTGGATCCAGCACGGCCCTGAAACCAACGATGTAGCCGTCGTCCATCAGGCGCTTCAATCGCACCTGACACGGCGTTTTGGATAGGCCGACCTGCTTGGCCAGGTCGGTTACCGACATCCGGCCATCTTCGGCCAAGGCCTGCAGAATTCGCCCATCGAACTGGTCTATTTCACTATTTTCCTGCGTTTTCGCCATGCGATTGGACCGACTTGCTCCAGATGAAAGGTCGATAATACCATATTTCGGCAGAAACAAAGTCTGAAAGCCGGAGCCGCCAATGCTATTTCTAACTCGGTTCGATCAAGCGTCAGATGAAGGCTGAGGTGATGTCCAACTCCACCATGACTGTTCTTCCGCAAAGCGACTCCGAGGCGGACCGGCATGCAGTCTTCTCCAACTTCGCTCCGCCGATCCATCCGCAGCGCGCATTGCGTCAAGCGATCACGGCGGCCTACCGGCGTCCGGAAACGGAGTGCCTGCCCCCACTCGTGGCGGCCGCAACACTCCCGGCGAGACTCCAGTCGGCGGCGACGGAGACCGCACGACGTCTCATTGAAAAGCTGCGCGCCAAGCAAACACGTTCCGGAGTCGAGGCGCTCGTTCAGGAGTACGCGTTGTCGAGCCAGGAAGGTGTGGCTCTGATGTGCCTTGCCGAGGCGCTGCTTCGCATCCCCGATACGCCGACGCGCGATGCACTGATCCGCGACAAGATCGCCACCGGTGACTGGACGTCGCACCTTGGCGGCGGACGGTCGCTGTTCATCAATGCCGCGACATGGGGACTCGTCGTCACCGGCAAATTGAGTTCGACCGTCAGCGACGGCAGTCTGGCTTCCGCACTGGCTCGCCTGATCGCGCGCTGCGGCGAGCCGGTCATACGTCGCGGCCTCGACATGGCGATGCGCATGATGGGAGAACAATTCGTCCGAGGCCAGACGATCGAGGAGGCGCTCCGCCATTCGAGCTCTCTAGAGCAACAAGGCTTTCGCTACTCGTATGACATGCTCGGCGAAGCGGCAATGACCGCCGCCGACGCCGAACGCTACTACAAGGACTACGAACACGCGATTTTCGCGATCGGACAAGCGTCCGCAGGACGCGGCGTCTATCAGGGCCCGGGCATCTCGATCAAGCTGTCCGCACTGCATCCACGCTACTCCCGGGCGCAGTCCACGCGCGTCATGGATGAACTCCTACCCAGGGTGAAGGCGCTGGCACTCCTGGCCAAGCGATTCGACATCGGCCTCAATATCGACGCCGAGGAGGCAGAACGGCTCGAATTGTCGCTCGATCTTCTCGAACAGCTCTGCCTGGATACGGACCTCTCAGGCTGGCATGGAATGGGGTTTGTCGTACAAGCCTACGGCAAGCGCTGCCCATTCGTACTCGACTACATCGTCGATCTTGCGCGCCGCGCCGGCCGCCGCATCATGGTCCGCCTCGTCAAGGGCGCCTATTGGGACGCTGAGATCAAGCGCGCCCAGGTTGATGGGCTGAACGGGTTTCCCGTCTACACGCGCAAGGTCTACACGGACGTCTCCTACATTGCTTGCGCCAGAAAATTGCTCGCAGCACCCGACGCGATCTTCCCCCAGTTTGCGACCCACAATGCCCAGACCCTCGCCACGATCTACTATATGGCCGGTCAGAATTTTCAGCCCCGGCAATACGAGTTCCAGTGTCTGCACGGCATGGGCGAACCGCTCTATGAAGAGGTCGTCGGTGACGCCAAGCTCAACCGCCCTGTGCGGATCTACGCACCGGTTGGCACGCATGAGACCCTTCTCGCATACCTCGTTCGGCGCCTGCTCGAAAACGGGGCGAACTCCTCCTTCGTCAACCGCATCGTAGACCCGAACATATCGGTCGACGACCTCGTGAGCGATCCCGTGGAAGCCGTCAAGGCGATGGCGACGATGGGCGCACAGCACAGCAAGATCAAACTGCCGGCCGAGCTGTTTGGAAGCAGTCGAACGAATTCGGCAGCCCTTGATCTGACCGATGAAGCCATCCTCGCGTCGCTCACACGCGCGTTGAAGGCGAGCACCGGCATCGAATGGAAGGCGACACCTCGACTCACGACCAACGAGGCGAGCGCTCCAGCACGTCCGATCTGCAATCCCGGAGATCGCCGCGACATCGTCGGCTGGGTGACTGACGCATCGGACGACGATGTGCTGCGGGCGACTGAGCAGGCTTCCGCTGCAGCCGCGAGTTGGGCGTCCGTACCACCGCCGGAGCGCGCCGAATGCCTCACCCGGGCTGCCGATTTCATGCAAGATCGGATGCCCACCCTTCTCGGCCTGATTTCGCGTGAAGCCGGCAAGTCGTTGCCGAATGCGATCTCCGAGGTGCGCGAGGCGATCGATTTCCTGCGCTATTATGCAGCGGAAGCACGCCGCACCCTCGGCCCGGCTCAAAAGCCGCTTGGTCCGGTCGTTTGCATCAGCCCGTGGAATTTCCCGCTGGCGATTTTCATCGGACAGATCTCAGCCGCACTGGTCGCCGGCAATCCGGTGTTGGCAAAACCTGCCGAAGAAACCCCGCTGATCGCGGCCCAAGGCGTTCGCATCCTGCATGAAGCGGGTATTCCGGCCGACGTCCTGCAACTGGTGCCGGGTGATGGCCGCGTCGGCGCCCTTCTGGTCGCCTCGCCGGCGATCTCGGCCGTGATGTTCACTGGATCGACCGAGGTCGCGCGTCTGATCCAGTCGGAGCTTGCAAACCGACTTTCGATGGAAGGTCGGCCGATCCCATTGATCGCAGAGACCGGCGGGCAGAATGCGATGATTGTCGACTCTTCGGCGCTTGCAGAACAGGTCGTCGGTGACGTGATTGCATCGGCCTTCGATAGCGCTGGCCAACGCTGTTCGGCTCTTCGGGTCCTTTGTCTCCAGGAAGATGTTGCGGATCGCATTCTGAACATGCTGAAAGGCGCAACGCGTGAGCTGACCATGGGGCGCACAGACCGCCTGTCGGTCGATGTCGGTCCGGTCATCACGTCGGAAGCAAAGAAGACGATCGAGGAGCACATTGAGACGATGCGCGGCTTGGGTTGCGCGGTCGAACGGATCGGCCAGAGCGCGGACACCACCAATGGCACGTTCGTATCTCCAACGATTATTGAACTCGATAGGCTCTCTGATCTGACACGGGAAGTCTTCGGACCTGTTCTTCACGTTCTGAGATACCGCCGTGAAGATCTCGATGCCCTGATCGACGACATCAATGCAACGGGCTATGGCCTCACCTTTGGCCTGCATACACGTCTGGACGCAACGATCGCGCACGTCACACATCGCGTCAAAGCAGGAAACATCTACGTGAACCGCAATGTGATTGGCGCTGTCGTCGGTGTCCAGCCATTTGGCGGCCGCGGACTGTCCGGTACGGGCCCCAAGGCCGGCGGCCCGCAATATCTGGGGCGACTTGTCACGCCCTCCCCGATCGCGCTGCAGCCCAGCTCCAACAACACCAACACGGCGCTTCTCGATTGGGCGAAGTGGCTTGAGGACAAGGGGGCGAACGCGGCCGCCGACGCGGCTCGTTATTTCGGTCAAGTCTCCGCGCTCTGGCATGAGGTCGAGCTCCCCGGGCCCGTCGGTGAACGCAACGTCTACGCGTTGCATCCGAGAGGCCTCATCCTTTTGGCACCCGAAACGGTGACCGGCCTCTATCATCAGCTTGGCGCAGTCATCGCCACCGGCAATCACGCGATAATCGACGCTGCATCGGGATTGCAGAGCTCGCTGGCGGGGCTACCGCCACACTTGGCCGGCCGCGTGTCCTGGTCGACCGACTGGGACGCTCACGGTCTCTTCGGGGGCGCCCTGGTCGAGCGCGGGGTCGAGCGCGTCCAGTCCGTCTGCAAGCGGATCGCCGCCATCCCGGGACCACTCGTGCCGGTTCAGGCAGCTTCAGCAAACGAAATTGCCCGAAATCAGAATGCTTACAATATCCAATGGCTGCTGGAGGAGGTGTCGACGTCGATCAACATGGCCGCGGCCGGCGGCAATGCGAGCCTGATGACGATCGGGTAGGACGTCGAGCGCACGCGCTTCCCGCGCGTGCACTTCGAGATGCGATCGCAGCAGACGTACGTCCTGGCCAAGCAGCCTGAAGATCGACGCCGCTACACAGCCTTGTACTTGCGGGCGAGCGCAGCGCTTCCGACGATGGTCATCATCAGCGTGACGGCGAGCAGGATGAAGGCGAGAGCGGCGCCGAAAGGCCAGTTGCTGACACGGTTGAACTGATCGTAGACCGCCGGGGCCATCATCTGGAACTGTGGCCCTCCCAGCAGGACGGGGGTGGCATAGGCGTTCATGCTCAGGATGAACACCATGACCCCACCTGCAATGACGCCGGGCATCGCCAGCGGCAGGACCACGCGCCGAAACACGGTGAACGGCCGCGCCCCGAGATTGGCTGCGACCTCCTCTGTCTGGCGCGGAATGCCCTCGATCACCGCGGAGAGGGTCAGAACCATGTAGGGCAGGACGATGCCGATGATGCCGATGACCACGGCACCGGGGGTATAGAGCAGTTTCAGGGGAGCCGTGCCGAGGCCTGCGCCCTGCAGCGTGGCATTGATCAACCCGTCATTTCCCAGCAGGGCAATCCAGCCTGCCGAACGAACCACGTTGCCGACCAGCAGCGGGAACATCGTGAGGATGGTCACGAGGCTCTTGAGCTTGCTATCCATCCGCGACAGCCAGTAGGCCGCAGGAAACGCGAGGATCACCGTGACCAGGGTGCAGAGGACGGCGACGCCCAACGTCATCAGCAGGACGCGCTGATAGTAGGGGTCGGCCACCGCGCGCAGATAGTTCTCACCGGTCAGGGCCTCGATCATCAGCGAGGCCGCGTCAAAATGGTTCAGAGAGATGCGGGCCATCATGACCATCGGCGCGACAAGGAGCACACAGACGAGAAGACCGGCAGGCAGGATGAAGATCGCCATATCGCGCCTCAGCCCTTGAAATCTTTGTTCCAGAAATCGAGAAAGGCGGCCTGCTGCTCCACGAGATAGGTGAAGTTCGGCGTCCAGAGGCGCGCCCGCTCGGCCTCGGAGAAGTTGATCTGCTTGTCGAGCTCGGGCGGCAGCGGTGCGTCCGTGACGGTCGGGACGTATCCCATCTTGGTGGCAAAGGCGATTTGCGACGAGGGCTCGAGCATGGAGTTCAGATATTTGAAAGCATCTTCCTTGTTGCGTGCGTTCTTGGGAACCGCAGCCTCATAGATCGTCGGGAAAGCCCCCTCTTCGGCGATCACATGGCCCAGCGGGATCCCGGCCTGTTTCCACATGAAGCCCCGCGCGGCCGCGATGATGGTGAACCAGATGTCCTCGGATTTCAGGGCCGCGGCGACGGCTTCCGTGGAGGCCAATACCTTCACGTCCAGGGACCGCCATTCCATCAATTTCTTCTTGGCGGGCTCGAAGTCGTTCATTGAGCCGCCGCCGGCGATCGCGGCAAACGCCATATTGGTGGTGAAGAGGAAATCGGAGAGGCCGACCCTGCCCCGATATTTCGGATCCCAGAGATCGTTGATCGACCTGGGCGGCGTGGGCACGCGGTTCGTGTTGTAGACGATGGTATGGGCCGAATAGATATGAGGAATGGAGTTCGGCTTGCGCAGGAACGGCAGCACTTTGGCGGTCCGCGGCACGACCTGCTCCGAGACGCCTTCGAGCACGTCGCGCTGAGCGGCGGCGAACATGTCGAAATCTGCGAGACAGGCGACATCCATGCTCCCGCGCCGGCTCTGACGCTCGGCGAGCAGCTTGGTCCGGCGCGGAACAGGGCTGGATACGTCCTGAAGAACGTCGATACCCGTCGGCTTCATGATGGCGATGTCAACGCTTTCGCGCAGCAGATCGCCGAAGTCTCCGCCCCAGGTCCCAACGGTGACCTGGCGGCTTTGGGCCGATGCCATGCCTGGCAGCAGAGCGGCGGCTGAGGCAGCGCCGAGAAATCCACGACGGGTGAGTGCGGTCATTGTCGTAACCTTCTGGATTGGATTTTCTATTTTCAGGCGAGGATCAGCCGTGCAGCAGCCGGCTCCCAGTTCACGCGAACCACGTCTCCGGTCTTGAGCTGACGCATGGCATCGCCGGCGGCCGGCGTCGCTCGAATGGCGGTGAGCGCTACGCCGTCGAGTTCGAGCCGGTACTCGGTTTGAGCACCGAGATAGAAGATGCCGGAGATCCGCGCGGGAAGTCCGACAGCGTCGGGAGCGGCGTGGACCGCGACGCGCTCCGGCCGCAGAGCCAGCACACTGGCATTGCTGGGAGCCGCCGCGACATCGCAGGGCAGCAGGCTGCCGCCTGCGCTTCGCAGCGCCTGGCCCTCGATGGTGCCGGTGATGATGTTGCAGCGTCCGACGAAATCCGCGACGAAGGCATCCGCGGGCTGCTCGTAGAGCTCTTCAGCGGTCCCGATCTGCCGCACGCGCCCGCTTTCCATCACCACCAGACGGTCGGACATGGTCAGCGCCTCCTCCTGATCGTGCGTCACCATCAGGGTAGTGAGACCGAGACGCTGCTGCAGGGCGCGGATCTCAGTACGCACATCGGCGCGCAGCTTGGCGTCGAGATTGGACAAGGGCTCGTCCAGTAGAAAGACGGCGGGATTGATGACCAGCGCTCGCGCAAGCGCTACGCGCTGTTGCTGGCCGCCCGACAATTGGCGTGGCATGCGATCCGCCAGATGGTCGAGCCGAACCAGCTTCAGCGCCTCGGCGATGCGCCGATCGCGGTCGGCGCGATTGACCTTGCGCATTTCGAGGCCGAACCCGACGTTGTCGGCGACGCTCATGTGCGGAAAAAGCGCGTAGGATTGGAAGACCATGCCGGTCTGGCGAGCGTAGGGCGCGGTGCGCGTGACGTCCTGCCCCGCGATGACGACGCGGCCGGCGGTCGGCTCGATGAAGCCGGCGACCATCCGCAGCGTAGTGGTCTTGCCGCAGCCGGAGGGGCCGAGCAGCGAAACCAGTTCACCTTCGGCGATCGCGATGTCCGCGCGCTCGACGGCGACGGATAGTCCGTATTCCTTGCGCAGTCCCTCGAGACGGAGCGTGCCCACGGTGTATCCTCCTCAAAGGGTCAGACGACCCGGGACAATTTCACGAAACGGTCGGTGACGAGCATCAGCGCCGCGACGACCAGGATCTGCACCGTCGCGACCGCGGCAAGGGTCGGATCCATGCGGAATTCGAGATAGTTGAGCATCGCGACGGGCAGCGTGGTCTTGCCAGCGCCCACCAGGAGCAGGGTCAGCTCGAGGCTCTCGAAGCTCTGGATGAAGGAGAACATGGTCGCCGCAACGATCCCCGGCCGCAGCATCGGCAAAGTCACGCGGCGAAACACGGTCCAGGGGCGCGCGCCGAGATTGGCGGCCGCTTCTTCGGCGATGGTGTCCAAGCCCTGCAGGCTGGCGGTCACCACCCGCACCGTCCAGGGGATGGTGAGCAGGACGTGGGCCGCGATCAGGCCCGGCAGGGTGCCGACGATGTCGAGGTCGAGCCTGTTCTCCAGCTTGAGATAGAACAGATACAACGCCGTTCCGGCGACGATGCCGGGCACCGCCAGCGGACCGAGCAGAAGCGTATTGATGGCCGACTTCGCCGCGATGGTGCTGCGCGACAGCGCAAGCGCCGCTGCCGTGCCGAACGCGACGCCAATTGCGGTTGCGATCAGCGCCACTTGCAGGCTGAGCAGAAAGCCATTGGCGAATTCGCGCCGGGTCCAGGCATTGAAGTACCAGCGAAAGGTCAGGCCGCTCGGTGGAAACGACACGATCTCGTCGCGGAAGAAGCTGGTCATGATCACCATGACCACTGGCGCAAGCATCAGCACATAGGCGATCGCCACCAATGTGCGATGAGCGAGACGGCTCGACGTCATGGCCCGCCCCTCCGTGCCTGCTGAGCTGCGAGGAGAAATGCCGGGACGACCATTTGCGCCAGCATTTCAACGATGGGCAAATGCCCGTCGTGAAAATGCCCCGCCTCGTGCAGCAGGTTGATCTGGCCGATGACTTCGCTGTTCCAGCGCACGGGCATGTTCAGGATGCTTGCGCATCCGAGCGCGAGGATTTTCTCATGATCAGGAAAGTCGCGTGCAATGTCGCTGGCGTTTCGACCAATATAGGGCACGCCCGACATGAGCACGCGGCGCATGGTGGGGGCTTCTTCCAAGGCCTTTGAACCCTGGGCCGGAAACCGATCCGGCGCGCTGCTATAGAGCCGATCGGCGACACCGTCCGCCGGCCGGTAGAGCAGAGCCGTAAACAGCTTGTGGCCGACGGCCGCGGCGAGCAGGCGGTCCAGCACGCGCAGGCTCGCGCCGGGCTGGTCCCGCTCGGCCAGCGCAGTCGCCAATGCCGCGAGCGGCGCCATGGAGCTACTATACTGAAGCGCGTCGCGGGTGCTCATGCGCCAGGTCCCCGGCTTGCAACAAGCGGAAGATGCAGTGCCGATGGGCGCTCGCCGCCAAACGCCACCGTGAGGAGCGGAGGCCTGCCGTGCGGCACCTGCGCGAAATGATCGGCGTCAGCGCCGGCAATCGACAGACGGATGCGGCTGCCGGCTGCGAAACGCCAGGCGGTCGGCAGCAATGGAATGCGGATGCACTCCCAGGCGCCGGGGACCAGCGGTGCCGCATCGGCCCGCGAGAAGCTCCGGAATGGCCAGGTGGTGCTATAGCTGTCCGGCGCCGGGGTTTCCTTGCGGTGCAGAGCCCGCAGCAGTCCCTCGGTCACGTAGCGCTCGGTGCCATCCGCTTCGATTTCGCTCACATAGACGAACAGCGCCGCATCGGGCTCGCTGGAGGATAGCCAGATATCCGCAACGCCATGACCGGCGAGCTCCATGGCCTCGACCAGGGGCGCCGAGGTGTAGCTCAGCATCCGATCGGTGCGTCCTTGCCAGTCGGTGTAGTAGCTCCGGCTATCGACGCCCGCGATGCGCTCAAAGCGCGTCTGCTGCCCCGTGCCGAGGGTGAAGTCGACCTTGTAGGACTCCGCGCCGCCATGGGTGGCGGTGTCGCCGAGACCGTGGCCGGACGTGAGGAACAGTGTCCGCTGCGCTTCAATCGGCGGCCAGGCGCGAGACGCTCGCCATGCCTGCGCATGGAGGGAAAAATAGTGGATCGGGGCCTCGTTCTTAAGGCCTGTGTCCCACCCGAGAAGATAGGTATCGAAGAATCGCAAGACTTCGCCGAGAAGCGGGAAATCCACGACCTCGGAGGTCCGCCAGGGCGAGATGTCGATCCGGGCGCCATGGTCCCAGGGGCCGAGCAGGAGATGGCGCGGATTGTCCTTCATGGTCAGGAAGCGCGAGATCGCACCATTCATGTAGCCGGCCCCGTCGCACCAGCCGGAGACCGACAGGATCGCCACGTCGCGCCGCACGCCCGCAGACAACGCATAGGGACTGAACGAGGCAGAGCTGAAGCCGGGATCGTAGACAAGCGCTTCTTCGCGGAATTTGAACTCCGCCATGAAATCGGTCTGGCGGAAGTTCGCCAGATGCTCACGGACCGCTTCCCGCACCAGAACGCCGTCGGTATCCGCATCGACCGGCTGCGGGCCTTCGAAATCCGGATTGCTGTAGTAGGAGAACTTCTGGAGCACGTCGCGCCGATCATGATCCAGGCCGATGAGCAGCTCATCATAGATCTGCGTCAGCGACGTGACCTGAAGGCCGCCCGGGAAGTAGTTGTCGGTGTAGGTGTCCCACACCGAAAACAGCGGCGCGATGGCCTTGACGGCCGGATGACCCGTGCTGGCCAGGAAGTCCGACGCCGCGCCGAGATAGGACACGCCGGTGGCGCCGATGCTGCCGTTGGACCAGGGCTGGGCCACGATCCAATCGGCAATCTCGCGGCTGTCCTCGCGCTCCTTGGGGGAGCGGAAGCTGTCGCGGGTGCCGAAGCTGGCGCCCGTGCCACGGACATCGACCACCACCACCGCATACCCGCGTGGCACGAAGAAATCGCGGAACTTACCGGTGTTGGGATTGACCTCGCCACTCCCGCCCGGCCGCAGCTTGAAGCGGCGATAATACGGGGTGAACAGAGCGATCGTTGCGAACGATTTGTCGGGTGCCGCGCCGTCGATGGCTTCGGGCAAATAGACGTCCACGGCAATGCGGCAACCATCGCGCATCGTGACGTAGCACGAGACAGGCTCCGTCAAGCGGGACGTCACTGGTCGACGCTCAACATAGTCGCCCGGGGCCATCTGCCAGGCGCGATCGGTTTCGGCACACACGGTCATTGCGGCTCTCACATGCCCATCATTTGGGCTTCCACTTGAGCTGCAAAGAAACATTGCAAATTTCATGCGTCAAATGCGTAATATGTCGTATTATATGCGGAATGCGCATTCAGGAGCTGGATTTGCCCAATCACCGTGGTCTGGAAGCCCTCCGGGCGTTTGTGGAAACAGGGTCCGTGTCGCGGGCGGCCGAGCGGCTGGGGCGCACGCAGCCCCAGGTCGGGCGGCTGCTCAGCGCGCTGGAGAAGGAGGTGGGCTTTCCTCTGTTCGGACGCGACAGCCGTCCTTTGACGCTGACGCGCGAGGGGCGGGAGTTTTACGCCCATGCGGAGCGCGTTCTCCTTGGCCATGATGGACTGCAACGTTTTGCGGTGCAGATGAGCCGCGGAACGCGCCATCATCTGCGAATCCTCACTGCTCCCTTCATTGCTCACGCCATGGTTGCCGATGCCGTAGCCACCGTGGCCAAGCGCTCTCCGAACTTCACGGCTTCGATCGAATCCCGGGTGCGCCTGGATATCGAGACCTGGGTCGGCCAGGAAACCTTCGATCTCGGGGTCACCATCCTGCCGCTCTCGCATGCGGCTTTCGGGACCGAGGAGTTCCTGCGCGTCGAAGCCATGGTCGCAATGCGCCCGGATCATCCGCTCGCGGCGCAGCAGATCGTGACCTTCGATCAGTTCGCCGCCGAGGACGTCATCGTCACGCATCCGCGCTCGATCCTGCGACAACATCTCGAACGCCTGAGCCGTGAAGCCCGCAAGCCGTTAAAGGTGCGATTTGAAGCCACCAATGGCGTGATCGCCTGTCAGCTCACCGGGAGAGGACTCGGATGTTGCCTGTCCGACCCCTTCGTCGCCCGCTCCAGCGGTGTGCCGGATCTGGTTCTCAGGCCATTTCGTCCGGCCTTTCCGCTCCAATACGGCTTCCTGCATCCCATCTGGCAATCCCGTTCGCCGATGGTCGTCGAGCTGGCTGCGGAAATCAGCGGGGTCGCCAAGTCTCAGTCCGAAGCATTCCTCCAGGCCCCTCGTTGAGCCGCCCAATCAGGCTGTTCTGACGCCGGTGCTTGTAAGGTGCCGGCCGTATTCTGGCTTCTTTTCTCGAGACCCCAGCGGCGAAATGCCTGCTCCACTGAGAGAAACTATCTAAGAAAGACGCCATGGTCCGCGAACCTGTTTCGCACCAGAACCAGGCGCAAAAAGCACGATCAACCTGAACGAAAGCTAGCAAGAGCAAGGAAGCTGATCGCTCGGTCGCCGGCTCGCAGCATAGAGAAGCTTGCCGCTCAAATGGTAGTTGATTGGTCATCGGCTTCTTGCGTCCGCTAAGCGGATCTGACGAAGTTTCAATTTGATCCTTCAGACTTCATCGCAAACCCTGGTTGAAACTCGCTAAGCGAGTCGAGACGTGCGTTGCCCGGCTGTTGACGATGATTTCCGCGCTCGCTTGCTCGATCTGGTGAACGAAGTAGAGCGTAACTCCTCGAAATCGAATGAAATTTCTGCGGAACCAACGAACCTCATCAATACCCTGCCGCTCATAACGGTCTGGTTGCAGGTTCGAGTCCTGCCGGGCCCACCACGCTTCGTCCTTCGGGCTACGCGTGGCGCAGCCATGCGGAGACCGAGGAGCGAGAGAAAGCGAAGACGGACTGTCGCCGAAGTCGGCTTCCGCGCCAGAAATGCCGACGCAAGCGTTCGTCACTTCCAGCCGCGCACAATATCGAGGAGGGCCGGAGCCGACAGTGCAGCGAAGGCACCGATCGCGGCGACCTTGTGCTCGTCATACCATCCGGCCTGGTGAAGTAAATTGAGCGATCCGATTGTCTTTCCGTTCCAGCGCACGGGATAGTTGACGGCACTTTCGCAGCCGAGCGACCGGATAAGCTCATGATCGAAGAATGCGCGCTTCATGTCTTCGTAGTCGTAGCAGATGCGCGGCTTACCGGTCAGCACGATCTCCTTGTAGAATGCGCTTGATCGATCGATGGGCTTGCTTCCGCCGACGGGATAGGCCCCTGGCTGGTTGGAATAGTAGCGCTGGTTCTGCCCGACATCCTCGTTGAGCACCAGAACGGTGAACAGCTTGTGTCCAACCGTTTGCGCCAACGCGAGGTTGAGGCTGGCCAGAATGACATTGGGCTGCCCCGGCTCTGTCCCCGCCCGCGCAACCTCGTCTATCGCAGCCAGACGAACCTTCGAATCAGGCGCGATGCTCGCCTCCGTCGCGGCCCGAGCTGAACCGCATATCGGCGTCGCAAGAACCGTCCCCAGTCCTCCTGTCAATAGGCCACGGCGCGCGAAGACCGGTGAGCTGATCGACAGCATTGCGTATCTCCTTTCCATCAAAAATTGACAATAGAAGCTTCTCTCCCGAGAGGCGCCAACGACCGCGGAGCGGAATCCAGATTGAAACATTCACGCCGGCGCAAGTCGCTCCGGCGGAGCACGAGACAGCTTGCCGTAGCGCCGAGCGAAACCAACGCTCCCGAGCACGGTGAAGGCCATGGTGAAGATCAGAAGCAAGAACGCCAACGCCGCTCCCATCGGCCAGTTGTTGCTCCTTATGAACTGGTCGTACACGGCAGGCGCCATCATCTTGAACCTGGGACCGCCCAGGAGAACCGCAGTCGCGTAGGTGTTCATGCACAGAACGAACACAAGCGTGCATCCAGCTGCGACGCCCGGCAGCGCGAGCGGAAGAACGATGCGCCGAAAGACCACGACCGGGGACGCTCCGAGGTTGGCGGCCGCTTCTTCCAATTGGAGGGGAATACTCTCGATCACCGACGAAATGGTTATGATCATGTACGGCAACACCACCGCAATGATGCCGAATACGACCGCTTTCGGCGTATATATGAGTTGCATAGGCTGTGCGATCAGACCCAGCCGCGCAAGTCCCCAGTTGATGAGACCGTCGCGATCGAGCAATGCCATCCAGCCCGCGGACCGGACCACGTTGCCCACAAGCAGGGGAAACAGAGTAGCGATCAGAACGATGCTCTTCCACCGGCTCTCGATGCGTCCCAGCCAATAGGCTGCCGGAAATGCGATGATGAGCGTGACCATCGTACACAGCAGCGCAATGCCAAGCGTCGTGAGAACGATCTGCTGATAGTACGGATCGGTCGCTGCGCGTAGGTAGTTGCCGGCGGTCAGCGCCTCTACCATCATCTGCGTCGGACCTAGCTCGTTCAACGAGATCCTGAACATCAGAACGAGCGGACCGACGAGCAAGCCGAGAATGAGAAGACATGCGGGAACGAGCAGGATCGCCATGATCAGGCCTTGAACTGCTTGTTCCAGAAATCGAGGGTACGTTGCGAGCGCCCCGTCGAGTAGGCGTAGTCGAGCTTCAATAGCCTGGTCCGCTCCTCCTCGGTGAGAAGCACCTCCCGGGCAAGATCTTCCGGGAGCACCGCATCGCGCACCGTCGGGGCATATCCCATCCTTTCGGCGAAGCCCGTTTGCGCCTTGGCGTCCAGCATCGCATCGAGATAAGCGAAGGCTCCCGCCTTGTTCCTGGCGTTCCGGGGAATACCCGCCTCGAACACAACGGAAGGAGTTCCTTCCTTCGGCACCACATGGGCGAGGGGGATTCCGGCTTTCTTCCACATGAAGCCACGCGCCAGCCACATGATCGTGATCCAGACTTCCTCCGATTTGAGGCCCGCTGCCAGCGCTTCGTTGGACGGATATATCCTCGCGTCCAGTGACCGCAGCTCCAGGAGCTTCTTGTCGGCCGGCTCGAAATCGTTGACGCTTCCGCCGCCCGCGAGCGCTGCAGCAAGCGTGTTCGCCCCATAAAGAATATCGGAAAGCCCGACACGACCACGCCATTTCGGATCCCATAGATCCGCATATGACTGCGGCGGAACGGTCACCTTGGTCGGATTGTAGAGGATGACCTGCGCCGAGTAGATGTGCGGAATCGAATATCGCTTGCGCAACTCCGGAAACACGGCGTCAAGTCTGGACAGTTGCTCGGGCCGGATCTCCTCCAGGACCTCCGATTGCGACATCAGGTAGGCGTCCGTATCGGACAGGCAGGCTATCTCCATCGAGCCACGGCGGCTGCCTCGCTCGGCCAGCAACTTGGTCTTCCTGGGATCGACATTGGCGACGTCCTGAACGACCTCGACGCCCTTGACCGAAGCCAGCGGCTTGTCCAGGAGATCACCCAACAGCTGGCCGTAGTCGCCTCCCCATGTTCCTACCACGATGGGTCCATTCGCCGCTGCGACCGATCGGGGGTTGCCGAAGAGAAAGGTGGCTCCGGTGCCGCAGCCCAGCGATAGAAAGTTACGCCGTGAGTATCTCATCTTGCCTAATCCTTCGCGGTTTCGGGAATCAGCCGAGGAGCATCCATGTCCCAGCTCAGCGAGACCGGATCGTGCGGGCGCACTGAGAGCATCGGGTCGTCCCGGACCGGCGTTGAACGGGTAACGACCACCCGTTCCGCCTCGCCCAGCAGCACCTGGTACTCCGTCTGCGCGCCGAGATAAGTCACAGCCTCGAGCCGCCCCTGGATCGCCGCGCGATGGCCGGGCTCGATCGCGATGCGCTCGGGGCGGATGGCAATCGTGTCTGCCGTGGAACGTTCGTCCTGTCGTTTCCTGGACGGCAGCAGAAGACCGCCGCGCGTTCTGACGCGCTCATCGTCTTCCCGCCTCGCCGGCAACAGATTACAGCGTCCGACGAATTCGGCGACGAATGCATCGCAAGGTTCTTCATAGAGCTCGCGCGCGGAGCCCACCTGCCGAACCCGCCCTCCTTCCATCACGACCAGCCGATCGGCCATCGTCAGCGCTTCCTCTCTGTCGTGCGTGACGATCAAGGTCGTCAGGCCGAGCCGCTGCTGAAGCGCGCGGATCTCGGTACGGACCTCCGCCCGGAGCTTGGCATCGAGGTTGGAGAGTGGCTCGTCCAGCAGGAACAGCTTCGGGCTGATCGCGAGTGCGCGGGCAAGAGCGACACGTTGCTGCTGTCCTCCAGACATCTGTTTCGGGAAACGGTCGGCCAGATGTGACAGCCTGACGAGGTTCAACGCGTCCGCAATGCGCGGTGCGCGCTCCGCACGGCCAAGGCCGCGCATCTCCAGACCGAAGCCGACGTTCTCGGCAACGGTCATGTGCGGAAACAGCGCATAGGATTGAAACACGAGACCCGTTTCACGCGCATGCGGCGGGCTTCGTGTGATGTCGGTTTCCGCCAACAGCATTCGGCCGCTCGTCGGCGTCACGAAACCCGCGATCATGCGCAACGTGGTGGTCTTGCCGCAGCCCGATGGCCCGAGCAGCGCCACCATCTCCCCCTGAGCAATCTCTAGATTGAGATCATTCACCGCGACCGAGGCTCCAAACTGCTTCGTGAGCCGCTCGACTGTCAGCCTGGCCATCAAACAATCCTCGAAAGCTTCACGAATCGATCGGTTGCGAGCATGAGCGCGCCGACCAGCACAATCTGAGCCGTCGCCACGGCCGCGAGCGTCGGGTCCATGCGAAATTCCAAATAATTCAGCATGGCCACGGGCAACGTGATGCGTCCGGGCGCGACCAGGAGAAGCGTAAGATCCAGATTCTCGAAGCTCTGGATGAACGAGAACATGGCGGCGGCGACAATGCCCGGCCTCATCACCGGCAGCGTGATCCGCCGGAAGACCGTGAATGGTCCGGCTCCGAGATTTGCCGCAGCTTCCTCGATGGCTTGGTCGATACCTTGAAGGCTGGCGACGACCAGCCGCACCGTCCACGGGATGGTGAGCATAGTGTGGGCAGCCACCAGACCGGCCATCGTCCCCTTGATATCGGTGTCGAGGGCATCTTCGACGGCAACGTACGTCATATAGATTCCCGCACCGGTGACGACACCGGGCAAGGCCAAAGGGGCCAGCAGGAGCGCATTGATGCCACCCTTTGCCGGAAACTTCGAACGCACGAGCGGCAATGCAGCCGCAACCCCGATGGGAACCCCAACCGCGGTCGTCGCCAGCGCAATCTGGAGACTGGTCAGAAGCCCACGCGAAAACTCCGGCCTGGACCACGCGTTTTCGTACCAGCCCAGCGTCAAGCCATCCGCAGGAAAACTCACGATCTCCTGGGCGAAGAAACTTATCAGCACGATCATCGCCACCGGAGCGAACACCAAGAGGTATGCGCCGGCGACGCTCGCCGCGAAGACCAGGCGCCCAAGTCTCGGGTATCCCCGACCTGTCGAGGGTGACGATGCCAGACTTCGGAGTGCATCCTCGGACATCAATTGACGATCTGGCTCTTGATGTCTCTTGGCGCCTTGGTCAAGATCTCCGGCTGGCGCCCCACGACGACGGTGTCATCCATGCGGAAGCCCCCGAGACCATAGACATAGATGCCGGGCTCCGCCGAATACACTTCATTGTCCAGAAGGGGCCGATGGTTGAAGGCCATATCATGCGGGTACTCGTGACCGAGCAACCCCATTCCGTGGCCCGTTCGGTGACGAATGAAGCTGCCGCATCCAGCCTCTTCGATGATCTTCTGCGCGGCTGCATCGATCGATGACACCGGCGCACCCGTCACGGCCGCTGCTGATGCGGCTTCATTGGCCGCGCGAGCGACCTCGTAGTACTTGCGCTGATCCGGCGAAGGCTCGCCTGCAAACCAGGTGCGCTCGTTTTCGATCACGACGCCGTTCAGGCGCGGAATGACGATGTTGACCAGAACGTCGCTCTTGCCGATCTTCGCTCCGCATGAAGCACCGTCGCCATGCGGAGACGCCGATGCGGGACCGCTCAGCGTCCAGCACCTCAGCACTTCGAGATTTGCACCGGGAAAGCGCCGCGCCCCCTCCTCGACCATGCTGACCGCCATCTGACAGTCCAGCTCCTGGACCAGGCGGCCGGGCCTTATGTTTTCCCGGTAGCGATCCTGGATGTAGTCCGACAGCGAGGCTGCCTGCCGCATGATCTCGAGCTCCTCGGCATGCTTGACCCAGCGCATTGCCCGCATGTCCTCCAGACACGGGATCAGCTTGACCTCGGGCGACATTCCGGCGGCGCGGGCAAGACTAGGCTGGCTCGCATCAATACCGATGCGAGATGCCCTCAATCCGCAGCGACTCAACAGATCGTGGATCATCTCGGGAAGCTGAGGCAGCGAGAAGCCGCGCTCCGTCAGCTTCGGATGCTCGAAATAGAATTGCACGTCGTCGACCCAGAATTGCTCCCGCTCGCGCGCCATGCGGACGTGGTGCGTCGACAGTTCGTTCATGATCGCGCGCGGCTCGCCATCGAACGGCACGCAAACCAAGATCGGGCGCTCCCATGTCTGCACATCGACGTTGAAATTGGTCGCAAACTGAAAGAAGTCGGCGGTGGAGAACAGAAGCGCGTCGAGGCGATTTCGGGCCATGACGTCACGCATCAGTTTTCGTCGATAGTCCCAGACCGAACGGCTCAGAAACTTCATGATTCTCCAACTCTCCCAGTCGCGCGATCGATTGTCCCGGCTCATCGCCCAATCGACGCGGCCCGAACGCGGGGCCCCGCCCGCACCCGCGAACCTGCCTTCAAATGACGTTGGCATAATGGGTGTGAAGGGGCGAAAGCATCCGGCAGATTCCTGCTGAGACCGGCCAATTCCTGCTTTTTTCACCCAAGGGATCGTCGCGTTCTTCCCTGCAATATGCTTCCGCCGAAGGCGCACGCGCCGGTCGAATGGCCGTTTCGTGCGGAATGTTGCCCGATCCTGCCAATTTATTTTCGACCGCGTCACTTTACGGTCATCGTCAATTCCTGTTCGGTGCCCCGCACGAATTCGGCGGTCGCAGCGGTTTTGCAACCATGCACCACGACGGATGAATGCCGACCGTCGAGCCGGCAATGCCGCCCTTTGGATGGACTCTCCAATGATCTCGAAATCGGAATACGCTCACCGGCTGAAGCGTCTGCAAGACAGAATTCGCGACCTAGATGTATTCATCGTTACTTCGCGCGAGAGCATCTACTACCTGACCGGCGCAGGTTTCGAGCCGTTGGAACGGCCGTTCTTCCTTCTCGTACCGAGCAGCGGCTCTCCCACGCTGCTGACGCCGATGCTCGACCTCGATCACCTCGGTAAGGCGCACAATATCAGGCCGGCGAACCTGAAGGCCTATTGGGACTACCCGGCGCCCCATGGCAGAGGTTGGCGCGAGACATTGCTGGAGTTGATCGGCTCGCATTCGGCCATCGGCGTCGAAGCGAGCCTCCGCATGGAGATCCGGGCCGCACTTCCTCACGAGGTACAGGTGCTGCCGCTCGTCGAGGAATTACGGCTGATCAAATCGCCGGCCGAGATCGAAATGATCCGCCGCGCAGCGCGATATGCCGATACTGCCGTGCAGCAGCTCATCGCAGCGGCCTATTTCGGTTCAACAGTCGCCGAAGGGATCGCCCGCACCCGACACGTGACCGCCGCGATGATCCGCGAAACATCCGATTTCGAACTGGCCGACTCCAACGTTCTCATGGCGACCTGGGCAGCTCCCCAAAGCGCTCAGCCCCATTCCATCCCCGCGCTATCGGACAGAACCCTCGAGGGTCCGCACGTAGCGCTCGCGCTGACGCGCTGCAACGGCTACGCTGCCGAGTGCGAGCGGACTTTCTTCACCTCAAGACCGCAAGGCTGGTCGGTTGGCGCCTTCAAGGCGATGATGGCTGCGCGCGAGCTCGCAATTTCCCTCGTGCGTCCTGGCATTCCATGCGCGGAAGTCGACAAGCGCGTAACGGATTTCCTGAAAACCGAGGGGTATTCCGGCGACGAGGCTCGCCTGCACCGGGTCGGTCACGGGTTTGGCCTGGGTAACCACGAGGGCCCGTGGATCTCGGAAGGAAGCCAGGAGACTCTGCAGGAGAACATGGTGATCAGCATCGAGCCCGGCATCTACGACAAGCGAGAGGGCGGCGTTCGTCACTCGGACACGATACTGGTCACCCGAGACGGCGCGGAAATGCTGACAAAATTCCCTGACGGACTGGATGATCTCATTGTAGGTGGAGCGAGGCTTAGCGCCCGCATCCAGGGGGCGCTCGTCAAGCGCGCCCTGAACGTGCAGCAGAGGGCCGCGATCAGTTGAGGCGACGATAATCCCGTGGAGACTGGCCAACGACGGATTTGAAGGATCGGCTGAAATGCGAGGGATCCTTGAATCCGCAGTCGAGCGCAACTTCCAAGATGTCGGCACGACGATCCAGCAGCTGTTCCTTGGCCCACTCGATCCTCTTGACGAGCGCATATCGAGCAGGAGATAGGCCCGTCGACGAACGGAATTGGCGCGAGAAGTGAAACGGACTCATTCCGGCTTCCCTGGCCATCTCGTGCAGCGATACGCCGCTCGCGATTCTGGAGGCGATGAGATCCATCACCCGTCTGAGCTGCGCTGGACGCAAGCCGGACGCCGAATGCGGCAGGCTATTCCGCGTGTATTGTTGCAGCAGATAGGCCAGCAGGGCATGTGTGAGCCCGTTGGCAAACTCAACGCCAAAGCGGCCGTCCTGCTGCATGGCCCACAGCAGTTGATTTCCGATCTGAAGAATCCTGTCGTCGCGCGAGTAGAGCGGATCGACGAAACGGATCCTCTCCTCACTATCGATCATTTCCGCGATAGCGGTCCTTGGGATCATGCAGTGGAGCAAATCGAAGCCGTCGTCGGTGGACCATTCCCGTTCACAATCCGGATCGACAATTCGCACCGAATTTGCGGGGATCGGTCCAGCCCAGATCTGACGTCGGTCGACGAACGATCGGGCCTTCATAGGCTTCAAGACGAGCGACAGGAGATAGTGGTTCGCTCGCGGAGCCTTCTGACTGAATGGACTGCCCGCCTCCGTTCGCCGCCAACGAGCGAGGCTGATGCCGGATTTCGGCAAGGGCTCAAGAAATGCCGCCGGAGGCATACCCCATCTGGCTGCGATCTTGGCCTCAGTCACGGATGTCATTTCCGAAACTCCATATTTGCCCTCGGCGATCTCTGAACGTCGTTGAGTGAGGGAGACATTGCGCATCCCTACTCTACGTTCAGGGCGGGAGAACCCCGGGGGCAAAACAAGACGAAAATTACGTGCTCCGAGACGGTCTACTACGTAGATTTCAAAAGACAAAGTGGAATGTTCCGCACGTTCTGCGCCATAGCCGAGACCGCCCTACCGTCCCAGTTTCGCACCAGAAACGACGACACCGAAACGCAACGAAAGCGATCGAAAGCAAGCAAAATTATAGCAAGACCAACGAACCCGACCAATATACCGCCGCTCATAACGATCTGGTTGCAAGTTCAATTCCCCGGGCTTCCCGTGTGTACAATCGGTTGCGGGTGAGTGGAGGCCCGGCGGATGGGGTGCGACACCAGGAACGCACCAATTTGCGGTAAGTCGGGTTGCTTCGAGATCGGACTGGTGCCGCGCCTCTTCGTGCATCGGATAGGTGTTCTGCTTCCCCTCTCGGGGCTCTTAGTCAGAATTGCCCGTCCTTTGCGCGCGAAAATCTGCGACAAGCTTCGACCTGGCAAGTTCGTCTCTGATTTGGGAAGTCTGGCGATGATAGATGTAGGTCGCTTGTGACCGGACAAGTCCCACGAACTGCGCTTGGAATCCATACGACTGCCGCGGCTGTCGAGATTGAGGCCCTTAATGTCGAAACGAGTCATGCAGCCTACGGCTGACACGATCGACCCATCTGCGCCGCTACGTCTAGATGTTGCCGCCAAAATAGCCTTCCCGGATGGATCTATGACCGCTTCTGGCCTGCGAAGAGAAGGCGCTAGAGGTCGACTGACTCTCGAACGGATCGCGAATAGAGACTATACTACCCTTGAAGCTATCAAGGCCATGAGGGAGTTATGTCGCGTCCAAGCAAAGGGATCAGACTCTACAAGAGAAAGGCCCGATACCGAGACGGAAAACTTGTTCACCAGGCGGTCTGGATTATCAAAGATGGAGATCGCCACATCGCCACGGGATGCGTTGCAAGCCCGACTGAAACGAAACCGCCTCGAGAGGCAGAGCAGGCCCTAGCGGATTACATCGCCGAAAAGTATCAACCCGAACGCCGCCGGCAGGATATCGAGGATATCGACTGTGCTGACGTACTGTCGATCTATCTGACCGATATTGGCGAACCGAGCGACCAGTTCGAGATCGGAGCTAGGATTGACCGCCTCAATGAATTCTGGGGCGGCAAGAGACTGTCCGCGGTCAATGCCCAGACCTGCGCCGCATATGTCAGGCATCGTGGCAACCGCGGTGGTGCACGCCGGGACCTGGAGACATTTCGTGCTGCCATCAACCATCATGCGAAAGAAGGCTTTCACCGGGGCTTAGTGCGCGTATCACTTCCGCCGAAGGGAGTTCCGCGCGACCGATGGCTTACGCGACAGGAAGCTGCGGCGCTTATTTGGCATTGCTGGCGGCATCGAGAGAAGCAGACGATCCATTCAGGAGCGTCGAAAGGTGATCCGGTCAGCACGAACCGTCGGCCACTGAGACATGTGGCCAGATTTATTCTGATCGGCCTTTACACTGGCACTCGGGCTGGGGCTATTGCGTCAGCCTCGCCGTATACGGAGCGGGACCGCTCTTACGTCGACCTTGAGCACGGGATATTCTACCGAAAGCCGATCGGGAAGCGTGCAACCAAGAAGCGCCAGACTCCAGCGCCCATACCCCCGCGGCTGCTCGCCCACCTGCGGCGGTGGAAAGATCGCAAGCTGATCGCCACGTGCTTCGTCGAGTTCAACGGCAAGCCAGTCGCATCGGTAAAGAAGGGGTTCAGCAGAGCCGTCGGGCTGGCTGGCCTGCCCGGCAAAGTCACCCCGCATACCTTGCGCCATACCGCCGCGACCTGGCTGATGCAGCGGGGCGTATCAATCTGGGAAGCAGCCGGGTTCCTAGGAATGTCCCCGGAGATCTTGCAAGACACCTATGGCCACCATCACCCCGACTACCTGCAAGGTGCGGCGGTTGCGATCGGTCAAAAGGGCTTCAATGTTTCGGTGGCCAAAACGGTGGCCAGCCCCATCGAAGATCGTACGCAGGAGAGAAACTCTGGGAAAAAATGGTCGGAGCGGCAGGATTCGAACCTGCGACCCCTGCGTCCCGAACATAGGGCTCCACCTATCCACCATTGATTTTATTGGGCTTTTTGACGACTCTGAACCGCGATCTTCCTCATTTGTTCACGCTCAATCTGTACCCAATCTGTACCCCAGCCTCATCGTC
The DNA here is from genome assembly GCF_032484895.1 of Bradyrhizobium sp. SZCCHNRI3052. Taxonomy (NCBI): domain Bacteria; kingdom Pseudomonadati; phylum Pseudomonadota; class Alphaproteobacteria; order Hyphomicrobiales; family Nitrobacteraceae; genus Bradyrhizobium; species Bradyrhizobium sp. SZCCHNRI3052. Next base: position 1,010,664 of record NZ_JAUETW010000002.1, on the reverse strand, counting down.
CACCATCCGTTCTTTGGAGCAAATCATGACCAAAACCATGATGGCAATCGCCATGCTATTCGTCACTGCTGCTCACGCCGAGAGCCCCTATCCCACCCCGAGCCGCGACGGCCGTGAGCGGATCGAGCGCACCGGCACCTGCCCTACGGGGTATGTTGGAAAGGGGGACTTCTGTGAAGCCCTCCACCAGGACACGCCCAGGGCCTACCCTGTGATCCCGGGCAAGCCCTGCCCGTCCGGCACCTTCCGGAGCGGAGACGCATGCAAGAGCTTCCGCTGAACTTCAGCGTCGATGACTTCCGCGTTGGCCGGTCACTGGCGGACAAGCTGATAGCGACCTGTCAGCCTGCCGAGCTTTGGGACGACCTTGACGCACTGTCCCGTGAGCAGTGTCACGCACTCGATACAATCGCCTTCGAGTGCGTGACCTGCAATCACTGGTTTGCGGTCACTGAGCGACGCGAGGTGGAAGGAAGGTGGAAATGCAGGGAGTGTGTGTGACCGAAGAAAGGAAGCCGAAACCATGAGTGCCACTGACATGAGCAAGAAACTGATCAAGATCGGCGACCTAGTCCAGCAGAAGGTCTGGGACAGCGGCGATCCCATCCCCGAGGAGCATCACCCCTCCCCCAAGCGGGTCACTGACCTGACTGGCGCCTATCTGGTTCGCGTCGAGGGCGCGCGTGACTGGCAGGCAGGATCTCAGTTCGAGACAATCGGATGAAGGTCGCCTTCGTATCCTGCGTGAAGACCAAGGCAGACCGGCCGACGTCCGCCAAGAACCTCTACATCTCGCCATGGTTCAAGCTGGCGAGGTTCTGGGCCGAGCGGAATGCCGACGAGTGGTACGTGCTCTCTGCCGAGCACGGCGTGCTGCATCCGGACGATTGGGCTGTCCCATACGAGAAGACGCTCAACTCGATGCCGCTCATCGCCAGGCGCATCTGGGCAGACGAGATCGACAGAGAGATCCAGAAGCGCGGCATCCGTGGCGACACAGCTGTCTTGCTCGCCGGAGTGCGCTACAGACAGTTTGTTCACGGCCACCTTCTCCAGTATTTTGGAGCCGTTGAAGTTCCGATGTTCGGACTGACGATGGGCCGGCAGCTGAGCTGGCTCGCCGAGAGGACTTGAAGATGTCGAAGATGATGTTGTTGCTTGCTGCGGCTGCTGCTCTTACCGCCTCCCCGGCCAGCGCATTCTACACCGAATGCACGGCCATCAAGGAAATCGAACTGCTCAACCGGCCAGACGGTAGAACTGATCCCAGGTTCGAGCCCGTGGCGAAGGGCGACAAGGTTGCCTTCCGCGACGAGTATCAGGGCTGGTGGTTCGTCATTCACGACGGCACCTATGGCTGGGTCCAGAAGAGCGACTTGACGAAGTGCAAGAAGATGGACGGAACGCCATAATGCGAGTCCTGGTCTACGGCGGTCGGGACTTCGTCGATAGAAGATGGCTCTATCGCGTTTTGGACGAGCTGGATGCACGTTCAACCATCAGCTGTATCATTGAGGGTGAGGCGACTGGAGCCGATAGGATGGCCCGGGAATGGGCCAAGAGCCGCGGTGTCCTGTTCGATCCGTACCCAGCTGCGTGGAACGACATCACCCGCCCCGGCGCCGTGGTCCGACGCAACAAGGCCGGCAAGCTGTATGATGCAGCTGCCGGCCCATTCCGGAACGAGAAGATGCTTCGCGAGGGTAAGCCGGACTATGCGGTAGGCTTCCCTGGCGGGACCGGCACCCGGGACATGACGATCAGGTGTTGGGAATACGGACTCGCCCCTTTGCTTCCGAAGACCACCTGATCAGGCTTGGCACTGAGACAGCAACGATGACGTTGAGAGCGATATATATGGACCCCGCGGCGGTCGGCGCGCTCACCTCGTTGATTGGCGGGACGATGCACCAGTTGTAGCAGACGGCGCCGAGCATGGTCACGACGATCGCCGCCCATAAGCCCCAGACAATCCCGAAGCGGCTGTGCAATCGCCGCTGCTGCTGGCAGGGCCGGACTTGACGGTGAAGCGGCTGCGGAATGCGACAACTCCGGCCGGGCTGCTTACTGGCGCGGCACCATCAGCGAAATCGAGATCCATACGGCACATGGGCTTTTCGAGCAGGTCGCGGATCCACGACGGCTGTTCATTTTTTAAGATATGCTGATCAAGGACTTCCTCTGCTGCGACCCAGAGCGCATCCACGCTTCTTAGGACCCGCAAGAGGTGGTTGGACGTCATCAAAAAATCATCCCCATCCAAGGACTTCGCCTGGTAACGGCCGTCTTCAGCCGAAATTTCGTAACCCCGATAACAAAAAGAACGCTTCATGGTGTTCCGCCGCCAGACCATAGCCGAGACCCCAACGTCCCGGTTCCGTCGTTTGCATTAGCTAGGCTTGCGGCAAAATGCAAGTTTTCACCGCGGCCACAATGCTATTCCGGCAGGAACTGAAAACATCCAAAAACCCAGTATTTCCGGCTTGAAAGCCCCTTCATCGGGTTCCAACCCAAAACTTGCTTGTTTGCATTTTGTATTGTATTGCAAATCAACAACGCAAATGGAGAGGCAAGGTGTTTAGCCGGTTGATGCTGGGTTGCTGTTCCGCCGTGAGTCCCTGCTCCCATCAGCAGCGCGATCCAAATTCGATCTGCGATATCTGCTGCCAGGCGTCCCGAATCGCTCCGGTCGCTGCGCCAGTTAGGACCGAGATCAAGCGCAACAACCTCGACTGGGATCGCTACCACCTGCGCGTGGCTCGCGAGATCGCCAGCGGATCGAAGGACCCGAGCACGCAAGTCGGCGCGGTGATCGTCCGACCGGACAGAACGATCGCGGGAACCGGATACAACGGCTTCCCGCGCGGAATCGCTGACACCTTCGAGCGCTTGCATGACCGGGACACCAAGATCGCCCTGGTCATCCACGCTGAGATCAACGCGGTGCTGACTGCTCGTGAGCCGCTCCACGGCTACACGCTCTACACCTGGCCGTTCCTCACCTGCGACCGCTGCGCCCTCCACATGGTGCAGGCAGGCATCAAGCGCGTCGTCGCGCCTGAGCTGCCGGAAGACAAGCGCGAACGGTGGAAGGACTCGATGGCAAAGTCACGCTCGATCTACGACGAATGCGGCATCCAGTGCGACATCATCGACCTGCCGGAGGACGAAGATGTCGCATGACCGCGGCTGCCCGTGCGGCAACGAGCGATGGGATTTTCGTGAGTGCGCCATCCGCAAGGGCGATGACTGCTATCGTTACCATCTCGTCCAGAACTGGGAGCCTCCTAAAACGAAGCCCCGCATCCGAGTGAAGGCAGCTACGGAGCGCGTCGATGCGACTTGAAGACTGGCCCCTGGCGCAGGTCCGCGTGAAGTGCGCGCAATGCAACCGCGAAGGCCGTGTGAGCAAGGTCAAGCTGCTGGAGCGCTTCGGTCACGACCGCGAGATGTTCGTGGTCAGGGCCAAGCTAACGGAGCCGACCTGCGACCGCAAGGACAAGAAGCAGCCCTGCATGTCGATCCTGCCGGATGCCATGCTGGTCCAGGCGATCCTCGCAGAGCGCAAGGAAGACGTGCTCAAGCCAGAGCTGATCGAGGAAGCGATGCAATATCAGCCGCGGTGGCTGAAGGAGGAGGACTGATGAAGCTGACGAGCAGGGAGAAGTTGGCCTTGAAGGACGCTGTCGAGCGGCCCGGCGGTTGGGGACTCTTCAACCCGAAGACGACCGCGAAGCTGGCGGAGCGCGGCTTCTTCATCAAGGAGAATCTGAACGGCTACGGCATGCAGTGGCGGATCACCGATGCCGGCCGCGCAGCGCTCACAGAGGCTGACGTATGAAGGTCGGCGACAAGGTCGAGAAGATCAAGGGGTACAAGTGGCCGGGCGTGGTCGTCTCGATGTTCTCGACACTCAAGGGCAAGCCACGCCTGGTTGTCGAGTGTACCGTCCCTGAAGTCGGAGGCGCGCTTCACATCTACAATCCTGAGCAGCTCCGTCTGATCGATTGACGACCAAAAGTTGACAGCCCTCGCCTGCTCTGGCATTTGCATGAATGCAAAGGATATAAATGCAAATGCCAGAGTTCCAACTGAGCCCTCTCCTGAGACACCACTATGGCCTGGCGAAGATCGACCCGCCGTGGACGTTCCAGACCTATTCAGAGAAAGGCAAGGGCAAGTCGGCTGAGCAGCACTACGAGTGCATGTCGATCGACGACATCTACGAGCTGCCGATTGCGGAGCTGGCGCACCCAGATGGCATGTGGGTTTGGCTCTATGCCACGGGCGCGATGTACGACGAGGCTCGCGAGTGCCTCAGGCGCTGGAACGTCAAGTACGTCACCCAAGGCGTCTGGGTGAAGATGACGAAGGACAACAGCCGGCCGACCTTCGGCACCGGCTACGTCTTCCGCAACTGTCATGAGCCGATCCTGATCGGCAAGGTTGGCAAGCCTCGCGTTCATGCCCGCGACATCCGCTCTGCCATCTTGAGCCCGCGCCGCGAACACTCACGCAAGCCCGAGGAGGGATACGTCAACGCTGCCAAGATGGCAGGACCGTATCCGAAGGCGGACATCTTCGCGCGCCAAGAGCGGCCGGGATGGGACGCCTGGGGCCATGAGGTCACGAAATTCAATTCCGAGCTGGTCGGTGAGCCGGCTCTGAACGTCGCTGGCGAACCAGCAATCCTCGCAGCTTAACCAGGAGATCGAAGTGAAGAGAGCAATCTCGGCGCTGCTCTGCGCCGCTGCCTTGGCCGCGACAGTCAGTACGGCTGAAGCTCGTCCCCGTCATCATCATCGCCAATACCATCACCAGGCGGTCGTGCAACAGGAGGAGCAGAGCGTCTTCGGCGGCTTCCAGAATGGTCTGCAGCATGGTTTCGGCGCCGGCAGCAGCTTCGTCGAGCGCGCTCGTCAGTTCGTCGGTGAGACGGCCCATCAGGTCGGCGTCCGCAGCACCCTGTGGTGCTCCGCCTTCCTGCGGAAGATCACAGGCGCCACGGGCGTGGATGATCGCGCCCTCTCATGGGAGAGCCACCGCCGTGTCGCGCCCCAGGTCGGAGCTGTCGTGACCATGGGTCGCCGCGGCGGCGGGCACGTCGGCATCGTCTCCGGCTTCACCGCGAAGGGTGATCCGATCGTCATCAGTGGAAATCACGGGCACCGAGTGGCGGAGAGCGTCTATCCGCGCCACCGCATCCGCACGTGGGTGTCGCCAACCTAAGGAGCAGAGATGCCGATAAAAAGGATGGATTGGATCACGAGACAGGACCTCCGGGGCAACCCGGAGGCAGTCTTCGTCTTCGGCGACAACATGGAGCGCCGGGGCTACGGAGGTCAGGCGGCGGCCATGCGCGGCGAGCCCAACGCGATCGGCGTAGCCACGAAATGGAAGCCCAGCATGTCCGCTGCGGCGTTCTTCGACGACAGCATCGAGTGTCAGGTGGCGGTGATGCAGGACCTGAAGAAAGTCCAGGACGCGCTCGACGCCGGCAAGACCGTCTACGTGCCAAAGGACGGCATCGGGACCGGGCTATCCCGCCTGTTTGCCACGGCGCCGAACCTCGATCGCTTCATCAAGCGGTGGTTCGAGGATCGCGAGAAGCCGCACGGATTCGGTCGCTGCCCGACCTGCGGCTAGCCTGGCCACGTGATGGAGAAGCGGCCCAACGGCGACACGATCTGCATCGAAGGCCACAAGCATCCCTCATCGGAGTTTCGCTGATGTCAATCGACCTGACGTGGAGGCCAGGACCTGAGTGCCTCGCCCACTGGGCAAAGGTTCGCGAGAAGATCCAAGCGAACCCGACCATGATCAAACCTCAGTCACTCACTCATGTGCGCGCGTCAGTTCTCGAAGCTGAGCTGCTCAAGTTGAAAGCTGAGCTTCGCAAGCTGTCTGAATAAGGGGCGATTGCTCACATGACGATGTTTCTGACCAGAGGAGATGCGATCCTCTTCCGGACCGACGACTTGATCTCGGAGCTGGAGTCCCGGGGCTTCAAGGTGCTGGCGAAGAGCGCGTCTCGTCCCGCGCTGTCGTGGCATCGGACAGAGCCCTTCCCCAAGGGATTGGACTTCAAGGCTGAGGCCACGGAGAAGATTCGCGGACAGCTCACGGCCGCAGATCTCGAGTTTCGCACAAGGCCGCACATGACGTGCTCAATCAGCGACGGAGAGCTAGTTGAGACGACCGTCCATTCCGCATACCTGAGGGTGTTCCGATGAGCGCCGCAGCAGCCCACAGGCGCGAGATGGCGCACAAGATCTGGCGTGGAACGTTGACTGGATGGAGCCGGCCGACGTGGAGGCTGACGAAGAAGGATGAGGCCGCGATTGTCTACTGGGAGAAGCACGGCCACATCGAGCAGGCGAACTACGTGATGCGGCTCACGGATGCTGGTCGAGCTGCGCTTCTGGAGCCATGGCCGGCCGGATGCCATTCTCCGAACTCGTGCTCGCGGCACCGCAGCTGCATGTACACCGGCTGCCAGCACGCGGGCAGCGCTATCCTGCAAGCCGACATCGACAAGGCGATTGAGCTAATCAGTCCGAAGGCTTGAGGTGATCCTGCTGCGAGATCAGCTGCGGCAAACAGCGTTGAATACGCTGGAGAAAATCCCGCGGGGAGATTACGGTGCCGGGGTATTGCGGATGTTGCGAAGCGGAGACAATGAGGTACAAATGGGAAGAGTCAGCTCGCTTTTGCCGAACTATTGAGCGAAGTGCATGTTGATAGGGCATATGCTCTGTCTACTTTGCGTTGCGGAGGAGGACAAAAATCGTGTCATCTTCAGCACGCGAGGCAAGCGCTCGCGCAAAGCACCTCAAGTCAATACGGAGAAAGTATGGAAGCAACAATCGGACTAACGCTTGGACCGGTCGACATCACCGGAACCGGATTGCCCGGAACCGGTGCTGCCGTCGTGATCGTGATCGCGATCATCATCTACCTGATCAAGGCAAGACCCAGCATCAGTCTTAATCTGACCTGATGTCTGACCGGAGCGCTGGCGGCTGGACCCCGTCAGTGCTCTGCGGTCATTGTGCACGACCACTGACCGTCTGCAAGGCCGATGAAATACGAGCACGGGAGGGTGACGCGCCCCGGCCACACCTCGGCTGGGCGATAGGCCCTCGCGCGATCACAGGTGCCGCGCGATCACCGGCTAGGTCACCCAGACGCAGCAGGCAATGATCACGACGCACGTCGTGACCAACGGAACGATGCTGCCCGCGATGTCGCCGTCCGACATGGCGTCTCGCAGCTTCCGATCGCGGTGCAGGTCCATCAGCAGCATGAACATCCAGGCGTTCAAGTCAGATGCTCCAGAGCTGCGATGTCCTCATAGATTTTCTGGCACCAGGAGGCGAAGCGCTTGATGTGGACGGCAAAGAACCTGCGCACCAGGTAGGAACGCACGACCGAGATGACGGTGAACGCCAGCGTGATGCCCACTGACGCCCCGATCTTCACGGGGGCGCCGAAGAGCGGGAGGAGCACGAAATTCACCGGAACGGAGGTGACAAAGCCGATCAGGGCGTTCGTCACCACCTCAACCAGGGACATCACCCGGGACTGCTCCATCAAACCGCACGCCGAAGCTTCAACGCACCCCGCATTAGCGAATCGACGTTCTGCTTCAGCTCATCCAGAGACCCGTTGTTGTCGATCACGAAGTCGCACATCCAGGGCTCGATCGTGAGCGAGGTACGCGGCTCGCGATACTCCAGGCGTTCGCATGCGTCGATCCAGATCGATATGTCGAACACCCTCGCATTCCGCAGGGCGTGAAATTCGCGGGCATTTCGGTTGCCCACATAGAGGTCGTATTCGTTGAAGATCGCACGTCCCAGCGTGGTGAGATCGGCCTTGTTGGACTCAGCGATCAGATCGAACCATATCGCCCGATGGCTCGCCCGGTCATCGTAGCATTCCTGCACCGATGCATACTTGCCGGGATACTTCTCCTCGAACCACGGAAACACGACACGCTCGGCCATGAACCAGCTCGACGAGACAAACGTAGCGCCGTGCTCATCGCGCAAGATCTCGGCGGCCGTGTCCTTGCCATGCCGACCGTGGCCAACCACCATCATGCGATACGGAAAACTCATCAGAATCTCTTCCCCTTTTTGCATTCATGCAAATCGTCAGGCAGCAGAAGCCGCTGGCATGCGGATGACAGGCTTCTCCGGACGCCACTTGCCCTTTTGCAGCGTGATCAGCGCCCGCTTGCCGTCCTGATACTGGACGACGTGCGAGACGGCCCAGCCGGAAGGTCCCTTGTTGTAGCCATGCCGCAGGTTCATCGCGCCGGCCACGTACACGCCCTCGTTGATCTCAGGGCTGTGCTTGTCGCCGATCGTCATCTTGCGACCCATGCGGGCGAAGCCAGCCACGGTGCCCTTAGCGCCGTTCGCGCCGCGGAAGCCGTGGTTGCCGACCTCGATGCCGTCGATCAGATGGCTGTAGCCGTCGTGGCACCAGACCACCCTGTCGCCGAGCTGCGGGTACTTCATCCGGATGGCGTATTCGAGCAGCGAGAAGCGCGGGATCGGCAGATCGTTGTCGATGGCGTACGAACGCTTCTCGACGTGCGCCATGTAGGCGTCTTCGAGCTGCAGGCCGAAGCGCAGGTTAGTGCCGTGCCCGCGATAGCGAGCCTCGCGGACGTACTTCTCCAGCGCGATGTCGTGGTTACCCTCGGCAACGATGCCCTGGCTGTCATCACCGATCGTGCGGTGCAGGAAGTCGCCACACTGGTCGACCTCATCCTCCACCCTGTCACGCCCCCGGAACGCCATCTCGTACTGATAGGCGACGTCGTGGACGTGGTGATGGTTGCCCGGCTCGTTGTCGAAGATGTCGTGGTAGATCCGGTACTGCGGATTGAGTACGTCGGTGAGGCTGTTGCGATACCGGGCGATGTTGCCGCGCATGTCCCAGCCAAACGTCGCCATGGTGTTGGCGGCATCGAGCTTGCGGACATGGATGTCGGCATAGGTGATCGCCCGAGCGCGGTGCCCGGTCGTGACCTCGCCATCCGCCACATGGGCGTCGAGATCGTAGAATGAGCCGTCCTCGTTCGCCGTGATCTGCCGGCAGAAGACGTCGCCGTCGCCATCGAACTGGACCACGGTCGCCCCGATGACCTGGTGGAAGATGGATTTCACGCCCGCCTTGCGGGGGATCACCTTCGGCCGGGTCACCGCGCCGGTCGTCATGACCTGGTGCGCCTGGATGTTCGGATCGGTGGATGGAACGCTCTTCAGCTGACGCTTGGCGTGCGGGAAAACGGCCCAACGGCCCCGGCTGTAGGTCACGAGATCCGAGATCGGCTGCGACGCGGTCGGCAGCGTGTTCATCTCGCCGCAGAACATGAAGTTGTCGCCGATCTTCATCTGGCCGAAGCACAGATATTCCGTCAGCTCGTTCGAGTACGCGCGGGCGGTTGGGTTGTTCTCGGCCCACCACTGGGTCTCGTAGGTCCACGGACCGACGACGATCTCGGCGTTGATATGCGCCGCATAGACCAGCAGGTTGGCCCAGAACTCCTCGTGCAGCAGCGCGTCGTTCTGAGCGCCCGTGAAGATGAAGTTGCGGTTGCGGGCGTTCCGGATCGGTGCGACACGCAGGGTGTCGGTCATCCAGGTCCGTGGAGTCCCTTCCTTGGTCACGTAGCCGCGCAGCTCGCGGTCGTATTTGCGGACCAGGTAGGAGTCGATGATGATGGCTTCGGGGTTGATGACCGGATAGCGGGATCTGGTGATGAGGTTGGTCACCTCCACCGACAGATCCTGGGCGCGCATGTGCGCGTGGTCCTCGGCGGACAGCTCCTCGCCAGCCTCATCGGCGCCCCGGGTCACGGTAGCGGCGGGCTGCGGCGGGATGTAGAGAGACCAGTCGACAGCGAAGTGCTCTTTGCGCTTTCGCTTCAGCGCCTCTTCTGCGCGGACCCAGTTCGGGTAGTTGATGCCTTCGCGGCGCTCCGCCGTCTTGGTGGCTGACGCAAGGCCTCCGCGCGAACCCTGAGGATGATATCCGAGCCGCAGCAGATCCTCGATGACCTGCTTTCTCCGGGCGCGCTCGTCGTTCGATAGTGTCATGGAACCCCAAAAGTCGGCGGGAAATCGTAAATTTGCACTATCACATAATTTGCATTCATGCAAATGACAGTGGGTTTCGCATGGCTTTGAGGCGCCCCCCCCGGGGGGGGGGGATGGTAATTTCCATGGCTATCGACTGGCCGGGATGCCAACCATTTACGGGCGATATGCCTCTTGCAAATGGCAAGGATTCTCCGCAACCATAACGCGGGCACCAGTCTTGGTGCCACCAACCAGCCCTGATTCGAAATCGAGAGCGGTCCAGTTCTATGGCGTTGGACGACGATATTGAACGGCTTGGAATGATGTTTGTGCTGTCGGGACCTTCAGGTGCCGGAGTGACTACGCTGTCGCGCCTTCTGATCGAGCGCATACCGAGACTGCAAGTGTCGGTGTCGGTAACGACCCGCCCGATGCGTCCCGGCGAGATCGACGGTCGCGATTATCAGTTCGTCGACCGCGCGCGGTTCGAGGAGATGGTCAAGCGCAAAGAGCTGCTTGAATGGGCGACCGTGTTTGATAACCGTTACGGCACGCCGCGGGCGCCGGTCGAAGCGGCGCTGTCGGCAGGCCAGGACGTGCTGTTCGACATCGACTGGCAGGGCACGCAGCAGCTGCGGGAGACGGCGCGGCAGGACGTCGTCAGCGTTTTCATCCTGCCGCCGTCAACTGCCGATCTTGAGAAGCGGCTGCACATCCGCGCGCAGGATTCCCAGGAGGTCATCCAGGCGCGCATGAGTCGCGCCGGCAATGAGATGAGCCACTGGGCGGAGTACGACTACATCGTTGTCAATCGCGATCTCGATGAGGCGTTCGCCGAGGTGCAGTCGATCCTCAAGGCCGAACGTTTGAAGCGCGAACGGCGTATTGGACTGCGAGATAAAATCCGCGCTATCGGTACCGGGGTCGTAGAAATCACGAACTCTCCGCCTGATCGCGAGACTCTCACCGCGGATGCGGATACACTTTCGGCCGACACAGTCGAAACTTCGCCCAGTGATCTTGCCAGCGCAGACCAGGGCGCTGGTGTCGTGGCCCTGACCGCCACCAGTCACGCCAGGGTTACAGGTGGTGCTCTCCCAAGTAGCGAGCCTCGCGGTGGGGCCACTCATGTGGTTACCTCAAATGGAGCTGACGCAGCTCAGTTGCGGGAGGCGGCCTTTGAGTCGCTGCAAGCGCGCGTCGCTGTGTTGGAAGCCACCCTATTAGCTCGACCTGCCGGAATTGGTCACAACCGCGGCCCGAACAACGACAACGAGCCGGGTGTCGATGAGGACGAAATTCAAGCGTTTATTTCTCGCCTGAAGGACCAGCGCGCAACCGCGCCGGTTGAGCTGCCAAAGCTGATCGAAGCAGCGCGAGTCGCCGATCCGGCAGTCAACAAATGGCGAGAGCGATTAGATGATTTTGTGAAGGGCGCGCTGAAAGGAGCAGGCTTCGCTACTGGGAAAATAGTTGGCGAAAAGCTCGTGAGGGCTGCGTGGGTTCATTCTGTTTATTCGGCCCTTGAAGCTGTGTACGAAAGCCTCAAACATTGGTTGACTTGGTTCTAGTACCCACAATCGTTTAAAGCAAAACGGGGCCCCAGCTCGAAAGCCAGGGGCCAGTCGCCGACTTCTTAAGCGTTCGGCTTGAAATTCAGGAACTTCATGATCCTATCGACCATGACGTCGGGGAGTTTCATCACCTGATCGGAGATGTCGTCCATTCGGGCGGTTAGGCGACTCTCGATCGCCTGCACAGTCTCCCAGGAGGCGTACTCCTCGGCGACCTTCAGCTTGAAGGCTGCAAGTTCCCTCTCGTTCTGGAGGGCCTTCTTGGCCGCCTCGTCGATCTTCCCGTCCACGCGCCACCAGACGCCCAGGATGAGGCCAACGGCAGCGATGAAGGGGCCGGCAACGCTGACGATGCCTTCCATGGTGATGGCGTCAGCGGGAGGGGTCGGCGCGACCATTATGTTGTTCCAATCTGTAGAGCGTCGATCTCGGCGAGACACTCGGCTACGCCGTCGATGCGGATGTTCGCGGTGATGAGGGCAGCTCGGTAGCGGGCAATGATCGCGACCTTGTCCATGCCCGGAGCGATCGGCGGCAGAGCCACCTTGTGAGCGACCTTCTGGCACTCTGCCAGGCCGTCCGGCATCGCCCAGGGGACGATGTCACCTGATGTCAAGCAGCCAGCGAGAATCAGCGGGAGACAGATGAGCGCCGCCGCTCGCAGGGCGCTTCGCAGGTTGAGGTGCATGCATCTTTGCCTTGGTTTTGGGGGCCGGCTCGGGCGGCGAAGCGAGCTGTTCAGCCGGCAGCACCGGACATGCAGGGGCGTTCGCCCTCGCCTGCTCCGCAGCTGCGAGCTGCAGCTTCACAGAGCCGAGTTCCCGTTTGAACTGCTCGATGGTTCCCTGCTGGCTAGAGACGCCCACGTGATGGGCAAGGCCGAGCGCGGTGATAGCGAGCAGAACAGCCAGGCTGATCTGGCCCTCCTTTGAGGTGGGATAGTCCGGGACGGCCTTCGCCTTCTCCCGGACCGTGGGGATGAGCCCCACGATCTTCTCGATGATGGACATGATCACCTGTTGAGGTTCTGGCCTGTCTGGTGATCCTTCAGACGGGCCTCGATGACATCGCCGTAGCAGCGCCACAGCACGAACCCGACGACGATCGCGCCGACCCACCAGTACGGCAGGAAACCGACGACGACGTCGTTAGCAGAGTCCAGGATGCCCTTGGCAACCCGCACCTGGCTGACCACGTCCCTGGCCTTGTCGAGGACACCGGCCGTGTTGGCGCCGCCGATCGCTCCGGCACCGACGATGATCTTGGTCAGCGTGGAGCCTTTCTGGGCCGCCTTGATCGTCTTGGAGCCGGCGGCGGCCAGATCATCGGCCGTAGCGTTTGCGCGCTCAGGCGAGGCCGGACGGGGCGCTATGGCCCTATCCAGCGCGTCCGTCGTCTCAGCATTCGGATGACCGGTGACCTTCAGGCCCTCACGCCTCTGGAACGACGCGCAGGCGCCCGTGGTGAGATCGCCCCAGTCGCCATCAACATTTCCGACGTTGTAATTCAGGCCCTTCAGCTTCTGCTGGTAGACGAGCGTGATGGCCTTGCCAGGCTTGGCCTCATAATTCCCGCTCGCCAGGCGCCGCTCCCAGGCCGTGTTCGCAGCCTGCATGCGCGTGTCGTAGTGGTTCTGGGCGTAGCCAGAACCGTTGTAGCCCCGAGCGAAGCTGGTGAAGTCCTTGGCGATCAGGAACCGGTCGAGCTTCGTGTGCATGATCTCGCGGCACAGTGCATCCACCTGCTCGGCGATACCCCGCGACAGCTCGGCGACCATTGCCGTGGCATTGGCGTATTTCAGGCCCTCAGCGTTGAAGCCCATGGTCTGGCCGAGACCCCAGGACGCCGCCCGGTTGGCGACCTCCTCGTCGATCTGACGCGCCCTGGCGATCAGCGACAGGCGGCCAGCCGACTTGCCCTGATCCTTGTACTGGGTCTTCGGCGACCACTTCTGGATCGCGAGGCCGGCGGCGATCGCGGACTTCAGCTTGCTTGGCTGATGGGCCTGCATCTCGGAATAGAACTTGTGGCGCTCGAACAGCAGCGTCGGGGTGTGATTGTCCTCCTCGAAGGGCTTCCCGGACGTTTCGCACTCGACGACGGCCAGCAGCGAAGATGCCGGCCAGCCGTGCTGGTTCGCCGCCGCCACGATGGCGTCGATGATCTCTTGACTGAACATGTTGGATTCCGTGGTTTAGGGAGCCGCGTTGCCGCTTCCGGGCGCTCCGGGAAGCACACCGCCCATCGGCTCTCCGGGCATGGGTCTGAGGAAAAGGTCGTCGGCGCGGTCGCTGTAATCGACACCATCGCCAGGGGCTCGGCACTGCAGGCTGGAGCGGATGCCGGTGCTCTTGATGTACGTGTGGGTTGCCTTCTCAACGACGTAGGAGCCGTTGATGCCGTCCCGCATGTTGGTCACAAGGATCGTCTGCGCGTCGCGGATCCAGGGATCACCCTTGGCGAGATCGAAGATCGCCTCGACGGAGGCGCGCTTGATCGCCCCGGCCTTTGCAGCCGCGGCAGCCTCAGCCTCCATCTGAGAGTTGAAGATCTGGCCGATAGTGAAGGGATCGCCATCGCCGCCGGGAAGCGCGGACGAGATCCATCTCCGGATGTGCTGATTCTTATCCCAGTAGGCAGCCTTCACTTCAGACGCATCATTTCGGCCCGCGTAGCGGATGCGCCACGTTCCGAAGTGCTCGGGATGCAGTACCAACGTCGGCAATGCGACGCCGCTGACGCTCTCGGTCGAGTCGCGCGGGACGAAAACCAGGTTGCCGTCAGCCACCTTGCCAACGGCGCCGAACATGCGCTCCAGCTCGTGGATCATGTGCAGGTTACTGACCTGCTGATTCTTGAATGGGATCTGCCGGCCAGCCAGGTCGCTTGGGATCGATAGCTGAAGTCCGGATTGTGAGGCCATCTCGCCGAGGATGTCGCCAACAGTCTTGTTGCTGAAGTTGGCGATCTGCGGTGCCTTCTTGATATCGTTGAAGCCGGTCGATGTGCCGGTGAGCTGGATGCTCCGCGGCATACCTTCGAAGATGACGTCGTCAATCGTATAGGTTCCGAGATAAGCTAGGCCGATCTCCTTGTAGCCCAACCAGACCTGGATCATTTCTCCACCGAACGGCCTGGCAATGCGCCAGTCGCGGTCATCGAGTTCGATCTCGCATCGGTCGCCCTCGCCCCCGCCGGACGTCAGGTCAACCTTGATCTTGGTGGTCCGATCATTGAAGTGATCGGTGATGTCGATCCCGCCTTTGTAGATGCGGTAGATCGGAGTGTAGCCAGTGGCCACGTACGCCTCCAAATGCAAAAGGCCGCCCAATGGGGCGGCCAGACTGATCAGGGCTTAGACTGCCTGCGAAACCTGCTTCGCTCTTGCACCAAGTCGAAGTCAGCCTAAGAAAGCGATCTACCTACCGCCCCCAGAGATCTGGTGGTCGCGTATAGCGTGCGCGGCGTCGATCGTATTTTTGATCCTTTCTTGCTCATGTCGCTCCCAAGTTTGGTTACCAGTCTCGCGCGGTCTAGCATCCGGACTATCACTTCCGACATACGCCACCGAGCCAGATGGTCCTCTGTTTGAACGACCTCGGCCCCTCCCGGATTGCGTTGGCTCGTTAGGCCATGTTGGAGAGAGGGAAACGCTTCCTGGCTTGTTAAAGCCGAGAATCGAAAACGGATCCGGAGATACCTTCTCACACTTGCAGCTACAAAACCTGCCACTCTCCGAGGCCGTACAGAAGTCCGGACAGGATAGCACACAGATTTTTTGGGCTGCGGCCGGTCCTTCAGATGCGATTAAAGACAAAACAAAGCAGACAATTGCAATTATCCTCTTCATTTTCTTCTCCTGAGCTACCTAACAGCATGCCTATTGCGCGCACACCTATATTCGCGAGTCAAGGAGCTTTAGATAGACCACAATGTATTAGTCCCAGAGGAATAGCTGCGGAAGGACAGGCACCGCGGCGACCTTCACCGGAGGCTCCGGGAGGTTGATGCTGACGCCCATCGGTAGAACGATGCCATATAGCTCGATGCCGTCGTTCTGCTCGAGGACCCATTCCACGAGACGGTTGTTGGCCGAGCCGTACCGTGCGTAAACGATGCGATCGAGCCGGTCGAACATCTTGGTGACGTAAATCGACATCATGTGGCCCAGAAATCTTGAGCAGCTGCAGTGTTCAGGTCGTCGCCATACCGCGTCAACTCCAGCTGGAAGTCGATCTTGTGCGCGATGCCGATCGTGCCGATCTTGGACTCCACGGTGCGAAGCCGCTTGATGACGAAGTTGCCAAGGTTCTCGCTGCCATACGAAAGAGAACCGCCAGGCTGCGACAGCGGATAGAAGCGCGCCAGAATGTAAGGCTTACCTGATCGGCCGGCCTGATCGAGCAGCTTGATGGTTGAGAGGCCGCCGAAGTGATACGGATACATCCGACCTTCGACGACGATGTTCTCTTCTCCAGGCCCAGTGAACTGCATCGCGGGATCGCGCGACAGGCGGTCGTTAGAAACCCAGGTGAACTGTCGATCGCGCTGCAGCTGCTCGAAGCCGGGCGTGTCGTTGTTCGGCAGTGGGACGTAGAAAAGGATCACATTGTCGCTCGCGTTGGGTTCGAGCGAACCCAAACCCATGAGCACAGACGCCATAGAACCCTCTCAAAATGAAAAGGCCCCGCCGGATGGCGAGGCCTCTATCGGTGGAAGTTGTGTCCCGGCCCCGTAGGGCCAGGCGCATTAGGTGTATTCGGACTCGCTGTCGTGAGCGCGGTAGTTCATGGACTCGTCGATGCGGCGCTGGACCAGAAGCGCGAGAGATTCAGGATCATGCGAACCACCGTTGATGTGGATCGCGACCTGACCGCCTCCGCCCATGCGAACATCACCAGCGCCAGCACCCGGAGTAGCGGGCATCGGCACCTTGCTCGTGGCTGCGCCGGCAGACGGGACCTTGGAGGTCTCGCCAGCGATGCCCTTCTCGATCATCTGGCGATAATCGCGAGACCGCTTGTTTCCGAGCCATTCGGTGAACTCGTTGCCGCCGTAGTTCACGGTCGGCAGCGCGGGCAACCCCTTACGACGCCGCGTGACGGTGCCGTTCGGATCGGTCGGCAGTCCCTGGTCGGTAAAGCCACCGATCTTGTGGCTTCCGGCGAGCGCCTGCTGCGTATAGCGATCGTACTTCGCAAACAGCTTCGGATCGTTCTGAAGCTTCCGGATTGCCCCCGGCAGCTCATGACGCTTGATCGGCCCGTAGAACTGGAACTTCGTGTTCGGAAGACCGTCCTGGCCTGCACCGAGGCCGTGACGAAGCGACTGCCCCGTCATGTCCATGCGGTTCATCAGAGCCTCAATCGTTCCGCCGCCGCTCGCGCCTTCGGTCATCTGCATGGCCGCGAGGTGCATCCTCAGGGTCGGATCGTTCTTCAGCTCCTCAGCGAACCGAGCGCGCCTTGCCTGCAGGAACTCAGAGCCGGCCAGGCCAGCTCCGACACCGTCGTCGGCTGACGATCCTCCCCCGCCGCTGAAGCTGGGAACGTTGCTCGGGCTGATGATGCGTCCGTTCGAACCGTTTCGAATGAGTCCGCCGCCACGATGCAGGATCGAGCCGCTGGAGCCGACACCGAAGTCAGGCAGAATGCGGCCAGGCGTGCTGCTGAACAGCGCGGTAGGGCTGCCGCTACCAGACCCGAGGGCCATGATGCGACCGCCGGAGCCACCGCCTCCAAGAGACGATGCAACAGCACTGCCAGTTGAGCCGATGCCGCTGCCGATGAAGGCAGCCTTCTCGACGTTGCCGCCGAGCTTCTTCAGCTGGTCCGTCAAATCGTCGACCTGGCTGGTGCGACGACGACCGGAGAAGTCGGTCGGGCCGGTGTAGCTCGACCGCTTCAGCAGTTCCAGGCGCTTGAGGTACTCCTCGGTGCTCTCTCCGGGCTTCATCGCCGGAGGCGGCACCCAACCCTTGCCCTTGAACTTGTTCTCGCCCTTGGGCTGACCCCTGCTCTTGCCGGCCTCCTTCTGGAGGGCGTCCATGTCCTCGGCGCTGTTGTCCGCGCGGCCATCACCCATCATGATGCCGCCGAGCATGCCGCCGGTGAGGCCACCAACTCCGAGCTTGGCGAGCATCGCCAAGACAGCCTTGCTGACCACGCCCTTGCCAACGCCCTTGAGCGCAGCGCCGATGGCGACGATGCCAACGACCAGCGATGAGAACACGCTCATCACCGGGGCCAGCGCCGTCAGTGCGACCACCAATGCGGTGATACGGCCGGCGAACTTGCCGATCACCTCAGGATCGGACGAGTTCTGTCCGAACATCTGGAGGATAATCTTTCCGGCAGATCCGATCGCCGAAATGATCGAGGTGATTCCTTCAGCGAGGCCCTTGCCGAATTTTCCGATGTTCTCGGCGCTCCAGCCACTCTGGCTGCCAGGCTTTCCGAAGACCTGATCCAGGAGATCTCGGAGGGTCGCTCCCTTCTTCCCGGTGAAGCCCTCGATCAGACCATTGATGAACGCCCTCAGGCGCTCCTTCATGCCGCCGGTCTTGAGCGACTCATACATGTCGCCAGCCCAGACGCTGATCTGCTCGATGAACGGCTTCAGCGTGTCACCGATCTCAGCCTTCAGAACCTTCCAAACCGCACCGAGGCGGTCCATCATGTTCTCAAGGCCCTTCTGGTATTCCGCCCAGGCCCGGTTGATCCCGTTGTTCTCTGGGTTCTCGGCCGCCGCCCTGCGGGCGATCTTCAGGTTCTCCCACATGTTGCCCGGAGCGTCGATCATGTTCTTGATGATCGGTCCGAACTCAGAACCGAAGAAGGCATGCAGCGCCTGGCTGCGCTTTTCGAGATCCTTGATGTTGCGGAAGGACTCGATGATCTTGAACAGACCTTCGTCGGGGTTGTCCTTCAGCATCGCACGCATGTTTCCGAGCGAGCCGAAGCCGAGTCTGGTGGGGATCGACATGAAGAGGCGATCCTCTTCAGTCCGATGACCCTTGCTGTTGATCATCTTGCGCTTCATCTCCAGCTCGGAGAACTGCTCTCCAAGGTGGGACAGGAAGCGCGACGCCTGACGTGCCTGAGCGCCGGCCAGGATTGCGGCGTTGCCGAATGCCATGGTGCCGACGTCGGACATGCCAACCGATGCACCAGCACCGAGACCAGATCGCAGGAACGACAGGGTTTCAGCGGGGTCGGTCGCGGTCTCTGCCGCGAGGGTCGATGCGATGTTGAACTTGCGGGTCAGCCCCGTGATATCGTTGCCCTGCATGCGGCCGGAGCCGATTTCCTGGGCAACCGCACGGCCGATGGCCGTCATCATCTCGCTGGGATCGATGCCGAAGCGCTTGGCGGTCTTGAACGACATCTCCGCGGCAGCCTTGGACATCCCCTCAGGGACGCCAGCCTTCGACGCCTCGACTGCTCCGCCCATCAGCGTGCCAGGGTCGATACCCATCTTGACAGCAGTGGGGAGCGCCCAGTTGTCACGCAGG
The DNA here is from genome assembly GCF_032484895.1 of Bradyrhizobium sp. SZCCHNRI3052. Lineage (NCBI taxonomy): Bacteria > Pseudomonadati > Pseudomonadota > Alphaproteobacteria > Hyphomicrobiales > Nitrobacteraceae > Bradyrhizobium > Bradyrhizobium sp. SZCCHNRI3052. The sequence goes on along the minus strand of NZ_JAUETW010000002.1, from coordinate 991,480 downwards.
TCTCGTGCATTGAGCTTGGACTGGTCCATGTTCATGCGCGCGGAGGTCTCAGCCGCGTCGACGTTGACTGCGGCGCGGACCGCTGACCTGGTCCCCATGGCGAGGCCGGCTGCAGACAGCGCGCCTCCGATGCCGACCGTCCGTCCAATGCTGGACAGGCGGCCCGGGACTTCACGGACGCGGTTGAAGCCACGCCTCAGGCCACGACGAACGCGAGCGCGCTCCTCAAGCGCCTGCTTCTCAGCACGAGCCCGCTCACGGGCTGCCTGGCGCTCCTGGCGCTCCAGCTTCTCCAGGTGCTGCTTCTGCTCCCTGGCCGCCTTAGCGAGCGCACGCTTCTTCTCAGCCTCGGATCTATCGGACAGCCGCTTCTTGGCTCGCTCCATCACCTCGTCGCGGCGCTGCTTTGCCAGCTCAAGCCGGCTCAAAGCCTGATGATGCCGGGATACAGCGCGCTGATGTCTCTCGTGCTCCTGCATGTAGACGTATCGGAACGCTCGTGCGTATCCGACCTGGTCGCGGAGCTGACGCGCCAGCTCGGCGCGCTTCTTGCCGGTCGACTTCTGGAAAGCGCTGACCGAGTTGTTGATGTCGTTGGTGATCTTGGTCCAGACCGTGGTGTTCATCCGCCCGAGCATCTTCTGCTCGCGAGCCCAACGCTTCTGTTCTTCGGTCAGGCGGTTGAAGCCCTTCTCGGTGACCTTGAGCGCCTTCTGCGCTTTGCTCTGGACTTCGGGATCGACGATTGATCCCTTGATCGGGGCTGCAGCGAAGCTCTTCTTGATCTGAGCCTCGAGCTGCTTGATCTGGGTGAGGAGCCGTTTGATATTGGCAGAGGCCTGGTCTTCGGCCGTAAGCCTGGCCCTAATGTCGAGAGTTTCGTCGGCCATCACCGCTCCTGGAGAGGGAAAGGGCGACCCGGGGTTAACGCCCCCGGGCCTTTTGCGCGGCTTCCATCGCTTCCTGATCACGCTTATTCAGGAACTGAACGCCATCGGCGATTAAGAGGAAGTCGTCCCATTCGAGCGCCTCGACGGCGTCAAGCGTCCAGTGGAAGCGCTCGAAGATTGGGAACGAGTCCTCGATTATTCGTCCGATCCGTTCAGCATGGGCTTCAAAAAACTCTCGAACCACGCCTTCATCGGACCGAAGTCCTCGATGTCGATCTCGGCGATGATCTTCTCGTCGACCTCGCACAGATCGGCGAGCGCCTTCTCGAAGGCCGCAACGCTGTCGCGGTCGACGTTCTTCACGAAGTTGCGGAGATCGCGCACCTTCGGCCGGCGAGCCTTGAACTCGATGTAGTTCGCGCCGCGATACTCGAAGGGATGGGTGAGGTTGAACACTTTGATCGTCATTGGCTTGCACACCTATGTGACAGGGAAAGAAAAAGGCCCCGCCGGATGGCGAGGCCTGAAGTTCGGGAGATCTCGGGCTTAGTAGGTGAAGCCCAGGATCTGCCGGGCATTGGCGGTCTTGTCGACGCCGCCGATGTTGGTGATCTTGTTGAAGACGTCGATCTCGGTGACGAGGTTGTTGTCGATGTAGTGCGCGTAGTAATTCGCACACAGATTGATCGTCATCTCGACCTTCTTGCCGGGCGTGGCCTTGCCGGGCTTGATGGACTTGATCAGCGAGCGGGTCTCGATGATCACGCCCTTCTCCCCGCCGGCTGCCGTCAGCATGTAGCCGCGGAAGGTGACCGGAACGTCGAGCGAGCCAGGGCCATAGCCGAGGTTCTGCCAGATCTGCTCGTCCCAGGTGTGGAGCTGGAAGTCGAACTCGATCTTCTCGATGCCCATCGGGATCTCGACGGTGCCGTCCATGCCGCCACCGCGAAACTCTTCGACCTCGATGTTGATCTCCGGGGGCTGGAACTCGGGGGACTCGCCGATCTTGCCGATGTCCTGGATCCAGACCGTGAAGTCCTGGAGAATGTTGGAGTCGCGAAGGTTGTTGTTTGCCATTTAACTCTCCGGCCATGCGGAGCGCGTCCGGCCCAGGAAGGACCGAGCGACCCGCGATGGCTCTTGGTGATGTGATCGTTGCGGAGGCGAAGCAGCGCTTAGCTGGTCGCAACCTGCCGCGAAAACTCCTCGATGAAGTCCGCGTAGTAGTTCGGGTTGCGGCGGGCGCGGAACTGCAGGTGCTCCAAGCAGGCCGGGGGCTCCAGATCGAAGTCCACCGTCAGCTCACCGTTGGCGAAGGTCGCCGGGGTGTTGATGGACTTGTCGATCCAGCACTTGCCGCCGATCAGCGCGCCGCGCGAGCGGAGCAGACGGAGGTAAGCGTTGACGTCGCCCTGGATGCCGGAGAGCAGCTGGTAGCTGAACGGCTTGTCGAGCCGGACGCGCTCGGCGCGCTCCAGGCTCTCGTACACCATGTCCGCGGTGCGGCGGACCGACAGCTGAGCCCAGAGCGGGTCGGTGCCGGTGTTGCGCAGACCCCAGAACCGGAAGCCATCATCGTGGATGATGGTCGTGACCTGGTTGGAGTTGAGCATGTTGGCTTCGCTGTCGCGGTCGTTCGGCATGAAGTCGACCGGACGTGCGGGGCCTCCGATGTTCTGGATCAGCTCGTTCGAGAACGAGTACCAGAAGCCCTTCTCCTCATCGACGCGGGCCTGGATGCCGGCCGCGTAGGCCGAAGCAGGCTTCTGCACGTAGACCGAGTTCTCGGTGTCCCAAGACAGGACGCCGGGGTCGACGATCGAGATGCGCTGGCTGCCGTAGTCACCGCGGTACTCGACAGCGTCCTCATACGAGGTGCCGGGACCGTCGAGGAATGCCACCGCGCGGAGGCGATCGACGATCGACGCAAAGGCAACGCCAACCGGATTGGCAACGTGGCCGAGGGTTGCGGTGAGGGTTGCGCCAGTGCCGGCGCCCGTCACGGTCACGCTGGGCACTGCGACGTAGCCATAGCCGGGGTCGGTGATGATCGCGCCGGTCAGCTTGCCCCCAACAACCTGGGGCACCGCCTTGGCCTGCCGGCCGCCGGCCGGAGGTGCGTCGATGATGATCGTGGTCGTGGAGAGCACGTAGTTCTGGCCGACGTCGCCGATGACCAGGTTCTTGACGCCATTGGTCGGGCGACCGGAGGTGAGGCCGGGTGCACAGAGCAGCTTCGGGATGACCTGCAGCGTCGGACGCGACTTCAGGAGCGACCAGATGCCGGTCTTGCCGGTCGGCGAGCCAACCGCGTTCGACCAGGTCCCTTCCATGCTCTGGCCTTCGGCCACGCGGGTCACCACGACCACTGCCGACTTCTGGCTGTAGATGGCGTCCACGGCGTCGAGCAGGGTGCCATCGCTCTTGAGCTGGCCTGCCTTCAGGGCGTCGGCGAACACCGGGACCGGAGTGTTGAGCGGGAAGATATCCGGGTCGGCGTTCGGGGCGGTTCCGACCAAGCCGATCACGTTCGACTTGACGGTCTCAACCGGACCCGAGGGGCTATCGAGTTCGATCGTCTCGATGCCGTGGAGATATTGAACAGTCACGTATGGTTCTCCCAAACGAAAAAAGCCGCCCGGTGAGGGGCGGCCTGGTGGAGGGTGGTGTTGGTGTTTGGTGGGATACGGCTACAGAGCCGGCATCAGTGGTCCTTCGCCGTTGGCTAGGTAACGCTCGACGGCAGCGGAGACGATATCGAAGGTCTTTCTCATCCTGATGTCGAGGGTGAGCATGATGGCGTACCTGTCATCCGTCCTCGATCGGTTGAAGACGTTATGATAGTGCGCGCCGTTGAAGGCCCAGGCCTCTCCAGCAGGATAGTTCTTCTGATGGATCTGAAGCTGGCCAGCCGAATAGTCGGCCAACTCGAAGATCCTGGTCTCGATGACCTCGTAGCTGAACTCCGTGTTGGTCCGGATCGGAACGTGGACGATCAGCTCGTACCAGTTTGGACGCTTGCCATTGACGCCCATGATCATCGACAGCTCGGACCCGTGGCGGTGCCAGGTCAGGCTTCCGCCTGCCTTGACGCGCATCAGCCTGACGCGCTGCCCCTCTCCGCCAAGCTCGGTGACCACCTGCTTGATGTAGGGGCTACCCTCCGCAACAGGCGTCCACACATATCCTGTCCTGCCTTGGTATGGCGCCTCGGTCAGGTCGTCGTGGATCGCCCCGTCAGGAGCAACCAACGAGAAGCCGCTCCAGAACTTTCCGATATGCTGTGCATTCCGGCTCTTGGACCTGAACGACGCGAACATCGTTGGGTCTATTTTCGACAGTTCCGACTGTAAGAGATTCGTGTCGTATTTCTTACCGAGGTCGAGGTGCGGGATTCTATCGAGCTTCTCGACGAGATCAGCGAACTTCGACATCTCGATCCTTCTTGAGCCTTGGCCTCACGATGTCCCCGCTGAAGCCGACCATCCAGCGACCCGTCAGGATGAACAGTGCCGCCCTGAAGAAGGCCAGGTTGTAGTAGAACTCGGCGTTGCAGCTGTGGGTCCAGTTGTCGCCGCCCTGATACATGCACGCACCCTGGCACAGCTGCAGCACGGGGCAGCTCTGGCACTCCGGGCGCTTGCTCCAGTGGCGAGAGGTGTTGAGCGCGATGTCTTCGAACTCGCTGACGTGCCCGATCTTGTGGTTGCCGTTGGCCCCCACATTCTGGCAGGTCATGACATTGCCCTTGAGGTCGACCGCCAGATATTCCGGCATGTCCATGCCGCACTTCTGGAAGAGAGACTCCGAGGAGCGCTCGTTGACCATCGACCTGACGGCACGCCGCAGTTTGTCGTGGAGCATGAACGAACGGAGCGCGGACCCATCGATCAGCTGCCTCGACAGAACGTCGCTGAATTGACCGAGCTTCTCTTCTGAGAAGATCGAGGCGGGATCGCCGGCATAGCTGTGAACCACGCCCTCAAAACCAACATTGCAGCCCGGAATGCAATCCTGGAACCAATCGATGATGGCGTTGACATCGTTGCTTGCCGGCGTCAACACCGCGTTGAACGAGAAGCGCGGGTGAAACGTCTTCTGCGCATACTGGATCATCGCGAACTGGTGCGGATCCTCAAACGGGTCGCTCCCGCGCACCGCCTGGCCCGGTCCATCGTGGCTGATCGCCATCGAAAAGTTCCAGGCCTTCAGCTTGTCGACGATCTCCCGCGTCAGCAATTCGCCGTTCGTGATGATCGATAACCGCGCGTTCGGGAACTTCTTGATCAGCTCGGGTGCGAGTATCTCGATCTTCTTCCAGTAGAGTAGCGGCTCGCCGCCCCAGAACTCGACCTTCTCCATCCCCTCAGGAGCTTCGATCCAGCCATCGATGTTCGCCAAAAACTCGCTGGCATCGCGCGTCGACGACGCCGCGGCCTTGTTGATCTGGGCTGCCTGAAGGCAATAGGAGCAGGCCTTGTTGCATCCGAGACCGAGCTGAATCTTCAGCTTCTTCACTTGACGCACCTTGCGTCCAGGCTGGTCATAATCGACCGCGATGAACGGGCGAGCTTGCACAGGCTCACGCTCAAGCATCGGGTTATTGGAGAAATCGACGGCCCTGAAGCCATTATTGTCGAGCAGCCGTGAGGCGTGCTGATCGTAGAACAGAGGCACGACCTCTCCGTCGCTACTCAGCATTTCAAGTCGGATCATCTGGCACTTTGCAGGTATGCCGCCATGGGCAGCGGGTCATTGAACCGATAGATCGCCGTGGCGTCGTCGAACGATGACCACGTGACCCTCTGATATTCCTGCGGGGGCCGCTGGCCTCCCGGGATGTCGACGACCTTCTCCCGCGCGTACTGCGTCAGCATGCAGTTCGGATGCGCCGAGATGTGCCGATCCTCTCTGCCGGCGAACAGCCGGCTCCAGAAGGTCGAGATGCCATCGGTCCAGAAGAAGCCGATGCCCCAATTCACAAGATCGACCGCGGCGTCTGACCATGCGGCGCCGTCCTGCCTTGGCAGTGCTGCCTCTGGATCTTCGATGACGGATCGGATCGTGATGTTGTCGTTGTCGGCCCAGCGGGTGAAGTTGACCCAGGAGACAAGCTTTCCAGAGTCGTCAAAATACCCCCAGAAGCTCGACATCGCGTGCTCAAAGCAAAGGTCCACATGGTCCTTCGCGAGCTGGCGGAAGTTCTGCTTTGTGGGTGCCTCAGGGTCATTGCACCAGGCACCCATTCCGCTGCTGTGCTTGTCGATGATGTCGCACATGTCGCCAAAGTCAGCCGGCGTCAGAAAGCGGATCTTGGGCATTTGGCTCCTTTCAGCGCCAGAGCTTGGCGCCCATCACAGGCTCGATGATCTTGGCCGTGAGCGGCCTGGAGATCTCCAGCATCGTCGCGCCACGGAACTGGCTATGGGAGATTTCGATGAGGCCCTCGGCGAGGTAGATGAAGTTGCCTGGTTCCACATCGAACGTCTCGCCGGCCTGTCCGGACACGAAAGCGCGCTGCCAGAAGAACGGCACCTTGCTCTTCGGCGTTATGCAGTGGTACTCGCTGCCTTCCGCCGTGGCGCGGAGGCGATAGTTGTCAATGCCGCGCACGAACTGGGTCGCGCCGCTCCCAGCCGGCCGCGGGTCAGGCGCGTGATCGCCGCCGAGCGCCTCAAATCCGCCCTTCGTGTAGACCGGGATCGTGTAGAGCGGATGAGCATCAGGCTTGCCTTCGAGCAGATAGGCGATCGACGGAGCGTCTGCCCACGTCAATCCGCGCGTCAGCTCCACTGGAGGGCAGATGCGCTCTTCTCCGGCATGGGCCGTGAAGATCGTGATCGTGAAATTCTCAAAACGGATGCGCCTGAACTGCATCGTCACACCTTGTGCGTTTCCAGAGGCAGACCGACAGGGTCTTCCATCGGACGGTCAATTCGGTATGTGAACTGCCCTTCCATGGCCGCCGGGGCCAATGGCGAGCTGCGCGACAAGATCGACATCCACCGCGCAAGGAAGGGCTGTGACGGAAACTGCATCACGATGGCTCCCCGCTGCTCATCTGCGGAGAAGTGGAGAGGAACGAGGACGTTCTTGATCATGCTGCCGAGCAGCCCGTGCTTATACTCGACACGAGCCCAACCATCCTGGCTGACGTCCAATATCTTGTAGCTAAACGTGCTGCTCGGCACCTGATCCATCATGTCCTCACTTACCGCATGCGCCGCAATCGCAAGCGCACGCACAGTTCCATTCATCGTGTCCGGAAGTCCCGTAGAACGAAGACATTGGGAAGTTGGCCGTCGGGAACGTCCCGCCGCCACCTGCCCTGTAGTACGTTCTTCCGGCGTACTGGCTCATTTGATTGCCCCAACCGAACACAGAGTTGACGGTCGAAAATCCGACCGCGCCTGTTGATGGTACGGCCATTATGCGCCCTCCAACCCTTCCACCCTGGTCGCCAGGCTCTTGATCGCCTCGACGAGGAGACCAGTGACCTGCTCATAGAAGATGTTCAGGAACTCGCTCCCTGACTTGCTGTTGCCGTCCTCGTCACGGTCAAACGGCGCAATGCCGACAGCCTCAGGAAGGACTTCACGCAGCTCCTGCGCAAGCAAACCAGCCTTGCGAAACTTCTGCTCAGGGGCCCCGACCTCTTTGGCAAGATCGCTCTGGATCCAGGTCACGCCTCTCAGCTTCTTGACCTTCTCCAGCGCGTCCTCGATCACCTGGATCTCGTCCTTCAGACGGATGTCAGAGGCGCCGTAGACGACATCGCCAGTAGCAACAATCGAACCGCTTTGCGTCGATGCGAAGGTTCCTACGCCGAGTGATCCTCGCAGGTAGCCGTCGCCAACGCCAGAAACGCCGAACCGCCAGTTCGCCCCATCCGACCATCCGCCGATACGCCACCAGTTATCGCCATCGAGGCCGGCCTGTACCGCATAGGCACCGCGGTGGTAGGTGACGAATGCGGCACCCTGGTCAGGCGCATAGACAGTCAGGCCACCGTAGGTGTTGTGGTTGAAGCCGTATGTCTGTCCAGAGCTGAACTGGTGAATGTGTTTGCCGGTCCACGTCGGCTGGATCGACATGTCGAGCTTGATGCTCGCATCCGACCGCATGTAGGTCGTTGCCGTTCCGGCCGAAGCATTCATCGTTGCAGCCCCAATCGGGGTCGCGAACGAGATGCCGAGGTTCGTCAGAGCCGCGGCCTTGTTCGGCACGTCCGCGAGGTTCTGATCCTTCTGCAACTTCCCAGCCACAGACGTTGTCAGTGCGCCGACAGCGCTCTCGTCGGACGCCAACTGATCTGCAATCTCCTTAAGCGTGTCCAAGGTGCCGGGAGCACCATTGACCAGAGCGTCGATCGCGTTCTTGACGTAGGCGGTCGATGCCGCCTTCAGCGAGTTATCGCCAGCCGTGACTGTTGGGACGGTCGGGCTGACCGTGAAGTTGACGGAGGCGCTGAACGTGCCGCCGACGTCCTTCTTGATGTAGAATGACGGATCGAAGATCTGGGCGTTCGCCGCATAGGTCGCACACTGGTCGCGAGCTGCAAGAGCATCCGACTTCATCTGAGCGACCGCGGACCTGTCCTGACCGGTCTGGGTCGCGTACGTCGAAGCCGTGTCACGATAGCCCTTCGCTGCGTCGCGGGCTGCCTGAGCATCCATCAACGCCTGCGTCACCACCTGCGGCAGCGCGGTGCCAACGTAGATGATCCAGTCCGAGAACGGTCCGGCATTGCCGAAAATCTGGATGGGCTGCAGGGTCAACTGGCCGCTGCTGCGGTTCCAGTTGACGAGCTTTGCGAACGCATAGTCGGTGGTGTTGGCCTGCCTGACGATCGTGACGAACGGCGATGGCGCGAAGAGGTCACGCTCTGCCTCATCAGGGATCGCGAAGGTCTGGGTGGTCGCGACGTTCAGCGTCACCGAGTTGTTGGCGTGCGCCAGCAGGAAGCCCTGCTCGGACACCAGCGCGATCTTGTCGAGCGCGGGCGCTAGAACGAGATCGAGACGGTTGAGCGCGAGGCCCTCGACGTAAGAGGTCAAGCCGCCGATGGCAGCAAGACCGTCTTCGTTCGAGTTGATTCGGCGGTCGAGGTCTTCGAAGCGCTGGTTCCAATACTCGGGGTCACCGAGATTATCCCTCGCCTTGACCCGGTAGAATTGATCGTACCTGCGCGCCATCGGGCTTAGACCTCTTCGTAGCCGATGACGGCGTCACCGAGGCCAGCGATCAGGTTGCCCTTGACGATCACCTCGTGCCCGGGACGCGCCCAGATCTTGGGAGCGACCTCGATGGCCCGCGCGAGCTTCAGGCGATAGCTCTTCGCCGGATCGACGGCGAGCTTCGGAGGAGTATTCGTCGGCACAGCAACGGGTGCAGCAGCCGCCGGAGCGGCTGCGTTTTCAGTGTCGGCCATGAGGTTGGTTCCTTACTTGCTGTAGAACGACCGCTCGGCAACGTGGTACGTGACCTGCGGCGAGTTGGTCGTTCCGGTCTGCTCGATCGTGAACTGTGTGGTTCCGGCCGGCAGACTAAAGGTGTAGGTCTTCTCGTATCGCTTCGCCTTCGCATCCTTCAGCACCGTGACGGTGGTGTCGGGCGAGTATTCCGTCGAGCCGACCCGAACCGTCATCGCGTAGGTGTGCGGCGTCGGATCGAACATTTCGAGCAGGTTGACGAAGGTCAGGTTGTGCGTGACGTTCGACAGAGCCGGCACCGTCATCGTCGTCGAGACGTGCTTGAAGGCCGCCTTCGGCCGCGAGACATGGACGCGCGATCCCGTGAGATGCAGGATCGGCATCATGTCCCTGGTGCCGACGAAGCGAGCCCGGAACTGAGCCAGCGGCGGAGCGACCGCGAGCACGCCGGAGTTATCCTGGGTCAGCGACTGCCACTCGCCGGTACCGTTCGGCCGCATCTCGTAGACCAGCTCGCACGAGCCCGGCACCCACTGCTCAGCGAGGATGTCGATGTCGCGGAAGCCGCCGTCGAGGTTGATCGGAGCGAACTCGATCGCGACCTGGGACGAAGCGAACTGAGCGCCATAGACCTGGATCATCATGTCCTTGGTCAGGTCACCCATGTAGTAGATGCCGTCCGTCGAGTAGAAAAACGTGCCGTCCAGATAAGACTGACCGTTGGTCATACCGATCTGATGGTTTGCGTTCGAGATGAACACGAAAGCATAGCGCTTGCCCTTCGCGAGGAAGGTCGGCTGGATCTGGCACAGGTTCCAACCCGTGACGATGTTCTGCTGCGCGTAGACCGTCTTTAGCACGACCTTTTCGAGGTCGGGCTGGCCTGCAGTCACCTCGCAGAGAGCGATGTGGATGTCCTCGTTCGCGGCCTTCTGGGTGATGTAGAAGCCCACCTGAGTCGCGATGATGTCGTTCGACACCAGGAAGGTCTGCGCAACCTGAGCACCAGTCACGGAGAGGTTCGTGGTGACCTCATACATGAACGGCTCTTCCCAGGTGTCGAGCCAGTAGTAGTCGGTCCGCTGTGACCAGGCGCCGTCACCGTTGCCGTGAACGTTGTAGTTGTTCGTGACCGTCGAGTATTCGATGGTGTTGAAGTCGTACAGATTGGTGGTGTCGACCGGGTTTCCGGGCGTGCTCCAGGCGTTGCCGTTGGTGCAGACCGTGTAGCTTCCGCCGTACCGGACGCGGGTGCGGGACATGTACCCGACCTTCATCGAATGCACCTGGTAGCCGTACTGCGCGATGCCAAGCGACTCGGTGTAATTGCCGGTCTGGATCTTCAGCACGTTGGTGTATTTCGGCATCAGGTAGCCGCCGGCCATCGCCGCGTTCGGATCGTTCGCCGAGAACAGCGAGATCTCGAACTGGTTCGCGTTGGCGTTGTTGAAGCGGATGCCCTCCTCGACCCTGGCGTCGAAGCCCAGCAGCTTGCTGTTGGTCATGTCCGACTTCGTTTGATCGAGGAAGAAGTCGGTATCAAAGCCGGAGGCGTCAGCCGGATAGCGCAGGCTCTCCTTGACCCGAGCCAGGTCGAGGTAGATGCGGGACAGGTCGGAGGCGCTGCTCAGGCCGGTCATGCGGTTCGCGAGGTCGGCGAGGTCCGACGCCAGCGATGTGACGCGCGGCTCGATGATCGACCGGAAGGTCTCCAGCAGGTCGGTCCGGATATCCAGTGCGTCGGTCGAGACGACCTTGTTCTGGTCCTGGATGTCGATCGAAACGATCTGCGTGGTGTCCAGCATCACATTCGCGATCACCACATGGGTGGCCGGGACAGCAGCCGGGACAGGGTCGGCAGCCTCGGCGCCGGCCGTGAAAACGATCTGGACGTTGCGGGAGCGGGTCATGGCGACCGAGCGCGGCTCCACGGTGCCCGTATCGACGTCCGTCAGATAGTCGCGCTGCTCGACGTCGGTCTCGACCTCCTGGCCATAGGCCGAGATCGTCACGATGCGCCGGGCCGCTGCGGCCACGTAGGTGGCGAGCGACTGGGTCAGGACCGAGCGGAGTGCATAGACGGCGCCCGTATCGTAGACGCGACCTGCGCCGATCGTGACCTCGACCTGCCCGGTCTTGGTGATCATCAGTCCGGAGTACTTCCGTGTCGCAGAAACGGCATCGGCGACAATGTGGTCCATCGCCGTCTGAACGTATTCCTGGATGTTGTTGTGATCGGTCGCGGTCTGTTCCTGATAATCGCGAAAGATGACTTGCTGGTCCATCTAAGGGCCTCTTGCTGCGAACGCGAAAAGGCCCACCGTCCCCGCGGACGATGGGACCAATGCATTCTGGTTATTGTCAGATGATGATCGGGCTGCCCGCGAACCGCGGCAGGCCGGCGATGAAACCAGGCTTGGTGTCGGTATCGAGCAGGATCTTGTCGGTCATGCGCTTGGCCGCGATGATGGCCTGTCGGTTCTTGGTCATCAGCGTGCCGTCATGCGGCGTGAAGAAGCGCGTTTTCGGAGAGAATGGCTGCGCGAGACGTGCCTTGTATTTGCTCCACCGCGTCTGCATCTGGATCTTCAGCTCGGCCGAGCGCGGCTCGATGCCATACCGCCCGACGCCCATGAACTGGATCGATGGACGTTTGGCGTCTGCAGCGGACCCGTCATTGACCGCATACCGCTCGTAGGTGTGGTACGGCGCCATTGAGGGCACGAAGAACCGCTTGTGGATGGGGCGACCGGAATAGACGGCTTTGCCTTCCTTGCCGGAGATCGTGATCAGCTCCGGCGTGGTTGACACCGGCTCGATCTGCGGACCGACCGCTCTGCGCCATGGCGCGCTGACGATCGGGGCGATCGTGACGATCCTGCTGGCTGCCGTGGACGGCATCGGAAACTTCTTCTTCAGGCCAAGCGGCGTGTTGCAGAATGTCGAATACGGCCGGACAGCCTTGATGTAGAGCCTGAAGTAGGTACCTTCGTTGTCGATCTTGGTGTCGGTCTCGACACCATTGACGACCCAGGACGCTCGCTTCGAAAGCCGCGTGATCGCCTCATTCGGGGTCGGGAACTTCTTCTCCAGAAAGCTGCTGTAGCGGCTTCCGCCTGAGAAGATACGACGCCGGGCGGCGCCGCGCAGGTAATTCTGGTAGATCCGAACCTGCGGCAGCTTGGCGAGCCAGGCTTCCCGCTGCTCCTTGTTGAGCGAGGGGCCTGAGAACACCTTTGCCGGCGGCGTCGTGGCCTTCAGGACCTTGCTGTCGACGAGGTCGACGTAGGTCTCGATGGCTTTCAGCGTGCCCTTGATCTGGTGATGCTTGATCGCATTCGCGACCACGCTCCGGCGCTTCGTCAGCGGCCATTCCGAGTCCCACAGGTCTACCGAGAGAGCCCAGGCCAGGTAAGGCAGCAGATTCTCAGGGCAGGTCCACGGATTCCAGAGCTGCCGGATCGGGATGTCGATTTGGAGCAGGCGTTCGACCTGGGAGGCCAGCGTGCGCTCGTACTCCGTCGCATTCGGGGACAGGATGTGATCCATCCTGCGCGTCGGGAACGGGCCCATGGCTTACTCCAATCTAGTCGGGAGCGGCGTGACCTTTGCGGAATCGATGACGACGCACTGGTCATTGCCGGCCACGACATCGGCAGCCGGCGAGATCAGGTCGACGTTCTGGACGCCATTCTGGTTGAGCGCCGAAATGATTGCCGACCTGGTCAGATCTCGTCCGATCATGGAGACGTTGGTGCGGACCTTCGTCAGGGCCGTTCCGATGTCGCTCATGACCAGCGCGGCATCGGGTCCTGGATACAGCGTGACGTTGGCAACGATCTGCGTCCGCAGCGGCATGACCGGACAGACCGAGATGACGTCGGTCAGCGGCTTGATCCCTTTCTGGTTCAAGCGCTTCACGACGTTGGCGATGATGTCCTTGGTCGGTACCGGGTCGGTTCCGCTCTGCATGACGGCGACTTTGACGCCGCCGAATTTGTTGACCTTGGTCGCCGTTGCATCGCGGATGCGGACGTCGGCGCTCAGGGCCTGGAAGATGTAGGCTCCCTCGGAGCCGCCCGTCGAATAGGCTTCTGGCGCCATCTGAGCGCGGCGCCGGAGGCTGTCATCCAGCTCGTCCGGCAGGCGCTCAACGCCGAAGAAGGCAGCCAGGTTTTCAAGGTCCGCGCCCTTGGCGAAGGCCAGCATGACGGCGCGTGCAGCGGCGTTGACCCGCGCTCGCACCAGGACCTCGCCGTAGGCCTGCGGCTCCAGGATGACGTTGGTCGGAGACTGCTCGAGGACAAGCGCTGCCTTCAGCTTCGGGTTCTTTTCGAGAACCTCGTCCTTGTAGCGCTGGAGCAGAACCTCGTAATCAATGGTCTCGATGACGTCGGGTGGGGGAAGACGCGCGAAGTCGATATACAGCGCGGGCGACGTGTAATTGGGCATTCAACCCTCGCTAGATGGTGACCGAAGTTCTCCGCAGCACCTGCTCTACGAGGTCGATTCCATCGATGGTGATCGTGATCGCACCGGTCGCGTCGGCCTCGTCAATAGCCACTCGCGTGACCTTGAACTCCGGCTCGTAGGTGTTGATCGCGGCGATCGCGGCCATCATGCCGGACATCATCGTCTCCTCGTTGGAGGGCTTGTCCTGCATGTCCTGAAACCTCGACCCCCACCACGCCCGCATCAGGCGAACCTTGAGGCGGGTGGTGAGGATGACGAAGATGCTCTGCTTGATCCGGGGCCAGCCCTGGATCAGTTCGCCGGTCTCACGATCGATATCGACCAGGTGCTCACTTGGAAGCGTTGCCATCGGCCGGCTTCTCCGAAGCAACGGCACCGAGCACCTTGGTCTCGACAGCCTTCGCCGCGGTCACCGCCTTGGTGACGGTCTCCTCGACCTTGGCCACGACGGCCTCGGCCTCTTCGACCTTCTCCTGCACGACGTGCTTGAGATACTTGACCTCAGCCTCGACCGCGGTGACGACGGAGCCGGCCGGCACCATGACGCCCTTGCGCCAGAAATCCTTGATAACTTCGTAGGTCTTCATTTTTCTTCTTTCTCGCTACGCGATCTTGGCCCAGACCACCTGAGATGGTCCAGCCTCTGTCATAACGCGCTGGTCAGCCTGCTCATTGGGTCCGGAGACCCCGAGGTTGACGCGCTCCTTGGTGATGTTGACCCATCGGCCATCGACGCCGGCCGAGCAGCTGTTCGCGCCCTTCACCTCGACGTGGTCTTTGTGGAATGTGACTGTCGTCCCATCGCCGTGCTTCAGGACAATCGCGTCCTGGTCCAGCTTGATGTTGGCCTGGTTCTCACCGTAGGTGACGTTCAGGTCGTTCTCAGTCCACTTGACGCTGGCCTTCTTGTCCTTGAACTGGATCTTGACCTGGTTCTCGTCCATCAGGACGTCGCCCTTGGCTCCCTTTTCGCCATAGCGGACGTTGACCAGCTTCTCATCCTGCCTGTAGTAGGACTTATTCTTGCCGACCGTCTTGAGGATCTTCTCCTTGTCCGCCAGCTGCCGCGTGACGCCGTCATCGCCCTCTTCCGGCACTTCCGGAAGCTTGGGCGGCTGCGTCTGCTGTGACTGCTGCTGTTGATCGGACGATGAGGCATCCGAGCTGCTCGTGTCCGAGCTGCCAGATCCGCTTCCACCTCCACCGCCGCCACCTCCTCCACTGCCGCCTGCAAGGCTCGCCGGGATGCCGGCCGCTCCGCCCGCGCCGCCGCCGATCATCTGACCGACGACGCCCATGAGGTTGCCGGAGGCGACCTGGTTGGCGATGCCGGCGAGATTGCCGAGTTGGGACAGCCCTGGGAGGCCGGACAGGTTGGCGAGCTGGCCAACATTGGCGAGCTGGCCGAGCTTGAGGCCCGACAGCTGCGAAAGGCCCGCCATGTTGGCGATGTTCGAGATGTCGAGGCTGGCGAGGTTGCCCAGGTTGCCGAGATTGCTGAGGCCGCCGAGCATGCTGGAGAAGTCCGTGCCGCTTAGGCCGGCCATCTGGCTGATGCCTGCGAGATCGCCGAGACCAG
This sequence comes from Bradyrhizobium sp. SZCCHNRI3052, assembly GCF_032484895.1. Lineage (NCBI taxonomy): Bacteria > Pseudomonadati > Pseudomonadota > Alphaproteobacteria > Hyphomicrobiales > Nitrobacteraceae > Bradyrhizobium > Bradyrhizobium sp. SZCCHNRI3052. The sequence goes on along the minus strand of NZ_JAUETW010000002.1, from coordinate 976,106 downwards.
AGATATCGCCGAGTCCCGTGGGGGCGCCCTGCTGCTTCTTCTTGGTCTTGATGATCAGGTGGTTCGAATCCTTGGTCTGGTGGATCCAGTGCTGCTGATCCTCTTTCTCGTGGATCAGCCCGACCGTCTCATCCTGCTTGCCGTGCGGCGATGGCGTGTCCGGGCCGTAATGGAACGGCTCGACCGTCCCCAGCTCGGGGATGCCGCCGACCGAGCGCAGGATGCCGTGCATCCCGATCTTCGGCGGAACCGAATACTTGATCGTCGCATGCGAGTGGCTTTGCCATGGCTGCCAGTCGCTCTTGAAGGTGTCCTGCTTCGAGTAAGTCTCATTCCCGCTCGGGGTCTGATCCTCGCCGTCGTTCATCTTGACGTACCAGCGATTCTTCTCGAACTTGACCGCGACGATCTTTCCGAGCCGCTCCTTGTTCTGGAACTTGCGCTCCAAATCCTGGAGCCGGCGCTCCATCGCGTGAATTGCACGCACCATTACGGCACCTCGGGTGTCACATCGACCGTCTCGTCGCCGGACAGACCCGCTGCAGTCTCCACATGACCGAGGATCTTTGCCTTGGTGCTCGGCACCTTGGTGACCATCTGGCCGTTATTCCAGACGAAGTCTCGCTGCAGCACCTTGTTGGTGCCGATCATGAGATCGCTGTGCCACTCGACCACGCCGACAGAGACGCCTTCGCGCCTCAAGACAGGCTGGCTGATGCGCTTGAACTGGACGTTCAGAGCAGGAGCGGCATCGGGATGTCCAAACTGATTTTGATGAGCCCAGGTGGCCACGGTCTCGACCATGTCCCAGGCCCGCGAGTCGCCATCGAGCGACACGTACTTGTTCTCGTCGATCAAGACCACGACAACCCGGAGCAGAGCATTCAGCTCGCCCGTGAAGGTCGGATCGCTCTTCGAGGCCATCACCGCGACGCGAGCGCATGGCGTCTTCAGCGTCCAGTCGGCGATGTCTTTCTCATCGAACAGGCCGTCGTACCATTCGACGTCCATTGTCGGGTACAGCGTCTTGATCCCGTCGATGATCTTCTGGCGGAAGTCGACGACTTTTCCCATCATCAACCTCCGTGCGCGATATGGTCGCGGAGCATTTTCGAGATGCGTTTGACGTTCTCTTCCGAGAAGCCCATGAACGGACGCGCCGGCACCTTGTCGGCCTTGCTGTAGCGCTTGCCGCCACGCCGCGCCTTTCGGCCGGCATGGTTGAAGCCCTCCTGCATGAGCGATGCGTATTCGGTATCCGCCGTCAGCTCGAAGCCGTGGTCGTTCACGTCGGTGACCTCGATGCTGCGGGACAGCTCGCCGCTTTCGAACAGCGGCCTGTCATGCCCCTTCAGTGCGATGGTCACATCGGACAGCGCAGCCCACAGCTCACCCTCTGGCGAGCGCTTGGTGCGAAGGATGCGGTTGATGGTGGCACGCTGCATGTACTCGGCAGCCTGCTCCATCACCGGATGGAGGTGCTCGGCGTCCTGTAGCAGCTTGGTGAGGCGGGCATTGAGGCGGGCGAGGTCTTCGGCATTCAGATCGACCGCAAAGGCGCCCATCAGGCCCTCCCGCAGTCGAACGACCGGCCACCTCGTGTGACGTTCGGGTTCGTTGTCGTGGTCACCGGGTTGCCATTGGCATCGGTGCCAGTCGTGGTGACCGGCGGCAGGCCGAGGCCGACCTTGCCGGAGGAAATCTTCTCGAGGATTGAAAGCGCGTCCTCGTAACGCACGCGCATCTCATCGGTCCGGCCAGTCCGGCCGAGTGCGATCTTATAGACCGCGATGTCGATGGCGCAGTTCTTGACGATGCCCGGCGTCGGGACAACCGGGACCGTGTATTGCGACGACAGATAGGCGTCGCAGATCTCGTCGGCGCCGTCGAGTCCACGCTGGACAACCAGCGGGTCTGGTATGCCGTCACGGTCATAATCGGCTATGCGAACGAGGAGATCGGTCCCATAGAGATCGTCGATGTCATCCTTGGTCGCGTAGCCCATTATGAACCTCTGTCAGGTTACTTCTTCTTGGTCTTGGTGGCCGCAGCAGCGGCTTCGGCAGCAGCCTTGTCTGCAGCTTCCTTCTCAGCGGCTTCCTTGGCAGCAGCTTCAGCAGCAGCCTTCTCAGCTGCTTCCTTGGCGGCGGCTTCGGCAGCGGCCTTTGCAGCAGCATCGGCTGCAGCGTCGTCGGCCGACGCATTGCCGTGGAGGTTGGCGAAGCGCGCGGCGCGCACCTCGGGCGATACGATCCGCTGCTTGCGCAGACGAATGTTCGCAGCCGCCTCACGGGCTCGGAAGCCAGTCGTTCCAATCATGGATGTCTCCAAACAGCGAAAAAGCCCTCCCCGGCTTTCACCGAGGAGGGTCGATTTCAGTTCCTACCGTCTGAGGTCAGACGATTAGGAGCCCAGCTTGTGCTTGAACGCGACGATCCGGATGACCTTCGGATCGTAGACGCGCTGCCAGTTGGCGACGTCGGCCAGCTCGGAGTTCGCGGGGGTGACGCCGACCTGGTTGGCGCCGAGCCACTTGATGCCGCGGGGATGCATGACCCACTGGCGGCGCTGCACGATGTACTCCTGGCCCATGCCCTTCAGAGCCTGGCGCTCGACCTCGACCGGGGTCTTCGGCGACTTCTCGCCGTAGCCGATCGCGCCGGGGCCAAAGATGTAGGTGGTGAACACGCGGTTCGCGCCGGAGCCAGTCACCGGCATGCTGTCGTCCACGATGACGGTCTTCCCCATGTAGGTCGGGATCGTCAGCTTGCCCTCGGAGTCCGGCATGAACTCGATGAGGTCGGCCTTGACCATCGCCTTCAGGGTCAGAGAGTGGACGGCGACGGCGTTCAGGCCGCCCTGCTCGTCACCGAGCAAGAACGCAGCGTCGATGAACGAGTCGGCGTCGAAGTTCTCGGCACCGCCGGTCAGGCCGGAGATGTCGTTGACGTTGGCTGCCATGCCGGCCGAGCCCATTGCGCCCGCCAGGGTCGCGAGCAGAGCGGTCTGCATGCGGCGATTCCACCACTCGGCGAACCGGTTGGCGATCAGCTGGATCGGGTCGGCGCCGGACAGGTCGGACGACAGGTCGGACGCACCGAACGCCTTGCCGCGCAGCAGCTTCACGGCCACGTCCTGGCCGGTCGAGGTCTTGCTGACGGTCAGGTCGCTGTTGTCGTCGAGCACCTGCTCGGCGTCCGCGGCGTCCAGATCGTTGAAGAACGGCATGTTGACGGTCTTGCCGCTGATCTCCGCGTCGATGACGCTGGTCAGGTCGGTGATGATGCCCGACTGGAACAGGGCCGACTTCTGCGTCGAGAGCACCTGCACGTAGTTGTTGAATTCGGTCGGGACGATCATGTCCGCGAGACGAGTCTCAGTCATTTCTCACTCTTGCTTTTGTTGAGACGGCGTTTGCGGCTGCTTGCATTCAAGCAAACGCCCGGACAGAATCCGGGCGCATGCAATTGTTCGGATGGGCGAGAAGGGTTACTTCACGCCGGCCGCTGCTTTCAGCTGCTTGGCCAGTTCGGGTTTTTGGTTCGACAGCAGCATCTGCTGCGTCATGTTCCAGGTGTCCTTCATCCAGGGGTTGGTCTGACCACCACCTGCCGGAGGATTGCCGTGGGTGCCGGGTTGCGTTCCCAGACCGCGCTTCTCTTCCGGCTTGAAGAGCGAGGCGCGGCTCTCGCGGATCTCGGCGACGAGATCGGCGACAGTGAAGGGGGTGCCATTCACGTCCTTGATGCGGGGGTTGCCGTTGGTGTCGAGCACCTGGACGGAGACCTGACCGTCCTTCATGGACGTCTTGACGAACTTGGACACCAGCAGTTCGACGGCATCCCGCGCGTCGTCCAGTGGGTTTGCTTTTGCGACTTCAGACTTGATCTGGCTGTCGGCCATGATCGTCTGCAGTTGCCCCGTGAGGCTCTCGACCGTAGCGTTGGCGTTCTTGACCTGGGTGCTCAGCTCGGTCTCGCGCAGAGTCCACTGCGCGGTGAGCTGACCCTTCAGGGTCTCGAACTTCTCGCCTGCGATCCGATCCGCCTCTTTCGCGGGATCGAGCTTCGACAGTCGTTCTGCGGTTTCAACAGCCGTCCTGGCTGCGTCAGGGGTGATCTCTCCGAAGGCGGAGACACGCTCGATCGCGGTACGAGCCGCGCCGGCATCGAGGCCTTCGTAGGGCTTCAGCTGCTCTTTGAGGACTGCAACGTTGTTGCGCTCCGCTCCGAGAGCCGTCTTCAGGCCCTTGACGTCGTCGAGTTCGTAGCCTTCGGCCGGCGTGACGTTGAGGAAAAACTTCCCGTTCTTCTCGACGTAAAAGGCGCGATGGGCTTCATCGACGGTGTTGATATCGGTGACTACTGCTTTGAGCATTCCAATCCCTGGAAATGCGGGGCATCCCGCCCCTCGTGATAAAAGACCGCTCAAGCATCCCGCCTGAGGGTCGGTGATATCCCCGAGGATCCGGGGAATCGGAGATGCCAGCAGCGATCGTTCCGAGGCCGTCCCGGCGCTCGGTTGGTCATTGCGGGCGAATTGGATGGCTGGCACGGCAGGTCTCGAACCTGCGACCTCCTCGTTAACAGCGAGGCGCTCTACCGTCTGAGCTACATGCCAACGGAAAATGTTCAGCGGCGGCGCGGGCGTGCGGCACGCTCTTGGATATCTCTGCTCGTCTGGTGCGGGATGCGAGCTGAGACCGCTGAAGCCGCGCTCGACCATTCAAGGGAGCGCGGAACCGAAAGAGGTGGCCCGCCGGGCCAAAAAAATGCCCGCCAGGCGCGAACCGGGCGGGCAAGTGTGAGTGAGTGACCGATGCAGAAAAGCCGCCAGGGAGGTCCCGAGCGGCTTCTGGATGCTCTATGGAGAGAGCGTCGGATTACGCTGCGATCTGCAGCTCCTTGACGGGTTCGAGCTTGTCGAACTCCTCCGGTTTGGCGAACTGGATGGTGTCATCCTCGGTCAGGAGGACGACGTCGCCAGCGGCACAGGATTGCACGCCCCACGCCGACGACATGGTCAGCCCCCCGAGGGAGTTGACCTTCAGCTCACCACTCTGCAGACGGCTGACGAGCCATTGCGGCGCGACCTCCTCGGCAGCCTGCCCCCAGAGGGGCAGTTTGAACGCTTGGACCAAGATCTTGCGGTGAAACAGGTTCATTTGCACACTATCTGCATTTCACCTGACTTGAACCACAATATACGCCCTTTGTCAAGCGTTCTGCAAACAGAAATGCAAATCGTGGAACTCAGCCATAGATCCAGACGTGGATGATGATGTAGAGGATGAAAATCCCCATCAGCGCCTTAAACGGGTGCATCAGGACCGGCTGCATCATGAGCCAGAAGTTGGTCTTCTCCTGCTCCCGAACCAGCCGCTCCAGCGCGAGCTGCTCAGGCGTCGGAGCTGGGGCCGGAGGTGGCGACGAGACGGGGGCCGGTGCCGCGCGTCGCGGCTGAACGCCTTCCTCGGGCAACCCCAGAAGCTTCTCCCACCACTTCAGCTTGACTGGTTCCATTGACCGGCTTCCTCCCCTTGACCGTGAACTTCGGCTCGAAGCAGATCGGGCAGCACCAGTATTCGTCACCGATCAGCTTGCCGAAGGCCACGACCGAGCGAGGGATCATCCGCACCAGCTCGCGCACGGGCGTGCCCTGCCTGTTGGTGCAGGGCTCGCACACGTAGCCTTCGCATTTGAATGAAAGCTTCTCGGTCATGGGCTGAACCGCCTACAACTTGCACGAATGCAAGTCAATTAGAACTGCGGCGTCGGGCGCGTCGAACCATTCGGGAAGTTCGGCTTCGGCTGGGTTGGGTTACCCGCGGGTGGTGTGGAGGCATTGCCTCCGGCCGACACCGCCGTGCCGTTGCCTGCCTTCGCAGGATCTGCCTGGGTCCACCGACCCGGCAGCATGTTCTCGCCGGCCGCCTGCATGTTCTCGTCAACAGCCTGCCACAAAGCAAGTTCCGCCTTTAGGTCGAACTCGTCGCCGAGCAGGTTGCGATCCCTGATCTCCTGCAGCAGCACTTCGCGCGACAGGCCGCGCTGAGACCACAGAGTGACGAGCTGGGCGACCTCAGCCAGGCGGTCGGCTGTGTTCGAGAACTCGGTGTTCAGGACCACGTTGACGTTGGAGTAGTCGGCGCCGGTCCAGTTGCCCATCATGCGGATTGCGCGCTCTAACGCATCCTGACAGTTGATCGCCATGTCGTGGACAACCGAGTGGACCCTGGTCTCCTGGATGTCACGCTCGTTCTGCGGGACGTACTGACGGTGCGTGCCCGTGACCGGGTTCAGCGCCATCATGTCCATCTGCATTTCGAGCTTCTCCAGGTCCTTCATTCCGGAGTCGATCGCGGTGCCGCGGGGCTCGACGTAGTACCAGCGGCCGTTGGCCTCGGGTGCGTAGAGCACCTTGTAGGGTCCAATGGCGAACTGCGCCTCGTCTTCCGGGTCGATCTGGACGCCGGAACAGGCCAGCATCGGGAAGCGGGCGGCCGACAGGATCGACCGCTGATCCGAGCTGGAAATCCAGTGCTCGATCTGCTTGTAGGCGAGGTCGATGAAGACCGGCCGCACCTGGTAGTCTGCTTCCTTCTCGCCGGCATAAAGGGTGACGAACGGCACCTCCGTCATGTTGGTGAGCGGGGTCTCTTCGACGAATGTCCAGTTCGAGCCGCCAGAGGTGGCGAGCTGTTCCCAGAGCTGCACGATGCCCTTGCCATTCGACGTCGGGTCGATCTCGATGACCCGCATCTGGTTGTAGAGCACCTCCTTGAAGCCATCGCGATCGGCTCGCTGGCCTCGGATGCGGACGTGGACGGTCTTGGTGTCGCCGCCGACATACGCATCGTAGGCCGCGGCCACGTCGTCGACCTTGTACATCTTCATGAATGGCCGTGCGCCGGAGGCCTTCTGGTCCGCCAGGCTCTTCATGTTGTAGGTGTCGGGATGGTCCACCAGAATATGGCACATGCCGTCCAGCATGGCATTGTTGAAGAACTGGTGGGCGAAGACGTGCAGGTGTGTGCCGATCAGGTCGATGTCCTGCACCCACAGATCGAGGTTCGGATCGCTGTGGATCACCTTCAGCAAGGTGCGGAAGGGCTTGGCCGATGCAGCATCCACCGCCTCGCGCAGCTTGTTGAGAGCGAACGTGGATGCCAAGCGCGACGCATAGCGGCTGTCGGATTCCTTCTCGTACTGAGGCAGGAATGTCGCACCCTGGGCGCGCATGGTCTCGGTTCCGCCATAGACGGCGCGGAGCATCCTCGTGCGCTGCTGCATGGTCGTCGCGGCTGACGACAGCAGTCCAGGGTTACCGTCCTTGGGAGACGGCGTATACTTGATCTGTTGGGTGGCGGTTGCCATGGTGGTGAGATGTCCTGACGTTACCAGTCAAGGACCGCTGCTCTCTTCGGACCGAGGAGTGAGTTGAATGCGTCGGCAGCAGCGTCGACCTGGTCGTCGTAGGTGCCGAGTGGGAAGGTCTCCAGCTCGTCCGTGAAGACGGCGTTCCAGGAGCCTGGGACCATCTTGACGTTGCCGGCTTCCGCCTGCGCAGCGAATGCGGCAGCACGGACTTCCTTCGATCCTGTGGGGCGGGCAGTCTTAACGATGTAGCCGGCGAGCCGGCGAATGAAGCCCTGGACCTGGCTCTTGCCGGCCTGGCCTGGGTCTTGCGGGAGAAAGATCTGGACCGAGCGACCGTCGTTCTTGGCGGTCTCCTGGATCTTCTTCTCGACTTCGAGCGGCGATCCACGGAAGCGGATGACATGCTCGATGTAGAAGACCCCGTTGGAGTCCTTCGACATCAGGACGCCAACCGTGTAGTCGCCGTCAGAAGATGCCGCCAAATCCCATGCGCGGACCTTTGCCCGGCGCGGGGGAAGCTCAGCAACGGCGACCGGAGCGAACCAGTCAGCGCGGAACATGCCACCGTCGTCAGACATCGGCTGCTGCTGGTACAGGGCAGAGAACGAGCGCTCGCCGAGAACGTCGAGACGATCCTGCAGGGCCGCGTAGGAGAAGCGGTGCGGAGCCAGCGGCTCGTTCGGCTTACGTCCGAGCGCGTCACCCGGGACAGTGCCATCCTCGTTGAGGATCAGCTGACCATCGGGGGTCTTCTTCACCCACGGCAGTGCCGGAAGATACAGGATCTCCCATGGGAGGCCCTTGCCATCTTCCATGGCCTCGATGATGCGGCCGGCGATGTCGTCGTAGTGCCAGCGGGTCAAAGTCAGAATGATCGGCGCGTCTTCTTCGAGACGGGTGTAGACGACGTCTCGGTACCAATCCCACTGGTCGTCTCGGAATGTTGCCGACTTGACCTCTTTGCGATCCTTGATCGGGTCGTCGATCAGGAAGAGATGGGCGCCCTTACCGGTGGTACCGGTGCCGACGCCGACCGCGTAATACTGGCCGCCGCCGGACTCGTCCGTGAGCTGCCATTCATCGGCAGCTCGAATGTCGGGCCTGATCTTGATGTGCGGGAAAAGTCGCTCGAACTCCTTGCCCTTGATGATGTCTCGGACGTTTCGGCCGAAGCCGGTGGCGAAGTCGCCGTTATAGGATGCCGAGATGATGTTCTTCGACGGGTTCCGGGCCATGAACCAGGCGGGGAAGCGCCTGGTTGACAGCTCTGACTTTCCGTGCCGCGGCGGCGCGAAGATCATCAGTCGCTTGCACTCGCCGCGCTCGACACGCTCAAGGGCCTCTGCGACCTTGTAGTGGAACGGATCGGCGTAGTATTTCGGGAGCGTGTAGGTGGTGAAATCGATGAGGTGCTCGCGGCCCCTCCTACGACGCAGGATCTCGGCCGCTGCCTCCTCGGGGGAGACATCGGTGACAAAATTCACGATGATGGCCTTTTAGAACTTGAAGCCAGGCGCCTGGATCGTCAGTTCGTCCTTGTTGGCGGAGCGCGACTGGACTTCGAACATCACGGTGGGAGAACCGTTGGCGAACGGGTCGCCATAGAAGCGAACGGTGCGGAGCCAATTTCCATCGGTGTCCTGGACCAGGTCCGACACGGTGATGAGACGAGCGTCCTCCAGGTTCACCTTCTGGGACAGGGTGGTGAGTGCGGACATCTTCTTGATTTTCTCGAGTTGGAACTCCGGCCGATGCATTGAGCACCGGCCAGAGCGACGACGTTCGTCTTAGATGTTGCGGTTCGCCGCGGGGGCGTCGACGGACAGCGCGGCGGCAACCGCAGCGGTGGCGTCAGCAGCCGGAGCAGCGTCCTCGACCACTTCATCGGCGGCAGGCGCGTCGACAGCGGCATCGGCGGCCGGCGCCGGAGCAACCGCAGCCTGGGCATCGGCGACCGTGGTCGCGATGTCGGCGGCGACGCCATTGATGGCGTCCAGGTCCTCGGCTGAGATGCCAGCGGCCGGGACAGCATCCAGGCGAGCCTGCAGGTCAGCGGCCTGGGCCGACACCGTGTCCAGCTTGCTCTTGAGCGCCTCGACGGCAGGCTTCAGCTGCGCGTTGGCGTCGACGAGGGCCTGGACTTCGGGGGTAAGTGCCATAAGCAGATCCTTCACATAGTTGAGGTGGCGTTCGATCGCGGCAAGGCGATCACTTCCCATCCGGTCGTGGACCTGATGGGATTGGAAGAGCTGCTGCAGCATCTGCTTGACGGAAAACTCATCGAAAAAGGACACTCAGCACCTCAGGTGTTCTTGTTGTTATTGGAGGCAGAGCCCCGCAACCGAAGCCGCGGGGGTGTCCTTGCTGATCAGACGATGTTGAGGCCTGCCACATCGAGCTTGGCGAAGACGTCCTTCTCCCACTTGCGGACCTTGCCGCGGTACATGAAGGAGTTCTTCGGATCCTTCTCGAACTCCCCGAACGGCACGCCGGCCGCATCCACTAGCTCCATCGCACGCGGGTCGAGCATCGGGATGTCGATCAGCGAGCTGCCGAGCGCGAGCGCCTGGCGGGTCACCTCGTCGATACCTTTGAAGAACTCGGCGCCGTTGTATCGGTTGAGCACGATGCAGTGCTTCGAGCCGGCAAGTAGCTTGGCCACCTGATCGATCTCGCCGAACGAGTCCATGGTCGAGCCGATCACGTGCATCACGGCGCTGTTGATCGCGCCCGAGCGGACCATCTCGTTGTAGCCGACGTCCTCCAGCAGGGAGAGCGTGTCGGTCAGCAGGCCGGCGCGGATGTCGATCAGGGTGATCGAGGACGAGTCTATGTTGTCGAACACCTTGGCCTGATCATCCGAGTCGCGCAGGTTCACGATCTCGGTGATCTCGCTGAAGAAGCGCTTCAGGCTGCCCTTCGGGCTCTCGGTGTCGAATGCACGGACCGGCAGCCCCTGGGCGCCGAAGTAATCCAGCATAGCTCGAGACAGCGTGGTCTTACCGACGCCGCCCTTGTCTGCACCCACAACGACGACCGCGGGCTTCTCAGCAACGAAAGGCATTGTTCTATCCTTTTGGGGATCTGGAAGTCGCGCAACTTCCCTTGGGTGGACCGGCTCAGCCTTGATGGACACCGGTTCTGAAATGACGGCCGGAGCGTCCACGATGGGATCCGGCTCCGGCTCTGGTAGTGGTGTGGCGACGTGCGCCACAGGCTCGTGTATTGGTGCCGGCTCTGCCCGTATGGGCTCCGGCTTGTCGTGCGGAGCAGCCACAACGATCGGCGGCTGCCGCATGAGCACGGCGATGCGTTGCCGGCGCACATCTTCTTCGAGTGGACGCCGGCTTCCCATCAGTGAACGCTCTCTGGTTTCTCCTCCGCCTTCGGCTTCTTTGCGCGGCTCGCGAGTTCGAGCAGCTCGTCCTCCGACATCTCGGAGGCCTCCTTGCGGACGTTGAGGTTGGTGTGGTTCTCGTCCTTCTGGCCGAGGTAGTTCTTGCCGAGGAAGATGGAGGCCGGCGCGTTCTTGTCGGCCAGTGCCATCTGCTTGCGTCTCAGGGAGACCTTGGCGTGCTGCAGCCCGTCATCCCAAACCTCACGCGCCTCAGGATAGACGTTGAAGAAGTTGGTCAGGGTGCGAGGGCTTACGCCGAGGATTGCGGCAGCCTCGTCTTGGGTGCCGAAAAGGCGGGCGATCTCAGCCAGAGCACGAAGCGTGTCCTCATCAGGTTGAAGTTTCGTCTTGCGACGACCGATCGGTCGAGCGAGAAGCTCATCGAGAAACTCGGTCTCCTTGGCATCCTTCTCGGCGGCGGCTTTGGCTGCTGCCTCGCGGGCAGCCGCCTCCTCTTTCGTCGGCCGGCCGCGGCGACGCTTGGGCAGGTCGGTCATTTTTGTTCTTCTTGTTCAGTGGGGCTTGTCGTCGACCACCGCGGCGCCCTCGCTGACGAGGTCCTCGATCGCGATCGCGGTCACGAGTCCCTCTCCAGGCCATTCGACCAGGATGTATTCGGCTTCGTTGTGATCGTCGGTCTCGTCGTCGAAGCGATCGAACATGGCGATGATCGGGACGGCCAACCCGCCGTCATAGACGATCGACATCGTGTCGAAGTCGACCATGGAGCCTATTCCTTGGCCCCGGGGATCGCCGTTCTGATCCATTGCAAAATCTCAGCCTTGGAGCCGGCGCCGACCCGGTTTGCGATCACGACACCCTTGTCGATCGCGACGAGGGCTGGGATCTGGTTGACGCGGTAGAGCTGAGCGGCATTCATGCACTGCTCGACGTCTGCGACGTAGAAATCCACCTTGCCGTCGAGTTGCTTCTCGATGTCATCCAGCATCGGCTTCATGGCCTTGCAGGGCTGACACCATCGCGCCTCGAACTTGATGACGATGGGATGCTTGGCCCCGTGGACCGTTTCGAGTGTGGTGCTATCCGTGATAGATTTCATCGGCTGAAGATCTTCTTGAAAGCTGATACTCCGCCGATACCGCAGACGGTCAGGATGATGTTGTTCTGCATGTTGGCGTACATGCCGGGCAGCGAAGCGACGTTCCAGCTACCGATTTCGTGGCCTAGCAGCGGCATAGAGTCGAAGACCACAGCTGCGGCGTGAGACAGGAAGACGCCGAACGCCACCGGCACCATCCAGGCCGTGAACCAGTGCTCACGATCTTCAGACCGCTGCTGGTTCACCATCTTGGCGAGTTCGATCCTCGCCCTAATCTCCTCGACGTTGAGCGTGGTGTCGGCGCCGACAGCAGCTTTGTATTTCTCAAGGTCGCTGTCGGTTTTCTTGTTGAGCCAGGTCAGGAAGCCGTTGGCCAGACCCGGGATGAGAGAGAGTAGAGCCCACATAATCGTTATCCGTTGAAGCCGTTCGATCGCGCCCAGCTCAACAGGGCCTCGATCTCCGCCTGCTGCGCCTTGATACCTTCGATGAGCACGGGAACGAGCTTGTCGTAGGCGACGGTGCGCCAGCGTTTTCCGTCGTTGCCATCGTCTGGGATTGAGAGATTGACGAGTTCGGGCAGGACAGCCTCGACCTGGTCGGCCAAGACGCCAATGTCACGCCCGCCGGGCCTTCCGATCAGCTTCGTCTTACCATTCCAGGTGAAGCGCACGCCGTCGAGCTGCCCGATGATGTCGAGTGCATCTGCGATCCTGACGACATCGTCCTTCAGGGCAGGATCCGAATAGGCCGTGATGTTGCCGCCCGCAGTGACGTTGCCTGACGGGTCCGAATAGAAGGACCACGGTGCACGAGACCAGCCACCGAACCCGAAATAGCCGTCGGCTCGGATACCGAGCTTCAGCGCGTACGAATCGTTCCAAAAGGTTATGCCGGCGAGGTTGCTGTCGCCGTTGCTGGGAGCGCGACAAACGAAGCTGCCCCTCGTCGCTCCGCCGTCTTGCGACATGGCCATGCTGGCCGAAGCGCCGGTCAGCGACCCCGTCAACTGGATTGAGCCGTTGAGCGGCACATAGTTTGCCGGGTTGAAGTTCCCGCCGTGCCAGACGGCATTGCCGCTTACAGTCAGCGTCGTGAAGGCACCATTGGTAAAGCGAGAGTCGTCGCCCGCAGCGACAGTGCCCGAGGCCGTGCCGACGTTTCTTGTCGCCGCGCCACCGAGGCCGGAGATGTCGCTGTACGACAGCGTCACCGCACCGACGCGACCGGCAACGCTGGTCACTTCCGTCGCAAGGCCGTCGATCTTATCCCAGGTGGTACCGTTGAAGACGATGCAGTCGCCTTGATTCCACTGCGAGATGCCGTCGATCGCAGTCGTGCCGGCGACCGAGACCTTGTACAGGGTGCCCTTCTTGCCGGTGCCAGAGGCGAGAGCCGGCGTGTTCGTAGAGGCGTTCCAGGTACCTTGATAGTTCACAGAGCCGATGAGTGGCGCCATCGCGTTGGTGACGTAGGCCGTCGTGGCAATCGCCGTGCTGTTGTCGCTTGCGGCCGGCGTCGGAGCAGTCGGGGTGCCCGTGAAGGCCGGCGAGTTCAGCGGAGCCCGCGTCGTATCGACAGGGTGGACGTGATCCTCGTGTGCCCACCTCGCGCTCGAGCCGACCGTTCCGGAGCCACTGGGCGCGAGAGGTGTCGCTGTGCCGATCTTCGCGTCAACATAGGCCGTCGTCGCGATCTTGGCCGAGTTGTCGCCGGCCGCCGGCGTCGGCGCGGTCGGAGCGCCCGTAAAGGCCGGAGACGCAAGCGGCGCATAAGCTCCCAGAGTCGAGGTCAAGGTCGACGAGGTGACGTACAGGGCCAACGTGGTCGTCAGCGCGGTGGAAGTCACGTAGCTCGCCAGACTGGCGCTCACATAAGCCGTGGTGGCGATCTTGGTGCTGTTATCCCCGGTGGCCGGCGTTGGCGCGGTCGGATTTCCAGCGAATTCCGGCGAGTTCAGCGCGGCGCCGCCGAGATTGTGGAGCGCCGTCGAAGCATTCGCGACATCCGACAGGTTGTTGACCGACAGCATGTCGCCGAGACCAGGAACACCTTGATCTCCCTTCGGACCTTGCGGGCCGACATCGCCCTTGTCACCCTTTGGACCCTGGATGCCCTGAGGGCCTTGGTCGCCGGTATCGCCCTTCGGGCCCCTGATGCCCTGGATGCCTTGGGGACCCTGATCTCCGGTGGGGCCTTTGTCGCCTTTCGGTCCCTGAGGACCGATGGCGCCATTATCTCCTTTGTCGCCGTTATCGCCTTTGTCGCCCTTGGGACCTTTCGGACCAATGTCACCTTTGAAGCCCTGAGGGCCGCGGAAAGGCCCGATGCCGATCCAGATGCCCTGGCTCCAAACCCATCCTGTGCCCGTCGCAGAGACGACATATGCGTCACCGTCTGGAGCATTAGTCGGCAGATCCTCGTAGGCACCGACCTCGCCCTTCAGTAAAAAGCCACGGCCAGGCTCGCCCTTGTCGCCCTTGGGACCAGGTTGACCTGCGGGACCGGGGTCGCCCTTGATGCTGGGGAACATGTCCCTGAGCTGTGTGAGCGAGACGGTCCTGATCTGGTTGTTGACGAGGATGTCGATGGAGACGTCATCCTCGTTCGGCCCTGATGGCGGACCGTTCGGCGCTTGCTGAGAGGCGAGAGCGATCTTCCGGTTGAGGAGGAAGTACTTCGCGCCCTCTGCCGTCAGCTTAACAATGGAGTTCGCAGGGTAGAAATCCGTGCCAATGTAGATGCCGCTCGGTGCCAGCACCCGATAACGCAACGTGCTCATTGTTCTTCTGTTTGTTGGCACCAGGGGAGAGACTCGAACTCTCGCAGCGCAGTTTTGGAGACGGCCGCCTACGCCGGAGGACCCTGATACGATCACTTGTTGTGTGGTGACGCCTGCCAGATGAAGTCGTGCCACTCGACAGGGCTGAGTTCGATGAATGCCTCGGAAGAACCCCGCACGGTCACACGCACAATTCCGGTCTCTGGCTCACGCTGCGCGTGGATCGAGCCGTCCGTCTTGGTGAGTGCTGCTATGCAGTCCATTGGCAATTCTCGTATTGAACGGCGCACCAGAGCCTGGGATTGAAACGTGGTTCGTGCTCTTGTCCGTACACTGCGACGCCCCGGAAGGGCCGTGCGCCGATAGGCCGAATAGACCTACTTGAAACTGATGCCGGGGGCTGGACTTGAATCTGCGACCCGCGGACTATGACCCCGCCGCTCCATCACTGAGCTACCCAGGCGAATTGGGCCGAGCGTTACCGGGGCGCAGACCCAACGCTCGGGAGAATAATCTGCGCTACTCTCGCGCGAGATGCTTTACTTGGTTAAGCGACAGGTCGCCCCGGCCTTACCGGTGGACCCGGTGGGCATCGAACGTCACTTCTCTCGCACGAGCGATCGGCTTGACGTATGGCCTCATTTAACCCACCACCCCTATGTCTTCAGGTGACGTTCGGTGGGGACCGAGAAGCCAATTACAGCAGGTACGCGGGATGCGACTTCCACCCCTCTGGGGCAAACTCGCTGGGCTTCTCAAAGCGAAGGTCGACCCGTAGACACCTATCAGGTGAGAACTCGTCAGGTCGGATGCTGTCGAGATCAGCAAGGATGCGGGCGTGACCAAATTCCTTGCCGTCGTAGACGACGATGCCGTCGAAGGCGATCACGCCTTGGCCGAACTCTTCGGCGAGGCGCGGCCTGTCGAACCCTTGCTGTCTGAAGAATGCCCAGAAATCTTTGATCCGTGCCCAATCATGCATCCTGGTCACATAACCGCGGGGGGCTAGATCCGGTACCATATCGTCGAAACTCACACTGCTCTCCGATGCGTGAACAGAAGCCCAAGAGCGACCCGACTCCTATCGTCTTTAGGGGCTTGTGGGTCAGCAACGCCACGGCACAGTTCCTGTGCTGGATGCATGTCGCATCGTCGCTCGCTGGGGCTTGTATCTTGCGGTAGTTGCGATCCTTTCGACCTCGACGCGCCCTCAGGCGTTACTCGTCTCAGACGGTCGTCAGCGCCATACCATGGACCTCTGCGCTGATTGGCTGTGCGTAAGTCCCCGCCGGTCCGCAAGCTAGGTTCGGGATTTCCGCCCGATGTCCCTGAGCGCTCAGGGTCTGCCGGCACGCAACGGGGGCGACCCGAGTCGTGTCGACGAAGCTCACTTGCAGTCGCGATCCTTGCGATCGTCGAGGTGGATCATGGGCTGCAGCATTGCGATGTAGAACGGAAGCAGGCCAATCACAACCGCGGCCAGCTCTGCGCTCATGTAGTGCTGCAACAAGGGCTTCAGGTCGATGACCTGCAGTTGCTGAAGCAGAACGGGAGTTGCGCAGATAAACGCGGCGAAAAAGGCATGCAAACGAAATCGAACGCGAGCCCGAAGTTCTCGAAGCTTGTCCATTGTCGTTTCTTCCTGGTTGGCGTTATGGGCTCCGAGGTTTTGCAGTCGGTGGGCGCCGGCTGATTTGTTCTCGGAGCGGCACGGGTGCGGGTAAAGGAGGGAAACCCCGCAGCCGTGCGGCCGGGCTGGGTCAGACGGTTGGCGCTGTAAGCCCCACTCCCTGTTACACGACAGCTCCGGTCGTTCGTTTTCGTCAGCCGGCGGCCTTGCGACGCGCCCGCGCTTTGCGCTCCAGACGCAGGTCGGTGGTGATCCGAGCCCTGGTCGCGGCTTTCTTCTTCTTTTTCTTCTTCGTGGCCATCAGGCGATATTCTCCTGCGGGAGCCGCCAGTGCTGCGGCAGCGCGTCGATCGCCATGCTGGTGCTCGGGATCAGTTGCTCCAGAACCCAGTCGCAGTGCTCGTCCGAGACGCCGCGGGCCGGGTAGACCAGCAGGGAGTTCGAATACAGCTTGGCGATCTTCTGCCCGTATGTGACGGGCTCCCAGTCCTTGGGGTCAAGTCGCAGCCAGGCGATCATCACCTCGGCGTGCTTCTTGGTGTCGGCAACCATTGCGTTGCGCATGGTCAGTCTTTCTGGGCAATGGCGCGATCGATCCAGGCATAGATCGCTGGATTGTCGCGGCGAGCCATGATCATGACCGGCGTCAGCCGGTTCACGACGGTCTCCTCCTGGGCGCGGCTCTTGAGCGAGGCGGCGTGCCAGCAGGCATGATTGATCTCGTGTTCGAGGACTTCAGCGAACGATGAGTCCGGAAGGTCGTCTCGAACGTGGATGATGAAGTTGAAGCGGTCGCATAGACCCATCAGGTCTTGCTCGTCCGCGACAGCGGGATCCCAGTGCTCCAACTGGTAGACGAAGATCCCGATCTTGATCGTCGACGGAAGCTGGCGGCGATCCGGCAGAACGCCGCGTGTCATCTCAGGTCGTCCTTCGTGCAGTCACGCGCGATCAGGCGAACCTTCGTTCCCTTGACCCAGATGACCTCGGGGTGCGGGATCTCCGGCCGGTCACCATTCCAGCCCATGCCCCTGACCATCTTGCGGACCCGCGGCGGATACATCCGCCACATCAGAGACGACATCTCGACGGCGTGCCCTTCCCTCATGACGCCATTCTCATCGCGCCATCGCGAGGTCGCGGTATGGAAGCCGAATGCTGCCGCCTGGGTGGCACAGAACTGAGCACTGGGAAGCATTCCGAGCATCATGGTGCATGCGGAGGCGCAGTCGCCATCGACCACCACTGCCTCTCCTGAGGCCCGCAGACGGGAGTATTTGTCGATGAAGTCGACGATCTTCCAGCCGGGATCGTTCTTGATCACAACGGTGGCTTCGGCATGGGTAAAGACAAGCGCAAAGAGCCCGGCCAGAGCCAGGCGGACCAGGGCTTTCATGTCGGCGACTCCGGCTCGTCTCAACGGGCGGTTAAATGCTGGAGCGCATCTCGGCGAGGTTGAAGGTGAAGGCGCGCTCGATCGAGGTTTGCCAGATCACGTAGCTGAAGAGGAAGATCGACAGCGGGAACGGCATCAAAGATCCTCGTCCTCGTCTTCGATGTCCTCGAACATCGCTTCGAGCGTTTCGCTGATCCGGATTCCGGCCTGCTCGATGCCATCGCCGATATTGCAGATTCCTTGGCCGACACTGGCCAGGCCGAAATAGATCGCCAAGGCGATCATGAGGGTCTCGATGAAGCTCATTGTGCCTCGATGCAGAACAGGTTGTTGATTTTGTCAGTGGCCTCGTGTGCCTTGATGACGGCAGCCAGGTTCATGGCAGCGGAACGGGTCAGCAGAACCGCCATCGCGATGCCGAACAGCCCGGCGGTACGCATTGATCAGATGATCGTGAGATGTCCGCAGCGGACGAGCCGGGTCATCCAGGCCTTCACCTGGCCCTCGAAATCGATCATCTCGCCGCCGCTGGTCTGCCAGTGCGGGCGGATGATCACGATGCGATCGAACTGATAGCTGCGCGGGCTGTCGCCGTGCCGAAACACGCGCCAATGCCGGGTATCAAGATCAAACGCTGAGATGTATTTCTCGGCAATGTCCGTGCTCGCCGCGATGATGGCGTTCCTCATGGAACAGTCCTTGAATTGGAGCGAGGGGCGGGACTCGAACCCGCAACCTTCTGCTTGGAAGGCAGACGCTCTACCGTTGAGCTACCCCAGCAATGAGATCTTGCAGCCGCTTCTCTTCCTGGCGGCACAGGGCTTGGCCGAGATCGGTGCGACGCTTCGGGTCTGTCAGGCAGGCCTTTAGATGCTTGATCTCGATCGGGATCAGAGAGGGCTTCATGCCGATTTCCTTGTTACGGCCAAAAGCCGAGCCAGATGCCCCAGCCATGGATGACGCCAACAGGCCATGCGATGGTGCCGACGAGCAGCAGAAGTGTGCGACCATCCTTGATGGTGGTTACGCCATGCGTGATCCAGGCGCTGGCCGCGATGATCAGGCAGCCGAAATACCAGTAGAGTAGCGTTGGGCTCAGCCTCATGATTCCTCATACGTTGGGTTGCCGAAGACTGGGCTCGAACCAGCGCATCCCCTGCGGGCATTCTCCCACTGAACTACTTCGGCGGAGGTGGCAGGAAGGGCTCCTCGAAGAGCCCCCTTTCCATGGCGACGGCGCGCATGGCTTTGAGGACGTCGTCGATCCGACGTTCCTTGATGGCGCCGACCGGCGTCAGGCCGCCGAGCATCTCATTTCCGCGGGCCATCCAGGCCTGCGCTTCGACCGTTCCGACCACCTGGTCCAGATGCTTGATGACTTGGTAGGCCTGCATGGCGAGAGGCGATGTCGAGATCGGATCAGGCTTCGTCATGTCGAAGCACCGTTCGTGGTCCAGCCGATGCAGGATCGTAGATGCAGGCGATCTCGACCGCCTGTTCAGCATCCGCTCCGGCGCACATTGCGCCGAACGCATACTCCTTGCCAGATCCGATCGCAGTCCAATTCACCTTGCAGCGGTATGAACCGCCTTGCTCGAACACATCCACCTCCGGCTCACCATTCCTGGCGATGAGCCCGGTGTCGTATTCGCTCAGCTCCGGCGGATCTCCGATCTCACCAGCCAGAAACCAGCGGTGAAAGGCCTGAGCCCAGTTCAAGTTGCCAGAGCAGCCGCAAAGGGCTCCGTCGTCGCGCCTTACGATCTTGGTGACATGGCCAAACTTCGTCGACCCCTTGATGATGAGGGTGTCGGCCGCCATGACGCCGTTCTTGTAGGCAACTGTGGTCATGCGCCAGCCTTGATGAGCTGGCAGCCGTAGTTCTGGCCGCGCTTGATGAACTTGAATGAGCCGGTCACCGAACCCTTGACGAGGTGCGGGATCATGGCCTCGAAGTCCTTCAGGAAGACGATGACGATCTTGCCGTTGTGGTCCTTGAAGTCGAAATAGGCGGCGGACCTGCCGCGGCTATAGCCGACATAGGTCAGCGTCGCCACGAACGGAGCGTTGTCGCGCCATTCGAGATCAGTCATCCAGCTGTCAGCCCAGTGCTGCTGGTTGCCATCCTTGTCGAATGGGATCTGGTATTGCCCCTTCGGCATCAGCGCTTCCCTGCCTCGACGTCTGCGACGAGAACCATGAAGGCAATCGCGATAGCGAATCCGATCAGGATCTGTGTGATCTCATGCGCGATCATGTTCACGCTGCCTCCTGCCGGCGGCGACGGCGGCGCCCGGGTACTGGCGCCTCAGCGGTCGTGACTGCATTGACCGCAGCGCTGGTGATGTCGTCCTGGACGGCTTCGAGCGCCTTCTCCATCGCGTGGAAGAGCAGGAACTGGTGAACTAGGTCGTCGGAGACGTCATGATGCTGGATGGTCATCTCCTCGTGAGGAACGATGTCCGGCCCGATGGTGAGCGGCATCAGCATGTTCCGCGACTCGTCCCGGCGCAGCTGGGTCATGCCCGGCCGCCAGGTGCCGTGGCGCGTCCACAGCTTCAACTCGTCGTCGAAAGCCATTTGCGCCTTCGAGATCAGTGCAGCACTCACGCCCATGAGGTCTGGCCTTCTCGCTTTGAAAGGGTGAGCCGGGCTGCCGTTGGCGAGCACCGGTCTCTGGGAAACTGGTTCAGAACGGCCGATGCCGTTTGGGCTGCTCTGGCTTGGAGCGCCCGTTGATCTTCTCGACGAGGTGAGTGCCGAGAGCGAGAATCGTGATGAGGATCATGGCGCAGAAGCCGAGGGTGACGAGTTTGAGGACCAGCTGGCAGAGGACGACGACGAACTCGATGTCAGCGAACATCACGACCGCGCTCCCGGAGGCATGCCCCTCCACTGGGCGAGCCAGAACACTCCGAGCACGGCTGCACACACGGCCGGCGTCAGGACGAGGGAAACGAGGGGAGCCACAGGTGATCCTTTCCGCGCCGTCCCCCGGGGCTCGCCAGCGGTGGAGGCCGGCGTTCCCGGGATCGGGGCGAACTGTGAGGTTTCTTGAATTTGCAGGAATGCCAATCTAGCGCTTCTGTACCCCAATACACGACATTCGTCAAGAGGTGAATGCAAAAAAGCAAATACAGATGCAAATCACGGAACCTGATCGTCCCTGACCGGCTGCAGATGACGTGGCCGGCGCCCGCCGCCAGGCGGAAATGACATGGTTGGAGTGGGGGTTATAGTGAGGGTTCTAGTATACGGTTATTGGTGTCGGCCAGTTTGACAGGGGGTGTCGGCGTATTTGACAGGGGGTGTCGGCCGGTTTGACAGGGGGTGTCGGCCTGTTTGACACCCCCCTCACCGCCGCGGCGCCCTGTTTTGGTTCAGATCTGGGCGCGATAGCGCCCTCGCCCTATGCCCGGTTTCTACCCGGGCATAGTCGAGGGCAAACCTCAGCGTTCTTGGGACGGAAAGCATGGAACTCACCCGCCGGCCCAATCGAAACCGGCAACATGAAGGTGGTTGGCACGTCTACTTTGGCGACGTTCGGGTCGGGCACATCGGCCGGCGATCCGGCGTTCCGACCGACCTCCCACAATGGGGATGGAGCTGCGGCTTCTACCCGGGTTGCGGCCCAAGCCAGACCGCCAACGGATCAGCCTCGAGTTTTGAGGAGGCCAAGGCTGGATTCGAAAACGCTTGGCAGAAGCTACTGCCGAACTTGAAGGACGCCGACTTCGAGGCCTGGCGGAAGGATCGAGACTTCTCTGCCTGGAAGCAGCGTATGTGGGACGAGAAGTGCCGGCTGCCGACGCAGAACCCGAACGGGATCTCGCGCTGCTTCTGCGGAGAGACCATCACGAACGCCGACTACAGCCGGCACATCCATACAGCTCACAAGGGGATTGGGGCATGAAGCTCACCGAGGATCGTCCGTACGCCAAGCCGGAAGCTGCCGCTCGCCGGCTGATGGAGATCGCGCGAACGGTCGTGCCGGTCCAGGACGGACGCATTCACATTGAGAAGATCAACGGCCCCTTCCTGCTGGTCGATGGAGGCAAGCCGGCTGAGTATCGCGCCGGCCTCGATCTCCTGCTCGCAAGAGGCATCCTGGAAATCCACGAGAGCGGCACTTACGTGAGGATCCTGGATCATTCGGATGCAAGTTTGCCTGCGCTGTAGCAACGCCCGTTGGGTCTGTGAGGCCCACCCAGATCTGCCGTGGGGCATCGCAGATCATGCGTGCGGTTGTGGAGCGCCTGGTGAGCCCTGCCCGCTCTGCAATGTGGGGGACGTCCCACTGATGCCGGACGGATTCGTCGCTGAATCGGTTGTGGATGGCCACCTGCTCGATCTTCAAGATATTGACGAGGTGGAGGAGCTTCTCGTAAATATTGAACGACTGAAAAAGCCAACGTGATCAACCAGATGGATGATCGCTATGACGGACATAGCGAACGAAGTCCTAAGACCAATTTTTACGGCAACATTTCATTAAGGCCATAGGTGCAGGATCAAAGGTAAGCCAGGTCGTTCAATGGCCCGGTGAAACGGGGAGAAGTGTTTCCACCACCTCTCCCCATTCCGTAACGCCTTTGGAGCACCTCAGATGCTTATTCCCAAAGACGACCCATGGCGGTTCATCGAGATACTTCTCGATCTCGCCAAGCTTATCCTGTTGATCTTCCGCAGGTAAGCCACTACTCGACACGAAGGCCCCGGACCCCCGGGGCCTTTTTCGTGAGCTTCGATAGAGTTAAGAATGGTCTACTAGGAGTTAACGAAGGGTCAATTCTGTGGCGCCTAAATACCGTTGCAGCAATTTTCCGTTGGCGTTTGCTCCCGCGAGCTGACGCGGAATGCCCTGGTCCAGTGCCTTCGACGATCCAATCCCCCTCCCCAATGGCAAGCACGCGAAAACGTTGCGTGAGGCTGCTGACTACATCCTCAGCCTGCCAGAAGCTGAGCAGCAGCACCGTGCTTGGCAGCCGGCTATCGAGATCTTGATCGGCGCCGCAGAGGGGCGTGATTTCATGCTGCACGCCTGGATCGCGATGAAGCAGGCTCTTGGCAAAGACATGCCTGCTCCCGAGTCCCCGAAGAAAAGGGCGAAGAGCTATCGCATCATCCGGTAGCTCACACCGCAGACGGTGGATTTGGTAGCGGAGAAACAGCCGCTGGCCGAGGCCTGGAATGTCTCTGGCCACGACACCGATTTCCCCTGTGTCTTCCGCGGAACTCCTGCCGGCAACGGCGCTCCTGAAGCGGAGACCATGTCGGCCGCCCGGCAAGCAGGTCGTCGAGCACAAAGCTGATCACCTCGACCAGCTCGACGTTGGTCATAAGGTCGATCTCGGCGTTGGCCTCAACGCGGTTGTGAATGCGCTCGTCGATCAGGTGGGTGCGAATGCGTTGGACAAGGCTAGGCATTAATATCTCCAGTTCGGAATGTCAGAAATGTACCAGAAGAATTTCGTACCCGCAATGTTCTTTTTTGATCATAGGTAACATATTGCTGTTCGGCCACATTTGCATTTCATTTGCATTTATGCTAACCGGACGAGATGCAGCTTCACGACGTGCAAATTCACGACATCGAGATCATTGAAGTGAGCAAGGCCGCTCGCCTGGTCGACAAGTTCCATGGGGCCGCAATCTGCCCGATGCTCAAAGCGCAGGCGCTGTCGGAAAAGCAGATGATCCAGAACCTCATCATGGCGAGGCTCGGGGCGGCGACAGTCGATGAAGCTCAGGCCATCCACATCTGCGACCAGGTGATCGCTGCCTGCAAGAGGGCGAGGCCGTGACGGATATCACCAAGCTGATTGCCGATGCCATCGCCAATGCCGAGGCCGTCAAATCGGCCAACATGATCGGGGTCCGCATGCGCGACGAGAAGCGCCGCGAGGTCACCCTGACCACGATCATCCAGGGCAGCCCGCTCGCTTGGATCGCCTACAATGCTGACCAGCTCGATGAGCTGATCCGGCTGCTGCAGGCCTACCGAGCCGACATGGTGCCGGCATGACCGACGTCACCCGCGCCTGCGACACCTGCAAGCATCTCAAGGTGCCGGCCGACCCGGACCACGCCAAGCACTATCGCGTCTGCACGGTCATCACGCCGCTGCCGGCAAACATGCACGTCTGGAATCGCGAGGAGATTGAGGGGCGTCAATACAGCTCACAGCGCTGGATCACCATCCACTGCGTCGAGACCAAGCTCGGGCTCAAGGACTGTGAGTTGCATGAGCCGCGGGGCGTGCCATGACCATTCCAGATCCCATCCAGGAGCTGCTCGACCAGCTCGGCTGCCAGCTCGCCGAGGAGGAGCTGAACGTCCGCCAGAAGGTCGATCGCGCCCTGGCGCTCGGCAACGAAGAGGCGGCCAGCCACGCATGGTCCGTGTTTCATGATCGCGTGGCGCCGATCCGCGCCGAGATCAACCACATCATCCGCCAGCTCGCCGCGATCGAGGCCATGAAGCCTCGGCCGGTCGTCATCGTGCTAGATCAGGGCGAAGCCCTCGCCGCATTTGGGGACAGCCAATGAAGGAAACCCTGGTAATTCTGTCCCTGGTCATCGGCGCGGCATCGGTCTCGACGCTTGGCCTTGGCTACCTGGCCGCGACATTGCAGGACAAGGACAGGGCCTTCTGCTCATCGCACAATCTGCGAGCCACCGAGATGCCTCGAAGCGTCAGGCTGTGGTGCATGGATGAACAGGGCAGGATCATCTCGCCTTCCGCTATCAGGGATCGGCCATGACTGACCAGGAAGCGATCGTCATGGCTGAGGGGTACGGGCTCTGCCGCTTGTTTCCGGTGGTGCGGATCCGCCGCGGGGCTGCATCAACGAGGTGACGACAGTCGAGTGGCGACCAGGTCGAGAGCCGGCCGTCACTCGAGCGCCGAGCGAGCATCTGATTCTCTAGCGCGAAGCGCTCGCCGGCCTCAGCGATACAGCAGGCCGCCGCGGGACGAGCCCACCTCAGCAGCGCTGATCGAGCGGATCCCGCCGGGCGCCATGCCCTGGACCTCAGCCGCGGTCGCGTTGCGGATGCAGTCGCCGATCTTCTCGGGGACGTCCTTGAGCACGGTGACGATGGCTTCCTCGCCATCGGCAACGCCGGCAGCGACGAAGTAGCGGGCGAGATCGTCTTTGGCGTGGTCGTATACCTTGACGACGTAGCCAGGAGCAGCGGTTGATTGCGGGTCAGTCATGAGAAACTCCTAAAACAACGGGGCCAACCTGATAGCAGAGGATTTTCCGGCTTGGGTAGTCACGCTATCGGGAGCCGGCAATGATCTGCGGCCGGAGCATGTCGCGACAGTCAGCGGCGCCATGGCTTTTCGATCCAGCTCTCAAGCGCCCACTTCACGAATGGCCTTCGCTCAAGCCAGCGGATGAAGAAGAGCTGCCGGACGCTGTAGTAGGCCCGTGCCTTCTCCTCGTCGATCAGTGTGCCAAATGTTGTCCGCTTGCGCTTCATCCCGACCGCCCAGCCACCTCGGAGATTGTAGAGCGCGAAGCGCTCGCTGCAAATTCCCGTCCGTCCGCCGTCCCAGGATCGAGGACAGCCGGAAAAGGGCCTTTTAGGGCACGCGGCGCGGCGATGAACCTCCCGAAAGGGGTGGGGTCTTTTTCGAGGCCACCCCCATTTGCATTCCTGGGCCGCCGAGGCGCAGCGCGGGCCGCCTGTGAGCGCAGCCAACCAGGGTACCAGAGCAGCGGTCAGCCCTGTTGACGCTCTCCCGCCCCCGTTTCTGCAAGCCGACGAGCCCATTTGGCGGTGATGAGCCTCGGCCAGCGAAAAAGGCCCTTTTAGCGATTCGAAGTGTGGGGGTGACGGCCATGCCAGCCCCCTATTCGCATAAAAAATTCGGATTTCCCGTACACACACCTCGCGGGAGGGAACCTGCCATTTGCATACGAGGCATGCACATTTGCATATGAGCGGAATGCAAAAGCTATTAGTTATATGATTTTTCGATATCCATTTGTTTTCATTGTGCTTTTCGCCTTGAACTAATAGTGGAACTCGAAGTCTTCGGAATGTCAGAAGTATAAGCCATTGATTTTGCAGCGAAATCTTTTCC
Organism: Bradyrhizobium sp. SZCCHNRI3052; assembly: GCF_032484895.1. Taxonomy (NCBI): domain Bacteria; kingdom Pseudomonadati; phylum Pseudomonadota; class Alphaproteobacteria; order Hyphomicrobiales; family Nitrobacteraceae; genus Bradyrhizobium; species Bradyrhizobium sp. SZCCHNRI3052. The sequence continues at coordinate 950,368 of NZ_JAUETW010000002.1, read as the reverse complement.
TTGAACGATTTGCATTATCAACTATTGTCTAGATGTCAGATGCAAACGAGCAAACGGGAGTTTCGGAACACGGTCTAGGTTTCTCACGCGATACGAGTCGCTCGACTCGTCTGGAACTCAGGAAAGAGAGCTTTCCAGAGCACGGGAAACCTTTGTCTCCACGCCGAAATCTTCCGGCACCTCCCGGAAACTGCATCTAGAGCAAAGGAAAGGGAACCGACGATGACCACGACTCAGAATGCTACCCCCGCGCGCTCGCTTGGCCAAATCGTTCTTGATGCGGCCGTCAGGGCTGTCAAGGCGGACGATGCCGCCGCGTTCACGGGCACCGTTTCGCTGGCCCTTGTCATGGCAAACAAGCAAGTGGAACTCGCCGAGTCCGACAAGGGAATCGACGACAAGGAAAACAAGAAGGTGTTCCGCGCCTTCCTGAAGTATTTCGCCAGCAAGGGAAACCCGGTCTGGCGCGACACGGATCATTTGGTGTCCGGTTTCATGGCGCTGCGCGACAAGAAGGCGCGTGAGGCTGCCGTGTCCGAATATATCGACGGCGGAAAGAGCGTGAAAACGCAATTCGCCAAGCCGGAAGGCGCCAAGCTTAACGAAGGGCTGTCCAAGCTTCGCACGTGGTCTTTCCGCCTGATGACGGACGTCTGCACCAATCATGCGGACGTCATCCGGGACATGCTGGCAAAGCAGAAGGCCGGCGCGTCGGGTGAGGCGCTTGTGCAGAACTTCACGGATTTCGTGAAACGCACCTATGGCCCATCGTTCGCCAAGATGACGGCGGCACTCACGGTCGACAAGCCGCAAAAGCAGGTTGACGCAATCGAGTCGATCGTCAAGCGGGCGGACGGCATGACGGACGGGGAACTCTCCGTTCTCATTCGGCGGCTCAATGAGATTGTCGCGAAGCGCGCCGCAACGGACGAAACCATCGAGTCGGTGTTCGGCGAAGCCCCGGCGGAAGCCCCGACTCTCATCCCGGCCCAAGCCGCCTAAGGGCAGCACGGCGAAACCAAATCCCGCGGAGTAGACCAAGCCCTGCCCGGCTCACCGGGCGGGGTTTCGGTGCGGTCTTTTTTTGACTTTTTCCGGCAGGGGCCGGCGCTGACACACAGCGCGAGCTGGCCGGGTTTGGAAATCTTCCCTCAGCCGCAGCTGAGACCCCCACCCTCAAATCTCTGGAGACCTGCGATGGGCAAGCGCTTCATCGAACGCCCCACTGCGCGCCAAATCATCGACCGTGCCGAGCGCGAGGCTCAGTACGAGAGAGCGCTGGACCGCGATCGCGACTGGCTGGCCGCAAACTTCGGCCCACCCCCTGCCCCGCGCCTGCCGACCAAGGCCGAGCTGAAGGCGGCTGAGGAGAAGGCCACCTTCGATCGCTTCTACGACGAGTGGGAGCACAACGAGATCCCAGATCGCCTTGGTAAGACCGGCCAGTACGAGCCGAAGTCGATCTATTCGCCGGCTCCCGCCGCTCGCATCCGCCGTGAAGCGCCCCGCAAGCGCAAGGCTGCCGGGCGCAACGAACGCGATTGCGAGCTGCCGACCGACTTGCGCCGGCATCACACGCTGCAGATCACCGATGGCCGTGGCCGCGACAAGGCGACGATCACGGTCAACCCGTTCTCGAAACGGATCACCATCACCGGGGCTGGCTTCCGATGATGCATCCGCGCTTCGAGGAGACGCAAGGCCGGCTGTCCCGGCTCGGGCGCCACATTCGCTGCCGCCTGTCCCGCAAACAGAAGCGGACCTACGCGGCGATGTTCCACACCGCACTCGAGAAGGACGAGCGAGGGGACCAAGCGGTCCGTCTCATCGACGACCTGATCGAGCAGAACCGCCCCCTGAAATGGTGACCATGAGGAATGACTATGGCCTACGCCTTTGATACGCTCGGCTATTCGAAGCGGCTGCAGGATGGGGGTGTCCCCCGATCCCAGGCCGATGCCCAGGCGGAAGCCGCAAGGGACTTCATCATGGCCGAGCTTGTGACCAAGACTGACCTGGCTGCCACCAAGACCGAGCTGACCGCAGCAATCGACAACGCGGTGCTGCGCCTGACCGTCCGCCTCGGTGGAATGGTCGCAGCCGGCATCGCCGCCCTGGCGATCCTCGAGCGCATCCTGCGACCGTAAGGTCTGCCGCCCCTCCATCTCACCTGATCTGAGCAACGCGCTGCACCCTCCGCAGCGCGTTTTTCTTTGCGCCTCCCACGCCCCGCCAACTCGAACACATGGTGACTGCCATGACCATCATCCCTGCCCTCGACTGGCTCAAGCTGGTCTCCCAAGACGACGTACCCGTCCCCGGCCTGTTCAATATCCGCGATCGCTCCGGTCGCATCATGCTCAATCACGACGTGGAGCGCTTCGAGGCCGAGCAGTGGCTCGACTACATGCGAACCCGCTACGCCCCCGGCAAGCCCTTCGAGAACGGCAAGGGCATCCACCCCGATCACGGCTTCCACATCGTCGAGGTCACCGCTGACGGCGCCTACGAGGAAGCCGTCGTTGAGCCGTTCGCTGCGTGAGGTGCGCCATGGGTCTGTTCTCGTACCGCGTCGACCCGTTCTGGAGCGCCATCATCATGCTCACAGCCGCGATCGCCGGCTGGACCACCGGAGGAATTTGGTGGTGAACACAACATCTGGTGTCTGAGACCTCCAAAATGGGGTCTCAGACCCGGTTTCGGGACCATTTTGACCCCTCAGCACACTAGATCTGGTGTTTCCAGGGTGCGTTGAGGCGTGAAAATGCAAATTTGTCTTTTATGGCGAGGGAAGGTTGAGATCGACGAACCTGGCGCTCTGGCTGCGATTTGCATCGATTTGCCGGCTTTAGGTGACCGTCGAGACTGGTGGGTCCGATTGGGTGATTAGCTGTGGTCTTCCAGGAGGTTGTCCATCCGGTCTGAACCGAGGAAGCTGAGGTTGCGAAGCTTCAGTGTTCCAAGGAGAGACCAGATGGACGTCCACAAGAATGCGCCTATGACACCGAAAGGTCGAGAGGCGATGGTGCGGAGTGTCGTTGAGGGTGGGCTGAGCTATGCTGAAGCTGCTTACCAGTACAATACGACGCCGAAGACCGTAGCCAAATGGGTGAAGCGGTTCCGCGAGGAAGGTGTCGAGGGATTGCTCGATCGCTCCTCCAGACCGCACTCATCGCCAGGCCAAACCACTGCTGCCACATGTACCGCTATCGAGGCTTTGCGCCGTCAGCGCCACACGGGCAAGCAGATTGCGGCTGAGGTTAAGGTGTCGCCGGCCACGGTCAGCCGCGTTCTGCGACGACTGGGGTTGAACCGAATCCGTGATCTGGAGCCGATCGAACCCGTGCGTCGCTATGAGCACGCTGCGCCGGGCGAGATGATCCATATCGATATCAAAAAGCTCGGCCGTTTCGCGCAAAGCGGCCATCGCGTCACCGGCAATCGGAACGGCTATAGTCATTGTCGCGGACTTGGCTGGGAGTACATGCATGTCTGCATCGATGACCACTCCCGTGTCGCCTTTTCACAGCTCAAGCCTGATCAGACCGCCGAGAGTGCTGTTGCGTTTCTCAAGGCCGCTGTCGCTCACTACAAGAGCTTGGGCGTTACCGTCACCCGCGTCATGACCGACAACGGTGGCTGCTATATCGGCTTCGATTTCGATAAGGCCTGCCGCGATATTGGTCTCAAGCATATCCGCACCAAGCCCTACACGCCCAGAACCAATGGCAAGGCTGAGCGCTTTATCCAGACAGCGCTCCGGGAGTGGGCCTATGCACACACCTATCCCACTTCCGATCAGCGCGCCGCGCAACTGCCCATCTGGCTGCACCAGTATAATTGGCACCGGCCTCACGGCGGCATAAACTCCCAGCCGCCTATCAGCAGACTCGGTTTAACCGAGGACAACCTCCTGAGGCTCCACAATTAGCCTCCCCCCTCCTGGTCTCCCTGCCTCTACTCCCTCTCCTGTCCCCTCTGCATCCCCTGTCTCTGCTCTCTCTTGAGGGTGTGCTTGTCCGGCGGCCCGCGAATGGGCGGCCCCTGGATTTTCGGCTGTTTCTTGGATGTTTCGTCAACTCTAACGCACGGAGCCAATCATGCTCGACATGCTTCAGAAGCTCTACCAGGAGCTTCGCTTTACCCCATCGAAGACCCTGGAACAGTGCTACGCCCTGAACGAGGTAGCCTACCTTCTGGGGTCTGGTAACGCCTCGGCCGGCTTGGTCCGTATGGCGTTCGAGTACCTTCAGGCGGCCTTCGGAAAATGAGGCCGAAATTCCCTCGCGGGAATTTCTGACGGGGTTTTTCGGGAATTAATCGACCAATTTCCTGGACCGGAACTTTCGCTGTTCCCGCCCCCTGATCTGGTGCCAATCCAGTCAACTCCGTTTGCATTTTCTATCAGAAATGCAAAGGAAAGTCAAGGGCTTGCCCCTTGGATGGTGTGATGGCCAGGCGTGAAGGCACGTCCCGGTAACGGGCTTTGGGGTCGCAAACGCCGGATGGCTACCATGCACGTTCGATCCGTGCCCTGGCCATCTCACCATCCAAAGTTCCATGCCGAGGGCACACATGCGCCCTTGCGTTTGCTTTCGTCTTCGTGCAAATGCACATGCCAACGAGGTTCGACATGATCACGCTCGACACAGACTTCATCGCCAGATTGGTCCGCTACGTCGTCGACGCCGAGAAAGGCCGGTCGCGGCAGATCGGCAGCAACAAGATCGCTGCCATCAAGGCGCTGCGTGAGATCACCGGCCTCGGCCTGGTCCACGCCAAAAGCCTCGTCGAAGCCGCCGAGGCTGCGCCGACAGATCCGCTCATGAGCGCGATCAAAGATATCCAGTACATCCTTTCCACCGAAGGCTGACCGGGAGCCTGACCATGCACGGACACATCGGTGAATACATCATCACCGGCGGGATGATCCTCTCCGCCCTGGGCGCCTTCCTCTACATCTGGCGAGGCTGACATGATCCGACGCAATCCGCCGCCGGGCTGCCACCAGGCTCGAATGCAGCTGCTGTTCGGCCTTCTGCTCACCGTGGCGTTCGTCGGCGCGGTCACCATCGGTCCACTGATCGGCATCCTCGCCACCTGCGCCGGCTTCACCAAGCTCGCCGCGTTCCTGTTCGTGGTGTTCGCATGAGATTCCCCGAAGGCTTCAAGCCACCGAGCCAAGAGACGATCGATCGCGTCAACAATTCCGCGACATTCGTCGTCGCGACGTGGAACGGCATCGCTGCCGATCACACAGGCAAGCGCGACGTCCGTTACCTGACAAGCCGGGTCGCTCCATGGAGCGAGACCGAGCTGTGGAGCAGCTGGCGCAGCAACGCCCGGCAGTTCGCCACCATGACCGAGGCCGAGGCCACCATCGCCACGCTCAAGCTGAAGTGGCTTCGAACGTACGCCAAGGTCTGCCCCAACTGCGAAGCCCACGTGTTGACCGGCGGCATCGCCGGCAAGGAGCTGACATGACCGAGGCCAGCGAGAAGCTCTGGAAGGATCTGTGCGGCTTCACCCCACCAAGCTGTCCCGTGTGCGCCAGGACCGCCGTGCTCGATGAGGATGGCTACTACTGCGAGTGGTGCGGCGATCCCGCGCATCCCAATCCCGCAGTCGACGACATCCCGAACGGCGCCGAGTTCGATGAGATCTTGGAGCGCTACAAGGCTGCGAGGAGCTGACATGAAGCATGCTGTTCTCGTGATCCTCGACGTCGAGGGCAACATCGATGATGCGGGTCTCTTTGCCCTGGCACGCGACAAGCTCGCAGCCCCGCCCATTGCGCTCGGCGACGACGTCATTGCCGGAGAGCTTGAAGAGGTTGCCAGCGCTGGAATGGAAATCGCCCACTCCGAGCAAGAGATCGACGAGGAGGATGACGATGCCGACGACTAACCAGCTCCTCCGTGAGATCGAACGAGTCCTGTCGCCCGGTCCGACGATCGAAGCTCGCTCCGCCGCCTATGAGTCCGAGCTGGTCCGCCGCTATCACGCTGGCGAACACCTCTCATGCGCGGACAAGCGCGAGGCTCGCCGGATCATCCATCGCAACACGAGCCACTGAGGCCAGCCATGCCGCATATCTTCGATCACGAGCCGAACGCTCAGGAAGTCTTCGATCAGGCCTGTGTCTTCTTTGCCACGTCCGAAGGGCCGTCCGCGATCCCCAGCACACGCAATTGCGCTGGCTACGAATGCGTCTACCGCAGAGATGACGGCCGGGTCTGCGTGGCAGGCTACTTCTTGCCGGATGAGAGCTACGATCCGGATATGGATGATCCGGAGAGTTCCTCGGACGGCTCCGATGTCCATGCACTGGTGAAGCACTACGGAGACCAGATTCCGTCCTGGTTCGGCCAGCACGTCGAACTGCTCAAGCAGCTGCAGCAGATTCACGACAACGAGTTTCACTGGACCGCCGATCACGCCTGGAACTATGCCGAGCTGATTCGTGATCTAGACGTCGTGGCCGACGATAACGGCCTTACCAAGGTTGCGATCGATCAGGTACGAGCCAAGGTCCCGAAACCGGAGTTCACGGCCGCTGACGAGCAGCTGCTGCGGGAGCTAGACCAATGAGCACATATTGGAGGAGTCCGCATGAAACGAACCAAACGGCAGCAGAAGATCGACGCCGACCGCATCCAGCGTGCCATTACCGGCATGATTCTCTCGATGACGGCGATCCCGCGCATCTACGCTCACGCCGAGAAACTGATCGAGGACGGCGCGACAGACGAGCAACTCAAGGCGGGCATCCGCCAATATCTGGGAGAGCCGGCATGATCGTCACGGCCAAATCGCAGGCAGCCTACGACACTGCGGCCAACCTGCCCTTCTCACTGCCACTCGGCCACATGCAGGTGGATGTCGATCCGGAATATGTCGGGAGCCTCAAGGCTTCCGACTATGATGGTCTGGAGCCGCCGTCCTTCAAGCCTGGACAGCTGGTGTGCGTCGTCGTCGGTTCTGGCAAATCAACGGTCGGCAAGGAGCGGCTCGCGTGCGTCGCCATCAAGCGCGATGGTGAGGTGAAGGGCGGACTGCGCTCGCACTATGAGCTGCGGCAATCGATCGACCCGAACGATCCAGATCCCCGGGTCGGCAAGCCCGACGATATCGACGGCTTCCTCACGTCCACGGGTCGCTTCGTGACGCGCAAGGAAGCCCGAATCATCGGCATCGAGTCCGGCCAGCTTCACCACAGCTGGAAGGATGCCAAGCGAGACGTGCTCTCGTCTGACATCAACTGGTGAGGTCCCCGGCGTGCGGTAAAGCGGTCTGCACGCCCATCTTATGGGGAGATCCGCAACGGTTCTCACTCAGAGCCCGAGCTAAAGGCGCGTGAAACCGTGCGCCTGGCTGTGACGGCACCCATGACCACGCAGGACGTTTGAGCGGAGAGACAGCACCGCTCTCATGAAGAGGCTACGCGAGCCGAGATCGCGACACCGAGGCCGGCGGTATAACCGGCCAACCTTGCTCTTCTGCGAGCGCGGGCATCCTCCCCCATAGCAAGCGAGCCCGGCTGTATATGCCGGTAGCTGCCAGATCCGGATGATCGCCGCGCTCACACAAGAGCAACGGAGGTAGGCCATGAAGAAGTAATCGAACCTTTCTGAAACCCTGACTGAGTGCAACTACGTTTTATGACCGGTGAAGCCGGGAGCGACCGGACCCATAGCCCGACCAGCGGCGGGCCAGCCAATTCCGCTGGTGCAATTCAAGGTGCAGCCATGTCGACCGTCACTGTTACGATCCACTTCGCGAACGGATCACATGACCAGCATCCGTTCCCCTCGTTCATCGAGGCGCGGGACTTCTACCGGAATCGTATCTGCTATTCCAACCGCGTGAGCCGCGTCACCGTCGCCGATCTGAGCAACTCAGCCCGCTCGGTGTGGGACGCATCGTGGGATGATCTGAGCAAGTACCACGGACTGAACGACTGAGAGGATTAGCTATGAGCGACGCACTACTTCGCGGCACCGATCACATCTACCGCAACCTGTATCTGACGCACAATGGCAGGTCGGAATCGCTTGAAGATATCGACACCGACACGGTCCCAGGCCTGACGCCAGCACAGCGCAAGGCGATCGGCGCGATCAGCTCTGGTGAAGCCGACATCATCATTGCCGATGACGGCACGATCAGGCTTTGGATCCACGGAGAAACGGTCTCGCGGTGAATCGTTAGGCAAGCGGGTCTCAGTCGCGAGCAGACCTGGTCTGGACCCAAGTACCTAGCAGGCCAAGCACCCCATTCCCGCCCGAGGTGCGCCTTGGACTTTGCTTGAAGGCAAATGCAAATGACGTTGACACAGCTGCAGCACTACGAAGTGGCGCGTCGCCGGCTCGCCGATGCCGACATCGCCTTCATGGAGATGGTCGCGCATCCGACTAACCCGTACCAGCCGCCCTCACGCCGCATGTATGGGGCGACATTCATTCCTTTGGTGCAACCATCAGCGAACGGAGCGAGCTGTGAGCTACACCCCGCCTGACTACATGGACGACCTCAACCGAGCGCTTAACGTTTCGCTGGACACCGATGACTGCGAGCTGCAGGCGACGGCGGCCATCGCAGAAGTTGACCGACTGCAGGGCATCGAGAAGCTGCTGCGCGACAACCTTGTCCACATCATCGCAGCCCTGGAGCAGAAGCGGGATAGCGACGCCGATAACGACCGTGAAGGCGAAGCTGAAGAGGCCGGCACACTGATCAGGCTGCTGCGAAGCCTTCCCGATCAAGCTCCAGCCGAGTCCTACATCGAGGACGAGGAAGAGGAGGACGAAGATGGGAGTGAGTGAGCACGCTTCCGGAACCAGCTCCGGCTGGCGCTATGACAATCCCGAGAACGACAGGATCATCCTGTCGATCTACGGTCCGAAAGGCGCGACCAAGTTCTGCGGCGTTCTTAGCACAATCGACGCCCGCAACCTGCGGGACCAGCTCGATATGGCGCTCAACAAGATCGTCGACGCCAGGGCGAGGACTACGGTCTATGTCGTGGTCGAGAATGCCGGCTACGAGGGGGAGCGAGATGCGCAGCAATGCGCCAGCTATGGTGACGCCATCGAGTGGATGACCAGCAAGTATTCTCCAAAGGAGATCGAGGAGAAGCGGATGGCGATCTGTCGCGACATCGCCGGAGAGCGCAGCTACGATCTGTGAATTTTCTTGACTTTTGCTTTGCTTGAATGCAAATCTGCCGCAAACGGAGGACGGAATGAAAATCTCACTGAAGCGAGCGTTGAAGCTCCGTAAGGAGCTGGAGGCGATGCTCGCCAAGATCGAGCTGCCGACCAACGTCAGCCTGTCGCTGCTGATCCAGCAGAATGTCGATGATCCGGCGGAAATGGTGATCCGACCCGGCGTCCGGACGCTGACGCAGCGCATCGACGAATACATGGCGCTCTCCCTGGTGCTGGCGAACCTGCGCCAGGCGATCGCCAAGGCCAACGTCGAGCAAGGCGTCGAGGCAGCCCTCGCCCAGGCGGCGCACCACAACCGCGTCATGGCGATCCTGAAGAAGCTGGCGTCCGCTGGTGTCACGCCGGCCGAGGAGCAGCTGAAGGCCGAGCTGGCTTTCAGCCTCAGCGCCCTGCAAAGCGCCGAGCGCAGCTATGGCGTGAACCGCGCTGTGAACGTGTCGGTGGTGTTGCCCGAGCTGCGGGACAAGGCCGCCGCGGGCTACATCGAAGCCAAGCGGTCGCTCGAAGCGATCGAAGATAATCGCGCCGGGCTGAACGCCGCGGTGCATCTGGAACTCGCAGAAGGCGATGCAAACCTGCTCCGGCAGACAGGCCTCATCTGACGCAAGTGGGCGGGAGACTTACCGAAGGCACACCGATCGAAAGATCATCATTGGCAAACAACGCCCTCACCCCGAGGTCGCAACGCTCCTCGTTACCCGGCTGAACCCGCTCCCCATCGTGTGGAGCTTCGTCACTCGTCCGGTTTTATGAGCGCTCGTTGCTTGTGGTTTGTTCCTCGTTGATCGTCCCTCGTTCGTGCTCTGACGTTCGTCTCCCGCTTCTGACCTGAGCAAGCTCCCGTCGTCTATCGGCAAGGACACCGCCCTCTCAAGGCGGAAAGGAAGGTTCGATTCCTTCCGGGAGCGCCAGGACGCTTAGCAAGCGATTGCATCGGCCGAGGGGTGAATCTGATCGTCGAAGATCAGGCGAGTCCAATTGGGCTCGGTAGCCAACAAGCGTGCGTGGGGACGTCGCCCCTCGCCCGATGCAATCCCTGCGATCCACCCCGACATCGCTGACCTTCCGCCCTGCGCTTCATCACGGAGCGCAGCACGGAGCGACATGCGTTGCTCTGCCGGACAACCTCCGGCTTCATCACAAGGAGTCTGCTACATGATCAAGAAGTTCGCGTTGCTTGCCGCTGCCACCATGCTCGCTGCACTGTCCGTGATGTCGTCCCCGGCCGCTGCCGGCGACTATACGGTCTACAACTCGGCGACCGGCCAGGTCGGCACCGGCAACCTGCATCTCGAATACACGGCGCCGTCCACGATCGTCGAGAGCGACGTCAAGACCTGGCCGAGCATCGGCGCCGGTTCGATCGACAGCCGGCCGTCGCACAACTTCTCGAAGAAGGCCTACGCCAAGAGCACCATCGTCGAGAGCGATCCGTCGACCTGGTACATCTTCAGCGCATCGGCGCGCTGATCAGCTGAACGTGACTTTCGGGAGGGGAGCAATCTCCTCCCGGGTTGCGTTTGTTTTGTGTTGCGTTTGCACGAATTGCGATGCAAATTTGGAGCAGGAGAAGCTCATGTTCGCCTTCGTAACAGGTCCGGAGTACCGCCTGCCCTTCGGCACATTCACCATCTGTCGCTTCCGGAAGAACCATGTGCATCGCGACTTCCAGAACCTCAGCTGGACCGAGCCGATGGACCTGAGCGTCAGCGTCCCGGCGCTGGACCTGGCCGCCATTCACCCCGCCAACAACGACAATGAGAGGGTCGCCTGATGGACCTGCACTGGATCCAGAAAGCCAGAGACTTCGCCAAGCACGCCCACGGCGCGCAGCTCCGCAAGTATACCGGCGTGCCGTACTGGCACCATCTGGAAGAGGTGGCCGGGATCCTTTTGCGCCATTCGCAGAACCCACAGGTCGTCGCCGCCGGCTGGCTGCATGACACGCTCGAAGACACCACGACCACATACGAGCAGCTGGTTGCGGAGTTCGACACCACGATCGCCGAACTGGTGCTGGAAGTGACGGATGTCAGCCGTCCCGAGCACGGCAAGCGCCCGATGCGTAAGCGGCTCGATCGGCAATACCTGGCTGGCGCCTCGGCTTTCGGCCAGATGATCAAGTGCGCGGACACCATCAGCAACACCAGAGACATCGCCGAGCACGACCCAAGGTTCGCTCGTGAGACCTACATCCCGGAGAAGGCTGAGCTGATCCCGGCGCTCGTCAACGCCAGGATGCTCTGCTATCCGCTCTGGCGGGCCGCCATGGACGAGGTCGAGGCGGTGCAATTCCATCTAGAGCCCGCGTCCTGATTGGAGCGGCCTGACGCTGTAAGATCAAGCGCTGAGGAGGGGTCTTTCCGATTCTGGCTGTTGCATAGCCATAGCACTCCCGGCATAGTGAACTTGTCGCAACCTACGGCGAATGGGAGCGGCAACGTTCGGCGGGGCATGTCACCCGGCAGGGCCGTTGGTGTTGCCCTACGCTCCGGAACTCTCTCCTGTGAAGGCGCACCTTAGATCCTATGCGTTCTAAATTCATAACCGAGCCACCGAGCAAATCCGAAAACGTTCGTATGAGCAGATTAAGGCAGGGACTGCTGCTCGCCGCCGGACTGATCGCCGTCTCGGGGCTGACGCTCGCATCGGCGGTGGCATGGGGGCCGCACTCCTGCGGAGTTGTCATCGTCAAGGTGATCGGCTGCGCGATCGGAAGCTACGAAAGCTTGTCCGGTGGATTGCTGGCGGCCGATGCGGCGATCTTTGCTGGCTGGCTGGCCTGGAGCGCGGTGCAGGTACAGATTGCCACTGAGGAAAGGAGAGCAACCGCTAGCCGCGTGGAAGTCGAAGACATCTTAGCTCTGGATATAGATGCAAAAGCTGAGGGTCTCGGCAGGATTTGGCGCATTCTCGAAGAGATGGACAACGACACGGAAGCGAGAAAATACGGAATAGAAAAGCGAGAGTCTATGATTGAAGGCGTGCGATGGGGCATTGATAAGATTGCATCCCAGGGCTGGATTGATTCCGCCAGATCGATGGCGCGCGAACTCGGATGGCAGAGGCGCCGACATTTTGAAGAGCTTTTCACCGAATTTGAAGAGCTGCGAGCGACGATGCATCAATCGCCTATTGATTCATCTGAATTGCTTCGGAAGGTAGGCTCAGTCGGAGACTGGATGAGCGTAGTCCAGCCAGAGGTCGAACAATATTTTGAAGGCCGGTTTAGGCGAAGCGGAAAGGCGTGGACGCTCGGATATGCGATCGGAATCCACGCGGGGGTTGACTTCGACGAGTGAGGTCCCACCTTCGCCTGTTGGAAATCCGCTCCCGCATCGCGGCAGCGTGCTACGTTTCATCTAGCCTGGAGGTTGCATTGCAAAAGTCGAAACATATCAAGCTGATGGATCGTGGTTCGGTAATGGACTTGATTTGCCCGCGCTGCGGTAGCGAGTATCTTCATCATACGGGCGCAGTCTTTTTCGAGCGCGGGGAAGATGCCGCGTCCGTCGTCAAGATCGTCGTTGATGGCGCTTCCACTACGACCAGCATTGACCCGGGTGCAGATAACCCCAGCTCACGGCGCCACGGCATGTTCGTCAAATTCGAGTGCGAACAGTGCAGTGGGCCTGGAGGCGTGTTGCAGCTCAACATAGCCCAGCATAAGGGGGCGACCGAGCTTAGCTGGACGTTCAGCCCGAGAATGCCGATCTCGGACTGATTTGCAATGCCGAGCTGCTAAGCCCGCTGGATCGTCTCCTCGATCTTTCGCTTTCGCACCGACCGCACGTGCTCCAACATCTCGCCATGCGACATGAATCTGATCCGGGACTTGTCTGTGGCGAGACGCATGGCCTGCACGGCGAACTCCGCGGTCACGTCGAACCAGCTGCCGGCGAGGCGCCGGTTCCCCTTGTCGAACACGCTGCACACATCGCCCGCGATCCGGTTTGCGAGCAGCTCACCATCGACCCAGATGATGTGGTGAACCTGAAGGTCCTTCCAGCAGCCGAGCTGCATGGTCTTCAAGCTGCTCTGCAGGTTCGCTGAGACGCCGATCCGTAGCGGCCGGCCGCCATAAGGCCCAATCGCGTAGACGGAGCAGAAGCCCAGCTTCGTGAAGATCTCGCGTTCCTGCTTCGTCGCGAACCAGGGCAGGCCGTTTACGATTTCAGATTTCGCCACTAGGCAGCACTCCGCCGGAGACCATTGCGGATCAGAGAAACAGTGCTCTCACTAACGTCGAACATCTGCGCGAGAGATTTTCCTGACAGATCAGACGATCGGATGATCTGAACCTGCTCATCTGTCAGCTTCTTCCTTCGGTTTCGCTTTTCCAGACCCGTAACCCTCTTCCACGAGAGTCCTGTCCTGATGCGATTTACCGTGTGCGAGGAGAGACTCAGCGATTCGGCGATCTCGCGATCTGATCTGCCCTCTAACCCTGAGATCTCCCTCACCTGGTCGGCAGACAGTTTTGCTGAGGGATGCGATTCTCCAAATCGCACACGCCCCTTGCGAACAGCATCTTCGCTGTTTTCCTTCGGAGTCCCGGCGAAAAGGTGATCAGGATTGACGCAAGCCGGCATATCGCAGCGATGGCAAACAAAGACGCCAGGAGGCAGGCTGCCAGGACCGTGAGTCAGAAGAAACGCTGCTCTGTGCGCCTTCATCATCAGAGGCGCCCGCGTCGGGCCGAACAGGCCGCTCCAGATCACGCCGTAGCCAGCCTTGTTCGAGGCTCCGAACCACAGAAAGCAGCCACAATTCGGCTCTGGTAGGTACCAGCGCTCGAACCGATTTTGCAGAGATGCCAAATCAATCGCATTTAAGTCCATTCCGGACCTATATACGATTCTTTGCTTGAATGCAAATTTGCTGTTGCGTCGCGCGCAAATGCAAATTACCCAGATCGCACCCACTCAGGAGGGATAGATGACCGATAGAAGACCAGTGCTTTCCGCTGACGCCCTTCAGATCATGCCAGCGGAACACAAGGCGTTGCTCGAAGTCCGTGAGCTGTTCGCCAACGGCGCTTTCCACCACGACCACGAGATGAATTTCGGCCAGCAGAACGGCTTCAACATGGAGTGCCTGTTCGACAAACGCGAGTGCGGGACGACCGCCTGCATCGGCGGCTGGATGTGGGCTGTCATGAAGCGAGATGGCGCCACCGAGAGCAAGAGCGGAGCCCGATACGTCAAGGACGATCGCAGCTATCGCCTTCAATTCCTGTTCTATCCGCCGCTCGATGACCTCAACGGCATGACCTACGACTACATCACGCCCGGCGCGGCCCTGGCGGCGATCGACAATTTCCTGTCCACGGGCGAGCCGAATTGGCCGCAGGCCTGCGGTATCGATCAGTCCTTCGAGGTCGAAGATGCTTGACTTCAGTAAGCCCATGCAGACCCGGGAGGGGCGCCCTGCCCGGTTCATCGGCCGTGGCTTCTGGAATGGCCCGGGCTGCGGACCACTGTTGTTTGCTGTTGATTGCGATGGCGTCGAGCGCCTCGCCTTCCGTGAGGAGGACGGCCGGTATCCGAAGTGTTACCGCGGCGGTGAAGAGCAGTCCATGTGGGACATCGTCAACGTCGGCCCTGACGTGGTCGTAATCGTGCTCGGCGGAAACGCACATGTGGCGCAGATGAAGCTCGGCATGTCGGTCGAGATCCGCGACTACGATGTCGAGGCCTTCTCCGAGGATCCTGAAAACGGAATCCTGAGGGACAACCACGGCCGACTGTATCAGTGCAGCCACTACAGCTGCTCCTAACCAACACCCCCGTTGAGCAAAGCGCGCCGCCCTCTGACGGGGGTGGGAATGCACGGCACGCACCAACCACCACCAAGGAGAGACTGAATGGACCCCACCATGGGCGAGGCCACCTTCGACGTTTCCGAGTCCGCTTCCGCGCTCGTGAACGAAACCGCCGTCGTCACCACGACGTCGCCGGCAACTGCTCCGGAGACAAATTATCCGGTCGGTGTCGTCGACTTCAACAAGCCGTTCGAGGTGTTCGACTCCAACGACGACGACGATCGACACAGCAACGCCCGCGTCCTGGCCGTCCTGGCCGGCAACAACTATCCGGTGGTCGTCGTCTCGAACGACGGCAGCGAGGAGGTTGTCACTCAGTTCGACACCGATGGCAACAGCCTCAACGGCGACCTGAGCGTCGAGAACGTCGGCCCCGCGGTCGAGCAGCTCAAGTTCGTGATCATCTTCAAGGACCGTCGCGAATTCTCGCTCGGCGCCGAGCTGTATGACACCGAGCAGGCGGCGTTCGACGTGGCACGCAACGAAAGCGATGTCTTCGCAGTCCTGCCGGTCACGATCCCTGCCCTCAAGCAGGAGATCCCGCCGGTCCAGGTCGCCGCCACGTCCGATGACGACGAGGAGGACGAGGGCGAGGCAGTCGATGCCGGTCCGAAGTACGTCGCCGGCATGACGCTGAAGACCGGCGACAAGGTGCGTGCGTATCGCAAGAACCGCGGTTCGCGCACCTGCACCATCCTCAAGACCCGCCACTACCCGGCACACAAGCAGCTCTACATCCAGGCGGATGCCGAGAACCCCTACTGGGCGCTGAACAAGAACATCAGCCGCAACTGGTGATGCGACCTGCCCGCTCTCTACGGAGGGCGGGCACCCCACCCATTTTCTTCGACCATCAACAACAAGGCCGTAGCATGAAAGAGCCAGTCCGAGTCATCGATGAGCCGACCTTCGCCGCTCGCCTTCGCGAGGTGCTGTCGAGCACCGATCTTTTCCAGGTGAATGCCGTCACCGGCCCCGGGCGATCCGGCGCTGTCGCCGCCGTCTATGCCTCGCATATCCTGCACATCCCGTATATTCCGTACGGAGCCCGCTGTCCGGCAGGCTTCAAGCTGCTGATCGTCGACACCGCACGTGAGAGCGGCCGAACGCTGCGCAAGGCAGCCCGGCGCTACACGGACTCCGATCCGACCGTCGTGGTCGCCTTCGAGGAACCGCCTCGCGTCATGTTCTGGTACGAGGCGCCGAAGCCGCAGTTCTACCGGCACGAGAACAAGGTGGCGGCATGAAGCGCGCCATCCTCATGGCAGCTCTGCTGCTCGCCGGCTGCGACGACGGCGATAACGGCATTCCCAAGCCGCGCCTGACATGCACCCAGGTCACAGCTCAATACCCGTGCGGACGCGGTGGCACATGCGAGCAATGCGGCAACTGGCAGATCGGATGCCCAAAGCCGCTGGAGCTGCATCAGCAAATCGCGACCGGCAAATACGGGAAGGATGAAACCCAGCTCGTCTGTCGATTGAAGGAGCATCGCGATGTTTCTGCGTCGTCGCCGATGGCGGCACCCCTGCGATAAGGGCGATCCGGCGCAGCGCGCCATTGGGGCTGCGTTCCGCTTCCTGCTCGAAGAGCGCACCTGGAAGCGCCATCCCGAACCATTCTCGAAGAGCAAACGAGGACGCGAACGTCGGGCCGTGAGGCGCTTCGTTCGCCGTGGAGACCACCATGAAGCTGAAATACTGGTCTGACCGCGAGCAGCAGATCCTGCGGGACAATCCGCAGACGCCGGTCAAGGAACTGAAGAAGAAGCTTCCCGGCAGATCGGAACAGGCGATCAGACGGAAGCGAGATGATCTCGGGCTCGCCGCCATTCGCGAGTACAAGAACTGGTACCCATCCGACGATCGGCAGCTGATCGAGCACGCGAAGACCAAGGGCGCGATCGAGGTGGCGCGGTTGATGGGGCGCGGTGAAGGATCAGTCCGCACGCGAGCCGAAACCCTCGGCATCAGGTTTAAGAGCGAGGTTTCGAAGTATGCGACGACCGGCAACGCGCTCGTTGATGCGATCCGGCGTCGCTGCGAGGAGGATGGCATCGCAGTCCGAGACCTCGATCGCAGCTAAAGACAGGGGCGTATTTCTCGAGTCATTGCCTGGGGTCGAAGGCCAGGCGCCGACTCCCGGTGATGAAGCACATCGCCAAGGCCGTCGACTTCTTCGGCGGTGAATTGGTCATCAACTGGAAAGACGAATAGAGGAGGGAACAATGGACGCAAGCCGGCCGCGATCTCGGGGCGGCCGGTGACTGAAAAGCGCGGTAACGAAGGGACATAGGCAACAGTGAGAACTCTTCTAGGACGGGCGGAGAAGAGTAGAAAGAACAGAGTATGCGTCACAACAGGACAGGCGGTCTCGTTCGGCGGGTCCGCCTTTTTCGTTCACGGGACAGACCGGATCGGACAACGACAACTCCAAATCCCGCACCCAGGAGACGTTGCCCGTGACCACTATTCGCTACCGATCAAGGGATAGACCACAAGAGGCGCTCAAGCGCCCAAACTTTTCGCTTGCTCTTTTGTTTGCTTGAATGCAAAAAGCGAACGGGAGAGGACTCCTCGCCGGCAGACGTGTGTCAGCTCGTTTGCTTGAATGCAATTCGCATGCACACCGGAGAAATGCATGTCCTTCTACCTCGTCCGGCTTGAGCCGGATCCGAACCAGCCCGGCGTCTGCACCGATGTGCCGCTGCCGGAATACGGTCCCTACGAGAAGGGGAGTGAAGCCGCCAAGGAGGCCAAGCGCGTCGGCGACTACCTTGGCGTCCGTGTGCAGCCTCGGCGCATGAGCCAGGCTGGAGATTGGCGCGAACGCCATCGCAAGCGCCTCGCTGATGGCATCGAGCGCGGCATTCTCAAGGCACTGCCGGCGAAATGGAACCTTCCGCCGATCGCGGACCACTTCGCCCATATCCAGCTGGTGGGCGCACCCACCATGATCACCTTCGTCGCAACCGAAGAGGACGCGATCCTCGACAAGTTCACCTCGATCACCCCTGGCCGGTACATCAGCCGGTACTTCGATATCGGCGACAGCAAGATCCCCGACGACCAGCGGCGCAAGCTGATCGCGGCGATCGACCCCAGCGGCGAGATCCATTTCGCCTTCTCTCCCGCAGATATCGCCCACGTGTACGCGAATGGCCCCTCCTCGTGCATGGACGGCGACCACTCGTTCTCAACCCCGGTCCGTCCGGTCTCGGTGTACGGGGGCGGCGACCTGGCGGTTGCTTACACGGTGAATAGCCGTGGCAGCATCCAGTCTCGTGCAGTGTGCTGGCCGGAGAAGAAGGTCTATGGCCGCTGCTACGGCGACGTGCAGCGTCTGGAGTCTGCTCTTCAAGCAGATGGCTTCGAGACGCCGCGCGACGATCACTCCGCCGATGGCAACGGCCCCACCTTCGTCGGCGCCAGGATGCTCAAGGTGTTCCTGCGTAACGACGAAAATTACGCGGTGATGCCCTACTTCGACGACCTCAAGGTCTGCATCGATGCGGGAGATCACTGGATCACAGCGGACAAGGAGCCGCCTATCGACGCGGCCGATCATCCAGACATCGTCAAGAGCGGTGGGACGAACGGCTACGCAGAGATCCAGCGCTGGTGCCCGAAGATGCTTCGCTACTTCAGCAAGCGGTCCTTCAAGCACGTCTACGGCGTCGAGCAGCAATGGTCGGCTGGAGCGATCGAACATTACGCCTTCAGGTGCGAAGGCACACAGGAGCTGTGGCCTGACGAGGCGAAATACAAGGTCGTCATCCCAGATGGCGGTCGCTACGGCAACGACATGTACGTCTCCAAGAAGTGGTTCGAGGAGAACGGCGCGATTTGCGAGGTGTCAAATTTGCCTTGCAAAAAGTCCGATCTCGTCGAGCACAACGGCAAGACGGTCTCCCGCCATTGGGTACGGCGGGAGAAGGAGCGCACTCAACGTGAATACGCTCGCAGGCCGTATGGCGGATTGAATGTCTGGGTCGATGAGTATGAACAGATCCCGATCAGCCGACTCACCATGCCACGTCCGGACTTCACCATCCGCGACATGCTCGAAAGCCGCTTCGATCCTCCGGCCCCAGCACCCCGCGAAGCTGAGTACGTGACGGCCCAAACGATCGATGGCCGCACGATCCGTCGACGCATCGCCTAATCCCCGACGAAAGCATAAGCAATGAGCAACAAAGACCTCGAAACCCTCACCGCGATGCTGACCTATCGCCGCCCGGCGGGATCGCCTACGGAGGCGGAGTTCATCGAACGCTTCCTGATGCCGCTCGGCGTCAAGAAGGACCAGTTCGGCAATCATTTCCTCATCATCGGCGAGGAAAGCCCGACTGTCCTATGGTCGTCGCACACCGACAGCGTCCACAATCGGACCGGCTACCAGAAGGTCCATTACGACGGCAAGTTCCTCCGCCTGCCGGAGAAATCGAAGTCGAATTGCCTCGGCGCCGACTGCGCTTCTGGCGTGTGGATCATGACGGAGATGATCAAGGCCAAGGTGCCTGGTCTCTACATTTTCCATGCTGCAGAGGAGATCGGCTGCATCGGCTCCAGCGCGATTGCTGAGAAGAACCCGAAGTTCCTGGAAGGCATCCAGGTGGCTGTGGCGTTCGATCGTCGCCGCACGCACTCGGTGATCACTCACCAGGGACCGCGCTGCTGCTCGGATACGTTCGGCAACTCGATCGCTGCTCAGCTGCCCGAGGGCTACAAGCTCGACCCGACCGGCTTCCTGACCGACACCAAGAAATACATCAACCTGGTGCCGGAGTGCAGCAACCTGTCGGTCGGCTACTTCGAAGAGCACCATCCGACCGAGAAGCAGGATGTTGATCACCTGATCAAGCTGCGCGACCACATGGTCAAGATCGACCAGAGCAAGTTCGTGGTCGAGCGTGATCCGAAGAAGCCAGAGCTGCCCAGCCAGATCCTGAGCAAGCTGTCCAGCTACCGGCGCAAGCGGCCATCCACGGTCTACGACCTGGTCTATCACAACCCGGGTCCAATCGCTCGCTTCCTGCAGGATGAGGTCGGCCTCACCTTCAAGGAAGTGAACACGATCATCGAATGCCAGAACCAGAAGCCTGACATCGATCAAGGCGGCAATCTCTCGATCTCTGACCTGTTCGATGACGACGACGATTTCGGCTTCGGCTTGGGCTCGAAGATCGCCTCCTGATCCACACAACATCACCACTGACAACAGAAAGACCACGCCATGAAGCTTGGAATGCAGGATCACGTCGACGTCGCATCCGGTGTGCAGTCGGAGATCAAGGTCACGTTCGACATGAACGCGGTCGCCTTCTACGCCCAGATGTCGGGCCTGGCGAAGGACAAGATCGGCTACCCCATCCGCGAGATCTCGACCAACGCCTGGGACGCCTCCCGCGGCAATTACGAGGTCCATCTGCCGACCGGTCTGAACCCGGTGTTCCGCGTCCGCGACTTCGGTCCTGGCATGACGCCTGAGCAGATGCAGGACGTCTACGCCAAGATGTATGCGTCGACCAAGCGCGAGAGCAACAACGACGTTGGTGGCTGGGGTCTCGGCCGCTTCTCGCCCTTCGCCTACCTGATCGGCGAGAACGGCGCTGGCTCCTACAACGTCGTCTCCTACACCGGCGGCATGATGCGGGCCTACGTGATGTCGCTGGCTGCCGGCGGCTTTCCGGTGCTGCGCCTACTCGCAGAGGTTCCGTCCGACGAGCCGTCAGGCCTCGACGTGTCGTTCCCGGTCCGCCGTGAAGACGTCCACGCCTTCAACAGCCGTGCCAGCCAGATCCTATGGTCGTTCAATCCGCGCCCCAGGATCACCCCGGCGCCGCAGTGGAATGATGCTGAGGTGTCGTCCTCCGGCGAAGGTTGGACCTGGTACAAGGACCATACGGTTCCGTTCTACGGTCCGCAGGTCCGCATGGGCTGCGTCATGTATCCCATCGATCTGCGCCAGATCGAGACCACCGGCTTCCTGCATCACGACGACACTGTGCTGTTCGACGCTCCGATCGGCTCGCTGAAGGTCACGCTATCCCGTGAGGAGCTGGCTTACGACGAGAACACCAAGGGGACGCTGAAGAGCCTGGTCGCGTCGTTCGAGCAGAACTTCATCAACCAGGTCCGCCGGAAGGTGGATGCGGCCAAGACGCTGTTCGAGGCCTGCAAGGTGTTCGAGACCGAGCAGGAAGAGCTGGGCATAACCCGGCTGGAAAAGCTGCGCAACCTGATCGAGTGGAGCGGTCGCCGCCTCCACCAGCACATTCTGAAGAGCGACTTCAAAACAGCCAAGCTGCATGACGGATGGCGGTCGTTCGAGAAGTTCGATGACATCGAGGTTCGCACGTCCTGGGCTGCGGACGCCACGATCGTCATCGAGCATAATCCGAGCTACTCGCTCAGCCGCTTCATGATGGCGGAGCTGGTCGGCAAGAAGGTGCTCTGGGTCCGCTGCAAGCGTATCAACCGCGATGCCACTCTCGCTCGCCTCGGCAATCCCGAGAATGTTGTCGATCTCGACAGCTTCAAGGTTCCGGTCGAGAAGCGTCGCGGCAAGACGGTCCGCAAGCGCCGCACCCTGGTGGTCAGCGCAAGCGGCCTGCACAAGATGACGCAGGACGTCGATCTGGCCGATGGTGGCGAGTACATCGAGGAGTCGACCGCGGGTTACGGCCGGCGGCGGCGCCACGACAGCTGGTTCTATGTCAACGGTCGCTCGATCAGCCTCTACGACCTCGACAGCGTGGTTGCTGACTGTGTGCGGCTCGGCATCCTGGAAGTTGGTCAGATGTTCCTGATCAAGGGCCAGGACGCGGTGACTCCGGACAACTGGTCGGAGCTGGACATCGTCTCCGACCTGAAGGCGAAGGTCGATCCGGAGCATCTGACCGAGAAGGACAATCGCACCTCGCTCAATAGCAACCTCTCGGTCTGGGCCAAGAGCCGTCAGATCGAGCGGATGCCGGACGATGTGCAGGCCTTTTGGTCAAAGCTGCACCAGGCTCAGTCCAGCCTGTCGCGCCGCGGCGCCCGGGAGACCACGCCATCCGACATCGCTCACGGTGCCCTCAAGAAGCTCGGCATCTCCGTCGAGATCAAGAGGGCAGATGATCCCGTGGTCGTGGTCGAGAAGGAATATGCCGCATTGGGCCAAAAGTACCCGCTGCTCCGGTCGATCATCAATCGCGCCGGCTACTACAGCTTCGACGGCGAGACCTACCGACAGCTGACGCACTATCTCGGCCTCCTGGTTGACAGCCAGGAGTTCCGGAAGTTGGCGCCGGCCAAGGACGAGAAGGTCATCGTCGAAGATGACGAGGATGCAGACCTCGACGAAGACCTCGACGAGGCGGCCTGAAACCAACGGAAACCGTCATGATCCCGAGCATCATCACTGACACTTCGATCACATTCATCGCACAGGGCCGTCCATGGGTCCTGGCGATGGACCATCCAAAGTTCGACGAGGTCAAGGAGCTGCTGCAGGCGGGTGCTGCCGACGCGGACAAGCTCGTTTGTCTCGCTGACGTGCGGGTGGCGGTCGAAGCGGCCACCGATGGAGCGGCCGTCCTCAATGAGGACGGTCTGTTCCTGAACGGCGAGAAGCTTTCGGAGGCGTGGGAACAAAAGGCTCAGGCGGCTCCGGATGCGATGAAAGTCCTGCTCGTGAGCCCGGGAGACCGGGTTCGCGTCCAGGGCGATCCCGATGCGCCTGACGGCATCTACACGGTCGGCGATGTCGACAATGCGGATGCCGACAAGCGCGTCTACGTCGAGAGCGACGAGGATTTCTTCGGCTTCGTCGCCAATATCTCCATCATCGAGATCATCAAGGAGTGAGAAACCACATGGACTTCTCTCTGTTCAAGCACGCCGTCTCGGCACAGTTCAAGAAGATGCGCGACGGCCATCTGTTCTGCACGGCGGTCGACAAGGACCAGCTGTGGGACGCCTATCTCGAAAGCTTCCCCGCGGGCACCAATCCGGTATTCCGCGAGCGCAGGGAGCATGACTGCAGCTGCTGTCGTCAATTCATCCGTGCAGTCGGCAACGTGGTCTCGATCGTCGACGGAAAGTTGGTCTCGATCTGGGATGGCAAGGTGGCCGATCCGGTCTATCAGACAGTCGCCGATGCGATGTCGCGGCTCGTGAAGTCCCGGGCGATCGCGGACGAGTTTTTCCACTACGAGGCGTCGGTCGGAACCGACAAGAACTTCGAGGACGTTCTCGGCAAGGTTCGGGCCTGGGAGCACTTTCACCTGCACCTGCCGGCGGGCCGCGTCATGCGTGGCGACATGCTGGTTACCAAGCGTTCCGAGATCCGCTCGGCGCACGACGTGTTCCATCGTGCTCTGACCACCCTCTCCATGGACTCGATCGACACCGTCCTGGAGCTGATCGGCCAGAACTCGCTCTACCGCGGCCACGAGCACAAGTTCGCCGTGGAGGCCTTCCGGAAGGCCAAGGTTGCGTTCGATCGGCTGCCGGAAGATCAGCGCGACCCGTTCGTCTGGCTCGCTGTGAAGGCCAATCCGGGCTCTGTGACGGGCATCCGCAACACCTCGATCGGCACCCTGCTCATCGACCTGTCCGAGGGCATGGACATGAACGGCGCGGTCCGCAAGTTCGAGGCCATGGTGGCCCCGGCCAATTACAAGCGGCCGACTGCCTTGGTGACCAAGGGCATGATCGAGAAGGCCAAGGCCACGATCACCGAGCTGGGACTGACGGGCGCCCTGGAGCGGCGCTACGCCCGCACGACGGACATCTCGGCGGCCAACATCCTGTTCGCAGACAACGCGACCAGGAAGGTGATCGACGGCGACGTGTTCGACTCGATCCCGGTCAAGTCGAGCACCCGGAAGATCGACAAGGTCGAAGAGCTGCCGATCGAGAAGTTCCTCTCGCAGGTCGTTCCGAGCGCCGAGTCGATCGAGGTGATGTTCGAGAACAAGCACATCTCGAACCTGGTCAGCCTGATCGCGCCGGTCGATCCAGGTGCCTCCCGGCTGTTCAAGTGGGACAACAACTTCTCCTGGTCCTACAACGGTGACATGGCGGACGGCGTCCGCGAGCGCGTCAAGCAGGCCGGCGGCAACGTCAGCGGCGACCTGTGCTGCCGTCTCGCATGGTCGAACTACGACGATCTCGACTTCCACATGCGCGAGCCGGACGGGAACGAGATCTATTTCGGCAACAAGGGTCAGCGGTCTCGCTGTGGCGGCATGCTGGACGTCGACATGAATGCCGGCGCCGGCCAGAGCCGACATCCGGTCGAGAACATCTTCTACAGCTCGCAATCGACGATGCGGGAGGGCATCTACGAGCTGATCGTGGAGAACTTCTGCAAGCGAGAGTCGGTCGATGTCGGATTCGAGGTCGAGATCGACTGGCTCGGCCAGATCACGCGGTTCGCCTATCCCAAGGCGGTCCGCCACAAGGAGAAGATCTCTGTCGCGAAGCTCAAATACTCCCGAGCCAAGGGCATCGAGATTATCTCCTCCATGCCGTCCACGCAGTCGACCAAGACGGTCTGGAACATAGCGACCCAGGCCTTCCACCCGGTCAACCTGATGATGCTGTCACCGAACTACTGGGACGGTCACGGCGTCGGCAACAAGCACTACTTCTTCATGCTCGAAGGCTGCCTGAACGACGGACAGGCACGCGGGTTCTTCAACGAGTTCCTCCGCGAAGATCTCTCCAAGCATCGGAAGGTCATCGAGATCGTCGGCTCGAAGATGAGGACGGCCGAGTCGGCCGACCAAATCAGCGGCCTCGGTTTCTCCAGCACACAGCGCAACGAGATCCTGGCCAAAGTGAAGGGCAATTTCACCCGGACCGTCAAGGTCATATTCTGAAGGAGAACTGAATGTCAGATTTGTTCGAGAAGGCCTCTCGCCTGAAGCTCCGCTTCCCCTCCCCGCTCGGCGGTGGCGGCCTGACGGTCGAGCAGCTCTGGGACCTGCAGATCAGCAGCAGGGCCAAGAACAGCGCGGACTTGACCAGCATCGCCCGCGAGCTGAACCGCCGGCTCAAGGACAGCAGCACCGACGATGACCTGCCCTGGCTCAGCAGCTCGTCGAAGGCTGACAACGAGCTGCAGCTCGCCTTCGACATCGTCAAGCACGTCGTCGAGACGAAGAAGGCAGAGGCCGAGAAGGCTGCCGAGACCGCGGCGAACCGCGAGAAGAAGCAGCAGATCCTGGCTCTGATCGCGGCCAAGGAGACCGAGGAGCTGGGCGGAAAGTCACTCGACGACCTCCGCAAGCTCGCTGCAGAGCTGTGATGCGCCGGCCGGGTGGCCTCTTGCTGCCCGGCCATTTGCTTGAATGCAAACAGAACAGAGGATCCGATGCCAGAAACGGCAAAATGCACCCTTTGCGCCGCGGTGGACTCACCTGGCTTCTACACCGGCTGTATGGTCAGGGACGGTGAGGTGACGGACTGGCGATGCGATGGAAAAGGGCACCTTACTCGCGCGACCTTCCGTGAGGCCCTCGACATCTTCTACCAGGGCTGCCAGCGGATCTCCGAGGAGCACCGCGCAGCGAATTACTCGTCGATCCCCAAGTACACCTGGCACATCGTGGAGCTGAACAAGCGCTGGAAGATCATCCAGGGGACCGGCGTCCACTGCTTCGTCGACAAGGCGACCGGCGACGTCCTCAAGGCCGAAAGCTGGTCCAAGCCGGCCAAGCACGCCCGCGGCAACATATTCGACGAGCATAACGGGCTCGAGAAAATGGGACCGTCCGGTCCAGCGTATCTCCGATGAGGCCCTACGGAGCCAAGCGCACCTTCGCCAGGTGCCGCACCTTCATCCGCAGGATGGGCGGGAAGGTCCATGTCATCATCGCGGTCAAGAACCGGAAACGAGATCGGGCCGCAGCAAAACTCACGGCAAAAAGGGAATCAGAGGCGACGCCATGACGGAAGACGAGATGATGGCTGTCCGGCAGGTCGATAAGACCCCGATCACGGTAAGCCCTGACGATGGTCCCGACCGGACCTTGCTCTACGGCTACGACTGCGAACGCTACACCTGGCACATCTACCAAAAGGACGGACAGATCCATCGGGCCATCTACCTCGGCAGCAATCCGAGCCCGCAAAGCTTCGATAGCGAAGCTCATTTCGTCGCATCGGCTCTTGTGCCGAACAAGCGTCTTTACCCCGAGCATTGCGACTTCGACTTCTGCATGAAGCTGGCCGCGCTCGGCATCCACCTTCCTTTCACAACCTACGGATCCGCAGCAGACGGCGTGAACCGGAAGCCGTTTGCCGGGAGGACTTTCTGATGGCAAAAACTTTCACAGACCTGCAAAACCAGATCATGGCGCGGGCGATCTCGCAGAGTGTCAGCGAGACCATCTACCTGCGCAAGGGTCACTTCCCTGCGACGCGAAGCCTGATCGAGAAGGGATTCCTCGATCCGCACTGCTATGGGATGGTGCAGACCCAGCACGTGACGCCGGAGGGCAAGACCGCCTTCTTTACCGAGCACGGCGAGGTGTTTGCGATCCCTGACATCTACGACAACTGCTGGATCGTCTTCGAGGATCGCAAGGTGATCGCCAAGCCGCGCAGCGAGGAGAACGCAAAGCGCATCGTCGCCGCGCTGAAGGTGCTTCGCCAGAAGGATCGCCTTGAGCAGAAAACCGCCGCTTGATTTGCTTTTATTTGCATGAATGCTAATCGATGCTAACGTGTCCGCACCCAACCAGACGAGGAACAAATGTCCAGCACCGCGGCAGCGCCCGCCATCTACGTTCCGTCGCCGCAGCAGGCTGCCTTTCAGGATGAGGCCTGGAACGGGACCAGCTCGATCGTCCTGATCGCTGTAGCCGGAGCCGGCAAGTCTACCACGATCGTCCACACGGTTAGCCGCATGCGCGGCAGCAGCGTCATCCTGGCGTTCGGCAGGAAGATCGCCGCAGAGCTGAAGGACAAGCTCCAGAAGCTGGGCATCGACTGGAAGAAGGCAGAGGCCTCGACCTGCCATGCGATCGCGCTCCGGAACCTCCGGAAGGACCGGCGCTTCTCCGGCGTGAGGATCGACGAGGAGAAGGTCGGCCGGATCACGGCTGGCTGGATCGACACCAACCGCATCGATGCCTCGCTCGCTCCTCATGTGGGCGTCGTGGTCCAGCTCGTGGGCCTTGCCAAGCAGTCAGGCATTGGCATCCCTGGCTGCGGCGATATCGAGGATACCTCGGTCTGGGAGGATCTCGCCGAGCACTTCGACCTGTTCGATGAAGAGGCTCTGGAGAAGAAGGCGGACGACCTGATCGATCTGGCGATTGAGGTGTTGAACGAGTCGAACAGCAATCCGCAGGTCATCGACTTCAACGACATGATCTATCTCGCCCTGCTCTATCGGGTGAAGATGTGGCAGTACGACACCGTCATCATCGACGAGGCGCAGGACACCAACACGGTGCGCCGGCTGCTGGCTCGGGCGTTGATGAAGCCGAACACCGGCCGGCTGTTCGCGGTCGGAGATCCCCACCAGGCCATCTTCGGCTTCACCGGTGCCGACAACGACAGCCTGGACATCATCAAGCAGGAGTTTGGCGCGAAGGAGATGCCGCTCACGGTCACCTACCGGTGTCCGAAGACGGTGGTCAAGTTCGCCCAGACCTGGGTCAACCACATCCAGGCTCACCCGAGCGCGCCGGAGGGCAGGATCAGCCTCGAAAGCTTCGAGCAGATGATCCAGCAGCGTGACCGGCTGAACGGCGATTCGGCGATCCTGTGCCGCAACACCAGGCCGCTCGTGAACGCCGCCTTCGCCCTGATCCGGGAGAAGGTGCCGTGCCGGATCGAGGGCCGGGACATCGGCGAGCAGCTCAAGAAGCTGGCCACCCGCTGGAAGTCCATCAACACCATCCCTGAGCTGGAGGACAAGCTGGAGGACTGGCTGGAGAAGGAGAAAGAGCGCTGGCTGCCGAAGAAGAAGATGTCGAAAGTCCAAGAGGCCGAGGACAAGTTCGAAACCCTCAAGGTCATCATGGATGCGTGCCGTGAGGACAAGCACGACAGCATCTCCGCGGTCGTGGCCTATATCGACAACATCTTCGCCGACAACGTCGAGGGCATTCTGACGCTCGCGACCATTCACCGGTCCAAGGGCCGGGAATGGAAGCGGGTCTACTGGCTCGACCGGTTCGGCACCTGCCCTTCCAAATACGCCAGCATGCCGTGGGAGAAGGAGCAGGAGATCAACCTGCAGTACGTGGCCGCAACACGTGCCATGGACGAGCTGATCGACCTGATGCCGCCGCTGCCCAAGGTCAAACCGGTCAACGACAACCAGCAGCCCGCCCAGGGTCAGCTGCCGCTGACGCAGAAGGTGGCTTGATGCTGCCGAAGCTCGTCTACCCCTACGGCCGGCCTCCTAATGGGAGTTCGGTCCTCTGGCGGTGCGAAGCCCAGCGATATTCCGTGTGCATCGATCCTGACGCCGATCGCTACGGCGTCACGGATCCGCAGCTGGAAATGCGCTGGCATCGCATCATCAGTCGAACCCCGAAAGGGGCCTGGATCAGCGGACGCTTCGTCCTGCTGACCGCAACCAAGCGATGGGCCTGTCCGACCGAGGAAGAGGCCCTCGAATCCTTCATCGCAAGGAAGCGCAAGCAGATCAGCATCCTGAGCCACAAGCTCCATCGCGCGGAGCAGGACCTGGCGCTCGCTTTTCCCCATATGCACGTCCTCAGACTTGCTTGAATGCAAACAAAGGAAATCCCATGAACGGATGTATCGTATGGAAGGGGCCGTCCGAGGTGGACGGCAGCCCCATTATGCTGCTCGCCACCGGTCTTGAGGACGGCGGCAGCAACTCCAAAACCGGTGCAATGGTGCAGCTCTACATCCTGCGCCAGGACATGAACCCGCTGAAGGCGAGCCAGATCGGCGCCGACAAGGCGATCTGCGGCAGCTGCATTCACATGGGCAGGGTGGTCACCGATCCCAAGACCAGGCTTCGCCGAAACGAGGGCCGCTCCTGCTACGTGATGCTGTGGCGCGGTCCGCACGTGGTCTTCGATGCCTACCAGCGCGGCGTCTATCCCGAGGTGACCCTGGCCAAGGCCAGGAAGCTTCTGGCCGGCAAGCGCGTTCGTGCCGGCGCCTATGGAGATCCTGGCGCGATCCCGATGGCTGTTTGGGAGACGATCCTCGCCAAGGTCAACGACGTCACCGGCTTCACCCACATGTGGCGCGAGAAGCCCGAGCTGGCGGCCTTCTGCATGGCATCCTGTGACACGGAGATCGACCGGGTGCTTGCCAAGGCGCTCGGCTTCCGAACCTACCGCGTGCGCCCTGAGGGCGCTCCGAAGCTCACTGGTGAGGGCCACTGCCCCGCGTCCAAGGAGATGGGCAAGGCCACGCAGTGCGCCCAATGCCTGCTCTGCGGTGGCCACAAGACCGCGGCGAAGGCCGACATCACTATCCAGATCCACGGGCCTGGCCGGAACAACTTTCAACCAGTGCTGCAGGCTGCGTAATGGCCAAGAACGCTGAATATTTCGGCCGCGGCTCCGTTGGCCTGCTCGAATCGCTCGATGGCGAGGAGGACATCGCGAGCCTCATCAGAACCTCGCGCGGCAGCAGCCGCTCCACCCTGCGCGCCACCGATCACCGCCGCCACGATGAGGCGGAGGATGGCTACGACGAATTGGACTTCGCATAGGAGACGACATTGGACAACGAAAAGATCGAGCGCCAGATCGCCGAGAAGATGGTCGATGACGCTCTTGCAGCCGGCTACACGATCGACGTGTGGGACGGCGGTGATTTCCCCCTGAAGCAGAGCAGCGACCGCGAGGCGATCCTCAAGGCAATGTTCTCGACCGACGAGGACAGGCTGTACCTGACCAAGGACGGCAAGACCGCCTGGGTGTGGCTGGTCTACGGCAACAGCTACCACCTGATCAGCGATTACACGATCAGCCTCGCAACGGTCCTGGCCGGCGCCGAGAAGCTCTCCGATGAGCTGGAGGACCAGTATGGCCAAGCTGCTTAAGGAGGCGTTTGGCTTCAAGGCCGAGCAGCGCGTGCGTCTCAAGATCGAGACCAAGGGCGCGGACCACGAGGACATCGAGCACACGATGCCGGCTGGCTCGATCGGCATCATCGACCACATCGAGGTCTACACCGGAAGCCAGGGGATCGTATTCCACGTCTGGATCCCCGTCGACGAGACCAACGAGCGCGGCATCGTCAATTCGTTCGACCAGCTCGATGGACCAATCACTAACTTCCTGGAGGCACTGTGAAGGAGAATCAGGAGCTTACGGAGGCGTTCGGCTTCAAGGTTGGCCAGAAGGTTCGGATCCTTGAAGAGACGATGGGTTCGGATCACGAGGACATTGAGCACGTCGTGGCGGCCGGCGCTACAGGAACGATCGAGATCATCGAGGTTCTGCGGGCGCAAGGCACTGCATTCCACGTCGCCATCCCGGTCGACGACACCAACGAACGTCACATCATCAACGTCTTCGATGAGCGCGACGGTCCCATCACCAATTTCTTGGAGGCACTATGACGAAGCGTAATTTCCGATCACCGCCGTTGTTCTATGTCGCGCAACGGAAGGACGGAAAATGGGTACTGATGGCGACCGAGCCTGTGCTCAGGACGGCGGCGGTACGTCTCGTCGCGTCGGCGTGGAAGGAAGGCAACCTCGCCCGCATCCGGGATGCTGATTCGGTGAGGAAGGCTGCATGATCGTGGGTGCTGATTTGCATAAATACAACCGCGTGTGCTCTAAAAATCACAGGACCGGTGTTTACATGGCGGTAGGAACATTCCTTTGTTCGTGGTGTATAGGCCTGTTGGCCGCCGCCGTGACACAATCGGGACCACAGCAACGAGGTGGGAAATGCCATCGCAGGCACCCGACAACGAGAAGTTTCTGACCGGTGAGGAGACCAAGCTGTGGCGGATTTCCCGCGGGCTGAACCAGGCCGAAGTTGCCCAGTGGCTGGGCATCACGCCGCAGGCGGTCAGCAAGCAGGAGCGGCGCGGCGTCTCAAAGATTGTAGCATTGGCGCTGGCGGCGCTCGACCGTGGTCTGCCGCCATTTCGTCCATCCCAGGAGGACTACGACGCCACCGAGAATAAGGGAAAACGGGAATGAAATCTTCCATCATAGAGGATCCACCTAATCCGGTTCGTAGGGAGATCAACCCGCGCTTCAAGAGCCGGCTGCCCGTCATCATCGGACGGGCATGCGACTGCCTCGTCAGGATCGAGCCCGAGATCAAGAAACTCGAAGTCTTTCTGAGGGAGTTCGCAGAGTATCTCGACTTCGAAATCGAGAAGGTCCGTCTCGAGATTGCGAAGACGGAATGGCAGGATCGAGTCGATCGAGCCCAGCTGGATGATGCTAGGGAGTGGCTCGCAAAGCTTCGTCAGCTTCGGAAGGACTTCGACATCGACCTGATGACGGCCCCTTCAGGCTACATCAGGTCAATGGTCGCTAGGGTCGAGACGCTCTTTGGAGCTATCGACGTAAGTCAGTGCTGACTTACAAGCGCACGATCACGGCGACGATGGCGATCTCAGCGACGTCGTCAAATGCCATCCGCTCTTCATCGCCGGCCGGCATCGTCTTCGTCATGACGAGGCCTCGCTCGTCGATGCTGGTCAGCAGTCGAACCTTCGACTTCCCGTCCTTGCCGGTCACCAGGATCATGTCACCGGCAACGGGATCACGGCGCTTCGTGCCGTAGCAGAGCGACCCTGCCTTCAGCCACAGACCAAACGAATCATCCGGCACATGGAACGCGAAGCCCGTCTCGTCTCCGTCAAGCTGAGGCGGAGCCGGAACGTAGCCATCCCTTCGGCTCGAAGCTGCAGCCTGCAACGAAGCCGGCAGAGCGGACACATGCTTGAACTCGACGGTCGCCGTCCTGGCGGCGATAGGACGCAGTCCAGCGCGCTTCGACATCCCTTCCGGGACTTCTGTGCCGTTCTCCTCCGTCTCAGCTCCGAGAGCCTCCATGACCTTCTTCGTGATCGGGATGCCCGAAGCGTCCGCGATCTTCGCAAGAGTCTTCTGAGTAGGAAGGAAAGGATGCTCAGGGTTGTTGAGGAGGCGCAGCAAAGTCGACGGAGCGAGTTCCGCCTTCCTTGCAAGCTCCGTAGCATTCCACCGCTTTCGATCGAGGATGTAGTCGATCCACTCGATCACGACCTGCTTCGGAGTTTGTGCTTTTGTTTTCGCTGCCACTTTTTCGAGAGCCAAGGTCATTGCAATGCGCCTTTTTCTATCAGTCTTTAGAAAATGAAACTAGGGTTGAACGGGATTTCCTCCCAGAATCGTTTTCGAGCAGTGATCTTCTGGTCAAGAATTCCGTTTGCATGCCGGCCCCATCCATTTGTTTGGATGCTAACACCTCTCCCCTAGTCTAGGTTTCAGGCGAATGCAACGAAATTTTCGTTCGCCATCCGTTCTCATTTTTCCGCAAATCTATAATAAAATCAATAACCTGCTGCTTGCGAGGCGGGCGCAGCAATTTTGAGCATTGCTAACAATTGCCTGAACTCCTGCAAATGCAGGCCTGCATGTACGATGGCGATCGCATCTGCAACATGCTCATTGTCCAGATGCAACTCGCCTTTCCGGTTCAGAATCTTACCGCCTTTCCCAATCGTGTCGCGGTCGTAGAGCTTCCAGGGAGCCTCTGGATAGCGCCGCGCAGCCCAGGAGATGATCTCCGGCTTCTCGGCCTTTGGATTGCCCACGCTCCCCTTCTTCGTCTCCAGCGGCATGACCTGGAAGAGCGGGATCTGGATCGACGCGAGAACGCCAGCGGCAGCTCCAAAGCCGTAGGAGGCTCTTGCAGCCTTGGCGCCTGACGGGATCTCCGCAAAGGCCACCGTGCAGCCGGCAAGCTCCTCGTGGAGCCCGGCATGCAGCTCTCGGGCACGTCGCAGGTCATCCGAGTTCTGCCGGATCAGCTTCTTTTTGCCGGCCAGCTTCTCGGTCGAGATCGTTCGGAATCTATCGAGCTTCAGTTCCAGCGTGCTGAGGTCGAGCCACATTCGGGCGATCCCGAAATTGGCGAACGCCGGATCGAGGCCGGCTACGAGGATGGGGTTCATCGGTCCCTAGTGGGTGTCGGTGTTGCCGCATCACCACATCTCGTGGCTTGCCTTTGCATTTGCATTCGGGCAAATACATCACCCCTCGCCGGCCGTCAAGCTGGCGACAGCCAACAAGAAACATCGCATGAGCCTCAGAGCACTCACCTGGGCGTTCGACCTTGTCGACGCGGATCTCACACCCACCCTCAAGCTGGTCCTCATCACGCTGGCGAACTACGCCAACGAGAAGTTCGAGACCTATCCGAAGCAGAGCACGATCGCCGTCAAGTCCTGCTTGACCCGGCAGACGGTCTGCACGGCACTGACCAAGCTGGAAGATCTCAACCTCATCACCTCCACCCAGCGCTACTACGACAACGGCGGATTCCGCTCGAAGGTCTACCGGCTGAACGTGCCGGCGGCGCTGGAGGAGAGCATCAATGATGATGACCCCCTGTCAAATACGCCGACACCGGGGGTGTCAAATTCCCCGACACCGGGTGTCAGCGACGATGACAGGGGGTGTCCGCCTCCCCGACGAGCCCTGTCAAATACGCCGACAAGGGGTGTCGGCGAGGCCGACAACAATAACCGTGTACTAGAACCAGACTCAGAACCGAAACCAGAACCACGTCGCAAGCAGCGACGGACGGCGGAGTGGCCTTCGGATTACGAGGAGCAGTTCTGGGCGGTTGTTGCCAAGAAAGTCGGCAAGGAAGCTGCACTGGCCAAGCTCGCTCGGATCGAGAAGGCCGACAAGGTCGAGTTCAAGGACATCATCGAAGGCATGCGCCGGTACGCAAACAGTCCGGACGTGCGTCGAGACCTCCGTGATCCGGATCGTCGCCGGTTCGTCATGCATCCGACAACCTGGCTCAACCAGGGCCGGTGGTCGGACGAAGACGGTATGCCGCCGGAGTCATCCGATGATCGCCATCGCCGGGTCCTGGCACGACGCACGGTGGCGATCTGATGGCTGGCGTCGATGTCGGAAAGGTGCTGGCTGAGCACGGTATCAAGCTCAGGTCCCTGAAGTTCGGCAACCAGTACACGCTCTGTCCGATGTGCTCGCACACGAGGAAGGGGGCTCACAAGAAGATCCGATGCCTCAGCGTCAAGATCGACGATCGAGGCGTCGTCTGGAATTGCCACCATTGCACATGGAGTGACGGAGAGAATGCTAAGCGAGAAGCACGCGAGAGGACTGGAGGACAGAGGCCTGTGCCCCGAACTGGCGGTGGCTATGGGGCTCTACAGCGGGAGTCTCTCGCGCGATGGGCAGGACCAGGTCATTGTCGTTCCGGACCCGGACGGTAAGGTTCTGTGCTGGCCCTATTTCGAAGAGAGCGACACGGAGGTCAACTGCAAGTACCGCTGGGCGCAGGACGGCGAACGCCGCTTCATGCAGAAGCGGAACGCTGCCAAGACCCTCTACAACGCGAAGATCTTCTGGGACGAAGCGATCATGAACCGGCTCGAAGCCGGAGCGGAATCGCTCATCTGGACGGAGGGCGAGCCTGACTGCCACGCCGTGCTCCTGTCCGGCTACGATACCTGCGTATCCGTGCCGGATGGAGCGCCGCCGGCTCGCGACAAGAACGGCAAGCTGATCCACGTTCCTGACGATGATCGGGACATCGACCCCGAGGACGATGACAAGTTCTCGTTCATGGGCCGGCTGATGGACTCGCTGCAGCGGGTCAAGCACCACATCATCGCTGTCGATGGTGACGAACCTGGCGGCCGGCTCGCGAAGGAACTGGTGCGGCGCCTCGGCGCGGCCAAGTGTCTCTGGGTCGAGTACCCAAAGGACGAGGTCGTTCCGGACAAGAAGCGCAGAGGCAAGAAGCGCGCTTGCAAGGACATGAACGAGGTCAAGCTGTACCTCGGCGCCGAGAAGGTGCGGGAGCTGATCGATAACGCCAAACCGTGGCCGGTCAAGGGCCTGTTCCGGCTGAGCGACTATCCCGAGGTTGAGATCCCGCCGATGGCTGAGGTCGGGATTTCGGACATCCTCGACAAGCACATGAAGTTCTACCCCGGCCAGTTCGTCGTTGCCACCGGCATCCCGAACGTCGGCAAATCGACCTTCATCAACCAGTGCGCCGTGCTGCTCGCCAAGCGGCACAAATGGCCGGTCGCGATCTTCTCAGGCGAGAAGGACGTCAAGCCGTTCCTGGCGCACGAGCTGATGACCGCCTGCCTCGACAAGCCTCGCGAGGACTGGTCGATGGAGGAGAAGCTGCGTGCGACGGCATTCGTTCAGCGCTACTTCCAGTTCATCGACTACGACGACTCGATGGAAGGCGATATCGACCTGAAGTTCGTCCTCGACACGGCTGCTGCCGCGGTCTTCCGAGACGGCGTGAAGTTGCTGATCATCGATCCCTGGAACGAGCTGGAGCACACCAGGCCGCCCAGCGTGTCGCTGACTGAATACGTTGGAAAGGCTATCAAGCAGATGAAGCGCTTCGCAAAGCAATTCGGCGTCTGCGTCATCGTCGTGGCTCACCCGACGAAGCTGGACCCGAAGGTCACGCCAGGCCTCTACAACATCTCAGACTCGGCGCACTGGGCCAACAAGGCGGACCTGGGCATCGTCGTCAACGCTGATCCCGAGCGCGCGGAAGAGGCGCCAAACGAACGTCAGATCATCATCCCAAAGGTGAGGCTGAAGCGGATCGCCGGTATGACCGGCACCGTGGATCTGACCTTCGACGATCGAGCGAGCCTGTTTCGCAAGTTCGATTTTTGAAAAAGTGTTTGCATGAATGCAAATGCTATGGTAGTGCAAACTGGAAAAGGAGAGACCATAGATGTCAGGTTCAGTGAACATGGTGATCCTCGCCGGCAATCTCGGCAAGGATCCTGAGGTGAAGAACCTCAGCAACGGCAAGTCGGTGTGCAACTTCTCGATTGCCACTTCCGAGACCTGGAAGGATCGGGACGGCGAGCGCCAGGAGAAGACCGAGTGGCACAACTGCCAGGTCTGGCAGGAAGGCCTGATCAAGGTCATCGAGCAGTACCTGTCCAAGGGCGACAAGGTTCACGTCGTCGGCAAGATCCAGACCCGCAAGTGGGAAGATCAGGATGGCAAAGATCGCTACTCGACCGAGATCGTGGTCGACAAGCTGACCATGCTGTCCACGAAGGGCAACGGCGGCGGCCGTGACGATGATGACCGCGGTGGTCGCTCGCGCAGCCGCGATGATGATGGCGGTGGCCGCTCGCGCGGCGGTGACGAAGGCGGCCGAAGCCGCAGCCGCTCCCGCGACGATGACCGCGGTGGCGACGATCGCGGTGGCGGTCGTTCGGCGAGCCGCAGCTCGTCCCGAGACGATCGTGGTCGGGATGACGACAGGGGCTCCTCGCGCTCGTCGAGCCGCTCCTCGTCGCGCCGCGATGAACTAGACGACGAGATTCCATTTTAGAGTCCGGTCGTGAATGACAACAACGAAATCTGGAGGCCGATACATCGGCTGCCAGAGTACCTCGCATCCTCCCTCGGGAGGGTGATGAGGATCCCTTATGTGGCCGCAATGCCTCATGGCGGATCCAGGTTCTACGGCGGTGAGCCGCACTTTGGTCAGTGGGACAGCGAGCAAAATCGCTTCGTCCTGATGTTCAAGGGGAGGACGTACCGCGTGGCCGTGCTCATCTGCGAAGCGTTCAACGGTGAGAAGCCGTTCGCTGATGCGGTTGTGATGCACCTCGACGAGGACAGCCGGAACAACCGGCCGACCAACCTCGAATGGGGCACACAGAAGGAGAACCTAAATTTTCCTGGCTTCAAGCAGAAGCGCTCGGAGTTGAGCACGAAATGCTGGTCTGATCGCAAGGTCGCCTAGCTGAGCTTCCCCGTTGAGCGGGGAAAATGCGGGGGCGCCTCCTACTTGGTTGGCGTGCAGGGGGCGCCCCTCTGTCTTTCGATTTGCATGAATGCCAACGGAGCAACAAAAGCAAATGAGAATCTTCCAGGTTACGCCGGACGGCATGGCTTCGCTGTTCGACGCGCATCACGCTCAGGAAGCTGACGAGCACGGTGAGTGCTCCTGCCCGCCTGGCATCTGCATCGAAGGCGCTACGCCAGCCGATCTCGACACGCCCGGCTTCCCGCCTCTCGAAGAGGTCCTCAGCGACCTCATGACGATCCTCGCCGAGGATGATCTCGACGAGAACGATGACGAAGACGATTTCGAGATCGAGTTCGAGCCAGACTTCGAATTGAGCGATGAGCCGCTCACCAAAGCGCAGCAGCTCGACCAGCTCGGATCCATCGTCGAGGACGTGACATCGCTCGCGGGCCTCTATGCCACGATGGTCCACGAGGACCGCAGCGAAGGCGAGGACTGAGCCATGGCTCGCACAGTCCTGGACGTCTCTCCCGGCGCCCTCTCGGACTACTACGACTGGCTCAAGGACGCGCCTGCCGGCGACGTCCTGGTCTACTGGAGCGGTGACCTCCAGTACGACCGCCAGGTCGTGATCCCCGAGACCGACGTGCTGCGCGGAAACGAGCGGCTCCGTCTCGCAACCCTCAACGTTCTCGCCGACCGCATCTTGGAGGACGCCAAGCATGGTCACCTCCTGCTCACGCAGAAGCGGATCGGTACGAACATCTTCGAATACCGAGCAACCCGCCGCCGGCAGCCCGCTTTCGGCAGCGACATCACGGGCAAGAAGATCACACCGCATGACCTCGTCCTCGCATGAGGATCGCACGAATGCTCTGAGCTGGCTGGCGCACGGTGCCCAGCTGGCTTTCGAGCTGAAGGGCGATCAAGCCAAGCACAGTGACGTCATCTGGCAGCTCCTGGTCGAGGCGATCGAAGTGATCGACAAGACGCCCGACCAGGAACGCCGTTGGCTGACTTCCGGCAACCGCTCAGGCGGTTGGAACATGGTCGGCATGTCGCGTGCCGAGCTGCTCGTGATCGAGCGTATCCGCCTCCTCAGTGCGATGAAGCCCTATGACGGACAGACCAAGGTCTCCCCCCAGAGAGACGATGTTGAACGATCTCTTGGCGTTCTGTCGTGGATGCGGTGGTGCAACGCCGCAAGACTGGCAGATCGACTTGTTAAGGCAGCTGTCGCGCTGGCACGCGGCGGGGAGGCCGAGATTGTGCATCGACTTTATTGCCCGACGCGGAAGTCTCGCAACCGGCAGGCCTCCTACGAAATCAAACAACGCACGGTCGGCTTCATTCTGACCGGACTCAAAAACGATCTCGGCATTGTGCCGGGTCACGGCCTCTCATTCCAGGAGCTGAACCATGCTGCATGATCTGCCGCTGCCGAAGAGAATCGACGTCGATCAGATCGTCGAGCATTCGTTCAAGGACTATCACGTCAAGGGCTTCGACTATCTCTGTCTCCAGCGTTCACCGGAGGAGACGGTGAAGCTGTACTTCTTCGACGGCGATATCTCCAAGCTGCCGGAGGTCGTGGCTCCGCACAATCACCGCTACGATTTCGAGACCTATGTCGCGGCCGGCCTCAGCGAGAACATCTGGTTCACGCGATCGGCGATGCGCCCAGAGCATCAGGGCACGGTCTTCAACTGGTTCGAGTATCGCACCCCGCTCAACGGCGGCGACGGCTTCACCTTTGCCGGCGAGGAAGAGCTGTTCGAGGCCAAGCGTGGTCGGTTCGGAGTTGGCGACTCCTACTTCATGCATGCCGAGGATCTGCACACAATCCGCATCGTCCAGAACGAGACGCTGCTGATGCTGGTGCAGTTCGAGGACATCGTGCCGCTCGACAAGCCGACGTGGACCTATTGCGAGAGCAACGCTCCGCCCCTGGACGGCCTCTACACCAAGTTCACTGCCGATGATGTCACCAGCCGGCTCCGCAAGTTCGAGGAGCGCACCGGCCTGGTGTTCAGCTCGATCGGCACCCGCAACGTCGCGTAGCCAACGGAGACCGCCTTGAAGCGCGAGATCATCCTCGATACGGAGACCACGGGACTCGATCGCAAGACTGATCGAATCGTCGAGATCGGCTGTGTCGAGGTGATCGATCTCATGCCGACCGGAAAGACGTTCCACAAATACATCAATCCGACGCATCCTGTTCACAAGGAAGCGTTCAAGGTCCACGGGCTCAGCAACGAGTTCCTAAAGAAATTCCCGACGTTCCGCCGACAGGTCAACCAGTTCCTCACCTTCATCGAGGGTGCGACGCTGGTCGCCCACAATGCCGGATTCGACGTCGGAATGCTCAATGCCGAGCTGGACCGCCTCGATCTGCCGCCGCTTCAAAACGAGATCGTCGACAGCCTGGCGCTCGCCCGCGAGAAGCGCCCCGGGGTCAGGCACACGCTCGACTCACTGTGTAAGACGTTCGGCATCAACCTGAGCAAGCGCGACAAGCACGGCGCGCTGCTCGATGCTCAGCTGCTTGCAGAAGTCTACTGCGAGCTGCGCGGCGGCCGGCAGATGGGGATGTCCCTGGACCTGTTCTCAGAGTCCACGGAAGCTGCTCCCATTGTCATCAGACAGCGACCTGTGCCGCTTGCGCCAAGGATCACAGACGATGACCGAGCCCTGCACGCGCAGTTCATCAGCGAGATGAAGGACGCAATCTGGCTCGACTATCGCGACCAGAAACTCGAGAAATCAGCAGCATGACCAACAAACATAAAGAGTGTTTCTATTGCGGTGGATTAGTCGCCGAGAGAAGTGGTCAAGGAGATCACTTCCCGATCCCCGACAGAAATGGCGGCCTTGAAACAGTGCCGTGCTGCGTGTCGTGTCACGACATGAAGGACAGGTTCACGCTCGAAAACTGGCCGATGGATTGGCTTTACAAAGTTTTGGCTGATTTCCCGAAGCTATCTAGGGAGACGAGGATTTTCCTAGCCAAAACGATGGCGATCGCATCCGACCTCAAACAGGAGCGCATGCGTCCAAACGCATGAACTAAACACTTGCACATATGTTTGCTTGAATGCAAAGGAAAGAATATGAGCGCACCAGCACTTTACCGGCGTACTGGCCACCTTGGCATGAGCGCCGAAGCCCGTGCCGCCCGCAAGACCTCGATTGGTGGATCGGATGCCAAGATCATCATGTCCGGTGATCAGAACGCGATCGAGCGTCTCTGGGCAGAGAAGCGTGGCGAGATGGCGCCGGATGACCTCAGCGAGGTCATCCTGATCAATCTCGGCAACCTGACCGAGCCGCTGAACGCCGACCTGTTCGAGAAGGACACCGGGCTATGGGTGACCGACGAGCAGAAGAAGGTCTTCTACGAGGACTGGGAGAACGCCCACGCTACGCTCGACGGACTGGTCCGAGAGAATGAGACCGGTCCTGCGATCGCGATGGTCGAGTTCAAATTCATGTTCCCGTTCGGCTTCTCGCTCGATGCGGCGATCAAGAAGTACTTCCCGCAATGCCAGCACAACATGATGGTGACCGGCATGCCGGTCTCTTACCTGTCGATCCTGACCGGTGCTGCGCAATGGTACAAGGTCGAGATCGAGGCCGACATCTTCTACCAGGTTGAGCTGCTGAAAGCCGAGAAGGACTTCTGGGATTGCGTCCAGACCGGCCGCATCCCCGGCAATCCGGTGATCAAGGTCGAGATCAAGGATCGCATAAAGATCGTCGACATGAGCGAGAGCAACGAGTGGGCATCTCTGGCTCACGATCTGAAGCGTACGCTCACTGCCGCCAAGAAGCACGAGGCGGCGAAGAAGGCGATCAAGAAGCTGATGCCGGAGGATGCCCTCCAGGCAGCCGGCAAGGGCGTGACCATCAAGCTGTCGAAGGACGGCAAGCTCCTGATCGATTGCGACAAGGACGAGGTCAAGAAGGTCGACGACGAGCAGGCCTGGTTCCCGCCGGAGGCGAAGAAGTCAAAGGGCGGCGGCAGGAAGAAAGCCAAGGCCGACAATGACAACACCGAGGAAGCAGAGGCGGCCTGACCGCCCCTGCCCTCACCTTTCACCAAGAGGAAGACCATGAGCAATCCATCCGAAAACCTCGCGATCTGGAACGAGGTCGAGCAGACCGACCCAAACTTCACCAAGTCGTTCAACCGCGGCGGCGGCTTCAAGGGTACGGCGACCAACGCCACGTACCTGATCAAGAAGGCCACGAAGATGTTCGGCCCGATCGGCATCGGCTGGGGCTGGACCATCGTCGAGGACAAGTTCCAGCCAGGCCAGGACAAGGACGTCATCCACATCCTGAAGCTGAAGCTCTGGTACATGTGGCGCGACAAGAAGGGCGAGGTCGAGCACTTCGGTCAGACCACCTTCGTCGGCAAGAACAAGAACGGCTGGTACACCGACGAAGAGGCGCCGAAGAAGTCACTCACGGACGCGCTGTCGAAGGCGCTCAGCACGCTCGGCTTCGCTGCCGACATCCACCTCGGCATGTATGACGACAACCGCTACGTCAGCGATCTGAAGCAGGATTTCCGCGGCTCTGACGAGTTCGACAGCGCCAACGACAATCAGGATCGCGGCGATCGCGGCGGCAAGTCGACTGACAAGGGCGGATCCTCGAAGGGCGGAAAGTCCAAGCGCGGACCGTCCGTCGACGAGAAGGAGCAGGACTCCATCCTCGACCACTGGGAGGATCAGATCGCCCAGGCCAACTCCGTCAAGGAGATCATGGAGATCATCGCCGAGAAGGCGTTCGCCGAGGATCTGGCGAAGCTCCACGAGGATGACGAGGCTCTCATCCGCAAGAAGGCCAGTGACCGCTCTCAGGAGCTGAAGTCGGCCAAGACCAAAGCGAATGCGAGCTAAGTCGCGCGCATACGTCCAGCTCGCCTTGCAGGTCATCCAGCTCGCCCAGAGCACGGATGATCTGCGGGCCTGGTGGGCGGCCGAGAGAGATCACCGCTACGACTACGGCCTGACGGACGATCAGATCGAGCGGCTCAAGGAGGCGTGCAAGGAGCGTGTGCTTCGCCTCGGTGGAGAGCTACGGGAATGAGCAGATGAGCAAGGCATCGAGCAAGTCGAGCAACCCCTGGATCTACGTCGTCAAGAACGAGGATGGGCACCTTGTGCCCTATGCGCCTTACGACCGAGAGAAATTCGACGAACTGCCGGTCAACAAGCTGCTGCGCGTCAACATTGTCCAGCAGCGCAACGCGCCACGGCACCGGCTCTATCGGGTGATCCTGCGCCTGGTCGTCCAGAACACCGACCTGTTCGTGTCGGAGGACAGTCTGCACAAGACCCTGCTGGTCGGCTGCGGCGTGGTCGAACCCATCATGACGGTTGCCG
The DNA here is from genome assembly GCF_032484895.1 of Bradyrhizobium sp. SZCCHNRI3052. Lineage (NCBI taxonomy): Bacteria > Pseudomonadati > Pseudomonadota > Alphaproteobacteria > Hyphomicrobiales > Nitrobacteraceae > Bradyrhizobium > Bradyrhizobium sp. SZCCHNRI3052. Next base: position 907,954 of record NZ_JAUETW010000002.1, on the reverse strand, counting down.
GCGAAATCATGATGGTCCCGTCGTCGACGGCCTACGATGCGATGACCGAGGAAACCTTCAAGCCGTTCTTCGACAAGGCCATGAACATCATCGAGACCAACATCCTCCCGGGGATCGACATTGATGAGCTGCTGAAAGAAGCCAGGAAGCAGGCGAATTACAAGGAACCGGCGAACGACAACGAAGATCGCCACAAGGACGAGGATGCAGCGTGATGGCAAACGTAGTGGAAGGCGAGCCGCGCAACAGCCAGGAATGGCACGGCTCCTATCTGGACGAGGATGGCATGGTTGCCGACATCGTCGCGAAGGTGAAGGCCGATCCGGTCGCTCTGCAGCGCTGGCTCGATCCGGTCAGCTGGCGCCCGCCGACCATGAACCCGTACCTGGCCGAGCTGAAGAAGGAGCCTGATCACGCCGGATGCCTTTGGCACGCGGGCATGTCCATCCGAAACTTCTATGGACTCTGGCACGCCAGCAACCCGCATACCGCCTTCGACCTCCATGATGACGTCGAGATCACGGACGGCATCATCACCGACAAGCGGCATCCGGACAACTTCTCGGACCGCGTGATCGAGCGCGTGAAGGCCGAGCTGGCGAAGCTGTCGGAGGTCGCATGAAGGTCTACCGGCCGATCATCAGTCTGCCGACCGGTTTTTGGGGCGGGGAATGGATTTTCCTCGCCAAGTCCGAAGGCGACGCCCTCCGGATGCTCAGACGGCGGATCGAGGCCGGCAAGGTGAAGTGGACGCCGCATGGAGCGCTGAAATGATCAAGCTAGATGACCAATCAACATGGCCTGAGATCGGCAGCATCTGGAGCCACTACAACGGAAATGTCTACGAGGTCGTGATGTTCACGAACATCGATAGCACCCGACAGGATCAGTATCCCACGACCATCGTCCACCGCAACGTCGTGAACGGAAAGAACTACAGCCGAAAACTGGCCGACTGGAAGCGCTCCATGACCCAGCTGCATCCACTGCCAGGGATGACGCCATGAACCCGAAATATCTCCCGACCACGCCCTATGGAAGACACGCCAGACTCTTTGAGGAGATCGGCGAGGTGCTGCAGGCGGACAGCAAATGGCGCCGCTTCGGCAGCTTCAGCCGGCACCCGAATGGCGGACCGACAAATGCCGAGCACATGCTGGCGGAACTGCATGACCTGAAGCACGCGATCGAGGCCTACATCCCTGATGTCGAGGCCACGATCCAGTTGGATAGCCAAGCCGCAGCGGACAACGACCATGCCGAGATCACCGAGGCTAACTGAGGCCCAGAAGCGGTTCATGGACGAACACGCTCCGGCCTATCTGTGTTGGATGGACGACACCAGTTCGGCTCTGCCGATCTTGCCGATGCGGCGGCTGAAGCGGACCTTCGACGCGATGGTGCGCAAGGAGTTCCTTACGCCTGACGGGCATATCACCGAGCTGGGGCGAGAGACCTGGCTCAAAACATTTGCTTGATTGTTTGCATTAATGCAAATATGAAGAACGAATGCAAAGCGTCCTCGATCTTGCTCCCCCGAAGGGCTTCCGGAAGGCCATTCCGGACAGAGTGAAGGTGCAGGTGATCCTGCAGCAGAACGCCACCTGCACGAAGTGCGGTGAGCGCCTGGGCAAGATCGAGGACTGCGAGTTCGACCACATCCCCGCGCTGGGACTGCGGTGCTGGGACGCTGAGGCCAAGGATACGACGCCGAGGGCGAACGATCCTGCCTTCATCGAGGGCAAGCACAAGGACTGTCACGCGAAGAAGACGTTCGGCTCGCATGGCGAGTTGGCGCGCGGCGACGTCACCGAGATCGCCCGCACCAAGCGGATCGCGAAAGAGACCGAGGATTTCAGGCGTCGAATGCTGGCGAAGGTCGACCCTGATGCGGAGGTCGATGCACCGCCGCGGCGCCCCAAGAAAGCGTGGCCGAAACGGCCTTTTCCGAAGCGGGGCAAGAAGCATGAAGCGCGAGGTGAGAGAGGTCCAGCAGGAAGTTCAGATCCTGAAGGATAACGGAGAGATCGAAGACTTCAGGCTTGGTCACAGCGCCAAGCACCGGACGGTCAACTTCCAATTTCGCGGCGCCTGGTACTCGACCGTTTTCCCGTCAACGCCTCGCACGCCCTACGCCAACAATTTCGTTCGTCAGCAGATCAGACGCCAAATCCGGCGTCTGGAGACGCTTTGAGTTCACCAAAGAGAGGAAGACATGGACGCTTTACGAGTTGAAGACACGTCGATGGGACTGATGAAGGCGCTGCATTTCATCACGACGCAGCAGCAGAGACGGAAGGTCAAGCCGAAGTTTCAGTACGCCTCGGCCGGATCCACCACCCGGGCCACTCGGTGTCTGACGCGCTTCGAGCGCAGCCACGTCACGGAACTGGTCCAGCAGCTCGTTCCTCTCGATCCGAAGGCGCAGCAGGATCAGATCAAGGAGATCATGCAGCAGCTGTCGAAGCTGCCGGTCGCCTTCTTCCCGGTCAAGCGCGAGATGCGGATCGACTATTCGAAGACCTATCCCTACCGGTCGACGAAGCGCGGCGGATGACCGCGATCACTGCAAGCATCCGGAAGGCACAGCGTGTCGCGATCGACGCAGGCGGATTCAACCTGCGTGGCGTGATCTACGGCGACACCAAGGGCCGCTATCGCGATGGCTGGTTCTTCTACACCGCGAAGGTGGTGGCGGAGATCGAGCCGAACGTCTTCCGGACTGCAACGGGCAATGTCTACCAGGTTGAGACCTGGTCGGCGCCGTCAAAACCCACCAACGAGTATGACCCCCTCCCGGCCGATTGGCCGTACTGCGCGAGTGCCTGATGAGAATTGAACGACGATATACGACTGCCGGCCAGGATCCCTATGGCCAGATCGAATGGCGCAAGGCGACCAGCGAGATCCGCAATCCGGATGGGACCGTGGTCTTCCGTCAGGAGGGCATCGAGATCCCGGCTGCGTGGTCGCAGGTCGCAACCGACGTGCTGGCGCAGAAATACTTCCGCCGCGCCGGTGTGCCGAAGCAGCTCATGCGCGTCGAAGAGGACGGCGTGCCGGAATGGCTCCAACGCCGCGTCTCCGTGCCGTACTTTGAGAGCGACGCGGCCAACTGGCTGACCGCGGAGGCGTCGGCCAAGCAGGTGTTCGATCGTCTCGCCGGCTGCTGGACCTATTGGGGCTGGAAGGGCGGCTACTTCTCGCCCGGCCCGATGAGCACGTTCACGAGCCTCGCCAGCATGAAGGCCGAGCAGGAGCAAGACGCACGCGCATTCTTCGACGAACTCCGCTTCATGCTCGCCAGCCAGATGTTCGCGCCGAACAGCCCGCAGTGGTTCAACACGGGTCTGCACTGGGCCTACAGCATCGACGGTCCGGCCCAGGGCCACTTCTATGTCGATGATGCGATTTATACGGCGCACCAGAATGATGACCTCTATCCGGACTCGCTGGCGGTTGTCCCTTCGCGCTCGGCATACGAGCGTCCGCAGCCGCATGCCTGCTTCATCCAGGGCATCTTGGACAACCTGATCCAGGACGGCGGCATCATGGACCTGTGGGTCCGCGAGGCTCGACTGTTCAAGTATGGCTCCGGCACGGGAACCAACTTCTCAAGCCTCCGCGGCAAGAACGAGGGGCTGTCCGGCGGCGGAAAATCATCGGGCATGATGTCGTTCCTCAAGATCGGCGATCGCGCTGCCGGCGCCATCAAGTCGGGCGGCACCACGCGCCGCGCGGCCAAGATGGTCGTCGTCGATGTGGACCATCCGGACATCGAGGAGTTCGTCACCTGGAAGGTCGAGGAGGAGCAGAAGGTTGCGGCGCTGGTGGCCGGCTCGAAGGCTGCCAAGAAGCTGTTGCAAGCCGTCTGGGAAGCGTGGGGCGACGGCGAGAGCCGCGATACCCCGTCTATGAAGGAGGCCATCCTCGCCGCCAAGCGAGCCTTCATCCCGGACACCTACATCAACCGGGTGATCCAGCTCGCAGAGCAGGGTGAGAACTTTTACGCCGAGGAGTTCGACGTTGACTGGCAGTCGAAGGCCTACGAGACCGTGTCTGGCCAGAATGCCAACAACACGGTGTCGGTGACCAACGACTTCCTGAAGGCGGTCGAGCAGGACACGAAATGGAATCTGATCGCTCGCACCACCGGCAAAACGGTGAAGACGGTCGATGCCACGTATCTATGGGACACCATCGCTCGCGCGGCGTGGGAGTCGGCCGATCCTGGCCTGCACTTCAACACCACGATGAACGAGTGGCATACGTGCCCGGCCGGCGGCGACATCCGGGCGTCGAACCCTTGCTCGGAGTACATGTTTCTCGACGACACCGCCTGCAACCTGGCGTCGGCGAACCTGCTCAAGTTCACGGCGAGCCATGGTGATGGTCCGATCGTGTTCGAGACGGAGAGCTTCATCCACGCCTGCCGTCTGATTCAGATCGTACTCGAGATCTCGATCTACATGGCGCAGTTTCCATCAAAGGAGATTGCCAAGCTCTCATACGAATACCGCACCACGGGCCTCGGCTACGCCAACATCGGCGGCATGCTGATGACCATGGGCCTCCCCTACGACTCCGACGAGGCTCGGGCTTTGGCTGGAGCTGTCGCGGCGATCATGACAGGGACTGCCTACCTGACCTCCGCCGAGATGGCGCGGGAACGGGGTCCGTTCGTCAAGTTCGAGGAGAACCGGCATTCCATGCTGCGCGTGATCCGCAACCACTATGCGGCGGCGGAGAATGGCGATGCGGAGTTCGAGGGGCTGACGATCAAGCCGGTGCCGCTCGATTGGGACAACTGCCCCCAAACCGATCTGCCGGCGCGGGCTTCTGCCATCTGGGCTGAGGCAGTCGAGTTGGGCGAGGCTTACGGCTTCCGCAACGCCCAGACCACGGTCATCGCGCCTACGGGCACGATCGGCCTGGTGATGGACTGCGACACCACGGGCGTTGAGCCCGACTTCGCTCTGGTGAAGTTCAAGAAGCTGGCCGGCGGCGGCTACTTCAAGATCATCAACCAGGCCGTGAAGCCGGCGTTGCAGCAGCTCGGCTACACGGCGAAGCAGATCGACGAGATGGTGACCTATGCTACGGGCACTGGCATCCTGCCAACCTACCTCCAGGGACTGCTCGATGACCAGGGGATCAAGGTCACTCCTGAGCAGGTCAAGTCGACCTTCGACGTTCGCTTTCTGGCTGACTGGGCATCTCTGGATCCCAAGCTGCCAGGGGTGATGGAGGAGATCAACCAGAAGGTCTGCGGAACCATGACTCTGGAAGGTGCCCCACACTTGAAGGAGGAGCACTACGCGATCTTCGACTGTGCCACCCCATGCGGCAAGCTGGGAACGCGGTCGATCTCCACTGAAGGCCACATCCGAATGATGGCGGCAGTACAGCCGTTCATCTCTGGCGCTATCAGCAAGACCATCAACATGCCTGCAACGGCGACGATCGCGGACGTGAAGGCGGCCTACATGCTGTCGTGGAAGCTGGGTCTGAAGGCCAACGCTATCTATCGCGATGGCTCGAAGCTGTCCCAGCCGTTGTCTTCGGCCCTGGTCGAGGACGAGGCGATCGAGGATGAGGCTCCGAAGACGGTCATCCAGGTGATCGAGAAGATCGTCCGGAAGCGGGAGAAGCTGCCGCACAAGCGGGCCGGCTACACCCAGCGCTCGATCGTCGGCGGGCACAAGCTCTATCTCCGGACCGGCGAATACCCGGACGGGCGATTGGGCGAGATCTTCATCGACATGCACAAGGAAGGCGCTGCCTTCCGGTCGGTGATGAATGCCTTCGCCATCGCTGTGAGCCTCGGCTTGCAGTACGGCGTGCCGCTGGAGGAGTTCGTCGATGCGTTCACGTTCTTCCGGTTCGAGCCCTCCGGGTTCGTTCAGGAGCATGGTCGCATCAAGAACGCGACCTCGATCATCGACTTCGTGTTCCGGGACATCGCGATCAACTACCTCGATCGTGATGACCTGGCGCACGTCACCCCGGAAGAGAGCGGCCACACCGCGATTGGTGATGGGGTGAATGGGGCGCCTGCTGTCGTCGTCAACGTCGCTGCCGGTGCTGACGTCAAGAAGGTGATCGAAGCTACGTCGAAGGCCATCGACAAGGCGCTGGATAAGCGCTCCGTCGCCAAACTGAGCGGATACACCGGGGACACCTGCGGATCGTGCGGGAACGTCACCATGGTCCGCAACGGCACCTGTCTCAAATGTGACACGTGCGGCGAGACCACGGGGTGTTCATGACCTGGCTGAAGCGACTGCTCTGCCTGTTCATCGATCACAGGCGGGAAGCTGACGACGAAGGGGCTTACGGAAGCTACGGCTGGAAGTGCCCGCGCTGCGGGGAGACTGGCTTCGGCATTCACGACATGTGAGCCGTAGGCGACAAGAACGGAACGGATCTACGGGTCCGTTCGCTTTTTTGCTTGCTTGAATGCAAATATTGCAGTAATGCAAACCCACGCAGGCGGGCAGCCTGCAACCGAACCAAAGGACTGAAACATGGGCTTCCTCTCCAATCTCCTGAAGCAGGCCGACAAGGCGATCAACAGCTACACGGGCGACAAGGCTTTCCTGGCCGGCGTCGCTGCAGCGGCTGCCAACGTCACCGCGGCGGATGGCTCGATCGATGACGCCGAGATCAATGCTGCGATCTCCGGCATGCTGGCGAACCCGATCGTGTCGGCTTCCTACTCCGCCTCGCAGATCGAGGAGGCTCTCAACGCCGCCCTCGCCCGCGCCAAGAGCCGCGCCGGCCGCATGGAGAACAAGCGCGCCATCGAGGCACTGATGACCCGCGACATCTCCGCTCGCCAGGACGTGTTCCTGATCGCCGCCGACGTGGCCGACCAGGACGGCATCGGTGACCAGGAGCGCGTCGTGCTCGCCGATATCGGCAAGGCGCTCAACGTCGACGACAACAAGCTGCTCGCTGCCTGATCCGGCGCTTCATTTGAACGGGGCGGTCCTTCGGGGCCGCCCTTTTTCTTGAACTGGAGATTTTCATGGACCACCTGTTCTGGGTCGCGCTTCTCGGTATCGTCTGGGTCGACCTCTTGCTCTCTGGCGACAACGCCCTCGTCATCGCCATGGTCAGCCGGCAGCTGCCGAAGGACCAGCAGAAGTGGGGAATCATCGGCGGCACGGCAGTGGCTATCCTACTCCGCGTCGTGATGGCCACGGTCGCCAACAGCCTGCTCGACGTTCCTGCACTCGGTATCCTCGGCGGCGCCTATCTGCTCTGGGTCGCCATCAAGCTGATCATCGTCAACGATGACGATGTCAGCGAGAAACCGGTCACGACCCTCTGGTCAGCGATCACGACCATCGCCATCGCCGATGCAACCATGAGCACCGACAACGTCATGGCGATCGCGGCACTCGCACACGGTCACGTGGGGTTGATGGCGATCGGCGTCCTCCTGTCGATCCCGCTCGTGATCGCCGGCAGCGCTATCATCTCGATGATGATCGAACGCTTCCCTGCCCTGAAATGGGCCGGCGCAGCCCTGTTGGGCTGGGTTGCTGGCGGCATCATCGGATCTGATCCTTGGTATCCGTGGCCCTGGGGTCCGAATGCCTTCACCGGCCTGATGATCGTCGTCACCGCAGGATGGATCGTCCATCTGTACCGTCAGATCGACAAGGCCAAGGAAGTGCCGACAGTCTGATGTTCACCGAGCTGGAGATCGTCGAGCGCTGTCTGCTGATGTTCTCCAAGCCTGGGCGCTGGACGCAGAAGACGCTTGCGAGGGACCGACAGGGTAAGCCGGTTCCGGTATTCAGCGAGATGGCGCGGTCCTTTGACATCGAGGGCTGCATCAGAAGAGCCGCTGGCATCGAAGACCGAGGCGCGTACGCGCGCTTCGTGCCCCTCATCAAGAGCCAGGTCGGCAAGCAACCATTCGACTGGAACGACCAGCGAGGCCGCATCCAGAAGGAGGTGGTCCGCATGTTCGAAGACCTAGCTGACGAACTGAGGTTTGGAAATGGACGTCACGGTTGACCAGCTCTGGGAAGCCCTGAAGCAGGTGTGCGGCAGCAATCCAGACAAGTCGAAGATCAAATCGCTCGTCGTCGTGCGGCGCGAGCACATCAAGGCCGCCATGGCCATCGTGAAGGAGAAGAAATGAGCATCGTGAACACCAACATCGATACCCAGGAGCCGATCAGAGCCGAAGAGCTGATCCGCGGATTCGACCTCTACCAGGAGCAGTCCATCAAGACGATCGCATACGGCGACGACATGAAGCTCTGGTATCCGGCGCTCGGCCTCGGCGAGGCCGGTGAGGTCCAGAACAAGGTCAAGAAGATCTTCCGCGATGACGGCGGCATCCTCACCGAGGAGCGCAAGAAGGCCATCGTCAAGGAGATGGGCGGGAACCTGTGGTATCTCGCGGCCCTGGCCCACGGCATGGGCATGAGCCTCGGCGAGATCGCGCTCTCCAACATCAGTGAGCTGCGCGGTCGCGTCGATCGCGGCACACTCCAGGGCGACGGCGACGATCGCTGACATTTCGCTTGACGTTTCGTTTGCTTGAATGCAAATAACGTCACATGCAAACAGGAGAGAGAACCTTGGACGCGAAACAGGCAGAGGCCAAGGCGTACGAACTGATCTTCGCCGAGATCAGCCGCCAGAACGAGATGTGGGGTGCGCTCGACACCCGCCGGGACGTCGGTAACGGCGAGCTATTCGAAGCAGGCGTCGGTCAGCTCGATGCTGTGTTCGATCGCCGCAACGGTGACGAGGCCGCCTTCGACGGACCGCCGCAGATCTATCCCGAGGGATGGAGCGGATTCCGCAGCTACGGGGGCGATATCCCGAACATCATCGTCGGTGTTGCCTTCCTCATCCAGGAGACCAAGCGCCTGCTGATGAACGGCGAAGATCCGACCCGGCTCTCCCGCCGGCCCGATCAACCCTACAACCCTGAAACCGGCTTGCCGGCAACAATCGAGGCCTGACATGCCCGTATTCGGCGTCTTTCTCGCCAACCACGTTCTCGATGCAATCGGCCTGCTCACGATCATCGCGAGCGCCGTCAAGATCACCAAGGGCTATCCGATCAGCCGCTGGTTCTTTTGACGCCCAGGCGTTTGCTTGAATGCAATCGACGGCCGCCTACGGGCGGCTGTCCTCTTTCATTTTGTCCATTTTCAGAGCGCGGAGCGAGCCATGAGCAGGTCGGGATACAGCGAGGATTGCGACGATGATCAGTGGGGCTTCATCCGGTACCGCGGCATGGTTGCCAGTGCCACGCGCGGCAAGCGCGGCCAGTCCCTTTTTCGAGACATCCTGATCGGCATGAACGGGATGATCTGCAAGCGCCTGATCGCCGACGAGTTGGAGCAGGAAGGCGCGGTCTGCGCTATCGGAGCCGCCGGCAAGGTTCGCGGTGTCGACATGTCCAGCATCGATCCTGAGGACTCCGACACGGTCGCCGGCAAGTTCGATATCGCCGACTGTCTGGCTCGCGAGATCGTCTGGATGAACGACGAGTGCGGTTCGACAGGCGAGTGGCTCGAAGACAAACGGCGGTGGCGCCGAGAGACCCCAGAAGATCGCTTCAACCGCATGCGCAAGTGGGTCCGTTCGCAAATCACAGACCCCCTGTTCGACGTGGTCTGGTGCTGAGGGAGTTCAATCATGACAACCATGAGCAAGACCATCGTCAAATTCCTCCCGCCCGAGGAGGTCGGTGAGGACCAGGCTGGATGGTGGCTCCTCCACATCGACATGAATGCGGATGGCACTGAGGCTGGCTGTTACGACGCCGCTGGTCCGTACGACAGCAAGGAAGAAGCAGACCGCCTGGCTCTGCCCTGGACCAAAGATCAGGAGGCTGCCGCAGCATGAAAAAGTACCACGACCTGCTCCAGAAGATCCTCACCGAAGGCGTGCAGAAGGGCGATCGCACCGGCACGGGCACATTGTCGATTTTCGGTCACCAAATGCGTTTCGACCTGAACGAGGGTTTCCCACTGCTGACCACGAAGCGTCTGCCGTTCAAGGCTATCGCGATAGAGCTGCTGTGGTTCCTGCGTGGCGACACCAACATCAAATTCCTGCACGACCACGGCGTGACCATCTGGGACGAGTGGGCGGATGCCAACGGTGATCTGGGCCCGGTCTACGGCGCGCAATGGCGGTCATGGCCGGCATACGATCGAGCGCCAGACCACATGCAGGATGCCTGCTACGTCACGTACACGGGACGCAATATCGACCAGATCGCCAACGTCGTCGAGATGATCAAGCGCAATCCGGACTCGCGACGTCTGATCGTCTCAGCCTGGAATCCGGCCGAGGTCGATCAGATGGCACTGCCGCCCTGCCACTGCCTGTTCCAGTTCAATACCAGGCCGATGACGTTGGAGGAGCGCCTCCAATTCGCAGGCGTCACAGCTGATCAGGTAGACGACCCCGAGGTGTTCCTGGGCGTGAATCGATACCCCTCGCGATACCTCGACTGCCAGCTATATCAGCGCTCGGCAGACGTGTTTCTCGGCGTCCCTTTCAACATCGCGTCCTATGCGCTGCTGACGCATATGATGGCGCAGGTGACCAACATGGCGCCGGGTCATTTCGTGCATTCGTTCGGCGACACGCACCTTTACCTGAGCCATCTGGAGCAGGCGAAGATGCAGCTAACGCGAGAGCCGCGACCATTGCCGAAGGTTGGACTCGACCCAGCCCGGATGGACATCTTCGAGTTCACATATGACGACATCGTCCTCTACGGCTACGACCCGCACCCATCGATCAAGGCGGACGTGTCCGTATGACGAAGGTAGCAAGCTCGTTCTACTCTGCGGCGGTCCCGCATCGGGATATCGATGGTCTCTATCACGCGACCTTCGGTATCCCAGGCGACCAGCCGCAGTGGGTCAATGGTCAGGATGGCAAGCGAGACGTTTTCCGCAGCCATGATGCAGCCGTCCTGGCTGGCTTCCGGGTCCTGGTGGCCAAGCTCAATCGAGCGCGCCAGGAGCAGACCTTCCAAGTGAAGGGGCATGTTCATCCAAGGACGAGGAGTTGGACTGCACCGGTCGACACCAGAGAACCAACTATTGAGCAGGTGTTCGGGAGTAAGAAATGACTGGTCTACCAAAGATCAATGGAGTTGGTAATGTCGACCTCATCGGGCCCAACACTCCGCTGAGATTGGAAACGGCAGCAAGACTCGCCTTCCCGGACGGGTCGATGAAGCTGGCCGGACTGCGTCGAGAGATCGCTCGCGGCCGGCTCACCTATGAAACGATCGCAGGCAAGCATTACACCACGCTCGCGAACATCGAGGCCATGAGAGAGTTATGTCGCGTAACAGCAAAGGCCCCCGTCTCTACAAGCGACCTTCGCGACGAGAGGGAGGCAAACTCAAACCGGCAATGTGGGTCGTCCGAGACAAGCAGAAAGTTGTCTCCACAGGAATTGCTGCGGGAGCGGCTGAGACTACGCCGCCAATCGAGGCAGAGCAGTTCCTGAGCAAATACATCGCCGACAAGTATGACCCGACCCGGCGAGCCAAGGACATCGCCAACATCCTGATCGGCGACGTGCTGACCATCTACGACCAGGACAAGGGAGGTGCCGCCAATCCGGACAAGAACCTGTCCGGACACATCGAGCGTCTCAACGATTTCTGGGGCGACAAGACCCTGATCGAGATCAATCCAAAGACCTGCCGAGATTATGTCGCAACCAGGCCCGGCAAGGGTGGCGCGCGGCGTGATCTCGAAGTCCTGCGCGCAGCCATCAACAACCACTCAGCCCAGAACCTGCACTTCGGCACGGTCAACGTCACGCTGCCGCCGAAGGGCGAGGCGCGGCAGGAGTGGATTACGCGAGACCAGGCCGCAGCCATAATCTGGGCCGCTTGGCGCTACCGCGAGATGCAAACAATCCACCGCGGCGAGCGGAAGGGAGAAGTGGTGGTCACCGACAAGCGACCGCTGCGGCACGTCGCGCGCTTTCTTCTGATCGGCTGCTATACCGGAACCCGCGCTGGCGCCATCGCCTCCGCCTCGGTCAAGAAGGAAGCCGGCAAGTCATACGTTGACCTGGAGGCCGGCCTGTTTCACCGGCTGGCGGTCGGCAAGCGTAAGACCAAGAAGCAGCAGCCGACAGTGCCCCTGCCACCTCGCCTGCTCGCCCACATGCGGCGCTGGGTCGCCAAGGGCATTGTGGCCGAAAACTTCGTCGAGTACCGAGGCCTGCCGGTCAAGCGGGTGAAGAAAGGGTTCGCGTCTGCGGTGCGCCTCGCCAAGGTCGACATCAAGGTCACGCCGCACACGCTTCGGCACACGGCCGCGACCTGGCTGATGCAGGCCGGCGTCGATGAGTGGCAGGCTGCCGGCTATCTCGGGATGTCAGTTGAAGTACTACGCGAGGTCTACGGACACCATCATCCGGACCACATGAAGGGTGCAGTCGAGGGGATCACGGCGAAGAAGGCGAAGACGCCGAAACAACCTCAATCTGTCCCCCGATCTGTACACCGGAAAAACTGAGAAAGTCGGGGTTATGAGAAGGCTTCGGGCCAAAAGCCGCCTTTCGGTTCTGCCGTAGGTTTTCTTCCGGTTGTTCCTCGAAGCGGACAGCGCCCGCGCCGACCGAAAGGTCGAGATGGGCCAACGGACCTCTCATCAAAGCCCGGGAGAGTCCGTTAAGGGCGAATTGCGGACGTGACAGGGCCGCCCGACCGGGCCATGAATGGCCTGGAGCCTGCCGACTTGCGGCGCTGCATCAAGTCGGCAACTATCCGAGGTACACCAGCCGTGACGCTAGCTCGTTCGGGAAGGCAGCTCGTGACCCGTAGCGGATGTCCTCCCGCTTCGATGAGGCGCAACGCCATCTTTACCATGGGGCCATCGGCAAGCCAAAAAGATCAACTTGGAGGTGCGGCGGGCTGCAAGGATGCATAAGTGATCAGCATGAGCAGAGGCATCCCCACCGGCAAAACGTATCTCGGGTTCGCCGCGCTATGGCACGCCATGTTTTTCGCCGTGTGGATCGCTTGTATTGCCTTTTTTGCGGCTGGTTACAGCGTCACCGCGATGGTTCTGATCCTGCTCACCGCATACGGCTTCTTTCGGCATGCCAGAGCGATTGGCCGACGCGCAAAGCAGGGTATTCGTCGGCCCTCGCCTGAGCTTCGTCGATGGTTGTCGATCACCTCAGAAAGCCGGGCCGCAATCGACGGCAATTCTCGATAGTGCGGCGGATGACCGCTTGTGGCCCATGGCTGCCGACTTGCGGCGCTGCGGCAAGTCGCCTGTTATCTGGGGTACACCGGCCATAGCGCCACCCCATTTCGGAGGATAGCCCATGGCCCGGCAGAGAAAAGCCGTCAGGGCCATGCCACGTCGGTTATTCGAGGTTGTGCAGAAGAGATCTACTCGGCATGAGAATTTCAGTCTTTGACCCATTGCAGACGACGCCCCGGGCGGGCACCATCATGCTATGACGAACGATTGGCTGGCCGACATTGTCGTTGTGAATGAAAGCCGCGAGTTGGCTGTGGCTGGTGACATCTCCGTGTTTCGGAGTGTGGGAGAAGCGTGCAGATCGCTGGAACATTGGTGGGTTGAGAATGGTGAGGGATTTGCATTCACCGCCGCGGGCGGCCGCCTCATCCTCGACCTGGAAGATGGAAAGCGAGTGATAGTCACTGGACAACAAACTGCGGAGGGCGGACCCGAGGTCGTGCAGGCGTGGCTTCGCGCCTGTGCCGCCGCTGTATTGGATGCCCGGAGAAGCAACGCCAAAAAGGGGAATGCGGCGCTTAGCCCCTTCGAGGAAAAAGGGCAGCTACCTACATCCATGGAAGGGCTGATCGCTTACATTGGCTTTAGCAGCTAATGCGCGCTCCTGACCCATTGCGGAAGACGGTCAGCGTTCTGGAGGCTTCGCCGCTCGATCATACCAATACGTTCCCAGCGCCTCGACGATGCTGTTCGCCTCGCTACGGACGTGATCTCGCATATCTCGCAGCGCTTGCCTTTCAAGATAGTGGACGATCGCGACGGCCTGGGCCTGACTTAACCGGCTCCAGCGATTGCGAGCATATTCATTCCAAGTCTTTTCGCTTTGAGGGTTGGTCCTCTTATTGTGCGTTCGGGGAGCAAAGCCGTGAGTGAGCACGAAAATTGGATTAGCCATCTGCAGTTGGATGGTCAAATCCGCAATAATATAGGCTGGTATGTAGAAGCAAATCGCTTCATCTGACAGAAAGCTCAAAGCTGATCCAAGGCCGCTTGGCACCTTGTCCAGCCATTCGGGTGCGAGCGCTGTCCAGTCATCCTTGTCATCGAATGCCGCGATTATCCGCAATGGCTCATCGCCTTGGGCGCTGTCGACCAGCGGAAGGAATCGGCCCGGCCTGCGTGCTGGAAAGGCTTGTCGTATTTCTTCGATTACGGCGTCGGCGGAAGCTGCCATGTTCCCCTGCAGATGCTCAGAGTCGCGCCTAGGCGGCGATCACTTTCCAGTTCAGACGAACCGTCGAGCTCGTGTTTCAGCACGCAACTTAAACGCCGAGCGGACAATGCGTGCACGAGATCAGGAGACACGATTAACGCATCGTTTCTGGGGCAGCTTGTTGGTCTTGGATTTCCGCATTTGGCCCATGGCTGCCGCCCCAGGATGTCCGCGCTGACGGTCGCGACCGGAGGTAACCCGGACATAGTGATCCAGCCCGGTTCGATCGTGAATACCAGCAGCCCTCCACGTCCGTGATGGGCTGAAAGCGGACTCCAGCAAATTGATTGCAAAGGTCCCACTGGGTCAGAGACAGACCTTCACGCGAGCTGACGGCCAGGGTCGTGATGGGCTCAGAAGCAGGCGCAGGTGGAGCGACGGCACGGCGGTTCGTCTGTCAGCCGAGGCAGCCCATCGGGTCGCCCACGATGTGCTCCAAATCCCGGATGATGTTCTTGACGACGTCTCCGATCGATATCACGCGCGCGACCCTGCCCGCGTCAGCAAGGGAATCGTCGCCGAGAACTTCATCGATTATCAGGGTGTGCCGGTGAAGCGCGTAAGGCCGCGAAACCGTCTCAATCTGTACCCCAACCTGTACCCCAGACGAGGGGGAAGAAATCGGCGTAAGGGAAAACACTATAACTGCAGGGGAAAAATGGTCGGAGCGGCAGGATTCGAACCTGCGACCCCTGCGTCCCGAACGCAGTGCTCTACCGGGCTGAGCCACGCTCCGACTTGGGAAGCCGGCTTATAGCGTCGGGTTTCCGTCTTCGCAAGGACACAAGGCAGGAAATCGCATCGAAATCGTCGATCGTCGGCGGAGGGGTTAACTGCTTGAGGCCGTGGGGCTTTGTCCGGCGGCCATGGCGCGAGCGCAAGGCGACAGGCGATTTGCGCGCTTCATTCGGACGTCCGCGCCCGCTATAGCCGAGCGCGGAAGCCACCGCCGTCCCGTACCATCGATGCCCGCCCCAGACATGCAAGCGATCGAGACCAGGATCCTGCCCGCCGACGCGGCTGGAATCGCGCAAGCCGCGGCGACGTTCGCGCGCGGCGGACTGGTCGCGTTCCCGACCGAGACCGTCTACGGCCTCGGCGCCGATGCGGCCAATGCCGCGGCCATCGCACGCCTCTATCAGGCCAAGGGCCGGCCCGCCTTCAATCCGTTGATCGCCCATGTCGCCGATATCGCAGCGGCGCAGCGTATCGGCCGCTTCAATGCCACCGCCGAGCGTCTGGCCGCTGCGTTCTGGCCGGGACCGCTGACCCTCGTGGTGCCGCAGAGCGACGGCTGTCCCGTCGCCGACCTCGCCACCGCCGGCCTCGATACGGTGGCGATCCGCGTGCCGGCGCATCCGACCGCACAAGCTCTGCTCATGGCGTTCGGCGGCGCCGTCGTGGCGCCCTCCGCCAACATCTCCGGCCACGTGTCGCCGACCACGGCGGCGCATGTCGCGGCCGATCTCACCGGGCGAATCGACCTCATCCTGGACGGCGGGCCGGTCGAGGTCGGCGTCGAATCGACCATCGTCGGCTGCTTCGATGCGCCGACGCTGCTGCGCCCGGGCGGAGTTCCGAGCGAGGCGATCGAGGCCGTGCTCGGCCGTGTGCTGGCGCGGCCCGCCGCAGAGACCGAGACGTCCGAGCAGCCTCTGGCACCGGGCATGCTGGCCTCCCACTATGCCCCGCGCGCCCGCGTGCGCCTCGATGCCAGCGAGGTCGCGCCCGGCGAGGCGTTGCTCGCCTTCGGACCCACCACCCTGCCCGGAGCCCACGAGGCCGCCGCGATCCTGAACCTGTCGCCCTCTGGCGATCCGGCAGAGGCGGCGACGCATCTTTTCGGCTATCTTCGCAGCCTCGATGCCAAGGGAGCGCGCAGCATCGCGGTGATGCCGATCCCGAACGACGGACTGGGCGAGGCCATCAACGACCGGCTGCGCCGCGCCGCCGCGCCGAGATAACACTGGAAGCGACTAAGCATGAACATCAGCCAGCCTGCCCTGCCGCCGCTGCCGCCCGATTTGATCGCGCAATTCGCTGCCATCGTCGGCGAGCGCCAGGCGCTGACCGCGGAGACCGACGTCGCGCCTTACGTCACCGAGGAGCGCAACCTGTTCCACGGCCGCTCGCCGCTGGTGCTGCGCCCAGGCTCGACGGCCGAGGTCGCCGCAATCTGCAAGCTTGCCAGCCAGCATCGCATCGCGCTGGTGCCGCAAGGCGGCAACACCGGCCTCGTCGGCGGCCAGACGCCGCACAATGGCGAGGTGGTGGTGTCGCTGAGGCGCATGGACAAGATCCGCGACGTCGACACCGCCTCCAACACGATGATCGCCGAGGCCGGCGTCGTGCTGCAGGTGGCGCAGCAGAAGGCTGCCGAGGTCGACCGCCTGTTTCCGCTGTCGCTCGGCGCCGAGGGCAGTTGCACCATCGGCGGCAATCTCTCGACCAACGCCGGCGGCACCGCCGCGCTCGCCTATGGCGTGGCGCGTGAGATGGCGTTGGGGGTCGAGGTGGTGCTGGCCGACGGGCGGGTGCTCAATGCGCTGTCGAAACTGAAGAAGGACAACACCGGTTACGATCTGCGCAATCTGTTCATCGGCGCCGAGGGCACGCTCGGCATCATCACCGCGGCGAGCCTGAAGCTGTTCCCGAAGCCACGCGCGATCGAGACCGCCTTCGTCGGCCTCAAGTCGCCGGAGGACGCGCTCAAGCTGCTGGCGATCGCGCAACGCGAGGCCGCCGGCAGCCTCACGAGCTTCGAGCTGATCGCCGCGATCGCGCTCGACTTCTCGATCCGCCACGCCGCTGGCAACCGCGCGCCGCTGTCGGGCGTCCATCCCTGGTTCGTGCTGATGGAACTGTCGTCGTCGCGCGAGGATGCCCGCGCCACGCTCGAGACCATTCTGGAGCAAGGCCTCGAAGACGGCATCGTCGACGACGCCGCGATCGCCGACAGCCTCGCCCAGCGCATGGCGTTCTGGAAGCTGCGCGAGGACATCTCTGCGGCGCAGAAGCCGGAGGGTGGCTCGATCAAGCACGACATCTCGGTGCCGGTCGCCGCGGTGCCCGCCTTCATTGCCGAGGCCAATGCCGCCGTGGTGAAGCTGATGCCCGGCGCGCGTCCGGTGCCGTTCGGCCATCTCGGCGACGGCAACATCCACTACAACGTCAGCCAGCCGATCGGCGCCAACACCGCCGACTATCTCGCGCGCTGGCACGAGGTCAACGCGGTCGTGTTCGAGATCGTGCTGCGCATGGGCGGCTCGATCTCGGCCGAGCACGGCATCGGCGTGCTCAAGCGCGACGAGCTGCCTGACGTCAAGGATCCGACCGCCATCGCGCTGATGCGCGCGATCAAGGCACAATTCGATCCGCTCGGGATCATGAATCCCGGCAAGGTGCTCTAGGCTGTCGACGCTCCCATGGATTCTGCTCCCGCTCTCGCCATTTCCGACATCACCGATGCCGACGTGCCCGCGATCATTTCGCTGTGGCAGCGCTGCGGCCTGACGCGGCCCTGGAACGATCCGGCCGCCGACATCGCGCTCGCGCGCCGCGGCGACAGCTCCACCGTGCTGGTCGGCCGCAGCGGCGGCGCCATCGCAGCCTCCGTCATGGTGGGCCATGACGGCCATCGCGGCTGGGTCTACTATGTCAGCGTCGATCCCGAGCATCGCGGCCGCGACCATGGCCGCGGCATCATGGCCGCCGCCGAGGACTGGCTGCGGGCGCGCGGCATCGCCAAGCTGATGCTGATGGTGCGCGGCGACAACACCAAGGTGCAGGAATTCTACCAGGCGCTCGACTATGCCGTGCAGGACAGCGTCGTGTTCTCGAAATGGCTCGACGGCCGCCCGCCGACGCCCGGAATGAAATAGAGGCGAGCGATGAGCATCTCCGACCGCATCCGCGTCCACGAGACGCGCGTGCTCTCCGACCATTACGGCACGCTGACCTCGACGAAGTTCGAGTGGCGGCGCGACGACGGCACGTGGCAGATGCAGAGCCGCGACGTGTTCGACCGCGGCAACGCGGCGGCGATCCTGCCCTACAACCTCGCCCAGCGCAGCGTCATCCTGGTCAAGCAGTTCCGCTATCCCGCGTTCGTCAACGGCCATGACGATCTGCTGATCGAGGCGGCGGCCGGCCTGCTCGACGACGCCTCGCCGGAGGAGCGCATCCGGCTCGAAGCCGAGGAGGAGACCGGGTTCCGGCTGCACGACGTCAAGTTCGTGTTCGAGGCGTTCATGAGCCCGGGCATCGTCACCGAGAAGATCCACTTCTTCGTCGCCGAGTACGAGCCTCACATGCGCGTCGGCGCCGGCGGCGGGCTCGCGCATGAGGGCGAGGAGATCGAGGTGCTGGAAGTCTCGATCGACGACGCGCTGGCGATGATCGCCGACGGCCGCATCCAGGACGCCAAGACCATCATGCTGCTGCAGCACGCCGCGCTGAGGATCTTTGGCTGAGCGCGGCCAACGCTCGGTCGCGGGTCTTGCTCCTTTGTCGTCCTCCGCGAAGGCGGGGGACCCAGTATTCCACCGGCAGCCGTTTCGGCACGAGAGGCCCCGGCGCACTGGATCCCGCTTTCGCGGGGGATGACGATCTTCTCTGTCGAGATATCCCGCCTCAGAACAAACTCCCCTGCCCGTCATCCGCAGGCGCAGGCGAAACTTTGCGGGATGCAACCTTCTTCGCCGGCTTGCGCTGCGCGTCCTCGGCGGCGCGCAGCTCCGCGGTCATCGGCAGCAGCAGCTGCTCGTCGTCGTTGGCCACCGCGTTGACGCGCGTGGACACCTCGTACCACGCGAATTCGCCCTCGCGAGGCGCGACCAGCAGCCTCATGGCCTCCTCAGGATCATCGGAACGGCAGTCGAGCCACAGCGCGAAATCATCCGGCCTGATCGTCACGGGAACACGATGATGCAGCGTGGCGAGATCGGGGCTCGCAGCCGCGGTGACGATCGCCACCGTATCGACCTCCTCGCCGTTCGGCCCGCACCAGGTCTCGGCGAGGGCCGCGAAGCCGAGCGGCGCGCCGTCACTGCGGTGGATGAAGAACGGCCGCTTGCGACCATCGATCACCTGCCACTCGTAATATCCATCAGCGGGCACCAGCACGCGGCGCCGCCGGATCGCATTCTTGAACGCCGGCTTCTCGTGTACGGACTCCGAACGCGCATTGATCAGCAGCGTGAAATTACGGGGATCCTTGACCCAGGCCGGAATGAATCCCCAGCGCATGAGCCGAAAATGCCTGATGTCCTGATCCAGAAGAACTACGGGAATCGGCTGCGTCGGAGCAATATTGTGCCGCGGCGGAAAGTTCGGCTGTTCCTCGTAGCCGAAAATCTGCCTGAGAGCCGCGGGTGGTGAAGTGATCACGAAGCGTCCACACATAATCTCACTCAAATCGTCGTGTGTTCAGCACCTTTTAACTTGGGTTGCCAACACTGCAGCGGATGACCGCAGCGGCGACCCATTCCGTGCCTACCGATCGCACGACCCAACGACCGGCGGGCAGCGCCATTGACCCGGCGCGGGCCGCGATGCTGCGCGCCGCCAACATCAATCCGCGCACCGGGCTCGCCACCGACTATCTGAATCATTTCAACGAAGCCGTGATGCTGCTCGAAATGATTCCCGATATTCCGGAATGCGCCGAGGATTTTCTGGCGTGGTCGCCGCTGACCTATCCAGAACATTTCACGCACACCAATTTCAAGGCCCGCGATCTCGTCATCGAGGCCTATGAGCAGGCCGACCCCGCGATTCGCGACAAGTTCGATCATCTCACGAAGACCATGACCGACATCCTGCTCGCGGTCGGCAGCGCGATGCGCGCAGCCAAGCAGGACGCCACCAAGGCCAAGCTCGCCGAGCAGGCCGCGGCGTGGGTCAAGCCGCTGGTGACGCAGGCCGGCGGCATCATCAATGGCGACATCGAGGTCGACCCTGACCCGGTCGACGAGGTCGACGCCGTCGATGCCATCATGGCAAGCTTCTGAGCGGCACGGGCTGCCGGCCCGGTCGTCTTCACGCTACGGTGCAGACCACGCCTGGAGCCATTGGCATGACCGCCCCGACGCCGCCCCGCCACCCCCAGCTCGCCGTCAGCGCCGCCATCTTCCGCGACGGCAAGCTCCTGCTGGTACGCCGGGCGCGTTCCCCCGCCAAAGGCGTCTACACGCTGCCCGGCGGCCGGGTGGAGCTCGGCGAGACCCTGCACGAGGCCGTCGCGCGCGAGGTCATGGAGGAAACCGCACTCTCGATCGCAATTGTCGGGCTGGCCGGCTGGCGCGAGGTCCTGCCGGCCCAGGGCGGCGGCGGCCACTATGTGATCCTTCCCTTTGCGGCCCGCTGGCAGGCCGGAGAGCCCCGGCTCAACCCGGAACTGGACGACTTTCAGTGGCGCCTCCCCGATGCGCTCGAGAGCCTCACGCTGACTGACGGACTGCCGGAGATCATCGCCGCCGCACGGACCCTGGTGTAGGCGCCTTGCGTCCGCCGTCCGGCAAAGGCATATGACGTCGGTGTTCCCCATGATCCCCAAGCGCCTCCTGGCCGTCCTCATGCTCGTTGCCGCCTGCGCCATTGTGCCCGCGCGCGCGCAGGATGCGGCCGCGCCGTTCGATGGCGATCTGCAGCGGCTGGCCGAGATCCTCGGAACCCTGCATTACCTCCGCGGCATCTGCGGCAGCAATGAAGGCGCCAAATGGCGCAACCAGATGCAGGCTCTGATCGATGCCGAGACGCCGTCGGGCGAACGCCGCGCCCGGATGATCGCCGGCTTCAACCGCGGCTATAACGGCTTTCAGCAGACCTATCGGACCTGCACGCCGGCGGCGATGGTGGCGATCCGCCGCTACATCGACGAGGGCTCGAAGATCTCGCGCGACCTCACGGCGCGCTACGCCAACTGATGGCCCATGGTTGACGGCGCGCGGGCGTTATCCACGTTTGCGTTAACCTTGTTAACCTTTCCTAAAGAACTGGCCTAGGCGTCTGCCGCCTGCGTGGTAAACCTCACTGGTCCGGCGCGTCCGCGTTCGGAATTCAACGCGCCTCGCGGCCTCGCCAGACTGAATTCAATGAGCTTTCCCGTCACTTTCAGCGCCCTCCCCGCCGTCCTGCCCGACCACGAGCAGAAGCAGGCCGCGCTCAGCTACCTCAACGAAGCCTGGGCGGAAGCGCGCCATGACGGCGTCGACGGCGACTGCCTGGCGCAGGCCAGCCTGTTCGCGGCGCTGGCCGAACTCGTCACCACCTATGGCGAGGACGCGGTGGCGACCTTCGTCGAAGGCCTGCCGGAGCGCGTCCGCAACGGCGAGTTCTCGCTGTCGCGCGCGACGCAGTAGGGTCTCCCGCTCCTCGCGCGTAGCCCGGATGCGCGCAGCGACATCCGGGGTCTCATCCGCAGCCTCGTTGAACCCGGATATCGCTGCGCTCGTCCAGGCTACGACAACTACGTCGACAAACTCCGCGTCATTGCGAGCGCAATGACGGAGCCAAAACGGAGAGCGCCCATCGGGCCGAGATCCGTCTCCACATCTCAAACAGCATCGAGACACGCCTCATCGTCCTCGCGGCGCGATGCGTCCGAGCGATGACCAACGTTCGGCCCTCATTCAATCGAGGGCGCAGGGAAGGCTGGGCGTCGGCTGACGCCCATGGCCCCCGTGCGAACAAAAGTGCACGGGGCAGGAACCACAGGTGCAGCCGGATGAGCCCAGCCTTCCCTGCGCGATGGTTTTAACGCTTCTTTCGCGCTCTCCCTGGGGACCGGCTTGATTGCCCCCATCGCCTGCGCCGATGCTCTCGCATCACGCTCAGGCTTGACCTCGGCATCGGGAGGCCAGGACCACGCGACTTCACGTCCGCATCGGGATTGTTCGTCCGCGCAGCCAAAGCCACGCTGCAACCCGACGCGTCCACCGCCTGCCCGCCTCGCGTCTCGTGACGACCGCGCGTACGCCCCTCTCGTTGAGGCGGGATGGGTGGAGGATAGACACGTATTCTGGAAAAACGAAAGTGAAATCTTTCGCCCGGAAGAGGCTGCGGGCGCGATCACGTTGAGACAATACGCAAAATTGCCGTTTCGGCACAGGCGTTTCGTGTAGTTGCGGCGAGCCAGAACGACGGCGTTGCAGACAAGATCGCGCGACTGATTCGCCCGACGGGCTTTTTGCTTTGCATTTCTTGCGGCGCTTCAGTCCCAATCCATTCCGCCAATGACGCCAAGAAACCAGCCGCCGATAAAAGCGGCCGGAAGCGCCATGAGATGGATCGTCGCGGAGGGACCAAGTTCCTGGTTGTCTTGAACATGACTGAGTCCAATCAACCCAAGCTCAAAAATTGCCGCGCAGAATACAGGCCAAAGCGCCCGCCGCCGCGCTGCCAGCCGCTGGGCCGGGCCAGCCCCCCGAGCGTTCCGTGATAGAGTCATGGATCGGCGAAGCGACACCACGGCAGTCAAGACGACCACGATCATAAACGCGATGAAGTACACCGGACATTATCCTTGGGGCCAACCTTACCGTCTTGAAGGTCACAGGCGAATAGCGCGAACCGGTTTCCTCAACCCTAAGAAGACAGCAAAATACAGCCGAGTCGGAGCGCTGTTCCCGGGCCCCTGCTTCCGGTTGAGCATCAGAAGCAGACCCTCACGCGAGCCGGCGACCAGATCCGTTATGGGCCCAGCAGGAGACATCGAAAGTGCGGAGTGTTATGTGAACGGGTCTTAACTGATGGACCGCGCTATGCACGATGAAACGTGGCCTAGTCTCCTTGAACAGTTTCTGGCCTATGAATGCACGCCTAGCGTGAAGGCGCTTTTGACGAGCGCAATGGCCGAACCCTCGGCATCTCAATTGCGCTTCGAGTTCAACCGCTTCGAGGTTTTCGTCGAGCCAGATGGAGATTCGGTTCTGATCGTGGACGTCTTGGACCCATCTGAGGCGGGCGAGCAGCGAGTCACAAGGTTGCAATTTTTGCAGGATTTGCCGCGCTGTTGCGCGACCTGAAGCCGGCTGGCGACGACTGCAGGAAATGGCTCAACATGAGGCTGACTTCCGCTAGGGATCAAAAGCAGCCCTCCGCTCCCGCGAGTGCTTACTTCCGGTTGAGCCCCAGCAGCCGACGTCGGCCAGGGCCGATCGGAAGGTCCGAGATGGGGCCAGGAGCGGAAATGAAGAGGCGCGTCGAAGCTCGGACCTCCTTCTTGCTATATCGGCTCAATCTCGCCGGGACGCCAAGTTTTGTCGAACCACGGCTGAAGCGGGCCGTAGAGGCGCAGGAGCGTGTTCCATCCTTTGCCGGGGATGGTCTGCACCCAGTTGTTCTCCTTCCCAGCCGGAGCCTTGGGCCCGAAATAGACGTCCACTGACCCGTCCGCGTTGACCATGAGTTTCGGGTTCTGGCTGGTTGCGGCTGGCCAGCGCTGGTCGGTCTGCAGCATGGAGCGGGTCTGATTGTCGTAGAGGATGACCGACCAGAACTGCTTGACTGGAATATTGGGCGGCAAGTGCAGCTTGTAGTTCTTTCCGCCGTCGAATGGCTTGTTTTGGCTGTCGACGAACGCGGCCATATATTGCGATCCCTCGCCAACCGACTTGGAATCCATCGCCGGTGTCACGCCGGTCGCGTAGAAGAAGAATGCCGAGTAGGCATCGAGAATACGCGCGCCGTTTTCTTCGAACTTGTAGCCGCCGAAGAAGCCCGTTCGCCACGCGCTGTTGGGGTAATAGTAGCTTTCCTTGATCCGCAACCGACCATTGATCGCACGGGCGGTCGCATCGCCTACCAGGGCGGCTTCGGTCAGAATTTTTTTCATCCGTGTATCGGGCGCGAAGGGCTTACCCTTGCGGATGCCGACCGATGCGTAGAGGCCGAGTGTGACCGGGTCGACTGTATCGGTCGGCTCCTCCTGCACAACCTGATTCAGATACTCCCAGAAGGGATAATCTCCCGGAGCCAGCGTGCTAAATGCTTTGCCGGAAACATGCACGAAATTGAGTTTCGGCGGATTCGCAGCATCTTTCAGGTGATAGATTTTCGTGTGCTCTTCGACCGCGTCGACGCCGGGCTTCGGATCGCCATTGACCAAGAACGAGCGCCACGGAACCCAGACGCTGAACGTCGCCGGCTTCACGACAAAGAAGCCGGTCGGCACCTCGCCGTTGTAGCCGGGCGGCAAGATCAGGTACTTGCCGCCCTGACCCTTGTCCGGACCGACGAGTCCAACATCAGTGACAAAATTATACCACATGTCGTTGATGAGGCCGAGCACATTGGGTGGCACTTCGAGCACCAGAGGCCCGTCACGCAGGTCGAGCCAAAACCAAGTGTACGGCGTGTTGTTGTTCGGCGTGAGAAAAAGCGACTTCGAGTCCATCCTATCCTCGAAGATCGGCACCGTCAGATTGAATGGACCCAGCTCCGCCATTCCCTTTCGATTTGCCAACTGGTTCACTGGAGCCAGCGCCAACATGTAGGCCTGGACGGCGTGTTGGAAATCCAGATTGTCGTAGAGCTTTTCCACGGTCGCATCGTCGGGAAAACCGTCGAAGAAGTTCAGCGTCCCAAGGCGGGTCTCCACCTTGTCCGGGATTGCAACGCCCGGCGGTATCGGCGTTTGCATCTTGTATTGCTGAGCGTTGAGCGGAATTGCCGAGAGCGCCACAAGAGACAACGCAGAAACTACTGATGACGCTAATTTCATGATACGGCCCTTCTTGTCAGATGTTGAATTCATAAAGCATCTCTTCGTAAGTCCCATGATTATCGGGACTTCGTGCAGGGCTACAAATCTCGCAGCTCGCAGAATGACCAATCAACGTCTGCCAGCGCGATTGACCGGGCCACCGCGATTTACCGTCCCAGCACCCACCACCGCCTGTCGTGCAACGGGTCGCGGCCTCAGAACTACGCCCGGCCGTACGACGCAATTGGCTGGATAGCCAACGTATGTGCAGTACACCACAGCGCTGGCTTTCTCAGTGCTCGCGGCTACGAACCCGGTTATCAGCAGCGTAGTCGCTATTGCGATTGAGAGCTTCATTTTCGCCTCCTCCGCCAAAGACGAATAGTTTCATTAGAATCGATCTTCGCGTTGATCCAGATCAACAGGCCAACTCAGAATAATTTGGATGAGAATGTTGCAGATGCCGTTTGCGAGAAGCCGAATCGTCCTTGGCAAACCGCCGTAATGCGGCCGGCTCAATTTTCGGCTGTCTCGCGGCATACGAAGGAGCGAAGCGCCATGGTCCTCGTGATGGTACTCTACATCGTCATGGTCTGGCTCCTGTTCTCGAAGCTGAAGCTTGTGAAATGGGGATGGGGGGCCGGCACCATCACCGTTGTCATCGGCGCTTTCATCTTGATGGTCTTCCTTGGCCTGTTCAACTCGCTCACGCCCGCCGGCCGCTTTGTCGTGATCTCTAGGGTGGTCGAGGTCACACCCAACGTCTCGGGCCAGGTCGTAAGCATCCCCGTCCAAGTCAACGCCCCGGTGAAGGCCGGCGCCATCTTGTTCCAGATCGATCCGGCACCTTACAAATACAAGGTCAGCCAATTGGAGGCCTCGCTCGCTCAGGCGCAGCAGCAAGTCAAACAACTCAAGGCCAGCTATGATCAAGCCAAGGCGAACGCCGATGCCTTGAAGCAACAGCTCGTCTACCAGACCCAAAGGTTGGCCGACATTCGGAAGCTCGTCGCAACCGGCTCTCAGGCTGAGTTTCGTCTGCAGGACACGCAGGTGCAGTACGACACCGTGCAATACCAATTGCTCGCAGCGGAAGCCGCAGTAGAGAACGCCCGGCTCGCAATGGAATCCGAGATCGGAGGCGAGAATACCAACGTTGCACAACTCCAGGCTCAGCTCGAAAACGCCCGGTGGGAGCTGGATCAGACCACCATTCGGGCAACGGGCGACGGCTACGTCAGCAGCCTGGCACTGGCGGTTGGCGCTCGGGCATTGCAGACGCGTTCCGAGATGTCATTCATCCTCACCAACGACATCACCATTCTCGCGACGTTCAAGCCGAACGCCTTCCAAACAGTGAAGCCCGGAGCAACCGTAAAGCTGGTCTTCGACGATAATCCCGGCGAGATATTCGGGGCGCGAATACTCGAAATCCCTCGCGGCATCGGTCAGGGCCAGATCGCCGTTTCCGGCCAATTAGCACGCGTCGGTTCGATCGGTGGCGCTCAGGGCTACCCGGCGACGATCTCGTTGCCGGATAATTTTGACAAGACGCGGCTGCGCCTCGGGATGCCCGGCAGCGCATGGGCCATCGCCGCAAACGCCGGCCCAATCGGAATGATCACGTCGATTCTCGTCTGGATAAGTTCGTACCTCGCATACTTGTGAGACTCTGCGTAGCTCAAATACACCGACGGCTCCGACGAGGAATCAAGTCTCGGTCTAATGACCGCTTTGGAGCAGACATCTAGCTGTCTGAGCAGTCTTGGGTGCCACAGGAGTTGCGAATTTTCGCCAAGGGTCACACCTTGGCACGCATTTCAGCCAAGTGGGCGGTGTATGTTGATCCTGGTCAATATTGGAAACGCTGGGAGCGCGATCCTATTGTTACTCAAAAACAAGGGAGGCTTTCATGCGATGTTCGACAGCAGTTCTTTTAGCCCTCGTTGCCGCCGCGCCCATCTCGGCGTCACTCTCGCCAGCACGCGCAGCTTCGGAGTGTCCAGCTTCCGGAAGCTTATCGGACTGGGGTATCAATTCGACCGGCTACTTCAACGTCGCTTCTGGTGGAAGCTGCCTGTTTCCAATTCGGATAGCGGGCGTGATGAAAAGCTCGAGCATTTCACAGAAGCCGGCTCACGGCACCCTGAAGAAGCTAAATATTTCGACATTCCAGTACACGGCGAAAGCAGGCTACAAGGGCCCCGACAGCTTCGCCGTGACGGCAGCTGGCAAGGGACCGACTGCCTCCGGAACGTCGGTGATCACCATGAACGCGACGGTTCAATAGGACTTCCTTTTTCGCCGATAGACAAAGGCCCACTTCCAACCGGAGTGGGCCGCTTTTGTTTAGCCGAGCACGCGCGAACGGAAACCGCCGAGCACGGCGGGCTGACTGAAATCATCGGTAGTCTGCTGGTAGGCGTAGCCGACGAAGCCGACAAAGACCTGCTTCGACAAGAATTGCGATACGCCCCAGTCGAAATGGAAGTCGATGCCGCTCTGGTACTGCGTAGCGGTAGCCTCGCAGACGTGCTGCCACACCTGCCGTCCATCAAATCCCCATAGAGCCTGCCGCACCAGTCCTGCCCACCAAGCGCGGTTTCCTCCCTTGGAGGCTTTCGGACGCCGGCCGCCCGAATATGCCGCGCCATCAATCATGCGGCCGGCATCCGAAACCCTTCACAAAAGCAGACATAGGCGGAGGGCGACGGCACCACGTTCGTCCGTCAGCCCCCGGGGCCGTCCTTCATGATGTAGCCCATCAGGTCGTCGACGTTGTGCTCCAGATCCCGGATGATGTTCTTGACGACGTCTCCGATCGAGATCACGCCCACGACCTTGCCCGCGTCCAGCACCGGCAGATGGCGAAAACCACGCTGAGACATCATGGCCATGCAACTGTCCAGCCGGTGGTCCGGCTTGACCGTCACCGGGTTGCCCGTCATCACCTGGCCCACCGGCGTCTGCTTGGCGTCGAGCCCGGGCAGCAACACTTTGATGGCGCAGTCCCCCTGCGTCACGATGCCGACCAGCGCGCCGTCGTCGATGACGAGCACCGACCGGACCCGGTTGTCGCGCATCTGGCGCAAGGCTTCGACGACCATGTCGTCGGAACGAACATGGATCACGGCGCCACTCTTCTGCGCCAGCGCGCTTCTTACTGTGCTCATCGATGTCCCCTCCTGGACCCATCCTGCCCCGCCTTGATGGTCCACATGGCAGGATAGTCGAAATATCCGGCTTCGTCAGCGCCGCGCCGATGCCGCGCGCCTGGCCGTGAACCGAACGATGATCGGGGTCACAGGCGGGCCTATCGATTCCCGGGATTGCAGAGGTCAGGTCGTCCCCGAGAGCGGAACCATCGGGTGCCGGCAAGAATGTTGCTCGGCAAAACGCAAGTCGATCGACGATTGCGGTCAGGTAGAGAGCTCTGGGTCAAGAGGCGGCGTACCGGAATTTCTCCCCCACGTCCGCGTCGTCCCTGGCAGCGGACATTCGCATTCATTTTGGCCGGCCGCGCGCCGCCTGCCTCCTGTCGTGACGCCCGCGCGCTCATCCAGGCTCCAAGCGCTGTCCGCGCGTCGCGGAAACCGACAGCAGACCGAGCACTGCCCAATGGCCTCCCCCGGCAGCCACGTCGGCTCGGAAACTCTTCACGAAGCAATTTGAAGGCTTTGACGTGAATGAACATGCGCCCTTAACGAAAACGGGCAAAAATAGGTCGCTGATCTTCACCTACCTGACCACAGTACCGTTTCGAGCTGACGTGAAATCTCGATAGCCGCGTCGCGAGCCGGTCACCGCCGAAGCGAAATCCGAAATGCCTTCACAGAAGAGCAGGCCGGGGTTTGCAACTGCCGCGTGAAGAATTGGTAAGGAAACGTTAAGGAAAATTCGGGGATTTCTGATGATTGCGCCGGAAGAAGAGAGATTGCTGAAGACGTACCTGGTCGAGATGTTCGGCCAGATCAGCAGCATGCGGCGCGAACTCGCCGCTCTTCAAGGCGACGGCAAGGGCAGTTTCGCGACGATGACCGACACCCTCGACGCGATCGTCGAGAATACGGAGACGGCCGGGAACGCGATCCTCGAAAGCATGGAGGCGATCGGCGCCAGCGTCGCGAAGTTGCAGAAAGTCAAAGACCCGACTGCCGCAGTGGTCTGCGACGAGATCGTCGACAGCACAAACAAGGTGTTCGAGGCGTGCGCGTTTCAGGACCTCACAGGGCAGCGGATCACGCGCGTGGTCAAGTCGCTGCAGTTCATGGAGGACCACATCAACAAGCTCGTCCGCATCTGGGGAAAAGAGGAGCTGGCGCGGCTGGCCACCGAGCTTGCTGCCCCAAGCGCCCCGGACTTGATGGAGGGCCCGAAGCGGCCGGGCGTGGCGATTTCCCAGGACGACATCGACAAGCTGTTCGCGTGAACGACGGCGAGGTGTGATGCCCGCTCCGCGTCATTGCGAGGAGCAGAGCGACGAAGCAATCCAGGGACGCGCTAAGGACTCTGGATTGCGTCGCTGCGCTCGCAATGACGGAGCAAACCAACGCGCAGCGCCGTTACGGCCGCAGCGTCTCCATGAACCGCACCGGCTCGCCGGTCGCCGGCGTCAGCAGCTCGCCCTGCCACATCACGCGCTGGCCGCGGACGAACGTGCCGACCGGCCAGCCGGTGACGCGCAGGCCATCATAGGGCGTCCAGCCGGCTTTCGAGGCGACCCATTCGTTGGTGATGGTCTCGCTGCGCTTGAGGTCCACGATGGTGAGGTCGGCGTCGTAGCCGGCGGCGATGCGGCCCTTGCGGGCGATGTTGTAGATGCGGGCGGGGCCGGCGCTGGTGAGGTCGACGAAACGTTGCAGCGACAGCCGGCCGGCATTGACGTGGTCGAGCATGATCGGCACCAGCGTCTGCACGCCGGTCATGCCGGAGGGCGAGGCCGGATAGGTCTTGGACTTTTCCTCCGCGGTGTGCGGCGCGTGGTCGGAGCCTAAGATGTCGACGATGCCCTGGTGGACGCCCCACCAGATGACGTCGCGATGATCGGCTGATCGCACCGGCGGATTCATCTGCGCGTAGGTGCCGAGCCGCTCGTAGCACTCCGGCGCCGCCAAGGTGAGATGATGCGGCGTCGCCTCGACGGTGGCGACGTCCTTGTGGTCGCGCAGATACACGATCTCCTCCTTGGTGGAGATGTGCAGCACGTGGATGCGCTTGCCGGTCTCGTGCGCGAGGGTGACGAGACGTTGCGTGGCGCGCAACGCCGCCTCCTCGTCGCGCCACACCGGGTGTGAGCGCGGATCGTTCTCGACGCGCAGGTCCTTGCGCTCGTTGAGGCGGTACTCGTCCTCGGCGTGGAACGCGGCACGGCGGCGGATCACCTGGAAGATGCGGCGCAGGCTGTCGTCGTCCTCGACCAGCAGCGAGCCGGTGGAGGAGCCGACGAACACCTTGACGCCGGCGCAGCCCTCGGCGCGCTCCAGCACCGGGAGCTGCTCGACGTTCTCGCGGGTGCCGCCGATGAAGAAGGCGAAGTCGCAATGCATGCGATGGCGGCCGGCAGCGACCTTGGCGGCGAACGCCTCCTCGGTCACCGTCAGCGGATTGGTGTTGGGCATCTCGAACACGGCGGTGACGCCGCCCATCACGGCGCTGCGCGAGCCGGTTTCGAGGTCCTCCTTGTGAGTGAGACCAGGCTCGCGAAAATGCACCTGGGTGTCGATCACGCCGGGCAGCACGTGCAGGCCCTTGCAGTCGATGATCTCGGCGGCCGAGGCGGTGCCGAGATCGCCGATCTCGACAATGCGTCCGCCCGACATGCCGATGTCGCGGACGCCCTCGCCGTCCTGATTGACCACGGTGCCGGATTTCAGAATGACGTCGAAGCGCGCGCTCATGAAGCCCTCATAGGATTTCATTCTCCTGACCGCCCCAAGACAGATCGATCATGCTGCGCGCCTGCCCATTTGCTGGCCTCCGGTGGCACACGAGTCTCGATCTTTAGAATGAAGCCACCGCGCGGCGGCGTTTCAGCCTTGTGGTTTATGCCAGGGCGGCTTACGTTTCAGTGCGGCCTGTCGCAAGAGGTTTTTCGGATGAAGGCGACGTTTCTCGACGACCGGGGCGTGGTCCAGGTCAGCGGCGACGATGCACGCAAGTTCCTCAACGGTCTCTTCACCACCGACGTCACCAAGCTCACGCCCGGCGATGCCCGGTTCGGCGCGCTGCTGACGCCGCAAGGCAAGATCATCGTTGATTTCCTGGTGGCGCAGGTGCCGGCGACGGACGCCGGCGAGCGCTTCCTGCTCGACTGTCCGCGCGCGCTGGCGCAGGCGCTCACCGACAAGCTCAACCTCTACAAGCTCAGGGCCAAGGTCGCGGTCAGCAATCGCTCCGGAGAGCTCGG
Source organism: Bradyrhizobium sp. SZCCHNRI3052 (assembly GCF_032484895.1). NCBI lineage: Bacteria > Pseudomonadati > Pseudomonadota > Alphaproteobacteria > Hyphomicrobiales > Nitrobacteraceae > Bradyrhizobium > Bradyrhizobium sp. SZCCHNRI3052. Next base: position 876,335 of record NZ_JAUETW010000002.1, on the reverse strand, counting down.
CGTGATCGCGGTCTGGGATGGCGCCATCGGCGCCACGCCGGAGCCGAGCTTCGCCGATCCGCGTCATGAGCGCCTCGGCGCGCGCGTCATTGCGCCGCAGGAGGCGCTGGCGGAGATCGCCGCACGGCTCGGCGCCGAGATCGTCGATTCCGACGCCTATGAGGCGCATCGTATCGACTGCAGCGTGCCGCGCGGCGGGCTCGACTTCATGTATGGCGACGCCTTCCCGCACGAGACCAACATGGACCGGCTGCACGGCGTCGACGTCGGCAAGGGCTGCTATGTCGGCCAGGAGGTCGTGAGCCGCATGCATCATCGCGGCACCACGCGCACGCGCGCGGCGAAGGTGCTGCTCGACGGGCCGAGTCCCGAGCCGGGCACGCCGATTCTGGCCGGCGACAAGTCGGTCGGCACCATGGGCTCGGCCGCCGCGCAGAAGGGCATGGCGCTGCTGCGCATCGACCGCGCCGCCGAGGCGTTGGAGGCGGGAACGCCGCTCACCGCCGGCGGCCTCGTTCTGCGCATCGCTGATCCCGACGCGCTGCAGGGCGCGCCGAAACAGACGGTCGCCTGAGCCGGTCTCATGGGTCGCGCTGCTGTCGTCCATCCCGATGGCCTGACGCGCTGCCCCTGGCCGGGCAGCGATCCGCTCTATGTCGCCTATCACGACACCGAGTGGGGCGTGCCGGAATATGACGACCGCGCGCTGTTCGAGAAGCTGATCCTCGACGGCTTCCAGGCCGGGCTGTCGTGGATCACGATCCTGCGCAAGCGTGACAATTTCCGCCGCGCCTTCGATGATTTCCAGCCGGAGAAGATCGCGCGCTACGGCGACAAGAAGATCCACGCGCTGATGAACGATGCCGGCATCGTGCGCAACCGCGCCAAGATCGAAGGGACGATTCTCAGCGCGAAATCCTGGCTCGACATCCAGGACAAGGGTCCCGGCTTCTCCAAGCTGCTGTGGGACTTCATGGACGGCGCGCCCAAGGTCAATCAGTTCAAGACCACCGCGAGCGTGCCGGCCTCGACGCCGCTGTCGATCAAGATCTCGAAAGAGCTGGCCGCGCGCGGCTTCAAGTTCGTCGGTCCCACGATCGTCTATGCCTTCATGCAGGCGACCGGCATGGTCAACGACCATCTCGTCACCTGCTTCTGCCACGAGACCTGCAGCGGCAAGCGCCGCGCCCCGCGCCTCAAGCCTCCCAAATGACGACTGACAAGGCCCCGAGCGGGCACGACCGCGTCTGGCAGCGCATGCTGTCCGGCCGGCGGCTCAACCTCATCGATCCCTCGCCGCTCGATGTCGAGATCGCCGACATCGCCCACGGGCTCGCGCGTGTCGCGCGCTGGAATGGCCAGACCACCGGCGCGCACATCTTCTCGGTCGCGCAGCACACGCTGCTGGTCGAGACGGTGATGCGCGCGCGCAAGCCCAACATCGATGCGAAGCTGCGGCTCGCCGCGCTGCTGCACGATGCACCGGAATACGTCATCGGCGACATGATCTCGCCGTTCAAGGCGGTGCTCGGCGACGGCTACAAATCAGTCGAGAAGCGGCTGCTCGGGGCGATCCACATCCGCTTCGGGCTGCCGGCGGAGATTGCTCCGGAGATCGAGCGCCAGATCAAGGCGGCCGACCGCGGCGCCGCTTTTCTGGAGGCGACCCGGCTGGCCGGCTTCTCGGAAAGCGAGGCGAAGAAGCTGTTCGGTCGCGACCCCGGCCTGCCGGACGCCACCGTGACGGATTATCTGACGCCCTGGAGCGCGGCCAAGGCCGAGAAGCAGTTCCTGACCCGCTTCAACGCGGTGCTGGGGGCGTGCTGAGATGCCGCTGACGCCGGACGAGCGCCGCAACGAACGGCTGAAGCTGGCCGCCAACTGGGTCAACACGCTGGCGACGGCCATCGTCACTGCCGGGACGTTCGTGCCGCTTGCCCAGTTCGTCTATGGGGTGCTGCCGCCCAGCACCCCCGCGGGCCTGATCTACGGGTCGGGGGTCGTTTGCATTATCACCGGAGTGCTCATACATTTGCTCGGTCAGTGGATCCTGGGAGGTCTTCGATGACCACGCACCAGTTCGTTGCCCTGAGCTTTCCGCTCCTGACCGCCTTGGCCGTCGCCATCGTGGCCCTGTTCGTGCGCCGTCCCTGGTCCGAGAAACCGGTCGAGATCGCCCCCCAGAACCGTGAGCGGGTGCTCGATCATCTCGAGCGGCTCAACGCGGAGATCGAGGGCAAGGCCCATCTGGTCCGCCAGGAGTTGCGGCAGCTCAAGAACACGCGCTGAGGGCCGTCGGCGCACACATGCGCCAGCCCGACGGCAGACATCCAAAACGCGCTTTTGCCCTTGTGCCCCCATTCGTATAATCGGGCGTTCAAAGGCTCGCCATGATCCACGTCTGCTCACTCGCCGCCCTGCCCGAGACCGTGCGCCTGACCGGCGCCAGCCACGTGCTGACCATCATGGCCAATGTCGAGCAGGTGCGGCGACCGGAGACGATCCGCCCCGAGAACCATCTGCGGGTCTCGGTCGACGACATCACCGAGCAGCTTCCTGGCTTCATGGCGCCGAGCGAGGATCACGTCGCCCAGGTGCTGCAGTTCGTGCGCGGCTGGGATCGTGCGGCGCCACTGGTGATCCACTGCTATGCCGGCATCAGCCGCTCCACCGCGAGCGCCTTCGCCGCGGCCTGCGCGCTCAACCCCAATCGCGACGAGCTCGATATCGCCTGGGCGATCCGCCAGGCCTCGCCGATCGCCTCGCCGAACCGGCTGATCGTCAGCCTGGCCGACAGGGCACTGGGCCGCCAGGGGCGCATGGTGCGCGCGCTGGACGCGATCGGGCCCGGCGCCATGATGGTCGACAGCGCGCCGTTCCGGATCGATCTGGACTGAGTTGCAACGCTGCGTAGCCGCGTACCGGTGCGCTTTGAACTTATGTTCCACGGTTTGACACAGAGGGAACGACGGCCATCGTGCGGCCCGCCGGAGCGGTTGGCCGATTCGCCGGGGTCCGCAAGGGCTCGCAGCTTCCCTCCACCCGTGACGCCCCCCGGCGGCATCGATTTCAGGATTCCCGCGTGATGTTCGATTGGCCCCTGGATTGGATCGCCCTGCTGGTGGCGTTCGCGGCGCTCGCCTTCGCGCGCCGGACCTCCGACCGATTGGCCGAGGTGCAGGCACGGCTGGCCAAGCTCGAGGCGGCACGCCCGATCGCGGCCGCGCCGGTGGTCGCGCCGCCGCTCAGCCCGCTTCAGGAGCCCGCTGAAGCCCCGCCAATGCCGCCCCCATTGCCGGAGCTGACCGAGGCTGCCCTGCAGCCGGCGGCGATGGCGAGCGATGCAGCGGCCGAACAGCCGCCGCTCGCGTCGCCGCCACCCGTGCCGCAGCCCGCGGCCGGCTTCGAGGAGCGCATCGGCACCCGCTGGGTGGTGTGGATCGGCGGGCTGACCCTGGCGCTCGGCGGCTTCTTCATGGTGCGCTACTCGATCGAGGCCGGCCTCGTCGGCCCCGAGGTGCGCGTCGCGCTCGGCGCGCTGTTCGCCGCCGCGCTGCTCGCGGCCGGCGAATGGACACGGCGCAAGGAGAGCATCTCGCAGATCGCGGCGCTGCCGATCGCCAACATTCCGGCGATGCTCACGGCGGCCGGCACGGCGGTCGCCTTCGCCACCATCTATGCGGCCTACGCGCTGTACGACTTCCTGCCGCCCGCGATCGCCTTCGTGCTGCTCGGCGTGGTCGCGCTGGGCACGCTGGCGGCGGCGCTGCTGCATGGCCCGGCGCTCGCCGGGCTCGGCATCGTCGCGGCGTTCACGACGCCGGTGCTGGTGTCGACCGGCGAGCCGAACTACTGGGCGCTGTACATCTACCTCGCCATCGTCACCGCCGCCGCGTTCGCGCTGGCACGCGTGCGGCTGTGGCGCTGGCTCGCGATGACCACGATCGGGCTGTCGTTCCTGTGGACCTTGCCCGGACTCGACGCGGGCGTCGAGACGGTGGCGCCGCATGTTTTCCACGTCGCGGTTGGTTTCGCGCTGGCCGCACTGATCGTGGTCTGCGGCTTCATGTTCGGACCCGCCGCCGAGAACGACGAGGTCGAGCCGATCTCATCCGTCGGCCTGGCGGTTTATCTGCTCGGCGCCATGCTAGTCGTGCTGGCGAGCTTCCATGACGGCCTGGCGCTGATCGGCTTCACGGTGCTGGTCGCGGCGACGCTGGCGGTCGCCTGGCGCGCGCCGAGCGCCGTCGGCGCGGTGGCCGCCGCCGCTGCGACCGTGTTCCTCGTGTTCGCCGAATGGGCGCTGCGCGACAATCCGGACCTGCTGGTGCTGCCCGGCGGCGCGCTGCCCGGGATGGGGCCGAACCCGCTCGGCGCGTCGGTCACGTCGCATCTGGTGACGGCAGCGATCTTCGCGCTGGGCTTCGGCGGCGCCGGCTTCCTGGCGCAGGGGCGCGCGCACAACGCCGTCGTGCCGGTGGTGTGGTCGGCGGCCGGCGTGTTCACGCCGCTGGCGCTGCTGGTCGCGCTCTATACGCGCATCGCCCATCTCGACCGCTCGATCCCGTTCGCGATCCTCGCCGTCGTGCTCGCCGCCGGCTTTGCCGTCGCCACCGAGGCGCTGACGCGGCGCGAGGAACGTCCCGGCCTCAGTGCCTCGATCGCGCTGTTCGCGACCGGCACGCTGGCCGCGCTGGCGCTGGCCCTGACCTTCGCGCTTGAGAAGGGCTGGCTGACGATCGCGCTGGCGCTGATGTCGCTCGGCACCGCCTGGATCTTCGAGAGCCGGCCGATCCCGTTCCTGCGCACGCTCGCGGCCGTCTTTGCCGGGCTCGTGGTGCTGCGCATCGGCCATGATCCGCGCATCGTCGGCGCCGATGTCGGCACCACGCCGATCTTCAACTGGCTGCTGTGGGGCTATGGCGTGCCGGCGGCGTCGTTCTGGGGCGCGAGCTATCTGATGCGCCGCCATGGCGACGACGCGCCGCTGCGCGCGGTGGAGGCCGCCGCGATCCTGTTCACGACCCTGCTCGCCTTCCTGGAGATCCGCCACGCCGTCAACGACGGCGACATGCTGGCGGTGCCGTCGCTCGCCGAAGTGGGACTCGACGTCTGCGTGGCCCTGGCGCTGGCGATCGGGCTGGAGCGGCTGCGGGAGCGCAGCGGCAGCATCGTGCACAACATCAGCGCCGTGATCCTCACCGGATTCGCCGGCGGCGCCACCGTGCTCGGCCTGCTGCTGTTCGAAAACCCGATGATCTCGGACGTCGCGATCAAGGGCGGCCTGCTCAACATCCTGATCCTGGCCTATGCGTTCCCGGCGGTACTGATGCTGCTGTTGTCCTACGCGGTCGCAGGCCGCCGTCCGCCAGCCTATGGCAATACGCTGGCCGCGGGCGCACTGATCCTGGCGCTGTCCTATGTCAGCCTCGAGATCCGCCGCATCTATCACGGCCCCGATCTGACGGCAGGACCGACCAGCGCCGCCGAGCAGTACACCTATTCGATCGCCTGGCTCGCCTTCGGCGTGATGCTGCTCGGGATCGGAATCATCGTGCAGTCGCAGCGCGCGCGTCTGGCATCCGCGATCGTGATCGCGCTGACGATCCTGAAGGCCTTCCTGATCGACATGTCGGCGCTGACCGGCGTGTGGCGCGCCCTGTCGTTCATCGGGCTCGGCCTGGTGCTGGTCGCGATCGGCTGGCTGTACCAGAAGGTGCTGTTCCGACGGCAGCAGCAGGCGCCGCCGGCTCAGCCGGCGGCATAGCGCCATGTCGGATTAGGCTGCGCGCACCGACTCCAGGAACGACGCCACCTCACGCTTCAGCCGGTCGCTGTCCGAGGCCAGCGACTGCGCCGCGGCCAGCACGTGCGTGGAAGCCGTACCAGTCTCGGTCGCGCCGCGCTGCACGTCGACGACGTTCACGGAAACCTGCTGCGTGCCCTCCGATGCCTGCTGGACGTTGCGCGAGATCTCCTGCGTGGCGGCGCCCTGCTCCTCCACGGCCGCCGCGATCGCCGACGAGATTTCCGACAGCCGCTCGATGGTCGTGGAGATCGCCCGGATGGCGCCGACCGATTCCTGCGTCGCGGCCTGGATGCCGGACACCTGCTGGCCGATCTCGTCGGTCGCCTTGGCGGTCTGCTCGGCCAGCGCCTTCACCTCGGAGGCGACGACCGCGAAGCCGCGACCGGCTTCGCCGGCGCGCGCCGCCTCGATGGTCGCATTCAGCGCCAGCAGGTTGGTCTGGCCGGCGATCGTGTTGATCAGCTCGACCACGTCGCCGATGCGCGCCGCCGCCTTGCTCAGCTCGCTCACGCGATCATTGGTCATGCGCGCCTGGTCGACGGCCTCGGTGGCCATGCGGGCGGATTCCTGCACCTGGCGGCTGATCTCGGTGATCGACGACGATAGCTCCTCCGTCGCGGAAGCGACCGACTGTACGTTGGTCGAAGCCTCCTCCGAAGCAGCCGCAACCGCGGTCGAGATCTCCTGCGAGCGCGTCGCGGTGGATGACAGCGCGCCGGCGGAATGCTCGAGCTCGGTCGAGGCCGACGACACCGTCTGCACGATCTCGCCGATCGTCGCCTCGAACTGGCGGGTGATATTGTCGACGCGCCGGCCGCGTTCGATCTTGACCTCGGCATCGTGTGCCGCAAGCTCGTCGGCCTCCTTCTTGGCGATCAGCGCCTCCTTGAACACCTGCAGCGTATCGGCCATGGCGCCGATCTCGGTCGGCTCGCCGCGATGCGTCACCTCCGCGCCGAGATCGCCCTTGGCGAGCTCCTGCATCGGCTTGATGATCGACGCAATGCCGGACGAGACGTTCTGCACGAGATAGAAACCGACGGCGACGCCGGCAATGACGGCCGCGACAATGATCGACACCACCAGCCAGATCGCACGCGTGAAGCTCTCGGCTGCCTGCCGCGTCGCGTTGTCGGCACCCTTGTTGTTGAACTCGATGTCCTGGATGAAATACTTGTCGGCGTCGCGCGCGATCGCCGCGGCCGATTTTTCCAGCATTTCGGTGGCTTCGCGCGGGATCTTTCCGACGCTCTTGTTGGATTCGTCCATCACCTGCTTGACCGCGACGACGTACTTCTCCCAGGACTGCACCCAGTTGTTGTAGATCGCCCGTTCCTCGGCCGAGGTGATCATCGGCTCGTAGGTCTTGCGGTCCTTGTTGATCGTCTCAAGGATTCCGTTGACGCGCTTCTCCGCGCCCTGCTTGGCCTCGGCCGTCTCCGACATCACATGCGCGCGCAAGGCGATGCGCAGCAGATTGATGTCGGCGCGCAGCTCGCCGATCGCGCGCACGCTCGGCAGCCAATTGGTGGCGATGTCGACCGTGTTGGCATTGATCGACTGCATGCTGGTGACGGCGAGCACGCCGAGCCCGCACATGGTGACGAGCATGAAGGCGATGACCGATATGATCTTCGTACGGATGGACATCTTTGACACGGAGGACCCCAGCTGACTGCGTGGTTCGGCCGCGTCCTGCCAGCGCCAAAGACGGCCCGAACATCCAGGTCTGCGCTGCGCTGCGCGGTCGAGGTCAGAGGATCAGAGGGCTCCGAAAATTCCGAACCCGCCTATCGTCTCTGCCGACCTCATTGGGCGCGAAACAGGCTTATCAGAGGTTAATGCTGGAACCGTAAGATTACTGACAATGCCCATAAAATGATGGCGCGCAGGGATGACACGGTACCGTGAAACCGGCCACCGCCACACCTGGTCTCCCGATACCGCTGAAGGATCGCGTCGAAGCAAGACCTTTGGAGCGCGCACGGGGCAAAGGACGATTGCCGCCACAACCTGCGCCGGCAGGCGGCAGCACCGGAAGACGCTGATCACCGCGCGGATGAATCCGGAGATGAGGTGGGCCGGGCCAGGACCGACGTTCGGCAGCATCACAAGCGACTGAGCACGAGAAGCGTGACGGAGATCGGCGGCGCCGGGGCACGACGCGGAGCCTAGGCCGAACTCCATCAATCCCGACTGACGTGCCCGAGGCGGACGCAGACTTCATCAAAAGGCGCCTGCGCGCAGAAGATTGCCGCCACGGCAAACCGGACTCGAATCCGACGGCCAGCGGCGCAATCACCCCGGACAGCTCGACCTCAGCCGACCGCTTCGGACACCAGGCGAATCCGGAACACCGGCTGCTTGGCTTCGTCGAGCAGCTCCATCTGCCACTCGGCCCCCTGCTGCAACGACCTCGAGATCCCGCCGATCAGGTCGGAGCAGACAGCCGTCAGCTCGTTCCAGGCGGTTTCCCGGTTGGCGAATTCATACGGCTGATCAGCCGCGCCAGAATAGCGGCCCTGGCTGATCCGGAAGAAATAAAGCGACATAACGACCCTTTCTCGTGGGCCACCCCCCTGGTTGCAAACTGCACACGAGTCGCTACCGAGGCATGAATTTGAGATTCCGTACGATTACGGCGCAATGACCACTAACGTGCGGTCAGCTTAAAATATTACTCTATGATAATAGGGAACCGGTTTTTCAATGATCGGTGAACTAACAACTAATCGGTCGAGCGACGCAGCTCCGGCGCCGCATCCGACTTCGCGTTATCGGATTTGGTAATTTCAGTCTTCGCGTTTTCGGCCTTCATGTTCTCCGTCTTGGAACTTTCCGCCCTGGCGGCCTTCGCAGCATCTGCCTTCAAGGGGTCCACCTTGCTGCGTTCCACCCGCGGGGTCTCGACCCGTGCCGCTACTTCGGTGTGGGAGCCGTCAGCCGCGGGTCCAGCAGCGCGTGCGGCGCGCGGCCGCGCCACGGCGCGCGCCATCAGCATGGTGGCTCCGCCCTGGTGCTGGAAGTCGCAATAGGCGAAGGCGCCGAGCCCGGAGACCGAACCGCGGAAGCTGCGATCGTCCTTCTTGTCGAGGTTGAAGCACGGTTCGAACGGCATGCCCTTGATGGCAGCGCAGACATTCTGGCCGCGAATCTGCAGGGTATTGCCCGGCAGGCGGATGTGACGCACCGGCCCCGAGCCGGAGAACTGCACCGCACCGGCCGCGCCCATGTCGTCGAGAATGCGGCCCGCGCCACGGGTGCCGTCGACGCAGGTGAAGGCGAACACCTTTCCGGCGACGAATTTGCGGGCCTCGTCGGCTGTCATCGAACCCGCCATCGCAGGAGCAATCACGGCACCGGCAGTCACGGTCCCCAGCAATATACGCGCGAGCATGCATCAAACTCCCACTTAACCCCACGCAGCGGGTAAGGCGGTATCTTTACCCCATGCTTACCATACCAACCATGGCAACAATGGAGCAGCATGGTTTGAAAAGTCTGAACGTCCTCAGGATATTCTTACCACCGTACGGCCGCGGACCTGGCCGGCGAGGATCTGCGGCCCCAGCGACGCCACCTGGTCCAAGGCGATTTCGTGAGTGATTTCAGCTAGTTTTGCGCGATCCAGATCGGTCGCGAGGCGCTGCCAAGCCGCCTTGCGCGCCGGCAGCGGGCACATCACCGAATCGACTCCGAGGAGGCACACGCCGCGCAAAATGAACGGCGCCACCGACGTTGGCAAATCCATGCCCGCAGCGAGGCCGCAGGCGGCGATGGCGCCGCCATATTTGGTCATCGCCAGCAGGTTGGCGAGCGTATTGGAGCCGACGCTGTCGATGCCGCCCGCCCAGCGCTCCTTCGCCAGCGGCTTGGCCGGTCCGGACAGCTCGTTGCGGTCGATGATCTCGGCGGCACCGAGCGACTTGAGATAGTCAGCCTCGGCCAAGCGGCCGGTCGAGGCGATCACATGGTAGCCGAGCTTGGCGAGCACAGCCGTCGCCACCGAGCCGACGCCGCCGGCCGCGCCCGTCACCACCACCGGCCCGCTCGCCGGCGTCAGCCCGTGCTTCTCCAGGGCGAGCACCGCAAGCATCGCGGTGAAGCCGGCGGTGCCGATCGCCATCGCGTCCCGGGCCGACAGGCCCTGCGGCAGGCCGACCAGCCAGTCGCCCTTGACCCGCGCCCTCTCGGCATAGGCGCCGAGATGGGTCTCGCCCATGCCCCAGCCGGTGCAGATCACGGCATCTCCCGGCTTCCAGTCGGGATGGCTGGACTGCTCGACCGTGCCGGCGAAATCGATCCCGGCGATCATCGGGAAGCGGCGCACCACCGGCGCCTTGCCGGTCAGCGCCAGCCCATCCTTGTAATTCAGCGCCGACCACTCGACCTTCACGGTGACGTCGCCGTCCATCAGCTCGGCTTCATCGAACTGCGTCAGCGTCGCGGTCGTTCCCTTGTCCGCCTTGTCGATCCGGATCGCCTTGAACGTTCCCACAGCCGCACTCCCTGCGCTTTCTTCGTCTCGCGCCATGTTTAGCCGATCGGATCGGCCGCGCAACTCACGTCGCGGGAACGGCGCGCGCCACCGGCTTCTCGACGATCGGCAGGTTGATCAGCGCCGACAACACGCCGAACACGATCGACAGCCACCAGATCGGCGTGTACGAGCCGTAGCGCTCGAACACGAGGCCACCGAGCCAGACGCCGAGGAAGCCGCCCACCTGGTGGCTGACGAAGGCGAAGCCATAGAGCGTGGCGAGCCAGCGGGTGCCGAACATGATCGCGACCAGCGACGAGGTCGGCGGCACCGTGGAGAGCCAGGCGAGCCCGGAAACCGCGCCGAAGGCGATCGCGGAAGCCGCCGTGACCGGGAACGAGATGAAGGCGAGCGTCGCCAGCGCACGGGTGAAATAGATGAAGGACAGGATGTAGCGCTTCGGCAGCCGGCTCTGCAGCCAGCCGACACTAAGCGAGCCGATGATGTTGAACAGGCCGATCGCCGCGATCACCCAGCCGCCAACCTGCGCCGAAAGGCCGCGATCGACCAGGAACGCCGGCAGGTGCACGGTGATGAAAGCGAGCTGGAAGCCGCAGGTGAAGAATCCGAGCACCAGCAGCACGTAGGAGCGGTGGCCGAACGCCTCCATCAGCGCGGTCGTGAACGACTGCTGCTCGGCCTCCGACGGCTTGGCCTCGGCTGCCGGCGGCGTCGCCACGGCGAGCGACAACGGCACGATGAACAGCATCAGCGTTGCGAACACCATCAGCGCGCTCTGCCAGCCGAACTGGTCGATCAGCGCGACGCCGAACGGAGCGAACAGGAACTGGCCGAGCGAGCCGGCCGCGGTGCCGGCGCCGAGCGCGACGCCGCGGCGCTCCGGCGGCAGCAGCTTGCTGAAAGCCGACAGGATGAGATTGAACGAGCAGCCCGACAGGCCGAAGCCGACCAGCACGCCGGCGCCGATGTTCAGCGACAGCGGCGAGCTGGAATAGCGCATCATCAGCAGGCCGCCGGCATAGAGCAGCGCGCCGACACAGATGACGCGCATCACGCCGAAACGATCGGCGATCGCACCGGCGAGCGGCTGACCGAGTCCCCACAACAGGTTCTGCACCGCCACCGCGAGGGCGAACACGTCGCGTCCCCAGGCGAATTCACGGCTCATCGGCTGCACGAAGAAGCCGAGGCTGGAGCGCGGACCGAAGCTCAGCAGCGCAATGGCGCAGCCGCACACGATGATGACCACCGGTGTGCGCCAGCCCTGATTGCGGGACACCGTACCGAGATCGCCTGCCTGTACCGACATCAGTGTCCTCCCCTGCCGCGGTCGCTGTCCGCCGCGCCTCTCCGGTTAATGCATTTGCATTGAACTCCCAAGCTCAAAAGCGGAACCCAGTCATGAAAAATTTCGATGCGGCGGCCAGCCATGAGCAGGTGTCATCCGAAGCGAGTTCCGGCAGCGGAACTCGCTCATGCGTCTTTGTCCCCGCGCGAAAACGTCCTGATGCGCGAGTCGCAAACGACGATTCATCCTGTGCGGGAGCGACCTTCAGAACGGCCGCTATTTGTCGCCAAACACCGATAAACAGCGAAGGAAGTCTCTGAAGAAGAACTAACAGGTACCGCGGTACACATGCGCACGGAATGTGGAATTTGGACAGCACATGGACCACGATCAGATCGAGACATCCGGCCACGTCGTGATCGTCGGTGCCGGAGTTGCCGGACTGTTCTGCGCGCTGAAGCTCGCCCCGCAGCCGGTCACGTTGATCTCCGCGACCTCATTGGGTGAGGCCTCGTTCGGCACGACGATGCAGGCCGACATCGCCGCAGCGGTGTCATCCGGCGACAGCCCCGATACCCATGCCGCCGACATGATCGCTGCGGGTGGCGGCCTGGTCGACGCGACGGCGGCGCTGGCGCTCGCGCGCGATGCCTCGGCTGCAATCGAGGACCTGGTCCGTCTCGGCGTGGCATTCGATCGTGATCACGGCGGCAGGCTGGCGACGTCTCGTGCGGCTGCGCACGCCGCGCGACGGATTCTCAGCGTTCGCGGGGACTTCACCGGACAGGCGATCATCACCGCGCTGTCGCAAGCCGTGCGCGCTACGCCCTCGATCCGCATCATCGAGGGCCATGTCGCCGACGCGCTGCTGACGGAAGACGGCGCGGTGCGTGGCCTGCAACTGCGGCCGACCGATGACGACGCGGCCGCGCCGATGCTGATCGCGGCGCCGGCAATCGTGCTGGCCACCGGCGGCATCGGCCGGCTGTTCGCGGCGACCACGAATCCGCCGCACGCCACCGGCATCGGCCTCGCCATCGCCGCCCGCGCTGGCGCGGTGATTGCCGATCCGGAGTTCGTGCAGTTTCATCCGACCGCGATGATGACCGGTCACGATCCGGCGCCGGTTGTGAGCGAGAGTCTGCGCGGCGCCGGCGCGATCCTGATCAACCGGCGCGGCCAGCGTTTCATGCTGCCGCGCCATCCGCTGGTCGATCTTGCGCCGCGCGACACGGTGGCCCGCGGCGTCATGGCCGAGATCATCGCTGGACGCGGCGCTTTTCTCGATGCGCGCGACGTGCTCGATGACGACGTCGCCGAGCGCTATCCGATGCTGCACCGGGCCTGCGTCGCCGCGGGGCTCGATCCGACCCGCCAGCCGATTCCAGTGGCGCCGGCGGCGCATTTCCACATGGGCGGGATCGCGGTCGACGCGCAGGGCCGCAGCTCGATCGAGGGGCTCTGGGCGGCAGGTGAAGTCGCCGCGACGGCAACGGATGGCGCCAACCACATCGCCGGCAACGCGCTGCTCGCGGCGCTGGTGTTCGCCCGGCGGATTGCCGACGACATCTCCGGCCGGACGTTGACCGCGTCCTCCACCCTGCAGCACGTTGCATTCGCCGATCCGGCCGGATCCTGCGCGGGCGCAGCGAAGGTGTCGCTGCGCGAGATGATGACGAGCCAGCTCGGTGTCATCCGCGACGAGGAGCGGCTCGCCGAGGCCATCGCCGCGATTGCCAGGATGGAGCGCGACGCCGGCAGCCCGAGGCTGCGCAACATGGCGAGCGCCGCGCTGCTGATCGCCACCGCGGCCTGGAGCCGGCGCGAGAGCCGCGGTGCGCATTGCCGCGCCGACTGCCCCGCGGAGAATCCGAGTTTCGCGCAGCGGACGATGACCACATTGGCCGCTGCCCGCGAGATCGCCGACGAGCTCGCGGCACGGCCGACGGCGCGGCAGTCGCGGCCATTGAGCGCGTAGCAAGAGCTGATCCGACTGCGTCACGACGGAGCTCGGCAGTCGCGTTTTCACCGTCATTCGTGATCACCGTCATTCCGGGTTCAGGGCCTGCGGCCTTGTCCCGGAATGACGGTGCTCATGACGAAGCAGCCATCGTCGCCCAATACAGATATTACGACTCGTTGTTATTTGCTGCCTCGCCGGTATTTGGGGGCAGGCACGATGTAATTAGTGCGTGCCGTGTCGGCCGCGTGCATCCATTGATCCGCGGGCGCTGGACGAACAAATCGGCCGTACCGTTGCGCTGGTGCTCGTAGTCATCACGCGCACGATCTGAGCGGCCCTCGCCAATGAGTTGGACGAGGCCTTTCGTCGAAGCAGATCACCGGCTGACGCTGATGCGACTCGCCGCACGGATCGAGCACATCCTCTACGCGCGCGACTAATTCGCATCGATCTGTGGGTATACGCCACATGCTCCTGCGCCATGGTTTCAGATCGTTCTCGGCCAGACGCCGCCGCACTATCTCGTGCGCCCCGGCGCCGACGGCATTTACCAGCACCAACTAAATGGCTGGACAGGTTCGCCATGATTTCGGCAAAAGAACCGCGGAACCTGTACAAATAAGAAAAAGAGATGGTCGAAATTTAGCGGTGCTCAAGTAGTAGCGCGCGTTTTGTCCGTCCTGCTGACGAGGAAATGGGAATTCACGGCTGCCAGATCGCCGATTCACCGCTTGGCATGGCCATAGATTCGGTCATCGGTCTCGCCGCCGGTTTGGAAGCCGAGACGCCGAGCAGAAAGGCGCCAAACGGTCCAGGGAGTGTTGCGGGGCGACGCGATGGCGCGTGTCCGCAGGAGTAGTTGAGGATGAGTTCCTTATTGCGGAGTAGCGGATCGCGGATCACCGTGGGTGATGCGCAGAGCGAACGTTGGCGCCCGGCAAAGCCTGCCGCTTTGTCCAACAGCCTCGCGCATGCGACGTCTGAGCCTGATGAGGATGCGGCCACCGATCTCTCCCGGCCGTGGTGGCAAACCACTTCAGCGGTTGACGATGCGCCGATGCCAATGGCGCCAGCAGAAGCGGACCGATCCTGGCAGATCCCTTCACTCGATCCCGTCGTGATGCCTCCACCTCCGCCCGAACGGCTCGAATTCGATTCTGTTTTCCGGTTCGGTGCCGCAGCGGCCGCGCTTGCGTGCCTCGCGTTCTTTGCGGTGCGCATCATGCAGGCTCCGAACATTGAAACAGTTACGAAGTCTGAAGCGACCGCTTCATCGTCTCCCCGAAACTTCGGGACAGCGGGGAAATCGAAATCCGATGACGGCCAAGCATCGCTGGACGCCGCGGCGCACACGATCGGACGGGCCGATTCGATCTTGGCGTCGGTCCCGATCGTCAAGCCGGCTCCGGGCGGAGGCGAGACCCCGCAGTCAATTCCGCCGAAAGCATCTCGGACCATCGCGACCAGGAGCCCTGCACCGGCGGCCGCGTCTGCGCTGACCAAGAACGAGATCAGCGAAATGCTGAAGCGCGGACGCGATCTCATCGGCGCGGGCGACGTTGCGAGTGCCCGCCTGATCCTGGCGCATGTCGCGGAAGCGGACGCCGAAGCATCACTGACGCTGGCCGGCACCTATGACCCCGCGATCTTGTCCAGCCTGAAAGCCGTTGGCGTCGCGCCCGATCCGGCCAAGGCCCGCGCCTGGTACGCGAGAGCCGCCGAACTCGGGTCACTCGAGGCTCGACGGCGGCTCGAGTGACCCGAGCTTCGAAACCGGGTGATCCAGCGCGGTCTCACGCCGGTCGCTGCGCAGGAATTGCGGCGAGGCGCGGACCGCCGGATCCTGGTCGATGGTGTCGTGCGGGCGACGCGCGTCCCCGCAAAGTGTTGTGTTGCGTGATGAGGTCCATGATGGGAATGTTTGATCGTCTGTTGCAACCGGCCTTGTCGTCAGCGCCCCGTGGTCCTCGGCTGCTTGGCGCGCCGGGTTCTCCGACCGTGGCGTTGCTCCTCGTGCTTGCCGCCGTGCCAGGCCTGGCGCGTGCTGCCGAGGGCGAGATCCGGATCGGCAATACCACGCCCTACAGCGGGCCGGCGGCCGCCTACGGCAGCGTGAGCAAGGTCATCTCCGCCTATTTCCAGAAGGTGAATGACGAGGGCGGGATCAGGGGCCGCAAGATCACCTACATCTCCTATGACGACGGCTATAATCCGCAGAAGACGGTGGAGCTGACACGACGGCTGGTGGAGGAAGACAAGGTCGACGTCATCTTTGCGAGCGTTGGAACAGCGACCAGCGCGGCGGTGCGGCCTTATCTCAACGCGAACAGGATACCGCAATTGTTCGTCGGCTCCGGCGCCTCGATCTGGGATCAGCCTCGCGACTATCCTTGGACCATGGGAGCGCAACCCAGCTACCAGATTGAAGCTCATATTCACGCGCAATATCTGCTCGAGCAACATGCCGGTGGCGCGCGCATCGGTGTGCTTTATCAAGACGACGAGTTCGGCAAGGACTATCTGAAGGGTTTGAAGGACGGGCTCGGCGGCAAGCTGCCGATCGTCGCGGAAGCGGCTTACGCGGTCACCGATGCCGACATCAATCAGCAGATCGCGAAGCTGAAGACCGCCGGAGCCAACATCCTGGTCGACGTCAGCACCCCGAAATTCACGGTGCTCACGATCCGCCGCCTCGCCGAGCTCGGCTGGAGACCCGAGCACATCATCCCCACGGTTTCGGATTCGGTTGCCACCGTGCTGCAGCCTGCAGGCCTGCAGAACGCGGAAGGACTGCTTTCCGCCACCATCCTGTACGAGGGCGGTGTGCAGGGCGGCGATCCCGGCTTCGCCGAGTGGTCCGCGTTCATGGATCGCTACGCGCCTGCAATCAGCAAGAACAACAGCTTGGGAATCGTGGGCTACGCGCTTGCCAACCTGATGGTTGCGGTCCTGCGCAATTGCGGCGACGACTTCTCCCGCGACAACATCATGAGGCAGGCGCGTTCCTTGAAGGGGACGCCAATTCCCATGTTGATTCCCGGGATCGTCGCCAATACCAGCGCCAGCGACCACGCGCCGATCGAGCAGATGCAGATGAAGCGTTTCGTCAATGGCCATTGGGAACGGTTCGGGCCTGTGCGCAGCGGAATCGACCCGGGTGCGGTCAGCGATTCCTTCAAGGCGATCTTCCGCTATGCCTCGGCCAAGCGCGATCTCGCGAGCCAGCTCAACGCCAATACGGTGAGCCTGATGACGGGCTCGTATGGCAGCACCTATTCCCAGATGGGCGCCGACGTCGCCTCGGTCCTCAATGACGGCATCAACCTGCGGGTCATGCCGGTCCTCGGCAGCGGCTCGGTTCAGGCGGTGGCCGACATCCTCATGCTCAAGGGCGTCGACGTGGGAATCGTGCGCAAGGACACGCTGTCCTATCTCGAACGCAAGGACTTCGCGAGCAACATCCGCAATCAGCTCGTCTACGTCACCAAGATGTTCAACGAGGAAATGCATGTTCTGGCGCCGCGATCGATCCGCACCATGCGGGAGCTCGACGGCAAGACCGTTGCGGTCGACCTGCCGGACGGCAGCACCTTCGTGACCGCGATCAACGTGTTCGAGCGGCTCGCGATCAAGCCGCATCTGCTCTATATCGAGCCGCGCATCGCGCTCGAAATGTTGCGCAAGGGGGAGATCGACGCGATGATTGCGGTCGACGGCAAGCCGGTGCCCTGGCTCAGCCAGATCACGGATGCCAATCTGCATCTCGTCCCGGTCGGCTACGACAAGACCTTGCGCGAGGATTACCTTCCATCCAAGCTCACCGCGGACGACTACCCCAACCTGATCTCCAATTCCGAGTCGGTGGAAACGATCGCAGCAGAGGCAATCCTGGCGTCGTATAATTGGCAGCCGGGAAGCGACCGCGATCGCCGGCTGTCGCTGCTGGTCGAGTCGCTGTTCTCACGCATGTCGCAGCTGCAGCGGCCTCCCTTCCATCCGAAATGGCAGGAGATGGCGCCGCGCGCGCCGGTCGCCGGCTGGACCAGGTTCCGGGCCGCGCAGGAATGGCTCGATGGGACGACACGGATTCCGGCGGCCACTACGGCCACCGTTAGACCGTCGAAGCCGGTCGCGGCCGCCGCACCGTCCCCGCGCATTCCTGTCACGGCAAAGCCGACGGCCGCAACGCCGCCGGACCAGGCGCGCCAGACCGAGTTGTATCGCCGCTTTCTCGAGTGGAATGCGACGCGTCGCTAGATGATTAGCGCCGCGTCCAGTTCGGATTGCTCTCGGCCTCGCTCTTGGCGGCCTCGGTGAGCTCGGCCGAAATGGCCGCGGTCTGCTGCGGCGTGCCCCAGCTCGGCGCGTCGCTGCCGTCGCCCCATTTCTTCGGCCGGTAGAAGGTGTGAACGCCGAACTTGTACATGCGCTTCATCTCGGCGACCCAGGACGGCCGCACCCAATAGGCATGATAGTGGGTCGACTTGCCCACCTCCGGCAGCCAGATCAGCCCGTCCAGCATGGCCTTCGCGATCTTCCTGGCGCGATCCCACATATCGGGCTCGCGGATCACATCCGGATTGTTGTCGCAGGCGAAGGTGAACTGGCAGGCGAAGTGGCGGTATTTGTTCTGGTAGACGACGCCGCACACCGTCGTCGGATAATAGCCGGAGAACGCTCGGTTCAGCACGACCTGCGCCACGGCCATCTGGCCGCGCACCGCCTCGCCGCGGGATTCGAAATAGACTGCTTCGGCAAGACACTTCTCGGACTTGAAGCGCGCCTTCTCGTCCGTGAGCCCCAACCGTTCGGCCGGAGTCCTGTCGCGCTGATTGTCGGCATTGACCTCGCCCTTCGGCGCGATGCTCTCGCCGCCATCGCCGGCCTTGGCAGCATCGTCGGCCGGATGTGACAGCACCGCCATCGGCTTGAGGTCCGGATCCGGCATCACGATCAGTGGCGCCTCGCCCGGCAGCCATGTCTCCATGGTGCCGGCAGCACCGCCCAGCGACGACGTGCCGAAATAGAGGTTGGACGTCTTGATGGTGAGGCCGTCATAGCTGACGGCGCCGTCCACCCGGATTTGATCGGCTGCAGGCTTCAGTTCGCCCGATGGCTGGATCTCGGACTTCGCCGCGTCGTACTGCACAAGCGGCGGCGCGCTCAGCGCCTCCTGCAATTCGGGATCGAGTGCAGAACGCTGCGGGAGCGGCTCCTGCGCCGGCGCTTCCGTCGTCTTGGCGCCGAACACCGAGGAATTCGAATCCGGTTGTGTCGATGGCGTGGGTGCGGGCTCGGAGGGCGCGGGCTCGACGGGCGCGGCCGATTCGGTCGGCTGCGCCGACGGCGTCGGGGGACGCACGACGAGACGATCGCCCTTCAGCGTGCGATCGACCTTGGGAAAATCGGAGGCCTGATAGCGCGGCGGAACCTGCAGCGCCGGATTGCGCGGCGTCGATCCGGTGATGTCGAGATCGCGCCCATCGAGGCTTGCGAGGCGGATGCTCACCGCCTGCGGCGCCGAGGTTCCGATCGGACGACCGAAACTATAGGTGGCGAGCTGAATGGAGGCCGCAGCCGAGAACACACGCTTCTGCCAGCGTTCGGCGACGCCCGGCTGGCGGGCGAGCAGAGAGGCGATGTCTTGATACCCGGTCTCTGTCGGCATCAGAGCGAAGACGCAGAGACCGAGTCCGAAGGACGCAAATCGCGCGCCCTTCGGATCGGGACGCAGAACTAACATCGATACGCTCAACGCAACGCTTACTGGATCGACCGAACAACAGTGCTTCCGTGCAATTCGATCTTCTCTCTTCGTATCGGGTTTAGGTTGCCGAGGAGTTAATCCGCGTTGCAATTGTGAAACAGGCAAGCGGGGAAGTTGCAGAGCGCCGAGCGATCGAGATGCTTGGTAAACAGCGCACCGACGAGAACGGGTGAACATTCAGTCAACAGATGCGGTGAATGAAAATCATCTGCACATCATGAGGCGGAGTGTTCCATCGGCCTGCGACGTTCGCTCTCTCCACTCGTCATTCCGGAGCGCCCCCGGCATGGCGGCAGTGGTGGAGAAGAAGTGCACCTTGCGTCACGTGCGCGCAGCATCGCGACGAACCCTCACCAATGAAAAAGGCCGGCAACATGTGCCGGCCTTCGTCAGATCAGATCGATCGCAGCAGGATCAGGCCTGGCTCGCGATCTCCTTGCCGAGCGCGGACTGCGCAGCGGCCAGGCGGGCGATCGGCACGCGGTAGGGCGAGCACGACACGTAGTTCATGCCGACCTTGTGGCAGAACGCGACCGAGGCGGGATCGCCGCCATGCTCGCCGCAGATGCCGACCTTGAGGTTGGGTCGCGTGGCGCGGCCGCGCTCGACGCCGATCTTGACCAGCTCGCCGACGCCCTCGCGGTCGATCGAGATGAACGGATCGATCTCGAGGATGCCCTTGGCGACGTAGGCGCCGAGGAAGCTGCCGGCGTCGTCGCGGCTGATGCCGTAGGTCGTCTGCGTCAGGTCGTTGGTGCCGAACGAGAAGAACTCGGCGGCCTCGGCGATCTGGCCGGCCATCAGAGCTGCGCGCGGCAGCTCGATCATGGTGCCGACCTGATACTCCAGCTTGGCGCCGGTCTCGCGGATCACGGCCTGCGCCATCGCGTCGATGCGCGCCTTGACCAGGTCGAACTCGGCCTTGGTCGCGATCAGCGGCACCATCACCTCGAGGCCGACGGCCTCGCCGGTGCGCTTCTCGGCCTCGACCGCGGCCTCGAAGATCGCGCGCGCCTGCATCTCGGCGATCTCCGGATAGGCGATCGCCAGACGGCAGCCGCGGAAGCCGAGCATCGGGTTGAACTCCGACAGCTCGCGAGCGCGATCGGCCAGGCGGCGCGGATCGGTGTTCATCGCGCGGGCGACTTCCTCGACCTCGGCCTGGGTGTGCGGCAGGAACTCGTGCAGCGGCGGATCGAGCAGACGGATCGTGACGGGAAGCCCCTTCATGATCTCGAACAGCTCGACGAAGTCGGCGCGCTGCATCGGCAAGAGCTTGGCGAGCGCGGCGCGACGCTCCTGCTCATCCTCGGAGAGAATCATCTCGCGCACCGTGCGGATGCGGGTCTCCTCGAAGAACATGTGCTCGGTGCGGCACAGGCCGATGCCCTCGGCGCCGAACTTGATGGCGGTGCGCGCATCCTCCGGCGTGTCGGCGTTGACGCGCACGCCGGTCTCGCGCACGGCGTCCGCCCAGCCCATCAGGGTGCCGAACTCGCCGGACAGCTCCGGCTCGATCATCGGCATGCGGCCCGCGAGCACCTGGCCGACCGAGCCGTCGATGGTGATCACGTCGCCGGTCTTGAAGGTGCGCCCGCCGATGCTCATCGTGCCGCGGCCGTAGTCGACGCGGATGGTGCCGCAGCCGGAGACGCAGGGCTTGCCCATGCCGCGCGCGACGACGGCGGCGTGCGAGGTCATGCCGCCGCGCGTGGTCAGGATGCCCTCGGCAGCATGCATGCCGTGGATGTCCTCCGGCGAAGTCTCGATACGGACCAGGATGACCTTGCGACCGTCGGCCTGCAGCTTGGTGGCCTCGTCCGAGGAGAACACGATCTCGCCCGATGCCGCACCGGGCGAGGCCGGCAGGCCGGTCGCGACCACGTCGCGCTTGGCGGCGGGATCGATGGTCGGGTGCAGGAGCTGATCGAGCGAGGCCGGGTCGACGCGAAGCACGGCGTCGTTCTCCGAAATCAGGCCCTCATTGGCGAGTTCGACCGCGATGCGCAGCGCCGCCTTGGCGGTGCGCTTGCCGCTGCGGGTCTGCAGCATCCACAGCTTGCCGCGCTCGACCGTGAACTCCATGTCCTGCATGTCACGGTAGTGCTTCTCGAGCAGCGTGTAGATCCGCGTCAGCTCCTTGAACGCGTCGGGCATCGCGACTTCCATCGACGGCTTGTCGGAGCCGGACTCGACGCGGGCGTCCTCGGTGATGTCCTGCGGGGTGCGGATGCCGGCGACGACGTCCTCGCCCTGCGCGTTGATCAGGAACTCGCCGTAGAGCTTGCTCTCGCCGGTCGAGGGATTGCGGGTGAAGGCGACGCCGGTGGCCGAGGTGTCGCCCATGTTGCCGAACACCATGGCCTGGACGTTGACGGCGGTGCCCCAGGATTCCGGGATGTCGTGCAGCTTGCGATAGGTCACCGCGCGCGCGTTCATCCAGGATGAGAACACCGCGCCGATGGCACCCCACAGCTGGTCGTGCGGGTCCTGCGGGAAGTCCTTGCCGGTCTCGTGGGCGACGGCGTCCTTGTACTTGCCGACCAGCATCTCCCAATCCTCGGAGGAGAGGTCGGTGTCGAGCTGATAGCCCTGGGTGTCCTTGAAGCTGTCGAGGATGTCCTCGAAATGATGGTGCTCGAAGCCGAGCACGACATCCGAATACATCGTGATGAAACGGCGATAGCTGTCGAAGGCGAAGCGGCGGTCGCCGGACAGCTGTGCCAGCGCTTCCACCGTCTGGTCGTTGAGGCCGAGATTGAGCACGGTGTCCATCATGCCCGGCATCGAGGCGCGGGCGCCGGAGCGCACCGAGACCAGCAGCGGGTTCTCCGGATCGCCGAATTTCTTGCCGGTCAATTTGCCGATGTAGTCGAGCGCCTTGTCGACCTGCGACTGCAGCTCCTTCGGGTAGGTCTTGTCGTTGGCGTAGAAGTAGGTGCAGACCGAGGTCGGGATGGTGAAGCCCGGAGGCACCGGCAGGCCGAGATTGGCCATCTCGGCCAGATTGGCGCCCTTGCCGCCGAGCAGGTCGCGCAGGCCGGCCTTACCTTCGGCCTTGCCGTCACCGAAGGTGTAGACCCACTTGTTCGGCTTGATCGCGGTGACCGCGCTCTTGGCCGGGGCCTTGGCGGCCGACGCCTTCGCGGCCTTGGCGACCGGCTTGGCAGCCGTTTTGGCCGGCTTCTTCGGAGCGGTTTTCACTGGCGCTTTCGGTGCAGACCTGGGCGCGACCTTGGCCGGGGCCTTGGCCACGGGCTTCGACGCCGTCTTGAGCGCCTTGCGCGGTGGAGCGAGTGCTGCGGTCTTGGCCTTGCCGGGCTTGGAAGGCTTTGATTTCGCTGTAACTTTCTTAGACTTCGCTACCGCTTTGGCCATGAGGTGCTTCGATCCGCAAATGGGAGGAGAAATCGCGCGCCTTACACCACTTTGGGCGCTGCGGCGCAAGCTCGGGGGTTCCCGACCTTGGGACTAGAACCTGGGACTAGAAGTGGAGCCACTTCAGCAGGCCCATGCCGATCAGGCCGTTCAGGATGAGGAAGATCGCGACGATCAGGTTCAAGAGGCGCGGCATGATCAGGATCAGGACGCCGGCGATCACGGACATGATCGGCGAGATATGGGCAACGGTCAGGGTCATCGACGAGCTCTGAATGATTGAAGGACGAGGCTGGGGCGATTCGATTTGGCCGGACTTTATCCTGGCCCATCGTGGCGGAATAGGAGACGCACGGCACGAGTTCCGGTTCCCCCACCGCTGGATCTGCCGCAAAAATGCCGCCGGTTCCACATGGCGTTGCGCGGAACGATGACCTGTTGCCGGCATTGGGAGCAGATGCCGGCGCGCGCCGGTCTCTCTCAGCGATCAACAGCTCAGGAGTCCCGTCCATGCGAACCCATCTCACCCTTGCTGCCCTCGTGGCCGCACTCGTGATTCCGGCGGCCGCACAGGCGCAATCCTACACCACGGGCGTCGGCCGCAGCGTCGTGGTTGAGGAGGACGCTCCAGTGATCACGGTCGAGCGACGGCCGGAGTTTCGCGAATATGTCGTCCGCGAGCGTGTTCCCAACTATGTGATCCCCGATCGCGTCGTTGTTGGCACCGTGCTGCCAGAGTCCGGTGTTACATATTACGACGTCCCGCAGCGCTTCGGTGCGACCCCTTACCGTTACACCGTAGTCAACGGCGAAACTGTTCTGGTCGAACCGCGATCCCGGCGGATCATTCAGGTTGTTGAGTAGTTATAGAGCTGCATTTGGTCGCCAACGCCCCCGCAAGCGGCCAGATGTAAAAGGCCCTGCCCGGTTCCCCCCGCCGGGTGGGGCTTACTTTTTTCGCCGTCATCGCAAGCGACGCGATCCAAGGCGACCGACGACGCCTGCTGTGAGCCAGGGCGCGGTGACGTTCAGGCAGCCGTCTTCACCACCAGGCGATGGATGACCTTGCCCGAGGAGGCGCTGACCACATCCTCGTCGAGCAGGCTCGTATCAGCTTCAAAGAGTGCGCGGATGGTTGCGATGTCGACCACCGCATAGAGCCGGCCGTGGGCATCACGCTGATCGGCCTGCTCCGTCACCCGCCAGCTCAGATACAGGACGCCACCGGGCTTCGTGATCGCGCGCATCCGCCGCACCGACGGCACCACGTCGCTGCGATCGAGATGCATCAGCACGGTCTCGCACAGCACGTTGTCGAAGCTTGCATCTGCGATGTTGGCGAGAGCGGGCAGTTCGGCACGCGTGAACGACGCGTTCGGATAGCGCGTGCGCGCTTCAGCCAACAGTCCCTCCGACGCGTCGAAACCTTCCGCAGGATACCCGTTGGCATTCAGCCAGCCGACCTCGCGGCCGCTGCCGCAACCGATGTCCGCGGTGCGGCCACCGGCGATGAAGAAGCGGAGGATGATGTCGTGCAGATCGGCCGGTGCCGGCTGCGCGTGCCAGTCGGCGGCAAACGCCGCCGCCCCATGATCATAGGCGGCGAGCGTCACACGATCCATCCTCAGCCCTCGATCTTGGAGAAGTCGGCAACGGCGCGCGTGGCGCTGCGGATTTCGTTCAGGAGCTTCAGCCGGTTTTCGCGGCTCTTGGCGTCGTCGTCATTGACCTTGACCTTGTCGAAGAACGCATCGACCGCCGGCCGCAGCTTCGCCATCGCGCGCATCGCTGCGGCGAAATCCTCCTTGGCGACGGCTGCACCCGCTTCCGCAGCGACCTCGCCGATCGCCTTCGCCAGCGCCTTCTCCTCGTCGAGCTTGTAGAGCGCGGCATCGGGCGCTCCGTCGAACTTGCGCTTGTCCTTCTTCTCCTCGATGGCGAGGATGTTGGACGCGCGCTTGGTGCCGGCGAGCAGGTTCTTGCCGTCGTCCGTCTCGAGGAATTTTCCGAGCGCCTCGACGCGGCGCACGACCATCAGCAGGTCATCCTTCATCTCCTCTTCCGGCGGAGGCTCACGATCCAGGGCCTCCTGGCTGCCGGCTGCTTCGATGAGATCGAGTTTGGCTGCACCACTTCTCACGGCATCCGACCGCCACCAAGGGGAAGGTGATGTCGCGAAAACGGCATCGACAAGATCGTGCCGGGCGCCTTGCTCACGAAGTTGCACTTTCAGACGGTCGGCGAAGAATGAGATGAGATCGACAACTGCCACTGGGACGCTGCGTCTACCAAACGTTTGCGCATCCACCCGCACAACAAACGTAGTGAACCCAGGCTTCTCACTACTCTCCACCTGCTTCACTTCGTTCCCCACTTCGCGCGCGCGAATTGCCGTAGCCAGTTGGAAAAACCAAGGCCCGCAGATACTAGCGAGGTGAAGTCGGAGATTATTTTCCAAGATGATCCGGATCACACCTAAAGCCGCGCGACGCAGCGCATACGGATCCTTCGATCCCGTCGGCTTTTCTTTGATCGCCCAGAACCCGACCAGGGTGTCGAGCTTGTCGGCGAGCGCCACGGCCACCGATACCGGGTCGGTCGGCACGCGATCACCCGGCCCCTGCGGCTTGTAGTGCTCCTCGCACGCCGCCGCGACGGACGCATCCTCGCCCTGGGCCAGCGCGTAGTACTTGCCCATCAGGCCCTGCACTTCCGGGAACTCACCGACGACCTCGGTGAGCAGGTCGGCCTTGGCGAGCTTGGCGGCGCGCGCAGTCTTCGCAGCATCGGCGCCGACCAGCGGCGCGATCTCGGCGGCGAGCTTCTCGATGCGTTCGATGCGCTCTGCCTGGGTGCCGAGCTTCTCGTGGAACACGATCTGCTCGAACTTCGGCAGCCGGTCCTCGAGCTTCGTCTTCAGGTCCGTCTCGTAGAAGAACTTCGCGTCCGACAGCCGCGCGCGGATGACGCGCTCGTTGCCGGCAATGATCGTCTTGCCGCCGTCAGTGGCCTCGATGTTGGCGGTCAGGATGAATTTCGGCGCCAGCCCGCCCGTCTTGGGATCGCGCACCACGAAGCATTTCTGGTTGTTGCGGATGGTGGCGCGGATCACCTCGCCGGGCACCTTGAGGTAGTCCGGATCGAACGAGCCCATCAGCACGACCGGCCATTCGACCAGGCCTGCTACCTCGTCGAGCAGCACGGGGTCCTCGACCAGCTCATAGCCTTGCGCAAACGCAAGCTGCTTGGCGTCGGTAACGATGGTGTCCTTGCGCCGGTCAGGATCGAGCACGACCTTGGCATCGAGCAGCTTGGCCTCATAGTCCTCGAAGCGGCGCACCGAAATCGGCGACGGCGACATGAAGCGGTGGCCGAATGTCGTCTGGCCCGCCTCGATACCGTCGACGGCGAAGCTGACGACATCGGGCTCCTCGGTTTCCAGGCCGAAGGTCGCCGTGATCGCGTGCAGCGGGCGCACCCAGTTCAGCGCGCCCGGCTTTTCCGAGCGCTTGCCCCAGCGCATCGATTTCGGCCAGGGAAAGGTCCTGACGATCACCGGCAGCATCTCGGCGAGCACGTCGAGCGTGGCGCGGCCGGGCTTCTCGATCAGCGCGACGTAGAAGTCGCCCTTCTTCGGATCGCGCTGGATCGTGGCCTCCTCGATCGAGGACAGGCCGGTGGCCTTGAGGAAGCCTTGGATCGCGGCATCGGCGCCGCCGACGCGCGGGCCCTTGCGCTCCTCCTTGAGATCAGCCTGCCGCGCCGGGATGCCGTGCACGGTCAGCGCCAGCCGCCGCGGCGTCGCGAACGCCTTGGCCCCCTCATAGACGAGGCCCTCGGCGACGAGCTTGTCGGTCACCATGCGGCGCAGATCGTCGGCCGCCTTGGCCTGCATGCGCGCGGGGATTTCTTCGGAGAACAGTTCGAGGAGAAGATCGGGCATATCTCAAGTCTCTCTGCACGAAGAACCACCCTCCCCTGGAGGGGGAGGGTCGCCTGCCAAGGGCAGGCGGGGTGGGGTGACCGCGATCTCCGTGTGAATGGCTTCGAGCACCGCCTCAGTCCTGGTCATAACGTCGTTGTTCCAAAATCGCAAAACGCGATAGCCTTCCGAGTTGAGCCAGCGCGTCCGGGCCTGGTCGCGCTGGATGTTCGCATCCTCTCCGTGCTGCGAGCCGTCCACCTCGATGATGAGGCGACGGGCCAGGCAGGCAAAATCTGCAATGTAGGGACCGATGACGACCTGTCGTCTGAAATGGGTCCCTTCGATCTCGAGGCGCCGCAGGTGACGCCACAGAATGTCTTCGGCCGCCGTCGTGTTTTCGCGCAGCCGTTTCGCGGTTCGGCGTTTGAAGTCGCTGATCGGCCGTTTGCCCATCTGGCACCTTCACCCCACTCCGCTCGCCTGCGATCAATCCTCCACCAAGTGAGGGTGATCACATCTTCCACCCACCAGCGCAGTGCCACCCTCCCCTGGAGGGGGAGGGTCGATTGCTCATGCGCAAGCATGAGCAATCGGGGTGGGGTGACAGTCTATCCATCATCAACAGTGCCCGAGCCGAGAGATCACCCCACCCCGGCACGCATCTCGCTTCGCTCGATCGCGTGCCGACCCTCCTCCTCCAGGGGAGGGTGAAGAGTCACTTCCCGCGTCGATATTGACTCAAACTCCCGCCCCGCCGGCCTCCGTATGCAGCCAGGCCTCGCCG
Source organism: Bradyrhizobium sp. SZCCHNRI3052 (assembly GCF_032484895.1). Taxonomy (NCBI): domain Bacteria; kingdom Pseudomonadati; phylum Pseudomonadota; class Alphaproteobacteria; order Hyphomicrobiales; family Nitrobacteraceae; genus Bradyrhizobium; species Bradyrhizobium sp. SZCCHNRI3052. The sequence goes on along the minus strand of NZ_JAUETW010000002.1, from coordinate 848,920 downwards.
CAGGCCTTGGCGAGCTCGCGGACGCGCAGGATGTAGCTCTGGCGCTCGGTGACCGAGATGACGCCGCGCGCGTCGAGCAGGTTGAAGACGTGGCTGGCCTTGATGCACTGGTCGTAGGCCGGCAACGCCATCTGATGCTCCCGGCGGTTACCCAGCTTTGAATTTTCTTGCCAGCCTGCGGCGAGATATTTGCGGCACGCGCCCTCGGCCATCTTGAACTGCTCGAACAGCATGTCGGTGTCGGCATGCTCGAAATTGTGCCGGGAATATTCCCGCTCGGCCTGCAGGAAGACGTCGCCATAGGTCACCTTGGCGTCGCCGTCGCGGCCGTTGAAGTTGAGGTCGTAGACGCGGTCGACGCCCTGCACGTACATCGCCAGGCGCTCGAGGCCGTAGGTGAGCTCGCCCGCGACCGGCGCGCATTCGAAGCCCGCGACCTGCTGGAAATAGGTGAACTGCGACACCTCCATGCCGTCGCACCAGCACTCCCAGCCGAGACCCCAGGCGCCGAGCGTCGGGCTCTCCCAGTCGTCCTCGACGAAGCGGATGTCGTGCACGGCGGCGTCGATGCCGATGGCGCCGAGCGACTTCAGGTACAATTCCTGAAGGTTCGGCGGCGATGGCTTCATGATCACCTGGAACTGGTAGTAGTGCTGCATCCGGTTGGGATTCTCGCCGTAGCGGCCGTCCTTCGGCCGCCGCGACGGCTGCACGTAGGCGGCATTCCACGGCTTCGGCCCGAGCGCGCGCAAGGTCGTCGCCGGGTGGAAGGTGCCGGCGCCCATCTCCATGTCGTAGGGCTGCAGGATCACGCAGCCCTGCTCGGCCCAGAACCGTTGCAGGGCCAGGATGAAGCCCTGGAACGAACGTTCGGGGCGCATGTGCGGAGGCAGCGAGTCCATCGTCGGTATCGGTCTTTCGCAGGCGTCAGAAAAGCGCGCGGACCGTATCGGCGGGGACATCAGGAATCAAGGCAATAGGGTCTCCGAACGGCGGCGACGTGCCGTCGTTCGAAGATCAGCGGCTCGCGTCAGCCCGGCCGGTAGGCGCCCGTGACGGGATCGCGGCGCAGAGTCTTGATCTCGGCGGCCTGTGCGGCCTCGGCGACGCGCGACAGCCGCGCCTCTTCGAGCTCGCGGTTGATCTTCTGCGCAGCCTTGTAGGCCCAGCGAACCACGGCAAGCCCGCCCAGCATACCCGCGAAAGCAACGAACGGCGGCATTGGTCGATCCTCGTTCATGAACAGAGCCACCCCGAATCCCATTGTCGCCGATCCCGGTTCCCCCCGCAATCCGGATTGCGAGGGGCGAAATGGCGCGCCCCCAGTCTAGAACCCAAAGCGGGCCCAGATCGCCCGGGTTTCGGCCGCGGAGATCACCTCCTCGGCCAGCCCCGTCCAGCCGAATCCCAGGCTGCCGGCGCCCGCGGCGCGGCGGCCGAGCAGACCTGACAACAGGCCGGACGCCGGCGCCACGACAGGCGTTGCGACCTTGTCGCCGAAGCGGGTGCGCAGCACCGCGCGCAGGTCGCCGATGGCGTCCGCCAGCCCCAGCGTGACGGCGCTGTCGCCGGCCCAGTACTCGCCGGTGAACAGCACATCGTCGGCGCCCTTCAGCCGGGTCGCGCGGCTCTCCTTGACCAGCGAGATGAACAGCGCGTGGATCTCGCGCTGGATCTTCTTCAGCCGCGCCACGTCGTCGGGATTCTCCGGCAGGAACGGATCGAGCATCGCCTTGTGCTCGCCGGCCGTATACAGCCGGCGCTCGATGCCGATCTTCTTGATCAGGTCCTGCAGCCCGAACGAGCCGCCGACCACGCCGATCGAACCGAGGATCGAGGACGGATCGCAGAAGATCTCGTCGCCGGCGCAGGCGATCATGTAGCCGCCGGAGGCCGCGACATCCTCGACGAACACGAGCACCGGCAGCTTCTTCTCCGCCGCGAGCTGACGGATGCGCAAGTAGATCTGGCGCGACTGCACCGGCGAGCCGCCGGGCGAATTGATCACCAGCGCCACCGCCTTGGCGTTGCGCATGGAGAAGGCGCGCTCCAGCACCTTGGCGACGCCCGCAAGCGTCAGGCCCGGCCGCAGCGGCGTCACCGCGCCGATCACGCCGGACAGGCGGACGACCGGTACCACCGGTACGCCGCGCAGCCGCGCCGGAAGCAGCGCCTTCAGCCGATCGAAGAGCCCGGCTGCATCGCTGGGTTGTGTCAAATTGTCCACCATCCTGTTACCTCGGATTAACCACTTTTTATCGCGCCGCTGCCATTCAAAGGGCTGGAACGAGCCTTGCAATCTCCTGGGCAATCGCACGGCGAGCCAAGGTGCAGAGTGCGGCGGAGGAATACATGAAGGTCTACCTGTTGATGCTGCTGATCGGTACTCTATTGACTGCGATCCGTTTCACGACGGTAACCGAACGCCAGTCCGAAGCTCAGACGCAATAACGCCCGACCACGATCAACCGTTCAGGGGGTGCTCAAGGCCAGCGCCCCCTGCCCCGACAGCACCCGCACGGCCTCGTCATTCGGCACGCCTGCCGCCTCATTCAGCACCACTCCGGCGAGAAGCTGGGTCGGCGCCCGCCCTCCCTTAACGGCCCTGACCAGGATACGGATCGCCGGCTTGCCCGCCTGGCCGTGAACCGGTTGAACGGCAAGACTGCCGAAGCCGCGCGCCAGCGCCGCGACAACCCCGCTCAAACCATCGGCCCGCCAGATCAAGGTCAGCACGCCACCGGATTTCAGCATCCGCCGCGCGGCATGCGTCCAGATCTCCAACGTCGTCGCCGTTGCCATGTGCGCGGTCGCGCGCGCGGCCTCGGGCGAGGCACGGTGACGCGCGGCATCGTGGAACGGCGGATTCATCAGCACGACGTCGACACTGTCGGGCCCGAGCCCTGCGGCCGCGAAAGCGGCCGCGTCCGCGGCGACGTCCAGCACCACGACCTCCGCGGGCAAGGCATTGGCGCGTGCGTTGTCGCGCGCGAGGCGCGCCAGATCCGGCTCGCGCTCGACCAGCGTCAAGCCGAGACCGCCCACGCGCCGGGCCAAGGCCAGCCCGGCCGTCCCCACGCCGGCACCGAGATCGACCACCCGCTCGCCCGAACGCGCGGCCGTCGCCGCCGCCAGCAGGATTGCGTCGTGGCCGGCGCGATGGCCCGTCGTGGGCTGCCGCAGCCGCAATTGGCCGCCGAGCACGGCGTCCTCGGAGATGTCGACAGCGTCACTCATCAGGGCGCAGCTCATGCGCCAGCCCGGCGTCGGTGAGAAGCCGCCGGGCCTGGAGATTGTCGTCCTCATGCACGAGGATCCGGCGCGGCAGGATGCCGAGCGAGCCCTCGATGATGCTCATGTTCTGATCGAGGACGAGGTGATGGATGTCGGCGCCATCGAGCAGCGCCCCGATCGCCGAAACCAGCACGATATCATTGGTCCGAACCAATTCCTTCAATCGTTATGTCTCCATGCGGGCTTGGGTCAAGAAGGGCTTCGGTCAACCAGGCTTGGGTCAAGGTTCCGTGTCTGCCCTTGCCGCCTGCGGCCGCAGTTTCTATTGTCGTTTCGAGCATAGCAAAATCGGAGACCAGAGTGGCGGTTATCGTACCTTTCGAGAGTCCATCGGGAGCCTCCATCGATGGGCTGGTCGCGCTGGTCGCAGCCGACATGGAACGGGTCAACGCTACGATTTTGTCGCGCACCGGCTCGGACGTCACGATGATCCCGGAGGTCGCAAACCACCTGATCTCCTCCGGCGGCAAGCGGTTGCGGCCGATGCTGACGCTGGCGATGGCGCATCTCACAGACTACACCGGCGACGGTCACGTCAAGCTGGCCGCGGCCGTCGAGTTCATGCACACGGCGACGCTGCTCCATGACGACGTGGTTGACGAGAGCGAAATGCGCCGCGGCAAATTGTCGGCGCGCATGCTGTGGGGCAACGAGGCCAGCGTGCTGGTCGGTGACTTCCTGCTCGGCCAGGCGTTCCGCATGATGGTCGAGGTCGGCTCGCTGCGTGCGCTCGACATTCTCTCGGCCGCCGCCGCCACGATTGCCGAGGGCGAGGTGATGCAGCTTGCCGCCGCCAAGAACACTGCAACCACCGAGGACGAATATCTCGCCGTGATCCGCGGCAAGACCGCCGAGCTGTTCGCCGCGGCCTGCGAGGTCGGGCCGGTGCTCGCCGATCGGCCCAAGGCCGAGCAGACCGCCTCGCGGTCCTTCGGCATGAATCTCGGCATCGCCTTCCAGCTCGTCGACGACGTGCTCGACTATGGCGGCAAGGCCGCCAAGCTCGGAAAGAATGTCGGCGACGATTTCCGCGAGGGCAAGATCACGCTGCCGGTGGTGCTGGCGTTCCGCCGCGGCAGCGACAGCGAGCGTGCCTTCTGGATCAAGGCGCTGGAGCGCGGCGAGATCAGCGATCACGATCTCGACCATGCGATCGGGCTGATGAACAAGCATCGCGCCTTGGAGGACACGATCAGCCGCGCGCATCACTACGGCGCCATGGCCGTCGACGCGCTGGCGCTGTTTCCGGCGTCACCGATGAAGACCGCGCTCGAGCAGGTGGTGGCGTTCTGTTTGGCCAGGTCGCATTAGTTGGTGAATCTGGGCCTGCCCTTCGTGATGTCATGCCCCGGCGCAGGCGGTGTGCGTTAATGCGCCCTCGCCCCTTGTGGGAGAGGGCATGCAGGACAGAGCAACAAGCTCGCTTGGGTGAGGGGTATGCCTCAGCAAGCGCGGCGTCCGCGGACAGATGCCCCTCACCCAACCCAGTACGTGGATGAGCCGGCGATGCCCTCTCCCACAAGGGAAGAGGGCGCTGTATCGGGAAGCCGCTCGCCGCTAGTAAGTAATTACGACTAACTCAACGTCCCCGCATGCACCCACCATTCGGGGTGCGCGACGGCGATCTCTGCGCCGGCGGCCTTCGCGTCGACCTCGCTGCCGTAGATCGCAAAGCATGTGGCGCCAGAGCCGGACATGCGTGCCAGCAGCACGCCGGCGCTCGCACGGAGAGCGTCGAGCACGGTGCCGATGATCGGCTGCACCTTTAAGGCTGGCGGCTCGAGATCGTTCTTCACCTGGTCGAGCGCGGCGCCCCAATGGGCGATGGTGGCACCGGCCTTCGGCCAGGACGGCGCCGTGAGAACATCCGTCACGCCGACCAGCAGATCGCCCGGCTTGAGGCCGAGCGCCTGGAACACGTCCTTGGTCGCCACCGGCACGCGCGGATTGATCATCACGCAGGGCAGGACGGGAAGCGCGAGCGGCTGCAGGTTCTCGCCGACGCCGGTCATGGTGCAGGCGTGCGAGGGCACGCAAACCGGCACGTCGGCGCCGGTCTTCAAGGCGACCGCAGTGAGGCGCGGGTCGTCCAGCGACAGGCCATTCAGCTTCGCCAGCAGCCGCAGCGCCGCTGCGGCATCGGCCGAGCCGCCGCCGATGCCGGCGGCGACCGGCAGCACCTTCTCCAGCGTGAAGGCGCCAAGCTTCAGGCCCGGAACGGCCTCCGCAAGCAGCCGCGCCGCCTTCAGCACCAGATTGTCCGTGGTCTCGCCGCAGGCCTCCGCGAGCGGCCCGGTTGTCGTCAGCCTCAGCTCCGGGCCCGGCACCAGCGTAAGCTGGTCCGCGCAGTCGGCGAAAGCAACGACGCTTTCGAGATCATGGTAGCCGTCGACCCTGCGGCCGACGACCCGCAGGGTCAGATTGACCTTGGCGCGCCCCTGCTCCTGCAGCGCGCCGGTGACCGTGGACGCCAACATCGGCGCAATGCCCCCAGCATGTTCGGTGGCGGATCCGGTATCGCGCTCGGCCAGCGGCCGAAACGAACGTGGCCGGCACCGCCACACGCTTCATCAAAATCATCCGGGCTCCCCGGCAAGCCGAGGAGCCCGTGATGGCTCTCACCTCGTGATCAGGGCGACCTAGCCGCCCTTGCCGTCGTCCTTCTTGGCGTCGGACGGCGTGTCCTTGCTGTCGTTGCTCGCCGCGGCCGGCGCCGGATCGTCGGTCAGGCCGTTCTGGATCTTGGCCTCGATCTTCGGCAGCTCCTCGGCCTCGGGCTTCAGGTCGCGGGCATGAGCCCACTGGAACTTGGCTTCCAGCTTGCGGCCGATCTTCCAATAGGCGTCGCCGAGATGGTCGTTGATGGTCGGATCCTCGGGCTTGAGGTCGATCGCGCGCTCGAGGTTCTTCACCGCCTCTTCGTAGTTGCCGATGCGGAAATAGGCCCAACCGAGCGAATCGACGATGTAGCCGTCGTCCGGGCGCTGCTCGACCGCGCGCTTGATCATCTTCATGCCTTCGTCGAGATTGACGCCCTGGTCGATCCACGAATAGCCGAGATAGTTCAGCACGTGCGGCTGGTCGGGCTGCAGCTCGAGCGCCTTGCGCATGTCGGCCTCGGCCTTCGGCCACTGCTTGGAGCGCTCCAGACAGATACCGCGATAATAGTAATAGACGCTGTTGGCCTTGTCGTTGTTGGCGGGCAGCGAATCGACGCCGAGCGAATAGGTCTTGGCGCAATCGGCGAACTTCTTGCGGCCGCGCTCGATGTTGCCGAGCGCCATGATCGCCTCCAGGTCCTTCGGATCCTGGGCAATCACGTCCTTGAGGATCTTGATCGCCTCGTCGCTGCGGTCGGCGCTGTCGAGATCGGTCGCCAGCTGGATCTGCGCATTGCGCTTCAGCGGCGAGCTCGCCGGCACCCGCTCATAGACCTTGATCGCCATCTGCGGCTTCTTCACCGTCTCGTAGAGATCGGCGAGTGACAGCAGCGCCAGCGGATGATTCGGCTGCAGGTGCAGCGCGAGCTGCAGATAGACCAGCGCCAGATCCTCGCCGCCGCGGCGACTCAACGTGGCGCCGATGCCGTACAGCGCCTCGGCGGCGCCGGCCTGGGCCGAATCGACCAGCGGCGGCAGCTTCCTGCCGGCCTTGGTCTCGCGCAGTCCCTCCTGCACCAGCGGATGGCGCGCGAGCTTCTTGTCGAAGGCTTCATAGATCGCGGTCGCCGCCGCCGCATCCTTGTTGCGCGACAGCCAATGCGCATAGGCCTCGGTGATGCGCAGCATCGAATCGTCGAGCTTGTAGGCGCGCTCGAACCGCGTGCCGGCGTCCTTCTCCTTGCCGGCCAGCTCCAGGATCATGCCGGCATGAAGATCCTTGAACAGCGGATACCATTCGGGACCGGTCAGCTTGTCGATATTGGCGACGGCGGCCTTCGAATCGCCCGCGCCCGCCGCGGCCCACGCCGACAGCAAGGTGGCGACGAGATCGGTGATCGGCCCGCGCACCGACTGGTTGATGTTGGTCTGGGCGGCAGCGTATTTCTTCTGCTTGATGTCCTGCACGCCGACCACGAGACGCGCGATGCGGTTGGACTTGTCGATCGTGAGCACGCGCTCGGCCAGCTTCACGGCCTCGTCGATATCGCCATCGGCGACCGAGGAGATGAAGGCGCGGTCGAGCAGCTCGTTGTTCTTCGGGTCGCTGCGTAGCGCCGAGCGGTAGAACGCCGCCGCCGAGGCCGCGTCGCGCTCGACGCTGGCGTGGCGGGCCGCCAGATAGCTGCCCGACGTGGTGAGCGACTTCAGATCGACGCCGGTCGGAAATTTTGCGGCGTTGTCCGCAGGATGATCCGGCGTCTGGGCCAGGACGGCACCGGGGATCAGCAAGGCAGAAACGGCAATTGCGGTCCAGCGATTGCGAATTGACAACATCACGGTGCGCTCTGGTTGTTGGAAATGACGGATCGGTACGGACACGAACCCGATCGGCAGCTCTTCAAGGCGCCGACAATGCCGCGTTTGGCGGCCAACCGCAAGGATCTGCAGGATATTCGGGTCAGCCGGGAGCCCCTTTGGCGAAGGTGACCTGCGTCAAACCGCGCCAGTATGGCCGTATCGTGGCCGGCTGCCCTCCCCGGAGCAGCCGACTCACGCAATCGTGCGTTATACGAGGCTACATCGCCTCGTAGTTCGGCCCACCGCCGCCTTCCGGAGGAACCCAGGTGATGTTGCCGTTGGGATCCTTGACGTCGCAGGTCTTGCAGTGGACGCAGTTCTGCGCGTTGATCACGAAGCGCGGGCTGGTGCCCTCCTCGACCCATTCGTAGACGCCCGCCGGGCAATAGCGGTTGGACGGCCCGGCATAGACGTCGTGCTCGGAGCTCTTCTGCAGCGCCATGTCGGCGACCTTCAGATGCACCGGCTGGTCTTCCTCGTGATTGGTGTTCGACAGGAATACCGAGGACAGCCGGTCGAAGGTCAACTTACCGTCCGGCTTCATCGCCGGCTTCGGCTTGTGCGCCTTGGCGGGATCGAGCGTGGCGCGATCGGGCTTGACGTGCGACTGGGTGCCAAACAACGAGAAACCGAGCGTGTTGCACCACATGTCGAAGCCGCCGAGCGCGACGCCGAGCACCGTGCCGAACTTCGACCATAGCGGCTTGACGTTGCGGACCTTGAACAGATCCTCGCCGACTGGCGAACCGCGCCAGGCGTTCTCGTAACTGACCAGTTCGTCATTGGCGCGGCCGGATGCGAGCGCGGCATTGACGTGCTCGGCCGCGAGCATCGCGCTGCCCATCGCGTTGTGCACGCCCTTGATGCGCGGCACGTTGACGAAGCCCGCGGCGCAGCCGATCAGCGCGCCGCCGGCGAACGACAGCCGCGGCACCGACTGGTAGCCGCCCTCGGTGATCGCGCGCGCGCCGTAGGCTAGCCGCTTGCCACCCTCGAACACGCCGCGGATTGAGGGATGGGTCTTGAAGCGCTGGAATTCCTCGAACGGCGACAGATAAGGATCGTCGTAGTTCAGGTGGACGACGAAGCCGACCGCGACCAGGTTGTCGTCGTAGTGATACAGGAACGAGCCGCCGCCGGTCTTCATGTCGAGCGGCCAGCCGAACGAGTGCTGGATCAGGCCCTTCTGGTGCTTGGCCGGATCGATCTGCCAGACCTCCTTGAGGCCGATGCCGAATTTCGCCGGCTCGCTCTTGGCGTCCAATGCGAACTTCGAAATCAGCTGCTTGGACAGGCTGCCGCGCGCGCCCTCGGCGAACAGCGTGTACTTGCCGAGCAGCTCCATGCCGCGCGTGAACGAGGCTTTCGGCTTGCCGTCCTTGCCGATGCCCATGTCGCCGGTGGCGATGCCGCGCACCGCGCCCTGCTCGTCATAGAGCACCTCGGTGGCCGCGAAGCCCGGATAGATCTCGACGCCGAGCGCCTCGGCCTTGCGCGACAGCCAGCGGCAGACATTTCCGAGCGAGCCGATGTAGCAATGATGGTTGTCCATCAAGGGCGGCATCGCGAAGCCCGGCAGCGAGATCGCGCTGCTCTCGGTCATCCAGAAGAACTTGTCGACCTTGACCTGGGTCTTCAGCGGGCAATCCTCGTCCGACCGCCAGTCGGGGATGAGCTTGTCCAGCGCCGCCGGATCGATCACCGCACCAGACAAAATGTGCGCGCCGACCTCGGAGCCCTTCTCGACCACGACGATGTTGAGGTCGGCATTGAGCTGCTTCAGCCGGATCGCGGCAGTCAGGCCCGACGGGCCGGCGCCGACGATGACGACGTCGAACTCCATGGATTCGCGCGGAGGTAACTCTTCGGTGCTCATGTCTCTCAATCTCAGGCCCGGCCGGTGCAGTGGATTTGACCTTTGCATCCCCCTGGCGCGTGCAAAGGTCAAACCCGGAGCTGCAACAGCAACAATGACTTAACTAGGGTTCCTGGAGGCGCCGGCGGTTCGCTGATGGGCTGGTCCTGAGGGGGAGCGAACGCTGGCGCCGGAACACTAGGGCGTTCCGTCCCTTTTTTGGGTTATTCCAAGCTCTTGTTTCCGATTTTTCGGGGCAGGACAACCACCGAAATGCATTCCGCCATGCGCCGAGGCGGCGTACATTGTTGCCACGATCGATCATGATGACCCCCGAGCCCCTCCCCGACGTCCGCCAACTGCTCGCCTTCTATCTGGAGGCCGGGGTCGATTGCGCCTTGGCCGACGAGCCGATCAACCGGCTGGTGGAGCCTGAGGCCGCATCCCCTGCCGCTCCTGCCGCCCGTCCGGCGGCGGCGCCGCAAGCCGGCCGGCTATCCGCGCCGGCGATCATTGCGCCGCGCGGCGAACCGCCGCCTCCGCCGGAAGCGGCCGTCGCCTCGGCCCGCGAGGCGGCGCTGACAGCGCCGACCCTGGAGGCGCTGCGCGAGCTCCTGGAGACTTTCGACGGTTGCGCACTGAAGCAGACGGCGTCGCGACTGGTGTTCGCCGACGGCAATCCGCAGGCGCGCATCATGCTGGTCGGCGAGGCGCCCGGCCGCGACGAGGACATCGAGGGCCTGCCATTCGTCGGCCGCTCCGGCAAGCTGCTCGACCGCATGATCGGCGCGATCGGGCTCGACCGCAGCAAGGTCTACATCGCCAACGTCATTCCCTGGCGCCCGCCCGGCAACCGGACGCCGACGCCGCAGGAGACGCAGATCTGCCTGCCGTTCATCCGCCGCCAGATCGAGCTGGTCGATCCCGACGTGCTGGTGACGCTCGGCAACCCGTCGACGCAGGCGCTGCTCGGCACCACCGAGGGCATCATGCGCACGCGCGGCAAATGGCGCGACTACGACACCGGCAAGCGCACCATCCGCGCGATCGCCACCTTCCATCCGGCCTATCTGTTGCGCTCGCCGTCCTACAAGCGGCTGTCATGGCAGGATTTGCGCGCGATCGCGAAGGTGATGGCGGTCTGAGCCGAACTCCCTCCGCGTCATTGCGAGCGAAGCGAAGCAATCCAGAATCCCGCCCAAGCCTCTGGATTGCTTCGTCGCTTCGCTCCGCGCAATGACGGCTTATGGAAAGCGCTACGGTCCCTTCGGCCGCACGATGGCCCAGCCGATGCGCAGCACCGGCTGGCGGCCATTGATCAGCCAGTCGAAGCTGCGCGGCACCTCCGGCACCAGCCCAGGAAAGCGCTGGGCGATCTCCGGCGGTGGGGTGCCGACCGTGTCGGAGGCGCGCCATACCACGACGCCGCCACTCTCGGCGAATTTGGCCGGCGTAACCCAGGGCGTCCGCTGCGGGGTGGCATCGAGGAACAGATGCGCGCGGCGGCGGCCGAGCGCGACCAGGCTGGCGAGTTGCGGATCGCCGGCGACCGCCTGCAGCGGCTGGTTGGTACGGCGCTCAAAACTCTCGACGAAGAAACGAGAGATGTCGCGGGCCGGCATCGCCGTCGCGACCTCGCGGTCGCCGAGCAACGGCAGCACCACAGCGCTGCCCGCCGCGAGGATGGCGGGCGCGGCGATCGCAACCGCCCAGACCAGGCGCAGCAGCCGCTGCCGCCGCAGATAGATCAGATCACCCGACGCGACCACCAGGGCAAGGCCGACCATGGTCAGGGTCACGGCAGTGCCGCCGAACACGGTCGAGAGGCCGAACAGGCCGGCGATCAGACTGCCGGCCAGCGCCGGTGCAATCGCGAAGCAATAGACGAAGTCGCGCGCGAGCGGCGGCACCGAGCGGCGATAGATGATCGGCGCATCGGTCTCGCCGCGATTGATCCAGCCGGCGTCGAGCAGCACCAGCAGCAGCACGGCCGAGATCGCCAGCAGCAGCTCCCCCGCCAGCGCGAGCCAATGCCAGGCGCGCGCCGAGAGCTCGGCGAGAACGGGCAGCGCCGGTAAGCCTACACTGTCGGAACGCAGCACGAAGATGAGATAAGGCAGCGCCAGCGCCACCACCACCAGCAGCGCGAACAGCGGATCGAACGAGCGCAGAACGCGGCGGCCCTGCGCGGTCGAGACCACGAAGCCCGCGATCAGCAGCAGCAGGCCGGCGGCGGCCGGCGTGGTCAGCAGCAGCAGGCCGGCCTCGATCGACCAGGCAAACCAGGCGTTGCGCCGGCCCTCGCCGAGAATCCGCCAGCTATGGAGCAGCAGCAGCGCCCAGAGCGGACGCGCCAGCACCTCCGGACCGAATTCCAGCGTGGGCGCACCGAACGCGGTGATGGTGATGGTCAGCAGCACGGCAAGCACCGCCTGCTGGCCGCCGACGATCGCCCCCGCCAGGAGATACATCACCCACAGACTGAGCGCCGAGCACAGTACAGCCAGCACGTAGACGCCGAGCAGATGATTGCCGGCAAGGCGATAGGCGACGTCCGACAGCCAGAACGACAGCGGCGGCCCGAGATCGGTGCCGACCTGGTACTCGCGTCCGAACGCGATGGTGGTGGCAAGCTGGCCGGGCGGGCTGCGATAGAACAGCATGGCCACGCCGAGCCACATCAGGGCCTGGCACAGCACCACGATGACGACGACCAGCCGCGGCCTTGCGCGGATCAGTTCGACAACCAGGGACGTGAAACGCATGAACGGCTGGATCGCTTGGCTGAATCGCTGAGGACGTCGAGGAGGCCGGCAGGACCGTCGCTCATCCGCAGCAGCCTCGCTGTCCGACGCCCGCAATCGATACCGTACGATCGGGGCGCACAACACCGCCCCTGCTGCGAGGAGTGACACTTCGTGCTGGCTGGCTGACCAAAACTATTAAGACCGCGGCGACCGCGAGGCAACCTGCATCAGACCCCGACCGAGATTTCGGTGGATGTCACCACGGTCACCTCGGCAAACAAATCCGGCTCCGGGACGTCGGTCCACGGCTGGTGCTTGCGCCGTGCGGCCACGACGGGTGCGAACAGGCTGCGATGATGCACCGACGGTCCGAGCCGGTCCAGCGCAGCGAGGTGCTCCGGCACGGCATACCCCTTGTGCTGCTCGAAGCCGTAGCCGGGGCAATCCTGCGCCAGCGCGCACATCAGCCGGTCGCGCGTGACCTTGGCGACGATCGAGGCGGCCGCAATCGACATCACCAGGCCATCGCCGCCGATCACCGCCTCGCAGCCGCAATCGACGTCGATGCGGTCGCGGCCGTCGACGAAGACGTGCTTCGGCGCCTCGGGCAACGCCCTCACGGCGCGCGACAGCGCCCACAGCGAGGCCCGCAGGATGTTGTCGCGATCGATTCGCGCCGGCGAGGCGACAGCCACCGCGAACGCCGACGTCTTGCAGATCTTGTCGAACAGCGCCTCGCGCTGCTCCGCGCTCAGCCGCTTGGAGTCATCGAGGCCTTTCGGGATGCGCGCGGGATCGAGAATCACGGCCGCGGCGACCACCGGACCGGCCAGCGGCCCCCGTCCCGCCTCGTCGCAACCGGCGACCGGCCAGATGCCCTGCTTGAGCAGCGCTCGCTCCCGCCGGAAGCTCGGCGGCGCCACCGCGATGACGCCCTTGCCGAGCTTGGCGGCCGACCTGCCGGCAGCATTCGTGGCAACAGGCTTGGTTGCGGCCTTTGCAGGTGCGCTCTTCGCCACGGCGCCGCTCGTCGCCTTCGCCCTGCCCGGCTTTTTCGATTGGTCGCGAATCATGGCGGGCATGGTGCGAAACGGCCCGCGGCGGCGCAACCCCGAACGGACCTCATTCCCCGCTATTCGCCCCTTGCCCGCGACCGACTACGCCGGCAGATGCACTCGATCATCCTTGCCGACATCAATCCCCGGCGCGATCACCACTTCCCAGACATGACCGTCCGGATCGGAGAAGTAGCCGCTGTAACCGCCATAGTCGGTTCGTTGCGCCGGCTTCAGCAGCATCGCGCCTTTCTCCACCGCCGACGCGAGCGCCGCATCGACCTCGGCCTCCGAGCGGCAGTTCCATGCCAGCGTCACGCCGCGGAATGCCTGGGGGCGCGGTGCGTCCGGCACGCCCGCATCATCGGCGAGCGCGCCCCACGGGTACAGCGCCAGCACCGTCCCGCCGGTCTCGAAGAATGCCACGGCCTCTCCGGTCGCGCGGAATTTTCGGGCGAAGCCGAGCGACGTATAGAAGGCGATGCTCCGCCGCATCTCGGATACACCGAGTGTGATGACGGTGAACCGCGGAACGCTCGCTTGTGCGCTCATCAACTGCTCTCCGCACGCTTCAGAACAGGCTGAGTTGCTGCCCGCCGCCCTTCGGCCGGACGAAATGATCGGTCGTCAACTTGGTCCGGCGCTTGTTCAGGCCGAGCTTTTCGCAGGCGATCTCGAAGCGGCGGCCGATCATCCAGGCCATCGGGCCCGTCCCCTTCATTCGCGTGCCCCATTGCGAGTCGTAATCGCGGCCGCCGCGCATGTCGCGGATCAGGGTGAAGACGTGGCGGTAGCGGTCGGGATAATGCTCGAGCAGCCATTCGCGGAACAGGTCGCGCACCTCCAGCGGAAGGCGCAGCAGCACATAGGCCGCCTCCTTGACGCCGGCATGGGCGGCGGCATCGAGGATGCGCTCGATCTCGCTGTCGTTCAGCGCCGGGATCACCGGCGCCACCATCACCGTGGTCGGAATGCCGGCCCTGGACAGCGCCTGCAGCGCCTCCAGCCGTTTCGACGGCGTCGAGGCCCGCGGCTCCATGGTGCGCGCCAGCTTCGGATCCAGCGTGGTCACGGAGATCGCGACCTTCGCCAGGTTCCTCTTGGCCATCCGCGCCAGGATGTCGGCATCACGCATCACCAGCGCCGACTTGGTCACGATCCCGACGGGATGGCCAACCTTTTCCAGCACCTCGAGGATGCCGCGCATGATCTTCCGCTCGCGCTCGATCGGCTGATAGGGATCGGTGTTGGTTCCGATCGCGATCATCCGCGGCTCGTAGCCGCTGGCCGCGAGCTCCTTTTCCAGGAGCGCGGGCGCATCCGGCTTCACGAACAGCTTGGATTCAAAATCAAGACCAGGCGACAGCCCGAGAAACGCATGGGTCGGCCGCGCGAAGCAGTAGACACAGCCGTGCTCGCAGCCGCGATACGGGTTGATCGAGCGATCGAAACCGATGTCCGGCGAGTCGTTGCGGGTGATGACCTTGCGCGAGGTATCGGTCGCGACCGTGGTCTTGAACGGCGGCAAGTCCTCGAGACTCTGCCAGCCATCGTCGAAGACGACGCGAGCCTCCGCTTCGTAGCGGCCGCTCGCATTGGATTGTGCACCCCGGCCGCGGCGCCGGCCCCGTTCGATGGCGACCGCGAGTTCGGGGAAGTCGTTTTCCGGGCCAGATGAAGGCGCGCCCACCGGCTCGGAGGGCACCGGGACCGGCGGGCGCTTGAGGGCATGTGAAGATGCTCGGCTCATGGCCAAGACATAGCACACAAAAAGAACAATACAAGAACAAAAGAGAACAACGTCTCGGAACGGTTCTGGAGCCACGGAAGGCCAACCATCACATTCCCGTTCTATCCTTCGCAGCGCACTGGAACGGAATGGTGCGGCGTTACTCTAATGCACTTCCCGCAGGCGCGAAGCGGACGGCAAGCGAGGTTCCATGAACATCACGTCTTCCCACCAGACCAACACGGCCGACGATCTCGACCTGCTCGATCGCTATTGGCGCGCGGCGAACTATCTCTCGGTCGGGCAGATCTATCTGCTGGACAACCCGCTGCTGCGCGAGCCGCTGAAAGCGGAGCACGTCAAGCCGCGCCTGCTCGGCCACTGGGGGACGACGCCCGGACTGAATTTCATCTACGCCCATCTCAATCGCGCCATCCAGGCGCAGGATCTCGACGTCATCTACGTGTGCGGTCCCGGCCATGGCGGCCCCGGCATGGTCGCCAACACCTATCTCGAAGGCAGCTACAGCGAGATCTATCCGGACATCACGCGCGATGCCGATGGCCTGCGCAAGCTGTTCCGGCAGTTCTCCTTCCCCGGCGGCATTCCGAGCCATGCCGCGCCCGAGACGCCGGGCTCGATCCATGAAGGCGGCGAGCTCGGCTACGCCCTGGTCCACGCCTATGGTGCGGCGTTCGACAACCCCGATCTGATCGTGGCCTGCGTGGTCGGCGACGGCGAAGCCGAGACCGGGCCCCTCGCCGCATCCTGGCATTCGAACAAGTTCCTGAACCCGGCCCATGACGGCGCGGTGCTGCCGATTTTGCATCTCAACGGCTACAAGATCGCCAATCCGACCGTGCTCGGCCGCATGGGCGATGCCGAGATCAAATGCCTGTTCGAAGGTTACGGCTACGAGCCGCTGTTCGTCGAAGGCGCGGAGCCGAAGGCGATGCATCGCCAGATGGCGGACGCGCTCGATGTCGCGCTCGCGAGCATCCGCTCGATCCAGCAGAATGCGCGTCAGCCGGATGCAACGATCCAACGGCCGCGCTGGCCGATGATCGTGCTGCGCAGCCCGAAGGGCTGGACCGGGCCGAAGGAGGTCGACGGCCTCAAGGTCGAAGGCTTCTGGCGCGCCCATCAGGTGCCGATCACCAATCCGCGCGGCAAGCCCGAGCATCTCGCGCTGCTCGAAGCGTGGATGAAAAGCTACGAGCCGGAAACGCTGTTCGACGCCCACGGCCGGCTCGTGCCGGAGCTGCAGGCACTGGCGCCGAAGGGCACGCGGCGCATGGGCGCCAACCTGCATGCCAATGGCGGTCTGCTCAAGCGCGAGCTCAGGCTCCCAGACTACCAGCATTTTGCGGTCGAGGTGTCCTCTCCGGGCCAGACCATGGCTGAAGCCACGCGCGAGCTCGGCAAGTTCCTGCGCGACGTGATCACGCTGAATGCAGAGACACGCAACTTCCGCATCATGGGCCCGGACGAGACCGCCTCGAACCGGCTCGATGCCGTATTCGAGGTCACCGAGCGGGTGTGGATGGAAGGCATCGAGCCCTACGATGTCCACCTCGCCCATGACGGCCGCGTGATGGAGGTACTGAGCGAGCATCTCTGCCAGGGCTGGCTGGAGGGCTATCTGCTCACCGGCCGCCACGGCCTGTTCTCCTGCTACGAGGCGTTCATCCACATCGTCGATTCGATGTTCAACCAGCACGCCAAATGGCTGAAGGTGTCACGCGAGCTGCCGTGGCGGCGCCCGATCGCGTCGCTGAACTATCTCCTGACCTCGCATGTCTGGCGGCAGGACCATAACGGCTTCAGCCATCAGGACCCCGGCTTCGTCGACCTCGTCGCCAACAAGAAGGCGGACATCGTCCGCATCTACTTCCCGCCGGACGCCAACACGCTGTTGTGGATCGCGGACCACTGCCTGCGCACCTACGACCGCATCAACGTCATCGTTGCCGGCAAGCAGCCGGCGCCGCAATGGCTGTCGATGCAGGAGGCGGCGACGCATTGCGACGCCGGCATCGGCATCTGGTCTTGGGCCGGCACCGAGCCCGCCGACGAGGAGCCCGACGTGGTGATGGCCTGCGCCGGAGATGTCCCGACCCTGGAGACGCTCGCAGCCGTCGACCTGCTGCGCAAGGAATTGCCCGACCTGAAGATACGCGTGGTCAACGTCGTCGACCTCATGACCCTGCAGCCGAAGCAGGACCATCCGCACGGCCTCAGCGACCGCGACTTCGACAGCCTGTTCACCACCAACAAGCCGGTGATCTTCGCCTATCACGGCTATCCGTATCTGATCCATCGCCTCACCTACAGCCGCACCAACCATGCCGGATTGCATGTGCGCGGCTTCATCGAGGAAGGCACCACGACGACGCCGTTCGACATGGTCGTGCTCAACGAGCTCGACCGTTTCCACCTCGCCATCGAGGCGATCGAGCGCGTGCCCGGCCTCAGCGTGTCGGCGGCCCATGTGAAGCAGAAATTCCGCGATGCGCTGATCGAGCATGCCCGCTACATCCGCGCGCATGGCGAGGACATGCCGGCGATCCGCGACTGGGTGTGGCCGAACAGCGCCGGCGGCACCACGCCGACACAGGCAGGCGACTGAGCCAGTCAAGCGCGAGCTTCAGCAACACGGCACCTTGAAATAGCACCGTTCGGGCGCAGCCCCGAACGGCGCGGCCAGGTGCGTGCTGCAAAATTCCGCAGCGCAGCGGGCTGATTTAGCTATGACAAGATGATAACAGTCATGCCGGAGGCGCGACAGATAGCGATGCCAGTTTCATGCTGAGCGTGATCATTCCGACCGAAGGTGTCGAGCAGACCGCCGTGGCCACCCTGTCCGCGCTGGTGCCGGGCGCCGCGGCCGGTGTCGTCACCGAGGTGCTGCTGGTCGATCGCTCGCCCGATTCCAGCGTGATCGAGCGGGTCGCGGACGTCGCCGGCTGCCACTTCATGAAGTTCGAGGGCTCCCAGGCCGCGGCCCTGGCTGCAGGGGCCGCCAGCGCGCGTGCGCCCTGGCTGATGTTTCTGCCCGCCGGCGCGATGCTCGATCCCGGCTGGATCGATGAAACCATGCAGTTCGTCCAGAGCGTCGCCACCGCCGGCCGGCCGCGCGCTGGCGTCTTCCGCTATGCCCGGTCTCCCTATGCCGCAATCAGCCTGCGCGACCGGCTGCGCGCGGTTGCGCGGGTCCTGGTCGGGCCGCTCGGCGACCAGGGTCTCCTGATCGCCAGGGATCACTACCGGCAGCTCGGCGGATACAAGCCCGACCACAAGCGCGCCGAAACGCGGCTGCTGCGTCAGCTCGGCCGTTCCTCGCGGACGATGCTGCGCAGCCGGATCGTGATGGTGTAGCGGCACGACAATACTTGCCAAAGTCAATCAATTGGTTGACAATGGCAAATATTGGAGGTGCCGCATGAATTCCGCCCCAGCCGACGGCCAGGTCGCCGCCATCCGCGCGTTCAACCGTTTCTACACGAGGAAGCTCGGCGCGCTGGACCAGCATCTGCTCGACAGTCCGTTTTCTCTGGCCGAGGCGCGTGTGCTCTATGAACTCGCACAGTACGACGCCATCTCGGCCAAGGAGATCGGTCTCTCGCTCGGCCTCGATGCCGGCTATCTCAGCCGCATCGTCCAGAGCTTCGACGAGCAGGGGCTGATCACCCGCACGCCTTTGCCAACCGATCGCAGGCAGCAGCAGCTCGGCCTGACCGCAAGAGGCCGGCAGGCCTATGCCAAGCTCGACCGCAGCTCGCAGAAGGAGATCGCGGCCATGCTGGCGCCGCTGGCGCCATCCGTGCGCGACCGGCTGGTCGGTGCAATGACGACGATCGAGACCGCCCTGGAGCCGCAGCAGCCGGGCCGCTCCCCAGTGCTGCTGCGCAGCCATCGCCCGGGCGACATCGGCTGGGTGGTTTCACGGCACGGCGCCGTCTACGCCGAGGAATATGGTTGGGACGTCTCGTTCGAGGCGTTGGTCGCCGAGATCGGCGCACAGTTCATCAGGAGCTACGACCCGGCGCGCGAGCACTGCTGGATCGCCGAGCTTGCGGGCGAGCCGGTCGGCTCGATCTTCCTGGTCAAGGGCAGCGACGAGGTCGCCAAGCTGCGGCTGCTGCTGGTCGAGAAGAAGGCCCGCGGTCTCGGCGTCGGCCGGGCCCTGACCGAACAATGCATCCGCTTCGCGCGCGAGAAGAACTACAGGACGATCGAGCTGTGGACGCAAAGCATTCTCACCGCCGCGCGCGACATCTATGCCCGCGCCGGGTTTCGCAAGATCGCCGAGGAGCCGCACGCCATGTTCGGCGTCCCGCTGACCGGCGAGACATGGCGGCTCGAGTTGTAGCCGGGCGGCTCGTGCAGCAACCGCCGGTAGGCCGAGATCACCGCCACAACAGGCTGCGCATGCCGATTGCGAAGTTCCCGCGCGCCGGTACTATCCCGCCAAACAGGGCGGGAGCAGTGATGGAATCGATGGTGCGATCGAAGCTTGCGGCGCTTGTCGCGCTCGCGGGCCTGTTTGGGGTCGAGGCTGGGACGGCGGCTCGCGCCGCGCCCAAAGGGCGCGCAACGGTCGCGATTACACGCACGACGGACTTCCTCTATCTGGCGGCACCAGCGGCGATCGAGATCAATGGCGCCAAGGTGGCGAGCCTTGGCCGCGGCGAGAGCTACAGCGGCTCGATTGCGCCCGGCGCCACCACGATCACCGTGTCGACATGGTCCTCGCCGGGCTCGTCGAACATTCGTTTCACCGCCGTGCCTGGCAAGGCCTACCGGATGGTCGTGGGACCGCGCGGCCAGAATTTCGCGGCCAGCATGATGGGCGGCCTCATTGGCGCGGCGATCGAAGGCGGCGGCGCTTTCGAGATCGTACCAACGAAGTGAGACGCGCGATCGACGCACGGTGCCGCATCGCGCCGTGGCCCTATGCCGTCGCGCCCTGCGCCTTGGGCCGGCGCAGATGCTCGTCGAGCCGCGGCATGATCTCGACGAAGTTGCAGGGTCGCGTGCGGTAGTCGAGCTGGGCGGCGAGGATGCCGTCCCAGCCGTCACGGCAGGCCCCCGGTGATCCCGGCAGGCAGAAGATGTATGTCGCACCGGCGACGCCGGCGGTGGCCCGGCTCTGGATCGTCGACGTCCCGATCTTGGCGTGGCTCAGCATGTGGAAGGCGATCGAGAAGCCGTCCATGCGCTTCTCGAACAGCGGCTCGATCGCTTCCGGCGTGACGTCACGGCCGGTGAAGCCGGTGCCGCCGGTGGTGATGACGACGTCGACGCCGGGATCGGCGATCCACGACTTCACCACCGCGCGAATCTTCTCGACGTCGTCGGTGACGATCTCGCGCGCCGCGAGCCTATGGCCGGCAGCGGTCAGGCGGTCACTCAGGGTGGTACCGGACTTGTCGTCGGCAAGCGAACGCGTGTCGGACACCGTCAGCACGGCGATGTTGAGGGGAATGAAGCTCTTGCTCTCGTCGATCGCCATCATCGCGTCTCCCTACAGCGAACTGGCGCTGAACGTATTGCAGGCCTGCACCGTGCCCTGCTGGTAGCCGATCATGAACCAGCGTTTGCGCTGCGCGGCGGAGCCATGGGTGAACGAATCCGGCACCACGCGTCCGGTCGCCTTCCGCTGCAAGGTGTCGTCGCCGATCGCCGAGGCCGTCGTCAGCGCGGCGTCGATGTCGCCCTCCTCGAGGAAGCCCGGACGCTTCTTGGCCTCGCGATTGACCCAGACCCCGGACAGGCAGTCGGCCTGCAGTTCGACCTTGACCTGCAGCGCGTTGGCTTCGGCCTTGTTGTCCGACTGCTGCTGCATCCGCGTCACGCGCGGCAGGATGCCGAGCAGGTTCTGGATGTGGTGCCCGGCCTCGTGCGCAATGATGTAGGCCGCGGTGAACTTGCAGGCGCTGCCCGAGCAGCCCCGGAAGCGCGTCTCGACCTCGCGGAAGAAGTTGGTGTCGAGGAAGATCTGCCGGTCCGGCGGACAGTAGAACGGCCCCATCGCCGACTGCGCCATGCCGCAGCGGCCGCCATTGGTGCTGTTGCGAAACAGCACGATCTTGGGCCCGGTGTAATTCTGGCCGCTGGCCTGGAAGATCTCGCTCCAGCGGTCGTCGATCTCGCCGAGCACGCCGGCGATCATGTCGCCCATCTCGTCCTTCGGCGCGCCGGTCTTGCCGGGCGAGCGCCGATCGGCCTGCTGGGTCGGTGCGCCGCCGTGGCTGAGCATCTCAGCGCCGCCGATCAGGATGCGCGGATCGATGCCGAAGGCGTAGCCGATCAGGCCGAGAACGATGATGGTGCCGATGCCCAGCCCGCCGCCGCCGATCGGCAGACCCATACCACCGCCCATCCCGCCGCCTTCGTCGCGACGGTCATCGATGTCGTCGCTGCGACGGAAATCATCGTAACGCATGGGCGGCCTTTCCTCACGATTCTTGCGCGGCTCTGCGCGAAATGCCTAACGCGGCAAACAGGTAAAATTTCCACTGTGTTAATCAATAACCCGGCCGGCAAATTTTGCCTAGCGCCGCCGAAAAAACTGGCCCGCGCCGAACCTCGATCGGCTGCGCTCGCGCTCGACCGGCGCGAAAAACCCATCGCAATCGGCGTCTTGCGCAGAGACCATCGTGTATCGACGAACGGAATTCGTCGCCGGTGCGCGTGATGAATGCGTGCGCATCGATGCGAATAATTTTCCGGGTTAAGTCCATTTTTACTTTGCCGGGTCAATGTGTGGGCAGTCGGTTGTTAGGTCCCGCGTCGCCGACAGCGTCGCCTGAGTCAGAGTTCTTGAGTCATGGTAGAGTCGCGTCGCGGGGCGTCTGCAAGGGCGCCCCGCACTAAATTTCAGACCCTCGAAGAGCAACGAATCATCGTCGGCGACTGCGTCGCCGAGATGTCGAAACTGCCAGGCGCATCGGTCGACCTGGTGTTTGCAGATCCTCCCTACAATCTGCAGCTCAAGGGTGAGCTCAAGCGTCCCGACGAATCGCAGGTCGATGCGGTCGACGACGATTGGGACAAGTTCTCCTCGTTCTCCGCCTATGACGACTTCACGCGCGCCTGGCTGCTCGCCGCGCGCCGCCTGATGAAGCCGAGCGCGACGATCTGGGTGATCGGCTCCTATCACAACATCTTCCGCGTCGGCGCGATCATGCAGGATCTCGGCTTCTGGATCCTCAACGACATCGTCTGGCGCAAGTCCAACCCGATGCCGAACTTCCGCGGCCGCCGCTTCACCAACGCGCACGAGACCATGATCTGGGCCGCGCGGGACGAGAAGGCGAAGGGCTACACGTTCAACTACGAAGTGCTGAAGGCCGCCAACGAGGACGTCCAGGCGCGCTCGGACTGGCTGATTCCGCTGTGCACGGGCGAGGAACGGCTGAAGGACGGCGACGGCAAGAAGATCCATCCGACGCAGAAGCCGGAAGGCCTGCTGGCGCGGGTGCTGCTGTCATCCTCGAAACCCGGCGATCTGGTGATCGATCCGTTCAACGGCACCGGCACGACCGGAGCCGTGGCAAAACGCCTCGGCCGCCGCTACATCGGCTTCGAGCGCGACAAGGTCTATGCGAAGGCGGCAGAGCGGCGCATCGCCGCGGTCGAGCCGCTGCCGGAGGCAACGCTCGCACCGTTCATGACGGCGCGCGAAGCGCCGCGCGTCGCCTTCTCGGAGCTGATCGAACGCGGCATGATCGCGCCCGGCACCAAGCTCGTCGACTCCAAGCGCCGCCACGGCGCGCTGGTGCGCGCCGATGGGGCCATCATGCTGGGTGACAAGGTCGGCTCGATCCACCGCATCGGCGCGGTGGCGCAAGGCTTGCCGGCCTGTAACGGCTGGACCTTCTGGCATGTCGAGACCAAGGGCGGGCTCAGGCTGATCGACGAATTGCGCGCCGAGATCCGCTCCGAGATGTCCGCCGCCTGACGCTCAGGAATTCCGGCGTTCCTGTCCGGAATAGCGCGCCAGCAGGTCTTCGACCTCGTACTGCTCATCGTAGCGAGCGTCGTCGCGCGGCACGACCGAGACCTGCGCTGTCGACTGCGACGATTTACCCCGGCGTCCCGCCAGCGCCGGATAGTAGCTGTCCACCGGCGGCAGGTGCATGCGATCGAGCTCGGGCTCCGCCGGCCAACGCGTGACGCGCCGGGCGGCCACCGGCTCGATGCGAAGCTGCCGCCTGCTCCGGGCGCGCGCAAACAGCACGCTGATCGAGAAGCCCGCGATCGCGACTGCGCCCAGGAAAGCAAACATCCGCGTCTTGGACGCATCATCCCCGGACATGCCGATCGTCACGGCCGGCGACGCATCCGCAGCGGCCAGCGCCGGCGTCGCGGGAGCAGCCGCTTCCGCGGCGTTGGTGTCGCTGGCGGCCGCGAGCGTGTAGGAGGACGCGCGGGGCGCGGCGGGCTGCGCCGCTGCCTGCAGCGTGCCGGACTGGTCGGGCCAACGCGTCGCAACAGCAGATTCGTTCACTGCCGCGCCGACCGGGTCGGGCGCAGCCGCCGCCGGCGCTGACGCCACGGGCGCCGGCGCGACGACCGGTGCAGACGCAGCCGGAAATGCAGCAGCCGACGGAAAGGCAGACGTCGCCGCCACGGTCGGTGTCGAGGACACGACCTTCACCTCATCGGCGGCGTCCTTGGACGACGATTGGATCTCGGCACGTGCATTTGCCGCGGTCGACGAAAGCTGAGCCCGTTCCTTCTGCGAGGCGAGCTTGCGCGTGACCAGCGACGCGCCCTTCGCTTCGCGATCGTCGTCGCGCAGATACCAGCACTGCTTCTTGGTCGCGCGATCGATGCGATAGAACCAGTGCTTCCCCGCCGGCGTCCCCGCAGGCTTTGCAAGGCATTCGTCTGCAGCCGATGCCGGTGTAAACTCGATTGTCGTCGCAGCCGCTCCCGCCAGCACGGCGACAGCAACGCACGGCAACAAACTCGTCGTTCGATTCGTCATCAGACCTCCGACGATTCAACGCGCCCCCGCTGCGCCGTTTCGGCGATGACTTCGTTCGGAATAAGGCTGCGGAGGTTCCATTTGTCGAAACAATGTTAGAACAGCGGTGTCCTTTGGATGCGTTCTAATATTTTCGGGCTGTTTTGTCGCAGCAACAGTGGGAATAGTCGATGATCTGTCTCCCGTCGTGCGTTGTCGCGCTCATGTGCAACACGCGGATGTGAGAAAACCCAAGACTGCAATCATGAATGCCAATCACCGCGACGCGCAAAGCCGACCTTGATGCGCGTGCGACTCATTTGATCTTCGTCAATGCCTTCTCGACGACTTCGCGCGTGTACGGCTTCTGAATCACCGGCATGTCGGACAGCTCCGCCGGAATCGGCGCACGCTCGCCATAGCCGGTCGCGAACATGAAGGGCACACCGAGTTCCTTCAGCCGGTGCCCGACAGGCAGGCTGCTTTCCGCGCCGAGGTTGATGTCGAGCAGTGCAAAGCTCGGCACCGCGCGCTCGATCGACTTCAGCGCCTGACTGACCGACGCCGCGGTGTCGATGTGCCGCGCTCCCAGCTCGAGCAGAATCACTTCGGCGCCCATCGCGATGATCAGATTGTCCTCGACGATCAGCACCGTACCGGACAGGCGCGGCGTGTCCTCTTCCTTGCGCTGGTGCCTGGAGGGTGCCCCCGTCATCGCCGGCACCATCTGGACGAAATTGGCAGGGATCACGAAGCGCGCCTGCACGCCGAGCAGGTCGAAGCGGATCTCGGCGTCGCCCTTGAGGTCGAACGGCACCGAACGCTCGATGATGGTGGTGCCGAAGCCGCGCCGCGACGGCGGCTGCACCGGCGGCCCGCCGCTCTCCTTCCAGTCGATGACCAGGCTCGCCCCGGGATCGAGCCGCCAGATCACTTGCACCTGTCCGGTGGAGTCGGCGAGCGCGCCGTATTTCGCTGAGTTGGTCATCATCTCGTGCACGACGAGCGCGAGCGTTGCGAACGCCTTGGGGTCGAGCGCGACCTCAGGACCTTCCATGCGCACCCGTCCGGCCCTTGAGCCGAGATAGGCGCCAGCCTCCGATTCGAGCAGATGGCGGAGCGCGACCGGGGCCCAATTCAGGTTGGTGATCTGGTCGTGCGCCCGCGCCAACGCCTGGATGCGGCCGCCGAGCACGGACGCGAACTCCTCCACCGAGGTCGCCGTGTCCTTGCTCTGCGCGACGAGGCCGCGCACGAGACTGAGGATGTTGCGGACGCGATGATTGAGCTCGGCGATCATCAGCTCCTGCCGCTCCTGCGCGCCGCGGCGCTCGCGCGCGGCGAGCTCGGAGAGTTGCAGGATCACTTCGAGCAGCGTGACGCGCAGGCTCTCGGCGATGCGCAAATCCGCCGCCGTCCACGGCTTCGACTGGCCGGCCACCGTCTGCTGCCACAGCTCGAAGCTCTTGCGCGGCGTCAGGCGGGAACCGTTCGGGCCCTCGGCATAGCTCTTGTTCGGATCGCCCGCCCAGTTGACCGCGCGCAGCACCTCGCGGCGGAAGAAGATCAGGCAGTCGCGCGGCGTGCGCGAGATCGGAATGGCGAGGAAGCCGGCGGCGCGATCGCGGAACGCCTCGCCCGCCGCGTAGACCTTGGCAATCTCGGCGCTGGCGCAGATGCGGCCGGGGGAGGTCCGGTTGATGAAGCCGATGAGGTCCTGCACCTCCTCTTCGGTCGGCGTCTCGCCGTCGAGCGTGATCTCGTCATCGGACCACACGGCGATGCCGTCGCACTCGATCATCTGGCGATAGTCGGCGACGAACTCCAGGATCGCGCGCTTGCTGTGGGCCTGCGCGGCCGCGCGCTCGATCAGCCGCTCCTGGATATGATGCGCGCGCGTCTCGTAGGCGATGTCGGTCTCGCGCTCGCGCGCCTCGAGCAGCCAGGAGTACATCTGACCGAACAGCTCGGCCGCAGTGCGCTTCTCGAACGACAGGTGATGCGGCGCATAATGATGGCAGGCGAACAGGCCCCACAGCTTGCCTTCGCGCAGAATCGAGACCGACATCGACGCGGCGACGCCCATGTTGCGGAGATACTCGATGTGAATGGGGGAGACCGCGCGCAGCACGCTCATCGACAGGTCGAGCAGTCCGGCATTGTGCGTCGGCGTCGACAGCAGCGGCGCCGGCGCGGCGTTGATGTCGGCGATGATCCGCAGCCAGTTGCGCTGATAGAGTTGCCGCGCCTGCTTGGGAATGTCCGAGGCCGGATAATGCAGCCCGAGGAACGGCTCCAGGCCGGAGCCCGCGACCTCGGCGATCACCTCACCCGAGCCGTCGGGATGAAACCGATACACCATCACCCGGTCGAAGCCGGTCAGCAGCTTGAGCTGGCGCGCCGCCTCCTGCGCCAGGTCCATCATCCCCGCCGTCTTGCGGATGCGGCCGAGCATCAACCGCACCAGTTCGCCGGAATTGACGCCGGGCTCGATCAGACTGGGCTCGGCCTCGACGACGAGATACGCACCGGAAAAGTGGATGGCGAGATCGAAAAGCTTGCCACGGCCCTGCAGATCGACGCCGAACACGCGCTCGACCGCATCGGGGCCGCTGAGATAGTCGACCCTGGCGCGGATCGCGGCCGCGGCCGCCTCCGAGAGCACGGCGTCGAGCGGCCGCTGCAGCAGCCAGCCGATATCGCCGCCGAGAAAATCCGGCGCGTTCTCCGAGGCCATGCATATGGTGAAGTCCGACACCAGCGCCAGCAGGAAGCCAAACGGCTGAACCGTCCCGGGAACATGGATCGGCTCGCGATCGCAATTGGTGAGGTTGACCGGCTCGTTCATGCTGCTGCCATCGCCTTCGCAAACATCGCGAACGCTTCGCGTGCACTCACGATCATCCTGACTTCCTCGTCGGCCGTCGTCCGCGCTTGCGCGAGTTGCGACAGGAAGCTGCGCCACAAGCCCTGCCGCGCGCCATGGCCGAGATAGCGCGTCGCGCGTCTCACCCGCGGATCGGCGGAGGCCGCGACCATGCGCAGCAGATACGCTGCGCCGAGCCGAGATCCCTCGAGTACGTAGAGCGTGCCGAATACGCCCGCACGGTCGAGCGAGGGTGCGGGAAGGTCCATCGGAACCGGCACGGCACCGAAATCCGCGAGATCGCAGGCGATCGCCTGCGATCGTCGGCGCTGCGGCCAGTCCTCGATCAGATCATCCACCCCGGCCTGATCGAGCGCCGCCTCCAACGGCAGCAGCGCGGCTGCGCTGGCCTGCAGGAACCGGCGGTAATGAGCCGTCGTGGTGAGATCGAAATGAACGAGCCCCTCGTCCAGCGCGCGGTGCGCCGAGGCCGTTGCCGCCTTCAGTCTCTCGCGGATGTCCTCGGTGCCGGTCGCGCGCAAACGGTCATCTGAAACGGCAGCCGGCAACATCAAGGGGTCCCAGAAAAGGAGATCGGTCGCAGGCGCGCCACGGCCTCCTGCAACGTCGATGGCCGGAGCTGGGTTCCGGCTTCGCGCGGCTATTTTTTCCCCTCTCCCGATGCGCCATGCTGGCGGGCGCTGTTCCGACGCCATGGCCTCGAGGATGGCCGTCAGCCCGCCAGCTCGGCCAGCGCCTTCTTGACGGCCGGCCGCCCGGACATGCGGCCAAAATGGTCGGCGACCTTCGGGAAGGCGTTGATGTCGACGCCGTCGCCTTCGAGCCATTGCGCGATCGTGAACAGATAGGGATCGCAGATCGTGTACTGCTCGCCCATCACCCAGGGGCCGCGCAGCATCTTCTGCTCGATCAGCGCGAAGCAGGCGCCCATCGTCTCCGGCACCTTCTTCTTCATGTCGGCGAAGGAGGACTCTTCGGTGGCCCAGCGATAGCCCCGCATCTTGTGCGCGTGGGCGATGTGGACCGTCGAGCAGAGATAGCTGTTGAAGGACTGCACCTCGGCAAAGGCGAAGACGTCGTCGAGCGGCGCAAGCCGCGCTTCCGGAAAGCGCTGCGCGATATAGGCGAGCATCGCCGGCGTCTCGGTCAGGACGCCCTGCTCCGTCACCAGCGCCGGCACGCGCCCCTTGGGATTGATCGCGAGATAGTCCGGGCTGTTCTGCTGGTTGGTCTTGAAGCTGAGCTTCTCGGCGACGTAGTCGGCGCCGGTCTCGGCCAGCGCGATGTGTGAAGCGAGCGCGCAGGTGCCCGGCGCGACATAGAGCTTGAGCATGGTGATCCCTGACAGATGATATCCGACCCTATCTGCACCGGTCCGGACCGTCCACCCCTGGCCGCCCGCGTGCGCCGTCATGGGCGATCTGCATTCTGCGGGCCGCGTGCTCGACCCGCGCGGATCCGGACACGACCCATGCCGATCGATGGCGATGCGACGACAGACATCCCGATGAAGGACATGAGCTCACCCTCTCGCGGCGCGCCGCGCCCGAGGTGTTGCCGAGAAGGACCCTCGCAAATGAGGAGGGCGCAGGGAATGCCGGGCGCTGGCCGCAACCCATGGCCCGCCTGCAGAAAGATAAGCAGGCGGCAGTCACCACAGGTCCAGCCGGTCATCCGGCATTCCCTGCGCGATGGGCTTTACGTCTTATACGTGATCTCCCTGGTGCGCCGGGCTTTCTGGCCACCATCCCCACGCGAAGCGAAGCTTCGTCGCGAGTTGACATCAGCATCGGGATGCCAGGACCACACGATTTCGACGTCCGCGAAAGGCCTCGCACCCGCGCCACGCCGGCAAGCCGCCGCAGCTCTGCACGAGGCCGGTCGACGTCGCTCGTCCTGACGACGCCGTCGCAGCCACCGCATCCCGCCCCGCGTGTCGTGACGACGCGTACGCCCCTCCTGCCGGGACGGAACGGCGTGGATAAGACACCTGATTTGGGGGTGGAGTCAAGCAATATTCTGAAAAACGGAAGCTGCGATTCGGAACGAAACCGGACGACAGATCGGGATGACGACCACGGTCGGCGCATTCTGCACGCCGAATGCGATCAGCACCGACCTGCACGACGCATCCGTCTCGTCGGTACTGCTCGCTACGGCAAGTTTTATGCACTGAAGATCATCTAGCCAGCCTTCGCAAGCGAGAAGGCCGTGGAGCTAAAGTGAATTCGTAATCATCGAATCACTTTCGACCACGAGGAGGCGAGGATGATGTATAGCGGGATTGATCTGCATTCCAACAACAGCGTTGTCGCGATCATCGACGATGCCGATAGTCGCGTAATCGTCTCATGCCGTCGGCGCCGGCGGACCGAGCGCGGTCTCGATCAGCAGCGTGTCGCAATATTCGATCCATTCTACGATGCGGCCGTTCTCCAGGCGAAGGACGTTGCAATAGCTGTTGTTGTAAACCTTGCCGTCGCTCGTCGTATTGCGGCCACGCGCCTCGACCACGACGCGGTCAGCCTCGGCCGTCAGCCGGATCGGGATGGTGGTGATGCGGCCGAGCCGCGCCCGCAGCGGCGCGAACAACTCGGCGAGAACGACCGCCTTGCCGTCATAGCTGCGCGACCAGGATCCGCTGCCCATGATGACGAAGCGGAAATCATCCGCAAGATGCGCGAGCAGCGGCTGCGCATTGCTCTTCGCCAGCTCGTCGAACACATGCTGCACGATCCGCTTGTTGTCATGACCCGTGGCTTCTACGGCGCTCATCGGCAAACTCTCCTTGAATTCGGTCATTGTCGCATCAACCGGTCTGCTTGAGCGCAGCCGGAAACGGTCCCAGCACCGCTTCCGTCAGCGCCGAGTCGCAATATTCGCGGATCTCGACGATGCGCCCCTCGTGCAGCCGAAAGATCAGGCAGTAGTCGTTGTTGTAAGGGCGCCCGGATCTAGTGCGCATCTCGCCCTTGCCCTCGATCACGACGAGGTCGTCCTCCGCCATGAAACGCAGCGGAACGGTGCGGCGTCCCTCCGCCAGCAGGCTGTTGAGATGGCCATGGAGATTGCGCAGCAGCGCGTCCTTGCCCCTGATCGTCTGCGACCACGAATATTGTCCCGTGATCACCATCGTAACGTCGTCGGCAATGGCCGCGACATAGGCCGCGCGGTCGCCGGCGGCGGCCTTGGTGAGCAGCTCTTGCATCAATCGCTTGTTGGCGCTGGCGGTCATGACATCTGTCTCCCGATCTCCTCTGCGACAGGGCGAAGCATGACGGGTGGCGGCGCATTCTTCCAATCGATATCGGATATGATATTAATTCGTCCTATGAATTTGGCCGCACTCGATCTCAATCTGCTGGTGGCGCTCGACGCGCTGCTCCGCGAGAGCAGCGTCAGCCGGGCTGCGCTGCGGATCGGACTGTCCCAGCCGGCCACCAGCCACGCGCTGCAGCGGCTGCGCGACTTGCTCGGCGATCCCCTCCTGGTCCGCACCGGCGCGCGGATGGAGCTGACCCCGCGCGCCCTTGCGCTGCAGGCCCCGCTCGCCCAGGCGCTGGATCAGGTGCGCGGCCTGTTCACGCCCGACGCGTTCGACGCTGCACGGAGCGAACGCCAATTTCGCCTGATGATGCCTGATCTCGCGGTCGAGCTGCTGATGCCGTCGTTGATGGCCAAGGTGACGCGCGCCGCGCCCAACCTCCGCATCGACGTCGTGCCTTGGCGAGGCCCTGCGATCTTCCACGCCGAGTTCGCCCGCACCATCGACATGGTGATCTCGATCGGCAACGCCTTCAAGGGCTTCCATCGCCAGTTGCTCTACACCGACAGCGATGCGCTGGCGGTGCGGCGCGGTCATCCGGCCGGCAGGCGACTGAACCGGCGAGACGCCTTCCTGGCCGCCCGGCATGTCGCGGTGGTGCTGCGCGGCCAGAGCGAGGACCTGATCGACGGCTGGCTGCGCAGCAAGGGCTGGGAGCGGCGGATCGCGCTGGTCGTGCCGAGCTACATCGAGGCGCTGCATGTCGCCGCGCGCACCGATCTCGTCGCCTTCGTGCCGCGCCGCCTGATCGCGGCGCTGGCGCAGGCCTTGTCGCTGTCGACCGTCGCGCCGCCGCTCGATCCTGGCATCGACGAACAATACATGTTCTATCCGACCAGGGCGCAGGTCGAGCCGGGGTCGATCTGGCTGCGCACGCTGATGCTGGAAACGGGTCGCGAACTCGGCGCGCCAGGACGTCCGACGAAACCGACTTGAGCATCCGGCGCCCGCGCGTCGTGCTCTGTCAGGCCGCCAACAGCAAAATGCGTTGATGCAGTTGAGGTCGCTCAGGGTGGGCAAAGCAGCCGCCCGGCAGGGCGGCGGCGTGCCCACCGCCGTGCTGCGTACTCCGAGTCAGATGGTGGGCACGGCGCGGGATCGAGCGCAGTCCGTGGTGAGTACGGTGATGGGCGCCTTTGCCCACCCTCCCCTCCAAACCGGCTAGCGCAGCAGCGGCATGAATTCCGGCTCGTTCAGTTTTTTGGCTGGCGTCCGCCTTGTTGTCAGGCTATCAGACGCCTGCTGCGCTGATGCGCACCGTAAGCGTCTCACGTCAGGCAACGCATTCAACGGATCGGCTCGATCCGGAGGAATGCAGGACGCGTTGCCCGTGATCGACCGATCGAATTCCGGAACTGCAATCATGAAACCATCTGGTGAACGGCGCGCGCGCAGAAAACTGCCGGCGCGCTATGCGGCCGTCGTCATGCCACTGACACTCTCGGTGCTGATGACGTTCGTCGTCTCCGCGATCGCCACGCTGAAGAGTCTTGGACCGACACAGGCGTTCATCGCGACCTGGCCCGCAGCATGGGCCATTTCCTGGCTCGTCGCGTTCCCCACGTTGCTCGCTGTCCTGCCGCTGGTGCGGCGGATGGTGGCGCTGGTGGTGGAGACGCCCAAGCCGAATTAACGAGCCGAATTGATCGGAGCAAGCGGGGCCGCCGAACTGCGGCCCCGTTTTACGCCCCGCCCCCGCGCAAGGGATGAACTGATCGCAAGCCTCGGGCATGATGTGCCGCGCGAACGCGGACGCGTCCCGGTCTCTGTTGCTCATTCAAGCCGCTGGTTGAGCAGTGAGTCCGCCTCGTCCACCGCTGTCGTCCCGGACAAGCCGCCGCCGTCGTGATGGGCAAAATGCCAATGACCCCTGTGCATCAAACCACTGCCTGTGGGTATGGGTCCCGGCTCAAGGCCGGGACGACGGCTGAGCGCGTGGATACAGTTCTCGTAGAAGGAACACATAGCGGAACGTCCCGCCCGCCCCGTGGTTTAAGCTTGAGGGTCGCATTATTTGGCGAGCGCCTTAGCCGCCTCCACCAGCCGCGCACTTGCGCTCGCGGTTGCGATCAGGGCGCCGTCGCCGTTGGTAAGACGTCCCTCGATGAAGGCGATGGTCTTGCCGAGTTGAAGCACGCGCGCCTCGCCCACGATCGGCCCGGGCTGCGCCGGCGCAAGATAGTTGACGGTCATGCTCACCGTCGTCGTGTAGAGCCGACCTTCGGTTCTGATAAAGACGGCGGGCCCCATCGTGTCGTCCAACATCGATGCAAGCAGGCCGCCCTGGATGAAGCCGGCGGGATTGCAGAACTCCTGCTTGCCGTCGAAGCCAATCTTAATCCAGCCGTCGGCCGGGTTGGCGTCCAGCAACCGCCATCCGAGCAGTTTTGCGCAGGGTGGCGGGGTCAGCGTATCGAGTGCGGTTGCGACCATGGGCGTCTCCTCTATGCGCCCGTTCTAGCTCCGCACTGCTGCCAGCCTCGTGTCAGCAGCGGCGAGATCAATCCCCAAGCCCGTGCGCGACGACCTTGCGCATCACATTGGGCAGCGCCTCGCCGTCGAGCGTCGCGATCGGCACCCAGCGCATGCCGTCCGGTGCGCGTGTCCGCGCCGGGACCCGCGCGGTATAGACCACGAGCTCCAGCGGGAAATGCGTGAAGACGTGGGTGACGACGCCGAGCTTGCGGTGCCAGCGTTTCACACCGGCCAGCTCCGGCGCCTGGGCGAGCGCGTCGGCATCGTCCTGGCCGGCGAGCCATTCCGAACCGGGAACCTCGGTCATGCCACCGAGCAGGCCCTTTGCGGGGCGCGAGCGCACCAGCAGCTCGTCGCCCCTGGTGACGACGAAGGCGGCGCCGCGCCGGAGCGTGCCGGTCTTCTTGGCGGCCTTGCGCGGGAACGTCTCCTGGTCGCCGCGCTCGCGTGCGGTGCAGTCCTCGCTCAAGGGACACAGCGCGCAGGCCGGCTTCTTCGGCGTGCAGATGGTGGCGCCGAGATCCATCAGCGCCTGCGCGCTGTCGCCGGCGCGCGACGGCCCGAGCAGGGTCGCTGCCAGCGCCTGGATCTGCGGCTTGGCCTGCGGCATCGCCTCTTCCACCGCGAACAGCCGCGACACCACGCGCTCGATGTTGCCATCGACCGGCATGGTCAGCCGATCGAACGCGATCGCGGCAATGGCCGCCGCGGTGTACGGACCGATGCCGGGCAGCGCGCGCAGCCCCTGCTCGGTGTCCGGGAACACGCCGCCATGCTCGCGCAGCACGGTGACGGCACAGGCATGCAGGTTGCGCGCCCGCGAATAATAGCCGAGGCCGGCCCACATCCGGAGCACGTCGTCGAGCTCGGCGCCGCCGAGCGCCGAGACATCAGGCCAGCGCGCCAAGAATTTCTCGAAATACGGCCCGACCGCCTTCACCGTGGTCTGCTGCAGCATGATCTCCGACAGCCAGACGCGATAGGGATCGGAGCGCTGCCCGGCCGGCGCGCGCCACGGCAGCCGCCGGCGGTGGCGGTCGTACCAGGCGAGCAGTTGTGCGGGGCGCTCGGCGGAGCCGCGATTCTCTGGTCGGCTCTTGCGCTTGGAAGGAAGGGCTGATGACACCATTGGCTTAATCTAGTACGTCAGGAGCCATCGTCGCCCGCTGGACCGCCGTCTCGTCTGCGGCATCCACGGCTTTCTTCGAGCCCAGGCGGCTCGGACGGGCGGCAGACCACGAGAAGCCTGCATCGATGGCAAAGCCCGGCCGCCTCACCGCAAAACCGCTGTCGCTCATGATGGGCGACGTGCTGACGGCCGCCTATGCCAAGCAGGGCTTTGCCGCGCGCGAGCTGGTGACGCGCTGGCCGGAGATCGCGGGGCGCGAGATCGCCGAGCACGCCCAGCCGCTGAAGATGCAATGGCCGCGGCCGGTCGAGGGCCAGCCGCAGGAGCCGGCGACGCTGATTTTGCGCGTCGAGGGGCCGATGGCGCTGGAGATCCAGCATTCGTCGGACGTGATCCTGGAGCGGGTCAACCGCTTCTTCGGCTGGCACG
Organism: Bradyrhizobium sp. SZCCHNRI3052; assembly: GCF_032484895.1. NCBI lineage: Bacteria > Pseudomonadati > Pseudomonadota > Alphaproteobacteria > Hyphomicrobiales > Nitrobacteraceae > Bradyrhizobium > Bradyrhizobium sp. SZCCHNRI3052. The sequence continues at coordinate 814,558 of NZ_JAUETW010000002.1, read as the reverse complement.
CGGTCGGCAAGCTGGCGCTGCGCCAGGGGCCGCTGTTGCGCCCCCCAGTGAAGCGCCGCCCGGTGCCGCCCGATCCGAAGACGGTCGCGAAGGTCGCGCAGACCCTGACCGCGATCGAGGACGACGCCCTGCGCGACGCGCTGGCCCGCCTGGGCGCCGCCATCAAGCGAAATTGACGCTGAGGCTTTGATCCCCATTTGCCGCCCGGCATTGCCTCCGGGTGGGTTTCAAGCTAGCGAAAAGCCGAGTTACGAGCGTTTCAGGCGCGAGATGCGCCCATTTCGGAGCAGAGCCTTGATCATCACCCGCCGCGCCTTCACCGCTGCCCTGTCGCTGACCGGCCTCGCCGCTCTGGCCGGCTTCTCCCCGCTGCGGCTGATCTCGGACGCGATGGCGCAGAGCGCCGCCGATGTCGCCAAGCCTCAGTCATTGCCCGACATGGCGATCGGACCGGCGGACGCTGCGGTGACCATCACCGAATATGCCTCCATGACCTGCCCGCACTGCGCGGCGTTCAACGCCACCGTGTTCCCGAAGCTGAAGGCCGAATACATCGATACCGGCAAGATCCGCTACATCTTCCGCGAGTTCCCGCTCGACATCAAAGCCGCCGCGGGCTCGATGCTGACGCGCTGCATCGCCAAGGACGACGCGCAGAAGTATTTTGCGGTCACCGACATGCTGTTCCGCTCGCAGAACGACTGGGTGGTGAAGAACACGACGGAGACGCTGACGCGGATCGGCAAGCAGGCTGGTCTCAGCCAGCAGCAGGTCGAGGCCTGCCTCAAGGACCAGGCGTTGCTCGACAAGATCGCCGCCGACCAGAAATATGCGAGCGACATTCTTAAAGTCGATTCGACGCCGACCTTTTTCATCAACGGCGAGAAGATCAAGGGCGAGGCTTCGATCGAGGAGTTTCAGAAGAAGATCAACCCGCTTCTGAAGAGCTGATTCGAATCACTGAGTCATCAAAGACACAGCGCGGCCCCTCAATGGGGCCGCTTCTGTTTCGTGGGCCGTTCGCCACGAGAAAGCCTTGGAAAAGCAGGCCCGGCGGGTTGCCCTGGGGACCAGCCCTCGCCATTGTCCCGCCCTCAGAATGAGGCGCCAGGGCGACTCAGTCCACATTGACATTGCCTTCCATGGTATTGTCGGGGCTGGGAGATTCGTCTCCCGCCAACAGAGAATCTGTGCATGAAACTCACGCGTCTTCGTCTTCACGGTTTCAAGACGTTCGTCGAACCGACTGACTTCGTGATCGAACCCGGCCTCACCGGCGTCGTCGGTCCGAACGGTTGCGGCAAGTCGAATCTGGTCGAGGCGCTGCGCTGGGCGATGGGCGAGACCTCGCACAAATCGCTGCGCGCCGCCGACATGGACGCTGTCATTTTCTCCGGCTCGAACACGCGGCCGTCGCGCAACCACGCCGAAGTGGTGATGACGATCGACAACAGCGATCGGACCGCGCCGGCCGCGGTGAACGACCGCGACATTCTCGAGATCTCGCGCCGCATCGAGCGCGAGGCCGGCTCGGTGTATCGCATCAACGGCCGCGACGTGCGCGCCCGCGACGTGCAGATCCTGTTCGCCGACGCCGCCACCGGCGCGCGCTCGCCGGCGCTGGTCCACCAGGGCAAGATCGGCGAGATCATTCAAGCGAAACCTGAGCAGCGCCGCCGCGTGCTGGAAGACGCCGCCGGCGTCGCCGGCCTGCATGCCCGCCGCCACGAGGCCGAGTTGCGGCTGAAGGCGGCGGAGACGAATCTGCTGCGCGTCGAGGACGTCATCGGCCAGCTCTCCGGCCAGATGGAAGGCCTGCGCAAGCAGGCGCGGCAGGCGATCCGCTACCGCGAGGTCGCGGCCAAGGTGCGCAAGGCCGAAGCGACGCTCTATCATCTGCGCTGGATGGGCGCGCATGCCGACCTCAACGACGCCGCGCATGTGCACGATGTCGCCGTTCGCGAGATGGCGGAGCGGACCCGCGAGCAGGCCGAATCGGCCCGCATCCAGGCGATCCGTTCGTCGCATCTGCCGGCGCTGCGCGAGGCCGAAGCCCGCGCCGCCGCGACGATGCAGCGGCTGAAGAATGCCCGCGATCTGCTCGACCGCGAGGAGGTGCGCGCCAAGGAGCGCGTTAGCGAGCTCGATCGCCGCCTGATGCAGCTCACCGCCGACGTCGCGCGCGAGCAGCAGCAGAACCAGGATGCCCAGGTCGCGCTGCAGCGCCTGGAGACCGAAGACGCGGAGCTGAAGGAAGAGATCAAGGCGCGCGTCGAGATGCGCAGCGGCGTCGACGAGCGCGTCGCCGAGGCCGAGGCTCTTCTCGCTGAGACCGAGCGCCAGTTCACCGAGCTGACGACGCAGCTCGCCGACCTCACCGCGCGCCGCAACCAGCTCGAAGCCAACGTCCGCAGCCATCGCGAGCGTCTCGCCCGCCTCGACCAGGACATCGCCAATGTCCGCGCCGACGAGGAGCGGCTGGCGCAGGAGACCGCGCATCTCGGTGATCTCGACACGCTCGCCGCCTCGCTCGAAGCGGCTGAGGAATCCGAGGCGCAGGCCGAGGCCGCGGTGCAGACCAACGAGTCGGCGCAGGCCAATGCGCGGCAGAAGCTCGAAGCCTCGCGCGCCCCGCTCGCCGAGGCCGAGAAGCGGGTGCAGCGGCTGGAGACCGAGGCGCGCACCATCTCCAAGATGGTCAACAGCGAGACCAAGAATCTGTGGCCGCCGATCATCGACGGCGTCACCGTCGCCAAGGGATATGAGAAGGCGCTCGGCGCCGTGCTCGGCGACGACCTCGATGCGCCGGTCGATGCCTCCGCACCGATGCACTGGACCGTCGCCGGCGCCGAGCTCACCGACCCCGCGCTGCCCGACGGCGTCGAGCCGCTCGCGGCCTATGTGCAGGCGCCGCCGGAGCTGTCGCGCCGCCTCGCCCAGATCGGCGTGGTGTCGCGCGATCGCGGCGCTCAACTCGTTTCTCAACTCAGGACCGGCCAGCGGCTGGTGTCGCCGGAAGGCGACGTCTGGCGCTGGGACGGCTTCATCGCCGCCGCGCATGCGCCGACCGGCGCGGCCCGCCGTCTCGCCGAGCGCGCCCGCCTGATCGACATCGAGGCCGAGCTGGAGCAGGCGCGCATCGACGCCGCCAACAAGCGCCAGGCGCTGGAGAGCGCCGAGGCCGAGGTGAGGGCCGCCACCGCCGCCGAGAGCGCCGCGCGCGAAGCCTGGCGCGCCGCGCAGCGCGAGGTGAACTCGGCGCGCGAGCGCCATGCCAATGCCGAGCGCGAAATCAATCGCCATTCGGCGCGCAAATCGGCGCTGGTCGAGGCCTCGACCCGTCTCGCCCACGACCGCGCCGAGATCGCCGAGCTGCACCAGAATGCGCTGGAGGCGATCGAGGAGCTGCCGGCGACCACCGAAGCCGATGGCCGGCTGGCGGCCGTGCGCGCCGAGATCGAGGCCAAGCGCCGCGCCGCGGCCCAGGTGCGCGCCGAGGCCCAGGCGCTGGCCCGCGAGGCCGAGCTCGCCGACCGCCGCGTGCAGGCGATCATCAACGAGCGCAACGACTGGTTCAACCGCATCCGCGGCGCCGGCTCGCAGATCGCCACCATCGAGGCGCGCATCGCCGAGGTGAGGGACGAGCGCGCCGAGCTCGACAACGCGCCGGAGATCTTCGCCGAGAAGCGCAGCGCGCTGATCGACGAGCTCGCCATCGCCGAGGAGGAGCGCCAGGTCGCGGCCGACGCGCTGGCCGAGGCCGAGACTGCGATGGGCGATACCGACCGCGCTGCGAAAGCGTCGCTGGAAGCGCTGTCGAAGTCGCGCGAAGCGGCCGCCCGCGCCGAGGAGCGGCTGGAGAGCGCCAAGCGCCGCATCGGCGACGTCGAGCGCGAGATCCACGACATGCTCGAATGCGAGCCGCAGGCGGTCGCGGCGATGGCCGAGATCGGTCCGGACACGCAACTGCCGCCGCTGCACGAGATCGAAGAGACCTTGGAGAAGCTGCGCCGCGACCGCGAGCGGCTCGGCGCCGTCAACCTGCGCGCCGAGGAAGAACTCACCGAGGTCGAGGGCTCGCATACCGCGCTGACCACCGAGCGCGACGACCTCGTCGAAGCCATCAAGCGGCTGCGCCAGGGCATCCAGAGCCTCAACAAGGAGGCGCGCGAGCGCCTGCAATCCTCGTTCGAGACCGTCAACGACCACTTCAAGCGGCTGTTCACCGAGCTGTTCGGCGGCGGCGAAGCGGCGCTGCACCTGATCGAGAGCGACGATCCGCTCGAGGCGGGCCTCGAGATCATCGCCAAGCCGCCGGGCAAGAAGCCGCAGACGCTGTCGCTGCTGTCGGGCGGCGAGCAGGCGCTGACGGCGATGGCGCTGATCTTCGCGGTGTTCCTCACCAACCCCTCGCCGATCTGCGTGCTGGACGAGGTCGACGCGCCGCTCGACGACCACAACGTCGAACGCTTCTGCAACCTGCTGCACGAGATGAAGGGCTCGACCGAGACCCGTTTCATCATCATCACCCACAACCCGATCACCATGGCGCGCATGAACCGGCTGTTCGGCGTCACCATGGCCGAGCGCGGCGTGTCGCAGCTCGTCTCGGTCGCGCTCGACGAGGCCGTGAAGATCCTCGACCAGCAGGTGGCTTGATCTTGCTCCGTCATTCCGGATCGCCGCCCGCGCGGCGGCCGGACTGACGCGTGGAGAGGACCGATGATCTCTCCTGATCTGCCCGCCGCGCTGAAGGCGTCCCTCGAAGCCATGCTGCACGGGCAGTCGCGGCAGGATGCAGCCGCCCGGGCGGCCCGCATCTCGGCCGCCTACCGCAGCGGCGGCAATTCCGGAACGATCACGAGCGACGCCGACGCCATTGCCTATGCCACGGTGCGAATGCCGGCGACCTACGCGGCGGTCGTTGCCAGCCTCAACGCCGTGATGCAGGCGAGCCCGGACTTCGCTCCGGCCTCGCTGCTGGATGTCGGTGCCGGACCAGCGACCGCGAGCTTCGCTGCGGCGGAAGCGTTTCCGCTGCTGACCTCGTTCAACGCCGTCGATTCCAATCCAGCGTTGCGCGGGCTGGCGCTGACGCTCGCTGACGACACGATGCGCCTCCGCGACCTCTCTTATGCGCTGGGACCGGCGCGAGCGCTGCTCGATCGTGCCGGAAGGGCCGATCTCGTCATCGCCAGCTACATGATCGGGGAGCTGACGGATGCCGAGCGCTCTGCGACCGTCGATGCGCTGTGGGCCAGGACCGGCGATACGCTGCTGATCGTCGAGCCCGGCACGCCCGCCGGCTATCAGCGCATCATCGCCGCGCGCGACCGCCTGATCGCAGCAGGCGCTCATGTCGCGGCGCCCTGCCCGCACGCAGCGCCGTGCCCCCTCGTGGCACCGGACTGGTGCCATTTCGCGCAGCGGCTGGCGCGATCGCGGGCACACCGCGAACTGAAAGGGGCTGACGTCCCGTTCGAGGACGAGAAGTTCAGCTTCGTTGCCCTCACCCGCAAGCCAGCAACGCATCGGCCCGCCGCACGCGTGCTCGCGCCGCCGTCGGTCACCAAGGTCGCGACAACCGCGAAGCTGTGCCAAGCCGATGGGACCGCTGCCACGGTCAATATCCCCCGCCGCGACAAGCCCGCCTTTGCCGCCGCCCGCCGCTGGGACTGGGGCGACGGCGTGGAGCCGCCGCCACGACCGTAGATACCGTCGCGGCCGCAGATGGTTAACGACAGGTCGTGTTTGTCTCTCATTTTCGCGATTTCGCGAAACCCGAGAGAAATCGATGCTTGCTACGGTGAGCTGCAACAGGCGCTGAATGCGCTGCTCACACGGGAACGCGTTTCGATGTTCAGGACGATGATGATCACCGCCGCGCTGCTGGCTTCGGCAGGAACGGCCCTGGCAAACGGCCACGGTGGTGGATCCTCGGCACCGCCCCCACCGAAACAGGAGGGCCCGCCGGCCAAGGCCATCGTCGGCAAGAACGGTCCCGTCCTGGTCGACCCAAAAGGGATGACGCTCTACTATACCGAGCGGGACAACACCGGGAACAAGTCGACCTGCGACGGTGCCTGTGCCGAGAAGCGGCCGCCGCTGATGGCCCCAGACAACGCGACCGCCAGCGGCGACTTCACCGTCATCACCCGCAGCGACGGCAAGAAGATGTGGGCCTACCGCTACCGGCCGCTCTACACCTCGCAGCTCGACAGCGCCCCCGGCGATATCAAGGGCAACGACCCCACGCAGCAATGGCGGGTCGCCCGTCCCTATTGAGCCCTGCGCATCGTTGCCTCCGACGCCAATTCGGTCGCCTGGGCGCCCATCGAACGGACCGGCCAGGCTCAAGCGACTTGAACGGGCATCCCCCCTGATGCGACCAATGCACGCCGGTCCATCTGCGGACCGGCGGCGCCGTCGCGTGTCGGCCGCCTCGTTCTCCCGCCCTCTCCCTCGGAGCCCGTCATGTCCGGCTGGATCGTCCTCGGCATCATCGTCATTCTCGTGCTGTTCGCCCTTGGCGCCTACAACCGGCTGGTCGCCCTCAGCCAGCGGGTCGGCCAGGCCTTTGCCGACATCGACGTCCAGCTCAAGTTGCGCCACGACCTGATTCCGAATCTGGTCGAGACCGTGAAGGGCTACGCTGCGCATGAGCGCGGCACCCTCGACGAGGTCATCAAGGCTCGCAATGCGGCGATGTCGGCGCAGGGCCCGGCCCAGGTCTCGGCCGCCGAAGGCCAACTTTCCGGCGCACTCGGTCGCCTGATCGCGCTGTCCGAGGCCTATCCGGACCTCAAGGCCAACGCCAACTTCCAGCAGCTCGCCGGCGAGCTCTCCGACATCGAGAACAAGATCGCCGCCAGCCGCCGCTTCTTCAACAACGCGGTCCAAGAGTATAATACCGGCATCCAGCAGATGCCCGCCGCACTGTTCGCCGGGACCTTCGGCTTCACACGCAAGGAGTTCTTCGATCTCGGCGCCAGCCGGACCGAAGTCGAGGCCGCGCCGAGCGTCAAGTTCTGATCCCGCGCCCTCCGCGCTGAAGGGTCCGACGCCATGGCCGCCTACGGTCTCTACACCCACATCGCATCGAACAAGACTCGTTCGGTGCTGCTGCTCGGCGGCCTGTTCCTGCTGATCTACGTGCTGGTGTTCGCCGGCGCGCTGATCGCGGAGGTCATGATCAACGGCAATGGCAGTGTCGCCTATTACATGAACGCGGCCACCCGCGACCTGATCAGGGCGCTGCCCTGGGCCACGCTGGGCGCGGCGGCCTGGATCGTGATCGCCTATTTCTTCCATCAGAAGATGATCGACGCGGTCACCGGCGGGACCGCGGTGACGCGTCAGGAGCAGCCGCGGCTTTACAATCTGCTCGAAAATCTCTGCATCTCGCGCGGCATCACCATGCCGCAGCTGAAGATCATGGACAGCCCGGCGCTGAACGCCTTCGCGACCGGCCTGAACCCGCGGCAATACGCGGTCACCGTCACGACCGGCCTGCTCGACGCGCTCGATGACCAGGAGATCGAGGCGGTGCTCGGCCACGAGCTGACCCATATCCGCAACGGCGACGTCCAACTGATGGTCGTGGCCGTCATCATCGCCGGCGTGGTCGGCTTCTTCGGTGAACTGTTCTTCCGCCTGTTCACCAACATGAGCTGGGGCGGCGGCTGGGGTCGCTCGTCGTCGTCCTCCTCCTCGTCCGACTCCGACCGCAAGGGCTCCGGCGGCGGGGCCATCATCGTCGTGATCATCGCGGTGGTGCTGATCGTGGTGGCCTGGCTGCTGTCCCAGGTGGTCAAGCTGGCCCTGTCGCGCACCCGTGAATACCTTGCCGATGCCGGGTCGGTCGAGCTGACCAAGAATCCGGACGCCATGATCACCGCCCTGCGCAAGATCGAAGGGCGCGGCGAACTGCCGGGCGCCACCTCCGCCGTCATGGAATTGTGCGTCGACAATCCGCGCGAGGGCTTTGCCGACCTGTTCGCCACCCATCCCTCGATCGATGCCCGGGTCCAGGCGCTGATCAGGTTCGCCGGCGGCCATGATCCGGGCCCGCTGGCGCTGCCCACGGACGAGGCACAGCCCGACGATACCGGAGCCGATGCTCCAGACGGCGACGCTCCGCCACCGTTGCCGTCCGGTGGTCCCTGGGGCCAGGCCGATGGCCCGGCCCCGCCATCTGGCCAGGGTCAAGCCGCTCCCCAGGGACCGTGGACCACCCCCGCGACCGGTCCCTGGGGCCGGCACTAGTCGCCGCCTTCGCCGCGGAATTCAGCCGCCAATCCCGTGCGACGGGCAATTGTCCTGCCATTCGCTTGCAAGTGCTTCCTCGCCGGCTCGAACGCGCGGGCCGGAATGCCTCCGATTGCTCCAGCCTGTTGCGGCGAAGGCGCAAATTTCCCCGGTCCCGTGCTGCAATGAATTTGAATTCTCCAGCGTTTCTGCCATGTTCGCGCCCAAAGCAGAATGCAATGCGCCGGCCCCCTGGCCGGCCTCAGGGCTGAAGGACTTTCCATGGCGAAACCGGCAGTGGTTGTGGTGGGTGCGGACAAGGGCGGGGTCGGCAAGACCACGGTGTCGCGGACGTTGCTCGATTATTTCAGCGCCAACAACGTCCCCACCCGGGCGTTCGACACCGAGCATCCGCGCGGCACCTTGAAGCGCTTCCACCCGGAGATCACCGAGATCGTCGACATGAATTCGACGCCGGACCAGATGAAGATCTTCGACACCCTGAGCGCGGTGGCGCCGTCGGTGACCGTGATCGACGTCCGCGCCGGCCTGATGTCGCCGACGCTCGCCGCGCTGCGCGACATCGGATTCCTCGACGCCGCCCGCTCCGGCCAGATCACCTTCGCGGTGTTCCACATCCTGGGCTCGTCGATCGCCTCGCTCGACGAGATCGCCGAGACGGCGAGCTACATGATCGGCGCGAAATATTTCCTGGTGAAGAACTTCATCAACAACACCAGCTTCTTCGAGTGGGACCAGTCGACCTACAATTCCTACTTCCACCGCATCAAGGACGCGACCGAGCTGACCATCCCGAAGCTCAACGAAATGGCGTTCGAGCAGGTCGAGGTCGCCTCGGTGCCGTTCCTCAAATTCGTCGCCAACAAGGGTCCCCGCGACGAGGCCGCCAACTACTCCTTCGTGCTGCGCGGCTATGTCCGGCATTGGCTCGCCAACGTCTGGAGCGAGTACGACCGCATCAAGCTGACCGACATCGTCGGCTCGACCAAGGCGGCGGCGCCGCGGCCGGCCGGGGAAAAATAGCAGCTCCGTGAAGGATGGGACTTTATCGCAACCGCATTTGACCTGATATAGGTCGGATGCCCGCGACGCCTGTCTACATCGTCTGCTCGCCCCGGCCGCAATCCGGGAAGACGCTGCTTGCGCGGGTGCTGAGCGAGTTCCTACTGCTGAAGAACGGCCAAGTGCTCGCCTTCGACGTCACCTTGCGCGAGCCGTCGCTGCTCGACTTCCTGCCGCAGATCACGGAGACCGCGACGATCGAGGACACCTACGGCAAGATCCAGCTGATGGACCGGGTGATCCTCAACGACGGCATCCCCAAGGTGATCGACCTCGGCTACTACTCGTTCGACGAGTTCTTCAAGATGTCCGAACAGATCGGCTTTTTGAAGGAGGCCGCGCGGCGGAACGTGGTCCCGATCATTCTGTTCTGCGCCGAAGGCGACCGGGTCTCGATGCGCGCCTACGATGCCCTGCGGCGCCAGATCCCGAAGCCCCAGCTGATCGTGGTCGAAAACGACCACGTCCTGCGCGAGGAGCTCCCCGACCTCTACAGCCGCAGCAAGCATCTGCACATTGCCGCCCTGCCCGCGTTCCTCAGAACCTATATCGAACGTTTTTCGTTCTCCTTCACCGGCTACCTGCGCCAGGAGAAGGACCCCTCCACCGAGCTCTATCAATGGATCCGGCGCAACTACTATGCGCTGCGCGAGATCGAGAATGAGCTTCTGATGCAGCGGTCCTGACGCCGCCGCGCGCTTCTCAGTGCCCTTCGAAGGAGATCAGCGTGCGCACGGGCACGTCGAGCGCGCGCAGCTTGGCGGCGCCGCCGAGATCCGGCAGGTCGATGATGAAGCAGGCCGCCACCACGGTCGCGCCGATCTGGCGCAACAGCTTCACCGCGCCCTCGGCCGTGCCGCCGGTGGCGATGAGGTCGTCGACCAGGATCACGCGCTCGCCGGGCTGCACCGCGTCGACATGCATCTCCATCTCGTCGGTGCCGTACTCCAGCGCATAGGACATGCTGACCGTCTTGTGCGGCAGCTTGCCTTTCTTGCGGATCGGCACGAACCCGGCCGACACCTGATGCGCCACTGCGCCTCCGAGGATGAAGCCGCGGGCCTCGATGCCCGCGACCTTGTCGATCTTGGAGCCGGCCCAGGGATGCACCAATTCGTCGACCGCGCGGCGGAACGCGCGCGCGTCCGCCAGCAGGGTCGTAATGTCCCGGAACAGGATGCCCGGCTTCGGATAGTCCGGAATGGTGCGGACGGTGTTCTTGATGTCCAGATCGAACGTCATCGTGCTCTCATTGCCTCGTTTGGCCGTGACCGCGAGGAATTCATCATTGCGAGCGAAGCGAAGCAATCCAGGGCCGCGAAAACAACTCTGGATCGCTTCGTCGCTCACGCTCCTCGCGATGACGGCAACCACCTCTCACTCCGGCTGATTGAGCCGGAACGCATTCTCCACGATCCTCAAACCCACGGCATCGCCGAGTGACATCAGCGATTCCGGATGGAACTGCACGCCGCCGACCGGCAGCGTCTTGTGCTCGATCGCCATCGCCACGCCGTCCTCGGTTGCCGCCGTGACGGTCAGCACCTCCGGCATGCTGTCGCGCTCGACGAACAGCGAATGATAGCGGCCGATGACGATCTCGTTCGGCAGGCCCTGCATCAGGCGGCCGCCGCGCACCTGGACCCGCGAGGGCCTTCCATGCGCCGGCTGGGCAAGCTGGCCGAGCTGGCCGCCGAAATACTCGCCCATCGCCTGCACGCCGAGGCACACGCCGAAGATCGGCAGCTTCTTCGCGAGCGCAGCGTCGATCGTCGTCGAGATCTTGAAGTCCTCGGGGCGGCCTGGCCCCGGCGACAGCACGATCAGATCCCAGCTTCGTTCGGCGAGCATCTTCAGCGCGTGGACATAACGCACCACGGTGACGTTGGCGCCGACCTGGCGGAAATAGTCGGCCAGCATGTGAACGAAGCTGTCGTCGTGATCGATCAGCAGCACGTTCTTGCCGGAGCCGGTGGCATCCGGCGCGGTCGACGACAGCGGCTTCGGCGGATCGCCGCGCAGCGCCTGGAACAGCGCCGCCGCCTTGACCTGGCACTCACGATCCTCGGCCGCGGGATCGGAATCGAACAAACAGGTGGCGCCGACACGGACCTCGGCGAGCCCGTCCTTCATGCGGATGGTGCGGATCGTCAGGCCGGTGTTGATCGAGCCGTCGAAATTCACCGCGCCGATGGCGCCGGCATACCAGCGCCGCGGCGAGCGCTCATTGTCCTCGACGAACTGCATCGCCCACAGTTTTGGCGCGCCGGTCACGGTCACGGCCCAGGCGTGGGTCAGGAAGGCATCGAGCGCGTCGAAGCCCGGCCGCAGCATGCCCTCGACGTGATCCACCGTGTGGAACAGTTTCGAGTAGGTCTCGATCTGCCGGCGCGCCAGCACCTTGATGGTGCCGGGCACGCAGATGCGCGCCTTGTCGTTGCGGTCGACGTCGGTGCACATGTTGAGCTCGAACTCGTCCTTCTCCGAGTTCAGGAGCTGGCGGATCTGCTCGGCATCGCCGATGGCGTCGCGGCCGCGGGCGATGGTGCCGGAGATCGGACAGGTCTCGACGCGACGGCCGTCGGAGCGGACGAACATCTCGGGTGAGGCCGAGACCAGGAACTCGCCGTCGCCGAGATTCATCAGCGCGCCATAGGGCGACGGATTGATCCGGCAGAGCCGCTGGAACACTTCCGCCGGCGAACGCTCGCACGGCTCGGCAAAGAGTTGGCCGGGCACCGCCTCGAACAGGTCGCCGCGGGCAAACGCGGCGCGGGCCTTCTCGACCGTCGCCTGGTACTCGCCGGGCGCGTGATCGGCAAACCCCTGGCGCGGCTCCTTGAGATAGATGCTGGCGTCGGTGTCGCGCGACAGGCCTTCCGTCGACTGTCCGTTCCAGGAAAAATCATAAGACAGCACGACGCCGCGGCCGGTGGCGCGGTCGTAGGCCAAGAGGCGATCCGGCACGTAGAGCACGATGTCGCGCTGGTCCTTCTCGCGCGGCCGCTTCTGCTGGAGGTCCTCGATCTGGAACACGAGGTCGTAGGCGAAGGCGCCGAACAGGCCGAGCAGCGGGTCGTCATTGGCCGAGAGCGCCGCGATCATCGCCCGCACCAGCGACATCACGCTGGCGCGCCGCGTGCGCTGGTCCTCCTCGACCGGGGCCGGGCCGCGGACGATGTGTCCAGCGAGCCGCGCCGGCGAAGCTTCGGTGATGACCACACAGGGCTCGCGCAGCGTGTCCTTCAGGAACGCGATCAGCACCTCGCCGCGGCGGTTCAGCGCCTGCAGGGTGAAGTCAGTGCCCTTGGTCTCCAGCACCAGCGGCGGATCGGCGAAGCCGAGGTCGAAACTCTCGTAGCGGCCGGGCACGGTCGTGCCCGAGGACAGCACCACGCCACGGCGGCGGTCGAGCAGGTCGATCAGGTCATCGAGCCGGCTGGCGCCACCGGAAAACTGCTCGACGGCGCGCGTGATCGCGAGCCCGCTGGAGGTGCGGTAGTCGCTGCGGGCCGGAAGGGCGAAAACGGTCCTGTTCATGGGGTCCTCTTGGGCGTCCTCTTACGGAATTTGCCGAGGAAACGCCACACAGGACCAACCGGAAGCCGCCGCTGCGTGGCGGCCCCTCTGCGATCTCATGTCAAACAAATCGCACCGGCCACCTTTTACAAGGTGCGCCACCAGAGACGGGCTGGGCGGACAAGGGTGCTCATGGGGCGGAACTGACCACGGCGGGCAGCCGGGGTCAAGGGCGGCGGGGCCACAAATGGGGGTGTGATGCCTCAGCCGATCAACAGAGGCGCCGCGGGCCGGCTGCCCGATACAGCGCCCTCGCCCCTTGTGGGTCCCCTTGTGGGAGAGGGCATGTGCGGCCCATCCGCTAACGCGGTTGGGTGAGGGGTCTCTCTCCGCAGCGGCGCTTGCAGAGGCATACCCCTCACCCAACCGAGCATGCCGCTCTGTCCTACATGCCCTCTCCCGTAAGGGGCGAGGGCGCAATAATACGCACCGGCGAGCCGAAGGCACTGGCGCCGACGAGAATGACAAAGGAACATGCAGCAGCATTCTCGCGACACATGATGCCCGAGTGATGATCATCAATTCCGCCCTCCAAGTCGAGGGCGCAGGAAAGGCCGGGCATCGGCTGATGCCCGTGGCCCGCCTGCAGCAAAAAAAGCAGGCGGCAGTCACCACAGGTCAGCCGGACGACCGGCCTTCCCTGCGCGATGGTCTGACGGCTTATACGCACTCTCCCCGGGGACCGGGCTGTCTTGCCCCCGTGACCGGCGGATCATCATCACCACCGGCGCGGCCTCAGCGTCGGGAGGCCAGGACCATGCGACTTCACCGTGCGCGCCCGCCGTTCGTCCGCACGACGTCTGCCATGCTGCGACGTGACACGCCCACCGCATCTCCACCCCGCGTGTCGTGACGATCGCGATACGCCCCTCGTGCCGGGGTGGGACGGAGATATCAGAGCACGAATTCCGAAAAATAGAAACAAGAATGTTTTTTGGCGAAGGACTGGACAGGGCAAATCAGCTTGAGGCGGCTGATGAATTTCGCGGGGCGGCGCATGATCGACCAGCCCGGCACGGAGATCATCGGCAGAGCGAATATCCGAATTGCCGGGCATGCAGTGCCCGGTCTATGCTGCATCGTCTCCCTTGCTGAAGGCATTCGTCCTTTGCGACGCCATCCCCTGGCCTTGCCCGCCATGCTCCTCTTTGCCGCGGCGACGGCGCCCGACGTTGTTGCGCAGGGCAAGCCGCCACTGGCCTGGTGCCTGGACCGCCGTTTCCCGGCCGACCAGCGGATCGAGAGCTGCACCTTCGCATTGCAGTCCGATCGATGGTCCGGACAAGATCAGATCCACGGCTATTTCAATCGTGGCAATGCGTACTATGAGAAACAGGAGTACGACCGCGCCATAGCCGATTTCACCGAAGCGATCAGGCTCGATCCCTCCTACCCGGCGGCCCGCAACAATCGTGGGTTCGCCTACGCAGGCAAAGGCGACTACGATCGGGCGATTGCAGATTATGACGAGGCGATCAAGCTCGATTCGAAGAAGCCGCTCTACTACTACAATCGCGGCTTGGCCTACTTCTCGAAAGAAAATTATGATCGGGCGCTCACGGACTTCAATCGAACGTTGGCGCTGGACCCCGAGCAAGCCAAGCCCTACGTTGATCGCGGCGCAGTCCATGTTCTGAGGAACGACTTCGATCGCGGTCTCGCAGATATAGACCAGGCGATCCGACGCGACCCGACTGACGCCACCGCATACACCCTTCGCGCCGCCGTGCATAAACACAAGAAGCAGTTCGACCGCGCCATCGCCGACTACAGCGCTGCAATCAAATTCGGCCTGACGCCCGCGAAAGCCCTTAACGCCCATTTCAACCGAGGGATCGCGTATTTCGAAACAGGTGACATCGATCACGCCATCGCCGATTTCGACGAAACGATCAGGCGCGATCCGGGTCACGTTCTTGCCCATGTCAATCGCGGCATAGCATATGACGATAAGGGCGATCACGACCGTGCCATCATAGATTTCGGCGTGGCGATCAAGCTCGAGCCGCAACACGCGAAAGCATACATGAACCGCGGCGCGGCCTACGACAAGAAAGGCGATCATGACCGCGCCATCGCCGATTTTGACGAGGCTCTGAGGCTTAATGGCAAGCTTGCAGAGGCCTTCAACCGTCGCGGTATCGCCTACGACGACAAAGGGAATCACGACCGGGCCATCGTCGACTTCGATCAGGCCATCAGGCTCGATCCGAGCTATGCCGATGCCTACAACAATCGCGGCCTCGCCTACAAGGAGAAGGCAGACTACGATCGCGCGATCGCCGACTTCGACGCGGCCATCGCCCTGGCGCCGGATTTCTCCGAGGCCCAAGGCAACCGGGATGAGGTTCGCGAACTGAAGAAGAGCCGCGGGGCTGCAATGCCGGCCCCGGAACGTTAGACGGGTCCGCGGCTGATGCGGACGCGGCGCTGGGTCCGGCCAACCCGGCTATTCCTGACGCGTCATGCGCAGCCGCCCGCTAACCGCAACTCACTGCGATGCATATCGAACAGGTCGCCACGAGACTCGAGGCGACCTGCTGCTACGAGCGCACGGGCGCGCGCGAACAACTCGATATCGCCCGTCTGCAGCACAATCGTCCCGGTTTCGCAAAGCGCCTCCCCGATAATGCTCGCCGTCTTCTGCCAGTCGGCCGTGGCAAATGACAGCAGCACCGAATCGAAGAACGAGATCGGCGCTGACAGCAATTCGCCGTCGCGAATGACGCGCAACGGCGCGTTCTCCGCTTTGAGGCGCGCCCAACGTTCTCGGCAGGCATCACGCCGACTCGGCGACAGAACGGTCCGCAGATCCCACAGTGCATTGTCGCGAATTGTCTCCGGCGACACTAAACCCAGGCTGACGGCCAGCCGTGGCGCCTTCGGCCCAGTCTCCCCTGCCCGCACGACTGTGTCGGTGAGATCGACGATCTCGATCGGCTCATCGCCGAGCCGCCACAGGAGTTCGAGGAAGCCGGCATATTCCTGGGTCGATCGCCGCGTGAACCAGGCGATCCGTCGGTTGTTGCTCGAGAGTGCCTCGTCCCAGAACGATGTTGCCTGGCCGCCCACCTCTTCCCAGCCTGACACTTGCAATTCCTGGTCCATCCAGGCGGTTCGCAGCTCCGGGTCGGGTGGATTGATCGGACCAAAGCTCAGGCTGTCGGCAAAGCCAATCACGCGGTCGCTGCGCCCAGCCTGCTGGAGCGCAGCGCGCAACGTGCCTGCAGCGGACATGTTGAAGACGACATGAAGGATCGCGTGGGGAATTGTTATCTCCCTTGCCAGACGTGCGTTCACGTGGGGCGAGTCACGATGACGCTTCCCTCGCGCCCCATCGCCGCGCGAGCTTGCTGAAGCGCACCGATGACTCGATCGAGCTCTTCGGCCGCCATGAAGACCTCGATGTCGCCGTCCGTCCTCAACGACAGCGCCAACCCGATGCTATCGCCGACGACGCGAACCAGCACGCATGCGTCGTCGCCGGACGACTTGTCGACGAACGTGATCGGCTCGGTGCTCATGCGGGATCCAGGATCATCTGATAGGCCATGCTAGCAGATATCGAAACGTCGTTGGATTCGACATGCCGCCAAACTGGCGGTGCGCTCCCCTCCCCCTTGCGGACAGGGGAGCTCACTGGCGTTGGGGCGAGCGGCACCTCACAACTTGCGAAGCCGAGCGCTCGCGCGGCAGCGGCTCTACAGCAGCGCCAGCGCGGCTTGTTTGAGGTGGGCGGCGATGGCATCGCGGGCTTCGCGTGAGCCGACGCTGCGCGCCATCGTCACCCCTCCCGAGAGGATCGCCATCAGCGACCAGGCCTTTTGCAGCCGAGCTTCATCGGTGCTCCCCTGCAACCCCTTTGCGATCTGCTGCGCGACCCTTTCGAGCGCGGTGCCATAGGCGGCCTTCGTTTCCTCGCTGGCGCGCGTCACGTCCGGCGTCAGGCTCTGCAGTCCGCAGCTCGAGTCCAGGATGCAATGGAGACGTTCTCCGAGATAGAATGCGATGAACGCCTCGGCCCAGCGCGCTCCCATCTGCTGCTGAAGACTCGCAATGCCCGTCCTGAGATCGTCCAGCCCGGCCAACGCGGCGGCTTCGAACGCGGCGTCCTTCGACTTGAAGTGACCGTAGAACGCGCCGGACGTGACCCCGGCTTCCTTGGCGAGGCCGTCGACGCCGATGCCGCCATAGCCAAGCCGGCGAAAGCCGCGCCCCGCGGCCTCCAACAACTTCGTCTTTGCTTCCTGCTTATGCTCGGCGTGGTACCGCATCTGGCGCCTTCCATAGCGATCGTTATTTCATGCTTGACTGATAACGATCGTTATTCTATTGGTTGATCACGGTCGTTATATAATGACCGCCGTTCCCCGGGACAACCGCCCTAGGGCGAGCACAGGAGGAGTCATGCCGATCAGTCTCACACTCACCGAAGGCGTCATCGCTGACGACCAGGCGCCGATCGCCATTGCGCGGATCACGGAATCGTTCCTGAGACACCATGGTCTGGCGGGCAACAGGATCATGGGGGCGAACGTCACGGCCCATCTGAACATCCTGCCGAAGGGCCATACCTTCGCCGGCGGCACGCCGGTCGATGGCGCCTGGATCGAGACCAAGACGCCGTCATTCGCGCTCGCCAGTCACGAGGTCCAGACGGCGTTCTTCGGCGAAGCCACCGACATCCTGCATGACCTCTCCGGCGGGGCGCTTGCCAGGGACCGGATCTGGTCCAACGGCGTCCACGCCGTGGACGGCACCTGGAATCTCGACGGCAGGCCGATGACCAACGACGCGCTCGTGGGGGCCATCACCGCAGGATGACCACGGTCGTCACGGCCGCTACCGCATTGCGCGGCGGCGGCCGTGATTGAATGCCGACCGCTCACGTCCCCGGCTTCACCAGCCCCAGCTCGGCGAACTTCATCTCCGTCGCCACCACCGCGTTCTCATACACCTCGCCGCGCTCGACGAAGTAGTTGAAGTAGCCGGCCGGCGTCTCCGGCTGGATCTCGACCAGCTCCACGGTTTTGTATTTCGGATCGGTGATCACGCCGCTCGCGATCAGGTCGTTGATGCGCTTGAGCGCGTCGACCTCGGCCTTGTAGCCGACCGAGAACCACATCTCCGTGGTCCAGTCCTGCACCTCGAACCAGTTGGCGGGCGCCTGGCCCTGCCACCCCTCGGCGAGCGGGCGGACGGCAAAGACGCGGTCGAAACCGTGCAGCTCGGAGATGATGCTGGCGCGGTGATAAGCGCCGTCCATCTGTCCCTGGGGCAGCTTGGTGAAGCCGTAGAGCGACAGCCACAGCGCGGCCTTGACCGCCTCCGGCGTGATCGGGCGGATGGCGCGCTCGGCCAGCACCTCGGAGGCGTAGCGCAGGTCGCGCTTGGCCGCCGATTGCCGCGCCTTGACGGCATGGGCGTTGGGAACCGACTTCTTCGCCGGCAGCAGCGCCCGCGCCGCCTCGTTGCCGTAGAGATAGCCGGTGCCGGTCTCGGGATCATAGGTGTTGAACACGACGCCGACCGACGTGGCGTTGAGCGTCTCCGCCGCGTGCGCGAAGTCGGCCTCGCTCCGCACCGGGACATATTGCTGCGCCGGCCACAGCCGGTCGGCGAGGGCGTTGAACGGGCCGTCACGCCAATCCGGCCAGGAGACGAAGCGCGCAAGCGCCTCGGCATAGGCGGGACGAAACACCCCGGGATAGCCGAACATCACCGTGCGCAACTGCGACGCCGGATCCCGGTGGCGGTCGGAGGACATCAGCTCGTTGCGCAGATCGAGACCCTGAAGCCACGCCGACAGCACCAGGATCTGGCCGGACGTCGCGGTGACGAGATCCGGCGTCACGCCCCAGGCGCGGGCAGTGTCAAGGAAGCCGGCGCCATGGGCGTTCAAGCCGCCCAGCCCGGCCAGCGCAAAGGCCACTCGCACGGCTTTCTCCATCAGCAGAGGGACCGGAGAACGCTACCTCAGATTGTTTCGGCGATGCAACCGGCGGCGAGACGCAGCGAATTCGAACATCGAACGAAGCGACGCGCTTCGAACATGATCAATGCTCAGATCTCGGCGGGATCCCGGTGATTCGCCGAAACGTGACGGCGCCAAGCGACGAAAAGCTGCAGCCGGCGGCTGTGTGGTGCCTCACAACCTCATGTTGCGCGCGTGCACGCCGCCTCGGGATCGACCCATGATTGTCGCAATCCAAAAAAGTTACATAACTTGGCTGTGCGCGAGGGCAACACTGTTGTCTATCTGCAATAGTGTGGCAATGATTGGTTAACCATATTGAATTACCTTGGTTAACATGGCCCGCGGCAAACAGCCCTCAGTGTCGCATGCGCTCCCGAAGCAGCCGACGCTGCTCGATTGCTTCCTCGAAGCGCAGGCAAAGCGGACGAAGCGTCGACGGCGCTCCGCCGACGCAGTGACCAGCGCCGACCCCTTGGCTCCTTCAGACGACGCTCCGACTCTTGGTGAGGCCGAAGCGCCCTCGGCCGAAACCAAGACCGCCCGCGCGGTTTGAGTCCGCACGGCGCGGTTTGGAACCGACGCGCCGGCCCTCAGCTCAGCCGAGGTGCTTGTGGAAAAACGCCGTGGCGCGGCCCCAGGCGAGCTCGGCGGCCCTGCGATCGTGCACGGTCATGCGCTGCTCGTTTACGAAGGCATGCTCGGCATCGTAGCGATAGAGCTCGAGCGACTTGCCGGCGGCCTTCATCGCCTTCTCGAAGCCGTCCACCAGCGCCGGCGTGCACCAATCATCCTTGTTGGCAAAGTGGGCCTGCAGCGGGATCTTGACGTCGGCCGGCTTCGCCGCCTGCTCAGGCGGAATGCCGTAGAACACGACGCCGGCGGCGAGCTCGTCGATCTTGGTCGCGCCGATGATCGTCACCGCGCCGCCGAGGCAGAAGCCGGTGAGGCCGACCTTGGCGCCGTTGCGCGCCAGATATTGCGCGGCCCCGCGCACGGTCTGCGTGGTCGCGTCCATGAAGTCGAGCGAGTTCATCTCCCGGCCCGCCGCATCCGTATCGTGATAGGGCACCACCGTGCCCTTGTAGAGATCGGGCGCCAGCGCGTTGAAGCCGGCGAGCGCGAAACGATCGCACATCCCCTTGATCTGGTCCTGCAGGCCCCACCATTCCTGGATGACGACGACGCCCGGCGCATCGGCCTGCGCGGCCTTGGCGAGATAGCCCTTGGCCTCCTGGCCATCGGGGCGCTTGAAGCTGATCAGTGTGCCCATGTGTTCCTCCGCAGGTTTTGTTGGAAGCTGAGGAGCGGGGTTTACCGCAAATGCGCGTCCGGCGCGACGGGAGGCGATCGGGTTCGCTGCAACGTGAGAGGATTCGTAGCCCGGATGAGCGCAGCGACATCCGGGGTCCTCGCCGGCACTGTTGCGATCCAGGATGTCGCTGCGCTCATCCGGGCTACGGGCGCTAGACCGGCATCGCGCGCGGCGCGAACAGGATCACTGCCATGCCGGCGAGGCAGATCAGGGCGCCGGCGGCGTCCCACGGATCGAGGCGATGGCCCTCGACCAGCCAGCCCCATAGCAGCGCCGCGGTGATATAGATGCCGCCATAGGCGGCGTAGGCGCGGCCGGCGAGCGGGCTGTCGGCCACGGTGAGAAGCGTCGCGAAGCCGGCGAGCGCGGCCATGCCGGGCAACAGCCATAGCGGCGACTGCCCGAGCCGCAGCCAAGCCCAGAACGCGAAGCAGCCGCCGATCTCCAGCACGGCGGCGCCGGCGAAGGCGAGAAGTGACGGCATGGGCGAACTCCGTTTTGCCGGCTGCGCCGCGGACAAGGCCTCCCCTGGCCCGAGCCCAACTAACACAGGGACAACAAAAAAGCCCCCGGAGGGGCTTTTCGTTTTCATCAGACGTTTCCGATCACCGCTCAATGCGCGGCGGCCCAGACCCGCTTCTTGGTGAAGTACATCAGGCCGGCGAAGATGATCAGGAAGATGAACACCTGATAGCCGATGCGCTTGCGCGCTTCCATGTGCGGCTCGGCGGTCCACATCAGGAAGGTCGCGACGTCGTGGGCATACTGCTTCACGGTGGCCGGCGAGCCGTCGTCGAACGTCACCTGGCCGTCGGACAGCGGCGGCGGCATCTTGATCGCATGCCCGGGGAAGTACTTGTTGTAGTACGAGCCGTCCGGAATGGTGACGCCGTGCGGCGGGGTTTCTTCATAGCCCTGCAGCAGCGCGTTGATGTAGTTCGGGCCCTGCTCCTGGAACTGGGTGAAGAAGTCGATCAGGAACCAGGGGAAGCCGCGCTTGTAGGAGCGCGCCTTGGCCATCAGCGACAGGTCCGGCGGGGCCGCACCGCCATTGGCGGCCCGTGCGGCCTGCTCGTTCGGGAACGGCGACGGGAAGTAGTCGGCCGGCCGGCCCGGACGCTCGAACATCTCGCCGGCGTCGTTGGGACCGTCCTTGATCTTGTACTCGGCCGCGAAGGCGGCCGCCTGCGCCGGCGAGTAGCCCGGGCCGCCGGGCTCGGCGAGATTGCGGAACGCCACATATTGCAGCGAATGGCAGTTCGAGCAGACTTCCTTGTAGACCTTGAGGCCGCGCTGCACGGCGCCGCGATCGAAGGTGCCGAACGGACCGGCAAACGACCACTTCGCCGAAGGCGGGTTCTCCTGGCCTTCGCTGGCACGGGCGTCGCCCATGCTGCCGGCGAGCAGCGACACCGCGGCGACCAGCGCGATCACGGTCGAGACCATCGGCGCCGCCTTGCGGCCGGACCTGGCCAGCACGTCGTCAGCGATCGAGTTCGGCAGCGGGCGCGGCCGCTCGATGCGCGCGAGCAGCGGCAGCACGATCAGGAAGTAGGCGAAGTACAGCACCGTCAGGATGCGGCCGAGCACGACATAGACACCCTCCGGCGGCTGCGCGCCGAGATAGCCGAGGCCGATGCAGACGACGACGAAGATCCAGAAGAACTGCTTGCCGAGCGGACGGTACTTGTTGGAGCGGGTCTTGGCCGAGTCGAGCCAGGGCAGGAACACCAGCACGATGATGGCCGCGAACATCGCGATCACGCCGGCGAGCTTGTTCGGGATCGAGCGCAGGATCGCGTAGAATGGCAGGTAGTACCATTCGGGCACGATGTGCGCCGGCGTCACCGCCGGGTTGGCCGGGATGTAGTTGTCGGCCTCGCCGAGATAGTTCGGCATGTAGAAGATGAACCAGGAATAGAAGATCAGGAAGCAGGCGACGCCGAAGAAGTCCTTGATCGTCGCGTAGGGCGTGAACGGCACCATGTCCTTCTCGGTCTTCGGCTCGACGCCGGCCGGGTTGTTCTGGCCAGTGACGTGAAGCGCCCAGACGTGCAGCACGACCACGCCGGCGATCAGGAACGGCAGCAAATAATGGAGCGCGAAGAAGCGGTTCAGCGTGGGATTACCGACGGAGTAGCCGCCCCACAGCAGGGTCACGATGCTCTCGCCGAAATACGGCACGGCCGAGAACAAATTGGTGATGACGGTCGCGCCCCAGAAGCTCATCTGGCCCCACGGCAGCACGTAGCCCATGAAGCCCGTCGCCATCATCAGGAGGTAGATGATGACGCCGAGGATCCAGAGCACCTCGCGCGGCGCCTTGTATGACCCGTAATACAGGCCGCGGAACATGTGGATGTAGACGGCGAGGAAGAACATCGACGCGCCGCAGGCATGCATGTTGCGCAGCAGCCAGCCGTAGTTCACGTCGCGGACGATCAGTTCGACCGACTTGAAGGCGAGGTCGGCATGCGGCGTGTAGTGCATCGCCAGGACGACGCCGGTCACGATCTGGATGCCGAGCATCATCGAGAGGATGGCGCCGAACGTCCACCAATAGTTCAGGTTCCGCGGCGTCGGATAGGCAATGAAGGACGAGTGGACCAGGCCGATGATCGGAAGTCGTTGCTCGAGCCACTTCAAGGCGGGGTGGCTCGGCTGGTAGTCAGAAGGTCCACTCATGATGCGTTCCTGAAGAAATTATCTTGCACGATCGAGCGTGAGCTCAAGACGAACGTCTGCTCAGCCGATCTGGATCTTGGTGTCGGAAACGAACTGATAGGGCGGGACGGGAAGATTGAGCGGCGCCGGCCCCTGGCGGACGCGACCGGAGGCGTCGTACTGCGAACCGTGGCACGGGCAGAAGAAGCCGTCGTAATTGCCTTCGTGGGCGATCGGGATGCAACCCAGATGGGTGCAGATGCCGATCACGACCAGCCACTGCTCGTGGCCGTCCTTGGTGCGGGACTGGTCGGTCGCCGGATCCGGCAGGCTCGACACCGGCACCGCGCGGACCTCCTCGACCTGCTTCTTGGTGCGGTGGGAGATGTAGATCGGCTTGCCGCGCCAGAACACCTTGATGTCCTGTCCTTCGGCGACGGGCGCGAGATCGACCTCGATCGGCGCACCGGCCGCGATGGTCGAGGCATCGGGATTCATCTGGGAGATGAAGGGCCACAGGGCGGCCACAGCACCGACAGCCGCGGTAGCGCCCGTGGCGACGAAAAGAAAATCCCGGCGTGTCGGATGATCCGCAGTAGACGCTGTCACGATTCCAACCCTTTCTTCGTTGCAGCCGGTGGAACCGCCCCGCTCGACGTCTTACGATCTCGACCTTGGAGATCACGTGACCGGGAGATCCTGCCGGCGCCCGCGTCCCCCGCGGCGGCAGAAAACGGCTCGCTCCACCGCCCCTGGGGAACAAGCCGTCCAGAATCGTTCTATTGGCACCCTTGCGATACGAGCGCAAGCCCGCTATCGGCCCTGCAGCACGCCATGCACCAATTCCCGCTTCGGAAGCGGACTTTCCGCCTCAGTCCTAAGACCAATTCGCATGCAGATCGCGCTCTATCAGCCCGACATTCCGCAGAACACCGGAACGATTCTGCGCCTGTGCGCCTGCCTCGGGCTCGCGGCCCACATCATCGAACCGGCGGGCTTTCCTGTGTCCGACCGGCAGTTCCGCCGCGCCGGCATGGACTATCTGGACCAACTGAATTGGCGGCGGCACGATTCCTGGAGCGCGTTCGAGGCCTGGCGGTCCGCAGAGGGCCATCGCCTGCTGCTGCTGACGACCAGGGCCGCGACCTGCTATCTCGACTTCAGTTACGGCCCGGACGACATCCTGCTGCTCGGGCGCGAGAGCGCCGGCGTGCCGGACGGCGTGGCGGCGGTCGCCGATGCGCGGCTGCGGATTCCGCTGCAGCCGGGGCTGCGCTCGCTGAACGTGGCGATGGCCGCGGCGATGGCCGCCGGCGAGGCGCTGCGCCAGACCGGACAATTCGTCCAATTGCAATCCGCACAAGGAGCCGGAGGGTGAGCTACGCGGTGAAGGAAATCTTCATGACCCTGCAGGGCGAAGGCGCCCAGGCGGGCCGCGCTGCCGTGTTCTGCCGCTTCGCTGGCTGCAACCTGTGGAGCGGCCGCGAGGCCGATCGCGCAACCGCGACGTGCCGGTTCTGTGACACCGACTTCGTCGGCACCGACGGCACGCTGGGCGGCCGTTATGAGACCGCCGCAGCCCTGGCCGAGGCCATCGGCGGGCAATGGACAGGCGGGGCCGCCGACCGCTATACGATCCTCACCGGCGGGGAGCCGCTGCTGCAGGTCGATGCCGACCTGATCGAGGCGCTCCACGCCCGCGGCTTCGCGGTCGGGGTCGAAACCAACGGCACGCTCATTCCGCCCGACGGGATCGACTGGATCTGCGTCAGCCCGAAGGCCGGCGCCGAGCTGAAGCTGCGGCAGGGCCACGAGCTGAAGCTGGTCTACCCGCAACACGGGGCCGAGCCGGAGACGTTCGCGGGGCTTGCCTTCGAGCGCTTCTCACTGCAGCCGATGGACGGGCCCGAAGCGGCCGCGAACACGGCGCGCGCCATTGATTACTGCCAGCATCATCCGGAATGGCGGCTCAGTCTGCAGACGCACAAGATGATCGGCATCAGGTAGGGATTGTGACTGACACGATGTGGGAATTGACCAAGTCGTTCACCTTCGAGGCCGCGCATACGCTGCCGATCACGACGCTCGGCGAAGCCAGCCAGGAGATCCATGGCCACTCCTTCCGCGCCGAGGTGACGGTGCGCGGCGATGCGACCCATCCCGAGACCGGCATGGTGGTGGATTTCGGCGTGCTGACGCAGCGGCTGAGCGAGATCCAGGCCATGCTCGACCACAAGTTCCTGAACAAGATCGAGGCGATCGGGCTGCCGACGCTCGAGAACCTGTCGCGCTTCATCTATGAGCGCGTCCGCTCGATCGGCCATGTCACCAAGGTCAGCGTCCACCGCGACAGCTGCCGCGAGACCTGCACCTATTTCGGTCCGCAGGGCTGATCGATTGTGGTAGGACCGAACCGTAGCGACAACAGCGCTGTCACCTCCGGCTGTCATGGACGCTTGATGGCAGGGTGAGCGCCAATGTGCCAGGGGAACGTCCATGACCACCGCCGCCATCGAGGATCGCAAGGCCCGCGCCCGCGCCTGGTTCGAGAGCCTGCGCGACCAGATCTGCGCGGCGTTCGAGCGGCTCGAGGACGAGGCGCCGGCTGACCTTTATCCGCGCACACCGAGCCGGTTCGTCCGAACGCCGTGGGAGCGCACCGACCATGCCGGCGGCCCGGGCGGCGGCGGCGTCATGAGCATGATGCACGGCCGGCTGTTCGAGAAGGTCGGCGTGCACTGCTCGACCGTGCATGGCGAGTTCGCCCCGGAATTCCGCAGCCAGATTCCCGGCGCCTCGGAAGACCCGCGGTTCTGGGCCTCGGGCATCTCGCTGATCGCGCATCTGTGGTCGCCGCACGTGCCGGCGGTGCACATGAACACGCGCTTCGTCGTCACGACGAAAGCCTGGTTCGGCGGCGGCGCCGACCTGACGCCGGTGCTGGACCGCCGCCGCACCCAGGAGGACGCGGATACGCTGGCCTTCCACGCCGCCATGAAGGGCGCCTGCGACGCCCATGCCGCGGTGGCCTCGTACGACAAGTACAAGCGCTGGTGCGACGAGTACTTCTATCTGCCGCACCGCAAGGAGCCGCGCGGCATCGGCGGCATCTTCTACGACCATCACGATTCCGGCGACTGGGAGGCCGACCTCGCCTTCACCCAGGATGTTGGCCGCGCCTTCCTGAAGGTCTATCCCGAGCTTGTCCGGAGCAATTTCAGCAGCCCCTGGACCGCCGCCGACCGCGAGGAGCAGCTCATCCGCCGCGGCCGCTACGTCGAATTCAACCTGCTTTACGACCGCGGCACCACATTTGGGCTTAAAACCGGCGGCAATGTCGACAGCATTCTGTCCTCGATGCCGCCCGAGGTGAAATGGCCCTGAAACTCGATTTGTTGAACCGCGTAGATTGATCATGACCGCCGCCCTGCCCCGCGCCATGCTGATCGACATGGACGACACCATCCTGTCGGCCTATGGCCGTCCCGAGATCGCCTGGAATATCGTCGCCACCGAGTTTGCCGACGAACTCGCGCCGCATACGCCGCAGGCGGTGGCCGCCGCGATCCTGGCCTCGGCACGCAGCTTCTGGTCGGTCGCCGGCGCCGAATGGCGGATGAAGCTGATCCAGGCGCGGCAGGAGGTGGTGAAGGACGGCTTCGCGGCGCTCGCCGGCCACGGTCCTGCTCTACCGACCGAGCTCGCGATCCGCATCGCCGATCGCTTCACCGGCTATCGCGACGAGCAGATGTTCGTCTTCCCCGGCGCGCATGAGGCGATCGACGCATTCAAGGCGCGCGGCGTCAGGCTGGCGCTCGTCACCAACGGCGAGGCCGGCCAGCAGCGCGCCAAGATCGAGCGCTTCGCGCTGGCGCACCGCTTCGACCACATCCAGATCGAGGGCGAGCACGGCTTCGGCAAGCCCGAGGAGCGCGCCTATTGGCACGCGATGGAGCGGCTCGGCGTCGGCCCGGAAGACACCTGGATGATCGGCGACAATCTCGAATGGGAGATCGTCGCGCCGCAGCGGCTCGGCATCTATTCGATCTGGATCGACGTCCATGGCGACGGCCTGCCGGAAGGCACCGACGTCAAGCCCGACCGCATCATCCGCTCGCTGACCGAGCTGGTGCCGGCGGGCTAGGCCCGCGCGGCGCCGGCGTCACTTCGCGCGCCGCGGACCTCCGGCGACTGCGCGCTTGTGCGCCTCCATCAGCATCGCCACGAAGGCCGTCACCTTCGGCGGGCGAAAGCGCGCCGCTGGGAACACGGCGTGGATGCCTCCGGACGGCAGTGTCCAGGACGGCAGGATGGCCACGAGGCGGCCGGCCGCGAGATCGTCCCTGATCAGGAAATCGGGCAGCACCGCCAGGCCGCCGCCGGCCAGCGTCGCGGCGAGCACCGCCGGCGTGGTGTTGATGGTAAGCGTCTGGCTCATCTCGACGCTCTCGCGCTCGACGTCGCCTTTCATGAACTGCCAGGTGAGCGGCTCCCTCAGCGCGGCATTCGCAATGAACGGCAACGCGGCGAGGTCGCGCGGATGCGCGACGCGCCTGACCACGTTCGGCGCGGCCACCAGCTGCTGCCGGAAGCTGCCGACCCGGCGGGTCTGCAGGGTGGAATCGTCGAGCCATCCCACGCGGATCGAGAGATCGATCTGGCTGGCGACGAGGTCGATCTTGCTGTCGGCGAGGATCAGCTCGACCCGGCAGGCCGGATAGGTCCGCGAGAACTCGGTTGCGATCGCGGCGAGCGTGCAGGTGCCGTAGTCGTTCGGCGCGGCGATGCGCAACAGTCCCATCGGCTCGGCGTTGCTCTGCGCCAGCTCGGCCAATGCGCTCTCGGCCTCGCGCAGGATGGCAGCACAGCGGGCATGCAGCAGGCGACCGGCTTCCGTCGGCTCGACCCTGCGCGTGGTCCGCACCAGCAGGTCGGTCCTGAGCTCGCGCTCGAGCTGGGCGACCTGCTGGCTGACCACGGCTTTGGTGATCCCGAGCCGATCGGCCGCGCGGGTAAAGGACGCTGCGTCCACCACGGCCGCGAAATAGACGAGGCGGTTGAGATTGATCGCCTCCATGCCGGCGGCTCCTTCTATTGTCCATTAACAGCATACAGTCTGTCTCATTATGCTGTATTTATGAACAAACGAGAACCCGCTATCTCGGCGCCATGCCGCTCCAAGACAGGGTTCCGGAAATGCGACTGACCTATCTGTTCGACCCGCTCTGCGGATGGTGCTACGGCGCCGGCCCGGCGGTCGAGACGCTCGCCGCCCACGACGCCATCACGCTCGAGCTGCTGCCCACTGGCCTGTTCGCCGGCCGTGGCGCCGGCAGGATGGATGCGCAATTCTCCGAATATGCCTGGAGCAACGACCAGCGCATCGCCAAGCAGACCGGCCAGCGTTTCACCGACGCGTACCGCACCCGCATTCTCGGCGCGGGCGGCGCCTTCGATTCGACAGCCGCATCGCTCGGCCTGACGGCGGTCCACGTCACCGACCCCGGCCGTGAGCTCACGGTCCTCAAGGAGCTGCAGCTTGCGCGCTACGTACACGGGCAGGACATCGTGAGCGTCGCGGGCGTCGGCGAAGTCCTTCGAGCGCAGGGCCTTGCGAGCGCCGCCGAGCGGATGCTGGCCCGGGATCACGCGCTGGTCGAGGCTTATGGCCGCCGGCTCCAGACCGCGCATAGCTTGATGCGACGCTACGGCTTGTCCGGTGTCCCGGCCCTGCTGGCGGGTGACGGCGAGCGGCAGAGGCCGCTGCCGGGCAACGCCTTGTACGAACCGCTCGACGGCCTGCTCGCACAACTCGGAGCAGCCTGAGCCGCTCCGTACTCGATGCCTGGCACAATCCACCCAGCCGTCGCACACGGCCGGAGCGCCGCCTGCTGCCCGGCCTCATCGTTTTATCACTCCAAGAAAGAGACTGACATGCCGACACGGAGACAGATCATGACGACAGCGATTGCAGGGACCGCCGCAGCCATTCTCGGTGCATCGGACAGCGGCCGTGCCGCTGGCAGCAAGCTGGTCTGGACACACTTTCCCGCCGGTCCGAACGGCTTCTTCCGCGCGCCCGTGCTGCTGAGGGGCCCCACCGAAGCACTGCTGATCGACGGCGGCTTCAACTATCCGGACGGCCGCGCGGTGGCGGCCGCAATCAAGGCGAGCGGCAAGACGCTGACGGCCATCTACATCAGCCAGTCGGACCCGGACTACTACTTCAGCCTCAAGCCGATCCGCGAGGCCTTTCCCGGCGTGAAGGTGATCGCCGCCACGGCGACCATCGAGGCGATCAAGGGCAATGTCGAGAAGAAGCTCGCCGTCTGGGGCCCGCAGCTGAAGGAGAACGGCCCGCAGACGATGGCCGACATCGTTCTGCCCGAACCGTTCGATGGCCCGTCGCTGTCGGTCGATGGCGAGACGATCGAGATCGTCGCCGCCGAGGGGCTGGCCAATCGGCGCTATCTCTGGGTGCCCTCGCTCGCAGCCGTATTCGGCGGCGTCATGATCTTCTCGGGTGTCCATGTCTGGACGGCCGACACCCAGAGCAAGGAGCAGCGCGCAGCCTGGATCGCGACCCTCGACAAGATCGCTGCACGCGCTCCGACGGTGGTGGTCGCCGGCCATGCCGTGGCGGACGCCGCCACCGACCTGTCGGGTGTTCGGCACACCAAGTCCTATCTCATCGCGTTCGAGGAGGAGCTCGCCAAGGCCAAGGACGCCGCAGCCCTGAAGGCCGCAATGGAGGCGAAGTTCCCCGGCCTCGGCATGGGCGTGGCCCTCGACATCGGCGCCAAGGTGGCGAAGGGCGAGATGAAGTGGGGCTGATGCAGGCCGCGGCCACATCAGGCTGACATGACAGAAGCGCCGGCCCGTCAGGACCGGCGCTTCGGCCTTTCGTGGATGGCCGCGTCGTGCCTCAGGCCGGGCGCTCGGCGACGTTGGGACGCCATTTGATCAGGCGGCTCTCGACGAGGTCGAGCAGCGCGTCGATGCGCGCGGAGGAGCTGCGCGCCCGCGTCGAGGCGCTCAACATCAGCTATGGCGTGGGCATGCTGCCGCGGGGGACGATCTCGGTCGGCGTCGCCGCCTATCCCGAGGCCGACCTCGATCTGACGGAGATCCTGCGCGTCGCCGACGGCGCGCTGTACCGCGCCAAGCACAAGGGCCGCAACCGGGTCGAGCTCGCCTCCGGCGGCATGGTGCCGCCGCTCGACGAGGTGACCACCCGCGCCGTCGCCGCGCTCGATGCCATCGTGGCACGCGCCGAGACCGGCACCATCACGCCATCCGATCGGGACACGGACCAGCAGGTGGCTTGACGCCGGAAGGCTACGCCGCCGGCAGCAGATGCCGCAGCGCTGATGCGATCATCACGCCGCCGCCGGTGATGACGGCGGCGTCGAGGATGGCGGCGTGGATGTGCACCGGCATGCGCGCGACGAAGGCCTTGGCGAGGAACGCGCCGGGCACCGCGACCGCGCCGATCAGCAGTGCGAACGCCAGGACCTGCACGGTGACCACGCCGGCCAAACCAAACACCGAGATCTTGATGACGCCCGTCGCCACCGAGATCATCGCGTCGGTGGCGACGACCGCGGCGCCTTCGAGGCCGGCGGCCATCAGCAGCGACAGCAGGATCACGCCGGAGCCGGAGGTGCCGCCGACCAGCACGCCATAGCCGACCGCTCCGGCAGCAAGCCCGCCATTGCCGATCCTGACCTCGCGCTTGCGCAGGATCCGCCGCAGCGGAACGCTCATGATGAGCATCGTGCCGATCACGAACGCCGCGCCGGCATTGGTCAGTCGCGTGTAGCCGTAGGCGCCGAGCGCGGTCGTGAGCGCGGCTGCCGCGATGACGATTCCGGCGCGCGTACGGTCGGCATGGCTGATATAGGCGACGACACGGCTGAGATTGGTGAGGATCGCCGAGATCGCGATGATCGGCACGACCGGCTCGGCCCCGACCATCGGCACCAGCACGAGCGGCATGAGAGCGCCGGTGCCGTAGCCGGCAAGACCACCGATGATGGAAGCGAATAGAGCGACGGAAGCGACGAGCAGGAGTTGCAGCAGCGAGATGTCGGCAAAACCTGCCAGAAAATTCATGAACGTCCGTCGCGGTTGACACGCGCCGCCGCCTGATCGGCGATCGCATTCAGCGATGCCTCGTCGAGCGGGAAGTCCGCGGCTAACCAGGCATCCTCTGCGAGGGTAAGCACATGACCGAGAAGCGGCCCCTCCGCAACCCCGCGCGCGATGAAATCGGCCGCCTTCAACGGCAATTTCGGCGGCGTGAAGCGCTGCGGCAACAGCGCACGCTCGCGCCAGCGCCGGTCGTCGCGATCGCGCGCCCGCGCCCAGCCGAGCATCAGGCGGTCGCGATAGACGGTCTCGCCGAGACGATACAGCAGACGCCGGACTCGCGCCTCGTCGGCGGAAGCGAACCGCCACCAGCGATGGCCCATGCCGTCGAGCGCCTTGGTCTCGGCGTTGGAGAGCTTCAGCCTGAAGCCGAGACGGCGCGCATCCTCGGTCACGGCGACCGCGAGCGCCGCGAGACGGCGGACCGGGCTCGGCGAAAGCTCCAGCTCGCGCTCGATGCCGATCATCGCGGCGAACGGACCGAGATAGGCGACGCCGCCGAGGATCGCCGTCAGCAACCCGCCATCCGCCATCGCCGTGACCGCGCCGACAGCGCCGTCGGTGACGAGCAGCTTCAGCATCTCCATGCGCACGCGCTCGGCTGACAGCGTGGCGAGCCCGGCACGGCCGGCGATGCAGGCCAGATAGCCCTCGCAATCGGGGGCGCCGTGACCGAACGCCGAATGGATGCGGAAGAAGCGCAGGATGCGCAGATAGTCCTCGGCGATGCGCTGGGCGGGGTCGCCGATGAAGCGCACGCGGCGCTGGGCGATGTCGGCGAGGCCGCCGACGTGATCATGCACCACGCCATCGGGCCCGACGGAGAGCGCATTGATGGTGAAGTCGCGCCGGTGCGCGTCGCCGACCCAGTCGCGGCCGAACTCGACCTTGGCCTTGCGGCCGAAGGTCTCGGTGTCCTCGCGCAGGGTCGTGATCTCGAACGGATGGCCGTCCAGCACCAGCGTCACGGTGCCGTGGTCGATGCCGGTCGGCACGCTCTTGATCGACGCCGCCTTGGCACGCCGGAGCACCTCCGCCGGCAGCGCCGTGGTCGCGATGTCGATGTCGCCGATGGCGATGCCGAGCAGCGCATTGCGCACGGCGCCGCCGACCACCCGTGCTTCCTCGCCATCGCAATTGAGCAGCGCGAGCACGCGCGCGGCGGGACCGGACGAGAGCCAGGGCGCGTGCAGCACCCGCGCGTCGATCATTTCTCGACCCCTGGAACGAGCCTGCCGTTCTCGACATGAGCGGGGACGTAGGTCGAACGCGGCGGCGCGCCGGAGAACTCGGCGAGCAGGACCAGACTTGCAATCACCAGCACCAGCGCCGCCACCGTCAATTTTGTGGTCAGATGAAAGGGCCAGTTGGCCGGCACCAACAGCCCCGATTTGGTCGCGAGCAAGAACAACACATAAACCGCAAAAGGAATGAGGAAAATTCCGATTTCCGTCAATACGCCACGGATCATGGCCGACCGATCCGCTCGTACAACACCCGAAGGATGCCCGCTGTCGCGCCCCATATGTAGCGCTCGGCGAACGGCATCGCGTAATACGAACGCTCCATGCCGCGAAACTCCTTGGAATGCAGCTGGTGATTGGCGGGGTCCATCAGGAAGGCCAGCGGCACCTCGAAGGCGTCGTCGACCTCGCCCTCGTTGATCTTGAGCGTGAATCCCGGCCGCACCCGCGCCACCGTGGGCAGGATGCGGAAGCCGAAGGCGGTGCCGTAGACGTCGAGATAGCCGATCGGGTCGACGAAGCTGCGGTCGAGCCCGATCTCCTCTTCGGCTTCGCGCAGAGCGGCATCGAGCGGAGAGGCATCGGTGACGTCGATCTTGCCGCCGGGAAAGGCGATCTGTCCGGCATGGCTCGAGAGGTTCGGCGAGCGCTGGGTCAGGAGGACGGTCGGCTCGGGGTGGTCGACCACCGGGATCAGCACCGCCGCGGGGCGGATCGGCTGCTCGCGGGAGATGATCTCGAGCATGCGGTCGGTGCCGGAATCTCCACTGGCCGGAATGACGTCCGGATCGAGCAGGGCCTGCGGAACGTCGAAGTGCAGCCGCGCGCGGCCCCGCGCGAAGAAATCGGCCGAACTGAGTTCAGCGGTCCTGTTCCTCACCATGGGCTGGTTCAAAGCGCCGCCCTCACCTCTGCTGCATCGGCCATGGGGAAGAACGCGCCGCCCGACCCCACGCCGAACATCACACGACCATCGATCATCCGCTCCTCACCCATGTCAACAAGCTCGTAGTACAGCGCCCGCGTCACCTTGGCCCAGAGATCGGCTCGCACATGCAGATAGGGCGTCAGCCCGCCGCTCTCGCCGGGCTCGAAGCGCAGCCGATGCTCGGCATCGCACGCGACCCAGTCGTCGACATTGGTGCGGAAATGCAGCAGCGGCCCGCGCGCATCGCTCTCCGTCCGCATTTCTACGGCCGTGAAGGGGGCATCATCGACGCGGATGCCGACCTTCTCCACCGGCGTGACCAGAAAATAGCGGTCACCCTCGCGCTTGAGGATCGTCGAGAACAGCCGCACCAGCGCCGGCCGCCCGATTGGCGTGCCCATGTAGTACCAGCTACCATCACCGGCGATTCGCATGTCGAGATCGCCGCAGAATGGCGGATTCCACAAATGCACCGGCGGCAGTTCCTTTGCCGATGTGCCAGCCTGCGTTGCCGCCGACGTCAGCCGATCGAGTCCGTTGTCGGTGGTCTGCCCTTGCTTCGCCATGGTTTGCCTTGAGTTTGCGTCCACCTTGGCACGATTGGTGCAAGATTCCATCGCCGTCGTCTGTGCAAAAGTTCCTGGCGGCCCTGCAGGTCATGTAAGGTCGCCATAACGTGATGCCGTCAATACCCCGTAATGCCGATAATATGGGGATAGTTTAACTCAACGAATACAGCGCCTTCGCATAGGTTGGCATCCGCTTCCCGGCAAACTGGAGCGGAACGTCCGTCCGAAAGTTCAAGATGCGGGGCAGAAGGAGCGACGGAAATGGCTGAGAGTGCCGAGAAGCTCGAGGATGCGATCGTCCGGTCGGCCGAACAGGTCTCCGGCCAGATCCGAGCGGCAAAGGATGCGATCTCCGGCGTCATCTTCGGCCAGGACCGCGTGGTGGAAAACACGCTGGTGACCATCCTGTCCGGCGGCCACGCGCTGCTGATCGGCGTCCCCGGCCTCGCCAAGACCAAGCTGGTCGAGACCTTGGGCGTGACGCTCGGCCTCGATGCGAAGCGCATCCAGTTCACGCCGGACCTGATGCCGTCGGACATTCTGGGCGCTGAGGTGCTGGACGAAAGCGCCGGCGGCAAGCGCTCGTTCCGCTTCATCGCCGGCCCGGTGTTTGCGCAACTCCTGATGGCCGACGAGATCAACCGCGCCAGCCCGCGCACGCAGTCGGCGCTGCTGCAAGCCATGCAGGAGCAGCACATCACGGTTGCAGGCGCCCGCCATGACCTGCCGAAGCCCTTCCACGTGCTCGCGACCCAGAATCCGCTGGAGCAGGAAGGAACCTATCCGCTTCCCGAGGCTCAGCTCGACCGCTTCCTGATGGAGATCGACGTCGACTATCCGGATCGCGATGCCGAGCGCCGCATCCTGTTCGAGACCACCGGCGCCGAGGAGAGTGCCGCCAAGGGCGCGATGACGGCCGATGCGTTGATCGCGGCCCAGCGTCTGGTGCGGCGCCTGCCGGTCGGCGATTCCGTGGTCGAGGCGATCCTGTCGCTGGTGCGCTCGGCGCGTCCCGGTCCCGAGGCCGGAGAGGCCGGCAAGCTGATCGCCTGGGGCCCCGGTCCCCGCGCCAGCCAGTCGCTGATGCTCGCGGTGCGCGCCCGCGCGCTGCTCGACGGCCGGCTCGCGCCCTCGATCGACGACGTGCTCGATCTCGCCGAGCCCGTGCTCAAGCACCGCATGGCGCTGACCTTCCCGGCGCGCGCCGAGGGACGCACCATTCCGGACGTGATCCGGCAATTGAAGAGCCGGATTGGCTGATGGCCGCAGCGACAGGGCACGCCGACAAGGAGATTCTCGCGATACGGCGTGCCGATGGCGAAAGCCGGACGCTGGCATCGTCGCTGCCGCGGCTGGTGTTGGAAGCCCGGCAGATTGCCGCCAACGTCATTCATGGCTTGCATGGAAGGCGCCGCGCCGGCTCCGGCGAAAGCTTCTGGCAGTACCGACGCTTCGTCTCCGGTGAGCCGTCGCAGCGCGTCGACTGGCGCCGCTCCGCGCGCGATGACCATCTCTATGTCCGCGAGCAGGAATGGGAGGCCGCGCACACGGTGTGGATCTGGCCGGACCGCTCGCCGTCGATGGCCTTCGCGTCGAAGGGCGCGCGCGACAGCAAGCTCGAGCGCGCGCTGATCGTGACCTTCGCCCTGGCCGAGCTGCTGGTGGCCGGCGGCGAACGCGTCGGCATTCCCGGCCTGATCAATCCGACCGGAAGCCGCAACGTGATCGACCGAATCGCGCAGGCGATGCTGCATGACGAAGCTGTCAGGCCGAGCCTGCCGCCGTCCTTCGTCCCCTCGGCGCTCGCCGAGATCGTCGTGCTGTCGGATTTCTGGTCGCCGATCTCCGAGATCAGCACCATGCTGGCGGGCCTGTCCGCGTCCGGTGCACACGGCACGATGGTGCAGGTGGTGGATCCGGCCGAGGAGACCTTCCCCTATTCGGGCCGCGTCGAGTTCGTCGAGCCGGAAGGCGGCGAGGTGATCACGGCCGGCCGCGCCGAGAGCTGGGCGCAGGACTACGTCGCTCGCGTGGCGCTGCATCGCGACCAGATCCGCGCCGAGACCGGCAGGCTCGATTGGCTGTTCACAACCCACACCACCAGCCGCTCGGCCGCCGAGCTGCTGCTGTTCCTGCATGCCGGCATGACCACGGCCAAAGGTAGCGCGCGCGGCGGCGTCAAAGTGGGCGCTGGCCCCGGAGGGCTCGGCGCATGATGGGCCTGCCGCTGTCGTTCGCCGAACCGCTGCTGCTGACCGGTCTCGTCAGCCTGCCGGTGCTGTGGTGGCTGCTGCGGGTGATGCCGCCGCGGCCGCGCCGCATCGAGTTTCCGCCGACCCGGCTGTTGTTCGACATCACGCCCAAGGAAGAGACGCCGTCGCGCTCGCCGTGGTGGCTCACCCTGCTGCGGCTGGTGGCGGCGGCGCTGGTGATCTTCGCCGCAGCCGGCCCGATCTGGAATCCGCGCACCGAAGCCGTCGGCAGCAAGGCGCCGCTGGTGCTGCTGCTCGACGACAGCTGGAGCGCGGCCGCAAGCTGGGACACGCGCATCAGGGCCGCCGACGAGATCATCGCCAACGCCGATGCCGACCGCCGCGGCGTCGCGCTGCTGCCGCTGTCGGAGCCCGCGCGTGACCTCACCTTGATGCCGGCCGGTGCTGCGCGCGTCGCGCTGCGCCAGATCGCGCCCAAGGCCTACACGACCGAGCGCGCCGACGCGCTGCCGCAGCTCGATCGCTTCCTGAAAGCGACCGGCGATGCCGAGATCATGTGGTTCTCCGACGGCGTCGATACCGGCCGCGGCAGCGAGTTCGTGGGGGGTCTCGCCAAGACGATCGGCGACCGCAGCCTGACCGTGTTCGAAGGCGGCACGCCCTCGCCGCTGGCGCTCGCCGGCGCCGAGAACGCGGCCGCCAAGATGACGGTGAAGGTGCTGCGGGCGGATCTCTCCGTTCCGGGCGGCATCGTGCGGGCGCTCGATGCCAAGGGCTCGCCGCTCGGCGAGGCACAGTTCAGCTTTGCCGCCGGCGCGCACGACGCCGAGGCGAGCTTCGACCTGCCGGTCGAGCTGCGCAACGACATCACCCGGCTCGAGATTGCGGGCGAGCGCTCGGCCGGCGCCGTGCAGTTGCTCGACAAGCGCTGGCGCCGCCGCGCCGTCGGCATCGTCTCCGGCGCAACCAGCGACACCGCGCAGCCGCTGCTCGCACCGACCTTCTATCTCACCCGCGCGCTGTCGCCGTTCGCCGATCTCAGGCTCGGCGATCGCGGCGCCCCGCAGCAGGTCATCACGCAGTTCCTCGACCAGAAGGTGCCGATGATCGTGATGGCCGACGTCGGCACGCTGTCGCCGGAGCTGCGCGACCGTCTCAACGGCTGGATCGAGAATGGCGGCGTGCTGGTGCGCTTCGCCGGCCCGCGCCTGGCGCAGGGCGACGACGACCTCGTGCCGGTGAAGCTGCGCCGCGGCGGCCGCACCCTGGGCGGCAGCCTGACCTGGGAGAAGCCGCAGCACCTGGCCGCGTTCGCCGCCGACGGCCCGTTCGCCGGCATCACTGTCCCGAAGGACGTCACCGTCAACCGCCAGGTTCTCGCCGAGCCCGACGCCGTGCTGGCGACCAAGAGCTGGGCGTCTCTCGAGGACGGCACGCCGCTCGTCACCGGTGAGCATCGCGGCAAAGGCCTGATCGCGCTGTTCCACGTCAGCGCCGACATGCGCTGGTCCGATCTGCCGATGTCCGGCGCCATGGTCGAGATGCTCCGCCGCATCGTCGACATGTCCGGCTACACCTCGACGCCGGGCCCTGGTCCCGCGGGTGAGACCGCCAAGGCCACGCTGGCGCCGCTGCACATCCTCGACGGCTTCGGCGCCTTCGGACCGCCGCCTTCGACCGCCAAGCCGCTACCGGCTGATTTCAACGACCGGGCTTCGCTGGATCATCCGCCCGGATTCTATGGCCCAGCCGAGGGACCTACCGCAGTGAACACGCTCAGCCCCGCCGATCGCATTCTGCAGCTCGACACGGCAGCGCTGCGCGCCAACCGCGCCAGCTACACCACCGCCGAGCCGCGCGATCTCCGGGGCATCCTGCTGTCGACCGCACTGCTGCTGTTCCTGATCGACGCCGTCATTGTCGCCCTGCTCGGCGGCGTGCTGGCCGCGTTGGCAAGACGACGGCGTGCGGCCCCCGCGGCCATCGCGCTTGCGGTGCTGGCAACCGGCGCCCTGCTCGCGGTCGCGATGCCGACGCCCGCACGCGCCGACGCCGCCAGCGATGATTTCGCGATGCGCGCGGTGTCACAGACGCGGCTTGCCTATGTCGTGACCGGCAATGCCGACGTCGATTCCATCGTCAAGGCCGGACTGACCGGGCTGACCTTGTTCCTGGCGCAGCGGACTGCGCTTGAAGCCGGCGATCCCGTCGGCGTCGATCCCGCCCATGACGAGCTTGCCTTCTTCCCGCTGATCTACTGGCCGATCGTGCCGGGCGTGCCGAAGCCGCCGCAGGACGCGATCAACAAGATCGACGCCTACATGAAGCAGGGCGGCACGGTGATCTTCGATACCCGCGACGCCGTCGAGGCTCCTCCGGGCGAGAACGGCGCGCAGCAGACCCCGGGCATGCAGTCGCTGCGCGAGATCCTGTCGTCGCTCGATGTGCCCGAGCTCGAGCCGGTGCCGCGCGAGCACGTGCTGACCAAGACGTTCTACCTGCTGCGCGACTTCCCCGGCCGCTTCACCGCGGGCCAGACCTGGGTCGAGGCGCTGCCGAAAGATGAGGACGAGGACAGCGCCTCCCGTCCGGCGCGTGGCGGCGACGGCGTCTCACCGATCATCATCACCTCCAACGATCTCGCCGGCGCCTGGGCCATCCGCCCCGACGGCCAGGCCATGCTGCCGATGGTTCCGGGCGAGCCACGGCAGCGCGAATTCGCCTTCCGCGCCGGCGTCAACATCGTGATGTACACGCTGACCGGCAACTACAAGGCCGACCAGGTGCACGCGCCGGCGCTGATCGAACGGCTCGGGCAGTGACAATGCGCGTCGTCGCTCTCGATATCGCAACAACAATGGTTGTCATGGCCGGGCTTGACCCGGCGATCCACGAGCAGCGACGCACGCTGCGCGACGTGGATGCCCGGCACGAGCCCGGGCATGACGACAACTGCGAGTTTGCCTCATGAACTACGGCATCGCGTTCACACCTCTGGTTCCGCCGATCGTGCTGTGGCTTGCGATCGGCGCAATCGTCGTCATCGCCGCGCTCCTGTTGCTCGGCCGCTCGCGTTCGGCCTGGATCCGCGTCACCGCGCTGGCTTTGATCGCGCTCGCGCTGGCCAATCCGCAGTTCACGCGCGAGGACCGCGAGCCGCTGAGCTCGGTCGCCGCCGTCGTGGTCGACAAGAGCCCGAGCCAGAATTTCGGTGACCGCAACAAGCAGACCCAGGCGGCCCAGGAGTCGCTGGTCGACAGCTTGAAGACGATCAAGGGCCTCGAGGTCCGCGTCGTCGATGCCGGCCAGGCCGACGGCGAGACCGACGGCACGCATCTGTTCAGCGCGCTGACCTCGGCGCTGTCGGACGTCCCCGTCGATCGGGTCGCGGGCGCCTTCATGATCACCGACGGCCGCGTTCACGACATTCCCGGCAACGTGGCCGCACTCGGCTTCCAGGCTCCGCTGCAGGCCCTGATCACGGGCCAGAAGGCCGAGCGCGACCGCCGCATCGCGATCACCGCCGCGCCGCGCTTCGGCATCGTCGGCCAGCCGCAGACCATCAGCTTCCGGCTCGACGACCAGGGCGTCAGCGGCGCCAGCGCGAAGGTCGTGATCCGCCGCGACGGCGAGGTCATCAGCGAGCGCACCTTGACCAGCGGCCAGGCCGCCAATGTCGACGTCGACGTCAAGCACGAAGGCCAGAACATCGTCGAGATCGAGGCCTCGCCGCTCGACAACGAGCTGACCCTCGTCAACAACCGCGCGGTGGTCTCGATCGATGGCGTGCGCGACAAGCTGCGCGTGCTCCTGGTGTCGGGCGAGCCGCATTCGGGCGAGCGCACCTGGCGCAACCTTTTGAAGTCGGACGCCAGCATCGATCTCGTCCACTTCACGATCCTGCGGCCGCCGGAGAAGCAGGACGGCACCCCGATCAACGAGCTGTCGCTGATCGCGTTTCCGACCCGTGAGCTGTTCCAGCAGAAGATCAACGAATTCCAGCTGATCATCTTCGACCGCTACGCCCGCCAGGGCGTGTTGCCGATCGCCTATTTCGACAACATCGCGCGCTACGTCCGGAATGGCGGCGCGGTGCTGGTCTCGGCCGGCCCGGACTACGCCTCCAACACCAGCATCTGGCGCACACCGCTCGATTCGGTGCTGCCCGCCGAGCCGGTCGGCGTCACCGAGAAGCCCTTCTATGCGCATCTATCTGACGCCGGCAAACGCCATCCGGTGACGCGCGGCCTCGAAGGCTCGGGCTCCGAGCCGCCGCGCTGGAGCCGCTTCTTCCGCACCGTGGAGACGCGCAATGCGGTCAGTCCGCCGGTCATGACCGGCGCCGACGGCAAGCCGCTGCTGCTGCTGTCGCGCTTCGGCGCCGGCCGCGTCGCGCTGCTGCTGTCCGACCACATCTGGCTGTGGGCACGCGGCTACGAGGGCGGCGGACCGCATCTCGACCTGCTCCGGCGCATGTCGCACTGGCTGATGCAGCAGCCGGATCTCGACGAGGAAGCACTGCGGCTGCAGATTCAAGGCAAGGATCTCGCCGTCATCCGGCAGACGATGGGCGACAGCGTCCCGCCGGTGACCGTGACCTCGCCGTCGGGCCAGACGCGTGAGCTCACTCTGAGCCAGGGCGATCCCGGCGAATGGCGCGCGACCCTTCCCGCCAACGAGCTCGGCCTGTGGCAGGCGACCGACGGCACCTTGAAGGCGCTGATCAATGTCGGCCCGACCAATCCCAAGGAATTCTCGGAGGTCACCTCGACCACCGAAACCCTGAAGCCGCTGGCACAGGCGACGGGCGGCGATGCCCGCCGCATCGGCG
Organism: Bradyrhizobium sp. SZCCHNRI3052; assembly: GCF_032484895.1. Taxonomy (NCBI): domain Bacteria; kingdom Pseudomonadati; phylum Pseudomonadota; class Alphaproteobacteria; order Hyphomicrobiales; family Nitrobacteraceae; genus Bradyrhizobium; species Bradyrhizobium sp. SZCCHNRI3052. The sequence continues at coordinate 773,760 of NZ_JAUETW010000002.1, read as the reverse complement.
ACGGCTCGGGCATCGACATGCCGCGCATCGTCCCGGTGAGGTCATCGACCTTGTTCAGCGGCGACGGCTGGATGGGCGTGCGCATGCGCGATGCCAGCGTGGTCAAGGGCGTCGGCGTGCTGCCGATGTTCGCCGGCGTGGTCGGCCTCTTGCTGCTGCTCGGCGCGCTCGCCGCGACCTGGGTGCGCGAGGGACGCTGACACGAAGACACAAGCACGCACCACCGCGGCGCGCCACGTGGCGCGAAGGGCACAGCGACGGGGATTCCGACCACCGTTGCAGTGCACTGATTGACAGCTGTGAAGCTCCCTTGCGATGTTATATTGTAACAAAGGCTGAGCCTCTCAGCCGAACGGGGTGGCCTATTCATATGAGCCAGAGCTGGCGATGAGCTGGTTTCGCGCGAACATCAAGGATGTCTCGCGGCTAGCGCTGCTGGCGCTGGTGCTGCAATTCGCGCTCGCGTTCGGCCATGTGCATTGCCTCGCCGGACAAGCCCGGGACGGCGGCGGCATCTCCATCGCCGAGCGGCACACTGGTCCCTCTCCCGCTGACCAAGATCCCGATCAACAGCCGTCGCCGGATGGCTGTGCCATCTGCGCCGTCATGGCGATGGCGCAGTCGATCCTGCTGTCACCGGCGCCAGTTCTGACGCCTCCTGAAGCGGTCGCATTCCGTCTGCCCGATGCGATCACCGCCACTGTCGCGGCTGTCGTCATCGACACCGCCTTCCAGCCGCGCGCTCCTCCCACCGCCTGATCTGAGCCGCTCGAAACGCTGCCCTGCGCGCGAGCGCACGGCGGCCGCGTGAAGGAATGGGTCCGTCGCACGACGACGGCAGGCGCATCCCGCCGGCAACGAAAGACGTGGGACGCCTGATCAGGATCAGGAAGTGAAAGATGTTGTCGAGAGCCTTGATGTCGGGCTGCAGTGCCGCAGCCATGTTGTGCGCTTTGGGTGCGCCCGCGCGCGCTGACGATCCTGCGAAGCCGGCGGCCGAACTGCCCGAGGTCACAGTGACCGCACCGAGCCCGATCCGTGCCCGCAAGCCGGTGGTGCCGCGGCCCAATCCCACAGCGCGCGTGGCCCGGAGCGGCCCACGCACGCCGGCGCCCGCGCGCGAGGCACAGACCGCGCCGCCCCCGCCGCAACAGGGCGTGCTGCCTGTCGTCACCGACCAGTTCGCGACCGTCACCGTGGTGCCGAACGAGGAACTGCGCCGCTCCGGCGCCGCCACGCTCGGCGACCTTCTCAATTCGAAACCCGGCATCACCGGATCGAGCTTCGCGCCGGGCGCATCGAGCCGGCCGATCATTCGCGGCCTCGACGTCAACCGCGTCGGCATCGTCGAGAACGGCCTCGGCGGCGGCGGCGCCTCGGATCTCGGCGAGGACCATTTCGTCCCGATCGATCCGCTCACCAGCGACCAGATCGAGGTGGTCCGCGGCCCCGCGGCGCTACGCTACGGCTCGACCTCGATCGGCGGCGTCGTCAGCGCCACCAACAACCGCATTCCGCAGGCCCTGCCGACCTGTTCGACCGCGCCGTTCCAGACCTATGGCCTGCCGGCGAGCGCTCCGGCCGCGGGCAGCGCGCCTTGCGTTACCGTGGAAACGCGCACCTCGTTCAGCTCGGTCGACCGCGGCGTCGAGGGCGGCGTGCTGCTCGATGCCGGCGGCGGCAATTTCGCGCTTCATGCCGATGCCTACGGCCGCAAGACCGGCGACTACTCCATTCCCGGCTATCCCTATCTGTTCGACCAGACCCGCCCGGTGAACGGCCGGCAACCGAACTCCGCCGCGCAGAACGATGGCGCCTCGATCGGCGGCAGCTACTTCTTCTCAGGCGGCTTCGTCGGCGCCGCGATCACGCAGACCGATGCGCTCTACCACATCCCCGGCATTGGCGGCGCCGACAGCCGGACCCGGATCGATGCGCACCAGACCAAGATCACCGCGAAGGGCGAGTATCGCCCGGACTCCGCGGCAATCGACGCGATCCGGTTCTGGGCCGGCGCGACAGACTATCGGCACAATGAGCTCGGCCTTGCAGCCGTCACCGACCCGACCACCGATGGCGTGCGCCAGACCTTCACCAATCGCGAGCAGGAAGCGCGCGTCGAGATGCAGATGATGCCCGTCAATCTGCGCTTCGCCACCCTGACGACCGCCTATGGCGTGCAGGCCGGGCACCAGGAGCTGAATGCGCCGAGCCCCGACAATCCCGGCTCGGTGTTCAACGGCCTGTTCGGCCCCAACACCAACAACCGCGTCGCCGGCTATGTCTTCAACGAGTTCGCCTTCTCGCCCTCAACCAAGGCGCAGGTCGCCGGCCGGATCGAGCACATCGCGCTGAACGGCTCCACGCCGAACTTCCCGGTCGACTATCTGCCGGACGGCACGCCGCAGGCCAACATCGCCCGAAATCCGTCATACACGCCGAAGAGCGCGAGCGTCGGCCTGTTGCAGAACCTGCCGGGCGATCTGGTGGCGAGCGTGACCGCGCAATATGTCGAGCGCGCGCCGAAGCCAGCCGAGCTCTTCTCGCGCGGCGGCCATGATGCGACCGCAACCTTCGACATCGGCAATCCGAACCTGACCATCGAGACCGCCAAGACCGTCGAGGCCGGGCTGCGCAAGGCCACCGGCCCGTTCCGCTTCGAAGCCACTGCCTACTACACGCAGTTCAGCAACTTCATCTATCGCCGGCTGACCGGCGTGATGTGCGGCGACGATTTTGCCTCCTGCGGCACCACCGGCACCGAGCTGAATCAGGCTGTCTACTCGCAGCGCAACGCGCTGTTCCGCGGCTTCGAGTTCCAGAGCCAGTTCGATGTTGCTCCGCTCGGCAGCGGCATCTGGGGCATCGAGAACCAGTTCGACGTCGTCCGCGCCACCTTCGCGGACGGCACCAACGTGCCGCGGATTCCGCCGATGCGCGTCGGCGGCGGCCTGTTCTGGCGCGATGCCAACTGGCTGACCCGCATCAACCTGCTGCACGCCTTCGCGCAGAACGACATCGCGCCGATCGCGGAGACTCCGACGCCGGGCTACAACCTGCTCAAGGCGGAGGTCAGCTACCGGACCAAACTCGATGCGAACATGTTCGGCGCGCGCGAGATGCTGGTCGGCCTCGTCGGCAACAATCTGCTCAACGAGAAGATCCGTAATTCGGTGTCCTACACCAAGGACGAGGTGCTGCTGCCCGGCATCGGCGTGCGGATCTTTGCCAACCTCAAATTCTGATTCGAGGAGGGCGCAGAACGCGACCAATCTGCGCCCCCTCCTTCGTCATTGCGAGGAGCGAAGCGACGAAGCAATCCAGAGACGTGGGCGGAACTCTGGATTGCTTCGCTTCGCTCGCAATGACGGAGAGACCGAGATTACTTCGCGTAATCCCAATCGGGCCGGATCGCACCCTCGACGCCCTCGAACGCGCCCTCGATCAGTTCGTTCACCAGCAGCCGGTTGTAATCCACCGGTCCCGGCATGATCGCCCTGCCCTTCGGCACCGGCTTGAAGCCGACGCGCGCGTAGTAGGCCGCGTCACCCACCAGCAGTATCAAGCGGTGGCCCTGCGCCCGCGCGTCCACGACCGAGCGCTCCATCAGCATGCGGCCGATGCCGTGCTTGCGGAACGGCGGCTCGACCGTCAGCGGCCCGAGCATCAGCGCCTTGGTGTCGCCGACGCAGATCGGCAGTTGCCGCACCGAGCCGACCAGCAAAGTGCCGATATGGGCGGTGAACGACAGCGCGAGCAGATGATCGACATGCTCGCGCAAGCGGTAGGCGCTCAGCACGAAGCGGCCGGGGCCGAAGGTGCGCTCATGCAGCCGCTCGATCGCCTGCGCGTCGCCCGGCTTTTCGGCGGAGATCGTAATGGACAGGTCACTCATGTGGGGTGGCGAGATAGCATTCTGGAGCGGCGCGGTCCATGGCGGGCCGTCCACGTGTTGACAGCATTCGCCCGCCCCCGAGGGTCACCGATGCCAGTTTTCTGAGCATTCGCGCGGCGTGACCGAAGATTGTGCTAAGATGTCAAGTTTCCGGAGCCGCCCTCGCTTAACCTGTCCCAGCTCATGAGCGTTGTGGTCGCCATCGCGGCCGCTTGGACCGCTCTGACGCAGCACGAGCGGCAGGTCGAAGATGACGGGTGCGTTCCGGTCGCGCCATCGCGGCGAAACTCATGTGTTCGACGATCTCAAGACGCTGCTGGCCTGCGCCTCGCCGCGCCGCTCTGGCGATGAGCTGGCTGGCATAGCAGCCGACAGCGCCGCGCGGCGGGTGGCGGCGCGGATGGCGCTCGCCGACGTGCCGCTGCGGCGTTTCCTCGACGAGCCGCTGATTCCCTACGAGAGCGACGAGGTCACGCGCCTCATCCTCGACAGCCACGATGCCGCCGCATTCGCGCCCGTCGCGTCGCTGACCGTCGGAGAATTGCGCGAATGGCTGATGTCCTGGGAGGCGGATGCCAACCGGCTGGCCGCCCTCGCGCCGGGCCTGACGCCGGAGATGGTGGCCGCGGTCTCCAAGCTCTGCGGCAATGGCGATCTCGTCGCCGTCGCGGCCAAATGCCGGGTCGTGACCCGCTTCCGCTCCACCATCGGCCTGGAGGGGCGGCTGTCGTCGCGGCTGCAGCCGAATGATCCGACCGACGATCCCCAGGCGATCGCCGCAGGCACGCTCGATGGCCTGCTGTTCGGCATGGGCGATGCGGTGATCGGCATCAATCCCGCGACCGACAATGTCGAGGCCTGCATCCGCCTGCTCACGATGCTCGATGATCTCAGGCTCAAATTCGAGGTGCCGACGCAGTCCTGCGTGCTGAGCCACGTCACGACCTCGATCCGGGCGATCGAGAAAGGCGCGCCGCTCGACCTCGTCTTCCAGTCGATCGCCGGCACCGAGGCTGCCAATGCCGGCTTCGGCGTGACCCTGAAGCTGCTCGCCGAGGCGCAGGACGCAGCCTTGTCGCTGAAGCGCGGCACGGTCGGCAACAACGTCATGTATTTCGAGACCGGCCAGGGCGCGGCGCTGTCGGCCGACGCCCATCACGGCCTCGATCAGCAGACCGTCGAGGCCCGCGCCTATGCCGTCGCGCGCGTGTTTTCACCGCTGCTGGTCAACACCGTGGTCGGCTTCATCGGTCCCGAATATCTCTACGACGCGAAGGAGATCATCCGCGCCGGGCTGGAGGATCATTTCTGCGCCAAGCTGCTCGGCGTGCCCATGGGCTGCGATGTCTGCTACACCAACCACGCCGAGGCCGATCAGGACGACATGGACGATCTGGCGCTGCTGCTCGCGGCGGCCAACGTCAACTTCCTGATCGCCGTGCCGGGCGCCGACGACATCATGCTCAACTATCAGAGCCTGTCGCATCACGACGTGATGCGGCTGCGGCATCTGCTCGGCCGCCGCCCGGCGCCGGAGTTCGAGGCCTGGCTGGCGCGGATGGGCCTGCTCGACCAAAGCGGCCGCGTGCCGCCATTGCCGGGCAGCGCGCCTTCCGTAGTCCGGCTGATCGGCCAGGGAGCGCGGGCATGAGGGGCGATCCGTTCGACCTGCTGCGCGGGATGACGCGCGCCCGCGTCGCACTCGGCCGCGCCGGCGACGGGCTTCCGACGGCCGCGAAGCTGGAATTCCAGATGGCGCATGCGCTCGCGCGCGATGCCGTATGGGGCAAGGTCAATTTCGACGGCATCGCCGACGCGCTCGCGCCGCGGGAGGTGATCGAGGTCGCGAGTGCAGCACCGGACCGCGCCAGCTATCTGCGCCGGCCCGACCTCGGGCGCCGCCTCGCCGCGGAGGAAGCCGACAGGCTGACATCCGGTCCGTACGATCTCGTCTTCATCATTGCCGACGGGCTGTCGGCGGATGCCGTCGAAAACCATGCCGCCGCTGTCGTGATCGCCACCGAGGCGCGTCTGACGGGCCTGTCCATCGGCCCGATCGTGCTGGCTTCGCAGGCGCGCGTGGCGCTGGGTGACGATGTCGGCGCCGCGATGCGCGCACGGCTGGTCGCGGTCCTGATCGGCGAGCGTCCGGGTCTGTCGGCCGCGGACTCCCTCGGAGTGTATCTGACGCTGCACCCGGCCCCGGGCCTGCGCGACAGCGCCCGCAACTGCATTTCCAACATTCACGACCACGGGCTCTCGGCCGAGCGCGCCGCCGACAAGCTGGCCTGGCTGGTGCGCGAGGCGCTGCGGATCGGCGTCACCGGCATCGGCCTCAAGGAGGCGGCGCCGGATGCCGCGATCGAGACGACCACATCGTCATCCCAAATCACCCATCACAAGCAGACAGGAGCGACTGGACATGAGTGACGAGGCCAAACCGACCCTTTCGAAGAGCCTGACCGGACTCCATCTGTGGGGCATCGCGGTCGGGCTGGTGATCTCCGGCGAATATTTCGGCTGGAGCTATGGCTGGGACAAGGCCGGCACGCTCGGCTTCCTCGTCACCACGATCTTCATCGCGGTGATGTATACGACCTTCATCTTCTCCTTCACCGAGCTCACCACCGCGATCCCGCATGCCGGCGGACCGTTCGCCTATTCCTACCGTGCCTTCGGCCCGCTCGGCGGCTTCGTCGCCGGCTTCGCGACGCTGATCGAGTTCGTGTTCGCTCCGCCTGCCATCGCGCTCGCCATCGGCGCCTATCTCAACGTCCAGTTTCCGGCGCTGTCGCCCAAGACCGCCGCGCTCGGCGCCTATCTGGTGTTCATGGCCCTCAACATCGCCGGCGTATCGATCGCCGCGACGTTCGAGCTGTTCGTCACGATCCTGGCGATTGCCGAGCTCCTGGTGTTCATGGGCGTCGTGTCGCCCGGTTTCTCCTTCGCCAACTTCGCCGCCAACGGCTGGGCCGGTGAGAATTCGTTCTCGCTGACGAGCATCGGCGGCATCGTCGCGGCGATCCCCTTCGCAATCTGGTTCTTCCTGGCGATCGAAGGTGCGGCCATGGCCGCGGAGGAGACCAAGAATCCGACCAAGACGATTCCGCTCGCCTACATCGCCGGGATTCTGACGCTCGTCGTGCTCGCCTTCGGCACCATGATCATGGCCGGCGGCGTCGGCGACTGGTCGAAGCTCGCCAACATCAACGATCCGCTGCCGCAGGCGATGAAGATCGTGGTCGGCGAAAACTCCGGCTGGCTGCACATGCTGGTGTGGATCGGCCTGTTCGGACTGATCGCCTCGTTCCACGGCATCATCATGGGCTACTCGCGGCAGATCTTCGCGCTGTCGCGCGCCGGCTTCCTGCCGGCCAAGCTCGCCGCGCTGCACCCGACCTGCCGCACGCCGCATTGGGCGATCTTGGCCGGCGGCGTGATCGGCATCGCCGCGATCTACTCCGACGAGCTCATCCAGTTCGCCGGGCAGACGCTGACGGCGAACATCGTCACCATGAGCGTGTTCGGCGCGCTCGTGATGTACATCATGAGCATGGCCGCGCTGTTCCGCCTGCGCGCCACCGAGCCCAACCTCATCAGGCCGTTCAAGGCGCCGCTCTATCCCGTGCTTCCGGCCGTGGCGCTGGTGTGTGCGACGCTCTCGCTGCTCACGATGATTTGGTTCAACCTGCAGGTGTTCGCGGCCTTCGTGGTGCTGTTCGCCGTCGGTCTGCTGCTCTATCGTCTGACGGCCGGCAAGCGCGGCAACGCGGCGAGTGACAACCTGCTCGACATCGCCTTGACCGAGGCCCGCGCCATGGCCGACTGATCCGCGAGGACTCGCGAGATCCAGGATCAAGGCAAGCCCTCCGCGTCCCTGCGCGGGGGGCTCTATCGATAGCCCGCTTCGGCAGGCACGTGACTTGCATAACTACGAGGTGTCAACCGACGGCGTACGTCCTCAAAGGCGAGGATTTCATGGCACAGCCTCCCGCAGCCGAACACCAGCATCCGCGCGACCGCAGCCGGAACATTCTGGCCGCTGCTGCGACCGGTGTCGCCGATTTCATCGCCCTGACGGGAGGCCGCCCCGAGGCGGTGTTCGAACGGGTGGGCATCGATGCCGAATGCCTCGGCCAGACCCGCCGCGCGCTCGACCTCGCCGACTACGTCGCGATGATGGAAGATGCCGCGCAGGAGACCGGTAACGACAATTTCGGACTGTGGTTCGGCCAGCGCTACCAGCCGCAGATGCTCGGCCTGATCGGCGAGATCGCACTCGCGGCGCCGACGCTGGGCTCTGCGATCGAGCATCTTGCGCTGTGGTTTCCCTGGCATCAGCAGGCGACCGAAACCCGTCTCACGCGCCATGACGGTTTGCTCCGGCTGGAATATCGCATTCTCGACGGCTCGATCGTCGATCGCCGGCAGGACGCCGAATTGACCATGGGCATGTTCGCGAACGTCTTCCGCGCCTGCCTGCCATCGGGCTGGGCGCCCGACATGGTGCTGTTCGAACATGCCCGGCCGGCTGCCTGGCGCGATCATGAGGCAGCCTTCGATGCCGACGTCGGCTGGTCACAAGGCACGAATGCGCTGGTGTTTCGCGACCGCGGCCTGGACCGCGCCATGCCCCAGGCCAATCTGTCTCGCCTGCAGCGGCTGACGACAGATCTTGCCGGTGTCGCCGGCTCCTGCGGCACGCCCGCGTTCCTCGATCTGGTCCGTGGCGAAATCCGGCGGCGGTTGTCGGCCGGCGCGCTTCATCTCGAGGAGGTCGCCGAGGCGCTGTCGACCACGTCGTGGACGTTGCAGCGCCGGCTTGCCGAGTTCGGCGCCACCTTCTCCGACCTCGTCGAGGTGACGCGGCTCGACCTCGCCCGCCACTATCTGCGCCAAGCGCATCTGCCGCTCGGCGACGTCGCCTTCCTGCTCGGCTATTCCGAGGCGTCCGCATTCTCCCGTGCGTTCTCGCGCTGGAGCGGCTGCAGCCCGCGGCAGTGGCGCCAACGGTCATTGCAGGCGACCGCTCGCAGCTAGCGCCACGCCGCCGGCATCAATCGGCCGGCATCGTCTTCTCGACCAGCCGCACCCAATAGGACGCGCCGTGGCCGAGAATGTTGTCGTTGAAGCGATAGGCCGGGTGGTGGCAATCCTTGCCGTCGCCCATGCCGAGGAAGACGAAGGCGCCGGGACGGGCCTGCAGCATGAAGGCGAAATCCTCGGCCCCCATCAGCGGCGGCGCATTGTCGACCACCCGCTCCGCGCCGACAACGTCGCGAGCGACGTCAGCGGCGACGCCGGTCTCGCGCGCATGGTTCATCGTGATCGGGTAGAGCCGCGTGTATTTCGTCGTCGCCTCACCGCCATAGGTGCGGGCGATGCCGTCGGCGACCTCGGCAATGCGGCGCTCCACCAGGTCCTGCACCTCGGGATCGAGCGTGCGCACGGTGCCCTTCAATTCGACGGTCTCCGGAATGACGTTCATCGCCTTGCCGGCCTCGACGACGCAGATCGAGATGACCGCCGACTTGATCGGATCGACGTTGCGCGACACGATCGACTGCAGCGCCGTGATGATGTGCGCGGCGATCAGCACGCTGTCGACCGCCTTGTGAACGCCGGCGCCGGCATGACCGCCCTTGCCGCGGACGGTGATCTCGAGCTGGTCCGATGATGCCAGCATCGGACCCGGCCGCAGCGCGAACACGCCTTCGGGCACGCCCGGCGCATTGTGCAGACCGTAGACCTCCTGGATGCCCCAGCGGGTCATCAATCCATCGTCGACCATCGCCTTGCCGCCGGCGCCGCCCTCCTCGGCGGGCTGGAAGATCACGATCGCGGTGCCGTCGAAATTGCGCGTGTCGGCGAGATGCTTGGCGGCACCCAGCAGCATCGCGGTATGGCCGTCATGGCCGCAGGCATGCATCAGGCCCGGCGTCTTCGACGCATAGGGCACGCCCGAGGCTTCCTCGATCGGCAGCGCGTCCATGTCGGCGCGCAGGCCGATGGTGCGACCTGAACTGGTCCGACGGCCGCGGATGACACCGACCACGCCGGTGCGCCCGATGCCCGTCACCACCTCGTCACAACCGAATTCGCGCAAGCGCTCGGCGACGATGCCGGCGGTGCGGTGCACCTCGTACATCAACTCCGGATGTTCATGGAAATCATGGCGCCAGGCGGCCATGTCGTCGGCGAGCGCGGCGATGCTGTTGAGGATGGGCATGGAGGCGGTGTTCTCGTTCAGGACATTGACGCCCGAACCATGACCGGAACGGCGGACGGACACAAGCTTCCGCCTGCATCAGCCCTCGATCGGGGCGTGTGACAGGTAGGCCAGCAGCTTCATCTCGCGGCGGCCGCGGGTGACGGTGTCGAGCACCAGGCCCGACGAGGCCGACAGCAACGCCATGATCATCAGGCCCATCGACAACACGGCGGTCGGCAGCCGCGGCACCAGTCCAGTCTCGATATAGGTGACGAAGATGGGAATCGCGAAGCCGATCGAGACCAGCGCGAGGAAGATGCCGATCGCGCTGAAGAAGCGCAGCGGCTTTTCCGAACGATAGAGCTTCAGGATCGTGCCGAGGATGCGGAAGCCGTCGCGCCAGGTGTTTAGCTTGGAGACGGACCCTTCGGGCCGCGCGTAGTATGGCGTCGCGAGCTCAGCGACCGGCAGCGCCAGCTCCAGCGCATGCACGGTCAGCTCGGTCTCGATCTCGAAGCCGTCGGAGAGCACCGGGAAGGATTTGACGAAACGGCGCGAGAATACGCGGTAGCCGGACAGGATGTCCTTGAAGGCCTGGCCGAACACCTCGGCGAGGAAGCTCGTCAGCATCCAGTTGCCGGTGCGATGGCCCATGCGGTAGGCGGCCTGCTCCTGGTCGACGCGCAGACCCACCACCATGTCGAGCCGCTCGCTCACGAGACGCGCAACCATGCCGGGCGCGCTCGGCGCGTCATAGGTCGCGTCACCATCGACCAGCACGTAGATGTCAGCATCGACATCGGCGAACATGCGCCGGACGACGTGACCCTTGCCCTGCCGCCGCTCAGAGCGCACCTCGGCGCCGGCCGCGCGCGCGACCTCGATGGTGCGGTCCTTGGAATTGTTGTCATAGACGTAGACGGTGGCCGTCGGCAGCGCCTGCTTGAAATCGCGGACCACGGTGGCGACCGCGGCCTCCTCATTGTAGCAGGGCACCAGCACGGCGATCCGCATCGAAGGTGATATCATCGACCCCTCTCCCACGGGACGGGAGACTGCCCTCATTCGGTGCAGAAATTCATAATGATCCGGCGGCAACGTGCTGTTCCGGCCGCCAGGTGGGAATGATCTTAACGCCGTCTAGCACCTCGCGCAGGCGGGACAGCGTGCCGAGCGTGGTTCCCTCCGGCAGCGCGTCGCGGGCGAAGAAGCCGGTCTCCACGATCTCGAGGTTCGGCTCCGGCGGCCGGTCCTGCGTGAACCTTTTGATAACGAAGACGGCGACGTGGTCGCGCGGCGAGACGTGGCCGTTGAGGAAGATGCCGTGCAGCTCCGGCTCGCCTTCGAGCGCGATCCGGCCCTCCTCGAACAGCTCCCGCGTCAGTGCCTCGATGAACGTCTCGCCGACCTCGACGCCGCCGCCCGGCAGGTGCCAACCCGAGACATAGCCGTGCCGGACCAGGAACACGCGGTTCTCGGCATCCAGCACCACGCCGCGGACGCCGAGCGTCATGCCGCGGGCGAAGCGCCAATAGAGGTGGAAGCCGCGCCGGAGCGCGGGCTCGAGCCGGATCCGCAGCCGGCTCAGATATGTCGTCATCGCTGTCGTCGTCCTGGTTGTTCTTGCGCTCGCTGGCAGGGCTTGTCATGAGAGCCGGGCACCACGAGGGATAGCACGAGATGACATCTGGGCGCGCTTGCATCCGCCATCGGCACCGAGGGGCATAATGGCTGCCTTCACGCTCGCCCATCTGTCCGACCCGCATCTCGCGCCACAGCACAAGCCGCGCCTGTCGGAGCTCGCCGGCAAGCGCGCGCTCGGCTATCTCAACTGGACGCGCAATCGCTACAAGTACCATCGCCGCGACATCCTCGATCTGCTGATCTCCGACCTGCACACGCAGATGCCGGACCAGATCGCCGTCACCGGCGATCTGGTCAATTTCGCGCTGGAATCCGAATTCCCCATCGCCCAGGCCTGGCTCCGGACGGTGGGGCCGCCGGACAGGGTCACCGCGATTCCCGGCAATCACGACGCCTATGTGCGCTCGACCCGGCTGCGCTTCGCCGAGAGCTTTGCCGACTATTTCGGCGGCGATGCCGAGGGACCGGCCACGTTTCCGTCGCTGCGCCGACGCGGGCCGCTCGCGCTGATCAGCCTGTCCTCTGCCGTGCCTTCGGCGCCGTTCATGGCGACGGGACGGCTCGGCCGCGCACAGCTCTCCGCGCTGGAGCAGATGCTCGAATCGCTGGCGCACGAGCAGCTGTTCCGCGTGCTGCTGGTGCATCATCCGCTGCGCTCGACCCACCGGATGAAGCGGCTGACCGACGCCGGGAAGCTGGTCGGCCTGCTCGCCCGCCACGGCGTCGAGCTGATCCTGCACGGCCACGACCACGTGCATTCGACGATCTGGATCGACGGCCCGGAGCGCAAGATCCCGGTCGTCGGCGTGCCCTCGGCCTCCTCGATCGCACATGGCCACTATCCGGCCGCGGCCTACAACATGTTTGCCATCAGCAGCGACGGCAATCACTGGCGCTGCGACATGACCGTGCGCGCGGTCAACGAGGCGCTGCGCGTGCGCGAGATCCGCGAGGTCCGCCTGCTTTGAGTCGCGGCCAGGCCGTCAGATCTGCTGCAGGCTCGCATAGAATGCGACCCCGAACAGCGACAGCGCGCCGAGCACGAAGCCGAGCACGAACGGCCAGATCCCACCGCGCCGGCGCGGCGCCTCGGCGATCGTCCTCGCCTGAGCCCGCGCGACGCTGAAGGCGCGCTCGCGCTCGACCATGCGGCGGGCGACGTAGTCGGTGACGGCTTTCACGATCGCAGCGATGTCGTGCGACTCGGCGAGCACGATGCGGCCGTTGCGGGTGTCCTGCACAAAGCGGTACTGCCGCTTGTCGCGTCCCATCACGACATGGGCGACGACGTCGATCCACAGCCGCGGCGTCTCACCCTGGCTGATGCCGCGATCGAACAGATCGAGCTGACTCGGGATCTCCGCGAACAGCGGGTCGAGCGCATCGTTGAGGATCTCCAGCCGCGCCACCTCGGCGTCGCGCAGGTCGACCACCACGCCTGTTCGGTCTGCGGCCTCGATCCGGGCCTGGCGCAGCGCTTCGCGCAGGCGCACGGGGCGGGAGTCTGTGCTGCTATCGGCGGCCTCGGACATCGCTCACGCTTTCACGGTTCGGCCCTGGTTTCGCCAGGTTCCCACCGTGTTAACCTAGCAGTAACCCAGTATTCTGCAATCCCCTTTCATCTTCAATGGGTTATAAGCACGCCGTCGTAACCACAAACGGACGTGGGCGGCCCCCTCCGGAATGACCCGGCTGAGACCGCCCCGTCCTTGGGCTCTTCCTCGAGCTTATTCAAATACCCGGCAATGCATTCCTTATCGGCGGTCAGGCCGCCGGAGCGCGCTGCGGCTCCTCGACGATCGAGAAGCGGACGCCAGCCTTGTGGCGGTTCTCCTCGGACACCTCGCGCCAGCAGTCCTCGGCTTCCTTGCGCGACTTGAACGGACCCTTCACCTGGGCCGAGCCTTCCACCAGCTTGTGGAAATTCATCGAGCCGAACTCGCCGCCGATCACCCAGAAATTGCTGCTCATGAGACTCTCCTTGAACCGTCACAACTTTGACAGTGCATTGCGAATTGCGTGAGAGGAGATAAACGCGAATCCGGCTGTTTCGTATAGAGCCCTTGTTTTCGAATGGTGATGTCATGTAACATCATCACTTGTCATAAATGTCATTTTGTAAAATTTGTCACAATCCAGGGCTGGCTACCCCCAAGGAGATCAAGATGCCCGGCGAATCCGGAAAGAAGCTGTTCGTCGGCCCGCGCTTCCGGCGCATCCGCCAGCAATTGGGGCTGTCGCAGACCCAGCTCGCCGAGGGCCTCGGCATCTCGCCGAGCTATGTCAACCTGATCGAGCGCAACCAGCGCCCGGTGTCTGCCCAGATCCTGCTGCGGCTGGCCGAAACCTACGACCTCGACCTGCGCGACCTCGCCAGCGCCGACGAGGACCGCTTCTTCGCCGAGCTCAACGAGATCTTCTCCGATCCGCTTTTCCGCCAGATCGAGCTGCCCAAGCAGGAGCTGCGCGATCTCGCCGAGCTCTGCCCCGGCGTCACCCACGCGCTGCAGCGGCTGTACGCGGCCTACACCGAGGCGCGCCGCGGCGAGACGCTGGTGGCGGCGCAGATGGCCGACCGCAACGAGGGCGCCCGTTTCGAGGCCAACCCGATCGAGCGGGTGCGCGACCTGATCGAAGCCAACCGCAACTATTTCGCCGAGCTCGAGCAGCAGGCCGAAAGCCTGCGCGACGCGCTCGACGTGCCGGCCGAAGGGCTCTATGCGGCGCTCGCCGCCCGTCTGCGCGAAAAGCATTCGGTGCAGACGCGGGTCATGCCGGTCGACGTCATGCGCGAGACCTTGCGCCGTTACGACCGCCATCGCCGCCAGCTCCTGATCTCCGAACTGGTCGACGGGCCCGGACGCACCTTCCAGCTCGCGGTGCAGCTCGGCATGGCCGAATGCCTGCCGCAGTTCGAACTCATCATCGGCCGCGCCGGCGCCATCGACGACACCGCGCGCCGGCTCTACCGCATGACGCTCGCGAGCTACTTCGCCGCCGCCGTCATGATGCCCTATGCGCCGTTCCTCACTGCTGCGGAGGCGCTGAGCTACGACATCAACGTGCTGGCGCAGCGCTTCAACACCGGCTTCGAACAGGTCTGCCACCGCCTCACGACCCTGTCGCGCCCGAACGCCCGCGGCATCCCGTTCTTCATGCTGCGCGTCGACAATGCCGGCAACGTCTCCAAGCGCTTCTCGTCGGGTACCTTCCCGTTCTCCAAGTTCGGCGGCACCTGCCCGCTGTGGAACGTGCATTCGACCTTCGACACGCCCGACCGCCTCCTCAAGCAGATCATCGAGCTGCCCGATGGTTCGCGCTATTTCTCGATCGCCCAGATGGTCCGCCGCCCGGTCGCGCCGCATCCGCTGCCGCAGCCACGCTTCGCCATTGGCCTCGGCTGCGAGATCAGGCATGCGTCGCGCCTCGTCTACGCCGCCGGCATGGATCTGGAGAAAACCGAGGGCACTCCGATCGGCGTCAACTGCCGGCTCTGCGAACGCGAAAACTGCGCCCAGCGCGCCGAGCCGCCGATCACGCGCACGCTGATCCTGGATGAGACGACGCGGCGCGTCAGCTCGTTCGCGTTCAGCAATGCAAGGGAGCTGTAGAGCCAACGCTCTCCTCCGCGTCATTCCGGGGCTTGCGCGAGCCGCGCCCCGGAATGACACCGAGTTTGCAGCTCCTCTCTCTGCGTCATTGCGAGCGAAGCGAAGCAATCCAGAGTCGCGCGCTGAGCCCTGGATTGCTTCGGCGCAAGGGCGCCTCGCAATGACGTGGAGAGACATAAGATCACCTTCTCGCGGCGCATCGGCGCCCGAGCTTTGCTGTTCGTTTGCCCCCTTGAATACAGAGGGCGCAGGGAAGACCGGGAGCTCGCCGCCCCCATGGCCCCCGTGCGAAAGAAATGCACGGGGCAGGAACCACAGGTTCGGCTGGGACATCCCGGCCTTCCCTGCGCGATGGCTTTACGGCTTACTCCGTGCTCTCCCCAGGGACCGGCTGTCTTGCCCCTGTCATCAGCGCCATCGTCGGCGCGAACTTGATCTCAGCACCGGGAGATCAGGACCACACGGCTTGATCGTGCGCATCAAACCGTTCGTCGGCACGATCGCTCGCGCTGCGGTTCGATACGCCCATCGCATCCCGCACCCCACGTTCGTGACGACCGCGATACGCCCCTCAGATCGAGGCGGGACGAGCGGAGTGAACATCAAATTCTGAAAAATGGAAACAAGAATATTTTTGCCGATGGGACTGGACACGAGTGATCCAGCTGAACTGGCTGACGAAATCAGTCCATCGGCGCACATAGAATTGACAGCTCGACAGGCCATGAGAGGAGAGCGCGCGCCGCGAATCCAACAAAACTGAGCGGCCGATTTGCCCGACGGGCGGGCGGGGATTTTCGCCGTCGCTGCGTCGCAACGACCGCAACAAACTCGGCCCCTGATCTCGCCATATCCTGCGATCGGGCAATGAAGACGTGATCCCGATAGGGGGAGACCAGATCGCGATCGAGCTGAACGTGATCAAGAACTCGGCATCGATAACGTCTCCAGCTCCTCGATGCCGATGGGAGGCTTGCTTCGCCACGCCATGATGAAAGCGCGCTTGGCCAAGCCGTCCTGAACACGAGCGATCTGCATCCGCTCTCTGGCAATCCGCGCCCGCAGCAGGGGATCGCGAGTTCCGGAGGCGGCGAGGCATTTGTTGATCACCCAACCGAACGGCTCGATGCCGGCGCGCCGCAGGTCCTCCTGGAGAGCGGCGGCCTCCGAAACGGGCGTCGTTTCCGGCAGGGTCACCAGGATGATCTGCGTGTAGGTGGAATCCTGCAACCGCATCAGCGGCGTGATCACCCGGCCGGCACCGCCCGGCTCCAATTGGCTCGTCAACTGGCGATGATAGGCCCCGGTCGCATCGAGTAGGAGCAGGGTATGACCGGTCGGCGCCGTATCGAGCACCACAAAGGCGCTCCGAGCCTCCGCAACCACGTGCGAGAAGGCATGGAAAACGGCGACTTCCTCCGTGCAGGGCGAAGCCAGGTCCTCAAGCAGGAGCGCCTTGCCCTGCTCATCCAGGTCGCGGCCGCGGCTCGCTAGTATTTTCGCGACATAGCGCTCCGTCTCGCGCCGAGGATCGATCCGGTCCACCGTCAGCCCTGGGCTCGCGGCGTCAACGACATCCGTGACGTGGGCCGCTGGATCGGTCGTGCTGAGGTGGACGGCATGCCCGCGCCTCGCGAGGCCGACAGCGATGGCAGCCGCAATCGTCGTCTTCCCGACGCCGCCCTTACCCATGACCATGATGAGGCCGCGATTGCGGTGAGCGATGTCATCGACCAGACGGTCGAGTCCCTGCACGTCAACCGGCACTCCAACTTGTTCGCCAGTCGACGTCTCAAGCCGTGGACCGGACGACGACAACACTGCCCTGAGCGCCGCGAGACCCACAATGTCGAACCCAACCAGTGGGATTTCGTCCCGCGGCAGCTTACGCAGCGAGTCCGGCATCGAGGCGAGAGCCTCATCCTGATCCCGCTCGAGTGAACTTGCGACCGCGTCAGTAGGGTCAGTGGCGCGGGATCGCCGGTGGCGCGTTCAGCAGGAAGGGACTCCAAAGCAGCCCCCTCTCGTTGACTTCCGATGGAACCCGACGCCTTCAGAAATGTTGCTCCGCAGTTCCATGCAGCAAAGCGAGAATAAGTTGAATCGCCGTCAGTTCATTCAATCTGCGGCTGCGATCCCGGTCGCCGCATCCTTGACGCGGAGCGCATCAGCCGCGCCGCCTGCGGCGCAGCCGTTCAATGCGGCCTATGTGCGCGACCTCGCGCGCAATCTCGCCGCCAAGCCCTACGCTGCGCCGGATGACAAGCTGCCGGACGCGCTGGCGAAGCTGAACTACGACGCCTACCGCTCGATTCGGTTCTTGCCGGACCATGCGCTGTGGCGCAGTGAGAACCTGCCGTTCCAGGCGCAGTTCTTCCATCGCGGCTCGATCTACAAGGACCGGGTCGAGATCTATGAGGTTGCGGACGGCAAAGCCAGCCCCGTGGCCTATCGACCCGAGGACTTTGCATTCGGTCAGCAAGTCCCGGCCTTCCCGGCGGCCGATCTCGGCTTTGCCGGCTTCCGCGTCCACGCGCCGATGAACCGGCCGGACTACTACGACGAGGTCTGTGTGTTCCTCGGCGCGAGCTATTTTCGCGCCGTCGCCAAGGGCGAGATTTACGGACTGTCGGCGCGCGGGCTCTCGATCGACACCGGCGAGGCCAAGGGCGAGGAGTTTCCGGTGTTCAAGGCGTTCTGGCTGGAGAAGCCGACGCAAGGCGCCACCGCAATGGTGGTGCATGCGCTGCTCGACAGCAAGAGCGCGACGGGCTCCTACCGGTTCACGATCCGCCCTGGCGAGACCACCGTATTCGACGTCGAGGCATCGCTGTATCCGCGCGTCGAGATCGCTCACGCCGGACTGGCGCCGATGACCAGCATGTTCTTCTTCGGACCCAACGACCGCAACGACGTCGACGATTTCCGCCCCGCCGTGCACGATTCCGACGGGCTTGCGATGTTCAACGGCAAGGGCGAGCAGTTGTGGCGCCCCCTGAGCAATCCGCGCGACCTGCAGGTCAGCGTGTTCAACGACCTCAATCCGCGCGGCTTCGGCCTGATGCAGCGGGAACGGACATACACCGCCTATCAGGATCTCGAATCGCATTTCGAACGGCGGCCGAGCCTGTGGATCGAGCCGATCGGCGACTGGGGTGACGGCGCGGTGGTGCTGTTCGAGATCCCCACCAACCAGGAAATCCACGACAACATCGCCGCCTTCTGGCGGCCGAAGACGCCGCTCGCGGCCAAGGGCGAGCACAACATGACCTATCGCCTGCATTGGGGGCCCGATGTGCCGAAGCCGAATACGCTGGCGCGCTTCACGCGCACTGGCGTGGCCACCCGCGGCGAAGGCCGGCTGTTCGTTCTCGAGCTCCAAGGCGACGCCTTGAAGAGCCTCGATCCGAACATCGTCAAGGGCGTGGTCAGCGCGGCGAAATCCGAGGTGACGAACATCGTCGCGCAGCCGAACCCGGAGACGCAAGGTTGGCGGCTCAGCTTCCAATGCGCGGTCGGCGATGCGCCGGTCGAGCTCAGGGCCGAACTGGTTGCCAACGACAAGCCCGTATCCGAAACCTGGGTCTATCGATGGACGCCATGACCGCAGCGCAGCCGCGTCCGACCTATGAGGCTAGCGACGCGAGCTTTCTCCCGGCCGAGGCGCCGCTCGCGATGGTGCCGTCGCCACTCAATCATGCCGCGCCCGGCCGACGTGCCATCACGAGCGGCGGCCGCATCGCATTCCGGCGCGCTCTCATCTTCGCCGGCACCGCGGCGCTGACGCTGGCGGGCTGCTACAAGATGTACGAGGTCGTCGAGGTCGGTGGCGTGACCGTGCTGGAAGGCATGGTACTCGTGCTGTTCTCGATCCTGCTCGCGTGGATCGCCTTTGCCTTCGTTTGCGCGCTGGCCGGCTTCTGCGCCCTGCTGGGGCGGCGGCGCGATACGATCGCGATCGACATCGACGGTCCCCTGCCCTCTTTGTCCGGCCGCACAGCCATGCTGCTGCCGACCTACAATGAGGATCCGGACGCGGTGATGGTGCGGCTGCGCGCCATGATCGAATCGGTCGCCGGGACGGGACAGGCCGAGCGCTTCGACTGGTTTCTGCTCAGCGACACCACCGATCCCGACATCTGGATCGGCGAAGAGGCTGCGTTCGTCGATCTGCGCCAATCCTGCGGCACAGATCGGGTGTTCTACCGCCACCGGGCCGACAATGTCGCCCGCAAGTCCGGCAACATCGCCGACTGGGTGCAGCGCTTCGGCGCGGCCTACGACTATATGATCATTCTTGATGCCGACAGCCTGATGAGCGGCGCGACCGTGGTCCGGCTGGCCCATGCCATGGAGAACGCGCCGCAGGCGGCGCTGATCCAGACCCTGCCCGTGATCGTCAACGGCACCAGCCTGTTCGCGCGGCTGCAGCAGTTCGCGAGCCGGCTGTACGGCCCGATGATCGCGGCCGGCAATGCGTGGTGGTACGGCGCGGAAGGCAATTACTGGGGCCACAATGCGATCATCCGGGTCGCGGCCTTCGCGCAAGACGCGGCGCTGCCCGAGCTCCCCGGGCGCAAGCCGTTCGGCGGACATATCCTGAGCCACGATTTCATCGAGGCCGCCCTGATGCGCCGCGCCGGCTGGGGAATCTACATGACGGTCGATCTCGACGGCAGCTTCGAGGAGGTGCCGCCGTCGCTGATCGATCACGCCGCGCGCGACCGGCGCTGGTGCCAGGGCAATCTGCAGCATCTCGCCGTGCTGCCGGCGCGCGGCCTGCACTGGGTGTCGCGGCTGCACCTGCTGATCGGCATCGGCGCCTATGTCACCGCGCCGTTGTGGTTTGCCTTTCTCGTGCTCGGCATCCTCATCTCGCTGCAGGCCAACTTCGTCAGGCCCGAATATTTCCCCAAGGGCTTTGCGCTGTTTCCGACCTGGCCGGCTCAGGACCCGGTGCTCGCCGCCCAGGTCTTCGCGGCGACGCTCGGCCTGCTCATGGTGCCGAAGCTGCTCGCCTGCCTCGTCACGTTGTTCACGCCGACGCGACGCCGAGGCTTTGGCGGCGGGTTGCGCCTCTGCGTCGCCGTGCTGGCGGAAACGCTGCTCGCGGCCCTGATCGCGCCTTCGATGATGATCTTCCAGTCGATCGCCGTGATCGAAATCCTGATGGGGCGCGACGCCGGCTGGCAGGTGCAGCGCCGCAGCGACGGCGGCGTGAGCCGGCAGGAGATCCTTCGCAAATTCGCGCTGCCGACGGTATGCGGCCTGGTCATGGCGGCGAGCGCCTATGCTGTCTCCGTCCCCCTGCTGGCCTGGATGTCGCCGGTCATCGCCGGCCTCGTGCTGTCGATTCCGATCGGTCTGCTCACGGGCGGCCGCAGCACCGGCGCGCGCCTGTTCACGACGCCCGAGGATCGCGCTCCGCCGCCGGTGCTGGTCCGCGCCAAGCAGCTTGCGGAGAATCTGCGGCCGGATCGCCGGGCGGCGCTGGTCGAACTGCGCCAGAACGCCGGTCTCTGCCGCCAGCACGTTGCGTCCCTGCCGCCGCCTCGGCGTCGCGAGCCGGGCGACATCGACGTCGACCTCGCCACCGCCAAAGCGCGGATCGCGGGGGCCGGCTCGTTCACGCAGGCGATCCGCTTCCTGTCGCGCCGTGAGATCCTGGCCGTGCTCAGGGATGGCGCGACGCTGGAGCAGCTCGTCGCACTTCCCGCATGAGCGCCTGGACGACCTGCCCTATTTGGTCAGATGCGCCGATGCGATCGCCTGCTGGAACAGCGCGGTAAGCGCTGCGCCGATGCTGCCGCTCGAATCGACCTCGTAGTAGTAGCCCGGGCTGGCGCACGATTTCATGATGCCGCTGATCGAATCCCGCCATGGCGCGATATAGGTCGTGTACCAGCTGTTGTTGGTGATCGCGAGATAGGTGGTGTAGAGCACGGCGATCTTGATGCCACGAGCCTTCAACGCATCGCAGGTCGTCGTGTTCAGCGGTTCCTGGCAGCGGCCGCCCGAGAGAACTGTCTTGCTGCAGGTGGTCGGATAGGAATAGTCGGCGACGCCATCGGAGACGAAGAACAGCCATTTCTGCGGGCTGGTCGACGAGCCATCGCCCTGGGTCGGGATGACGCCGTTCATCGCGGACATCGCACCGTCGAAATCGCTGCACATGTCGTTGTTGTAGCCGCTGTAGGGGATCGTCATCAGGTCGAGCGAACCGACCGACGATTTCACCGAGGACATGCTCGAGGACAGGCTGGCGATGGTCGTCAGGCCGAGCGAGCCGCAGTCGCTGCCCAGGCTGTACACCGCCATGCGGTACTGGTTGCTGACGACCTGGCTGGCGGTCGCCGTGTCCGTGAGCGACTGCGTCGCGCTCCGGACGACGTCGATGCGCATCGTCACGCCCTTCTTCTTGGCGATGGAATAATAACTGTTGGTCTGCAGCGTCTTCTTCGAGCTGGACGTATAGGTGTCGTGGCAGGCGAAGGCGCACTTGTCGGACGTCGCATTCTGCAGCGTCGTCATGTCGGCCGTGGTCGCGCCGAGACCCTGCGACGGCGAGTTGTCGAGCAGAACGTAAAAGTCCATGTAGGTCGGGAACGAGGCCGAAGCCGACGACGAGGCCGAGACCGTCATGGTCGGGTAGCCGAACATGTGCATGAAGGCCGTCTTGACCACCACGGTGGCGCTGCCGGTCACGGTCCGCGCGGTGACGCTATCGCTGATATCGATGTTCAGCGAGTCCGCCGCCAGATTGTGCGCCGACATCTGGCCGTTGAACATGTTGGTCGCCGCCGTCTTGGCGTCCGACGCGGCGCCGCGCATGGCGGTGTAGCCGGTCGCGGCCAGCATCGCGGCGTCCATCGAAGCCGACAGCTTCGCCTTGGCGCGCACGGCCATCGAATAGTCGATCGCCGAGCCGACGAAGGCGAGGATCGGGAGCAAAGCAAGCGCGAAGATGATCGCGATGTTGCCGCTCTGGTCGCGACGGAACCGCGACAATAGCCTGAGGTATCTATTTCCGGCCAGCACGGCCACACTCCAACGAACACGGTGATGTTGCCGGGAATGTTGCGGATCAAGCGTTGCATTGGAATTGATGGAATTGCCGAGAATTGGTTACGTTGCGTTTCCGATTGTCGTAAGCGGCCTTTCTGCGGTGCCGTTGCACCACTCGGAGCGACATGACCGCCATGCGGACGCTTTTTTTTGGCGGGCCCCGGCATCGAATGCCGGACGGATCTCATCGGCCCGCCGCCCCTGATCGGCGCGGCACCCCTCCTCTGGTACCCCGATTGCAAAGCGGCGGCACCGATTGCATAGTCCGCGCGGTTTGCAGCGCCGGGGCGCGCTGATTCTCTGGGGGAGTTGGGGACGACGATGGCGGATGCCGATCTTGATGCCGTGATCCGGCAACTGGCCAAGCAGCAGAACAAGGCCATTCTGGCAGCGGCGAAGAAGCGCAAGGACCGCTTCAACGGCATGGCCGTCAAGGCCAAGGACAAGGACGCCAAGGAGCGCTTCAAGCTGCTCGCCCGCGAGGCGGTCGAGCAGGCCAATGCCGCTGCCCGACGGCTCCTGATCTCCGCCGACAACGTCGCCGACAGCTACGCTCGCGCGATGCGCCAGGCCGCCGCCGCGGAGCTGCCCAGGAAGCCGGAGACCAAGCAGCCGGAGAAGAAGGCCGACGGTGCGGCGGCCAAGCCGCAAGGCGGCAAACAGGCTGGCAAGGCTGCCAGGAGGGATCCTGCGAGGCCCGCGCCGAAGAAGGCCGCCCGGAAGGCCTGAGCCGGCCATCGAGCGCGGGACGCCGCGCCACTCCGGAAAATTCCGCGCTCGATAGCAACCATCGCCGCGCCCTTCGACTTGCCTCCGCAACATTCTGTCCGGAGGACCGTATGAAGGCGCTGGTTTGGCATGGCAAAGAGGACATTCGCTGCAACACCGTCAGCGATCCCGAGATCGAGCATGACCGGGATGCCATCATCAAGGTGACGAGCTGCGCGATCTGCGGCTCCGACCTGCATCTGTTCCACAACTACATCCCGGCGATGATGCCCGGCGATATCATGGGCCACGAGACCATGGGCGAGGTCGTCGAGGTCGGTTCCGGCGTCAACGGCAAGCTCAAGAAGGGCGACCGCATCGTCGTTCCCTTCACCATCATCTGCGGCGAATGCGAGCAGTGCCGGCGCGGCAATTTCTCGGTTTGTGAGACCACCAACCGCAACAAGCATCTCGCCGAGAAGGTGTTCGGACACACCACCGCGGGCCTGTTCGGCTACACGCATCTCACCGGCGGCTATCCGGGAGGCCAGGCCGAATACCTGCGCGTGCCGTTCGCCGACGCCACGCACATCAAGGTTCCCGACGGCATGACGGACGAGCAGGCGCTGTTTCTCAGCGACATCTTCCCGACCGGATGGCAGGCAGCCGCGCAATGCGACATCGAGCCGGACGATACGGTCGCTGTGTGGGGCTGCGGCCCGGTGGGACAGATGGCGATCCGCAGCGCCATCCTGCTCGGCGCCTCCCAGGTGATTGCGATCGACCGCATTCCGGAGCGGCTGGCGATGGCCGAGGCCGGCGGCACCATCCCCATCAATTTCGACAAGGAGAGCGTGGTCGGGCGGCTGAACGAGCTGACCGACAACAAGGGCCCGGAGAAGTGCATCGATTGCGTCGGCTTCGAGAGCCACGTCACCCTTGCGCAGCCCGACAGCGTGATCGATCGCGCCAAGCAGATGTTCATGCTCGAGAACGACCGGCCGCACGTGCTGCGCGAGATCATCTATGTCTGCCGTCCCGGCGGCATCGTCTCGATCCCCGGCGTCTACAGCGGGCTGTCCGACATGGTGCCAATGGGCGCGCTGATGAACAAGGGCCTGACGATCCGCACCGGCCAGACCCACGTCAACCGCTGGACGGACGACCTCGTGCAGCGCATCGAGGATGGCCAGATCGACCCGTCCTTCGTCATCACCCACACCGTGCCGCTCGCGCAGGGACCTGAGATGTACCGCGCCTTCCGCGACAAGCAGGACAGCTGCGTCAAGGTCGTGCTGAAGCCATAAGGGATCGCATCGCATGTTTCATTTCTCGAATCTCGTGAGATCCAAGGGCGACCCCAAGATCATCTCGACCGGCCCCAGCTCGCTGACGCCGGCCGATCGTCTGGCCCGCGGGCTCGGCTGGTTCAGCATCGTGCTCGGCACGCTGGAGCTGCTGGCGCCGCACCGCGTCACGCATGCGCTCGGCATGGAGGGCCGCGAGGGACTGGTGCGGGCCTATGGCGTGCGCGAGCTGTTCGCCGGCGTGCTCACGCTGTCGGTGGAGAAGCGGGCCGGCCTGCTGAGCCGCGTCGCCGGCGACGGGCTGGACATGCTGACGCTGGCCGGTGAGCTCAGGCCGAGCAATCCGCGCGCGGGCAGCGTGCTGGCGGCGCTGGTCATGGTCGGAGGCATCACGGCGCTGGACTACATGTGCGCCCAGGACGTCAAGAGGCAGCACGATCCGCGGCGCGGCCGCAAGCGCCTCTATAGCGACCGCAGCGGCTTTCCCAGGGGAATCGCGGCCGTGAAGGGCGCGGCGCTGCCGCGGCCGTCGCGCAGCACCGCCGCGACCTAGCCGGCCTGTGACAAAGCGTCCTGAAGCTACGGCTTCAGGACGACAGAGAACAGGCGAAAGCCCGCGACCTTCGGAAACGCCTCCGCGGCCTCCGGCGAGACCAGGGCCACCACGGCCGCGCTCACCTCGCCATTGTTCAACCGGGTGATCGCGGTGGCCTGCCCTTCCAGCAGCAGCACCTCCGTCGCACCGGCCGCATTCATGGCCGCGGTGATCTTCGCGTTGGACTTGGCGTAGCGCTCGTCGATCGCGATCACCTTGCCGCTGAGATCGCCCAATCCGCGCACGGTGGGACGCGCCAGCAGCACCGCGACGAGATGACTGTCGGCGGGCCCCTCTGGGACACGCAGCGCGGTCATCCGCTCGGCCAGCTCGGCCGCCACCGTCACCGCAGCCACCATGACGTCGCTCTGGACCTTGGCCGGATTCGGCATATCCGTCGTGACGGAGGGGGTCTTGATCACCGGCGCGGGCGGGCCGTCAGCCGGCGCGACCGGATCGGGCCGCGGCGTGCGCGCCGGCGCCGCGAGCGGCTTTTCGATCGGCTTGTCAATCGCCTTTTCAATCGGCTTTTCAATCGTCTTGGCGGTGGCGATTGGCGACTTGACCCGGCGCTTTGCGGCGCGGGCGTGCTTGTGCTGCAGAGTCGCGCGGCGCGCGACCGCGGCTGCAGGCTTGTGGATCGTGTCGGCAGGCTCCAATGATTGCGGCGACTGGTCGGCGACGGGACCGTCCACGCAGGGCCTTCCGCTCAGATCGACGCAAGGCGAGGCCACCTGCGGCGTCACCTGGTGGCTGCAGCCGGCCAGGGCCAAGGTTGAAACGACGGCCAACGCGCCGAGACAAAGCGCTCTCACTTTTCCGCTCCTGACGACTCTCCCGCGCACGAGACGCGCCTCTGCTCCGGCCTGCTATTTCAACGGCCATCCGTTAAACTCAGGCTTAAGCGCCGGTCCCGGCACGCGGACTCAGTGAGGCGTGGTTAATGTCGCGCGCACAAGGCGGCGACATTGGCCGGCCTCGGCCGCGAGAATCCGGCATTCCCTCAGCGGATATCAAATAGACTTCACGCCGCCGCGGGGGGCGTGCACGAATTCCGTTGATCGGATCACCGCGCGCCGCCATGTTGCGGCAGGTTCGTCGCGACGCCCCGCGTTCCCTGCGCCCGCCGCGGCGGAACGAAGCGCCGCCGCAGATGTTTCTCGAACTTGCGAAGGATGCTCCATGGCCAAGACAGACCCCGCAGCCGGCAAGCCGATCGCCAATGCCGCGCTCGCCAACATTCCGCGGCTGATCACGGCCTATTATGCGCTGAAGCCCGACCCGCACGAGCCGACCCAGCGCGTCGCTTTCGGCACGTCGGGGCATCGCGGCTCGTCGTTGAAGACCGGCTTCAACGAGAACCACATTCTCGCCACCAGCCAGGCGCTCTGCGACTACCGCCGCCAGCAGGGCCTCGACGGCCCCCTCTTCGTCGGCATCGACACCCACGCGCTGGCCGAGCCGGCGCTTGCCAGCGCGCTCGAAGTGTTCGGCGCCAATGGCGTCGAGGTGATGGTCGACAAGGACGGCGGCTACACGCCGACGCCGGTGATCTCGCACGCCATCATCTCCTACAACAAGGGCCGCACGGCGCATCTCGCCGACGGCGTCGTCATCACGCCGTCGCACAATCCGCCGGAGGATGGCGGCTACAAATACAATCCGCCGCATGGCGGCCCCGCCGACACCGACGCGACGGCCGAGATCGAGCGGCAGGCCAATGTGTATCTGGCCAACGACCTCGATGGCGTATCGCGCATCAGCTACAGCCAGGCCAAGCAGCGCGGCTCGTTGCACGCTTACGACTACATCACGCCCTACGTCGCCGATCTCGCCAACACCGTCGATCTCGACGCCGTCAAGGCGGCCGGGATCAAGATCGGCATCGATCCGCTCGGCGGCGCGGCGATCGCCTACTGGGCGCCGATCATCGAGCGCTACGGTCTCAACGCTGAAATCGTCAACGACGTCGTCGATCCCACCTTCCGCTTCATGACCGCGGACTGGGACGGCAAGATCCGCATGGACTGCTCCTCGCCCTACGCGATGGCGAGCCTGATCGGCATGCGCGAGCGCTTCGACGTCGCGTTTGCCAACGACACCGACGCCGACCGCCATGGTATCGTCACCCGCTCGGGCGGGCTGATGAATCCCAACCACTATCTGGCGACGGCGATCTCCTACCTGTTCGCTCACCGGCCCGGTTGGCGAAGCGATGCCGCGATCGGCAAGACCATCGTGTCGAGCTCGATGATCGACCGCGTCGCGCGCAAGCTCGGCCGCAAGCTCGTCGAAACCCCCGTCGGCTTCAAATGGTTCGTCGAGGGCCTCGGCTCCGGCAGCTTCGGCTTCGCCGGCGAGGAGAGCGCAGGCGCCTCGTTCCTGAAGCGCGACGGCACGGTGTGGACCACCGACAAGGACGGCCTGATCCTCGGGCTGCTCGCGGCCGAGATCATGGCCAGGCGCGGCCGTGACCCGAGCGAGCTCTACAAGGAGCTGACGGCCGAGCTCGGCGCGCCGGTCTATGAGCGCATCGACGTGCCGGCGAGCCCGCCGGCAAAGGCGGCGCTGAAGGCGCTGACGCCGGAAATGCTGAACCTGAAGGAGCTCGCCGGCGATCCCGTTCGCATGGTGCATACGAAGGCTCCGGGCAACGGCCAGTCGTTCGGCGGCATCAAGGTCGAGACCGACTACGGCTGGTTCGCGGCGCGCCCCTCCGGCACCGAGGACGTCAACAAGCTCTATGCCGAGAGTTTTCGCGACGCCGAGCATCTCAAGCGGATCCAGAGCGAGGCCCAGGCGGCGCTGGCGAAGGTGGGATGAAAGGGCGAGTAGCGAATAGGGTTCTTGCCGTTTCCCATTCGCCATTCGCTGTTCGCCCCTGCCCCTTCCCTCCCGCCCCCCGCATCGGATATCGATGGCTGGACAACGACCTGACAGCCATCGGTGAGACCGGATGCGAAGCTCTTCGACTGCCTTGCGCGTCACCTTCAGCGCGCTCGCAACCTCGTTCACGCTGGTTGTCAGCGCCGCGGCGCAAATGGCGCCGGAGGCGGCCGCACCACGTCCGAAGCCGGCGCCATCGATGCGCGCCGCGGCCTGCCATAACGGCCAGAGCTTCGACCGGTTTCTCGCCGAGCTGAAGCAACGCGCCATTGCCGAAGGCGTGTCGCAGCGCGCGATCGCGGCCGCCTCGCCGTACCTCACCTACAACCAGGGCATCGTCAATCGCGACCGCGGCCAGCGGGTGTTCGGCCAACTGTTCACCGAGTTCGCCGGCCGGATGGCCGCGCCCTACCGGATGCAGAACGGCCAGCAGCACATCCGGATGCATGCGGCAGCGTTCGCGCGCGCTGAGAAGGAGTATGGCGTGCCCCCGGCGGTCATCGCCGCGTTCTGGGGCCTGGAGAGCGATTTCGGCGCCAACATGGGCAATTTGCCGGTGCTGCCGTCGCTGGTGTCGCTGGCCTATGATTGCCGCCGCAGCGAGCGCTTCCAGAATGAGACCATCGCCGCGCTGAAGGTCATCGACCGCGGCGATCTCGCGCCGGAGGAGATGATCGGCTCATGGGCCGGCGAGCTCGGTCAGACGCAGTTCCTGCCGACCCACTACGTCACCTATGCCGTCGACTATGACGGCGATGGCCGCCGCGACCTCTTGCGCAGCGCGCCCGACGTGATCGGCTCGACCGCGAACTACATCGCGACCGGACTGAAATGGCGCCGCGGCGAGCCGTGGCTGGAGGAGATCCGCGTGCCCCAGGCGTTTCCGTGGGAGCAGGCCGATCTCACCGTCAAGGCGCCGCGCAGCAAATGGGCCGGCCTCGGCGTGACCTATGCCGACGGCCGACCGCTGCCGAACGATGCGCTCGAAGCCTCGGTGCTGCTGCCGATGGGCCGCAACGGCCCGGCGTTCCTGGCCTATGCCAATTTCGCCGCCTACACCGAGTGGAACAATTCGCTAATCTATTCGACCACCGCGGCCTATCTCGCCACCCGCATCGCCGGCGCGGCGCCGATGCGCAAAGCCAGCGGCCCAGTCGCGCAACTGCCGTTCAACGAGATCAAGGAGCTGCAGCAGCTCCTGGTAAAGGCCGGTTTCGACGTCGGCAAGGTCGACGGCGTGCTCGGCCAGCAGAGCCGCATCGCGGTCAAAACGATGCAGTTGCGGCTCGGGCTGCCGGCCGATTCCTGGCCGACGGCGGAACTGCTCGTACGCATGCGGGGCACGCCGCGGGCGCAGGCGGCGCCGGCTTCAGCGACAGCGACACGGTAGGTGAGCCGACATCATCGCGCGGCGCTCCTCGTCTCTCGATTGCAGATGACTTATTGTCCGACTTCATGCGACCGTGTCGTCCGCTCTTCGCTATTCCAATTTATCACCTTGGAATTGGACGGCCAGATGATCGCTCAGGACAAAAGCGCGAGCAGACGGACAATTGAAGCCCAATTTGGCTTGTAGCGCCGATCTTCATCCTGACCCTGTTCGGCCACCCAGGCTCGTCGTTCTCCACGACCTCGATCCGGCATTTCGGCCACGGCTTGGGGAAATCCTCCAGGGGACGCGTCCACAATCGCCGTGACCTCAGCGTGAACGACTGGAATGCACGGCGACCGCAAAAACCAGAAAGATGCAGTTGCATTCTCTTGGACGCCGCCCCATCTCCGAGGGCGCGCGCTTTCGTCGCGACGTCTCCTGCCAAAAGAGAGCATCATGTCCTTTTACGATTCGACCGTGCCGGCCTACCTCCAGATCCTCGGCAGCCTGTCCGGCCTGCTCAGCAAGGCCGAGGCCCATTGCGAAGCCAAAAAGATCGCCCCCGAGGTGCTGCTCGGCGCACGGCTGTATCCGGACATGCTGCCGCTCTCCAAGCAGATCCAGCTCGCCTGCGACTTCGCCGCCAAGGGCTGCGCGCGGCTTTCCCATAGCGAGGTCCCGAGCACGCCCGACACCGAGACGACGTTCGCCGAGCTTCGCCAGCGGCTTGCCAGAACCATCGATTACCTGAAGACGTTCCAGCCGGCGCAGTTCGAAGGGGCCGATAGCCGCGACGTCACCTTTCCAAGCGGGCCCAACACCACGCTGACCCTGAAGGGGCAGGACTTCGTCAACCGCGTCTCGTTTCCGAACTTCTATTTCCACGCCGCGATCGCCCACGGCATCCTCCGCCACAACGGCGTCGAAATCGGCAAGCGGGACTTCCTGGGCGTCGCCTGATCCCTTTCGTCTATTGCGACAGGCTATCCAACGGATGGCCCGTTGCGGCCGCTCCATCGCGCGGCACGTCTGCGCCGGACGGATACCTCGCGGCATTGCGCTGTTCGCGGCAATGCACAACTGACCACGATCCCCTCCCCTCTCCTGGAAAGATCCCGATGAGTGCATCCAAACTGTTCGCGCCATATCAGCTCGGTCCGGTCACCCTCGCCAATCGCGTCGTGATGGCGCCGTTGACCCGCAACCGCGCGGTGGACGGCCTCGCGCCGGGTCCGCTGACGGCCGAATATTACAGCCAGCGCGCCTCCGCCGGCCTCCTGATCTCCGAGGCCAGCCAGGTCTCGCAGCAGGGCCAGGGCTACCAGGACACGCCTGGCATCTACTCCAAGGAGCAGATCGCCGGCTGGCGCAAGGTGACCGACGCGGTGCATGCCAAGGGCGGGCGCATCTTCATCCAGCTCTGGCATGTCGGCCGTATCTCCCATGTCTCGCTGCAGCCGAATGGCGGTGCGCCGGTCGCGCCCTCGGCGATCGCGGCCAAGACCAAGACCTTCGTCGGCGGCGCGTTCACCGACGTCTCGACGCCACGTGCGCTCGAGCTCGCGGAAATTCCCGGCATCGTCGCGGCGTTCAAGCAGGCAGCGCTGAATGCGATCGAGGCCGGCTTCGACGGCGTCGAGATCCATGGCGCCAACGGCTATCTGCTCGACCAGTTCGCCAAGGACGGCGCCAACAAGCGCACCGACGCCTATGGCGGGTCGATCGAGAACCGCGCAAAGCTGATGCTCGAGGTTGCCAAGGCCGTGTCGGAGGCGATCGGCGCCGACAGGACCGGCATTCGGCTATCTCCGGTGACGCCGGCCAACGACATCTCGGATTCCAATCCGCAGGCGCTGTTCGACTACATCGTCGACCAGCTCGCGGCGCTGAATCTGGTCTACATCCACGTGATCGAGGGGGCGACCGGCGGCCCGCGCGACGTTGCGCCGTTCGACTACGCGTCGCTGCGCAAGCGCTTCAAGGGCACCTACATCGCCAACAACGGCTATGACCTCGCGCTCGCGAACAAACAGCTCGATGCCAACGCGGCCGACCTGATCGCCTTCGGCCGGCCGTTCATCGCCAACCCGGATCTGGTCGAGCGGCTCAAGGTCAGCGCGCCGCTCAACGAGCTCGACCGCGCCACCCTCTATGGCGGCGGCGAGAAGGGCTACACCGACTATCCGACGCTGAAGGCGGCGCAAGCGGCGGAGTAGTCGCCATCACGTAGGGTTGGCACAGCAGCCGCTCGCAGGGCGGCCGCGTGCCCACCATGCCTCCGCGAGAGCGGAGGGAGCGGTGGGCACGGCGCACGAGAGGCCGCGCCTGTCGCAACATCTCGCTTCGCGCCTTTGCCCACCCTGCGCTTCTGCGATCCGGCACATCCCCACCTACATCATGCTGCCGGGCAGGAAGCACCGCACATCGATGCGCAGGCCCGTATTCAGCTCGCGATAATACACGGGCCATACCATCGTCCGGCCGGCGCGATTGGGCTCGGTCACCACGGCCTCCTCCGGAACGACCCACCATTGGCCTTCAATGCGAACACGGTAGCGGCCATCCTTCGTGTCCCAATCCGTGTCCGAGAGCGCGGTGCCATCCGCATCCGAGCAGCACGGCCCCTTGCCCGAACGCAAACTCTCGAACCAGCCCTTGAGCGGAGAATTGGCGTAACGCCCATCGAGATCGCGCGCCGCCGCATCGCCAAGCAGCAGAGAATGCGCCCCCAGACTGCCAGCGAGAAGCACGACAGAGATTGTCGCTCGTATCCAAGGAGGCACGTGGGGCCGGTGAACGGCATCCATCGATGACGCGATGATCGATACAAGGCTTGAAGATCTACGGCTCATGTGCACCACCTCGCTGCTCGATACGATGCGCAATAGCTGGTCGGGTTCTGTGGCGGAAGTTCGTAGTTGGCGGAAGCCGTCAGCAACTAATCGCGATGCTTCGTAAATTCCACAGGCGCACAGCGATCTCGTTCACGAGGTCAGCGGGATAATTGCCCAAAATCCATCGTGAGCAGACTCATCGACGATTCATACCGGTTGCGTAGGGTGAGCAAAGCAGCTGCCCGCAGGGCGGTCACGTGCCCGCCGTGCATCCGCGCAAGCGGAAGGAATGGTGGGCACGGCGCGCGGTGGAGTTGAGCTCGTGACATGCAGTATCGCACACGCGCCTTTGCCCACCCTACGGCAGCGGAGACACGTCACGCTTTTAGTCAAGCAACAAGAAGGCCGGGATTTCTCCCGGCCTTCCTGCCACGGTGGGGGCTGCCGTGGCGCGGCGCGGATGCGCCTATGGTCGTCAGGATGCGAAGCTCAGAACTTCGCCCGGATGCCGGCATAGGCCGCGAGCGGCATCCCCGGAACCATGCTACGCGGATCGTTCAGCGCGAACGCCGTTCCGCCACCGGCGGTGTTGAAGCCGGCGGGGTCGAACACGGTACCTGCCGAGTAATAGCGCTGATTGAACAGGTTCTGGATCAGGCCGAACACCTCGACGTTCTTGGTCACCTGATAAGATGTGTTGACGTTCACGACCCAATAGGCCGGGACCTTCGGGTAGACGTTGGTGTCGTCGTGCAGCAGGTACTGGCTGCCGACATAGTTGACGCTCGCCCCGACCTTCCAGGCGTCGGTCACGGCATATTCTGCGCCGAGCTTCAGGCGGTGCGCCGGAATGCCGGGAATGTGGTTGCCGGAGACGACGCCGACCGGCACCCGCAGGAACGGATCGTTGACGTCGAAGGCGCTGCGGAAGGTGGCGTCGATGAAGGTGTAGTTGGCGTAGGCGGTCCACCGGTTCCAGGCCAGGTCGAGCTTGGCCTCGACACCCTGGCGCAGCGTGGTGCCGGCGTTCTTGAAATAGCCGCGCACCGGGTTGGCCGGGTCGACGACTTGGATGATGTCGTCGGAATTCTCGGTACGAAACAGGCTGAGGCCCCAGCGCAGCCGCCAGCCATCATCGACCGCCGATTTGATCGGG
Organism: Bradyrhizobium sp. SZCCHNRI3052; assembly: GCF_032484895.1. Lineage (NCBI taxonomy): Bacteria > Pseudomonadati > Pseudomonadota > Alphaproteobacteria > Hyphomicrobiales > Nitrobacteraceae > Bradyrhizobium > Bradyrhizobium sp. SZCCHNRI3052. The sequence continues at coordinate 740,476 of NZ_JAUETW010000002.1, read as the reverse complement.
GCCTTGCGGTAGGCCGGCAGATCGGCGGCGTAGGCCGAGCGGCCGCCGGAAATCTCGCCGCGCAGGCCGCCTTCGACGGTGCGCGACACCACCTGCTTGAGCGGCGGATCGGCGATCAGGAAGTTGTCGATCAGGCAGGGATTGGCCGGATCGGAGCAGCCGAGCTCGAGCGGCGTCGGCGCGCGGTTGGCTTCGGAGTATCCGGCATAGGCGGTCATGTCAGGCGTGATCTTGTAGGTCAGGCCGATCACCGGGTTGAAGCGCTGGAAATTGTTGTTGCTGTTCAGCAGCGGCGCGAAGCCGGTCTGGTCGCGCAGGTTGATCTGCGCCCAGTTGAAACGGCCGCCGGCGGTCAAGGCGAGCTGCGAGGTGATGTCGAAGGTGTTGGTCGCGTAGACGCCGAGATAGGTGTTCTTGGCATTCAGGTTGACCGGGGCGAGGCCGGCATTGGGCTGGTCGATGTAGACGCCGAGGCCGGTGACGAACAGGTTGTTGTCGATGGTGCCGAGCTCGGATGTGGCCTGGAAGTTGGTATTGCCGTGATCGACGCTGGCGCCGACGACGAAGTGGTTGTCATGGCCGAAGAGCTGCGTCGTTGAGGTCGCCTGCAGCGAGCCGCCATAGCTGTCGGTCTTGACGGTATTGCGGTCGATCTGGCCGAGCGCCGCATCGGCGGCCAGCGTGTTGGCGGTTGGGCCGTTGCGGTTGATGTCCCACGGGGTCCCCGCGGCGTCCTCAAGGACGAACACGCCGCCCCCGTCCCGCACTTCGGTGCTATTGCCATCGACGCGCGCGGATTTGTAGTTGCGGTAATAGCCGTTGGCCTGGATCGACAGCGTGTCGGTCGGCGTCCACTTTGCGCTCGCCTGCACCATCTGCATCTGCAGATGCAGCGACTGGGGCCAGGTATAGACGCTGGACCAGCGCTGGTTCAGCATCTCGATCGGTGTCGCGGCGACCGAGCCGAGCTTGTTGTCGGCACCGGTGAAGGAGAGATGGAATTCGGTGTTGTCGCCGCGCGCGCCGAAATCGGCATACATGCGCCGGATCTGCGAGGCCGACGAGTAGTCGCGCCAGCCGCGGTCATAGGCGCCTTCCGCCGCGATATAGGCCGAGTAGGTGCCGTTGTTCCAGCCGTATTGAGCGCCCGACTGGATCCGGCCGAACGAGCCGCCGAACAACTGCGCTTCCCCGCCCTGGTAGTTGAAGCCGTTCTTCATCTCGATCGACAGCGCACCGCCGGTGGCGTTGAGGCCGAACAGCGGATTGTTCGGCATCAGGGTCATGCGTGCGATCGCCATTTCCGGGATCAGGTCCCAGTTCACGACGTCGCCGAAGGCCTCATTGATGCGGGTGCCGTTCTGGTAGACGGCGATGCCCTGCGGCGTCCCGAGCACCGGCGAGGCAGTCTGACCGCGATAATTCAAGTCGCGCTGGAACGCGTTCCCGGTCTGGTCGCTGAGGGAGACCCCGGGCACCGATTGCAGGATGCTGTCGAGCAGCGTCGGCGCGCGGCTGTGGTCGAGCTCCCGCGCCCCGATGGTTTCGACATTGGAAGGAATCTTGTCCTTCGCGATCTCGCTGCCCTGAACGGGCGAGACGCCGACCACCTCGATGGTCTGCAGGGTTTGCTGCGCGAACGCAGCCGCAGGCAGCAACGCACAGGTCGCGAGAAGCGCGCTCTTCAGCGCCGACAGTCTGGTCAAGACGTCCCCCAGTTTCTTGTCGACCGGTTCCGGCAACAGCCCACGCCCCTGAGCCTTTACCCGCACCAGAACTGGCCGATTTACCCGTCTACGAACGTTAACATTCGTAAACAGCCCTCCAGTTCGTCGCAACGGGCAATATTCTTCGGCCCCTAGGGACAATCTTCCCGGATCCGGAAAGTGGCGATCGATTCGCCGAGCTATCTCCCAGCCTCGGCCGCACTGTTGCACCCGATCCTGGTTTGCAAGGGAACTCACATGGTAGAGAAAGCATCGGCGCCGTCGGCGCCATAAGGGCAAGACCTTCATCGGATGTATCGCGTTCTGCTCGTCGATGACCACCCGGTCGTGATCACGGCCTGCCGCTGGCTGCTGAACGAAGCCGGTATCCGCGCGCTGTCCGAGGCACACGATGCCGACAGCGGGTACGACGCCTATGTTCGTGACCGGCCGGACGTCGCGATCGTCGATCTGCGCCTGCACGGGCAGGAGCTCGGCGGCATCAATCTGATCGAACGCATGCGGTCGCACGATCCCCGCGCCCGGATCCTGGTCTTCAGCATGCATGCCGATCCGCGCATCGTCCGCTCGGCGATCGACGCCGGCGCCAGCGGCTATCTGCTGAAGGACGCGCCGCCGCACGAGCTGCCCAAGGCGTTGGAGCAGGTTCGAGCCGGCGGCACCTATCTCGATCCGCAGCTCGCCACCCGCATCGCCCTGCTCCGTGCCGACCCGGACGGCATGGCGGCCCCTGCGCTGACCCCGCGCGAGCGCCAGGCCCTTGCGCTGCTGGCCCAGGCGAAATCCTATCAGGCGATCGCCGACCATCTCGGCATCAGCTACAAGACCGTCATCAACCTGACCTACCGGCTGCGTCAGAAGCTCGGGGCCCGCAGCCTGCCCGACCTGGTTCGCCTCGCAGTGGAAATGTCCCGCCCAAGCATGTGAGGGCCAATCGCCTTCCTGCCGGCCCGCCACGAGCATCCGCCTGAAAGACGAGGGCCTGCGACGGTCTCCCGTCACAGGCCCTCGGGCTCATGTCTATGTCGCGTCGGTCCAGTGCGGACCGATGTCTCACTTCAGCAGCTTGGCCACCGACTTCAGCTCTTTCGAATCGAGCGTGCCGTCACCGTCCGGATCGGCCGCCTTGAAGCGGCCTTCCACCAGCGCGAGATACTCGTCCTTGGTCAGCGTGCCGTCATTGTCGGGATCAGCGGCCTTGAGATCCTTGGCCGAAACGCGGCCGCGCAGCTCCTTGGCGTCGAGCGTGCCGTCGTGGTCGCGATCGAGACGATCGAACAGCGCGCCGGCGGCGGTGCGGACCTCGTTCATGTCGGCGGTGCCGTCCTTGTCGGGGTCGATCGAGATCAGCAGCTTGGAACGGGCCGGTGCACTGACAGCGATCGTCGACGTGCCGACGATCGCGGCGATGCCGACGGCAGCGGCGGTCATCATCAGTTTCCAATTCATCGAATTGATCCTTTGTCTCCGCCGTCCGAGGGGCGGCGATGAAGGGCACGAAAACAACGTATGCGAGCGTCGGCGGTTTCACCGGCAACGCGCCACACATCGCTTTGACCTATGGGAGGCCTTGTCATTTCGCAAGTGCAAGAACGCGACGCCCGGGAAATTCCCGCAAGAGCGTCGGGACTAGAACCTCGGTCCGTGCAGAAAATATCTCCCCGGACGGTCACGACGCGGACCGCTATCGTGGTCGAAGACACCTCCTCCTGCCTCGGCGCGGGCATTGGCGACGTGGCGTCCGCGCTTGGCGACATGCCTTGCGGTTCTGGCACCGCTCCCCGATGACGCCTGTCGGACTTGCCCAACCTGATCTCTCTTGCCGGCCTGGGTTTGATTCCACCAGGCTTCCAGCTGATCCCGCAGCGGCTCCTCCGCGAAGGCGCGTCCATCCGGCAGCAGCGTGGACAGAAGCAGTGTGAGCGCCAGTCCAAGCCGCATCGGCCGAGCGGACAAGCGGCGACGATGACCGGGTGTGTGAAGCACGGGCGTGTCCATTCTCTGGCTGATCCGGCGATCAGCAATGCATGCTGCAACACATGTTTTCCTCGCTCTATGACCTCAATGTGTTAGCAGCACGCCACATTCATCACCGCGTTGAGATTCACTCGCGAAATGGCCGCCATATTGTCCCGGTCAAAATGTCCCGTTCGACTTGCCAAAACATCCCTATTCCTCATCGAAACAGCAAGGGCCGGAGCAATTGCGGCATTCGACGACTGATCGTTTCCCGATCGCGTCATCTTTCAGCCGACAGGCCCGCATGTTTTCGCCCAGCCGACTCGTTAGCTCATTAGTTGAAGGGAGCGCGGGGACATGCAGCCGAACGGCATCGCCAGGAGTACAAAAAGACGATCGCGATTGTACATGGCTGCCGGTGCTCTCGTGCTCGCGCCGTTCGGTGCAGCGGCCGAGGAGATCCAGGGCAATGACCCCGCCTCGCCCGGACATTTTCAGGTCGAACAGCGCTTCGGCTATCTGACAACCTTCAATCCGCAACAGAACGGCGGACGCCGCGTGCCGCAGCGTGCGGTCACCGGCGAGACCGAGATCGGCTACTCGCCAACCGAATGGTACGAGATCGCGTTGACCTCGCCCTACGCCTTTGCCCGCACCAATGTGCCGATGGCGCTGGGCAACGTGATGGACAATGGCGTGCCCGGCTATTCATTCCAGTCCGGCGGCGTCACCATTCGCCAGACCTTCATCCAGGGCGACCGGCTCGAGCGCACCGTCTTCCTCGGCCTGGTGTCACGCACCATCCTGGCGCCGCAGGGCGGCCTGACACCGGACCTGTGGGTCGCCAACAAGGCCGGCGCCGGCCAGCCCGGCGCGCCGCGTTTCGTGCAGGAGGCCACGCCGCGGGTGGCGCAGATGTTCACGCCGATCATCGGCGTCAACCTGCCCAACGACTATCAGCTCATCTTCAACGCGAACATGACCTTCGGCATCGACGGCGCCGGCTCGGCCTTCGAGCCCTCGGTGCGCTTCGTCAAGCGCCTCAGCGATCGCTGGACCGTCGGTATCGAGCATTTCTCCAATCTCGGACCGTTCGGCTACATCCTGCCCTGGAATCAGCAGATGCAGACGCTCTACGCAGTCGCCGACACCCGCTTCAAGGGCTTCGAATTCAGCTTCGGCGTCGGCTACGGCCTGACCAACGCCTCGCGCGGCCTTGCCGTCAAGACCAGCATCGGCAAGGATTTCTGACCCCGCGCGCCCTCATCCCATGACCAATCATAAGAAAAGGACACTCGTCATGCGTCGCCTCGTCACCGCCTGCGCGCTTCTCATGCTGGCCGGCTCCGCCGCGTCCGCCGAGGACGGCCCGCGCTTCCTCAACCGCACCGGCCAGACCATCGTGAAAATGTACCTGGCGGCCGCCGGCACCAAAACCTGGGGCGCCGACCAGTGCAAGAACGACGACGAGGGCGAGGTCGACCACAATGAGCGCATGACGCTGGTCGGCGTGAAGTCCGGCCGCTACGACATCAAGCTGTCCGAAAAGGGCGGCCGCACCTGCGTCGCCAAGAACATCGAACTCAAGGAAGGCGCGCAGTTCGTCGTGCGCGATACGGATCTGACCGAGTGCAGCAAATAAGCGGCACGCGGCGGCACCGATATCGCCCTGGATGGCGCCGCGCTCAGCGCGGCCTCAGATGGAGAGGGACCGTGCGCGAGACCTGCGCCTGAGCCATCGCCGGCGGAAAGCGCGGGAACGGCGCGGCGCGTTCGATGATGCCCATCGCCGCGCGGTCCAGCGCCGGCGAGCCCGAGCTTCCAGCGAGCCGCCGCGACAGCAGCCGGCCGTTACGATCGATCACGACGTTCAGCATGACGGTGCCGCTCGCGCCATTGCCGTCGGAGGGATAGGTCGCGGCGCGGCGGATCTGCGCCACCACCTCGGCGTTCCAACTGGCCTGGCCCTCGCGCGCCCCGACGCTGTCCTCGCCGGGATTGGGCGCCGACGCGACACGTGAAGGCCGGGCCGCCGGCGCCGCAGCCGGCTTCGGCGATGCGGGCTTCCTCTCGGCCCTCTCCTTCGTTTCCTTCTTCTCCACCGGCTTGCGCTCGACACGCTCGGGCACGGGAACGGGCTTCGGCTCCGGCGGTTTCGCCTCGATCGGTTTCGGTGGTGGCGGCGGCGGCAAGACGACATCGTCTGCACGCGGCGGCTCGGGCGCGAGGGCGACCTGTGGCGCGGGCTCCGGCGAGGGAACGACATCCGGCACCGGCTCCGGCTCGGAGGGAGCCGGGACAGGCTCAGCGACGGCCTCGCGCGCGACCGGGTCGTCCTTCACCGGCTCATCCTTTGGCGGCTCCACCGGCGGCGGCTCGGACGCCGGCGCATCCTGCGCCGTCGGCGCCGGCTCGCTCACCACCGCCGGGGTGAACACGACGTCGAAGGCCGGCGCCTGGGCACGCCCCTGCGGCGCGGGACGCAGCAGCAGATAGCCGACGGCGAGCCCGACGTGCAGCCCGCCCACCACCAGCGCGGCGATGGTCCACAGCGTCCGCTCCCGGCGCTGCTCGTGTTCGAACGGATCGAGCGTCAGAACGCTCACTGCGCGCCCCGGTCTTCCAGGGCAACGAGCGCGACCTTGGTGTAGCCGGCGCGGCGCAACGTGTTCATCAGCGCCATCACCTCGCCATAGGGCAGCGTCTGATCGGCGCGCAGCAGCACGCGCTGCTCGTGATCGGACTTGGTGGCGGCATCGAGCGAAGCGGCGATGTCGGCCTGCGCCACGCTCTGGTCGCCAACGGCGAGCGAGCGGTCGGCCTTGAAGGTGACGAAGACCGGCGTCTCCGCGCGCGGCTGCGGCTCGGCCGAGATCACCGGCAGGTTGACCGGGACGTCGACCGTGGCGAGCGGTGCCGCCACCATGAAGATGATCAGGAGCACCAGCATGACGTCGATGAACGGCGTCACGTTGATGTCGTGCGTCTCCTCGAACTCGTCGGGGCGCCGGGCAAGCTTGACGGCCATGGCTCACTCCGCCGGATTGGCGATCGACAGCAGCGGCGCGTCGACCGCGCGGATGGCGCTGCGCCGCACCTCTGTGGGCCCCGCGTGCTGCCGGTCGAGATCACGGCTGAGCAGGCGCATCACCGCCACCGATGCATCGGCGATGACGGCGCGATAGCCGCCGGTGGCACGCGCGAACAGGTTGTAGATCACGACCGCGGGAATCGCCGCGGCGAGGCCGAAGGCGGTGGCGAGCAGCGCCTCCGCGATGCCCGGCGCCACCACCGCGAGGTTGGTCGTATGCGCATGCGAGATGCCGATGAAGCTGTTCATGATGCCCCAGACCGTGCCGAACAGGCCGACGAACGGCCCGACCGCGCCGACCGTGGCGAGAATGCCGATGCCGCGGCCGATGCGCGCCACCGCCGCCGCCTCGATCCGCTCGAACTGCCAGGAGACACGCTCCTTGATGCCATCGGCGGGGAGGCCACGCGACTTGTCGATTTCGTTATCGGCGACGGCCAGCAGCCGTCCGACCACACCGTCGTCGGCGGAAATGCGTCCCGTCGCATCCGACAGCGCGCGCGCGGCCATCGCGATGCCGAGCGCGCTGCGCGAGGTGCGCAGCGCCGCGCGGAGCTGGATCGTCTTCACCACCAGAACGGTCCAGGTTGCGACTGAAGCCAGCGCCAGCCCGATCATCACCGACTTCACGACGATGTCGGCCTGCATGAACATGGTCCAGGGCGACAACGCCTCCGGCAGCGTGCTCGCGATATTGGCGATGTGCGCCTGATCCATGGCCGTACTCCCTCGGGGGCCCCGTGGTTGGTGATCACGATCCCGGCGTGGATCGCATGGGGCCATGCCGGATCGTGTCGAGGCCTTGTTGTTTCGCGTCGTTGGGGCAAAGTCACGGCGAAGATCGCGACAATCCCGATCGTCAAAGAGTGCCGCCTGTCCTCACCGGCTTCAAGGCACTTGCTGCGTGGAAGTTGTCCCAGGCGACCCGGGAATAATTCCCGAATGGAACGGGAAGCCCCTCGCCTCTGGGCCAAAAGAAAAGGCCGGGATTGCTCCCGGCCTTCGTGATGGGATCGCCCGGTCGAGCCGGGCGATGACTTCAGAGCGTTGGCTCACTTCGCCTCGGCGCGCTTCGGCGGGGTGGCCGGCCACGACTTGATCAGGGTGTCGTAGTCGATCGTCTCGCCCTTCGGCTTCTCGTTCGCGAGCTTGCGCTGCGGAGCGATGTTGCCGTCCTTGGCCGACTTGTTGAACCAGAACTCGGCCGATTCCTTCTTGTTCAGTTTCGGACCGCACTCGCCCTGGACCTTGGACTTCTCCAGACGCTCGAGGACGGAGTCCTGAGCGGCCGCGAGCGCGTCCATCGCCTGCTGCGGGGTCTTCGCACCGGACGACGCATCGCCGATGTTCTGCCACCACAGCTGCGCCAGCTTCGGATAGTCGGGCACGTTGTTGCCGGTCGGGGTCCACTGCACGCGCGCGGGCGAGCGGTAGAACTCGATCAGGCCGCCGAGCTTCGGCGCACGCTCGGTGAACGACTTGTCCCAGATGTCGGATTCACGGATGAAGGTGAGGCCGACATGGCTCTTCTTCAGCGACACCGTCTTGGAGACGATGAACTGCAGGTACAGCCAGGCGGCCTTGCGGCGATCCGGCGGGGTCGACTTCAAGAGCGTCGCAGAACCGGCGTCCTGGTAGCCGAGCTTCATGCCCTCCTTCCAGTACGCGCCATGCGGCGACGGGGCCATGCGCCACTTCGGCGTGCCGTCCGCATTCACGACCGGCAGGCCGGGCTTCACCATGTCGGCGGTGAAGGCGGTGTACCAGAAGATCTGCTGAGCGACGTTGCCCTGCGCCGGGACCGGACCGGCCTCGGAGAAGGTCATGCCCTGCGCCTGCGGCGGCGCATACTTCTTCATCCAGTCGAGATACTTCGCGATCGAGTAGACGGCCGCCGGGCCGTTGGTGTCACCGCCGCGCTCGATCGACGAGCCGACCGGACGGCAGCCTTCCATGCGGATGCCCCATTCGTCGACCGGCAGGCCGTTCGGGATGCCCTTGTCGCCGTTGCCGGCCATCGACAGCCAGGCGTCGGTGAAGCGCCAGCCGAGCGAGGGATCCTTCTTGCCATAGTCCATGTGGCCATAGACCTTGACGCCGTTGATCTCCTTGATGTCGTTGGTGAAGAACTCGGCGATGTCCTCATAGGCCGACCAGTTCACGGGCACGCCGAGGTCGTAGCCATACTTGGCCTTGAACTTGGCCTTGTAGTCCGGATTGGTGAACCAGTCGTAGCGGAACCAATACAGGTTCGCGAACTGCTGGTCGGGCAGCTGATAGAGCTTGCCGTCCGGCGCGGTCGTGAACGACTTGCCGATGAAGTCGTTGACGTCGAGCATCGGATCGGTGACGTCCTTGCCTTCGCCCTTCATGTAGTCCGACAGCGCGATCGTCTGGCCGTAACGGAAGTGGGTGCCGATCAGGTCGGAGTCGTTGATCCAGCCGTCATAGACGTTCTTGCCGGACTGCATCTGGGTCTGCAGCTTCTCGACGACGTCACCTTCCTGGATAATGTCGTGCTTGAGCTTGATGCCGGTGATTTCGCTGAACGCCTTGGCGAGAGTCTTCGACTCGTATTCGTGAGTCGTGATGGTCTCGGAGACGACGTTGATCTCCATGCCCTTGAAGGGCTCGGCGGCCTTCGCGAACCACTCGAGCTCCTTCTTCTGCTCTTCCTTCGACAGCGTCGAAGGCTGGAATTCGCTGTCGATCCACTTCTGGATCGTGGCGTCGTCCGCACGTGCCGGCACGGACAGCGTCATAGTGGCGGCGAACAGCGCAGCAGCGCTGGTCATCGCGAGATAGCTCGCCTTGGTCAGGTGATGCTTCCTAGGTTTCAAGTGTCGCATGCTTTCCTCCTTGAGCGACAGACGTATCCAGGTCCGGGTTGCCCCCGGATCTGCCCCTTTTCACCTGCGTCAGACGGTGCGGAAGATCGCAACGGCTGATGCAAGCGAAATTGCGGTCGCGAGCCACAGGCTCGAAACCTCAAACCCTTCCTCGCCGATCGGCAAGGTCGCAATCGTGTCGGTGCCGACCAGACCGATCCATACGAGATGAATGACGGCGGCCGAGATCAGCGAGATGAACAGCCGGTCGCCGCGCGTGGTCGGGATGCGCAGCACGCCGACCCGCTCGGCCTCCGGGTAGCGCGCGGCGAGCACGATCATGACGCCGAGCGTGCATGCGAGCGCAGCAAAGAAGATCGCGGTCGGCAAGGTCCATGCCATCCATGCGATGCTGTTCATGGCTATCGGCTCCAGGCGGTAATGGGCCCCCTCCCCCGCTTGCGGGGGAGGGTGGGGGTGGGGGCGCCGCGCGTCGGAGCGCCCGAGAGGAGAGATGCCCCCACCCGTATCGCATCTGACGATGCGATACGGCCTCCCCCGCAAGCGGGGGAGGCGGAACGGAGGCCGTGGCAACAAGCGTGCGTCATCACACCCGTCCCAGCGCGAAGCCGCGCGCGATGTAGTTGCGGACGAACCAGATGACGAGCGCGCCGGGGATGATCGTGAGCACGCCGGCAGCCGCGAGCAGGCCCCAATCCATTCCGGACGCCGAGACCGTGCGCGTCATCACCGCCGAGATCGGCTTGGCGTCGACGGAGGTCAGCGTGCGCGCGAGCAGCAGTTCGACCCAGGAGAACATGAAGCAGAAGAAGGCGGCGACGCCGATGCCGCTCGCGATCAGCGGCACCAGGATCTTCACGAAGAAGCGCGGAAACGAGTAGCCGTCGAGGAACGCCGTCTCGTCGATCTCGCGCGGCACCGACGACACGAAGCCTTCGAGGATCCAGACCGCGAGCGGGATATTGAAGATGCAATGCGCCAGCGCCACCGCCCAGGGCGTATCGAACAGGCCGATCGCCGAATACAGATTGAAGAACGGCAGCGCGTAGACCGCAGCCGGCGCCATGCGGTTCGACAGCAGCCAGAAGAACAGGTGCTTGTCGCCAAGGAAGCGGTACCGCGAGAATGCATAGGCCGCCGGCAGCGCCACGGCAATCGAGATCACCGTGTTGATGATCACGTATTTCAGCGAGTTGATGTAGCCGGAATACCAGCTCTCGTCGGTGAAGATGCGCATGTAGTTGGCCAGCGTCGGCTGATGCGGCCACAAGTTCATCGTGGTGACGATCTCGTTGTTGGTCTTGAAGCTCATGTTGACGAGCCAGTAGATCGGCAACAGCAGGAAGACCAGGAACAGCGAGATGATGATCCGACGGCCCGGAATGGTGTTCATCACGCGCCCCCTTTCACCGGCCGCCGCTCGGCGCCGGCATTGGTCATGATGGTGTAGAACACCCAGCAGACGATCAGGATGATCAGATTGTAGACCAGCGACAGGGCAGCCGCCTTGCCGAGATCGAACTGGCCGAGCGCGATCTTGACGAGCTCGATCGAGATGAAGGTCGTCGAATTGCCCGGCCCGCCGCCTGTGACGACGAACGGCTCGGTGTAGATCATGAAGCTGTCCATGAAGCGCAGCAGCACGGCGATCAGCAGCACGCGATGCATCTTGGGCAGCTGGATCGCGGTGAACACCGCCCAGCGCGAGGCGCCGTCGATCTGCGCAGCCTGGTAATAGGCGTCGGGGATCGACTTCAGGCCGGCATAGCACAGCAGCGCTACCAGGCTGGTCCAGTGCCAGACGTCCATCAAGATGACCGTGAACCAGGCGTCGGCGTCGTTCGAGACGTAATTGTAGTCCAGGCCGATGGCGTTGAGCGTGTAGCCGAGCAGGCCGATGTCGGAGCGGCCGAAGATCTGCCAGATCGTGCCGACCACGTTCCACGGAATCAGCAGCGGCAGCGCCAGCACGACGAGGCAGAACGCCACGGTCCATCCGCCCCGCGGCATCGACAGCGCCACGACGATTCCGAGCGGAACCTCGATGGCCAGGATCGCGAGCGAGAAGATCAGGTTGCGCCCGAGCGAGGCGAGGAAGCGGCCGCCGAGATCGGTCGAGGGATCGAGCAGCTCCTTGAACCAGCCGACGCCATTCCAGAAGAACTGGTTGTTGCCGAACGTGTCCTGCATCGAATAGTTCACCACCGTCATCAGCGGCAGGACAGCGGAGAACGCCACCAGCAGGAACACCGGCAGCACCAGGAACCAGGCCTTGTTGTTGATGGTCTTGTCCATCACTCAGGCTCCCTCGACGAGACGGCTGTCGGCATAGACGTGGACATAGGCTGGATCGAACTTCAGCCCGATCGCCGAGCCCTGCGGCGAGAAGCCGGCCGGCAGGCGCGCGGCGAACTTGACGTCGCCGACGCGAACGCGGGCGAAACGGATGCGGCCGAGATCGTCGACGCGTTCGATATTGGCGTCGAGCAGGCCCGGTCCGGGTTGAGCGACATCGACGAATTCCGGGCGGACGCCGATCTCGATCTTGGCGCCGGCCGGCAGCGCGTCGTAGCTGCGCGACAGCGTCAGGGTGTGGCCATCGATGCGGGCCTCGCGGCCCTTTACCTCGGCGGAGAGGATGTTCATGCCGGGCGAGCCGATGAAATAGCCGACGAAGGTGTGCGCGGGCTTGTCGAACAATTCCGCCGGCGTGCCGCTCTGCACCACGCGGCCGTCGTGCATCACGACGACGGTGTCGGCGAAGGTCAGCGCCTCGGTCTGGTCGTGGGTGACGTAGATCATCGTCAGGTCGAGCTCGCGATGCAGCGCCTTCAGCTTCGAGCGGAGCTGCCATTTCAGCTCGGGATCGATCACGGTCAGCGGCTCGTCGAACAACACGGCGGCGACGTCGGAGCGCACCAGGCCGCGGCCGAGCGAGATCTTCTGCTTGGCGTCGGCGGTGAGCCGTGTCGCCTTGCGATGGAGGTCCGGCGTCAGGTCCAAGAGCCGCGCGATCTCGGCGACGCGCTTGTCGATCTCCGCTTTCGGCACGCCGCGGTTCTTGAGCGGAAAGGCGAGGTTCTCGCCGACCGTCATGGTGTCGTAGATCACCGGAAACTGGAACACCTGCGCGATGTTGCGCTCGCGGGTCGAGGCTTTGGTGATGTCGGTGCCGTCGAACAGGATCTTGCCGTGCGAAGGCGTCAGAATGCCGGAGATCAGGTTGAGCAGCGTGGTCTTGCCGCAGCCGGACGGGCCGAGCAGCGCATAGGCGCCGCCCTGGCGCCAGGTCATCGTCACCGGCTTCAGCGCGTAGCTCTCGATATCGCCGCTGTTGCCGCTGTAGGCGTGGGCGAGATCGACGAGGTCAATGCGGGCCATGCGGCATCTCCCTCAGATCGCCGGCGCGGCGACCAGGCGGTCGCCGGCGTCGAACACGAACACATTGGACGGATCGAGCACCGCGTCGAGGATCTCGCCGGGCTCGTATTCATGGACGCCGTGCAGCACGGAGACCCAGTTCATGCCGTCGCGCGTCAGATGCACGAAGCTCTCCGATCCCGTGATCTCGGTGACCGAGACGATCGCAGGAAAGGCATGGCGGCCGTGACTGCCGTCGCCTTTGCCAAGCCCGAGCTGATGCGGGCGGAAGCCGACGCGGTAGGCGCCATCGGGCAGATCAGCATAGAGGCCGACCGCCGGCGCCTTGACCCCGCCGGCGTACTCCACGCTCTCGCCGCGCTTCTGGATCTCGACCGTATTCATCGGCGGGTCCGAGAACACCTGGCCGACACGCAAGGTGTCGGGTCGGCGATACACGGCCGCGGTATCGCCGGCCTGTAGCGCCTGCCCTTCCCACATGCAGATCGTGCGGCCGCCGAGCAGCAGCGCCTCCGACGGCTCGGTGGTGGCGTAGACGAAGATCGCGCCCGAGGCCTCGAAGATGCGCGGCAGCTCGGTGCGCAGCTCCTCGCGGAGCTTGTAGTCGAGATTGGCGAGCGGCTCGTCCAGCAGCACGAGATCCGCGCCCTTCACCAGGGCGCGCGCGATCGCGGTGCGCTGCTGCTGGCCGCCAGAGAGCTGCAGCGGCGTACGCTTCAGATAGGGCTCGAGCCGCAGCAGCCGGGCGGCTTCCGCCACGCGCTTCTCGATCTCCTGGCGCGACTTGCCTTGCACGCGCAACGGCGAAGCGATGTTCTCATAGACCGAGAGCGAGGGATAGTTGATGAACTGCTGATAGACCATCGCGACCGAGCGCTGCCGCACGTCGGCGCCGGTGACGTCCTTGCCGTCGACCAGCACCCGCCCCGTGGTCGGCCGGTCGAGGCCGGCGAGCAGCCGCATGATCGAGGTCTTGCCGGACAGCGTCGGCCCGAGCAGCACGCTCAGCGTACCGCGCTGCAACGTCAGCGAGACGTCGCGAATGGTGGTCACGCCGTCGACAATTCGGGAGACGTGATCGAGCGTCACGCTCATGCGCGCCCTCCCGCCTCGCGCGCCGGCACGGCGGAGCGCTCGCGATTGGCTGTGATCCACGCATCGAGCGCGGCGATCTCAGCCGCCGACATCCGCAACCCCAGCTTCGATCGCCGCCACACGATGTCCTCGGCCGTCAACGCCCACTCGTTCGTCATCAGGTACCTGACTTCACGCTCCGTCAAGGTGCCACCGAAATCCTGGCCGAGATCGGCCAAAGATGTCGCACCGGCGAGCATGGCCGCAGCCCGCGTGCCATAGGCATGGGCGATCCGCTTCGCATGTGCATCCGACAGGAACGGATAGGTCTTGCGGAGATCCGCAATCAACGGCCCGACGGCCGAAACCTTCATGTCGCCGCCGGGCAGCGACGCCTTGCCGGTCCATCCCTCCTCCGCCTTGCCCCCTTTCAGATAGGGCGCGAGACGCTCCAGCGCCTCTTCCGACAGGCGCCGGTAGGTGGTGATCTTGCCGCCATAGATCGACAGCAGCGGCAAGCCGCCGGGCGTATCGAGCTCGAACACGTAGTCGCGGGTCGCCGCCTTGGCCTCGGAGGCGCCGTCGTCATAGAGCGGACGCACGCCGGAATAGCTCCACACAACGTCGGCCGGCGTCACCGGCTTGGCGAGATATTCCCCGAGCGCGGCGCAGAGATAGGCGATCTCCTCGTCGGTCGCCTTCACCTTGGCCGGATCACCCTGATAGTCGCGATCGGTGGTGCCGATCAGCGTGAAATCCTGCTGATAGGGAATGGCGAAGATGATACGGCCGTCGGCGTTCTGGAAGATGTAGGCGCGATCGTGATCGTAGAGCTTGCGCACCACGATGTGCGAGCCCTGCACCAGCCGCACCTTGGCCTTGGCATTGACGCCGGCGCCGGTCGCCAGCACCTGCTCGACCCAGGGACCGGCGGCATTGACCAGCGCGCGCGCCTTGATGGTCTCGCGCTCGCCGGTCTGCGTGTTATCGGTCGTGACCAGCCAATGGCCGCCATCCTGACGGATCTCGGTCGCACGCGTGCGGGTGCGGATGACGGCGCCGCGATCGGCAGCATCCCGCGCGGTCAGCACGACCAGACGCGCATCGTCGACGAAGCAGTCGGAATATTCGAAGCCCTTGCTGTAGCGCCCGGGGATCAAGGGGCGGCCGACCTCGTCGCTGCGCAGGTTCACCGACCGCGTCGGCGGCAGCAGCTTGCGGCCGCCGAGATGGTCATAGAGGAACAGGCCGAGGCGCAGCAGCCAGGCCGGGCGCAGCCCCGAATGATGCGGCAGCACGAAGCGCAGCGGACGGATGATGTGGGGCGCGATCTGCCACAGGACTTCGCGCTCGATCAGCGCCTCGCGGACCAGCCGGAACTCGTAATATTCGAGATAGCGCAGGCCGCCATGCACGAGCTTGGTCGACCAGGACGAGGTTCCGCTCGCCAGATCATTCATTTCACAAAGGAAAACGGAATTTCCGCGTCCGGCGGCATCGCGCGCGATGCCGCAACCGTTCACGCCGCCTCCGATAATGGCGAGGTCGTAGATCCGCTCCAACAGACGCATCCCCCGGCAATCGCCTTGACTGCGGCGATTTCACTTTCAGTTTCGAGTTAAACACAAACGAAAGTGAAAGCAAATCGAAATTCGCATGTTGGGCCGCGGTTGGGCAAAACCTGCCCAAACCGGGATCAAGGAGCCTGCAAGAGTGGCGGAAAGTCAGGCGCGGCGGAGCACGGCGGACCCCGCCGTTTCGGTTGCCTCTACGGCGTCGTCGGCCTCGTCGGCGGACATCGCCGAGACCACCTCGATGCCGCGGCTATGGCAGAGGCTGGCCAGTCCGTCCGGCAGCGGCCGGTCGGTGACGAAGGTCTGGATCTGGCTGAGATGGGCGATGCGCACCGGCGCGCTGCGGTGGAGCTTGGTGGAATCGGCCACCAGCATCACGCTGCGGGCATTGGCGATGATCGCCTGCGCCACCTGGACCTCGCGATAGTCGAAGTCGAGCAGCGCGCCTTCCTCGTCGATCGCGGATGCGCCGATGATCGCATAGTCGACCTTGAACTGGCCGATCAGCTGCGTCGCGGTCGATCCGATCACGCCGCCGTCTGAGCGCCGCACCGTGCCGCCGGCCACGATCACCTCGATGCGCGGATGCGGATAGAGCAGCATCGCGACGTTGAGATTGTTGGTGATGACGAGCAGGTCCTGGTGCGACGACAGCGCGCTCGCCACCTCCTCCGTCGTGGTGCCGATATTGATGAACAGCGAGGAGCCGTTCGGAATCCGCGCGGCTGCGACCGCACCGATCGCCTTCTTCTCCTCGGCAGCGACGAAGCGCCGCGCCTCGTAGGCGAGATTCTCGACCCCGGAGGCGATGATGGCCCCGCCATGGATGCGCGTCAGCGCGCGCTGCTCGCACAGATCGTTGAGGTCCTTGCGGATGGTCTGGGCCGAGACTTCGAAGCGGCGCGCGAGATCCTCCACCATGACGCGGCCGGAGGCGCGCGCGATGTTGAGGATGTCGGTCTGGCGTTGAGAGAGGACGGCCATGGCAAGCTTTCGGGGACAAGCTGCACCATGGTGATGCTGATCGAGTCAAGCGTCAATCGGCAAGCACTGGGCGCATCGCAGCAATCGCCTGAAACGTCGCGCGCGGTCTGGTCCGGCCGACGTCCACCGCGTGCGCCCGTCTGCTCAGGCGGCTGCGCTCAGCTCGCCGGTCACGAGCCGAATCGCGGCGCGTTCGGCTTCGCGGGCATTGCGAAACACCTGGCCCTCGAGGGCATTGAAGCGATGGGACGCCGCGAAGAAGCGGAAGCCGCCGCGATCACGGACGACGATCCCCGCCGCCTGGGAGCTGACCTCGATGATGTAGGTGTCGGACATTGCGCAATCCCGTCGTTCATTCCGGGGCGTATAACCGAGCTCCATGACGAATGTTCCGTGCAGGGAGCCACCGGCCATTCCGATGTGAATGCCAACAGGAAATTGTGTGGATGTTATGTTGGCTGCGCTGCACGCACTCACGCCGTGACCCATGTCGAATCAGTGCGGATCATCCGGCACGAGCGTCACCTTGCGCAGCGACGCATCGGCTCCGCCGAGACGGTGTTGATGCTGACCGAGCAACTGATAGATCGTACGCAGATCCCTCAACACCTCGACGTGATGTTCACGAAACGCGCTGAGCTGATTCTCGTAGACGCAAATCCTGCGCTCGGCGTGGAGAAGCCGCTGCTGCAGCTTCTTCAGGACCTGCAAGGTCAGTTTCTCGTCAACGTCCGACATGGACTTCCTCCCACCCTGTTCGCGCAACACGCCCCCGCCGTTTCCTCTGTGCCGGCAATTTTTTCCGGCTGGCATTTTTTGCCTTGTGGATCGAAAACGAACTGCCGTCAGCGCTGCTCGTCCGAATGTGTCACTCGAAGCACGCAATACGGCAGAGACGCGGCAACGCGCAGCCAAGCAACCAGAACTTGCAATTATCGTAAAGACGCTCGCCCTGTGGACAAGGCGCATCTCGCGCGAGAGTGATCGCGGCAGACGCCGAGCGCGCATGCTCGGCCTTCGCGTCTCCGTCCCGCCCGACCCAAACAAACGCGTATCGCCGGATCGCGGTTCCTTATGCCGAGCGAGCGACATATGCGGCGGATTAACAGAGGTTACTTGCGCCGACAGACCGCGAATGTGATCAGGCTGTGACGGAGCCGTCGCGCCGGATCGGCTGCGGCCGGCCATCGTCGTCGATCGACACGTAGGTGAAGTTGCCGTCGGTGACGAGGATCGGCTGCTCCTCCTTCCGGCGCAGCACCCAGGCTTCGAGACGCACCGTCATCGAGGTGCGGCCGACGCGGACGAGATGCGCATAGACCGAAACGAGATCGCCGACATACACCGCCTTGCGGAAGTTCATCGCCTCGATCGCGACCGTCACCGTGCGCGACTTCGCGACCTTGGCGGCGTACACGCCGCCGCCGACGTCCATCTGGCTGAGCAGCCAGCCGCCGAAGATGTCGCCATTGGCATTGGTGTCGGCCGGCATCGCCAGGGTGCGTATGCAGAGATCGCCGCGGGGCTCGGTCGGCGCGGACAGCGCGGCATGGACGGTCGCTTCGGTCACGTCGGGTGGTCTCCAATTGCAGCAGCGTTCAAGAGGCGCAAGTCCGTCAGTCCGGCCTCGCCATTTCGAACATCGCCTCCTGCATGATCTCGAAATAGTCGCCGCGACGCCCGGCACGGACGATCGGATGCGCCAGCGCCGTCTGGTAGACGCCATCCTTGATCAGCGTCTTGTCGATATGCACGCCGACCACCTCGCCGAGCGTCAGCCAGGCCTGCGCCTTGGCACCGTCGGCGCCCTGCAGCTGGATGATCTGCGTCACCTTGCACTCGAACGCGACAGGGCTTTCGCCGACGCGCGGCACGTTGACGAACTTGCAAGCTACCGGCGTCACGCCCGCAAGCTTGAACTCGTCGACCTCGCGCGCGACATGCGCGGCGGTCGCATTCATCTGCGTCGCCAGGCCGCGCGTCACCAGGTTCCAGACGAACTCGCCGGTGTCCTGGATGTTGGCGACCGAGTCCTTCCACTGCGTCGAGGAGAAGCCGATGATCGGCGGCGTGTAGTTGAAGGCGTTGAAAAAGCTGTACGGCGCAAGGTTGACGTGACCGTCCGGATCACGCGACGAGATCCAGCCGATCGGACGCGGCGCGACGATGGCGTTGAAGGGATCGTGGCGCAGGCCGTGGCCGTTCTTCGGTTCGTAGAAATGCAGATCCCGTTCGGTCACGCCGTCGTCCCTTCCGTCATTGCGGGGAGCGCAAGCGACGAAGCTTCGCTCGAATGACGGCGAACTTAGCTTGCAGCGCGCCTGGAACCAAGGCCTGACAGCACGAAATCGATCATCTCGTCGATCGTCGGGCCCGGCTTGGTCGCGCATTGCGCGATCATCTGCGGATGGAAGAAGCGCATCATCGCGGTCGTCGCACATTTTGCCGCCAGCGGCAGATCGGTGACCGCGAATTCGCCGGACGCCGCGCCCTGCCCGATCACCCGGCCGATGATCTCGGTGATCAGCAGCATGTGCGCCTCGCAGACGTCCCAGCTCTCCTCCATCGCCACCGCGACCATCTCGTGCAGCTTGCTGTCGCCGACATAGCGCTCGGTGTTCATGCGATGGATCGTGCCGAGCAGCTCGCGCAGCCGCGGCGCCGCCGGGCCGGGCCGCTCCGCGATCATGATGGCGGCCGCCTCGACCTGGGCCATCAGCGTGTGGGCGACCCCCCGGTGGATCGCCTTCTTGGAGTCGAAGAACCGGTAGACATTCGCCGGGCTCATACGGAGCTCCTTGGCGATGTCGGCGACGGTCGTCTTCTGGTAGCCGATCTGTCGAAACAGGCGCTCAGCAACGACGAGAATGCGCTCGTGCGTATCGGATTCGATATGGTCGGAAACCAGGGTCATCATGCCTGCGATCTTGTTGGTCCTTCATTCGGCGGCCTCGGCCAGAGGAAGCGCGGGCCTCGGCACGTCAGTGTGCTGCGCTGCGGAATGATCCGCGTCTTTCGCTCCGCGCTCGTCCAGACTCTTGCGGAACCATAGGGCATACAATCCAGGCAAGTACAGCAGCGTCAGGAAGGTTGCAACGAACAACCCGCCCATGATGGTGATCGCCATCGGGCCCCAGAACGCCGAGCGCGACAGCGGGATCATGGCGAGGATCGCGGCGAGCGCGGTCAGCACCACGGGGCGGGCACGGCGCACCGTGGCCTCGATGATCGCCTCCTTGCGGGTCAGGCCATGGGCAACGTCGGTCTCGATCTGATCGACCAGGATCACCGCGTTGCGCATGATCATGCCGGCGAGCGCGATCAGGCCGAGCAGCGCCACGAAGCCGAACGGCGCGTTGGCGACATTGAGCCCGAGCGAGGCGCCGACGATGCCGAGCGGCGCGGTCAGGAACACCAGGATCAGCCGTGAGAAGCTCTGCAGCTGGATCATCAGCAGGGTCAGCATCACGATGACCATCAGCGGAAACAGCACGAAGATCGAGGCATTGCCCTTGGCGGATTCCTCGAACGCGCCGCCTGCCTCGATCCGGTAGGCGGGCGCGAGGTGGTTGCGGATATCCTGCAGCTTCGGCGAGATCTGGTTGGTGACATCCGGCGCCTGGACGCCATCCGCCACGTCGGCGCGCACCGTGATCGCCATGTCGCGGTTGCGACGCCACAGGATCGGCTCCTCGTGGGAATACTCGATCTTGGCGATCTGCTGCAGCGGCACGGCCACGCCGTTCTTCGAGGTGATGGTGAGGTCGCCGACATGGGCGAGATCCAGCCGTTCGGACGGCGCGGCACGCGCGACGACGCCGACCTTCTCGATGCCGTCGCGGATGGTCGTGACCTGCACGCCGGAGATCAGCATCGCCAGCGACTGCGACACGTCCTGCGGGGTCAGGCCGAGCGCGCGGGCACGATCCTGGTCGACGACCAGCTTGAGGTAGGGCGACTGCTCGTTCCAGTCGAGCTGCGGATCCCTGACATTCGGATTCTGGCGCATGACGTCGCGCACCTGATGGGCGATCTCGCGCACCTTCGCCGCATCCGGGCCAATGACGCGGAACTGGACGGGGAAGCCGACCGGCGGACCGAAATTGAAGCGATCGACGCGGACGCGCGCTTCGTTCAGCTCGCCATTCGCAGCCGCGGTCTCGATCTTGGCCTTGATGCGCTCGCGCGCGGCCACGTCCTTGGCGACGATCACGATCTCGGCGAAGGCCTCGTTCGGAAGTTGCGGGTTGAGGCCGAGCCAGAACCGCGGCGAGCCCTGCCCGACATAGGCGGTGTAGGTCTCGATGTCCTTGTCGTCCTTGAGCAGCTTCTCTGCTGATTTGGCAGCCTTCTCGGTGACACCGAATGCGGTGCCCTCCGGCAGCCGCAACTGCAGGAACAGCTCGGGGCGTTCCGACAGCGGGAAGAACTGCTGCTGGACGTGGCCGAAGGCCACGATCGATGCCGCGAACACGCCGACCGTCGCAGCGACTGTGGTGATGCGGTGATCGACGCACCAGCGGATCACGCGGCGCAGGCCGCGATACATGCGCGTATCGTAGATCGCGTGCTCATCATGGTCGTGATGAACCTTGATGTCGGGCAGCAGCTTGACGCCGATATAGGGCGTGAAGATCACCGCGACGAACCACGACGCGACCAGCGCGATGGCGACGATCCAGAAGATGCTGCCGGCATATTCGCCGACCGCCGAATTGGCAAAGCCGATCGGCAGGAAGCCGGCGGCCGTGACCAGGGTGCCGGTCAGCATCGGGAATGCGGTGGATTCCCAGGCAAACGACGCGGCGCGCATCCGGTCCCAGCCCTGCTCCATCTTCACCACCATCATCTCGACCGCGATGATGGCATCGTCGACCAGCAGGCCGAGCGCGATGATGAGGGCGCCGAGCGAGATGCGGTGCAGGTTGAGCCCCATGATGTTCATGACGATGAAGACGAGTCCGAGCACCAGCGGCACCGACAGCGCCACCACGATGCCGGTGCGCCATCCCAGCGCCAGGAACGACACGAACAGCACGATCACCAGCGCCTCGACGAACGAGTGCACGAACTCGCTGACGGCGTGCTCGACCACCTTGGGCTGGTCTGCGATCTGCTCGATCTCGATGCCCTGCGGCACGGCCTTCATGAAATCGGCGGCGGCGGCGTGCACCTCCTTGCCGAGCTCCAGGATGTTGGCCTCCTTGGCCGTGACCACGCCGATGCCGAGCGCGGGCTTGCCCTCCTGCCGCACCTTGAAGCTCGGCGGATCGACGTAGCCGTGGGTGACGGTCGCGATGTCGCCGAGCCGGAACACGCGTCCGTTGCTTTCGACCGGCGTCTCCGCCACCGCCTTGGCGCCGTCGAGCGCGCCGGTGACGCGCAGCGGCACGCGCTGCGACGAGGTCTCGACCGTGCCGGCCGGGGTCACATTGTTCTGCTTGGCCAACGAATCGAACAGGGCCTGCGGTGTGATGCCGAGCGTGGCGAGCTTGGCATGGCTGAACTCGACATAGATGCGCTCGTCCTGGGTGCCGTAGAGATTGACCTTGGTGACGCCGGTGACCTTGAGCAGGCGCTGGCGCAGGCCTTCGGCGGTCTTCTTCAATTGCGCATAATCGGCGCCGTCGCCGGTCATCATGAACAAGATGGAATCGACGTCGGAGAACTCGTCATTGACGAACGGCCCGACGATGCCCGACGGCAGCGACGACTGCACGTCGTCGAGCTTCTTGCGGATCAGGTAGAACAGATGCGGCACCTCTGCCGGCGGCGTCGAATCGCGGAAGGTCACCTGCATCGCGGTGAAGGCCGGCTTCGAATAGGTCTGCACCTTCTCGAAGTAAGGCAGCTCCTGCAGCTTCTTCTCGATGGGGTCGGCGACCTGGCTCTGCATCTCGGCCGCCGTCGCGCCCGGCCACATCACCGAGACGTTGACGACCTTGACGGTGAAGAACGGATCTTCGGCACGGCCGAGCTTCTGATAGGAGAAGAAGCCGGCGACGCCGAGCGCGATGATCAGGAACAGCACCAGCGGCGGATGATTGACCGCCCAGGCCGACAGGTTGAACCGCTTCATGGGTGCTCTCCGATGATCCGATATCGCTATTCCAGGCCATTCTCAGTGATCGTCATTGCGAGCGAAGCGACTTGTCCGCCATAGCCCGAAGGGCGACGGTGGAAGCAATCCAGGAATCCTTCCGTGGAAACAGTCTGGATTGCTTCGTCGCTTCGCTCCTCGCAATGACAACCATTACTTTCGTCATTCCGGGGCGATGCGAAGCATCGAACCCGGAATCTCGAGGTTCCGGGTTCGCACTGCGTGCGCCCGGAACGACAGGAGAACTAGAACGTCAGCGCCGACACGACGCGCACCCTCTGGCTGGGATCGATCTTCTGCACGCCGAGCGCCACGACCTTGTCGCCCTCGTCGACGCCTGACGTGACCAGCACATCCTTGCTGTCATAGGCCTTCACCTTCACCGGCTTCAGCGTCACCTCGCCCTTGTCGTTGACGACATAGAGCGACGGATCGCGGCCCTCGCTGAACAGCGCCGACAGCGGCAGCCGCGCGACGCGCGTGGTGGCGGGATCGGCGAGCGTCAAGGTCGCGGTCATACCGAGCGAGACGGCTTCGCCGGCGTCCGGCAGCGAGAACTTGGCGAGATAGGTGCGCGTCGCGGAATCGGCGGTGGGCGCGATCTCGCGCAGCTTCGCCGCATATTTCTTGTCGGCTTCCGACCACAGCGTGACGTAGGCGCTGCCGGTCTTGGCGCGTTCGAGCAGGGTCTCCGGGATCGCGACCACCGCCTCCTTCTCGGCGAAACGCGCGACACGGATCGCCGCCTGGCCGGCGGCAACGACCACGCCTGGCTCGATCATGCTCGCGGTGACGACACCGCGCGCGTCCGCAACCAGCGTCGCGTAGGACAGCGAGTTGCGGGTCAGCTCGACCGAGCGTTCGGCACGGTTGAGCCGTGCCCTCGCCTCGTCGGCGGACGCCCTGGCCTGGTCCATCTGAGCATCGGTGGTCCAGCCCTTGGCCCGCAGCTCCTTGGCTCGGGTCTCGGCGGCGGACGCCTGCGCAAGCACGCCGGTGGCGGCGCGGAATTCGGCTTCGGCCTGCTCGGCCTGGAGCTTCAGGTCGACCTCGTCGAGCGTGGCGAGCGGCTGGCCGACATCGACGGTCTGGCCGACCTCGACCAGGCGCTTGGCGACCTTGCCGGCGACGCGGAAGCCGATATCGGCCTCGATGCGCGGCCTGATGGTGCCGACGAAGCTGCGTTCAGGCGTCTCGGCCTCGTAATGCACAGGGGCGACCAGCACCGGCCGGATCGGCTCGGCTTTCTGGGCGACGGTTTCATTGCACCCGGCCAGGGCGACGGCCATGGCGGCCAGCGCAAGACCAGTCAACAGCTTGGAATAGCTCGCGAAAATCAGGCGGATCAACATGGGGCACCCTCGCTGCAGTTGCGAGGAAGTGTCGAATGTTGAGTGACGATTGTCAATATTCGTCAGTGATCATGACTTCGTGAACATCTGGACATGTTGCCGCAGGTGCTCATTGGCGCGGCTGGCAGGCTCTGAACTGCGTCAATGCCCACCCCCGCCGTCCTTTCGGGGCCGTGCCGGACAACGGTCGAAAGCCGAATGCCGATCACAGCATGCACGTGGGACTCACTCCGCCGGCGCCTGGTCCGCGAATTCGACCCTGCTCTCATGGCCGCCGAAGAACACGAGCAGCCCGGCGATCAGCGGCAACACCGACAACGCGAGCAGGCCGTGGGTGGTGGAGCCGGTGGTGTCCTTGATCCAGCCCACCAGATAGGGGCCGCCGAAGCCGGCGAGATTGCCGATCGAGTTGATCAGCGCGATGGCGCCGGCCGCTGCCGTGCCCGACAGCCACGCCGTCGGCAAGGTCCAGAACACGCCGAAGACACAGAACACGCCGATCGCGGCGACCGTCAGCGCGACCATGGTGAGCGTGGGATCGCCGATCACGCTCGAGGCGGCCAGCGCGACAGCGATCAGGATCAGCGGCGCGCCGACATGGATCACGCGCTCGCGCGTCGCATCGGAATGCCGCGCCCACAGGATCATCGCGACGGTGCCGAACGCATAGGGGATCGCGGTGACGAAGCCGGTCTGCACATTGCTCAGTCCGAACGCCTTGACGATCTGCGGCAGCCAGAACTGCATGCCGTAGAGCGCGCCGACGAAGCCGAAATAGATCAGGCTGAGCACGATCACCTTGGGCGACGACAGCGCCTCACCGAGCGTCATGTGTCCGGCGGCCTGCTTCGCCGCCGTTTCGGCCTCGAGCCTTGCCGCGAGCCAGGCCTTCTGCTCCGCCGACAGCCAGGCCGCGTGCTCCGGCCGGTCGGTCAAATAGAACCAGGTGACGACGCCGAGGATGATGGACGGAATTCCCTCGATGATGAACAGCCACTGCCAGCCCTGCAGCCCCATCAGGCCGTGCATGCCGAGCAGCAGGCCGGAGACGGGCGCGCCGATCACGGTCGAAATCGGCACGGCAACCGCGAAGGCGGCGAGGAAGCGCGCACGATACTGCGCGGGATACCAGTAAGTGAGATAGAGGATGATGCCGGGAAAGAATCCGGCCTCGGCGACGCCGAGCAGGAAGCGCAGCGTGTAGAAGCTCCAGGGGCCCGAGACCACGGCCATCAGCGCCGAGATGATCCCCCAGGTCACCATGATGCGGGCGATCCAGCGGCTGGCGCCGAACTTCTCCAGCGCGAGATTGCTCGGCACCTCGAAGATGAAATAGCCGATGAAGAAGATGCCCGCGCCCCAGGCGAACACCAGCGGCGAGAATTTCAGCTCCGCGTTCATGGTCAGCGCGGCGAAGCCGAGATTGACGCGATCCAGATAGGAGAAGAAATAGGCGAGCACCAGAAAGGGAATCAGCCGCCAGGAGATCGCGCGGATGGTCGCGGCCTCGATGTCGGAGCGGTCAGGTGCGGCCGGAGTGGTGGCGGACGGACTCATCGATCTCCTCCCGGGAGCTTTCTGGACATTGATAGTTGAAGGCGGTGTTGAGCATCGGTCGTGGCAAGTCAATCGGAAAACCTGACATCCCACAGCCCGTCGGCGCATCGCGGGGGCGCGGCGCGCGCATGACGACGCTATCCTCCTGGCGGCCGCCGCGCGCCGGCAAGCGCCGCCGCGCCGCGATGGCGTTTGCGACGGCACTGATCATGATCGCGCTCGGGCTCGCACTGCGCTTCGCCGGTCTCGGCCTCGGAGCGCCCGCCTTCATCGTCAAGTATGGCGGCTCCCTCCTCTGGGCGACGATGGTTTACATGCTGCTCGTCGCGCTGCTGCCGCGGATGTCACCGTGGCAGATCGGCGGGCTGGCGCTCGCCGTCACCGTGATCGTCGAAGCCTCCAGGCTGATCCACACGCCCTGGCTCGACAGCTTCCGCTTGACCTTGGCCGGCGCGCTGCTGCTCGGACGGATCTTCTCGCTGTGGAACATCGCGGCCTATGTCGTCGGCGTCGTCATCGGCATCTGGATCGACCGATGCGCGACGCGGCCTGCTGCGGCATAGGCCTGTCCACGGCAGGCCGCGATATCAACCGACAGCTCAGATCGGCCCCGCGCCGGCGAGGCCGAAGAAGGCCTTCAGCTCCTCCGCCAGGATGGCAGGCTGTTCTTCCGGAATGTAGTGACCGCACCCGGAGATGATGATGCCCTCGACGTGATCGGCGACCTCCCTGAGCGGCGCGGCCATGTCCACGATCGATCCCTGGTCGGCACCGACGGCCAGCACCGGCGGCTTCAGCTTGCCCCTTTGTTTCAGCTCGCGGTTCTGAAGCGCGGACAGTGCGGCGGCACGATAATAAGCGAGCCCGGCGCGCAAGCCGCCGGCCTTGGTCAGCACGCGGGCGTATTCGTCGAGATCGCTTTCGGAGAACGCCTGGGGATCGGCCCCTTTGCGGCGCAGGAACCACGCGAGATAGTCGCGTTCGCGGCCATGGATCAGCATCTCCGGGAGATCCGCGACGGCGTGGAACGCGAAGTGCCAGGTGCGCCACGCGCGGTCGGGCGCGAACGGCAGCGCCTCGGGCAAGGTGACGCCCGGAATTCCTGCATCGAGCAGGGCCAGACTGCGCACCTCGGCTTCGAACAGGGCCGCATAGGGATAGGCCACCCACGCGCCGATATCATGGGCCACCAGATGATAGCTGGTGACGCCGAGCTGCTGCAGCAGGCGATGCACCGCCGTGGCCAGGGCCTGCGTGTCGTAGCCTTCCGCTGGCCGGTCCGAGTCGCCCTGCCCCGGGAGATCCGGCGCGATGACCCGATAGCGCGACCCGAGCAGCGGCATGACCTTGCGCCAGGCAAACCAGCTTTCGGGGAAGCCTGCGAGCAGCACCACCACCTCGCCATCCGGCGGGCCACCGCTGACATAGTGCAGCCTGACACCCTCGACTGTCTCGAAGCGGTGGGTGAATCCCGGCAACGAGGGCTCGGCGCGACAGAACGGCTCAGCCGCGACCAGGCGCGACGGACTTTGGGCAGAGATGGCGTTCATCAACTCGGGCACGATCATTCTCCTTATTATAGAACAAATGTTTCCTAATTTGGCACGATGTCACGCGAACAAGGTCGCGGCTTGATTTGCGACGCTCATCATCTCGCTCTTGGCACGCCCCGTCTTGCCGACCACCCGCAGCCCCTGGATTACACAGAAAAGAGCGCCAGCCACGGCTTCCGCGTCGAGATTCGGCCGGATCGATCCGTCGGATTGTCCGAGCTTGATCAGATCGCACACCAGGCTCTCAACCCGGCGCATCGCCCCGCGGACCTTGGCGGCGGCCTCCGCATCCAAGGTGGCGAGCTCCGCCGCGCTGGTGACGACCATGCAACCGCGCCGGCCCTCGCCGTCACTGGCGGACTCGGCATAGAACTGCAGCAAGGCCCGCAGCTTGTCGCGGCCGCTGTGCTGCGCATCGAGACGTTCGCGCAGCTGTCGGTCACGCCGCGCGATGTAGTAATCGAGTGTCGCGAGGAAGATCGCGCGCTTGTCCTGGAACGCCTTGTAGAGACTTCCCGTCGCGAGCTTCATCGCGGCGCGTAGCTCGGCCAGCGACGCCGCGTGGTAGCCGCGCTCGCTGAAGACCACCAGCGCCCTGCTCAAGGCGGTATCCATGTCAAACTCGCGCGGCCGGCCAGGCCCACGGCGCTCGACGGCATCCTTCGGAGACTTCATCATGGCCGGATAATAGGAAACAATCATTCCCAATTCAAGCGAAAACGGACCTGTTGCTCCGGGCCTCAATCTCCAAGCTGAAACTTCTGGAACCGGTGCAGCTCATCCTCGATCTGCCGCTTCAGCGCCTTGCGCCGCTCGCCACGCGCGGCCTTGCCCTGGCCGACCCAGCTCCATTTCTGCATCAGGAGCTTGCCGTTCTGGCGGTCGGTCTTGAGGTCGAGCGCGGCGACGATCTCGTCACCGACCAGGACGGGCAGCGCGAAGTAGCCGAACAGGCGCTTGTCCTTCGGGACATAGGCCTCGAAGCGATGCTCGTAGTCGAAGATCGCCTGCGTCCGCTTGCGCTGGATGATCAGCGGATCGAACGGCGACAGAATGTGCACGCGCGCCGGATCGATCTCGATCGGCGCTGCCAATGCAGCGGGCGTGATCCAGTGCTCCTGCTTGCCGACGCCCTCCGCCGTCACCGGCAGCAGCTCGCCGCGCCGGACCCTGGCATCGATGACCCGGCGTACCGCGGCCTTGCTTGGCGCATTGAGATGGCAGAGCGAATCGAGGCTGACGACGCCTTGCGCGCGCAGGCCGCGGTCGAGCAGATAGGCTGCGATCTCGCGATCATTGGCGCCCTTCGGCAGCCGTTCCCAGCCGAAATGCCGGGTGGTGAGGTCGTAGGTCTTGAGCATGCCGTCGCGGCCCGACACCGTCAGCACGCCCTCATAGAAGCCGAGCTGCAGCGCGCGCTTCGACGGCTTGCGGCTGGCCCAGGCGTGGTCCTTCTCGCGCAGAACGTCGTCGTCGATGTCGCGGATCGTCAGCGCGCCGCCTTGGCGAATCAGCCGCATGACCTTGCGCGTATCCTCAGGCTTCACCGTCGTGAGCCAGCGATGGCCCTCGCGGCGGTGGCGGCGCATCGCCGGAACGAAGTAGCGGAAGTCCTGCACCGGAATATAGGACAGCGCGTGGGTCCAATATTCGAAGACGGTCTTGTCGGTGCTCTGCGCCTGCCTGAGATCGGCGCGGCGATAGGCAGGAATGCGGCTGAACAGGATGTGGTGATGGCAGCGCTCGATGACGTTGATGGTGTCGATCTGCACATAGCCGAGATGGGCAATGGCGGCGGCAACCGCCTCGGGGCCCGCGCCGAACGGCGCCTCGGCATCGAGCCGCTGCGCGCGCAGCCAGATGCGGCGCGCCTGCGGCTTGGGGAGCGGGATGGGCGTGGAAACGGCGGGCATGCCGCGCAATGGTGCGAGATTCGCCCCCGCTCCCGCAACGGCAAATCAGGCCGGCGAGATCCCCTAGCGGAACCTCAAGGCTTGGACTTGTCCGGAATGCTGCCGGTGGCGATCTCGGCCTTGCAGCTGGCGCGGCCGGGATCCGGCGCACGGCACTTGTAGATGCGGCCGGTCAGGCGGTCGACCAGCCAGGCCGTATCCTCGGAGGGACTTTCCAGGCCGACATAGCGGTTGCCGACCGCAGTGATCAGCGTCGACAGCAGGATCGATGCCGCAATGATGCCAGCTCCGATCAGCGTCGACATGGAACCCACTGATCCCGTCTGATCCTGACTGCTTGCCCGATGGGACTGATAGTCGCGCCTGTGCGATGGGTTGAACACGGCTTTGCTTTTCTGTTCGCGTTTCTTTGACTACGAATCCACTCGCCGTTCGCGTCCCTCAGGTTTGCGATTTTTTCCCGGCGAGCGCTATCCGGTAGAACCGCATCTGGCCGATTTGTTGTTCGCGGACCGGCCACCTGCCGATCGCTTTGCGGCAGCGCGCGGCGCATCCCGCGGACCACTCGCTTCGCCCCTCAAGGGCCGCCCGGTCCGGCAACGTGACGTCGATCACATTTGATGCTTTGAACCCGTTCTATCGTTCACGCATCCAATGGCCATAGGGCATGACGACCCGAGGATAACGACGATGACCCCATATTTTGGACGCTTTGCAGTTCAGGCGGCGGCGTTCTCCGCCATGCTGGCGATCGGCGCAGGCACCGCGCTCGCCGGCGAGGCCGTATCGGCCGACAAGATCCTCAACGCGCTGAAGCCGAAGGCCGTGACGCGCGGCATTTCGGTCGGACCGCAGGCGACTCCGCAGGCCGACGCGGCAGCGCAGGCGAAGCAAGCGGCCTTCATCGACAGCATGCGCAACCGCAAGACCCGCTCGCTGTCGCTCGGCGAGCGCGAGCAGATTGCCGAGATCGCGGCCACCAAGCCCAAGATCGATCTCGAGATCCAGTTCGACTACAACTCGGCCGAGATCAGCAAGGCCTCGATGCCGGCCGTGCAGGAGCTCGGCAAGGCGCTGTCCGATCCGAACCTGAAGGGCTCGACCTTCGTGGTCGCCGGTCATACCGACGGCATCGGCAGCGACGGCTTCAACCAGGATCTCTCCGAGCGCCGTGCCGACACCATCAAGCGCTATCTGGTCGAGAAGTTCGCCCTCCCCGGCCAGGACCTCGTCACGGTCGGCTATGGCAAGACCAAGCTCAAGGACGCGGCCAACCCGGCCGATCCGCTCAACCGGCGGGTCCAGGTCGTCAACATGGACACCAAAACCGCGGCGAAGTGAGCGCTCCGCCGCGCATCGCCCCGCCTGCCCACGGTCCCTGGCGGGCGGGGCGCTTTTTGTCCGGTTTCAGATCCAGCTCTGGAACAGCATCAGCCGGGTGAAGGTCTGCATCGTCGTGCCGATGAAGGCGGCGCTGACCGGCAGCATCGCGACGAAGCCCAGGATCGCGACGGCGACATAGCTCAACAGCACCCAGCGCGGCCAGCGGGTCAGCACATGGACGAGCGCGAGGCTCGCCAGCGTCGCCGACGGCAGGTAGTAGTAGATGAAGCTCAGCGCGCGCGGCAGCAGCGCCCAGGGCAGATAGCAGCCGAGATAGAACGCCAGGATCAGGAACGCCGTCGCGCTGCGCGTCGCGATGAAATCCCGGACGCAGATCGCGATCGCCGCAAGCGCCGGCCACAGCACCAGCGGATTGCCGAGCAGCACCACCGCGGCGATGTCGGTGTCGCTCGTCTTGTCGAACAAGAACCAGACCGGACGGACCAGCAACGGCCAGGTCGGCCACGCGCTCATATAGGTGTGGCCGGCGATCGCCGTGGTGACGCTGTCGTCAAAGATGCGCCGCTGCGCCTCGAAGATGCCCACGACGGACAGGCCGTGCAGCGGGACGAAGGTCGCGAGATAGCAGACGGTGGGCATCGCGACGAGGCACAGCACGATCTGCGGCCAGCTCAGTTGCGGCCATTGCTCGGGCCGATACCAGTCGGTCGGCTCGCCATCACCGAACGAGGTCTGCCAATGCTGCAACAGCTTGATGAGACCGACGATGAGAAGCGCCGTCAGCAGCGGAAACAGCCCGCTCCATTTGCAGGCGATCGCAAGGCCGAACAGCGCGCCCGCCAGCGCGAACACGACCTGCGGCCGGCGCTGCCGGAACGAAAACAGAAAGGCCGCGATCCCGAGCAGGCTGAAGGCGAGCGCGCCGATGTCGAGCATCGCGATGCGCGCCTGCACGAACAGCATCTGGTTGAAGGCCGCGAGCAGCGCCGCCGCAATGGCAGGCCATTGCGCCGCGAACAGCGCCAGGCCGCATAGATAGATCGCGGCCACGGCGAGCCCGCCGAGCACGGTACCGGGATAGCGCCATGCGAAGGCGTTATCGCCGAACGTCCTGATCGACAGCGCAATCAGCTCCTTGGCGAGCGGCGGATGCATCGGGTTGAGCTGCGGCGTCGCCGGCGCCAGTCCCAGCATCTGCCGCGCCGCCGGCACGTAATGCACCTCGTCGAAGACGAATTTCGGCGGCGAGGCGAGCCCGATCATCAGCACGACGTGCGCGATCGCGAAGATCAGCAATGCCGTCATCACACAGCGGCGGACCGACAGAGCGCCATCCTGCGCAACCTCGCCGTCCTCTTCGTCGTCATCGCGGCGAGCAGCAGATACCTTCATGGGCCTCCGCGTTGAACTGATCTCACGGTGGCGGCAACTAACCACCGAACGGTCATCGAGGCAAACTTGTGCCTATTTTACAACAACCCCGCGCGCCGTCTTCGGCTAGATTGGGCAAGGAACAATCTTCGGTGTGGATATGAATCAGCGTCGCCGAGCCTGTGTCGCTGCAATCTCGGCCGCCGCCCTGCTGGGCTTGGCGGGCGGGGCAAGCGCCGACGGCCGCATCGGCGAGGCCGTGCTGGTGCAGAAGGACGTGCTGCGCGTGGCAGGCGCGTCGAGCAGTCCGATCAATGTCGGCGACGGCGTCGTGCGCAACGAGACGGTGCGCACCGGCAATGACAGCGCCGCGCGGCTCGTCATGATCGACAGCACCAATCTCTCGCTCGGCGCCAACGCCACCCTGACGCTCGACCGCACCGTCTTCAACGACGAGACCAGCTATCGCGATATCGCGATCCGGCTCGGCACCGGCGCGTTCCGCTTCGTCACCGGCCATTCCGAGAAAACCGCCTACAAGATCAACACGCCGCTCGCGACCATCGGCGTGCGCGGCACCATCCTCGACATCCGCTCGCAGCGCGGCCAGACCATGGTCGTGCTGCAGGAAGGCGCTTCGCGGGTCTGCACCCTCACCTTCCAATGCCTCGAGCTGACGCAGCCGGGCGACACCGCGATCATCACCGCGACCGGCAACGGCCGAAGCGCGATCAAGAAGACCAGCAATCCGTCCTGGAGTTTTGCCGCGACCTGCGCGTCGACATCCGGCCTTTGCACGGTCACCGATCTCGCCAGCAATGCGCCGCCGCAGGACTTCACCGGCATCCTGTGCGGGCGATGACGATGAGAACGCACCGCGGTCAGCTTGCTCTCCTGATGACCGCCATCGCCGGCGGGCTGCTCGCGCTTGCGCTGCAAGCCGCGCCGGCCGCCGCGCAGAGCAGTTGCGGGGTGGACAATTTCGCGGCGGCGCCGTGCCCCAGCCCGTCGCCGTCGCCGACCTCCTCGCCCACCGCGACGCCGACGCCGTCGGCCACGCCGACATCGACCTCAAGTCCGACACCGACGCCCTCTCCCTCGATCTCGCCGACCCCGTCGCCGTCGCCCACCGGCGCGGGAAACAGCGCGAACGCGATCAACGGCCTCGCCGACCAGCGCTTCAACCAGATGATCACCAACCGCGTGCTCGGGCTGGTGCTGCTCGGCGTCAACGAGCAGGTCAACTGCAACGACTGCATTAGCGCATTCGGCTCGGCCGGCTCGTTCTCGGCCGGCATCCATGGCCGCAAGCAGCTCACAAACAATCTGGCGCTGCTCGCGGGCCTCGCCTACACGCACTACGACGAGAACGGCTACCACGTGACGTCGGCGCCGATCGGCGCCTTCGCACTGCGCTACGACTTCGTCGACTGGGGCTCGTCGCGGCCGTTCTTCGACGTCGGCACGATCCTGACGCCCTATGAGCGCGTGCGCTACGGCCGGAGCTATGCAACGAGCCTCGGCAACGTCACGGTGGACGGCACCACCACGGCATCGAACTACGCGGTCTACGGCCGCGCCGGCTGGATCAGCCGGCTCTCGCCGCGCGACGAGCTCGCGGCATCGGTCGAGCTGTGGCAGTTGTGGCAGCACGTCGCCGGCTATCGCGATCCCACGGTGGCCTTCAACCCGTTCGATGCGACGATCGCCGGCGGCACCGACCGCACCAGCCTGGTCAAGGTCGGTGGCCAGTGGACCCACCTGTTCGGCACGAGCATCGAGGCCAACATCAATGGCGGCTACGTCCAGTCGTTCGCGACCAGCTCCGGCATCGTCGCCACCGTCACCGGCAACGGCACGGTGACGCCGACCATGGGCAACCAGGGCTGGTTCGAATATGGCGGCCGGCTCGGCTTCCGCCTGCCGCAGGGCTGGATCGCCGATCTGTTCGTCAACGGCACGCTCGGCCCGCAGCCGGTCGGCAACACCATCCACGGCGGCATCGGCCTGCGCGTCCATTATTAGCGGCTGGCGCTGGCCCCTGGCGGGTGCACCAGGGCCGGCTGTTCGCCGACATCCTGCGAGTCGGGCTGCCGAGCGCGCTCAACGCGGTCATGGTCAATCTCACCGTCATCCTGGTGACCGCGCTCTACGCATTGGTGTGCAGCCGCGTTCTCTCGCCCCGGATCTGGCGTTCGCCTCGTTAGCGCGACATCCACCGGCGGGCGCAATCCGACCGCTTGCAACTCACAAGCCGTCACCGCCAAATACAGGCAATTCGCGCGACTGCTACCAATGAGTGGTGCGAACGGGCACCTGTCGATGATCCGGCAAACGGCCTGATAACCTTCCGCTTCCGCTACTCCGCTGCCGGTTTCCTTTACGGAACCGGATTCAGCATGCGGTAACGTCTGACCGCCACTTCCTTTGCAGCAGGGGCTCGCATCCGCCGGCATCGAGCCTCGGACAGCCATCAGCAGGAAGCGTCGCACATGACCGCATCGATTTCGTCGAAGACTCTTCGCGATCTGGCATGGAGATTTGGCCGCGCGAAGGACGGCCAGATCAGCATGATCTTCGCCATCACCATCATCCCGATCCTGGTGTCGGTCGGCGCCGCGGTCGATTTCGCCAAGTCGAGCGACACCAGGGCGCAGTTGCAGAAGTCGGTCGACGCCGCGGTCCTCGCCGGCGTGACCCAGGCGAGCGCGCAGCAGGTGTCGACCGCGAGCGCGGTGTTCTCGGGCAGCTTCAGAGGCCGGTTCGGCACCGGCACAACGGCGACCTTCACGCCCAACAGCGACGGCTCGCTGTCGGGCACTGCGACGACCTCGGTGAAGACCTCGTTCCTCAACGTGATGGGCACGACGTCGCTCGGCGTGACGGCGTCCGCAACGGCCAAGGCCGGCGCGCAGACCACGTCGCCCGTCTGCATCCTGCTGGTCAGCACCATCAACGCGCAATCATTGCTGGTGAATTCCGGGGCCCAGCTCAATGCGCCGAGCTGCGAGATCCACGTGCTGTCGACGCAGAGCCCGGCCGCGATGTTCAACGCCACGCTCAACGTCAAGCGCATCTGCATCAAGGGCACCAACATCACCAAGAACGGCGGCGTCACTCCGCCGGCCGAGACTGGCTGCGCGGCGATCTCCGACCCATTTGCCGGCAAGCTGCCCGCCGTCACGGTGGGCGCGTGCACCACCAACAACAAAGTCTATGATCCCGGCTCGGTCACCCTCAATCCCGGCGTCTATTGCGGCGCGACCAATTTCAACGGCTCCGGCACGCTGACGCTCAATCCGGGCCTCTACATCATCAAGGGCGGCGCGATGACCTTCAACTCGGGGTGGACGGTCACCGGCAGCGGCGTCACCTTCTACCTCGTCGACCAGAACGCGACGCTCACCTTCAACGGCAACGTCAATGCGACGCTGTCGGCGCCGACCAGCGGCACCTACGCCAATATCCTGATGTACGAGCCGAGCGGCCTGTCGACGACGAACCTGCCGATCAACGGCACCAGCAGCTCGTCCTACACCGGCCTGATGTATCTGCCGAGCCGCAACGTCACCATCAACTCGGTCTCGACCATGAGCAGCAACAGCGTCACGATGGTGTTCAACACGCTGATCCTGAACCAGACCAACTGGGCGATCGCGCCCGGCGCACTGTCGATGTCGGCGGCCAGTGGTCCGGCCGGCACGGCGTTCCTGTCGAGGTAGGTGCCATAGCTGAGCCAATTCTCGTGAGTGCTGTTTCAGTAGCTTGTCGCAGGGACTGACGACCCGGCTACACGAAAAGATATCAGCTCCTCTTTTAGGAGATGAAACGGAGCTGCATCCCGCCACCGATACTGCTTCCCTCTCCGCGTTCTTCACGGCAGAGGGAACGCGGTGTCGCTGGCGGCTGCAGCGTCGTTTCAGCACTGCAAGGGCTTCACCAGCTCACCAGAGCCGCTCGAGCCCTGCGTCTCGGCCGCCGCCTCTGCCGACTCCCCAAGCGGCCGCGAGCCCGCCCACTCACGCCTTCGTCGCCACTCTCTCCCCTTGACACCCTCTCCCGTTTCAGATGATGTTACGTTATAACATTGCATAAAGAGGCCGCATGCCCGCCCGCCGGCACCGACCCTTTCCCCTGAAGAGGCTGTTCGATCTCGATGCGCAAACTCCCCGTCACGGTCTTGTCCGGCTTCCTCGGGGCTGGGAAGACCACTTTGGTCAGCCACATCCTGAACAACCGCCAGGCTCGGAAGCTGGCGCCGCGCCAACGAGGCGGCCTGATCAGCATTCATCCGAACAACGGCTCGGGTGCAACGACCAGCGAGACACACGCGCGACAGTCGCCCCTGCTTCGCGTGTGAGAGGGAAGGCGGTATAGCCGCTCCCTGCCCGGCGGAGCCGTCGCGAGACGGCTCCGCCATTTCCTTGATGGCTACGACTTCGATTCGGCAGGATCGCGGTGCACCGGGTCGATCCACAGCACCGTCTCGGGCTTCTCGACCGGCTCGATGTCGATGTTGATCGCGACCGCCTCGCCGTCGCTGCGCACCAGCACGCATTCGAGCACTTCGTCCGGGCTCGCATTGATCTCCTGGTGCGGCACATAGGGCGGCACGAAGATGAAATCGCCGGGACCGGCCTCCGCGGTGAACTGCAGCCGATCGCCCCAGCGCATCCGCGCCTTGCCTTTCACGACGTAGATCACGCTCTCGAGATGGCCGTGATGATGCGCCCCGGTCTTGGCGTCAGGCCTGATCGTGACCGTGCCCGCCCACAATTTCTGCGCTCCGACGCGCGCGAAGTTGATCGCCGCCTTGCGGTCCATGCCCGGCGTCGACGGCACGTTGGAATCGAGCTGATTGCCCGGAATGACGCGGACGCCGTCGTGCTTCCAGCGCTCGTCGCCGTGATCGTGGGAATGGCCGTGCGCGTGATCGTGAGAGCCTGACATGATTTCTTCTCGGGATTTCGTCGGTTCGAGGGAACCAACCGTTCTTAGCCGAAATGCCGCAGCGAAGCTATTCGCAGTTCCGCGCGAACCTTTCTGCATTGCGTGCGTTGGATCGGTGGAGTTCACACGAACAACGGAGGACGAAATCATGGGTGCCACCACCGACAAGATCAAGGGCGTCGCCAACGAGACCATCGGCAAGGCCAAGCAGGGCATCGGCGAAGCCACCGGCTCCGAGCGCCTGCAGGGCGAGGGTGCCGTGCAGGAGATCAAGGGCAAGGGCCAGCAGGCGCTGGGCGATGCCAAGCAGGCGACCAAGGACGCGGTGAACACTGCCGCCGGCGCCGCCAACAAGAACCTCTGAGCAGGATCGGCGCGACCGCTGAGGTAGCGCGATGAAGCTCAATAGAAACTAAAAGGATCGGCTCCTCGTGGGCCGATCCTTTCGTTTTATATCACGTCCGAGAAATAGCTCATGCTTACGTCCGTCATCGCAAGCGAAGCGACGCGATCCAGAGTCCCCGACCGGACACTGGATTGCTTCGTCGCCTGCGGCTCCTCGCAATGACGGCGGTGAGAGCCTTTGCATCAACTCGGCTCGTGATGAGAGCGGGCGAAGGCAGCGTCTCTACTTCACGCCGAGCAGTTCGACGTCGAACATCAGCGTCGCGTTCGGCGGAATCACGCCGCCGGCGCCGCGGGCGCCGTAGCCCAGCTCGGGCGGAATGATCAGGGTACGCTTGCCGCCGACCTTCATGGTGGCGACGCCCTCGTCCCAGCCGGCGATCACGCGCTTCATGCCGATCGGGAATTCGAACGGCTCGTTGCGATCCACCGACGAGTCGAATTTCTTGCCCTTCTGGCCGTTCTCATAGAGCCAGCCCGTATAATGCATCACGCAGGTCTGACCGCGCGTCGGCGTGGCGCCGGTGCCTTCCTTGGTGTCGATGATCTGCAGTCCGGAGGGAGTGGTCATGGTCTTTCCTGTGGGTTTGGCGGAACTGGTCTGTGCCGAGACCGCGCGGGAGCCCAGCAAGACACCGGCCGCGGCCGATGCCGCCGCCATCAGCGCAACTCTTCTGTTCATCGGACGCCGCATGCTCCAGACCGCCTCTGCTCGTTCACGGGAGCCGCGGTTTAGCTCATGCGGGAGCGGCTGACCAGCCCGGCACCTGTTTCCGAAAAAAATAATCCTCTTGCCAATAATCGGAAATCATGATTATCTCCGCGCATCCCGCCTCATTGCGGAGGGGCGTTGCGCGCGATCGTCACGACACGCGAGGCGGGGAGCGATGGCCGCGATGAAGCCGCAGCGCATTTTCGGATGCGCGGACGAACGGCAGCTCGCGGACGTGAAGTCGCAGCGTCCTGATACCCCGATGCTGGTATCACGCGCAGTGCGCGCAAGCGCATTGTCGCAATGGTGGCCAACAAGCCCGGCGCACCAGGGAGACTGCGTATAAGCGTGAAGACCGTCGCGCAGGGAATGCCGGTTGAATCGGCTTTGCCTGTGGTACCTGCCGCCTGCATTTTTTTCGCAGGCGGGCCATGGGTGAGGCCTTCACCCGGCATTCCCTGCGCCCTCTGCCTTTCGAGAGGGACGAACTGATCGCAGACCTCGGGCGTCCGTGCCGCGAGAACGAGACCATGTGTCGATCGTTGTTTGAGCCGTGTATCCGCCCCCGTCCACCGCCGTCGTCCCGGACAAGCCGTGACGCGCGCCGCGTGTCGCGGCGCCGATCCGGACCCATACGCCGCGGCGGACGTGACGTGCGAAGAACTAACGGCTGGCCTGCCTCAAACCACTGCCTGGGGTCATGGGTCCCGGCGCAAGGCCGGGACGACAGTGGTGTGTGTGGATGCAGCTTGCGTAGCCACCATCGTCATTGCGAGGAGCGAAGCGACGAAGCAATCCAGAGTGACAGCCACGGCTCTGGATCGCGTCGCTGCGCTCGCGATGACGAATGGCGCCGCCTCAATACCCCAGCGCGCAGCCGTCCTTGCGCGGGTCGGAGCCGCCGGTGAGCGTGCCCTTGTCCCAGTCGATCCAGATCGCCTGACCGCCGCCGAGCGGCGACACCACCTTGGTGGTCTTGTGGCCGATCTTCTGCAAGCCCTCGACCACCTCGGCCGGCACGCCGTCCTCGAGCTGATAGACGCCCTCGTAATGCAGACCCCTGGCCATATCGATCGCTTCCTGCACGTCGCAGCCGTAGTCGAGGATGTTGGTCAGAACGTGGGTCTGGCCGACCGGCTGATACTGGCCGCCCATGACGCCGAACGACATCTGGGCGCGGCCCGCCTTGGTGGCGAGCGCCGGAATGATCGTGTGCAGCGGACGCTTGCCCGGGCCGATGCAGTTCGGATGGCCCGGCTGGATGCGGAAGCCGCCGGCGCGGTTCTGCAGCAGCACGCCGGTCTCGTTGGAGACGATCGCCGAGCCGAACGAATGCGCGATCGAGTTGATGAAGGAGCAGACGTTGCGGTCGCGGTCGACGACCGTGATGTAGACGGTCTCCGGATTCATCGGCGGCGCGACGTTCGGCAGGTCGAGCAGCTTGTCGAGGCTGATCTGCGAGATGTACTCGTCGGCGAACTCCTTGGCGAGGATGCTCGCGACCTCGGTCGTCATGTGCGCGGGATCGCCGATGTGCTGCTCGCGCATCATGTAGGCGATACGGGCGGCCTCGGCCTCGAGGTGGAAGCGCTCGACGCTGAGCGGATCGATGCGCGTGAGGTCGAAGCGCGAGAGGATGTTGAGCATCACCAGCATGGTGATGCCCGGACCGTTGGGCGGGCACTGCCAGACGTCGTAATCCTTGTAGGTGGTGCCGATCGGCGAGGTCACCTCGGTCTGGTGGTTGGCGAAATCCTCCAAGGTGTGCAGGCCGCCGATGCCGCGCAGGGTCTGCACCATGTCCTCGGCGACGGCACCGGTGTAGAAGCCCTTCGCCCCCTCCTTGGCGATGACGCGCAGGGTCTGCGCCAGCTCCGGCTGGCGGATCACGTCACCGACCGCTGCCGCCTTGCCATGCGGCAGAAAGTAGCGCGCGGTGTTGGTGCCGTTCTTGAGCTTCTCGAACTGGTTGTTCCAGTCGAACGCGACACGCGGCGCCACCACATAGCCGTCCTCCGCGGCGCGGATCGCGGGCTGCAGCAGCCGGTCGAGCCCGAGCCGGCCGTGGTCGCGCAGGATGCGGTCCCAGGCATCGATCGCGCCGGGGACGGACACCGCATGGGCCGAGGTCAGGGGGACCGAATGGATCTTGCGCTCGAGGTACCAGTCCACGGTCGCGGCGGCGGGCGCCCGACCCGAGCCGTTATAGGCCATGATCCGGCTTTCGCCCCTGGGCTGTACCAAGGCGAAGCAGTCGCCGCCGATGCCGGTCGATTGCGGCTCGATCACGCCGAGCAGGGCGCAGGCTGCCACCGCGGCGTCGGCCGCGGTGCCCCCGGCCCGCAGCACCTCGATCCCGGCCAGCGCCGCCTGCGGGTGCGATGTCGCGATCATTCCGTTCTGGGCGTGGACCGTCGACCTGCCTGGGAAGTGGAAGCTTCTCATCGTTGCTCGCTGCGTGATCGTGTGGTGGTTGGAATACCAGTGCTGGCCGGCTACATCGCACATTCCTTCCAGGCTCGGCAATGCCCGGGGATACCAGCTTTTCTATGGTCAGCTCTGCTGGTAAACGGCCGCATGCCCCTCGCCGTCGCCGCCTTCTATCAGTTCGTCACCCTGCCGGATTTTCGCGACCTGCGCGCGCCGCTCCACGCCTTTTGCGCCGAGCGCGGCATCAGGGGCAGCGTCCTGCTGGCCGAGGAGGGCATCAACGGCACCGTGGCCGGGACCGAGCCGGCAATTGCCGCCCTGGTAGGCGCATTTCGCGACGGAACGCTGTTCGCCGGCCGGCTGGACAATCTGGAGCTGAAATACTCGCGCGCCACGGCCATGCCGTTCCGGCGCCTCAAGGTGCGGCTGAAGCGGGAGATCGTGACGCTCGGCGATCCCGCCGCCGATCCGACCCGGCAGGTCGGGACCTATGTCAGTCCCGCCGATTGGAACGCGCTGATCGCCGCGCCGGATACCGTCGTGCTCGACACCCGGAATGCGTTCGAGGTGGCGATGGGGACGTTCGAAGGCGCGGTCGATCCAGGCCTGCAGAGCTTCGGGCAGTTCAAGGATTTTGCAGAACGCGCACTCGATCCTGCCAGGCACAAGCGGATCGCGATGTTCTGCACCGGCGGCATCCGCTGCGAGAAGGCGAGCGCGCTGCTGCTGGCGCGCGGCTTTTCCGAGGTCTACCACCTCAAGGGGGGCATCCTGAAGTATCTCGAGGAGATCCCGGAATCCGAGAGCCGCTGGCGCGGCGGCTGTTTCGTGTTCGACGACCGGGTGGCGCTCGGTCACGGGCTGCGGGAGCACAGCAAGGCCACCATCAAGGCCGTTCCGGAGGGCGCACGCGATGAGCAGTTCTGAGCCATCCAACGCGGAGCTCGGCGAGCGGATCGACACGCTGGAGATGCGCCTCACCTTCCAGGACGACACGATCGAGACGCTGAACCAGACCATCACTGCGCAGTGGCGCGAGATCGACGCGCTGAAGCGGCGGATCGCCCTGCTGGTCGAGCGGCTCGAGGACGCGCAAGGCAACGCCGAGGGGCCGCGCAATGAGCCTCCGCCGCACTACTGAGCGGGCGGCGATCTCAGGCCGGGACGGTCGCCGGCGCCTTGCCGGCGGGCAGATCGATCACCTCGCCGGCCATGATCAGACGGTCGCGGCCGGCGTCCTTGGCGGCATAGAGCGCGCGGTCGGCCGCCTCGATCAGCGAGGCCGGGCCGGCGGAGCGCTCGAAGCCCGGCCGGCACACCGCGCCGCCGATGCTCGCGGTGACGATGCCCACCGGGTTGTGATCGTGGACGATGCGGGCCTCGTGCAGTGCCCGCCTGATCCGCTCGCCGAGCCTGGCGCAGCCCCCGGCATCGGTGTTCGGCAGCAGGACGGCGAACTCCTCGCCGCCGTAGCGGGCCGCCAGATCCGAGCTGCGCTGCGCCTCGTCGGCCAGAATGCCGGCCACGGTGTGCAGGCATTCGTCGCCGGCCGGGTGGCCATAGGCGTCGTTGAAGGCCTTGAAGTGGTCGATGTCGATCATCAGCAGCGCCAGCGAAGTCTTGTCGCGGTAGGCCCTGCCCCACTCCTCCAGCAGCCGCTCGTCGAACCGGCGGCGGTTGGCGAGCCCGGTGAGGCCGTCCTCGATGGCCAGCGTCTCGAGCCGGCCCTGCAGCGTCTTCTGCTGCGTCACGTCGCGGGTGACGGCGACGAAGCCGTCGAGCGCGCCATCCGGCTGACGGGTGGCGCGGATCGTGGTCTCGACCCAGATCTCAGATTTGTCGCGGCGACGCATGCGATAGGTGGCGCGCGCCTCGTCGACGGCGCCCCTCCTGAGCTGATCGAGGATCTCCTGCAGTTGCGGGCGATCGAGCGGATGCACACCGGACAGCGCGCGCTTGCCCAGGAGCTGCGACGGGTGCCAGCCCAGCACGCGCATGGTCGACGGCGAAACGTAGCCGATGCAGTCGTCCAGCTCGATCCGCGTCACGATGTCGCTGGAGCCTTCGGCGAGCAACCTGAAGTTCTCCTCCTTTGCCGCCAGCGCCGCGGCGAGCTGCTGCCGCTGCAGCAACTGCTTCGCGAGGAAGATGCCGATCGCGATGACCAGCGCAACCAGACAGACCAGCACCGTCAGCCGGACCAGCGCGTCACGCGTCCATTCCGCCAGGACCTCCGCCTCGGTGCGCGTCACGAGAATGAGGAACGGATAGCGCTGCGCGTGCTGATAGAACCCGATGCGTTCGGACGGTTCGCCGAGCCGCCGGAAATGCAACGGCCCCGACGCCGGATGATAGGGTATCGCTTCAGGTATGGGGCGCCCAAGCGTCTGCGGGTCCGGCTCCGCATTGTCGGCGAGGACGGCTCCGTCACGGCTCATCAGGCTGATCGTGCCCTGACGACCGACGGCAAACTGACGGTAGAACTGAGCAAAATAGGCAACGTCGATGGTTGCCAGCACGACGCCGCCGAACCGGCCATCCGCGTGATTCCAGCGCCGCGACAG
Source organism: Bradyrhizobium sp. SZCCHNRI3052 (assembly GCF_032484895.1). NCBI lineage: Bacteria > Pseudomonadati > Pseudomonadota > Alphaproteobacteria > Hyphomicrobiales > Nitrobacteraceae > Bradyrhizobium > Bradyrhizobium sp. SZCCHNRI3052. The sequence continues at coordinate 697,586 of NZ_JAUETW010000002.1, read as the reverse complement.
GGTGATGACCCATTGACCGCCGGCCCTGCTCTGCACCGGACGACCGATCAGCAGCGAGCGATCGGCCGAAATCCTGTGGTGTGCGAAGTAGTCGCGATCGGCATTGTTGTAGTTGGTGAGCGTGACGTCCTCGGTGGTGGCAAGCCAGTCGCCGTTTTCGCCATAGGCGAAGATGCCCCGGATGCGGCCGAGATTGGCCTTCCTCGTCTTCAGAATCGTCTGCAGTCGGGCGATCGCACCGGGCTTGCCGTCATCGGTCTCGAGCGCGGCGACGACGCCGCGCAACAGCGAATCCGCAAGCTCGAAGGTATCCTCAACGTGCTGGGTGAGCGAGTGAGCGAGGTTGCCGAGATCGGTTTCGGCATTGCGTACCTCCGCCTGTCGGGAAGTCCATTCGCCCCATACGCTGTAAGCGAGAATCGTGACCGACACGAGCGCAAGCACGCCAGCCGCCCACATTGGCAGGCGGCTTCGATCAACTCTGGTCGCACCAATGTCCATTCCGCGGGACTCTCCGGACGCCGCGAGAGTCCCATGGACATCTTATTTAACTCTGAAATGCGATTGGTCCGAGGGCGTCCGCACCGACCCGTAAGACTACGGCCGCTCCCGTACTACTACGGACAAACAACGGCGGCGCCACGCTCGAGGCGGGCGTTTAGCCTGTTAGTTCAGCGAACGAACACCGATCGCACCTTTTCCCAAAGCGATGGCGAATGGTCCAGGTCAACGTCATCGCCCTTCACGCGGGTCGTCGAGGGCTGCTGCAGGCTCACCGGATCCGATGCCGGAAACGTGTCCATCAGTCCCTTGTCGAGCTGCGTTGCAGTCGCACGGTCGAGACGCGCAGCTTCGCGCGGATCAACCGCGTGCTTGTCGTGCGGCGCGGGATTGAATTTCTCAGCCATGATCGATCTCCCTGTGGAACGACAACGCAGGGGCGACGGACGTGTTCCCCTCGATGTGACGTCCCGCAACTGTGGGGACGATCGCATCTCCGGCGACTCCCGAGCCGATATGACCTTGGCCGGAACCGCGTGGGCATGTATCACGGACGGTAAACTGTTCCCGAAGGTTGCGGAGCCCGAGCGTGAGTGAGACTGCCGTGAACAAGCCTTTCATCGACGTGCTGGCCGGTCGGCGCCAGAGCCTGCCTCCGGTGTGGATGATGCGGCAGGCCGGCCGCTATTTGCCGGAGTACCGCGAGGTCCGCGCCAAGGCCGGCGGCTTTCTCGACCTCTGCTTCAATCCCGAGCTCGCGGCTGAAGTGACGCTGCAGCCGATCCGGCGCTTCGGCTTCGATGCGGCGATCATCTTTTCCGACATTCTGGTGATCCCGCATGCGCTCGGCCGCGGCGTCCGCTTCGAGGTCGGCGAGGGCCCGCGGCTCGACCCGCTCGATGCGCCGGACAAGATCGCGACGCTGTCGGCGAAGGCAGATTTGTCGAAGCTGCAAGCGGTGTTCGAGGCGCTGCGCCGGGTGCGGGCCGAGCTGCCACCGAGCACCGCCCTGATCGGCTTTTGCGGCGCCCCGTGGACGGTCGCGACCTACATGGTCGCGGGCCAAGGCACGCCCGACCAAGCACCGGCGCGGCTGCTGGCCTATCGCCATCCCGAGGCGTTCGGCACGATCATCGACGCGCTGGTCGACAGCTCGATCGGCTATCTCTTGAAGCAGCTGGAGGCCGGAGCCGACGCGCTGCAGATCTTCGACACCTGGGCCGGGGTGCTGTCGCCGCGCGAGTTCGCGCGCTGGTCCGTCGCGCCGACGCGACGCATCGTCGAGGGCGTGCGCAAGGCGCGGCCGGATGCGAAGATCATCGGCTTTCCGCGCGGCGCCGGTGCATTGCTGCCGGGCTACGTCGCCGAGACCGGAATCGATGCCGTCAGCATCGACTGGACGGCGGAGCCGGGCCTCGTGCGCGAGCGGGTGCAGAGCAAGGTCGCGGTGCAGGGCAATCTCGATCCGCTGGCGCTGCTCACTGGGGGCGCGGCGCTCGACCAGGCGGTCGATGACGTGCTGGCGAGCTATTCCGGTGGACGGCACATCTTCAACCTCGGCCACGGCATCCTGCCGGAGACGCCGATCGCCCATGTGGAGCAGATGCTGGCGCGGGTGCGCGCCTACAAGGGATGACTTGCTAGCGCGGCCGGCTGCGCTCGATCAGCTCGGCCGCGCCGTTGGCGAGCAGCTCGAGCCCGACCGCCCGGCCGAGCTCGCGCGGGCGATCCGCCGGCGCCGAGCGCTGTGCTTCAATGAAGCGGCCGCCGTCCTCGTCGAGCACCGAGGCGGTCAGCGTCAGCTGTCCGCCGTCGATGGTCGAAAATCCTGCGATCGGCGAGTTGCAGTGGCCGTTGAGCACCCACAGCACCTCGCGCTCGGCGTCGGCGCAGGTCCGCGCCGCTGCATCGTCGATCGTCGCCAGGATGCGCCGCGTCTCCCAATCGGAGGCAGGGCACTCGACGGCGACGATGCCCTGCCCGACCGCCGGCAGCATGTCGGCGACCGGGAAGTCGTACGAGGCGCGATCAGAAAGACCGACCCGCTCCAGCCCGGAGCGCGCCATGATCAGCGCATCGGCCGGTCCCACGGCGCCGCCATCCGGCAGCCGCTGCAGCTCGCCATTGTCGAGCTTGCGGATGCGGGTGTCGGCCGCGCCGCGGAAATGGATCAGCTCGGCGTGCGGAAACAGCCGCCGCGCATAGGCGGCCCGGCGCACGGCATTGGTGCCGATCTTGAAGCCCCGGCCGCCATCGTTGCGGAATTGGTCCAGCGACAGCCCGCGCCGCAGCACCAGCACGTCGCCCGGCGGATCGCGCGACAGCAGCGCGGCAACCACCAGACCGGGCGTCTCCTCATTGCCCGGCATGTCCTTCAGCGAGTGCATCGCTGCATGCAGCCGGCCGTCCAGCATGGCACGGCGGATCTCGGCCACGAACGCGCCACCCTTGCCGCCGTGGGTGAGCAGCTTGCTGGTCTGGTCGGAATCGCCCGTCGTCTCGAACTTGACGATCTCGATGTCGAGCGACGGAATCGCCGCCTGCAGCCGACGGGCGATCTCCTCCGTCTGCGCCAAGGCCATCGTGCTCTTGCGGGTGCCGATCCGGAAACGTGTCACGAACTCATTCCTGCGTCAGCGCGCGTCCTGCAAGATCATGTCGGAGGCCTTCTCCGCGATCATGATGACCGGCGCGTTGGTGTTGCCCGAAACCAGATCCGGCATGATCGAGGCATCGACCACGCGCAGGCCGTCGACGCCGCGCACCCGCAGGCGTTGATCGACCACGGCGGCAGCATCGGTCCCCATCCGGCAGGTCGAGGTCGGATGGTAGATCGTGCTGCCGGTCTGCCGGCAATAGGCCAGGATGTCGTCATCGCTCACGATCTTGGACCCGGGATAGGCTTCATCCGAGACATACGGCTTCAGCGCCGGTGCCGCCAGGATTTTCCGCAGGATCCGGAGGCCCTCGATGTTGGCCCGCCGGTCAATTTCACTGGCGAGATAATTGATGCGGATTTCCGGCGGCACCGTTGGATCCGCGCTCCTGATCCGCAGCGAACCGCGGCTTTCGGGCCTGAGCTGGCAGACCGAGGCGGTGAAGCCGGAGAAGGTGTGCAACTTCTCGCCCATCTTGTCGGTCGAGAACGGGATGAAGTGGATCTGGATGTCCGGGCTCACGAGCCGCGGATCGGTCTTGAAGAACGCGCCGGCCGTACCCGCAGCGATCGTCAGCGGACCGTTGCGGAAGGCCGCATAGCGTACGCCAGCCAGCACCTTGCGCACCGGATTGTTGACGATGTCGTTCAGTGTGATGCGCTGGCTGCAGCGCATCACGATGCGCACCTGCAGATGGTCCTGCAGGTCACTTCCGACACCGGGCGCATCGAGGACCACGTCGAGGCCGTGCTGCTTCAACAGCTCGGCCGGACCGACCCCGGACAGCTGCAGCAGTTGCGGCGAGTTGTAGGCGCCGCTCGACACCAGAATCTCCTTGCGAGCGCGGGCCGTCCGCATTCGGCCGCGCTGGCTGAACGTGACGCCGCGGGCCCGGCGCCCCTCGAACAAAATCCGCTGGGCTAGCGCGTCGGTCTCGACGTGGAGGTTGCTGCGGCCGAGCGCCGGCCGCAGGTAGGAGGCCGCGCTGCTGGCGCGGCGGCCGCGACGGGTCGTCGTCTGGAAGAACCCCGCCCCCTCCTGGCTCGCACCATTGAAGTCACCATTGATGGGCAACCCGGCCTCGACCGCCGCTTTCACGAAGGCTTCAGACAACGGGTCCTCGTGCCGCCAGTCGGACACCGGCAGCGGGCCGTCGACGCCGTGGTAGACGTCGGCGCCGCGGGACTGATTTTCCGCCCGCTTGAAATAGGGCAGCACGTCGTCATAGCCCCAGCCGACATTGCCGCGCTGGCGCCAGCGGTCGTAATCCTCGTGCTGGCCGCGCACGTAGAGCAGGCCGTTGATCGAGCTGGAGCCACCGAGCACCTTGCCGCGCGGCTGGAACACGGAGCGGCCGTCGAGTCCGGGCTCCGGCTCGGTCTGGTACATCCAGTTGACGGTCTTTTCCTTGAACAGCTTGCCGTAGCCGAGCGGGACGTGGATCCAGATGTTGGTGTCCTTTGGACCCGCCTCGAGCAGCAGCACCGTGTGCTTGCCGTCGCTGCTGAGCCTGTTGGCGAGAACGCAGCCGGCCGAGCCGGCACCGACCACGACGTAGTCGAACTCACTGTCCGCCTCACGCAACACCACGCTGCCTTCCATCGCTTCCCCACCGGCCTTGTTGTTCTTTCATCCTCGATGATACCAAAAAGCAAGGACATGCAAGCGGCAAATCAGCAGGTCTGGTCGGCCATCTCAGTCATTGCGGCCTCAGCAGGCGCGCGGCGTGCCGCGCGACCATCATTTCCTCATTGGTGTGGACCACGCGCACGCGCACCCGCGATCGATCCGAAGATATCAAGGAATGGTTCGCACGATTGCGGTCCTCGTCCAGCACGATCCCGAGCCATTCGAAGCCTTGGCAGACGCGCTGGCGAATGTGCCATGCGTGCTCGCCGATACCGCCGCAGAACACGACCGCGTCGATGCCCGAGAGGACCGCGGTCATGGCGCCGAGCTCGCGCCTGATGCGGTCGACGAAGTAGTCGATCGCCTGCCGCGCCTCCGGCGTGCCGGCGGCCTCCAATTCGCGCATGTCCTGCGACAATCCCGACAATCCCTTCAGGCCCGAATGATTGTAGAGGAGATCGGTGACCGCTTCAGCCGTCATGCGCTTCTCCTGAAGCAGATAGAGAACGACGCCAGGGTCGAGCTGACCGCAGCGCGTGCCCATCGGCAGGCCGTCGAGTGCCGTGAAGCCCATCGACGAACCGATGCTCTGCCCATCCCGGATCGCACACATCGAGGCACCGTTGCCGAGATGCATCACGACCACCCGGCCCTTCTCGTCGAGCGGAGCGATCTCCTTCAATCGCGAAACGACGTATTCATAGGATAGGCCGTGAAAGCCGTAGCGGCGGATGCCTTGGTCGTAGAACTCACGCGGCAAGGCATAGGTATCATTGACCCAGGGGTGCGAACGATGGAACGCCGTGTCGAAACATGCGACCTGCACGGCGCCAGGAAAGGCACGATGGGCGGCGCGGACACCGGAGAGATTGTGAGGCTGGTGCAACGGCGCGAGCGGAATGAGCTTCTGCAGGTCATTCAGAACATCGTCATTGACGACGATCGGCTGCGTGAAAGCGAGCCCGCCATGGACGACGCGATGACCGACGGCGTCGACTTCGGTGCGCCCGATGGCGCGCTGCAGTACCTCGAGCACGACGCCGAGAGCCGCCTCGTGATCGGTGGCGCTCGCTGCATCGAGGCGTTCATCGGCCAGCGGAGCGCCCCTCAGCTTCGCTTCGAGATGCGGCGCGGCACTGCCAAGCCCTTCGATCTGGCCATACACGGTCTCCACAAGGTCGGCATCTTCCTCGAACAAGGCGAACTTGATCGAGGATGAGCCGGAGTTGAGGATCAGGATGTGTTGCATCGGTGATGCCGCCTCGTGACGAAGGATGAACTGATAAACTGCAGAAAATGCGAATTATTTCCATGACGATCCGAAGACGAACAAAACGCTAGGTTGTATTCTGGCGCCGAGATGACCGTCGGACCCGCGGGAGGGCCACTGCGTGAATATGCCTCGACATCTCCTGCCGACCACCGTGGTCGGAAGCTACCCGCAGCCGGATTGGCTGGTTGATCGCGCAATGCTCTCGAAGTCCGTTCCCCGCATTCGCATGCAGGGCATGTGGCGCATTCCCCGGCCGCTGCTCGACGACGCTCAGGACGATGCGACCATCGTCGCGATCCACGACATGGAACAGGCGGGGATCGACATCGTATCGGATGGCGAGATCCGGCGCGAAAGCTACTCCAACCGGTTCGCGACCGCGCTCGACGGCGTCGATGCCGACAATCCCGCCATCATCATCTCGCCGTCCGGGATCAAGACGCCAGTGCCGCGCGTCGCCGGTCCGATCACGCGGACGCACCCGGTCGAGCTGCGCGACATGGAGTTCCTCCGCCATAACACCAAGCGTGCCGCCAAGATCACGCTGCCCGGGCCGTTCACATTGAGCCAGCAGGCCCAGGACGATTTCTACGGCGACGACGAGGCACTCGCCATGGCTTTCGCCGAGGTCGTCAATGCCGAGGCCCGCGACCTGCAACGCGCCGGCGCCGACGTCATCCAGCTCGACGAGCCCTGGGTCCGCAACAATCCGCAGGCGGCGCGGCGCTATGCCGTCAAGGCGATCAACCGGGCTCTGGATCATATTACGGTGCCCACCATCGTTCACGTCTGCTTCGGTTATGCCGCCATCGTGCCGGGCTCCAGCAAGCCGAGCGGATATGCGTTCCTGGCCGAGCTTGCCGATTGCCACGCCGCGCAGATCGCTATCGAGGCGGCGCAGCCGCGGCTCGACCTCGGCGTTCTCAGGGATCTCTCGACCAAGACCATCGTGCTAGGCGTCCTCGATCTCGGCAATCCCGAGGTCGAGCCGGTCGCGGTCGTCGCCGAGCGCATCCGCAACGGCCTCAAAGTGGTGGCGCCGGAGCGGCTGGTCGTGGCGCCGGACTGTGGCATGAAATATCTGCCGCGAGCGACCGCTTTCGGGAAATTGAAGGCGATGTGCGCGGCGGCGGCGCGGGTGCGCGAGGAGCTCGCCTGAAAGCCCAATGTGGCAGATGCGGCGCATGTCAGGCGCGACCGCTCCACGATGGCGCCACCCTGCAAACCCATTTCCGGAATAAGGCAGGCGGTGAGCGCCGGGGGTCGGCTGGCCCGATTTCGTCGCGAGGGAGGCTCCGATGGCCGTCTGCATCACGTCGAGGAACGTCGCCGCCGCGATCGGCATGCTTGCCGGCGCAGCGGCGAGCGGGACCGCGATGGCCGACCCGCTCGACGACATCATGGGCGGCCTGATGCGCGACGCGCGCAGCTCGTTTGCGCGGATGGTGCCGATCGAGCTCGTACCGACCATGCCATCGCTCCAGCCGCCTCCCATCCAGCAGCCAACGGCACTGCCACCATCCTCTCGGCCCGCGCTCCCGCCGCAGGCTCAGGCCGTCAAGCCGCAGGCGGTAGCGAAACCATTGCGCCCCCGGCCGCCGCTCAGTCCCGCCGCGGCGACGTTGGCGGCTGCCGATGCTGCCGAGACGGTCGCCGACGCCAATCTCGATGCCGCGCTGGCGGCCAACGAGAAGGCCATTTCCGACCGCGACGCGGCGGAGGCGCTGGCGAAGGCCAATCCCACCGCAGCCAACATCGCGGCGGCCAAGGCCGCGGCCGAGGCGGCGTACACCGCCGAAGCTAACCTCACCGACGCGCTGTTGGCCGACAAGGAGACCGATGCACGTCTGAAGGCCGCACGCGCCGCCGTCGCAGCGCAGCAGAGCGGCCGGAAGTCCTCAGGCAAGCCGCCGTCGGCGATGTCGGTCAACCTGCTCGCCGACAAGTAGCCGGCGGCGCACTCACAGCGCGTCGGCCCGTTCCAGCGTGTCGATCGTGACCACGCCGTGGGCGCGGGAAACGCAGGCGCAGAGCTTGCGGCTGTCGTGCTTCTGCTCGGCGCTGAAGAACACGTCGCGATGATCGATCTCGCCCTCGACTTCGACCACGTCGACCGCGCAGACGCCGCACTCGCCGCGCCGGCAATCCGCCATGACCTCGTGGCCGGCGGCATTCAGCACGTCGAGCATCGAGCGGTCGCGCGGCACAACGATCTCCTCGCCGCTGTCGCGCAGCCGGACCTTGAACGGCTCGGTCGACAGCCGGCCGCTCGATCCGAACGTTTCATAGCTGAGATCGGCCGGCACGCGGCCGCACGCCGCCCACGCGCTGCGCGCGGCATCCAGCATCCGCATCGGTCCGCAGAACAGCACGGCTGCTCCGGACGGCAGACTCGAAAAAAGATCGGACAGGTCAAGCCGCTGCGACTGGTCCGCGGCATACACCGTGAGACGGTCGCCGAGCAGCGCCGCGAGCTCATCGACATAGGCCGCATCACCGCGCGATCGCACCGCATAGTGCAGCGAGACGTTCGGCGTCTTGCGCAGCAGCGCGTGCGCTGCTCCGACCAGCGGCGTGATGCCGATGCCGCCGGCGACCAGACAATAATGCGGACGCTGCCAATCGACCTGCAGCAGCGAGGTCGGGCTCGCCACATCCAGCCGGGCGCCGGGCTGCAGCGACCACAGATAGCGCGACCCGCCGCGGGAATCCTCGGCGAAGCGCACGGCGATCCGGTAGCCACGCGGGTCCGCCTCGCCGACCAGCGAATAGGAGCGGACATCGGGCTGGCCGGCGGCGAGGACGCCGACCTTGATGTGGCTGCCGACCGGATAGGGCGCGCAGACGTAGCCGTCGGGCCGCAGGATGAATTCGCGGATGCCCGGCGCAAGGTCGCGTGTCGAGACCAGGGTCGCAGGCGACCAATTGTCCTGGAAACGCATGATCGCCTCCTCAGCCGTTGATCTGCGTCTTGATCAGCACCGCCGCGGGCACCAGGTCCATCGGACCACGCGCCTTCACGGCGAGCCGCAGGTTGCGGGCCGCCAGCCGGGCATGCTCGCGCATGATGCTCTCGGCGCGGGCGCCCTCGCGGTTCTCGATCGCATCGATGACGATGCGGTGATGCTCCTGCGCGACCACCAGGATGTGACGCGCCTCCGGCAGCGCCGATTGCGCCATCACGAAGCCGCTCGGCGAGGCGAACGGCAGCGCGCTGGCGCGGTCGACCTGGCGGATCACCGGCGGGCTGCGCGACAGTTCGGCCAGCAGGGCATGAAAGCGCGCGTTCAGCGCCACATAAGCCGAGAACGCGTCGAACGAGAGCTCGGCCGGCGCGATCAGCTCGTCGATCTGGGCGAGGCACTCGCGCATCGGCTCGGTGTCGCGCACGGACACGCCGCGCTCGGCGGCGAGCCGCGCCGCCAGTCCTTCCATCGTGCCGCGCACCTCGATGGAGTCGAGCACGTCGCGCTCGGAGAACGATTTCACCATGAAGCCGCCGGACGGAATGGCCTCCAGCAGCCCCTCCTCCTCGAGCCGCACCAACGCCATGCGCACCGGCGTGCGCGAGACGCCGGCGGCCTCCACCGCCTGCAGCTCGGAGATGCGCTCGCCGGGGCGCAAGCCGCCGGTGAGGATCAGGTCGCGCAAGGTGAGCTGCGCACGTACGGTCTGCGAGATCGAACGCTCGCTGTCACGCTCGGCCATTCCATTCTACTCCGCGGCTTCACGCAGCGGCGTTTCGCGCGCGATCATCCGATCGATGATCCGCCGTGCCCACATTGCGCCTGCATCGATGTTGAGATTGTAGAACACGCGTCCCGGATTCTCGTCCATCGCGCGCTGCTGCGCTTCCAGGATCAGCTCGTCTTCGCGGAAGATGCCCGACACGCCCTCGCGGATCTCCGTCGTCAGCCGCTGCTCGGAGAGCTGGTAGTTGCGGGCGAACGCCCAGAAATAATGGCAGGTCTTGTCGGTCTCTGGCGTGATGGTGTTGAGCACCATGCCGTTGACGCCCTGCGAGCGGTCGCCCTCCGGCGCGCCCGTGCCGGCCGGTGCGACGCCGACGTCGATCGTCACCGTGCACGGCGCTTCGAAGCGGATGATCTGCCAGCGGTCCACCAGACCGGGCTTGCCGAGCTGCTTCGCCCAGAACGGCGGCGGCTCGATACCGCGCATCCAGCGCGTCACGGTTGCGGTGCGCTCGCCATGGGTGACGTCGAACGGCGCTTCCGCCACCGCGTCGTTGCCGATCGACGAGCCGTGCACGAAGGTCTCGTGCGTGAGGTCCATCAGATTGTCGACCACCAGCCGGTAGTCGCATTTGACGTGGATGGTCTTGCCATCGCCGGCCCAGGCCGGATCGTGATTCCAGTGCATGTCGGGAATGGCAGCCGGATCGGCCAGCGCCGGATCGCCCATCCACAGCCAGATGAACCGATGCCGCTCGACCGCCGGATAGGCCCGTACGCAGGCCGAGGGGTTGATGGTCTCCTGCGACGGCATGAAGGTGCAGCGGCCCTGCGGGCTGAATTTCAAGCCGTGATAGCCGCAAACGACGGTGTCGCCTTCCAGCCGGCCCTTGGACAGCGGCACCAGCCGGTGCCAGCAGGCATCTTCGAGCGCGGCGATGGTGCCGTCGGCCTTGCGGAACATCACGACGTGCTTGCCGCAGATCGTCCGCGGCAGCAGGGCCTGCTTGACCTCGGCGTCCCAGGCCGCGGCGTACCAGGCATTCATCGGAAAAGAAGCGGCCATGGCGTGTCCTCGTGGCGGTATACTTCTAGCTGGTCATTGTATACAGCAAACGGGGGAGGAGGCGCAAGTTCCGCCTTCTCCCGGCGGAAAACTGCCAATCCTGTATACAATAGCCGCACGGCGGTTCCGCTTCAAGGAACAAGGCTGACAGACAATCCCTTCTGATTCAAGCACTTGCGCTGATTCCGCTAGGCACTCCGAAAAAGACTCACCCGCTCGGTAACGGCCCCAGAGATCCGCCGGATCAGCCCCCTCGGCGAGAGCTGTTCCGTTCGGAGCGCGGCACCGGCGACGCAGGGGCCGATGATCACAGCCCCTCGCCCCGCAGCCACGCGGCGCCGCACGCATAGAGCGCTTCGACCTCCGGCCCCTTCAGCCCGGGCATGTCGCGCTTCACCGTGTAGCCGATGCGCGTCTGCAGATAGGCGAGATGCCGATACCCCACGGGAAACTGCTCCAGCAGCGCGCGATCCAGCGCCGGCACCGCGCCCGGCGTCACCGGGTCCATGCGATCCTTCTCGTAGATCGGCTGGCGCAGCACGATGCCCCATTTGCCCGCGCGCTTCTCGAGGAAGTCGTAGAAGCGGCCGGTGCAGAGCACGTCGCACACGACGCCTTCGACCTCGGCCCGCTGTGAGATCGTCATCTTGGTCTGGGAGATCGCGCGATGGCCGGCGAGATCGACCGAGATGCCGCCGAGAAAGTGCAGGATGTTGACACCCTTGGCCCAGGCCGCCTTGCTGATCTCGATGAACTCGTCACCGGTGCCCTGCGTCCACGTCGCCATCATCCGCCCATCCGGATGCCACACCGTGCGGAAACGCTCCCAATCACCGGCATCGCGCCAGATCGCCCAGTTCTGCAACAGTTCGCGGATCTGACGGTCGTCCTCGATCTCGGTGGCGGTCTTGGTCATGTGCATTTCCTCCGTGTTGCGCGGCTGCTGAATACATGGATCGGAGCAGCGCTGCAAAACTCACATTGCTGGTGATGAAGTCCAAAACGCGCCAAGCATTCGATGTCGTCCCGGGCAAGTCCGACAACGCGGAGCGTTGGCCGACGCCGACCCTGGATCCATACGCCGCGGCGGATGTGGCTGGGCGAGAATGGTCGACCATCGTGCCTCGCACATCTCCCTGGGGTTATGGATCCCGGATCGGCGCGCGCGTTGCGCGCTTGTCCGGGACGACAGTTGAGTAGATGTCGACACCTTCGGCCTCATCACGGAGGCGAACTGATAAGCATCTTTCATCCCGCGGCACGTCGTGCCCGGGTGATGCAGCATTCGTGTCCCTCTGAACAACGAGAGGGCGCGAGGAAGGCCGGACCTCGGCTGAGGCCCGTGGCCCGCCTGCTCAAAAGAATGCAGGCGGCAGGTACCACAGGTACAGCCGGACAGACCCGGCCTTCCCCGCGCGATCGGTTTTAACGGTGTCCTTCGTGCTCTCCCTGGGGATCGGCGTTCTTGCCCCCATCGCCCGCGCGTGCCGTCACAGCAACGACCCCGGACTTGACCTCAGCGTCGAGAGGCCAGGACCACACGACTTCGCCGTCCGTAACGCCCGCGCTCGTCAGGCGCAGCCGTCACGTCCATCGCAGCCCGCCTCCACGTTCGTGACGACGCGTACGTCCCTCTGCTCGAGGCGGGATACCGGATATAAGCATAATTTCTGAAAAACAGCAACCACTATTTTTGCCGCCGATCTCGGCCGGTGATGGCCTCGTGCCGTCGATGCGACAAAAAAGGTCCGGCCGGGCATGACGGAGCGTAAGCCACTGACCGCGAGCTGCGAGTCCTGGGTCGAGGTGCAGATCCGCATCTGCCCAGGACCATGGCGCATTCGACAATCTGCCGGCGTCGGCAAGCCGCTGGCGGATCTCGATCGGGCGCATGACCCGCTCTGGTGGGTGAAGCAGCTCGTCAGGCGCGAGCAGATCTCGATGCTGCCGCCGTCGCTCGAACTGCTGCGCAACGTCGAGAAGGTATTGGCGACCATCGAGACGCTGCCGGACGAAGCGGCGGTCCGTCGCTGTGATAGACCAGCAGCACGGCGTTGTCATGGTCAGCGGCTGTGGCGCGACGATCGTCAGCTTCGCTTTGCCGTTCGCTCCGGCCACAAAATCATTCGTCGTTCCGGCTCACCCTTCGCGTTGGCGACAACGGCGGTCTTCGCATCCTGTTCGATCAAGGCCGGCCGGACCCCCGCGACGTGGGAGACGTTCTGCGGACCGACAGCGGCCGGCGCGTCGGCGACGAAGGCATGGGGATCGAGCGGCTTCGGCTGCTTCGTCTCCGCCGAGAGGAACGCCGCGTGCGTGACGAACGACAGATGGGTCGCATCGGCGGCCCGGCCGGCGCGAGCGCCGCCAACATCAGCGCCGCACTTGTCTACCCGGCTAGGGGTTTCGATCGTTGCATGGTCTCATTCTCCTCGCGTCCGTGAACATCGACGCGCGATGCGCGTCGCGACAGGGCTATCTGCGCCCGAGCCCGCGGACTGTTCGCTCCAGGCACGACGAAGGTTACCGGTCCGCGTCGGTCGACGAACGGCGAGCTCAGTCGTGCGCGAAGACACGCGGCGCGACCCAGCCGAACATGCGACGGCCGAACAGGCCGCCCGCCCCGATCAGCAGGACAGCCGTTCCGACGTTCCACATCAGGATCATCACCGAGGCGTCGATCGTATGAAACAGCGCGAGCGCCGTCGACGTGATCGCAGATACGGCGACGCCGCCGGTCAAGGCGACGATGGTCGGCCGCAGCCGCGCCGCGTAGCGCAGCATCACCAGCAGGGCCAGCGACAACGGCAGGCTCGTCACGGCGAGCGTCGTGAAGCAGCGGGCCGCCTCGCCGGGGCTCATGCCGTCTGGACCGACCGCAACCCAGTCGGTGAGGCACTGGTAGCCGATGTTGGACAGCCATAGCGCCAGCGCCGGCAGCGGCAGCAGCATCCACCACCGCGAGCGGTCGGGAAGGCTGACCAGGAATGCCGCGATCGCGGCCAGCACGCCGGTCAGGATCGAGCCGACGAGGCTGGTCACGAATGGCGCATCGTGCAGACGTTGCACCAGATCTGGACGGATCCCCTGGTTGACGGCGAGCAGCGCCACCACGGCACCGGCCCCGATCAGCCAAGTGCAGGCGCGCAACAGCGGGGGCCGCAGCCGCTTCACGGGCCGCATGTCAGTCGCAAGAGAGTTGATCAGATCGTCGGTCTTGATCATGGCTCGTTCCGCGGAATGAGCAGCTTCTGAAGGCTCTTCAGAGCGCGGTGCATGTTCACCTTCAATGAGGTCGTGGACATTCCGGTTGCCGCCGAGGCCTCCTTGAGCGACAGCTCCCTGAGCTTCAACAGCCGCACGGCCTGCTGCTGCGCTGGCGGGAGATTGTCGATCGCCAGCTCCAATTCGCGGCGGTCGGGCGCCGCCTCCACGCCGGTCTCGGGCTCGGCTGCGATCTCGTGCTCGGGAGACAGCACAGTCTCGCGCCGCCATTGGCGCGACTGCCGCCGTACTCGGTCGATCAGGCGACGGTTGGTGATGGTCACCAGCCACGGCGCGAACGGGCGCGTCGGATCATAGGTGTGGCGGATCGAGTGAATGGTCAACAGCACGTCCTGCACCGCGTCCTCGATGTCGCTACGCTGCCTGCAGTGCCGCGCCGCGAGAGAGCGAAGGTAGGGCGAGATCTCCTGCAGCAGCCGCTGATAGGCGACACGATCGCCCTCCTGGGCATGCGCCATCAGAATCGCCCAATCGAGCGCGCGGCGTCCCGGCTTGACGTCCGCCCCGCTCTGCGCGTCCACCGCGACGAGCCTCAGCCGCGGCGCAGGAGCGCTCTGGTCACTGCCCATCGGCGCTCTCCAGTTTTCGACCGAGCGGCACGACGAGTTGATCGACGCTGAAGGGCCCGTGCCCGAGCGCGATGATCGCAACCGCCATCGCAGCCCAGGGCAGATGAAAATTGGCCCAGCCATCCGGGACGACGAGCTGGATGAAGGCGGTCATGACCAACAGCCCGAGCGCGCTGACCCTGGTCGCCAGCCCGACCACCAGGAGCACCGGCAGCACGATCTCGGCCACGCCATCGAGATGAGCAAAGGCTGCGGGCCAGGGAAAGTCATAGGTCTGTCCGAACAGGTGCAGCTTGAATTCGTCCTCGAACAGATACACCGCGGACGGCGACAGCGACAGCAAGCCATCCCATTTGGTGAGTCCGGATTTGAAGAACGGCACCGCGAGCGCGATGCGCAGCATCGGCGGCGCCACGATGAGAGCCAGTCGCGCGAGCCGATCGATCGCATCCGACATGGCCAAGGTGAGCGCCCGGCGGCCCGCGATCGTGCTCATGACGCCTCCCCCATCGTCGCGCGGTCGAAGCCGATCACCGCTCCGCCATGGATCAGATCGTGGAGGGTGCCGGCGAGGTCGAAGCCAACGTCCTCGCGCAGCGCATCTTCGACTGCCCTCAGCATCGACCGCCCGGCCGACAAGGCCTGAACGAACGCGAAACTGCCCGACGGGATCGCGCGAACCACGACGTCGGCCTCGGGACGGACGATCAGAACCGCCTCGCCGCCCGCGTCGAGATCGACCGGGCCAGGAATTCCCTCCGCGACATTCATCTGCCAGACCGTGAGCACGGGAAACGCCGAGCAGACCAGCCGCAGGGATGGATGCAGGCGCAGGCGGAGAGCCGGCAGATCGGCCGGCGCTAGGGCGGCGAAAGCCGCAGGCGTGACCGGCTGGGCTTCCGCCGCATGATAGGCCTCCGCCCAGGCGCGCTCGATCGCCGCGACATCGGCCAGATAAGGCAGTGTCGATGCCGGTGCGAAGCCGCGAATGAACGCCGCGAAGCCGCTGCCATAGTCGAGCAGGATCGGCGAGCACGGCAGTTCGGACAGCAGATGGCGGCGCGCCATGGCCTGGAAGAACTCCTCCCCGACGATGCGATGAACCGCCGGATAGGCGTCCTTCAGCGTCGCCGTCAAGCCGGCCACGACATTGTTGCGATAGACGCCGAACCGGCGCCCGCTCGGCGTCCCATCCGGTCCAACCAGGCCGGGAGGCACCGGCTGCGCGGGATCGAGCAGTGCGCGCGCAAAGCCGCCAAGACGTTCAGCAAGCGGCGGCGTCACAGGCCACCTCCATCGTCGGCGAGAGCATGATCGCCTCGGCCCGGCGCGCCTCCGCCGCGAGCACCGGCCATGGCGGCACCTCGGCGTCCCACTCGATCAATGTCGGCGCCGGGCCGGTCGCGCGGATCGCATGCGCATACAGCGACCAGACGACGTCGTCGACCGGCCGGTCGTGGGTGTCGATCAGCAGCGGCCTGCCGTGCTCGTCGGCTTCGCGGGAGTGGCCGGCGAGATGGATCTCGGCCACCTGCGCGAGCGGAAAGGCGGCAAGATAGCCATGCGGATCCCACTGCTGATTGGTCGCTGCGACATGGACGTTGTTGACGTCGAGCAGGAGACCGCAGCCGGTGCGACGCGCGATCTCGGCGATGAAGTCGGGCTCGGACCAGTTGCTCTCGGCGAACGCGACATAGGTCGATGGATTTTCCAGCAGCATCCGCCGGCCGAGCACGCTCTGCACCTCGTCGATGTGATCGCAGACGCGGATCAGGGTCTCGCCCGTATAGGGAACGGGAAGCAGATCGTTGAGGAAACCGGTGTCGTGCGTCGACCACGCCAGGTGCTCCGAGAACAGCCCCGGCTCGTAGCGGTCGACCAGATGCTTGAGACGGCCGAGATGGGCCTGGTCGAGCGGGCGGTCGGCACCGATCGACAATCCGACTCCATGCAGCGACAGCGGATAGCGCTCGCGAATAGCCGTGAGATAGCGGTGCGGTGGCCCGCCCGCGCCCATGTAGTTCTCGGCGTGAACCTCGAAGAAGCCGATATCGGGCCACGTTTCGACGATGCCGCGATAGTGCTCGGCCTTGAGGCCGACGCCGCCCCGCGCGGGGATCCGTCCGGCCGTCGAGAATTGTGCGCGTGCCACCCGAAGACTCCGATCGAGAGAAATGGCGGGCTGCAAGCAGCCCGCCGGCAATGTCTCAGGCCTTCGGCGTCAGGCTACCCGGCCCCTTGGGGGTCTGCATCGTCGTGCAGGTGCCCTTCGGCTCGAGCTTGAACGCATTGCCCTGATAGTCGGTCATGCTGGTGCCCGCGCAGGTCGTGCCGGCGCCGGCGAAGCAGTCGTTCTGGCCCTTCAGCGCGACGCCGAAGCACTTCTCCATCTTGCCGTCCTTCATGGCCTTCATGGTCTCGGCCTGCTTGGCCTTCATCATCTTTTCCATGTCGCCCTTGGCCATCATCTCCGCCGAGGCGGATGTGACGGCGAGCGCGCCGGCAGCGACCGCAAATGCACCGACGATCATTGCGGACAGCGTGCGATTGGACATGCGTGTTCCTCCATTCTCCGGGTTCAGCCTGCGGACATTGCAGGTGTCTGGCGGCCATCGGCGCGCCTGTACGATGGTTCGCTCCAGTGCGTTGGAAGGTTACGTCGTCTGCTTCGCGATTCATCTTTCAGTTGCGCCCGAGATAGTCGAGCAGATCGGCCGCCGCCGACGACGACCAGTCGGCCGCACCCGGGAGGTATCCGACGATCAGTCCTGAAGCCGAGATCAGATAGGTGATCGGCATGCCATACAGCGTGAACGGCGCAGGCCTGCCGCGACCGTCACCGGATTGCGCCACGTACCCGTTCGGATCGAGGCAGATCGGCAGCGACGTCAGCCGCAACGAGCGCACGAAACGACCGACACTGTCGCGATCGCTGCGGTCTTCGGACACCGCAACGACGTGCAGGCGCTCGCGCCCGACGCTGCGCGCGAGCCGATCGAGCTCCGGCAGCTCGATGCGGCAGGCCGTACACCACGAGGCCCAGAAGTTCAGCACGATTGGCGCGCCGCGCAGCGCGGCCAGATCGAGCGTACCGCCGTCGAGGCGAAACAGCCGCAGCGCCGGCAGGCTCTGCTGCGGCCGCAGCAGCGTGAGCTGATGACGGCCGGCTGCGAAGGCCGGGACCTCGTCGTCAGCAGACCCTGCCGAAGCGGGGCCGGCGCCTGCCATGAGCGCCGTCAACACACCGCCGATCACCTCGCGCCGTGTCGCAACAATCATCCCGCCCGTTCCTCGACGGCGAGGGCGGGCGAGGACTGCGGGACGGCCGGCCGGAACGCGATGAAGAAAAACAGCGGATTGGGCAGCCAGTACAGCCATCCGATCGACGGCTCGCGCCGGCCGTCCGGAAGCTTCAGGTCGAGCCACACGTACAGGAACTTGTAGATGCAGAGTCCGGGGATCCAGTTCGGACGCAGATGGCACGTTCTCAGGCAGCGCCGCCGGATGTAGAAGTTGCCCTCGAACGGCGTGATGTCCCAGAGGCCGACCGGCCCCTCGGCGATCACCTCGCCGCTCGGACGATGGGTAATGCGCACGATGCGCGGGCGCCTCACATGCAATTGGATACCTCCCGCCGGCGTGTCCTGATGCTGCCATTCGACGGTACGATGGCGGACCAAGAAAGGTTACCAGGCCACGCGCAGCCGCGGCGAAGTCATGCGCACCGGCGCGGATCGCGGTCAGCGCAGCGCGTGCGTTCGAGTTGCCCGCTCACATCCAATTGACCGGTCGTGATCGATCCAGGGCGGCGGCCCCCGCTTGATTCATTCGATCGCGTCCGATTAGTTAGCCGCAACCAACAGAACGGCGGAAACACAGTTTCACGACCTCCCAAGGTTTGCACAAGGCTTCGTCGTACGATGTGCTCTTCCGGATGACGACTCTCCCCATCGCACAGGCCGGGCCGCTCTGAACCGCCGCGCTCAGCGCACCCGACCACCTCAGCTTTCCCCGCTGACGACCGCCGGTTCGGTCGGCCAGATCCTTTCAGCTGCATCCGACGCTCGTGCCGCCGGTGATCGATCCTGCGTGTCGATGAGGACCTGGCGCTGCGACGGCCAACTCAGGAGCGACGCCCCGCATGATCTCCGCCGAACACCTGACCCGCCAATACGGGTCATTCACCGCCGTCGACGACGTCTCCTTTGAGGTCGGCGACGGCGAGATCGTCGGCCTGCTCGGGCACAACGGCGCCGGCAAGACCACCATCATGAAGATGCTGACGGGCTATCTCGAGCCGACCGCCGGCACGGCGACCATTCATGGCCATGACATCGGCACGCAGCGCCGTCAGGCGCAGGCGCTGATCGGCTACCTGCCGGAGAATTGCCCGCTGTATCCGGAGATGACGGTGGTCGAATTCCTCGACTACGCCGCGGAGCTGAGAGGAATCCCGCCGGGCGCCCGGGCGCAGGCGCTGCGCGACGCCATCGCCGCCACCGGCCTTGCGGAAAAGGCCACCGCGCCGATCGCGAGCCTGTCGCGCGGCTACCGGCAGCGGACCGGCGTCGCGCAGGCGATCCTGCACAAGCCGAAGATCGTGATCCTCGACGAGCCGACCAATGGCCTCGATCCGTCGCAGATCGCCCAGATGCGTGGACTGATCAGGGATCTCGCGAAGACCGCCACGGTGATCCTGTCGACCCACATCCTGCAGGAGGTGCGCGCCGTGTGCGAGCGCGTGCTGGTGATCAACCGCGGCCGGCTGGCGCTCGACACCCGGATGAGCGATCTCGGCGGCCCTGGCCGGTTGCGTCTCGTCACCAGCGGGCCGCCAGAACTGGTCGAGCGGCTGGTCACGGGGCTCGGCCTGGTGAAGAGCGTGGAGCGGCTGACGGCCGCCGAGCCCGGCCATGCCTATGCACTCAATCTCAATGGCCACGCGGCCAGCACCGTGGCGCCGGCCGTCGCCCGCGTGATCACCGACAACAAGCTGGATCTGTTCGCCCTGCATCCCGAACAGCGCGATCTCGAAACCCTGTTCGCCGACATCACCGGCGCCGGCGCGCCGACCCGTGAGGCCCTGCATGCATAACGTTCTTCGTATCGCCCGCAAGGAGCTGGCCGTCTTCTTCGCCTCGCCCGCGGCCTTCATCTTCATGGCGGCGTTCCTCGCGGTCACCCTGTTCCTCTTCTTCTGGGTCGACCGCTTCTTCGCCCGCAACATCGCCGACGTCCGACCGCTGTTCGAATGGATGCCGGTGCTGATGATCTTCATCGTGTCGGCCGTCACGATGCGGATGTGGAGCGAGGAGCGGCGCGCCGGCACGCTGGAGTTCCTGCTGACCTCGCCGGTCGCGCCGCTGCAGCTGGTCCTCGGCAAGTTCCTCGCCTGCCTCGCTTTGGTCGCGATCGCGCTGGCGCTGACACTGCCGCTCCCGATCACGGTGTCCATGATCGGCCGGCTCGACTGGGGACCGGTGGCCGGCGGCTATCTCGCCGCGCTGGCCCTCGCCTCCGCCTACATCTCGATCGGCCTGTTCGTCAGCGCCCGCTCCGACAACCAGGTGATCAGCCTGATCGTCTCCACCCTGATCTGCGGCGCGTTCTACCTGCTCGGCTCCAACACGCTGACCTCGCTCACCGGCAACGAAGGCGGCGAGCTGTTGCGCCAGCTCGGGGCCGGCTCGCGCTTCGAGTCGATCGCCCGCGGCGTCATCGACCTGCGCGATCTCTATTACTATCTCAGCATCTTCGGCGTGTTCCTGGTGCTCAACCTCTATGTGCTGGAGAGCCTGCGCTGGTCGTCGCAGGGCCGCGCGCCGCAGCACCGGCGCTGGCGCATGGTGGCCGCGCTGACGGTGGCCAATCTCGTCGCCGTCAATCTGTGGCTCGGCCAGCTCCCCGCCGCGCGGGCCGATCTCACCGCCGGACACATCTATTCGATCTCGGACGAAACCCGGAGCTATCTCGGCCAGCTGCAGGAGCCGCTGCTGATCCGCGGCTATTTCAGCGCCCAGACCCACCCGCTGCTGGCGCCGCTGGTGCCGCGGCTGCGCGATCTGCTGAAGGAGTACGAGATCGCAGGACAAGGCAAGGTCCGGGTCGAGTTCGTCGATCCGATGCAGAACGCCGCGCTCGAGGCGGAGGCCAACAAGCAGTACGGCATCCAGCCGGTGCCGTTCCAGACGTCGAGCAAGTATCAGGCGTCGGTGACCAACTCCTACTTCAACATTCTCGTCAAATATGGCGATGAATATACGACGCTCGGCTTCCGCGACCTCATCGAGGTCAAGGAGCGCGGTGACGGCGACAGCGAGCTCGACGTCAATCTGCGCAATCCGGAATACACGATCACCCGCGCGATCAAGAAGGTGCTGAACGGCTATCGCGGCTCCGGCGATGTGCTGGCCGGCCTGCCGCACCCGGTGACGCTGGAGGCCTATATCTCGGCCAAGAACCTGCCCGAGCCGCTCGCCAAGCTGAAGACCGCGCTGCAGGAGCTGATCAAGGACGACCAGAGCAAGACGCCGGGCAAGCTCGACGCGAAGATCGTCGATCCCGACGCGGATGGCGGCCAGATCGCCAAGACCCTGCAGGACGATTACGGCCTCGAGCCGCTCTCGGTCGGCCTGCTCAACCCGAAACGCTTCTGGTTCCATTTGATCCTGAAGAGCGGCGACAAGACCGAGCAGATCCAGCTGCCGGAGCAGCTCGACAAGGACGGCCTGAAGCGCAACATCGACGCCGAGCTGAAGCGCTTCACGCCCGGCGCGCTGCGGACCGTCGCGCTGTACACGCCCCCGGCGCAGCAGCCGATGCCGCAGCTCGGCATCCCCGGCGGCGGCGGGCCGTCGTTCGATCTGCTGCAGCAGAAGCTGCAGGAGAACACGCTCGTCGACGCCACCCAGCTGAAGGACGGCCGCGTCCCCGAGCGCGCCGACATCCTGTTCGTGGCCTCGCCGCAGCAGCTCGATCAGAAGCAGCTGTTCGCCGTCGATCAGTTCCTGATGAAGGGGGGCACCGTGATCGTCGCCACCTCGCCCTATCAGCCGTCGCTGCGCGGCAATCTCGATGTGGCCAAGACGCCCTCGGGCCTCGAGGACTGGCTGGCGTTCCAGGGCGTGAAGGTCGGCGACAGCATGGTGCTCGACCGCCAGAACGCCTCGTTCCCGATCCCGACCGAGCGCGACGTCGGCGGTGGCATCAAGGTGCGGCAGATCCGGCTGATGGACTACCCGTTCTTCGCCGACATCCGCAGCGACGGGCTGGCGCAGGGCGCCGCGCCCTCGGCCGGCACCCAGCAGCTGACGCTGTCCTGGGCCTCGCCGCTGACGATCGACGCCGACAAGGTCGGCAAGAAGCGGAAGATCGTCGATCTGATCCAGAGTTCGCCGCATTCGTGGACCGCCAAGACGACCAACGTCGTGCCGGACTTCAAGGCGCATCCCGACACCGGATTCCCTCCGGCCGAGAAGCAGGGGCGCCAGCTGCTCGGGGCCATGATGGAGGGCGAGTTCACGTCGTTCTTCGCCGGCAAGCCATCGCCGCTCGCCAAGGACGCTGCTGAGCCCAAACCCGATGCAAAGCCCGATGATGCCGCGAAGACAACGGCTGCCGACGCCAAGCCCAGCATCACCGGCGTGATCTCCCGCTCGCCCGAGAGCGCGCGGCTGATCGTGATCGGCTCGGGCACGTTCCTGTCGGACGACGTGCTGCAGCTCGCCTCCAGCGTCGACCGCACGCAGTATCTGGCACCGCTCGACTTCGCCCAGAACCTGGTCGACTGGTCGCTCGAGGACCGCGGGTTGCTGGCGCTGCGCAGCCGCGGCGGCCAGTTCTCGCGCACGCTCGCGCCGATGCAGAGCGGCGGCCAGATGTTCTGGGAATACCTGAACTATGCGCTCGCGCTCGCAGGGCTCGCACTCGTCTACATCGTGCGCCGCGTGCTGCGGCTCGGCGCCCAACGGAGATATCTCAACATGCTCGGCATAGCGGAGGCGCGGACATGAAAGGGCTTCCCATCCTGCTCACCGCGCTGCTGGGTGGCCAGCTCGCGCTGGCTCTCACCTTCGCGGTCAACCGCTCCGATCATGCCGCGTTCGACGCCAAGGAGCCGCTGGTCGCGTTCGCGCCGGCCAAGGTCGATCAGGTCGCGATCGACGACGACGCCGGCCACACCGTCACGCTCGCGCGGAAGGACGGCAAATGGGTGATCCCTGCGTTGTCGGACTTTCCCGCCGACACGACCAAGGTCAATGGCCTGCTCGACCGCATCGCCGGCCTGAAGAAGGGCTGGCCGATCGCGAAGACCGATGCCGCAGCCGAGCGCTTCAAGGTCACCGAAAAGGTTCATGAGCGCCGCGTGGTGCTGACGAGCGGCGGCAGCCGGGTCGGCGAGTTGCTGGTCGGGACCTCGCCGGCCTATCGCCAGGTGCATGTCCGGGCCGGCGATGCCTCTCCGGTCTACGCCGTCGAGCTGGCGACCTACGACATCGGCGCGGAGCCCAGCGCCTGGATGCAGCACGGCATGCTGGATACGCCGCGCGACAAGATCGCCAGCGTGAGCGTCGGTGACGTCACCATCGATGGCAAGGACGGCAAGTTCACGCTGGCGGGGCTCGGCAAGGACGAGAAGCCGCGGCCCGACAAGATCGATGCCCTGGTCAGCGCGATGGCGCATCCTCTCTTCGATGGCGTACGCGGCAAGGGCAAGGCGGCGCTGACCCAGACCGACGCGCCCGACATCACCGTCACGCTGAAGCGGACCGATGGAAGCCAGCTGATCTATCGCTACAAGAAGGACGCCGGTGGCGGCTATCTGTTCACGCGTTCGGCGGAGGACTATCTCTTCCACGTGAGCGCCGACACCGCTGCGCCGATCGTGCTGGCCACGCGCGCGGCATTGATCGAGCCGCCGAAACCGGACAAGGCGCCGAACGCCAACAGCTCGGGCAACAAGAACTCGAACGACAAGAGCTCGGAAGACAAGGTTTCGGGCGCGAAGAGCCCGGACGACAACGCCGCAAAGGCCGAGACGGCAGGCGCCAAGGCAGATCAGGCGCCGGCGGCTGCAGCACTGCAGGCTGCTCCGACGTCATCCCATGGCGCCGATCAGGCCTCTCACGGCGGCGCCGAGCCGCCAAAGTCGCCCGGAGGCTAGGTCCTCACGACGCGCGTATCCGGCTTCGCCGCGAGACTGGAGCCGGATCCCGCGCCGGGTAGCCTATTGTCGCTCGGCCCCGATCAGCCGCTGAGGAAAGGTATGATCAGCCAAGCGCCTCAATCCTTGGCTGTGCCACCGATGATCGTCAGTCGTGGGGGATGAGATTTTTTTCTCGCTCGGCGGCCGGTCGTGTCGGCACCGGCGATGCACGAACGTCCTTGGATCAGCCGGATCGCAACGACCCGGCTCGAGCGTAACCAATGGACCGCCCGGTGAACGAACGACGCGGCCTGCACTTGGAAGGAAGGGACGTCTGCCATGGCAAAGCACAAGAACACGATCTGTCTGTGGTTCGACAAGGACGCAGAGGCCGCCGCGCGCTTCTACGCCGAACTGTTTCCGGACAGCGAAGTGACGGCGGTCCATCGCGCGCCGGGTGACTACCCTTCCGGCAAGGCCGGCGACGTGCTGACGGTGCAATTCACGGTGTGTGGCATCCCCTGTCTCGGCCTCAATGGCGGACCTGCGTTCACCCACAACGAATCCTTCTCGTTCCAGATCGCCACCGACGATCAAGCGGAGACGGACCGCTATTGGAGTGCCATTGTCGGCAATGACGGCCAGGAAAGCCAATGCGGCTGGTGCAAGGACAAATGGGGCATCTCCTGGCAGATCACGCCGCGCGCGCTCACCGACGCGATGGCGGCCGGCGGAGCCGAGGCCAAGCGCGTGTTTGCCGCGATGATGACGATGAAGAAGATCGACGTCGCCGCCATCGAGGCAGCGCGGCGGGGATGACCCTCGCCAGCCGGAGCGCAGCATCGCCGCGCTCCGGCGTCACGGGCGCAGGCACCGCAGATGCAGGAATAGCGGCACGCGCAGCCAGCGCCGGCTGCTGTCGCGGGTGATAATTGCTTCGGGAATGGACGGCTCGCGCAGCGCCTCGATCAGGAATCCCTCCGCTTCCAGCGCTTCGAAATAGCTCTGCAGCGGGCGATGCGCGCTGTGGAAGGTCATGCTGAGCCCGTCGCGCTCGATTGCGTCGCTGAAGGTGTAGGAGTCCAGATAGCTGCCCTGGATGACGAAGGGCGCATCCGATGCCAGGCTCGCGAACCGCCCGGCCGAGTTGAGCGGGTGGACGATCGCCATGCAGAAGCGGCCGCCGCGCCTGAGAACCCGCGCAAGCTCGCGCACCGCGGCCGGCATCGCGTCAACGTCCTGCAGCGACATGAAGGCGATCGCGAGATCCGCGCATGCATCGGCCAGCGGCAGCGCGGCCGCGTCGGCACGCACGACGCCGATCGTGGGATCGGCCGCCCGGGCCGCGGCGATCAACGACGGCGATGCATCGACGCCGACCACTCTGTGCCCTTCGGAGGCGAGATGTCGCGACAGCCTGCCCTCGCCGCAGCCGATGTCGAGCGTGAGCGCACCGGGCGGCGGCAGCAAGCGGCTGAATTGCTCGCGATGGTGGCGCCAGAAGCTGTCGTGACCCGGCGCTCTCGCCCAGGCGAGCCACCGGCCGGCCTCTGCTTCCCACTGCTCGCGCAAATTCATCGCGGCCTCCTCGCCCGACCCTGCGGATTCAAGAGCCGCGCTTCTTAAACTGCTTCCTCGCCCAAGTCATCAGCGGCGCGGGTCGTTACCTGACGGGCATGCCCGTCCGTGTGCCGCTCGAGACCAACAGCGTCCTGTCCGATGTCGCCACAGCGCCGCACAGGCAGCCGTTCGACGCCAAAACAAATGCCACCGCCGGGGAACCATGGGATTGCCAGCAGATTGGTTCCATGACGCAATCCCCGCACCCGGAGTCATGTCATGACCATGAAGATTCTTACGATCACGCTCGCAGCCGCCGCGAGCACATTGATGGCCGCAGCCGCCTCCGCTGCCCCGCTCACGGCCGGAATATCGATCCTCCCGGAGAGCAGCATCCAGCAGGTTCGCATGGTCTGCAACGAGAACGGCCGCTGCTGGCGCCAAGGCCGCGAACGCCGTGTCATCATCCGCGAAGACCGCGGCGCCTACGGCTATGGCCGGCACGAGCGGCGCGGCTATGAAGGACGTGACTATGAAGATCGTGGCGGCATCGGCATCCACGCGCCCGGCGTGAGCGTCGGAATCGGCCGATAACACGTCCGACGTCTGACTCATGCCAAGGCATCGTGATCAGGACTGCAAATGATCTACAAATGAGCCAAGCGTCCGACGTTCGCATGTCGATGCAACGATGCTACGAACGTCGGATGAGCCGCAGGGCCAGACTCGCTCTCGCTTCAGGCGATGGCGGCGACCGGATCCTCACGACAAATAAATTCGGCTGGACCTCGCTATTGCGCGCGCACACACCATATGTTGATGATCACCGCGCGTCCCCCGGCTGCCATCGGTGACTGAGAGCCATGCGCTCCCGCCGCGACCAGAAGGCGGACAGCATGTCGAAAACTTCGAACACCTCTTCGAACACCACCACGTCCAGTGCGCGCGTAATTGGTGCGACCGCTCCTGGCGCCGCCATTCTTTGGGCTGCCGATCGTCGCCGCGATTCTGATCCGGTGGCCGCCGTTCGCAGCGAGGCGCTTGCGCCAGTTCACCCCGACAAGCCCTCCGAGCCGGCCAAGCGAGAGCGGTCATCGCTGCACGCGACGCTCGCCACCAGGGCGGAGAATGCGCTGGAGACGGCGGGCCTGATGCAGCAAGGCGGCGAGCGCGCTGCCGCGATCAGGAAGGCGACCATCCTCGCAAACGCCGCCGAGATACTCGGGCATTTCAACGGAAGTGTCCGTTCGCGAACGAAGTGACGCTGGGGCGGCCTGCTCCTGCGTACCATCGTGCCCGCCGAGGGCGGCATCCGGTGCAAGGACATGTCAGCCAATGCTCGAGATCAACCTCACTACAGAGCCTCCTCACGGCACGGTCGTGGATCCCGACTTTCTGCTGACGGAAATCATCGGGCTGAAGCGCCTGCTCGCCGAGGCCGAGAGCAATGCCAAGACCCGGTCCGAGCAGGCCGAAATCGAGGCGAGAGAACGCGAGACGGCGAGCAGGCTGCAAAAGCTCATTCTCGAGGAGCTGCACCATCGCATCAAGAATACGCTCGCGACCGTCACCGCCATCGTCTCCCAGAGCCTCCGCAACGTGCCGGCGACCAAGGATGCACAGCATGCCATCTCCGGGCGGCTCCTGGCCCTCGGACGGGCACACGATCTCCTCCTGCAAGCGAAATTGTCCAGCGGCGATCTCCGCACGGTGATCCGTACGTCCGTCCAGGCGTTCGACACGCCCGACGACTCACGCTTTGCGATCACCGGACCCGACGTGCTGGTGACGCCGGATGCCGTCATCGCCCTCGCGATGACGCTCAACGAGCTATGCACGAACGCCCTGAAGTTCGGCGCGCTGTCCGTGCCGGAAGGACGCGTCGATCTGCTTTGGACCGTCGACCAACGCCGGGTCCGCTTCGCCTGGACCGAAAGACACGGCCCGGTCGTTCAACAGCCCGCCAGCCGAAGCTTCGGAACCCGGCTGATCGAAACGCTCGGCGTGCAGCTCGGCGGCGAGGTTCAGTTGACCTATGCGCCGTCAGGGCTCTCCTACACGTTCGATGCGCCGATCGCCGTTCTCGACTCTCCCGTGAGACCGCCGATGCACGCAACAGAAAGGGATCTCCGATGTCGCTGAGCCAATTTCGCGTCGATGAGCAGCCGCATACGATGGACGGATTGCGCCTGCTCGCCCAAGATGGCGCCGTCGGCGTCGAGGCCTTCGTCAGCCGCAAGGTGATGGACATCTGGGCCGAGTCGATCGAGCACACGGGCGGCCGGCAGAGCCTGTTTCGTGTCCAATACAATGCGCTGGGACAATTGAACCTTGCTGCGATCGAGCGGATCGTGAGCAGGAAATATCGGCGCGGCGCCGCATCCAACCGGCAGCATCCCTTCATCGAGGTGCTGTTCTCGGATATCGCCGACAGCGGTGAAACGCTCAATCTGAGCGAGCTGGTGCGAGAGCCATTGCCGCCGTCATTCCATCGGCTTGCGTGAGACAGGCGGACGGCGCACCTCAGGTCTGACCGATCAGGGTGTGCGCGGACGCGGCGCAGATCTCCTCGAGGAAGTCGAGGAAGGCGCGGGCGCGCGAGGAGATCAGCTTGCGGCTCGGAAAGATCGCGGTCAGCTGGGCGGCGCGGGTGTCGAACGCGACCCCCCTGCCGATCTCGACCAGCCGGCCCTCGCCGAGCAACTCGACGCAATAGTGCTCCGGCAGAAAGGAAATGCCGGCGCCGTGGGCGACGGCCCGGCGCACCGCCAGCGGATTGTTGATGCGGGCGACATGCGCACCGACGTCGAAGCGGACGAGATGGCCGTGCTGCTTGATCATCAGGGTGCGATCGCCATAGCGCCGCTCGCAGATCATGAGATGGCGCTCCAGCGCGCGGACGTCCTCGCCGATGTCGTGCGCGGCGAGATAGGCGGGGCTGGTCACCCAGATCAGGCGGCCGCCGATCAGCACCTTCTGCGCCAGCTCGGAATTCTCCTGCACGCCGACCACGACCGCGATGTCGAAGCGGTCGGCCAGCATGTCGATCGCGCGCGTGGTTGCCTCGACATCGAGCTCGATGCGCGGATAGCGGCGGTGGAATTCGGCGAGCTGCGGCGCCAGGATCTCCTCGCAGAACGCCGGCGGTAGCGCCACCGAGAGCCGGCCGCTGGGCACGCCGACCAGCCCGGTCATGACCGCGTCGGCCTCCGAGACCTGATCCAGGATCTTCTGACATTGCTGGAAGAACAGCTCGCCCTCGCGGGTCACCCGGACGCGCCGCGAGTTGCGGTCGAACAGCCGGATGCCGAGATCCTGCTCAAGCCGGGCGACCGATTTGCTGACCGAGGATTTCGGCATGCCCAGGGACCGCGAGGCGCCGGTCATGCCGCCGGTCGCCACCACCGCATGGAAAACAGGAATGTCCTCGATCCGCCATTTCATCCGAGAGCCGCTCGTTCATCGAGAGAAACGATCCGTGCACGTTAGCATGATTGTCTAGCAGGGGAAACTTCGTATGGTCCGTCCCGGCGCGGCCGCGAGTGACAGTCAGCGGCGGCCCATTCGCGGAGGGACACATGGCCCGGATCATCGGCGGCATCGGCGCATCGCACTCGCCCACCATCGGCTTCGCACGCGACACCAATAAGCAGAACGACCCGGCCTGGAAGCCGATCTTCGACGGCTTCGCGGTCGTGCGCGACTGGGTGAAGCAGAAGGACATCGACGTCCTGTTCATGATCTACAATGATCACATCACCTCGTTCTTCTTCGATCACTACTCCGCCTTCGCGCTCGGCATTGACGACCGCTATGTCGCCGCCGACGAAGGCGGCGGACCGCGCAACGTGCCGCCGGCGAAGGGCCATCTCGGCCTGTCGCAGCACATCGCGATGGCGATGATGGCGGACGAGTTCGACATGTCGTTCTTCCAGGGCAAGCCGGTCGATCACGGCCTGCTGTCGCCGCTGTCGATGATGGGCGATGCCAGCGGCGCGTGGCCGGGCATGGTGGTGCCGCTGCAGGTCGGCGTGCTGCAGCTGCCGATTCCCAATGCGAAGCGGATGTGGAAGCTCGGCAAGACCCTGCGCAAGGCGATCGAGAGCTATCCGGAAGACCTGAAAGTGGCGATCTTCGCCACCGGCGGGCTGTCGCACCAGGTTCACGGCGAGCGCGCCGGCTTTCTCAACGAGGACTGGGACAACGAATTCCTCGATCTGCTGGAAAAGGACCCGGAGCGGCTCACTGCGATGCGGATCGCCGACTATGCGATCAAGGGCGGCATGGAAGGCGCTGAGGTGATCATGTGGCTGATCATGCGCGGCGCGCTGTCCGAGAACGTGAAGCTCGTGCACAGGCAGACCTACGCACCGTCGGTGACCAACATCGCTACCCTCGTGTTCGACGATCTCGGCGGCGCGCCCGACCCGCGGGAGGTCGCGGCCTATCGCGCGCATATCGGACATGAGCTCGCGGGCGCCGAGACGCTGGCTGGCACCTATCCCTTCACCCATGGCCGCAGCCAGGCCAATTTCCGCATCAACGACTTCCTGCACCGGCTCGTGATCCCCGCGCATCGCGCGAGATTCGTTGCGGAATTCGACGCGCTGGCGGACGAGCACGGTCTCACGGACGAGGAGCGCGACCTGATCCGCAACCGCCGCTGGATCGAGATGATCAGGCGGGGGGTCAGCTTCTTCGTGCTGGAGAAGATGGCGGCGGTGATCGGCGTCTCCAACCCGGAGGTCTACGCAGCCTTCCGCGGCGAGACGCTGGAAGCCTTTTTGAAGACCCGCAAGGTCCCGATGCGCTACTCCGTCGCCGGCGGCGCCAAGGCGGCCGCGATCGACGGACATTGATGGCGACGTACGAGCTGCGTCGCCCGGCAGGGGCGACGCAGCTCATGTCTGCGGCAGCTCGATCCCGCGCGCCTTGGCCCAGCGCTCCAGGACCTTGCGCTCGTCCGCGTTAGCGACGCGGTTGGCGAAGCCGCGGATCTGAACCGCGCGGTGCCGCGGGTTGAGCTCGATCGTCAGCAGCCGCTGCGTCTTGCCGGCGTGACGATAGCGCAGCGACCAGATCGAGGCGTGGCCGGCAATGCACTTGTCCGCGTAGCTCGCGACACAGTGATGCATCGCCCTGGACTCCGCGACGAGATCCTCGGCGGTCCGCAACTGCATGATGACATACGCGTCGCGCGTGGCCGAGCCCTTCGACGGGCTCCATGACCAGTCCGTCAGCGCGGCCCCCGGCCAATGCGCTGGCTCCGCGGTCCGTGCCGCCATGCGGCCACGGGCGATCTCGGCCCGCCGGCGCGCCGCCTCGATGCGCGCGATCACCGCGAGATCACGATGCCATGCGTTCATCAGCCGGCGCAGCGCGGCCAGCGAGCGGCCCTTGAGGCTGAACTGGCGCTGGCGCCGGCGACGATGCGCGATGTAGTCGCAGAGATCGTCGATCTCCTCGCCCGTCGTCGGATGTGCGCAGAAGAACTGCGCCGCCTCGCGCCAGAACGCGATCTCGCCGCGCGGCGTCCGCGCAATCCTGGACCGGGCGATCCGCAACACGATCGCCGGATCGCTCGTGTAGGACCGCGCGATCGCCTGCCATATCGCCTCGTCGAAGCCGACCTGCCCGAGCGGATGGAGAAAGGCGTGAACCTCCTTGCGCGACAGCCAAGCCGAGGCGCCTGCCTTGTACAGCGAGCCGCCGCCGGCGACCGCGATGTACCAGCGCTTGCGCAGGATCGTCTCGTCGCGGCCGAGCCCGCCGTCATCGATCCAGATCAGCTCCAGGTGCTGGGCCACCGAATAGCGGCCAAACAGATGACGCGCAGCCGCCAGCCGCAGCCGCGCGGCGTCGCGCGTCTTCAACTGGGGCTTCCAGCCTTCTGGATCGCGAATGATGTCAGCCTCGAAGCCGCGCCGCGCCTCGCGGATCGCATTGTGCAGATCCGGCGGCGAACGCGTCGGCCGCACCGCGCGGCGCAGCGTCAGCTGATAGGCTTCAACCCGCGCGCGCTCGGCCTCCCGCCGGCGCGCCATCAATGACTGTGCCATGGTCGTTCAACATGATGGAGTGACTGTCAGCCGAACGCACTGCGGGCGTCGGCACGGATCGTGTCGCGCACAGTGGACTTGACATGGCTGATGGCCTCTCGCGTTGAACGCTTTGGGTATTGAAACGGGCGACGCTCATACATCCGAACTGCAGATATTGCAAGCCGTCGCGCGCCACTCTTCAGCGCAGGCATGTCACGAGGCATCAGCGGCGGGGCACGCCAACGCTATATTCTTTCAGCCGCGCATCATCACGAAGCGCGGCGCTGTTAGTTGCAAATGATTCTATTCACCGACGAGCAGGATGCAGCGCCCAATCAGGCATGCGGCAGAACGTCGCACGCGCCCAACGAATATTTCTCCTCCGCCAGACAGAAACAAACAGACTGGAAAGCCGGCCCGCTGCCCGTTCGATGACGACTTTGCAGCGGCCGACGGCCCGATTGTGTAACTACAAAGCTCCTCACGTCACGACATGCACCATCCCGACGACCTGCATCGAAGCGATACAGGCGAACGCAGATGCATTGCCGACCAGGATTGTCATGCCGCGACAGCAGTAAAGTGTGAGGAGACGATCGAATGGCCACCAACTTCAATGCGACTGCGCTCGCCAACGGCACGTCCAACCTGCTCACGCGAGCGAGTGCGCTCAATCTGTCGACCGATCTGGTTCAAGCCGGCGTCGTCTTCGACGACGCCGTTCGCATCTCGCTCGGCCTCTATTCCGGCAGTCAAGGCAGCGGCAATTCGAACACCTTCCTGTCGAACTACACCACTGACATCCATGCGGTGCAGAACGATATCGCGGCCATCCTGGCCAACCCGAACGACGTGACGATCGGTGGCGAGACGTTTGCGCTGAACTCCACAGACATCGCCGCGCTGACCAACGTCCAGACCCAGCTCGGCACGCTGCTGACCGCGGCCGCGCAGACCACGAATGCGACGACATTGTCGGCGGCGTCGCAGACCATCCACGCGTTGCAGACCGAGATCCTGTCGGAGATCAACAACGACGCGCATCTGTCGGCGGCACTCAACAACGTCAC
This sequence comes from Bradyrhizobium sp. SZCCHNRI3052, assembly GCF_032484895.1. Lineage (NCBI taxonomy): Bacteria > Pseudomonadati > Pseudomonadota > Alphaproteobacteria > Hyphomicrobiales > Nitrobacteraceae > Bradyrhizobium > Bradyrhizobium sp. SZCCHNRI3052. The sequence continues at coordinate 665,098 of NZ_JAUETW010000002.1, read as the reverse complement.
CTTCACCGCCAATACCGGCGCGACCGACGTTGCGTTCCAGAACCTGCCGGCAGGCGCAGACGATCCGACCACGCTCGCGGCCGCGACGGCGGGCACCAGCCTGAAGGTGGTCGGCGAGGTCTTCAATGCCGCAGTGAGCGTCATCTCCGGCGGCATCAACGCGACCAATCTGACCCAAGTGACCAACGACCTGTCGGCGGTGCAATCGGGCCTCACGGCCATCCTCGCCAACGCGACCCTGCTCGCGCAGATCGAAGCCGGAGAAACCACCAACGCGGCAGCCGCCACGACGCTTCACCTCCAGACGGTGCTGAATCAGGTCACACTGCAGCTCGAGAAATACGATGCCGCCGCCGCGACCGGAAACACCACCGCGCTGCGAGGCACGGCGGACAATCTGCTCGACATCATCGACATCGTCCAGAACGACGCCGCTTTGAACGTCGCGGCCGGCGGTAACGGCAATCCGGGCCACACCGGCGGCTTCGCCGAGGATCCGGGCGGCCTCACCGGCACGGTCACGCGGTTCCAAGACAATCAGGCGCAAACCAATTTCTGGGCCACCTTCGTCGCCGAGGCGAACACGATCAACGCGCAACTGATGGCGATCGTGAACGGCAGCGGTACGGCCAGCCAGGCGCTGATCACGCAGATCGAGAACTACAACAATTTCGGCGCCAGCTTCGATGCCGCCCAGGGGGCCGTGTTCCAGGGCCGTTTCGACAACGAGCTCAACAATGGCACCCTGCAGGCGGACTCCGCCACCGCCATCAAAGGACTGCAGGGCATCCTGAACGGGGATACCGGCGCGGCGCTCACTTCGGACCTCGCGATGCTGACGGCTGCCGGCGAAGGCTTCGTCGCCGACGCGAACGACGTCAGCGGCAACAACATCGCGATCGGCGGCGCGACCTATGTCGGATCGGCAACGACGGTCTCCAAGGCGACATCGGTCGCCGGCCTCGCCCAGGGGACGACGAAGGTCACGGCCACGCCGAACATCGCAAACGGCACCGGCGGTACCAGCACGTCCACGGCCGCGACATCGAGCGGCGGAACCACGACCAAGACCGGGACGACGATCGCGACCAACGCCACCGGCAATACGACATCGACGACCACCAAGACGACCACTCAAGGCTCTTCGCACCATCACCACAACAACACGACGGCCGCCGCCCACAACTCGACCCCCGCCCACACCACGGCAGCGGCGCATTCTTCGACCGTCGTCGATCATCACCACCACGCATTGCACCACATCTGGGGCTGATATAGCCGACGGCGGGCGCCGGACATCGGTCACCGCTCCACGGTAGCTGTCGCGCAGGAAGTCGAGCTCGGCGCCCGCGAGCTGCGCGAGGTTGACCTCGACCTTGTCGCCGAAGCGCAACTGCTCCATGAGCGGAGCAAGGTGCGGAAAGGCCGCCGCCATCGTCTCGATGGTGGTGCGTTCGATCTGCAGCTTCATGGTTCGCACCTCGATGCCGTCCGACTCACGACGACACTCTCGTCGGCGGGCGCATCGCCGCTTCCGCCTTCGTCAGCAGCAGACGGTTCGCGGCGAGCGAGAACTCCTGCCAGGCGGCGGCGATGTCGCGCAGGATCGTCTGCAGATAATCCTTCGACGGCTTGTGCTCGAACGGAAAGTTCGACAGCGCGCAGGAGGTGCGGTTGAACGCGACGGCGTCGTCGAGCAGCGACTGCATGACATCGCGAAACGGCTTCTGGATCTCGGGCATCAGGGCGGAGCGACCGCGTTCGACGGCGACGTCGCGCATGTCGAAGGCAAGTGCGTCCAGCACCTGCAGCGCCGCAGCGAACACCTGCTCGGTGGCCCCGAGAAGAGCGAGCTGCGTCAGTTGTTCGCGCTGCTGCGTGGCGAGGCTGCGGTTGAGCCGCTGCCGATAATCGTCGAACGCGGCATCACGCTGCGCGGCGACCCAGGCGCCGAACCAGGCGAGGCTCGCAGCGTTGCCCGACAGCCCGTCGCCGATCGCCACGGCCGGCCGCCGCCCGGCGATCTCGCCCATGCTCCGGGCCATCGCACGCTCGATGCGCCTGGCGGCGTTCAGGGCACCTTCGAGATAGCCGGCCGCGTGGCTTGCGGTTTCGGCGCCACCGAGATGCAACCGCCCGTCCCATAGCGCCCGCCGCAGCATCGGATTGGCGATCTCGCTGTGCTCGCCGCGCGGCGTGGTGCGATCCAATGCGCTGCAGGTGAAGCGCTCGGCCGCCCAGTCCTGATAGTGCTGCTCACCGCCTTCCAGCGCGGAGCCGAACAGTTGCACCATCTGGCTGTCCATCAGCAACGGCAGCCCGACGCTGAAGGTCGCGCGCAGATCGGGCGGGAACGCAAGGAAGCCGCCGAGCGCTGCGCGGTCGCCGCCGGCATCGCAGGCATCGAAGGTCTCGCCGATCACGGCCTGCTCGTGGCTGACGAATGCATTGCCGGACCGGCCCTGGTCGCGCCAATGCGCCTGGTCGTAGGCGATCACGACCTTGGCCTGTGCCGCCATCCAGGTCTCGGCGCCACGCATCGCCTCGAAGGTCGCGTCGTCCAACGCGGGAAAGAAGCCGACGTGGTCGATCAGCAGCCGCGGCGGCAGCGCGAGCACGGCGCGCCTGGCCTCGATCGCGACCGATTCCGTTGCTGTGGCGAAGATCAGCCGCACATGCGTGCCGCAATCGACGATACGCATCAGCTCATGGCCGAGATGGATGAAGGGCTGCGGCAGATCGCGCGCCAGCGCCTCGATCAATTTCGTCATGCCGCCGGAGAGCCGACGCGCGCCCTGGTGGACCGGCGGCCCGCTGATCTGCTCGGCCGGCTTGTCCGCCTCTTCCAGATGGAGAACCGTGCCGTCATCGTGCTGGGCAAAGTCGGACAGGCCGAGCTCCGCGACCAGGCCGGCGAGCAGCGGCTGGGTGTCCGGCCAGAACCAGGTCGGGCCGAGGTCAAGCGCAAGCCCCGCCTTGCTCCTGGCCGACAGCACCCGTCCGCCCAGGCGATGTCGGGCTTCGAACAAAGCGAACGTGCTGCCGCGCTGCTGCAGGCTGCGCGCGAGTGCCATTCCGCACAATCCACCTCCGACAATGGCCGTTTCGAGCATGGCAGGACCTCGGCTGAAGCGTTGCGATCGCGTCTCGACCGCGTCCTGCAAAAAGCTTGCAAGTTTTTGCAGGCGCGCGGATGTGCGTTTCCAAACATTGCTTGATTTTCGCACCGGCTTGGCTCACGCCATCACAATGAGCGATGACCGCGAGATCCTGGCCGCCAATGCGGCCTTCTATGCCGCCTTCACGGACGGTGATTTCGCGGCGCTCGTCGCCCTCTGGGCCGATCGCGACGGCATCTCCTGCATTCATCCCGGCTGGCCGGCGATCGTCGGCCGCGCCGCCGTGATCGGCAGCTGGCGCGACATCCTCGCCAACCCGGGTCGGCCGAACATCGTCTGCGCGGATCCGCACGCGATCGTCGACGGCGATCATGGTCACGTGCTCTGCATCGAGCTGGTGGACGGCGCGGCGCTCGCCGCGGCCAATCACTTCGCGCGCATCGACGGCGCCTGGCGGATGATCCACCACCAATCCAGCCCGATCGCGCAGCTCGCAACGCCGGAAGACGACGCCGACGGCCATCGCCTCCACTGACCGCCGCATCTGGCACGAAACTTGATGTGTCCTCCCTGACCGGCAGCAATGTCGGAGATTGTTGATTTTCGTCGCGTCGGATTCGGACCGGATGTCCGTCTCCACGCAAGGCGATCTGCGACGGCTGCGACCAGCAATGTGCAGATGCCGACGGGAGACAGGGATGGCACGCGTTCTGACCGCCTATCTAAAACGCAGCGATGTGCCGACGCGCACAGCGTTGCAGCACGCCATCGACCTCACGCTCGGCCAGGCGCGGGGAGCACTGGGATGAACATCACGGCTCCGCTACAGCCGACCGCGATTCACGCCGTTCCCGCCGAGCTCTGCGGCTGCGGCTTCCGCTTGCTGATGATTCGGCAGTTCAACGTCGGTGCCGTGCCGCCGGCCTTCGCCATCATCGATCAGCGCGTCATGCGCATGCCGCAGCGGCTCGGCCGCCATGGCGTGTCGTTTGCCGCCACGTTCCTGCCCGAGGTGATGGCGTGGCTGATCGATCACCTCGGCCGGCCGTCGCTGCATGACGAGACCGGCCGCTCCTATCGCAATCCGCGCTGGCCGGTGGTGTGCTGGCATGACCAGGAACGCTATTGGCCGAGCGGCGCCGTCACGGTCGAGTGGTTCGCCGAGGTCGCCTTTCAGGATCACGCCTCTTGGATGGCGTTCCGTACCCATTGGCATGACGACCTGATGGGCCGGAATGGCGACGTTGACGCATCCGGTGGAGAAACCGATGCGTGCGAGCGGGACGCGGCGGGAAAGGAATTTGCCGACGACGCGTTGCAGCGAGCATGATTTGCCAAAGTCGCGCGACAGCATGACCGGACCTTGTCCGCGCAATTCTGCCGCGTGATAGTCGAGTGGCTACAGCAGCTCCGGAGGATCTCATGCGCTACGTCTCGTGGTTTGGGGGCTGGCTCGGCACCTTCCGTTCCGAGCGCATGGCGGAGCAGAGGACGACGGGACGAAACGCGGCCGTTCTTCCGAGGCGGTCCGCCGAGCTCTCGAGCGAGGACTTGTTCTACATTGCCATGCTGGGGCCGCACGTCTGACCGGCGCTGCCGCCGAGCGCAATCGGGTGCGGCGGGCTGGACAAACGGTCGTCATGCCGCCACACAAGGGCGACACTCCATGCGCCCCGGCCCGGGCTGCGCGCCGTGATTGTGGGTCCATGCCGCAGGTCTGCTCCACGGACGCATGAACGATGCCGGGGACCGCGGCGGACCTCACCTGCGGACTCCCGAATGACATCGCCGACGCCCTCTCACCTGCCCCGAAATGCATCCGATCAGCCGCGCCAGACGACCCCGACCGAGCTGCGGCGGCGCTGGCGTGCCGGCGAGGAGGTGGCGCTGCTCGATGTCCGCGAGGAGGGCCCCTACTCGCTGTCGCACCCGTTCTTCGCGGTGTCGCTGCCACTGTCGCAGATCGAGCTGCGCATCCTCGATCTCGTGCCGCGTCTGAATGTACCCGTCGTCGTTTATGATGACGGCGAAGGCTATGCCGCCCGCGCGGTGCCGCGCATTCATGCACTGGGCTACACCGACGTCGCGATGCTCGCTGGCGGGCTGTCGGGCTATGCGCGCCATGGCGAGGTGTTCCGGGACGTCAACGTGCCGAGCAAGGCGTTCGGCGAATTGGTCGAGGCCATCCGGCACACGCCGTCTCTGTCGGCCGACGAAGCCAAGGCGCTGATCGAGCGCGAGTCGAATCTGGTCGTGCTCGACGCCCGCCGCTTCGAGGAATATCGCACCATGAGCATCCCGCGCGGGGTCAGCGTCCCCGGCGGCGAGCTGGCGTTTCGGGCGCGCGAGCTCGCGCCGTCGCCCGACACCACGATCATCGTCAACTGCGCCGGACGCACGCGTTCGATCATCGGCACGCAGTCGTTGATCAATGCCGGGCTGCCGAACAAGATCTATGCGTTGCGCAACGGCACCATCGGCTGGACCCTTGCCGGCCATCAGGTCGAACGCGGCAGGACCGCGCGCATGCTGGAGCGGCCAGAGGCGAGCTACGCGACCGCGCTGGCGGATGCCAAGGCCTGGGCCGAGCGCGTCGGCGTCGGCGTGCTCGATGCCGCGACCTTCGCGCGCTATCAGGCCGAGGCTGGGACGCGCACGCTGTATTGCCTCGACGTTCGCACGCCCGAGGACTACGCCGCCGGCCATCCGGCTGGCTTCGCGTCGGCGCCGGGCGGCCAGCTGGTGCAGGCGACCGACGAGTGGGTCGGCGTGCGCGGCGCCCGCCTGGTGCTGTTCGACGATGACGGCGTGCGCGCGCGCATGACGGCGTCATGGCTGAAGCAGATGGGCTGGGACGTGGCGGTCGTGGGACCGGATGTCGTTGGAACGACCGAAACCGAAATCCGCGCCGCACGCCGACCGCCGCTGCCGCAGCTTGGCGACGCGGCAATCAGCGCCGAGCAACTCGCGGCCGATGCGGCGGCGTGGACCATCGTCGATCTCACGCGCAGTCCGAGCTACAAGGCCGGACACATTCCGGGCGCACATTTCGTGCTGGCGTCGCGCTTTTCATCGGATCTCGTCAAGCTGCCAGGCGATGGTCCGATCGTGCTGACAAGTGACGACGGCGCCGAGGCGGCCTTTGCGCTTGCGGATGCACGTGCCGCAACGACGCGTGAGCTCCGCGCGCTCACCGGCGGTACGCGCGCCTGGACGGCTGCCGGCCATGTGCTGGAGAGCGATCGGTCCTCATGGATCTCGCCTGCCGACGACGTCTACAAGCGTCCCTATGAGGGCACCGACAACGCCGCGGAAGCGATGCAGGCCTATATCGACTGGGAGCTGCAGCTCGTCGCCCAGCTCGCCAACGACAGCGTGTCGAATTTCCACGTGGTATAGGTCGGCGACGGACTCGACCTCGTCATTCCGGGGCGCGTGCCGGAATGACGATGGTGGATGCCGAAGAGCCCCGGCTAAGACGCCCTGTCAGAGAATGTGCGGCGTATAGCGCTCAGCGGCGCTGGTTGTAGACGTCGATGCAGACGGCACCGAGCAGCACCAGGCCCTTGATGACCTGCTGATAGTCGATGCCGATGCCGAGGATGGACATGCCGTTGTTCATCACGCCCATGATCATGGCGCCGATGACAGCGCCGCCGACCCGTCCGACGCCGCCATAGGCCGAGGCGCCGCCGATGAAGCACGCCGCGATGACGTCGAGCTCGAAGCCGAGGCCGGCCTTCGGCGTCGCGGTGTTGAGCCGGGCGGCGAAGATCAGGCCGGCCAGCGCGGCCAGCACGCCCATGTTGACGAAGGTCATGAACACCAGCCGCTCGGTCTTGATACCCGACAGCTTGGCCGCCTTGGCGTTGCCGCCGACCGCATAGATCTGCCGGCCGATCACCGTGCGGCGCGTCATGAAGCCGTACAGCGCGATCAGCGCGGTCATGATGACCAGCACGTTGGGCAGGCCGCGATGCGAGGCGATCAGGTAGGTAAAATACATCAATGCGCCGGCCAGCACGACGTTCTTGGCGGCGAAGAAGCCGAACGGCTCGACCTCGATGCCGTGCTCCACTTCGCGCGCGCGGCCCTTGACGCTGGCATAGACCAGAATGAGCGTCAGCACCGCGCCGATCGCGAGCGACGTGGGATAAAGGTGCGCCGCGCTCGGCATGAACTCAGGGATGAAGCCGGACGACAGCTTCTGGAACGTGCCCGGGAACGGCCCGACCGACTGCCCCTGCAGCAGCGCCAGCGCCAGACCCTTGAACACGAGCATGCCGGCCAAGGTGACGATGAAGGAGGGAATGCCGAAATAGGCCACCCAATAGCCCTGCGCGGCGCCGATCGCGGCGCCGACGATCAGGCAGGCGATGATCGCGAGCGGGAAGTCGACGTGATAGCGCACCATCAGCACGGCGGCGACCGCGCCGACGAAGCCCGCGACCGAGCCGACCGACAAATCGATGTGCCCGGTCACGATCACCAGCAGCATGCCCAGCGCCATGATGACGATATAGCTGTTCTGCAGCACCAGGTTGGTGAGGTTGAGCGGCTGCAGCAGGGTGCCGTCGGTCATGAACTGGAAGAACAGCATGATCACGAACAGCGACAGCAGCATGCCGTAGCTGCGCAGATTGTTCTTCAGGAAGCCGCTATGCGACTTCTCCTCCGGGAGCGAAACCGTCTTGTCGGTCATTGCTGGCGTCCTCCCGACCGCTTACGCGGCCGTCTCCTGGTTCTTGATGGTTTCGTTACGCATGATGGCGCGCATGATCTTTTCCTGCGTCGCCTCCGGCCCGGCGAACTCGCCGACGAAGGCGCCGTCATTCATCACGCAGATGCGGTCGCAGATTCCGAGCAGCTCCGGCATCTCCGACGAGATCACGACAACACCCCGGCCGGCATCCGCGAGCTCCTGGATGATACAGTAAATCTCATACTTTGCGCCAACGTCGATGCCCCGCGTCGGCTCGTCAAGGATCAAGACCTTGGGATCGGTCATCAGCCATTTCGACAGCACGACCTTCTGCTGGTTGCCGCCGGAGAGCTGGCCGGCCTCCTGATAGACGTCGGAGCAGCGGATGCGCATCCGGCCGCGGTAGCCGGACGCCGCCTTGAGCTCGGCGATGTCGTCGATCACGCCGTTCGGCGCGACCTGGGATAGGCTCGCCAGGGTGATGTTCTTGCGCACGTCGTCGGCCAGGATCAGGCCGAGCTGCTTGCGGTCCTCGGTGACATAGGCGAGGCCAGCATCGATGGCCGCCGGTACGCTGTTGAGATTGACGTCATGGCCTTCGAGGCGGGCGCGGCCCGTGATGTTGACGCCCCAGGAGCGGCCGAACAGGCTCATGGCGAATTCGGTGCGCCCCGCGCCCATCAGGCCGGCGATGCCGACGATCTCGCCGCGGCGCACCTGGAAGTTGACGTTCTTGATCACTTGGCGGTCGGAATGCTGCGGGTGGTAGACCGACCAGTTCTCGACCGTGAACACGGGCTCGCCGATCTTGGGCTGCCGCTCGGGGAAGCGGTGCGCCATGTCGCGATTGACCATGCTCTTGATGATGCGGTCCTCCAGGACCGGCTCGGCGCGACAGTCGATGCTGTCGACGCTGCGGCCGTCGCGCAGCACCGTGATGCGATCGGCGACGCGGGCGACCTCGTTCAGCTTGTGCGTGATCAGGATCGAGGAGATGCCCTGCTCGCGGAAGGTGACGAGGCGGTCGAGCAGCGCCTGGCTGTCGGCCTCGTTCAGGCTCGCGGTCGGCTCGTCGAGGATCAAGAGCTTGACGCGCTTGGACAGCGCCTTGGCGATCTCGACCAATTGCTGCTTGCCGACGCCGAGATCGGTGATCAGCGTATCCGGCGATTCCTTCAGGCCGACCTGGGCCAGCAGTTGCTGGGTGCGCCGGTAGACCTCGTCGCGATCGATGACGCCGAAGCGCTGCGGCGCATGCGACAGGAAGATGTTCTCGGCGATCGACATCAGCGGGATCAGCGCGAGCTCCTGGTGGATGATGATGATGCCGAGCGCCTCGGAATCGTTGATGTCGCGGAAGCGCCGCTCCTCGCCCTCGAAGATGATCTGGCCCTCATAGCGGCCATAGGGATAAACGCCGCTCAGCACCTTCATCAAGGTCGACTTGCCGGCGCCATTCTCGCCGACCAGGGCGTGGATCTCGCCCGCCTCGACCGTGAAGCTGACGTCGCGGAGCGCCTGCACGCCCACGAAGCTCTTGCTGACGCCGCGCATCTCGAGGATTGCCGTCATCGCCCTGTTTCCCGCAACACTTGAGCCGCCCTAAACGAGAGTAGCCGGCGAGCGCATGGCCGCGCTCGCCGGCCGGTTGAGATCACTCGACCTGCGACTTCTTGTAATAGCCGCTGCCGATCAGAACCTTCTCCCAGTTGCTCTTGTCGACGACGACCGGCTTGAGCAGATAGGCCGGGACGACCTTGACGCCGTTGTTGTAGGTCTTGGTGTCGTTGACCTGCACCTGCTTGCCGCTCAGCGCAGCATCGACCATGTCGGCGGTCACCTTGGCGAGGTCGCGGGTGTCCTTGAAGATGGTCGAGTACTGATCGCCGCGCAGGATCGCCTTGACGGACGGCACTTCGGCGTCCTGGCCGGAGATGACCGGCATCGGCTGGTTGCCGCTGCCATAGCCGACGCCCTTCAAGGAGGAGATGATGCCGATCGAGAGGCCGTCATAGGGCGACAGCACCGCGTCGACACGCTTGTTGCCGTAATAGGCGCTGAGCAGGTTGTCCATGCGGGCCTGGGCGGTGGCGCCGTCCCAGCGCAGGGTCGCGACCTTGTCCATGCCCTTCTGACCGGACGCCACCACGAGCTTGCCGGAGTCGAGATAGGGCTGCAGCACCGACATCGCGCCGTTGTAGAAGAAGTAGGCGTTGTTGTCGTCCGGAGAGCCGCCGAACAGCTCGATGTTGAACGGGCCCTTGCCGTCCTTCAGGCCGAGCTTGTCGACGATCGACTGCGCCTGCAGCACGCCGACCTGGAAATTGTCGAAGGTCGCGTAGTAGTCGACATTCGGCGTGTCGCGGATCAGGCGGTCATAGGCGATCACGGTGACGCCCTTCTCCTTGGCCTGCTTCAGCGCGTCGGACAGCGTGGTGCCGTCGATCGCCGCGATGACCAGCACCTTGGCGCCCTTGGTGACCATGTTCTCGACCTGCGAGAGCTGGTTCGGGATGTCGTCCTCGGCATATTGCAGGTCGGTGTTGTAGCCGCGCTCCTTCAGCACCTTGACCATGTTGTTGCCGTCGTCGATCCAGCGCGCCGACGACTTGGTCGGCATCGCGATGCCGATCGTCGGCTTGCTCTGGGCCATTGCAGCGCCGGACAGGGCCACGACGCCGAGGCCGGCCAGCGCGGCGGCCATGATGGTCTTGAAATTCAGCATGCTTCACTCCCTCTAAGATTTTCAGATTTGAACTAGGAATACGCGATTGCGTATCTTGATACCAGATGGCTGTTAGGCTGAACGACGCTCGACTCGATTGTTCCTCCTCTCAGATCGACAGCTTGACGTCAGGCTCGGCGCGACCGTGAGCGCCGACCTCGAGAAGGAAAGTCTGGCCATGGCCAGGGTCGGCCGCCTTGGCCGCCGCGTCCATGTCCTGCCAGGCCGACGTGACCAGCAGGCGCGACAGACCGGGACCGACGAAGGCCGGGCAGCTCGCCTGGCTGGCCGGAACCGCGATGCTGCGGAGATGCTCGCCCTGCGGGCTGTAGACATCGACGCAACCGCCGCCCCAGCGTGCGTTCCAGATGCGCCCCTCGGCATCGACGACCGCGCCATCCAGCCCACCGACGCCTGCATGGCACAGCAGCACCTCCGGCTCACCGCGCGGCAGGCCCGTCTCCGGGTCGAGCGCGACACGATAGAGGACGTTCTCGTCGGTGTCGGCGAAATAGCCGATCGCGCCATCCGGCGAGAAGCAGATCGCGTTGGGAATGGTGACGTTGGGGAACAGGCGGATGATCTCGCCGCGATGCAGCGCGTAGATCGAGCCCAGGCCGCACTCGGCGTTGCGGCCCATGGTGCCGATCCAGAACGTCCCGGAGGGATGAACCCGGGAGTCGTTCGACCGCGTCGCCCGATTGTCGGCTTCGAGCGGCAGATACAGGGATAGCGCACCGTCGGCGATGCTGCGGATGTAGAGCCCGTCCTCGGCCACAATCAACTGCCTGTTGGCATCGATACGGCCGAGCGCGCTCGCCATCCTGCCGAGGCCATGGCGGCGGAGTTCGCCGCTGCCGATCTTGGCCTCGAACAGCAGGCCTTCACGAATGTCGAACCACCAGGCGGTGTCGGTGTGGGGATCGTAGGTCGGCCCCTCGCCGAGATGGCAGCGCTCGTCGCAAAGGATCGTGGTCGGCACCTGCTCCATCATGCGGACGCTCCCGCGGTCGAGAAGCGATACACCGTCTCGTGCTTGTAGACGTCATCGGGCGCAAGACGCGCGCTGGGAAAATCCGGACGGTTCGGACTGTCCGGCCAGACCTGCGGCTCCAGGCAGAGCGCGTCGGATTGACGATAGACACGCCCCTTGCCGGTCACGGTCCCGTCAAGATAGTTGCCGGAATAGACCTGCAGGCCGGGCTGATCGGTCAGCAACTCCATGACGCGCCCCGAGCGCGGGGACGCCAGCCGGGCGGCCAAGCGCACCCCCGCCTGCTGTCGAACGCAGAAATTATGATCGTAGCCGCGACCGCATTTGATCTGCGGGTCGTCAGCGCGGATGCGGGCACCGACCGCATGCGGCTCGCGGAAATCGAACGGCGTGCCGGCGACGGCGTGCGGCGGCCCTTCCAGCGGGATCGCGGTCTCGTCGATCGCGAGATAATGGTCGGCTTCGACGGTCAGACGATGATCAAGGATGTCGCTGCCGGCGGCCAGGCCATCGAGATTGAAGAAGCTGTGGTTGGTCAGGTTGACCACCGTCGTCCGGGTGGTCCGGGCGCTGAAGCTGACAGCCAACTCCATCGGCCCGGTCAACTGATAGGTGACACGAACGTCGAGCCGCCCCGGATAATTGGCCTCGCCGTCGGGACTGACATAGAGCATCGTGACCGAGGGCTGGGCGCCGTCTTCGGTCGCGACGATCTGCCAGAGCTTGCGGTCGAAGCCGTCGGGGCCGCCGTGCAATGCATGTGCACCATTGTTGGCGTCGAGGCGCAGATCCTGACCGTCGAGCGAAAAGCGCGCCTTGGCGATGCGGTTGGCGTAACGCCCGACCGTCGCACCGAAGAACTTTCGGAGCTTGACGTAGCTCAGCAAGTCGTCATGACCGAGCACCACGTCATCGACAAGCCCCTGCGCATCCGGCACCAGCAGCGTCTGCAGCGCCGCGCCGTAGGTGATGATGCGCGCCTCGAAGCCGTGAGCCCCACGCAAGGTGACGCGCTCGACCTCGCGGCCGTCCGGCAGGCTGCCAAACACATCCCTGGTGATCCGCGCTTCTGCCATCGCTCTAGTCCTCGAACGGCTCGACGAATTGCCGGCGGCCGAGCAGGAACGCATCGGCCACCAGCCGCAGCGGCGCGAGATCGACGTCACCAGCGCCGGTCTTCGTCAGTTCGACGAAGCGACGATAGAGGCCGGGATATTCGCGTTCCTTCTCGTCGACCATCGGCTGATCGTCCGCGGTCATCCGCGCGCCGCCGAGCGACAGCTTCAACTGCCCAGCGTCGGTCTCGATCCGGATGTCCCAGCTCTGCGGCCCGGTCTGGCGGAAGTCGAACTCGGCCGCGATCGGCAGGTCGCTGGCTGTCGACAGTGACAGGTTGGCCGCGATCGGCGCCTGGCGGTTGGACGGAAACGACAGTTCGGCCTCGGTCAGGAACACCGGCTCGGGCAGGATGCGGGTCAGGATCGACAGCGCGTTGATCCCCGGATCGAACACGCCGAGCCCGCCCGGCTCCCAGATCCAGCCCTGCCCCGGATGCCAGACGCGCACGTCCTCCTTCCAGTCGATCCGCACGCTGCGGATCTGACGCGACGACAGCCACGCGCGCGCCGGCTCGACGGCCGGCGCATAGCGCGAATGCCAGGTCGCGAACAGCGTGCGCTGCTTGGCAGCCGCGAGCGCGATCAATGGATCGAGCTCGCTGACCGCCGCACCCGGCGGCTTTTCCAGCATCACATGCTTGCCGGCCTCGAGCGCAGCCTGCGCCTGCGCGCGGCGCACCTGCGGCGGCGTGCATAGCGAGACGGCGTCGATCTCCGGCCCGTCGCGCAGCAGCTCCTCGATGGTGCCGAAATGCGGCAGGCCTGGCAGAGAGGCGTTGCGGCTCGCCACCGCCGTCAGGGTCACGCCCTCGGTGGCGGCGATCGCCGGCACGTGCTGATCCCTGGCGATCTTGCCGAAGCCGACGATGGCGACACGAAGCTCGCTCATCTCTAGCGTCCCCAACGCAGCACGACTGGGTCGAGCCGGCGCGCGATCTCGATCAGTCCCTTCTGGGTCGCCGGATGAATTGGCGGCTGCGGCGCTCGCAGCGTGTCGTGGCGGATCACGCCGCCCGCCTTCATCAGGATCTTGCAGGTGGCAAGCCCGCACTGTCGGTTCTCGTAGTTGATCAGCGGCAGCCAACGCTCATAGGCCGCAGCCGCGGCCTCGCGGTCGCCCGCGAAATACGGATCGATGATCTTGCGAATGCCATCGGGATAGCCGCCGCCGGTCATCGCGCCGGTGGCGCCCGCGTCGAGATCGGCCATCAGGGTGATTGCCTCCTCGCCGTCCCACGGACCTTCGATCGCCGCGCCGCCTGCCTCGATCAGCGCGCGCAACTTGTCGGCCGCACGCGGCACTTCGATCTTGAAATAAGCGAGATTCTCGATCTCCTTGGCCATGCGCGCCAAGAACGGCACCGATAGCGGCGTGCCGGCGACCGGCGCGTCCTGCACCATGATCGGGATCGAGATCGCGTCGGAGACGCCGCGATAGAATTCATAGATGGAGGTGTCCGGCACGCGGAAGGTCGCGCCGTGATAGGGCGGCATCACCATGACCATGGCAGCGCCCTTCTCCTGCGCCCGGCGCGAACGCTCGGCGCAGACAAAGGTCGAGAAATGCGTCGTGGTGACGATGATCGGCACGCGGCCGGCAACATGCTCCAGCACCGTGGTCATCACCAGATCGCGCTCGTCATCGGTCAGCACGAACTGCTCGGAAAAATTGGCGAGGATGCATATGCCGTGCGAGCCCGCATCGATCATGAAGTCGATCGCGCGCTTCTGGCCTTCGAGGTCGAGACGACCGTCGGCGTCGAACACGGTCGGCGCCACCGGGAAGACTCCCTTGTAGAGCTTTCTGGCGGAAGCGGTCATGGGTACCTCTCAGTGATTGTCGCGCGGCACGGGCGAGCCGGTGCGGCCGACGAGGAAATCGAAATCGACGCCGCGATCGGCCTGCAGCACGTGATCGATGTAGAGCTTCTGATAGCCGCGGGCCGCATGCGGCTTCGGCGGCGTCCAGGCGGCGCGGCGTGCGGCCAGTTCCTCGTCGCTGACATGCAGATGCAGCCGGCGCGCGGCGACGTCGAGCGTGATCATGTCGCCGTTCTTCACCAGCGCCAGCGGTCCGCCGACGGTAGCCTCCGGCGCGACATGCAGCACCACCGTGCCGTAGGCCGTGCCGGACATGCGCGCATCGGAGATGCGGATCATGTCGCGCACGCCCTGACGCAGCACTTTCGCAGGCAGCGGCATGTTACCGACCTCGGCCATGCCCGGATAGCCCTTCGGCCCGCAGTTCTTCAGCACCATGATGCAGGACGCATCGATGTCGAGATTGTCGTCGTCGACCGCGTCATGCATCTCCTCGACGCTCTCGAACACGACCGCGCGTCCCGTATGGTTCATCAGTTCCGGCGAGGCCGCCGACGGCTTGATGACAGCGCCGTTGGGGGCGAGATTGCCGGTGAGAATGGCGATGCCGGCTTCCGTCTTGAACGGGGTCTCGAACGGTGTGATGACCTCGGCGTTCCAGTTCGGAGCCTCGGCGACATTGTCCCACAACGTCTTGCCGTTGACGGTGCGCGCGTCCTTGTGCAGCAGGCCGCGCTCGCCGAGCGCACGCAGCACCGCCGGCAGGCCGCCGGCGTAATAGAAGTCCTCCATCAGGAAGCGGCCCGACGGCATCAGGTCGACCAGGCAATGCACGTCGCGGCAGAGCCGATCGAAATCATCGAGCGTCAGCTCGACGCCGACACGGCCGGCGATCGCGAGCAGATGCACGACGGCATTGGTCGAGCCGCCGATCGCGGCCAGCGTGCGGATCGCGTTCTCGAACGCCTGGCGCGTCAGGATATCCGACGGCTTGAGATCCTCGCCGACCATCTGGACGATGCGCCGTCCGGCCATGCGGGCCAGCAGGTTGCGCCGCGCATCCGCAGCCGGAATCGCCGCATTTTCCGGCAAGCCGATGCCGAGCGCCTCGACCATCGAGGCCATCGTCGAGGCCGTGCCCATGGTCATGCAGCTGCCGGCGGAGCGGTTCATGCCGGCCTCGGCCTCGTGGAATTCCTTCAGCGTGATCTCGCCGGCGCGCAGCTGCTCGCTCATCGAGATGATGTTGGTACCGGAGCCGATGATCTGGCCACGATAGACGCCGCGCAGTTGTGGCCCGCCTGAAACACCGATCGCAGGCAGGTTGGCCGAGGCGGCGCCCATCAAGAGCGCCGGCGTGGTCTTGTCACAGCCCATCAGCAGCACGACGCCGTCGAGCGGGTGGGCGCGGATCGCCTCCTCGACATCCATCGAAGCGAGGTTACGGAACAGCATCGCGGTGGGGCGCATCGTCACCTCGCCGAGCGAGGAGACCGGAAACTCCAGCGGATAGCCGCCGGCATCGAGCACGCCCTGGCGGACATGCTCGGCGATGACGCGGAAATGCGCGTTGCAGGGTGTCAGCTCCGACCAGGTGTTGCAGATGCCGATGACCGGTCGGCCCTCGAAGCGATCCTGCGGCGTGCCGCTGTTCTTCAGGAACGAGCGATAATAGAAGCCCATCTTGTCCTGGCGGCCGAACCACGCCTGGCTCCGCAGCGTCTTCTTCTCGTTGTCGTTGCTCATTCCCGGTCCGTTCGTGCAGCCGACTGGGCATGGCGCCGCCGGCCGTTGTAGATGACTTCGATCATGGCCTCGGAGGCGCCGTCGGCGTCTCCATCCGCGATCGCGTCGATGATGCGCTGGTGCCAGACCAGCACGGTGTCGCGATCGGCGGTCTCGATCGGGGCGCTCAGGACGAACGAGGCGCGCAACGCGGCCTCGATGACAGCGCCGATCGAGCGCATGAAGGGATTGCCCGAGGCGTTGGCGACCGCGATGTGCAGCGCAAGGTCAGCCTCGGCGAAAGCGACCGATGTCGATGGCTCGCGCTCCATCTGCGCCATCGCCTTGCGCATCGCCGCGACGTCGTCATCCGTACGGCGTTCCGCCGCGAGCGCCGCGGCGCGCGGCTCGATCGCCAACCGGATCTCGGCGAGGTCGGCGAGGAAGCGCTTGTCGATGCCCGCGTCGAGGTGCCAGGCGAGCACGTCGGGATCGAACATGTTCCAGTCCGAGCGTCCGCGCACCACGGTGCCGACGCGGGCCTTGGTCGACAGCAGACCTTTTGCAACGAGGGTCTTCACGCTCTCGCGCAGCACCGGCCGTGAGACGCCGAAGGTCGCGGTCAGTTCGGCATCACCCGGCAGCCGCGCCCCCTCGGCCAGTCGGCCGGAGATGATGTCGATGCCGATGCTGCGAGCGACCTCGGCATGGTTGGAATGCGCGCGCCGGGTCGGAATCGAGACGATGTGCGACGTCGTCATGTCGGCGCCCCCATCGGCTTGGCCCCTGCGGGCTTGACGGATGAGCGGCGCGCGAGCGCCATCAGACCTTGTTGCAACGCAATGAAGACGAACAACAGAACCCCCGTGGCGATCTTGGTCCACCAGCTCGACAGCGTGCCGTCGAAGTTGATGTAGGTCTGGATCATGCCCTGGATCAGGACGCCAAGGAAGGTGCCGATGACCGAGCCCTGTCCGCCCGTCAACAAGGTTCCGCCGATCACCACGGCCGCGATTGTATCGAGCTCGACGCCAACGGCCGAGAGCGAGTAGCCGGCCGCGGTGTAGAACGAGAAGACGATGCCGGCGAGGCCCGCAAGCACGCTCGACAGCATATAGATGCGGATCGTCATCGGCCCGACCGGAATGCCCATCAGGGCTGTCGCCACACGGCTGCCGCCGAGCGCGTAGACGTTGGCGCCAAACCGGGTCAAATGCAGCAGCAACGCGCAGAGCACCAGGATCACGAGCATCGCCATCGCGATCGCGGTGAGCCGTCCGCCGCCTGGCAGCCGGATCGCAAAGTCGGAGACGGCACTGTAGATCGGAGCGGTGATCGGAATCGACTCGGTCGACAGCAGGAAGCTGACGCCGCGCGCCAGGAACATGCCCGCGAGCGTCACGATGAAGGGCGGCAGCTCAAATACGTGAATGACCGCCCCCATCGCGGCGCCGAACAGCGCGCACAGCACGAGCACCATTGCGAACGCGGCAAACGGCGGAATGCCCCAGCGCTCGACCGCCAGAGCCACGAACACCGTCGTGAAGCCGATCACCGAGCCGACCGACAGATCGATGCCGCCGGAGATGATGACGAAGGTCATGCCGGCCGCGACGATGCCGAGGAAGGCGTTGTCGGTGAGCAGATTAGCGACGACGCGGGTCGAGGCGATGTTCGGGAACTGCAGCGCGCACAACGCGAAGCCGGTGACCAGCACGAACGCCGTGATCGCAACCGAGGTCGAGGCCTTCATGGCTTGGTCCTCCGCCAGCGCGCGGTGAAGCGCGAGAGATCGCCGAGCCGCGGCGATTGCGCCAGCAGCACGGCAAGTACGACGACGGCCTTGACCAGCAGATTGAGCTCCGGCGGATAGCCCGACAGCAAAATGCCGGTGTTCATGGCCTGGATGATCAGCGCGCCGGCCACCGCCAGCACCAGGCTGAAGCGGCCGCCAAACAGCGAGGTGCCGCCGATCACGACGGCGAGGATCGCATCGAGCTCGAGCCACAGCCCGGCATTGTTGGCATCCGCCCCCATGATGTCGGCGGCCGCAATGACGCCCGCGAGCGCGGCGCACAGTCCGCACCAGACATAGACCGACAGGATCATGGCGCGGGTGCCGACGCCCGACAGCTCGCTGGCGCGCGCGTTGCCGCCGGTCGCCTCGATCAAGAGCCCGAGCGCGGTGCCGCGCACGACCGCCCCCGTCACCAGCAGCATGCCGATCGCGATCACGACCGGCGTCGGCAGGCCGAGCACGGCGCCGTTGCCCATCCAGACCAGATCGGGCGACGTGAACGTGACGATGCGCCCCTCGGTGATGAGCTGCGCGATGCCGCGTCCTGCGACCATCAGGATGAGCGTTGCGACGATCGGCTGGATACGCAAGAAGGCAACGAGGATGCCGTTCCAGAGCCCGCACACCAGACCGACAGCGAGCGCGGAGCCGATGACCACCGGCAGCGAATGCGTATCGGCGAGGCTCGCCGCGGTGGCGCCCGCGATCGCCATCACGGCACCGACCGAAAGGTCGATGCCTCCGGTCGCGATGACGAGCACCATGCCCAGCGACAGCAGCGCCACCGGCGTGCCGCGGTTCAGGACGTCGATGACGCTGCCGAACAGCCGGCCGTCCTGCAGATGGAGATTGAAGAACTGCGGCGACACCGCGCGATCGATGATCAGGATCAAGATCAGTGCGAGCGCTTGTGCCAGGCCACGGCGGGGAATGCGAAGCGTCATGATGCGGCCTCGCGCACGGACTCGGTATCCGCAGCGATCGCCGCAAGAATGCTGGAGACCTCGACGGCGTCGCCCTTCAGCTCCTCGACATGGGCGCGGTCGCGCAGCACGATGACGCGGTTCGAATAGGTCACGATCTCGTCGAGCTCGGAGGAGATCACAAGCAGCGCCAGCCCCTGCTCGCACAGCTCGCGCACCAGCCGGATGATCTCGGCATGGGCCCCGACGTCGATGCCGCGCGTCGGCTCGTCCAGAACGAGGAGCTTCGGCGACGTGGCGAGCCAGCGCGCCAGCAGCGCCTTCTGCTGGTTGCCGCCCGACAGCAGCCCGATCGGACGTTCCGGATCCGGCGGCCGGATGTCGAGCATGCGGATGTAACGCATCGCGATCTCGTCCTGCTCGCGCCGCGACAGTGGCCGGTGCAGGCCGCGCCGTGCCTGTAGCGCCAGCACGATGTTCTCGCGCACGGTGAGGTCGGCAACGATGCCCTCCGTCTTGCGCTCTTCCGGACAATAGCCGAAGCCGAGCCCGGCGGCATCGCGCGGCGAATTCAGCCGGACGGTCTCACCGTTGACGGTGGCCGCACCGCTGTCGGCGCGCTCGGCGCCGAACACGAGCCGTGCCGTTTCGGTGCGTCCGGAGCCGAGCAGGCCGGCGAGCCCGACCACCTCGCCGCGGCGCAGCTCGAGATCGAACGGCGCAAGGTAGCCCTGCTTGCCATAGCCCTTGAAACTGATGCAGACCTCGCGCGCCTTGTCCGGCTGGCTCGCTGCGCGTTCGTGGGTGGTCTCGGCCAGCTCCCGCCCGAGCATCATGCGGATCAGGTCGAGCCGCGGCAGATCGGCAATCTCGCGCGTGCCGATCAGCCGGCCGTTGCGCAGCACCGTGACGCGGTCGCAGATCTCATAGACCTGATCGAGGAAGTGGCTGACGAAGATGATGCCGATGCCATCAGCCGCGAGCTTTCGCATCACCTTGAACAGGATCTCGACCTCGTGGCGGTCGAGGCTCGCCGTGGGCTCGTCGAGAATGAGGACGCGCGCCGACAGATCGACGGCGCGCGCGATCGCCGTGATATGCTGGACAGCGACCGAGTAGCTCGAAAGCGGTGCGCCGACGTCGATGTCCAGCCCATAATCCAGCAGCAGCGCATGCGCGCGCCGCCGCATCTCGGCCTCGCGCACGACGCCGAACCGCGTCGGCTGCCGGCCGAGATACAGATTTTGCGCCACCGAGAGGTTCGGCAGCAGATTGACTTCCTGATAGACGGTGGCGATGCCGGCATCGACCGCGTCCTTGGCCGAGCGCGGCGCGATCTCCCGATCGGCCAGCCGCACGGTGCCGGCGTCCCGCGCGAAAACGCCGGTGACGACCTTGATCAGCGTCGACTTGCCGGCGCCATTCTCGCCGAGCAGTGCGTGGATCTCGCCCTCACCCAGCATGAAGTCG
Organism: Bradyrhizobium sp. SZCCHNRI3052; assembly: GCF_032484895.1. Lineage (NCBI taxonomy): Bacteria > Pseudomonadati > Pseudomonadota > Alphaproteobacteria > Hyphomicrobiales > Nitrobacteraceae > Bradyrhizobium > Bradyrhizobium sp. SZCCHNRI3052. The sequence continues at coordinate 644,703 of NZ_JAUETW010000002.1, read as the reverse complement.
ACATCCTGCAGCGCCTTGAGCGCACCGAAGCTCTTGGTGAGGCCGCGGATCTCCAGAAGAGACGGACGCATCGCCGGCGGAGCGGAAGGATCAGACATGACGAACTACTTGGGCAAGACCGGGAAGTCGACGCCCGCACGCGATGCGGGCGCCACGATTGATTTCCGTCGTCCCGGCAACAGCCAGGACGACGGCGAGATCTTCGGCTCAGTAGCCGAGCCCCTTCTTGCTGTCGTAGACCTTCTGCGGATCGTCAGCCGCGGTGTAGAGCTTCGATTCCGTCTGGATCCACTTCGGCGGAACGGTGCCCTTCTCCTTGAAGGCCACGATTGCGTCGAACGCCGGGCCCGCCATGTTCGGCGTCAGCTCGACGGTGGCGTTGGCTTCGCCGGCGGCGATCGCCTTGAAGATGTCCGGCACGGCGTCGATCGAGACGGTCAGGATGTCCTTGCCCGGCTTGAGCCCGGCTTCCTTCATCGCCTGGATGGCGCCGACCATCATGTCGTCGTTGTGGGCATAGACCGCGCAGATCGACTTGCCGCCGTTCTCGGCCTTGATGAAGCTTTCCATCACCTCCTTGCCCTTGGCACGGGTGAAGTCGCCGGTCTGGCTGCGAACGACCTTCAGGTTGGCGTTCTTGGCGACGACGGCGTCAAAGCCCTTCTTGCGGTTGGTGGCGACGCTGGCGCCGACCGTGCCCTGCAGCTCGACGACGTTGCAGGCCTTGCCGCCGACCGTCTTGGCGAGCCACTCGCCTGCCACCTCGCCCTCGTGCACGCTGTCGGAGGTGACGGCGGTCAGATAGAGGTCCTTGCCGGAGGGATCGATGTCGCGGTCGAGCAGCACGACCGGGATCTTGGCTTCCTTGGCTTCCTTCAGCACCGCGTCCCAGCCGGAGGCCACGACCGGCGCGAGGAAGATCGCGTCCACGCCCTGGGCGATGAAGGAGCGGATCGCCTTGATCTGGTTCTCCTGCTTCTGCTGGGCGTCGGCGATCTTCAGGTTGATCTTGCGCTTGGCGGCTTCAGATTTCGAGACCGAGGTCTCGGCGGCGCGCCAACCGGACTCCGATCCGATCTGCGAGAAGCCGACGGTCAGCTCAGCGGCGCCAGCAGACGTGGCAAGCAACAAGGCGGCCGTTGCCGAGGCCGCAAAGAGGGCTTTCAGGGTCATCAGACGTTCTCTCCCAAAAAGGTACTGTTTTTTGATGCGCCGCCGCGAACAGCGGTGCCGACGCACCTATTCACCCGCCTCGACGGCCGGTGACGTCCGTTATTCCACGGAACACTCGGGATGACTAGTCATATTATTTGACTGTAATACTTTTTGAGAATGACAAGCGCCGACGGAGGCCTACGCTGCCGAAGATGAACGTCGGACACAAACAAAATTTTAAGTTGTGGACAGGCCAGATCAGCGCAGCTTCGTCGCCTCGCGGGCGCGCTGCTCGATCGCAGCCCAGGCCCCGGCCTTGATGTCGGCCGCGGGGGCGACCCAGGAGCCGCCAATCGCAACGACCTTCTTATGCGCCAGCCATTGCGCAGCGTTGCCGGCATTGATGCCGCCCGTCGGGCAGAACCGTACGTTGGGGAACGGCCCGGCCAGCGCATCCAGCGCGGCGAGCCCACCGGCCGGCACCGCAGGAAAGAACTTCACCAGCTCATAGCCGCGCGTCACGCAGGCGATGAGATCAGAGGCGGTCTGAATGCCCGGCGCGAACGGCATTTCGCCCGCATTCGCGGCATCGAGCAGGCCGATCGACAGGCCCGGACTGATCGCGAAGGCTGCACCGAGCCCGGCGGCGCGCTCGTAGTCCGCCGGCGTCAGCACCGTGCCGATGCCGACAACGGCGTCCGGCACCTCATCAATGATCGCGCGTGCGGCATCGAGCCCCGCCTGCGTCCGCAAGGTGATCTCGATGACGCGGAGACCGCCGGTAACGAGCGCGCGCGCAAGCGGCACGGCATGCGCGGCGTCCTCGATCGTGATCACCGGAATCACCGGCGCCAGAGCGAACACCGCATCGAGCTTCGTGCGCTTGTCCAAATTGTTCATCATGCCTCGCTCATCGTCAGAATGTCCCGCGGCATCGCGGTGGCCGGGATCACGGCTCCCGGCGCCATGATCACGGCGCCGGCAAGCCGGTGGCCGGCCAACGCCGCCTTGCGGGGCGGCGCGCCCTTGATGCGCGCGGCGAGATAACCCGCATTGAAGGAATCGCCGGCCGCCGTGGTGTCGATCGGCTTGAGCACCGCAGGCGGCGCGATGTCGACCAGCACACCATCGGCATGGATCAGGCAGCCGCGTGCGCCGCGCTTGACGACGACCTCGCCGACCCCGGCTTCCTTGAAGCGGCGCAGGCTGACGGAGGCGTCGGCATCGCCGAACAGCATCTGCTCATCCTCGAGCGTCGGCAGCGCAACGTCGACCAGCGGCAGGATCGCGCGGAACGCGCGCTGCGCCACCTCGCGGCTGGCCCAGCCGCGCGGCCGGTAGTTGCCGTCGAAGACCACACGCGCGCCGCGCTTGCGCGCCACCGTCAAGAGCTCACGCAGCTTGGCCTTGCCGGTCTCGCCATAGAGCGAGAGGCTGATGCCGGAGAGATAGATCCAGTCGAAGCGGGAGAGCCTGTCGAGCATGTCGCGGTCGGCGCGATCGAACAGCTCGCGCGCCGGCGCGCGGTCGCGCCAATAGAGGAAGCTGCGCTCGCCCCGGGCATCGCGCTCGATCATGTACAGGCCGGGCACGCGGCCCTCGACCTGCAGCACCTCCGAGGTGTCGATGCCCTCGGCCTGCCAGGCCGCCAGCATCATGGCGCTCAAGGGATCATCGCCGAGCGCCGTGACGTAGGAGGTGGGCACGCCGAGCCGGGCCAGATAGAGCGCCGTGTTGAGCGTGTCGCCGCCGAAGCCGCGCCGGAACAGCGAGCCGTCCTCCTGCGCAAACTCCACCATGCACTCTCCGATGCAGGCGACTTTCATCGGCGTCAATCCATCCATCAAAACGTCAAATGAACCTTCATCGACCGGCCTCGATCGCTGGCGAGCTCGAAGGCGGCGACCGCCTGCTCGAATGGCAGCGCAGCCGAGATCAGCGGCTTGACGTCCAGCAGCCCCTCGCCCATCAGCCGCAGCGCCAGCTCGAATTCGCGGTCGAACCGGAACGTGCCGCGCAATTGCAGCTCCTTCGTGACCAGCGTGTTGACCGGCAAGGTCATCTCGCCGCCGAGCCCAAGCTGGACGATGACGCCGCCGGGCCTCATGACGTCGAGCGCCGCCCGCAGGGCGGCCTGGTTGCCGGAGGCCTCGAACAGCACGTCGAACGTGCCCTTCCCGCTCCGCCACGGATCGAGCGCCGACGGCTCCGCCCCGACATTGAACGCATGGCTGGCGCCGAGCGTGCGCGCCATCGCAAGCGGCGCGTCGGCGACGTCGGTCGCCACGATCTCGGCTGCGCCGCCGTAACGCGCGACCAGGATCGACAGCGCTCCGATCGGGCCGCAGCCGGTCACCAGCACGCGCTTGCCGAGCAGCGAACCGGCCTGGTGCGCGGCATGCAGGCAGACCGACAGCGGCTCGGCCATCGCGGCCTCTCCCAGCGACAACGACGGCGCGATCGGCACCGCCTGCGAGGCATCCACGGTGACGAACTCGCGGAAGCCGCCCTGCACGTGGGGATCGCGCATCGCGCTGCCCATGAAGCGCATGTCCAGGCACTGGTTGCGCCGCCCCTCGCGGCAATAGGCGCACTTGCCGCACGGCAGGCTCGGATTGACGGCGACGCGCGTGCCCTCGGCGAGGCCGGTCACGCCGGCACCGACCGCGGCGACGTGGCCTGCGATCTCATGACCCAGCGCCATCGGCTGCTTGATGCGGACCGTGCCGAAGCCGCCGTGATGGTAGTAATGCAGATCCGAGCCGCAGATGCCGCCGGCCTCGATCTTGACCCGGACCTCGCCGGGTCCCGGCGCCGGATCGGGAAAGCTGTCGATGCGCAGATCTTTCGGCGCGTGAATGACGACCGCACGCATGGCCGGCCTCCCTGTCTCGTGTCTTCCGCGATCCTACATCGCCGCCAGCATGCCGCCATCGACATAGATGGTCTGGCCGTTGACATAGGTCGACGCGTCGGAGGCCAGGAAGATCGCGGTGCCGACCAGTTCGTCGGGACGACCCCAGCGCTTCGCCGGGACGCGCGACATCAGCCAGTTGTTGAAGTCGGGGTTGCTCATCAGCGCCTGGTTCATGTCGGTCAGCATGTAGCCGGGACCGATCGCATTGGCCTGGATGCCGTGCGCGGCCCATTCGACGGCCATCGCGCGGGTCAGGTTGCGGATGCCGCCCTTGGCCGTGGTGTAGGGCCCGATCGTCGGCCTTGCCAGCTCGCTGCCGAGCGAGCCGATGTTGATGATCTTGCCGCTGTTGCGCGGAATCATCCGCTTGGCGGCCTCGCGCCCGATCACGAACGCGCTGGTGAGGTTGGTCTCGATGACGCGGCGCCACTCGTCGGTGGTGAACTCGACCAGCGGCTTGCGGTGCTGGATGCCGGCATTGTTGACGAGGATGTCGATCGCGATCCCCTGGTCATCGAAACGCGCGAAGGCGCTGACCACCGCCTGCTCATCGGTCACGTCGAACGGGCAGGCCTCGGCCTGATGGCCCGCGGCGCGGAATTCTTCCGCCGCCGCCAGCGTGCGCGCCGGGTCGATGCCGTTGATGACGAGCCGCGCCCCGGCCTTGGCAAAGCCTTCGGCAATGGCGCGGCCGAGGCCGCGGGAGGAGCCGGTCACCAACGCGGTCTTGCCGGAGAGATCGAAGAGTGAGGTCGACATCTGTTCAACTCGTGGACGACGTTCCGGCGGGCATCCTCGTTGACGGACAGCGCGCTGACAAGCGCGTTATCCTGCCCTGCCGATCAAACCGGGAGACGGTTAATGGCCGCGACGGCGGTCATCACCCCGCGGATCTCGGCGAGGCCCTTGAGCCGGCCAACCAGCGGATAGCCGGGATGCGTGCCGCGGCCGATGTCGTCGACCAGCTCATGACCGTGATCGGGGCGGAACGGGATCCGCCAGTCCGGATCGCCCTCGGCCTTGCGGCGCGCCTGCTCCTTGAGCAGCGTCGTCACGATCGCAACCATGTCGACATCGCCGCGCAGATGCTCGGCCTCCATGAACGAGCCGTCGAGCATCTTGGTGACGTTGCGCAGATGGACGAAGCGGATGTGCGGGGCGAACCGCTCGGCAAGCCGCGGCACGTTGTTGTGGCCGCCAGCGCCGAGCGCGCCGGTGCAGAACGTGATGCCATTGGCCTTCGACGGGGCGGCATCGACGATGAACTGCAGATCCTCGGCTGACGACACCACGCGCGGCAGGCCGAACAGGTCGCGCGGCGGATCGTCGGGATGGACGCACAGGCTGACACCGCACTCCTCCGCCACCGGCACCACCTCGCGCAGGAAGCGCGCGTAGTTGGCACGCAGCTCGGCATGGCCGATGCCGCGATATTTCTCCAGCATGCGGCGCAGGCCGGGCACGTCATAGCGGTCATAGGCGCCGGGCAACCCGGCCATGATGGTCGCGAGCAGCCGGTCCTTGTCGGCTTCGGAGGCCTGCGCCACCCAGGCTCTGGCGCGGTCGAGCACGTCGGAGGAGAATTCCGCCTCGGCGCCGGGCCGCTGCAGGATGTAGCAGTCGAACGCCGCCAGGCGATCCATGTCGAAGCGGAGCGCGGTGGCGCCGCCCGGCAGGCGGAAGGCGAGCTCGGTGCGGGTCCAGTCCAGCACCGCCATGAAATTGTAGCAGACGGTAGTGACGCCGCAGGCGGCGAGGTTGCGCAGCGACTGGCGGTAGTTGTCGAACAAGGACGTCAGATCGCCCTCGCCCAGCTTGATGGCCTCGGAGACCGGCAGGCTCTCGACCACGCTCCAGCGCAGCCGCAGCGATGAATCGCCTTCGATCAAGCCGATGCGCCTGATGATCTCATCGGTGCTCCACACCACGCCGTAGGGAATGTGATGCAGCGCCGTCACGATGCCGGTCGCGCCGGTCTGGCGAACCTGCGGCAAGGTGATGGGATCATCGGGTCCGAACCAGCGCCACGTCTGTTCCATGTCGTCACCTTCCAGAATGAATCAAGCGCGCGATCAGCGCCGCCGCCGTGCCCGCGTGCGCGGTTCGGCCTGCGACATCTCCTCCTGCCGGGCAAAGATGCCGTCAGCGCGGCGAAACACCTCGCGCAGATGCCGGCGCATCGCCGCGACCGCCTGGGCCTCGTTGCAGGCGGCCAGCCCGTCCAGGATCTCCTGATGCTGCGCGATCAGGAGCGGAATATGGCCGGCGTCCTCGATCAAGGTCAGATGGCGGACGCGGTCGAAATGGATCTTGGTCTGACGGATCACCTGCCAGACATGGGGATGCCGGCTGGTGCGGGCGATCGTCTGATGGAACGCCTCGTCATGGACGTAGAACTCCGCCGGCGTCGCCGCCGCCTTCTGCTTGTCGATCAGCTCGGTCAGCTCGCGCAGCGCCGTCGCATCGATGTAGCGGACGGCCTCGGCAACCAGCGCACATTCGAGATGCTCGCGGATGAACTGCGCCTCGCCGAACGCCTCGCGCGACACCGGCGCCACCACGCTGCCGCTTTGCGGATAGATGCGCACGAGGTCTACATCGGCGAGCTTGATCAGCGCCTCGCGCACCGGCGTGCGGCTGACGCCGAGCCGCTCGCACAGATCGAGTTCGGCCATCGGCGTGCCCGGCGGCAGCGCGCCGGAGACGATGTCCTCGAGCAGCCGCTCGTAGACCTGGTCGGCGAGCCGCCGGCCGGCCTTGCCGTCCAGTCGTGTCAGCGGTGTCAGATCGTCATCCATGACGGCAGTCTACCCGATTCACAGGAAGCCGATCGAGATCCATGGCAGGAACACGATCAAGAGCAGCGCAACGACGAGTGCGGCGAGATGCGGCCAGACGTGGCGGATGACCTCGTCCGGCGAGGCGCGGCCGATGGCGCAAGCGAGATAGAAGCCGACGCCGAAAGGCGGCGTGAACAGGCCGAGACCCATCGCGAACACCGCGATGATGGCGTAGTGCACCTCGTGCACGCCCATCATGCGCGCGATCGGGAACAGCAGCGGCCCGAACAGCACCACCGCCGGCACGCCCTCGAGCACGCTGCCGAGCACGACGAAGGCGAGCGCCGAAATCAGCAGGAAGCCCCAGCGGCCGCCGGGCACAGCCACCATGAGGTCCACGAGCTGCTGCGAGAAGCCGGACTGGGTCAGCGCCCAGGCCATGCCGGTCGCAGCCCCCACCACCAGCAGGATCGCGCCGGACAGCGACGCCGTATCGACCAGGATGGGATACACCCGCTTCCAGTCGAACTGGCGATAGACGAAGATGCCGACCAGCACGGTGTAGATGACGCCGATCGCCGCGACCTCGGTCGCGGTGGCGACGCCCTCGACCACAGCCGAACGGATCACGATCGGCAGACCGAGACCGGGAATAGAGATCGCAAACAGCCGCAGCCGCGTCTTGGCATCGAAACGCTGCGCGCCGCTCATGTCCTCCTTGCGCGTCTGCAGGAAGACGACGACGGAGAGTGCGATCAGGCCGACCACCGCCGGCAGCAGCCCGCCGGTGAACAGCGCCGCGATCGACACGCCCGTCACCGATCCGACCGTGATCAGCACGATCGAGGGCGGGATCGTTTCCGACATAACGGCCGAGGCCGACAGCAGCGACACCAGGTCGCCTTCCGAGCTGCCGCGCTGCTTCATCTCGGGAAAAAGCGCCGGCGCGACCGCGGCCATGTCGGCCGCCTTGGCGCCGGAGATGCCGGAGACCAGGTACATCGCGCCGAGCAGCACATATTGCAGGCCGCCGCGCAGATGGCCGATGAGCGAAACCAGGAACAGGATCATCGCCCGCGCCAGCCCGGCGATCTCGATCAGCGCACCCAGCAGCACGAACATCGGCACCGCCAGCAGCACCATGTGCGACATGCCCTCGCTGACCCGGCCAGGAACGATCAGGACCGGCACGGTCGTGCTGAAATGCAGATAGGCCACGGTGGCGAGCAGGAAGGTGAAGGCGATCGGCGTGCCGATCACCATGGCGCTGGCGACGAGCACAAAGAAGAAGATGAACAGATTGTAGTTGCCGAGATCCTCCAGCACAGGTGCGGCCGCATAGAGCGCCCCTGCACCGGCGAGCACCAGGGCCAGAGCGCCGACGATCTGCATGAGGCTCGCCTGCTGGATCAGCCGGTCGACCGCGGTGAGCAGCATCAGCAGCACGCCGACCAGCATCGCGGCCTCGCGATAGCCTTCGCTGATCTCGAGCACGGGCATCTGGCTGATCAGGTGGCTTTCGAGGTGGTGCCAGGACGGCATCACCAGCGCGACCAGCACGGTGCAGACCAGCATCAGGCCGAGCGCGTCGGTGCGCGCCCGCCACGCCGGCGACAGATTGCGGACGAAGGCGGTGAGCCGCATGTGCTCGGCGCGTCGCAATGCGACGACGGCGCCGAGCATCGCCAGCCACACGAACAGCACGGTGGCGAGTTCGTCGGACCAGATCAGCGGAGCATTGAACACGTAGCGCGCGGCCGTGGCCGCACCGAGCAGGACCAATTCGGCGACCACGATCGCGGCGGCCAGCGCCTCGACGGCGCGGCCTAGCAGATGATCGAAACGCGCAAAGGCACCATGCGACGGCACCGAGGTCGTCGCGGTCATGTCAACGGCCATTCCACCCTCCCCGCAAGATCCTGCTGATGTCCGCGCATGCGGACATGCATCAGGGATGCAACGGCAGCTCGCTCAGAGCTGGCCGACCGATTTCTCCAGCAGGCCCCACGCCTCGGCGCCGAACTTGGTCTTCCACTCGGTGTAGAAGCCGGCGGTGCGCAGCGCGTCGCGGAACGGCTTGGTGTCGACCTTGTTGAAGGTCACGCCGGCGGACTGCATGTCCGCCTGCGCCTTCTCGTTGAAGCTCTGGATGTCCTGGCGCTCCTTGACGGCGGCCTCCGACAGCGCCGCGGTGATGGCGTCACGGACGTCGGCAGGCATGACATTCCAGCGCGCTGCATTGGCGAAGATGTAGTGGCCGTCCCAGATATGGCCTGATAGCGCGATGTACTTCTGCACCTCGTAGAGCTTGGCGCTCTGGATCAGCGCCAGCGGATTCTCCTGGCCGTCGACGATGCGGGTCTGCAGGGCCGCATAGAGCTCGCCGAAATTGATCGGCGTCGGCGCCGCGCCGAGCGTCTTGAACAGCGTCACCCACAACGGATTGCCGGGCACGCGGATCTTGAAGCCCTTGAGATCGTCGGGCGAGGCGATCGGCTTGGCGCCGGAGGTGATGTTGCGATAGCCATTGTCGAGGCATTTCGGGAGCACGTGCAGGCCGACCTTGGCGAACTCGCCGCGCACATGGTTGCCGAGATCGCCGTCCATCGCCGACCACACCTGGTCGTAACTCTCGAACGCGAACGCCACCGCATTGATCCCGCCGATCGGCACCACCGTCTGGTTCACACCTGACGTCGACATGAAGTCGAGCGCGCCGCTGCGCACCTGCGAGAACATGTCGGGCTCGCTGCCGAGCTGGCTGTTCGGATAGACCTGCAGGTCGACCAGACCATTGGTCTGCTTCTTGATGACCTCCGACGCCTCGATGATCCGGACGACGCCGGGATGGGTGGCGGGAAACGCCGTGCCGTAGCGCAGGCGATACTTCGCCGACTGCGCCCGGGCGGGCGTGAACGCCAAGGCCGAGGCTCCCGCGAGCGCGGTGCCGACGAAACTGCGACGAGACATGGATGTGGGCAAAGACACTGGCAAACCTCCCCTGCCGGCCCGCTGCGGGGCCTTTGTATGTCATTCCTGTATGCGCTAAGCCTATAAGGGATACCAAATATGCTTTCAATCAAAAACTTGTATCCAAGATTTGGGATTGCTATACGACGGCAGCTCGCGGTCGAAATGGGCGAGAAGGATGGAGGAGCGCGTGAAGAGCCTCGTGGTGGAGCGGCCCGGCCGCCTGTCGATCGAAACGCGCCCGGTTCCCGAGCCTTCGGCAGGCGAGGTCCGCATCAAGGTCGAGCGCGCCGGGATCTGCGGCTCCGACATCCACATCCTCCACGGCAGCAACCCGTTCGCGCGCTATCCGCGCGTGATCGGCCATGAATTCTTCGGCCGCATCGACAAGCTCGGCGACGGTGTCAGCGCACGGCTCGGCGCCCGCGTGGTGGTCGATCCCGTGGTGGCCTGCGGCCAATGCTATCCCTGCTCGGTCGGCCGCCCCAACGTGTGCGCCCATCTCGCCGTGCTCGGCGTCCACCGCGACGGCGGCTTTTCCGAATATGCCTGCGTGCCGGCGGCCAACGCGCATCTGCTGCCGGACAGCGTCGACGACGACAAGGCGCCGCTGGTCGAGCCGTTCTCGATCGCCGCCAACATCACCGACCACACCAGCGTGTTCGCCTCTGACGTGGCGCTGGTCTATGGCGCGGGCCCGATCGGCCTGACCGTGATCCAGGTGCTCAAGCACGTCTACGGCGTGAAGCAGCTGATCGTCACCGATCGCATCGATGCCCGGCTCGAAGCGGCGCGGCACAACGGCGCCGACCGCGTCATCAACACCGCCAGCACCGCCCTGCCCGAGGCCCTCGCCGCGGCCGATGTGACGCCGACCTTGATCATCGATGCCGCCTGCCATCCCGCCATTCTCGCCGAGGCCATCGAGATCGCCTCGCCTGCGGCACGCATCGGTCTGCTCGGCTTCTCGGCCGAGCCGTCGACCATCGTGCAGCAGAAGGTGACCGCCAAGGAGCTCGCGATCCACGCTTCCAGGCTCAACAGCGGCAAGTTCGCCAAGGTCGTCGACTGGTTCGCGCGCGGCACGCTGCAACCCGAGCGTCTGATCACCCACCGCTTCGGGCTCGACGCCTACGCCGCCGCATTCGAGACGTTCGAGCACAACCAGACCGAATGCTGCAAAGTGCAGCTGATCTTCTGACGAGCCGATACGCCATGGACCGCCTCGGCCCCTCAACGCTCCACCGCCTGCCCGCCGGCATCCTCAGGCCGGACTACGACCGCGCGGCGGTCGCAACCGGCATCGTCCATCTCGGGCTCGGCGCGTTTCATCGGGGCCATCAGGCGCTCTATACCGACACGTTGCTCAAGGACGATCCGCGCTGGGGCATCCTCGGCGTCTCCCTGCGCTCGCCCGACACCCGCGATGCGCTGGCGCCGCAAGGCGGGCTCTACAGCGTGACGGCGAGCGACGGTGCCGGACATCAGCGGCGCGTCATCGGCGCGCTCACCGGCCTCGCCGTGGCGCCGGAAGATCCCGCGGGCCTGCTCGCGCGCCTCGCCGATCCCCGCGTGCGCATCGTCTCCACCACCGTGACCGAGAAGGGCTACAGCCACGATCCGGCGACCGGCGCGCTGCGCGCCGACGATCCCGACATCCGTCACGACAGCCTCAATGTCGGCCACCCCCGCAGCACGCTCGGCGTCATCACAGGCGGCTTGCAGCTGCGACGGCAACAGGGGCTGCCGCCCTTCGCCGTGCTCGCCTGCGACAACCTTCCGGCCAACGGCCATACCTTGCGCGGCCTCGTCATCGCCTTCGCCGAACTGATCGACCGCGATCTCGCGGCATGGATCGCGGACAAGGTCCGCTTTCCCTCGACCATGGTCGACCGCATCGTGCCGGCGACCACCGATGCCGTCCGCGCTGAGATCGGCGCCGCGCTCGGGCTCGACGATGCCTGGCCTGTCGTGACCGAGCCGTTCAGTCAATGGGTGATCGAGGACGATTTCGGCGGCGACCGTCCGGCGTGGGACCAGAGCGGCGCCCAGTTCGTCCGCGACGTCGCGCCGTTCGAGCTGATGAAGCTCCGGTTGCTCAACGGCGCGCACTCCACCATCGCCTATCTCGGCTATCTCATGGGCTGCGAGACGGTTGCCGCGGCCATGGCCGAGCCCGACCTCGCCGGGCTCGTCGAGGACATGATGTGCGACGAGGTCACGCCGACTCTGCCCGCGCTCGGCGGCTTCGACGTGACAGCCTATCGCGCCGCACTGCTGCAACGCTTCCGCAATCCGGCGCTGAAGCATCTGACAGCGCAGATCGCGATGGACGGCTCGCAGAAGCTGCCGCAGCGCCTGCTCGGCACCATCAGCGACCGGCTCGCCCGCGGCCAGCCGATCACCCGCCTCGCGCTCGCCGTCGCCGGGTGGATGCGCTACGTCAACGGCACCGACGAACACCGCCAGCCGATCGCGCTGCGCGACCCGCTGGCGGCCAGACTGCGGGCCCTGGCGGATGACGCCGGCCCGGTTGCGGGCCGGCTTGCGCCTGCATTGTTGTCGGTCACATCGGTGTTCGGCACCGAGCTGCCGAACGATCCTCGCTTCACAGATGCCGTGGAAACCGCGCTGGAAAGCCTGCTGAAGACAGGAACTCGGATCACGGTGGCGCAGACTCGCCGGACCGCGCGCTGATCCTGACCTGGTCGCCGAAGACGGACTGTCGACCAGGATCTACGGACGAAAGCGAGCCATGTCTGCCCGCTTAATCCCTCACGACACCAACCAACGAGCAAGCTACATTGATCCGCAGAAGAATGAGCGGGCTTCAATGCGATACTTCGGTCTTGGTCTCCTGATCCTGATTTCGATATCCGCGGCAGCGCTTGCAGACGAAGCCGCGTTCAAGCGTCAGCTCTACCGGCATCTCATGGCAAATTCCTGGGCGATCCCAGAACGATTGAGAACCAAGACAGTTCACGTGGGAGTTGTCTTTTCGATCGATCGGGACGGCAAGATCTTGAACGCGACGATTGACCAGAGCTCCGGCTCGGCCGACGACGATGCAGACGTTCTCGCAGGGCTGCGGCGCATGCGACCATTTCCGCCCGTCCCGGACGACCTGAACGTGCCGTTCGAGATCAAGACGACGTTCAATCTGGGCATGCAGAAGCGCATCGCCCATGTAGAGCTGCAATGGCCTCCAACCTCCGACACGTCCGGCCCCGAGATCTCCTATCGCAGCGAGGTCCAACACCAGTTGCGGATCGGTCCGCTCGTCCTGTCCGACGATGTCAAGAACGCCACCGAGATCCGCTCGATCATCACCTTTTCGATCGATCGCGACGGAAACCTCATCGACGTGAAAATGACCAAGACTTTTGGCGTGAAAGCCGTCGACGATCAGACGATCGCTTGGCTCCGGTCGGTCCAACCTTTCCCAAAGATCCCGGCAGAGCTCAGGGCGCCGATGAAACTGACAGCTGAGCTGGTCATCTCTCCCAAGGGAATCTGGAACGACGAAGAGACCCGTCGAAAGGTCAACGGCGTCTGCCGGGGCTGCTGACCAGAACGTCGTGGAGAGTTTGCCTCACGTACCCGGCAGCAGCTTGCCCGGGTTCATCAGCCCATGCGGATCGAGCGTGCGCTTGAGCTGTTGCATCAGCTCTAGCTCGAGCGGCGGCTTGCACAGCGGCATCTCGGATGTACGGAGCTGGCCGATGCCGTGCTCGGCGCTGATCGAGCCGCGGCGGCGGGTGATCTCGTCATGCACGAGGCGTGTGATGCGCGGGCCGTGGGCGTAGAACGCGTCCTCGGTCATCGCCAGCGGACGCATCAGATTGTAGTGCAGATTGCCGTCGCCGAGATGGCCGAATACCATCGGGCGGATGCCGGGCAGCGCCGCGCCGACCGCCGCGTCCATGACGTCGACGAAATCGGCGATCTCGGCGACCGGCACGGCGATGTCGTGCTTCAACGCCTTGCCCTCGCGCACCAGCGCCTCCGACACGCTCTCGCGCACGCGCCAGAATGCCTTCGCCTGCGTGCCGTCCTGCGCGACGACGGCGTCGGCGACGAGGCCCTGCGCCATCGCCTCCCCCAGCGCGGTTTCAAACCGCGTGGTCAGCGCGCGCTCGTCGCCGATGTCGCTGAGCTCGATCAGCACGGCGGCCTCAGGCAGCGCCGCGAAGGGCAGCCGCGTGTCCGGCATCTGCCGCAGGATCATCTCCAGCGTCGCCGCGGTCAGGAACTCGAACGCCGACAGGCGATCGCCGCAATGGGCGCGTGACAGCCGCAGCAGCTCCAGCGCGGCGGCCGCATCGGCGAGCGCGACGAAGGCCGTGGCGCGCGCGGTCGGCTGCGGAAACAGTTTCAGCACCGCGCCAGTGATGATGCCGAGCGTGCCTTCCGAGCCGATGAAGAGATCGCGCAGCGCATAGCCGGTGTTGTCCTTGCGCAAGGCGCGCAGGCCGTCCCAGATGCGGCCATCCGGCAGCACCACTTCGAGGCCGAGCGTGAGCTCGCGCATCACGCCATAGCGCAGCACGGCGACGCCGCCGGCGTTGGCCGCGAGATTGCCGCCGACGGTGCAGCTCCCCTCGGACCCGAGGCTGAGTGGAAACAGCAGGCCGGCCGCGCCGGCGGCCTCCTGCACCTTCGCCAGCACGACGCCGGCATCGACCACCATGGTCTGGCCGATGGGATCGAGCGCGCGGATGCGGTTCATCCGCGCCAGCGACAGCACGATCGCCCCGCCGCTCGCATCCGGTGTCGCGCCGCCGGACAGGCTCGTGTGGCCGCCCTGCGGCACCACGGCGACGCGGGCCTCGGCGCAGGCCGCCATGACCGCGGAGACCTCTGCCGTCGACGCAGGACGCACGACGGCGATGGCAGCGCCACGATACTTGCCCAGCCAGTCGCGCAGATATGGCGCCTGATCTTCGGCTGCGACGAGAACATGCGCTGCGCCGACGGCGCTCTGCAGCCTTTCGATCAGCTCCGTCATGACGCGCGATCCAACCCTTTGATGACCTGAGATGGCGATGCGCACAAACTAACAGCTCCGCCGATCGCGGCCCCAATACCAAGTTGTCCGCCGTCCATAATCGATTGTTATGGGCGAGGATCAGGCCGGTGCCAGCGCCATCGGCGGGTCGATATGCGGGACGGCATCGACCAGCTCGCGCGTGTAGTCGGTCTGCGGATTGGCGAACAGCGCCCGGCTCTCGCCCTGCTCGATGATGAGGCCTGTGCGCAGCACGATGGTGCGGTCGCACATCATGCGCACGACATTGAGATCGTGGCTGACGAACAGAAATGCGAGGTTGTCCTCGCGCCGAAGCCGGTTCAGGAGCTGCAGCACCACGGCCTGCACGGAGACGTCGAGCGCCGCGGTCGGCTCGTCCAGCACCAGCAGACGCGGCCGGCAGGCGATGGCGCGGGCGATTCCGACGCGCGCCTTCTGCCCGCCAGAGAGCTGATGCGGAAAGCGCGACAGCAGCTCGCGCGGCAGGCCAACACGCTCGGCGCATTCCTCGACCCGCCGGCGCAGTCTGTCGCCTGAGCGCATGTTCATCAGTCGCAGCAGCGGATGGGCGATGCAGTCGAACGCCGTGTAGCGCGGATTGAGGCTGTCGTTCGGATCCTGGAAGACGATCTGGATGTCCTTGCGCAGCTCGGAACGGTGGAAGTCGCGCGCCGGGATCTGGCCGATCGACTGGCCGTCGAACAGGATCTCGCCGGCGCTGGCATCGATCAGCCGACAGATCATGCGCGACGTCGTGCTCTTGCCGGAGCCGCTCTCGCCGACCAGGCCGACGCTCTCGCCGCCGCGCATGGTCATAGAGAAGTCCGCGACGCCCACGGTGCCGTCGTCGAAACGCTTGCTGACAGTCCTGACGTCGAGCAGCAGCGGCGTGCCGTGCGGCGGGGGCGGCAGCTCCGTCACCGCGACCAACGGAATGCGCTCGCCGTCCGGCACCAGATCCTCAATGCGCGAGGTCGCCGTCGGCGACGCCGCGACCAGCCGTTTGGTGTAGGGGTGCTGCGGCCGATGGAACAGCGTGAGCGGCTCGGCCTCCTCGACCAGCCTGCCCTGCTCCATCACCACGACGCGCGCGCAGTAGCGCGCGGCCAGCCCGAGATCATGCGTGATCAGGATCGTCGCCATGCCGCGGTCGGCGGCGATATGAGCGAGCAGGTCCATCACCACCTTCTGCGTGGTGACGTCGAGGCCGGTGGTCGGCTCGTCCGCGATCAGCAGCTGCGGGCTGCAGGAGATCGCGATCGCGATCATCACCCGCTGGCACATGCCGCCGGAGAGCTCATGCGGATAGGCGCTCATGCGCCGCTCGGGATCGCGGATCTGCACGGCCTTCAAGAGTTGCAGCGCCTCGGCCTGCGCCTCCTGCCGCGACAGCCGTCTATGCGCGAGGATCGCATCCGCAATCTGCTGGCCGACGGTACGGATGGGATTGAGGGCCGCGCGCGGGTTCTGGAAGATCATCGCCATCGCAGCACCATGCAGGCTGCGCAGATCGGCGCCGCCGGCGCGGGTGATGTCCTGGCCCTTGAAGCGGATCCGGCCGCCGGTGATGCGGCCGGCCTTGTCGAGCAGATGGGTGATGGCAAAGCCGGTCACCGATTTGCCGGAGCCGCTCTCGCCGACGAGGCCAAGCATCTCACCCGGTGCGAGCGACAGGGACACGCCGCGCACGGCCTCGACGATACCACGGCGGGTGGAGAAGGAGACCTTGAGGTTCTCGACCTCGAGCAGCGGTGCGCTCACGTTCTCATCCTCGGATGCGCCACGCTGATCATCTTCAATTCGCCCGTCATGTGCGCATCCGGGGATCGAGGATATCGCGCAGGCCGTCGCCGAGCAGATTGAAGCACAGCACCGCGCTCATCAGCGCAAGTCCGGGAAACGCCACCAGCCACCAGCGCCCCGTGGAGATGAAGCGGGCGCCCTCGGCGACCATGATGCCCCATTCCGGCGTCGGCGGCTTGACGCCGAGGCCGATGAAGGAGAGGCCCGCGGCATTGAGGATCGCCCAGCCGAGATTGAGCGACATCTGCACCGCCATCGCCGGCAGCACGTTCGGCAGCAGGAAACGCAGCACGACAGCGACATGGCTCTCGCCGCAGGCCCGCGCGGCCTCGACCCAGCCGAGGTTGCGGCGAATGTTCACCTCGGCGCGGGCGAAGCGGATGTAGAACGGCAGGTTGATGATCGCGGTCGCGATCACGATGTTCTCGACCCGATTGCCGAGCGCGGCGACCATCGCCATCGCCAGCACGAACAGCGGGAACGCCATCAGCACGTCGACGAAGCGGCCGACCGCCTTGTCGAGCCGGCCGCCGGCATAGCCGCAGAGTGCACCGATCACCGAGCCGAGCGCGAAGGACACAGCAACCGCCGTCACCGCGATCGTGAGGTCGAGCCGGCTCGCGACGATCAGGCGGCTGAGCACATCGCGACCGAGCTGGTCGGTGCCGAACCAGTGCGCCGCGCTCGGCGGCTGCAGCGCCTGCGGTACGTCGGAGACGACCGGATCATAGGGCGCGAGCCACGGCGCAAAGATCGCGATCAGCGCCAGCAGCAGCGCACCGCCAGCCGCGACAGCGGTGACCGGATTGCCGCGCAGCACGAAGGCAGTGTGGCGCAGGGTCGACGAGGTCTCGATCATGCTCATGCTCACGCCACCGTCGCCCTGGGATCGGCGATGCCATAGAGTACATCGACCAGCAGATTGACGATCACGAAGATCGTCGCCATCAGCAGCACGAAGCCCTGCACCGGCGCGTAGTCGGAGACCAGCAGCGCATCGAGCGCGTAGGAGGCGACGCCGGGCCAGGAGAACACCTTCTCCACCAGCACATTGGCGCCGAGCATGGTCGAGAACACGATCCCGGCGATGGTGATGACCGGCAGGATCGCGTTCCTCAGCGCATAGGTGACGACGATGCGCCACCACGACAGCCCGACCGAGCGCGCCGTACGCACGAAGTCGCTGCCGAGCGACACCAGCATCGAGGCGCGGGTGATCCGCGCCAGCGGCGCGATCACGAACAGCGCCATGGTCAGTGCCGGCAGCATCAGCTGCCGGGCCGCCGCCCACCAGCCCTCGACATCGCCGGCGAGCAGGAAGTCGATGATCAGGAAGCCGGTCCGCGACGGCGGCAGCGTGGCGAAGATATCGATGCGGCCCGTGGGGTCCGGCGCCAGGCCGAGCAGATAATAGAACACGTAGATCAGCAGCAGACCGGAGACGAAGGTCGGAACGCAGACGCCGAGCGAGCAGAACAGCCGCACGCCGTGATCGACCAGCGAGCCCGGCCGCAGCGCAGCCAGCACGCCGAGCGGCACCGCCGACACCAGCGCGATCAGCAGCGCCGTCAGGGTCAATTCGAGCGAGGCCGGCAGCCGCTCCTTGAGATCCTTGGCGACCGCCTGCCCGGTCATCATCGAGCGGCCGAGATTGCCGCGGCCGACGTCGTAGAGATAGATCGCGAGCTGGTTCGGCAGCGGCTTGTCGAGCCCGAGCTGCCGGCGGATGACCTCGATCTCCTCCTGGCCAGCATTGGGGCCGGAGGCAAAGAACACGGCCGGATCCCCCGGCAGCACGCGCATCAGCAGGAAGGTGAAGACCAGGACCCCGAACAGCGCCGGCAGCGACGAGACGAAGCGTCGTCCCGCCCGAGCCAAGGTTGCGCCGATCGTGCCCATGGTTATCAGCCGTCCCCCGTTACTTTCGGCTCAGGTTACGATAATCGACCTGCCGCGTGAACTGGTAGACGTAGCCGTCCACCGTGGGCTGCATCACCGCGTCCTGCGCCGCCTGCCAGATCGGGATCTGGAACATCTGGTCGAAATGGATGGCGTTGAGCGCCTTGCCCTGCTCCTCATATTTCGCCTTGTCGGCCTCAAAGCGCGCCTCCTGCGCGATCTTCTCCAGCTCGGCATTGTCAGTCGAGGAATAATTCCAGCGCTGCTTGCCCGTGTAGAAGTTGCGATAGAAATAGTCGGTCGAGGGCAGCCAGGCGACGATGCCTTCGGTGAAGAACGGCAGCTTCTTCTCGTTGATCGCGGTCGACATCTGCGCATCCGGCAGCTTCTGGATGTCCACCTTGATGCCGATCTTGGCGAGCGATTCCTTGACCAGTGCGGCCATCGGCTCGGCGGTCGCCGCCTGGCCGACATTGAAGCTGAAGGTGGTGGAGAAGCCGTCCGCCATGCCGGCGTCCTTCAGATAGGCCTTGGCCTTCTCCAGATCGAGCTTGATCGGCTGCGGGATCGGATAGCCGCCGCTCGGCGGCTTGCCGTCGGCCCACGTCGCGCCGTAGAGCGTCGCGCCGCGGCCGAACAAGGCCGCCTTGAACATGTCGTCATAGGGCAGCGCGTAAGCGATGGCGCGGCGCACATTGACGTTGTCGAACGGCGGGATGGTGTTGTTCATCGAGATGAAGGTCACCGCGTTGTATTGCGGCGTCGAGATCACCTTCAGCTTGCCCTTGCCTTCGAGCGACTGCACGTCGCTCGCCTGCAGGTCGATGACGAGGTCGGCGTCGCCGCGCTCCACGAGGTTGGCGCGCGTCGCCGGTTCAGGCACCGACTGGATGATCAGGCGCTTGAACGCCGCCGGCTTGTCCGGCGTGCCGCGATTCCAGGCCTCGTTGCGCTTGGCGATCACCTGCTCGCCGGGCTTGAAGGTCTCGACGATGTAGGCGCCGCTGCCGGCCGCGTTCTCCTTGGTCCAGTTCAGCGCCCATGGGTCTTCGGCCGTCGCATGCGCCTTGGCGAGCTTGGAGTTGATGATGATCGGATAGACGGTCGCGAGATTCGGCAGCGCCAGCTTGTCCGGCTTCGGCAAGGTCACTTCGAACGTCAGGGGATCAATGACCTTGAACTGATCGGCCGACGTCAGCGAGCCCGTCAGCAGTTGCGCCTTGCCGAGGATTGGCGCGGTGACGCAGCGGTCGAGCGACCATTTGACGTCCTCGGCCGTCACCGGCGAGCCGTCCTGGAACTTGGCGTCGGGGCGCAGCTTGAAGGTGATCTTCAAACCGTCAGAGCTGACCTGATAGGATTCAGCGAGCTCGCCGGTGATCGTGTCGAGATCGAACACCCACTTACCATTGAGCTGCTTGCGACCGAACGACACCAGCCGGTCGTAGCTCGACATCGACAGCGCGAAGGCCTCGCGCGTCGAGCCCGGAATGTTCGGATCGAGCGTGTTGACGGTGGCACCGGTGACATAGCGCAGAGTCTCGGCGCGGCTCTGCGCATGCGCCGATGGCGCAGCCAGCATCACCGCGAGCAAGGCGGGCGCAGCGAACAACGAACGTTTGGACATCTCGAAACTCATCGCCCTTGTTCCCTCATTGGTCTCAAAATCCGGGACTGAAATACCCTGCCAGCGGTCACC
The DNA here is from genome assembly GCF_032484895.1 of Bradyrhizobium sp. SZCCHNRI3052. Lineage (NCBI taxonomy): Bacteria > Pseudomonadati > Pseudomonadota > Alphaproteobacteria > Hyphomicrobiales > Nitrobacteraceae > Bradyrhizobium > Bradyrhizobium sp. SZCCHNRI3052. Next base: position 624,451 of record NZ_JAUETW010000002.1, on the reverse strand, counting down.
GGCGACGCAAGCGCATCAGATGGAAGCGCATCAGATGGGAGCGCATCAGATGGGAGTTCAGCAGCAAATCACGTGCCACGGCGCACCTCGGCCTGCTTCACATCGTAGGCCTGGAAGTTGGCCCAATGCTTGTCGATGTCGGCCTTGAACAGCCCGCGCGTCAGCCCATGCACGAGCTTCGGCACCGCCGTGGTCATTGCATTGATGGAAGATCCCGACGCGCCGAAGCTCATCGTCGAGGCAATGGCAAACACATGGACGTCGCGGATCCACGGCGTCCGGCCAGCCACACGCTCGCACAGCGCATAGTCGTCGGCGAGATAGGGAAAGGCGCCAAGCCGGTCGTTGCGCTCGCCGGCATCGGGCGTGTAGCGATCGCACCAACGCGCGATGTTGGCGGCAAAGCGCTGCAGCTCCGGACGCTTTGCGAAGTCCATCGAGATGCCCGTCGCGCTGACCACGAAATCGACTGTGACTTCGCCTTGCGGTGTCCGCAGCACGACTCCCTCGGACGTTTCGCACGCGATCAGCACAGGCGCGCCCTCATGCAGGTGGAACGCAGCATGACGGGCGCAGCGATCATAGGTGTGCTGGGGAAAGCCCTCGCGCAACTCGAGGACCGCGCGCATGAAACGCCAGCGCCAGACGTCGTCGAGTTCGGAGAAATGCCGCAGGAAACCGCGGAACGTCAGCCAGCGATAGGGTTGGATCAGTTGGATTTCCGCGCGGCGGCATAGCAGATCGACGCTGTTCGCACCGGCTTCGAGTGCAGCCGCCGCGTTGTCGAACGCCGAGGCACCGGCCCCGATCACGGCGACGCGGCGGCCGCGCAAGCTGTCGAAATCGATCTCGGCGCCGGAATGGGCGCAGCGCGTTGCGGGCAAATGGCGCAGCGGCTCCGGAATGCTCCAATCGCCCATCCCCTCCTGCCCGGTCGCCAGCACGATCTTGCGGGCATAGATCGTCGTCTCACCATCCTTGCTGCGCACGGTCGCCTGCAGCAGTCCGTCAGCGGCCGGTGCGATATCGACGACTTCGCAGCCGTTGCGCACGGGAAGGTCGAGCACCTCGCGATACCAGGCGAGATAATCTGCCCAATATTCGCGCGGGATCAGATCAAGATTGCGCCAGCTCTCGCCGCCAAACTTCGCCTCGTGCCACGCCTGATAGGTCAGACAGGGGATGTCGAGATCGGGTCCGGTGAAGTCCTTCGGGCTGCGCAGGGTCGGCATGCGCGCATAGCTGAGCCACGGTCCTTCGCGGCCTGCCTCGGCTTTGTCGAGCACGAGAACGTTGCTGACGCGGGAGCGCAGCAGCGCGAAGGCGGTGGCAAGACCCGATTGGCCGCCGCCGACGATCAGCACATCGCGCGCAGGCCGGCCATCGGGACCGATGACGGGCGTCAGCCATGGCATGCTGGGATGGGCGATCCTGGCAAGATCGCCACGGACCTGGGCCGTCAGCGCGGCGAGGCCATCGCTCATGCCGGGCACCGGAATTGACACGCGCAATCGCGATCGAAACGCTCGCTGTCGCTCACGCTCTCTCCATCAGTCATGTCACCCGGCACGCGAAGCTTAGCAAAGCAGGTCCGGCACCGACCATACCGATTTGTCCGCCGCCCATAACAGTTTGTTATGGGGCGGCAGCGGCGGCTAGAGTCGACAGCCATCCACAGCGAGACAAGAGGTCGCATGCCGCTCAATCTGCGCCAGATCGAGGTGTTCCGCGCGATTATGATGACAGGCTCGATCAGCGGCGCTGCGCGGCTGCTCTCGGTGTCGCAGCCCGCGATCAGCCGGCTGCTGGCCTATACCGAGGATGGCCTCAAGCTCAAGCTGTTCGAGCGCATCAGCGGCCGGGTGCAGCCGACGCCGGAGGCCAAGCGGTTGTTCGCGGAGGTCGAGCACGTCCATCGCGGCGTCGCGCGCATCAACGACCTCGCCGACGAGTTGCGCGCCGGCGGCACGGGCACCATCCGCGTGGTGGCGAGCCCGAGCGCGGCCCACAGCATGGTGCCGGAGGCGCTGGCGCGGCTGCGCGGCCGCTTTCCAGATCTGCGCGTCGAGTTCGAATCGTTGACCCTGCTGGAGATCGTCAGCCGCGTCGGCACAGCCCGCGCCGATCTCGGCATCACTGTGCTGCCGGTCGACGAGCCGACAGTCGCGGCAGAGACGATCGCGGAGGGCGCGCTGCACGTGATCATGCCGGCCGACCATGCCCTGACGAGGCTGCGCAGCATCAGACCGAAGGACATGCTGCCCTATCCGCTGGTCGGCTTCGGCCCGCAGACGCCTTATGGTCACATCGTCACGTCGGCCCTGGCCGGCGGCCCGGAGCCGACCACGATCGTGCGCTACACGCCCGACGCCTGCGCCATGGCCCGCGCCGGCGCGGGCCTTGCCGTGGTCGACCAATTCGTGCTGCGCGGCCGCGCCTGGCCCGACCTCGCGGCACGGCCACTCGCACCGAAGATTCCGATGCGCGCGTATCTCCTGACGCCTCGCTTCGAGCCGCTGTCTCGCAACGCGGCCGCGCTTGCGGACATTTTGCGCGGGCGCGATCGGAAGTCCGGCACGGCCAGGCGTTGAGCTACGCCGCGAGCCAGCCGCCATCCACCGGCAGCACGATGCCGGTCGTGAACGACGCCTCGTCGCTGGCCAGGAACAGCGCGGCGGCGGCGACCTCGTCGGCCGCGCCAAAGCGCTTCATCGCGTGGCGCTGGCGCGAGGCCTCGCGCACCGGCTCCGGATCGACGTGGCGCGCAAAGCTCCGGCGCAGCAGCGGCGTGTCGATCGCACCCGGCGCCAGCGCGTTGACGCGGATGCCGTCGGTAGCGAAGTCGACCGCCATGGTGCGGGTCAGGCTGATGATCGCGCCCTTGGCGGCGATATAGGCGCTGTTGCCCTTGCCGCCGGCGACCGCAAGCTGCGATGCCACGGTGATGATCGACCCGGCCTTCTGCTTCTGCATGATCGGCACCGCGACCTTGGCCCACAGCCAGGTGCCGCCGACATTGGCGCGGAACACCGCGTCCCAATCCATAGGATCGGTCGTGACCACGGTGCCGCCGCAGGAGAAGCCGGCAGCGGTCATCAGCACATCCAGCCGGCCGCGCGCGGCTGCCACGCTCTCGACCGTCGCCTTTGCAAAATCCGCATCACCGACATCGCCGACATACACGCGGCCCTCGCCTCCGGCATTGGCCAGGAGCAACAGGGTTTCCTCCGCGCCTGCCGCGTCGCGGTCGACCAGCGCAACATAAGCGCCCTCGCGCGCGAACATGACGGCGCTGGCGCGGCCGATGCCGGAGCCGCCGCCGGTGATGACCGCGACCTTCGCGTTGAGCCTCATGTCAGTCTCTCCCGTACTGATCGAACCAGCGGCCGAAATGCTCGGCCGATGCCGCGCAGTCGAAGCGCGCGCGCCAGCCGAACTCCTCGGCCAGTCGCGTCGTCGACAGCCGGCCGCGGCTCGGCGCGAACACCGGCACCGTCGGCGTCTCGCCCTGCTCCGCGAGCCGGCAGACGAAGCCGGGGCGGTCTTGCGCGAAGGCGCGGCCCCAGGCCTCGGCTGTAAACGTGGCTGCGCTGGAGATGTTGTAGAGCGTGTGCTGCGGCCTCTCGGCTTCCAGCAACCGGCAGACGGCGTCGGCGACGTCGACCGCATAGACCCAGTCCTTGTCGCCCGGCTCGTTCAGCAGCGCCGGCGCATTGCGCGCGCAACAGGCCGCGATCAGCGCCTGCGGCGATGGCGTGTCGCGCACGCGGCCGCCGCGCTCGAACGGGCCGAACACCGCCGACAGGCGCACGCTGATCACGTCGGTTTGCCACAGGTCCGACAGCCGCGCCGCGACGCGCTCAGAGGCGAACTTGCTGATCGCATAGAGCGACACCGGCTCGCACGGCGTGCTCTCCTCCAGCACGGCGAAGCGCTGACCGCTGGCGCCGTAGGACGCCGCCGAGGACAGGTTGATGACGCGGCGGATGCCGCTGCGCCGCGCCGCCTGCAGGATCGGCACCTGCGCCAGCAGATTGACCGCGAGGATGCGCTCGGGGTCGGATGCGTCACGCTCCGGACCGGCGGTAATCGCGGCGCCCATGACAACGGCATCGCAGCCGCCGGCGATCGCGGCCGCAACAGCGCTCGCATCGGTGACGTCGCCCTGCACGAGGTGCAGACGCTCGCGATACGGCGCAAAGGCGCGCTCCGCCGCGTTCGGCAGAGCCGCTGCGTCAAAGATCGTCGCGGCATGGCCGCGCTCGAGCAGCCCTTGCGCGATGTTGAGCCCGACGAAGCCGGCGCCGCCGAAGATCAGGACATGCATCAAGGAGGTCCTCGCCTGGACAGCGATCGACGAAGGGCATTCAGCTCTCCCCCCACGTCATGGCCTGGCGCCGTTCCGGCCATCCACGTCCGGCGGCATCCCGGGAAGCACGTGGATGCCCGGGTCGAGCCCGGGCATGACGGCGGAGAGCGGAGCGACCGCGTCAACATGATCAGCTACTCCAACAGCTCTTCGCGTCTAGAGCAGCTTCGCCCCAAAATTCTGCTCCGGGTCCATATCCGCGACCAGGCGCCCCGTCGGCTTCGCAGCCTCGCCGCCGCTGCGGGCGAGGAACTGGCCGGAGCCGGGCGCGGCCGACAGTCTGCCGTTGTCAATGATGACGCGGCCGCGCGACAGCACGGTCACCGGCCAGCCCTGCACGCTGCGCCCCGCAAACGGCGTGTAGCCGGCAAGGTCGTGCATGGCGGCACCGCTGATCGTGACGTGCTTGTCCGGATCCCACAGCGCGATGTCGGCATCGGCGCCGATCGCGATCGCGCCCTTCCTCGGATGCAGATTGTAGATCTTGGCCGGCGCCGTCGCCGTGAGCTCGACGAATTTGTTGAGGCCGAGCCGGCCCTTCGACACCATCGCATCGAACAGCAGCGGCAGCCGCAACTCCAGGCCCGGCAGGCCGTTGGCGATCTGCTTGAAGTTGGGGGTGGGGCCGGCGCGCAGCTTGCCGGTCTCGTCGAAGCGATACGGCGCGTGATCGGAGGAGATCGTCTGCAAATCGCCGAGCGACAGCGCCTGCCACAGCGCCTCCTGGTCGGGCGCGCGGCGCGGCGGCGGGCTGCACATCCACTTCGCGCCCTCGATGCCGGGCTTGTCGAGATCCTCGGCCGTCATGAACAGGTATTGCGGACAGGTCTCCGCGAACACCTTCAGCCCCTGCCCGCGCGCATCCCGGATCACTTTCGCACCTTCCGCGGTCGAGACGTGGAAGATCATGATCGGCTGATCGACGAGGGCGGCCATGCCGATCAGGCGGTTGAACGCCTCGGCCTCGGAGAAGCGCGCGTGGCTGATGGCGTGGTATTTCGGCGCGGTGTAGCCGCGCGACAGCAGCCGCTTCACCATCCAGGAGATGATGCCATGGTTCTCGGCGTGCGCGCACAGCATGGCGCCGCCCTCGCGCGCGGCGACGAGAATGTCGAGCAGCGGCTCGTCGTCGATCTTGAGCCGGTCGTAGGTCATGAAGATCTTGATCGAGCCGTGGCCCTGGCGGATCAGCGCCGGCAGGTCGCGCTCCAGCGTCTCCCTGGTCGGATCGGCGACGATCATGTGGAACGCGTAGTCGATCACGGCCCCCTTGCGCGCCAGCGCGTGATAGTCCTCGACCACCTGCGGCAACTGCATGCCGACATGCTGGGCCGCGAAGGAGATCACGGACGTGGTGCCACCGAAGGCGGCCGACGTGGTGGCGCTCTCGAACGTGTCGGCATTGACGATCCCTGCCGCCGAGAGCTGCTCGATATGGCAATGGCTGTCGACCCCGCCGGGCAGCACATATTTGCCGCGCGCGTCGATCTCGCGCTTCGCCGTTCCGAGCCCGCGGCCGATCGCCGCGATGGTCTCGCCTGTGATGGCGACATCGGCCTCGAACGTATCGGTGGTGGTGGCGACGCGCCCGCCTCGGATGATCAGGTCATAGGCCGGCTCGGTCATCGCGATCTCCTAGTTCTGCCAGATGGAACGCCGTGGACGCGAGGTGACCGCATCGGCCCCATTGCGTCAGCCGTGGCATAGTGGTTGCCTGTCACGCGCCGTCAACACTGAAGAAGCAGGTAGCTCCCATGTCCCGCCCGCGCATCACCGTGATCAATCCGAACTCCAACCAGGTGGTCACCGACGGCTTGGCGGCGGCGCTCAAGCCGCTGATATTCGCCAACGGGCCGGAGATCGTCTGCGAGACCTTGAAGGAAGGTCCATACGGCATCGAGAGCCAGAAGGATGCCGACAGCGTCACCCTGCCGCTGCGGCGTTTCGTCGAGGGCGACAACGCATCCAGCGCGTTCGTGATCGCCTGCTACAGCGACCCTGGCCTGCATGTCTGCCGCGAGGCCACGGCACGGCCGGTGCTCGGCATCGCCGAATGCGGCGTGCTCACCGCGCTGACCCGCGCCGATACGTTCGGCGTGCTCGCCATCGCGCAGCGCTCGATCCGCCGCCACATCCGCTATCTCCGCCAGATGGGCTTGATGGATCGGTTGGCCGCGGAACGCCCGCTGGACATGACCGTGGCGGAAACGGCGTCAGGTGAAGGCACCTTGGCGAAGATGATCGCGGTCGGCCGCGCGCTGAAGGACGAGGACGGCGCCGGCGCCATCGTGATGGGCTGCGCGGGCATGGCGCGGCACCGCAAGAACCTGGAGGACGCGCTGGGGATTCCGGTGATCGATCCGACACAGGCCGCGGTGACCATGGCGCTGGGCGCGGTCGCGTTCGCCGCGTGAGTGGCGCTGAGCCTTGCGCTCTGGATTGACTGATCTGCCCGACTGGTCGCCTCACACTCGGCTGTCGTCCGGGCCTTGAGCCGGGACCCATAACCACCGGCTGCAGTGAGGCAGGCAACTAACAGTCCCGTCCCTCGATGGCTTCCGCGGCATGGGTCCCGGCCGGGACGACACCGTCGTCGTCGCTGGAGTCGAGCACAACAACTGCGATCTGCTTAGCTCCGGTAGCCAAAAACTCTTTGTTCAGTCCGGCGGCACCGCGCCCGTGCGGCTGGTGATCAGCCCGTAATGCTCGATCCGCCGATGCCTTGCGAAATCGAAGATCGTCTGCTTGCCGAACCGCGTCGCATCGAGATCGCAGGGTGCGACCAGCACCTCGTCGCCTTCCGTCACCGCCTCCGCGACGATCTCGCCGTCGGGATTGACGATCAGGCTGCCGCCGATCAGGTGATGACCGTCCTCGACGCCGGCCTTCGCGACCGCGACGACCCAACACGAGTTGTGATAGGCGCCGGCCTGCGCGGAGAGCCGGTTGTGGAACAGGCGCTGCTGCAGTCCCTCGGCCGATTTCAATGAGTTCACCGACGGCGTGTTATAGCCGATCAGCACCAGCTCGACGTCCTGCAGCCCCATGACACGATAGGTCTCCGGCCAACGGCGATCGTTGCAGATCGCCATGCCGATAATGCCATCGAGACTGCGCCAGACGGGAAAGCCGAGATCGCCCGGCTCAAAATAGCGCTTCTCCAGATGCTGGTGGCTGCGCTCCGGCTCGAACTCCTCGTGGCCGGGCAGATGCACCTTGCGATACTTGCCGACGATGTTGCCGGCGCGGTCGGTGAGAACTGCCGTGTTGTAGTGGTGCCCGTCCGGTGTCAGCTCGGCATAGCCGAGATACATGGCCATCTGATGCTGCGCGGCGCGATCGAACAGCGGCTGCACGGCCGCATTGGGCATCTCGCTCTCGAACCAGCTGTCGACTTCGGCCTGATCCTCCATGTACCAGCGTGGAAAAAACGTGGTCAGCGCCAGCTCCGGATAGACGATCAGGTCGGCGTCCTTGCGCTTGGCCTCGTCCATCAGTGCGATCATGCGCGCGACGACCGCCTCGTGGCTGTCAGCGCGCTGAATCGGTCCCATCTGGGCGGCGGCGACGTTGATCACGCGCATTGCAGAACTCCTATCCGGACTCCGACGTCATTGCGAGCGAAGCGAAGCAATCCAGGGCTACACGAGGACGCTGGATTGCTTCGTCGCTTCGCTTCCCGCAATGACGAATGTGGCGACAGCGTCATGCAACACCCCTCATCGTTTCACCCCGGCCGGTGCAACACCGGCCGCATCCGCGAGAACGACGGCCGGCCGCGCTTGAGGCCCCAGAGCGGCTGCGCCAGGGTCGCCACGGCCTCGGTCGGCGTCGCCGCATCGATGCAGACGAGATCGGCCGGCGCGCCGACCTCGATGCCGTAGTCATCGAGCCGCATCAGCCGCGCCGCGTCGTGCGTGACCATGTCGAGACACCCCGCAAGATGATCCGGCCGCGAGACGTGGCAGACGTTGGCGTAGAGGTTCGCCATCCGGATCAGCGAGCCGTCGCCATAGGGCGTGAACGGGTTCAGCACGTTGTTGGTCGAGAGCGAGCAGGTCACCCCTCGCGCGCGCAGCGGCTCCAGCGGGACCACGCCGCGCGGGATCGCATGATCGTGCCGGCGCCCCATCAGATGCAGGTCGGTCGAGGGCAGCACGGTGACTGCGACGCCGGCATTAGCGAGCTGCGTTGCGATCGCGTCGAAACGCTCCGGCGGCAGCAGCGACAGCTGCGTGACGTGGCCGACCGCGACGCGTCCGCCCCAGCTGTATTCCTCCGTCTTGCGGCAGACATATTCGATCTGCATGTGATCGAGCGTCTCGGCAAGATCGAGATGCATGTCGATGTCGACGTCGTGGTCACGCGCGATCGCGAAGATGCGGTCGATCTGCGCCGGCGGGTCGGTGTCGAAATACGGGGCGGCGCCGATGGTGCGTGCGCCGCGGCGCAGGCCCTCGATCAAGAGCTCCTCGGTGCCCGGATAGTTGGTGAGCCCTTCCTGCGGAAACACGCAGATCTCGAGGTCGAGCGCCCAGGCATAGTCGCGCGCGAGCTGCTGGATCGCCTCGAAGCCGATGAAACCGATGCCGGGATCGAGCTCGACATGGGTGCGCATCCGCATCGTGCCGTGGCTGACGCAGCGTTCAACGGTCCGCTTCGCCCTGTCATAGACATCGTCGGCCGTGAAGTTGCGCTTGGCGGCCGCAGTCTCGCGCACCGCCTCTGCCACGGTCCCTTCCCTGATCGTGCAGCGGTCGAGGATGCAGGTCTTGTCGAGATGGATGTGCGTCTCGATGAAGCCGGGCACGACGAGACAGTTCTCGGCATCGCGCTGTTCGCCGTCGGCCTGCAATGACGGCGCGATCGCCACGATGGTGCCGTCGGAAATCCCGATATCGGCCCGGCGCAGCTCACTGTGCTGCGCCAGCACCGCATTGCGAATGATCAGGTCCATGCCGCCGTTGCCGTCGAGAATTCCAGATGCGCGCCAAGCTGGCGGCGTCGCCTGCAAAAGGCAAGCGCCATGCCAGGGCCCGACGCCGCGGGACCGCCGACCGGGATCCGAAACCATTCGTTTACAAATAACCGGCCACCCGGGACCACTTGTTTGGCGGGGAAAAACTGCTATATTGGTGCATGGAAAACGTGAACGCGTTCTGCTCAGGCCCGTCGTCAAGGCGGGCCGTTGCCGTTTTGGGGGTGGCTGTCCGATGACTCGCTCCAACCGTACGGATCACATCCGCCTGACCTCGCACCCGGTGCCAGGCGCCAAGCATAGTTTCCCGCTCCACTGGGGCGCCGAAAGCGCACGCGAGCGCGGACCCGTGATCGGCACGGTGTCGCGTCCGCAGGACCGCAACGTGATCGGCAGCCATGGCGGTTCCTACACGGTCTACCGTGCGCTCGCGGTATCATCTGGTGCGCTCGATCCGATCCGCCGCCCCGATCTCACCAACACCCATCCCGCCGCCACGATCGGCCCGTTCGCGCAGTGGCGAGATCCGGCGAAGATCGTCGCGCTCGATCCCTGGGGCCATCTGGTGGCCGAGAATTTCGGCGGCGAGATCGCGGAAGGAATCGATATCCGGCCGACGGTCGCCGTGACCAAGGCGCGGATCGAGCTTCCTGAGTTGCATGCGGCGCTCGCGGCCAAGCGCCTCGTTCATGACGGCGACGTCGTGCATGCCAATGGCAGCGTCTCCGTGGTGAAGATCGCGATCGACCCGGTGTGGTACCTGCCCGGCGTGGCCGCGCGCTTCGGCACCAGCGAGACCAGTCTGCGCCGCGGCCTGTTCGAGCAGACCGGCGGCATGTATCCGGAGCTGGTGACCCGGCCCGACCTGCAGGTATTCCTGCCGCCGATCGGCGGCACCACGGTCTATCTGTTCGGCGACGTCGACAAGCTCAATGACAGCCGGACGAAGATCACATGTCGCGTGCATGACGAGTGCAACGGCTCCGACGTGTTCGGCTCCGACATCTGCACCTGTCGCCCGTATCTGATCCACGGTATCGAAGAATGCGTTGCGGCCGGGCAGAACGGCGGCCTCGGCATCATCGTCTACAACCGCAAGGAAGGCCGCGCGCTCGGCGAAGTGACGAAGTTCCTGGTCTACAATGCGCGCAAGCGCCAGGAGGACGGCGACGCCGCGGCGGCCTATTTCGAGCGCACCGAATGCGTCGCCGGCGTGCAGGATGCGCGCTTCCAGCAGTTGATGCCCGACGTCATCCACTGGCTCGGCGTCAAACGCATCGACCGCTTCATCTCGATGAGCGACATGAAGCACGATGCGCTGGTTGGCCAGGGTGTCGACATCGTCGAGCGCGTGCCGATCCCCGACGAGCTGATCCCGGCGGATGCCCATGTCGAGATCGCGGCCAAGAAGGCCGCCGGCTATTTCTCGCTGGAGCCGCAGAAGCCCGAGGCGCTCGGCGACACCGTCGGCCGACCGCTCGAAAAGTACTAGCGCAGCGGCTGATCATGACCGACGTTTCATATCTCCTGTCCGCCCGCGCAGTGCGCGAGCGGGCGCATCAGCTGCTTGCGCTCGGTCTCGCCGACAGGCTGCCGCACTTCCGCATCGATCTCGCGAAGCTCGATGCGATTGCCGACCTCGTGCTCGACGTGACCCGCAGGGCCTATCCCGGCGGCGAGGTGCCGTTCCACTCGCGCTGGCGGCATTTCGTGGTCGGCGGTGTCGATCGCTGGGCCGCGATCGCCGACAAAGTGAATTGGCCGAATGCGGCTTCACGGGCGCGCGCCGAGTTCGATCTCGCCATCACCAGCGTGCTGCTCGACGCCGGCGCCGGCGCGGCGTGGCGCTATCAGGATGCCGTGACCGGCGCACGCATCGGCCGCTCCGAAGGGCTGGCACTGGCGAGCCTCGACATGTTCGCACGCGGTGCGTTTTCGGCCGATGCAAGCCATCCGCTGCGGGCCGACGCCGCGAAGCTGCAGCACATCATCGTCGCCGATCTCGAACGCGGCTTCCAGGTGAGCGCCGACAATCCGCTGGTCGGACTCGAAGGCCGCGTTGCGCTGCTGCGCCGGCTAGGCGAGGTCACGGCTGCAAAGCCGGATATCTTCGGTCGGAAGGATACCCCACGTCCCGGCGGTCTGTTCGATCAGCTCGCCGCCGGTGCGACCGGCGGCCACCTCCAGGCCGCCGACATTCTGCAGCAGGTGCTGCTGCAGCTCGGCCCGATCTGGCCGTCGCGGCTGACGCTGCAAGGCATCGCGCTCGGCGACTGCTGGCGCCATGCTTCCCTGGTCACCGATGACGCGACCAGCGGTCTCGTCCCATTGCACAAGCTGTCGCAATGGCTGAGCTATTCGCTGATCGAACCGCTGCAGCGCGCCGGCCTCGTGGTCGAGAACATCGACGGCCTTACGGGACTCGCCGAATACCGCAATGGCGGCCTGTTCGTCGACGGCGGCGTGCTGGTGCTGCGCGATCCCGCCGATGCCGCGCGGGCGCATGCCGTTGATTCCCCGCTGGTGGTGGAATGGCGCGCGCTGACCGTCGCCCTGCTCGATCGCCTGGCCGCGCTGATCCGCCAGCGCACCGGCCAGACGGCGGAACAGCTGCCCTTGGCGCGCATCCTCGAAGGCGGCAGCTGGGCCGCCGGCCGCAAGCTCGCCTTCGCCCGCCGCCCGGACGGCTCGCCGCCGCTGACCATCCTCAGCGACGGCACGGTGTTTTAAGAGGTGTTTGGCAGCCTTGCTTCATAACAGCCGACGTCATTGCGAGCGAAGCGACTTGTCCGCCATAGCCCGAAGGGCGACGGCGGAAGCAATCCAGAGCCCGGAAGAAAGTCTGGATTGCTTCGTCGCTTCGCTCCTCGCAATGACGCAATTCATAAGTTGCGCGTAGGGTGGGCAAAGCGCAGCGTGCCCACCATTCCAAGCTGAGCTAGTATCAGGTGGGCACGGCGCTTCGCGCCTTTGCCCACCCTACGCTTCGGAGATGAAAGCCATGGAAGGCGTCACGGTCGTCGATCATCCGCTGGTGCAGCACAAGCTGACCTTGATCCGCGACAAGTCGATCTCGACCAAGTCGTTCCGCGAGCTCTTGAAGGAGATCGGCATGCTCCTGTGCTACGAGGTCACGCGCGACCTGCCGCTCACGGAGGTCGAGATCGAGACGCCGCTGGCGCGAATGCAGTCGGCCAAGATCGCCGGCAAGAAGCTGGTGTTCGTGCCGGTGCTGCGCGCCGGCGTCACCTTCGTCGACGGCATGCTCGATCTGGTGCCGACCGCCCGCGTCGCCCATATCGGCCTGTATCGCGAGCCGCAGACCTTCACCGCCGTCGAGTATTTCTTCAAGGCGCCGTCCGACCTGCACGAGCGCCTCGCCGTCGTGGTCACGCCGGTGCTCGCGACCGGCAACAGCGCAGTCGCCGCGGTCGACCGGCTCAAGGAGCGCGGCGCCAAGGATATCCGCATGGTCTGCATGATCGCGGCGCCCGAGGGCGTCGAGCGCGTCCGCGGCCTGCATCCCGATGTCGCACTGTGGACCGCCGCGATCGACGACGGCCTCGACGACGACGCCTTCATCGTCCCCGGCCTCGGCGACGCCGGCGACCGCGCCTACGGCACGCGGTAGCAGCATTCAGCCGGCGAATGCGGCCTCCGCCTCCGGCAGCGCCCAGATCCTCTCGATCGCGGCAGTCCCTGCGGCGGTGATGGCAGCCTCGTCACCGTGGAGATAGCGGCCGTCGTGGATCAGCAGCCGGCCGTCGATCATCACCTGGTCGATGTTGGCGCGGTTCGCGAGCGCGATCAGGCCGCGGCGCGGGTCGTGTAGCGGCTGAAGATGTGGATGCGTCATGTCGACGACGGTGAGGTCGGCGGTCGCGCCGGGCGCGATGACGCCGAGATCGTCGCGCTTGATCATGGCGGCGGCCGTCGTGGTGACGGCGTCGATCAGTTCCGGCGCGCTCGCCGTCTCGGCGCTTCCCAGCGCGATCTTCGAGATCATCGACGCCGCGTTGAGCTCGCCGAGCAGATCCATGTTGTAGCCGTCGGTGCCGACCGCGGTGCGGACGCCATGCGCGGCGAAGCGGCCGAAGGCGGCGGTGACTCCGGCGCGCGCGAACACGCGCGGGCAGTTCAGCACGCCGGCACCACGCGCCGCCATCAGCGCAAGGTCCGCATCGGTCGACGCGTGGCAATGCGCCGCCAGCAGATCGGGTCCGAGCAGGCCGAGCCAGTCGAGATATTCGGCCGGGGTGCGGCCGCCATGGCGCTGCGCGATCGTCGCGACCTCGCCCGCGCTCTGCGCCATGTGCGTGGTGATGGGAACGCCGAGCTCGCGCGCCCGGCTGGCAGCCGCGCGCAACAGATCCGGTCCGCAGGTATCGGTCGCGTGCGGGCTCATCGCAAGACGAATGCGGCCGTCGCCCTGGCCGTGCCAGCGCTGATGGAGCGCATTCCAGACCGCCATGTCGGCCTCGCCGTCATCGCCGGCGTAAGTCACGACGCCGGAGGCATCCGCCTTGGCATCGCCGGTCGAGAACAGATAGGGCGCGCCATAGAAGCGCAGGCCCATCTCGAGAGCCGCATCGAACAGCTCCGGGATCGTGTTGCGGAACGGCTCCATCACCGTGGTGGCGCCGCCCTTCAGGAGCTGCAACACCCCCATGCGGCCGATCGCCAGCCGCTCCTCCACCGAAAGGATCTCGGCCCCGCGCTTGGACAGCGGCAACAGCACGGTGTAGACGATGCTCTTGTTGTTGCGCCGGCCGTTGCCGTCCTCGGTGAACGTGCGTGCGATCGCCTCGCTGAAGATGTGGTTGTGCAGGTTCAACAGGCCCGGCAGCACGAAGCGACCCGGACGATCGAACATCTCGTCCGCCGCCGGCCGATCACGCGTCACGGCCGCGATGCGCCTGCCCTCGACCAGCACCCAGTGATCGCGCAGGACGTCCTGCGCGCCGTCCTTGCGCGTCAGCACGTAGCTGCCGAAGATCGCCGTCGTACTCATGCGTCCTTCGCTTCCGCCGCCTCATGGCGCTGGTAGTTCGCCGCGATCTCGGCTCCGGTCGTGATCCACACGTCCCGGCACGATTTGGCGTAGGTCAGGAACTCGCGCAGCAGCCGGAAGCGCATCGGCCGGCCCGAGACCTGCGGATGCAGCACGGTCGTCACCATCGCGCCCCAATCGCGGACTTCGTCCAGCTCATCCTTCCACATCGACAGCACGTGCTCTTTCGGAAAGATCGAGCGCGGCGAGAACCGCGCCGACAGGCCGTGCATCCAGTCGTCATAGCTCGCGGTCACCGGGATTTCGATCGTGCCCGGCGAGCCGGAGGCCAAGCGATGGCGATAGGGCCTGACGTCATCGCGGAACGAGGAGGTGTAGACGATGCCCTGGCGCACCAGCGCTGTCAGCAGCTCCTCGCAGAACTCGCCGAACGGCGCGCGGTAGCCGATCGGCCGGATTCCGAGCCGGCGCTGGATCGCCTCGAAGCCGCGCTCGATCTCCTCGACGATGAAGGGATCGCCGGGATCCGGCAGCAGATGGTGATAGCCGTGATGGCCGATCTCGTGGCCCGCCTTCAGCACCGCTTCCGCCATCGCCGGATGCGCATCGACCGCCCATCCCGTGATGAAGAACGTCGCCTTGAGATCGAGCTCGGCGAGCAGCTCGAGAAGCTTCGGCGTGCCGACGCGCGCCTCGAAGCCGCCGAAGCTCATCGTGACCAGACGCGCCGCATGCGCGGGATCCTTCGAGGTCCAGGCGCTCTCGGCGTCGATGTCGAACGAAAGGAACATCGCCGCTCTGTGCGGCGCAGGCCATGGATAGCCCGGCGCCGGCGGCGCGGTGTTGGCGGGAACGACCGGGATTCCCGCGAGCGCCTTACTGTCCAGCATTGATCAGCACCTTCTCGATTCCATTGTCGCTCAGCTTCCACTTCGCCAGCAGCGCCTTGTAGCTGCCGTCGGCAATCAGGCCCTCCAGCGCGGCGCGCAGCGCCTCGCGCAGTTCGTCCGCCTTCACCGGCGTCGCCAGCCCCGTATATTGGTACGCGATGGGCGTGCCGACCGGCACGTAAGTGTTCGGCTCGAGATCCATGATGTAGGGCAAGGTCTCGTTGCCCTGCACGGCGGCGTCGATGCGGCCCTGCTTGAGCTGCGTGCGGGCGTCGGCCGAGCCCTCGGTGCCGACGAACTCGATTCCGCTCGCGCCGCAGTTCTTCTCGCTCCAGGCGGCGATGTCCTTCGGGAACATCGTGCGCCTGGAGGCGCCGACCCTCTTGCCGCACAGCGCCGTCGGCTCCTTGAACTCGCTGGCGCGCGAAGCCTGCACGAAGAATCGCGGACCGCTGCGCAGGTAGTCGATGAAGGTCGCGGTATCCTGCCGGCTCTTGTAGTCGGTCATGCCGGTCAGGATGATGTCGAAACGCTGCGTGGCGAGGCCCGGCATCAGCTGGTCGAAGCTGGTCTCCTGCCACACCGCGTTGACGCCGAGCTTCTTGGCCAGCGCCTCGCCGAGCTCGACGTCGAAGCCGGTCAGGGTCGCGGTGGCCGGATCCTTGAACTCCATCGGCGGATAGTTCGGCACCACCGCGATGCGCAGGCCGTTCTGCTTGATCTCGGCCGGCAGCTCGGCGGCGAGAGCCGCGCCCGCCACGGCCGCGCTCATGAGCCCAGCCAACACGATCGACTTCAATTCCATCACCTCACCCCACTTCAGCTGCCAGAAATGCCTTGGTCCTCGCCTCGCGCGGCGCACGCAGCACCTCGCCGGCCGGACCACTCTCCACGATCACGCCCTGGTCCATATAGACAACCCGGTCGGCGACCTCGCGCGCGAAGCCGAGCTCATGCGTGACGACCAGCATGGTCATGCCGGACCTCGCCAGCTCCTTCATCACACCGAGCACCTCGCCGACCAGCTCCGGGTCGAGCGCCGAGGTCGGCTCGTCGAACAGCACCAGCCGCGGCTTCATTGCGAGCGCGCGTGCGATCGCCACGCGCTGCTGCTGACCGCCGGACAGTTGCGCCGGATAGGACTGCGCCTTGTCGGCAAGGCCGACCCGGCGCAGCAGCGACAAGGCCTCGTCCTTCGCCTCGGCAAGCCTGCGCCTCTGCACCTGCACCGGCCCCTCGATCACGTTCTCCAGCGCCGTCATGTGCGGGAACAGGTTGAAGCGCTGGAACACCATGCCGCAGGCGAGGCGTTGCCGCGCGATCTCGCGCTCCGACAGCCGATGCAGCCGACCGGCCGTCTCGCGGAAGCCGAGCAGCGCGCCGTCGAGCCAGATGCCGCCGCTGTCCGCCGTGGCCAGCTGGTTGACGCAACGGAGCAAGGTGGTCTTGCCGGAGCCGGATTGCCCGATCAGGCACACCACCTCGCCCTCGAAGACATCGAGCGAGACTTGCTTGAGCGCCTGGAATTCCCCGAAGCGCTTGCTGACCTGACGGATGGCGACGAGCGGCGTCATCAGCGCCCCCGCGCGATGCCACGGGCAAAACGGTGTTCGAGCAGCATCTGCAGCGGCGTCAGGACCGAGACCACGAGCAGATACCAGAGGCCGGCGACGATCAGGAGCTCGATGACGCGCGAATTGGCGTAGTAGATGTTCTCGGCCGAGTGCAACACCTCCGGATACTGGATCACGCTGGCGAGCGAGGTCGCCTTGACCAGGCCAATGAACTCGTTGCCGAGCGGCGGGATCACCACGCGCATCGCCTGCGGCAGGATGATCCGGCGCAGCGCCTGCAGCCGTCCCATGCCGATCGCCTGCGCCGCCTCGTATTGCCCGATGTCGACCGAGAGCAGCCCTGCCCGCATCACCTCCGAGGTGTAGGCGCCCTGGTTGATGCCGAGCCCGAGCAGCGCGGCCAGGAACGGCGTCATCACGTCGACGGCGCGCGCGCTCCACAGGCCGGGGATGCCGATGGTCGGAAACACCAGCGCGAGGTTGAACCACAACAACAACTGGAGGATCAGCGGCGTACCGCGAAACAGCCAGGTGTAGCCGGCGGCGACCGACCGCAGCACCGGATTGGGCGACAGCCGCATGATCGCGACGACCACGCCGAGCGCGATGCCCAGCGCCATCGCCGCGACGGCCATGACCATGGTGTTGACGATGCCGCGCAGGATCACCGGCGCGGTCACGAAGCGTTCGACGTAAGACCATTCGATCTGGCCTCTGGCGAAGGCGCGGCCGATCGCCAGCAGGATCACGACAATGACGGCAGCCGTAAGCCAGCGGCCCCAATGCGCCTTGCGCGCGATCCTGTGCGCCGACAGGTCGGGAAAGCCATCGGCCAGTACGTCGGCGCGGCTCATTGCGGCGCCGCGTTGAGCATCGGCTCGCGCACCGCATTGGCGCCGAGACCCCATTTGTCGAGAATGGCCTTGTAGCTGCCGTCGGCGATCATCGACTTGAGCTGTTCGGTCACGACCTCGCGAAAGCCTGCATCGTCCTTGCGGAACATGATGCCCTGGTAGCCGAAGGCGATGGGCTCACCGACGATGCGATACTTGCCGGCCTCCTGCGACTGCGCATAGGGCAAGGTCTCGCTGCCCTGCACGGCGGCATCGATGCGGCTCTGCTTGAGCTGATTGCGGACATCGATCGAGTTCTCCCCCGGCACATATTGCGCGGCAGGCTTGCCTGCGGCCTCGCAATTGGCCTTGCTCCATTTCTCGATCTCCTGCGGGAAGCTCGTCGAGCGCGTGGTGCCGATCTTCCGGCCGCACAGATCGGTCGCGACCTTGGCATCGCTCTCCGCCAGCACGAAGAACTGCGGGCCGGTGACGAGATAGTCGACGAAGTCGGCGGTCTCGCGCCGCGAGGCACGGTCGGAGATGCCCGAGATGATGAAGTCGGCGCGCCGGGTCTGCAGCGAGGGAATGAGTTCGGCGAACGCCGTCTCGCTCCACACGATCTTGACGCCGAACCGCTTCGCCAGTTCGTTGGCGAGATCGATGTCGAGCCCCTTCAGCTCGTTGGTGGCGGGGTCGTGATATTCCATCGGCGCGTAGGTCGAGTTGACCGTGAGCTTGAGCACGCCAGCCTGCTTGATCTCAGCGGGCAGCTCCGCGGCCCCCGCCGGAGCAAGCGAGGCGAGGATGACGAAACCTGCGAACAACGAACGGCGCATCCTGCAACTCCCCACGTGAACGGCTAATCGACCACGACCGGCTCGACGGCGCCGGCGCGCTCGGTGATGAGCCTGTACTGATCCGGCCGGCGATGCGCCGCGAAGTTGAACATCTTGTCCTTGCCCTGGCGGCACAGATCGAGGTCGATGTCGGCGACGACGACCTCGTCAGCGAGCGTCTTCGCCCGCGCCACGATGCAGCCATTGGGATCGACGATGCAGGAGCCGCCGATCAGCCCGCTGCCGTCCTCGTCGCCCGCCTTTGCGACCGCGATCGCCCACGTCGCATTCATGTAGGCGTTGGCCTGCGCCACCAGGGTCGAATGGAAGGTACGCAGCGAGGCATCCTCGGTGTTGCCGCCATTCGGATCATAGGCCGCGGAATTGTAGCCGACGCAGACCAGCTCGACGCCCTGCAGCCCCAGCACCCGCCACGATTCCGGCCAGCGCCGGTCGTTGCAGATCATCATGCCCATGATGGCGCCGCCCCACTCGCGGCCGGCGCGCACGGCCGGAAAGCCGAGATCGCCATAGCTGAAATAGCGCTTCTCCAGCTGCTGATACTTGGCACTCGGGCGCGGCTCGACGGAGCCGGGCAGATGCACCTTGCGATATTTGCTGATGATCTCGCCGTCGGGATCGACCAGGATGGAGCTGTTGAAGCGGCGTCCGTCCGGTGTCAGCTCGGCATAGCCGACATAGAAGCCGACGCGAAGCGCCCGCGCCCGGTCGAACAGCGCGGCAACGGACGGGTTCGGCATCGCGCGCTCGAAATAGCTGTCGAGCTCATCGCCTTCGAGGATCCAACGCGGGAAGAAGGTCGTGAATGCGAGTTCCGGAAACACCACCAGCTTCGCGCCCTGGGCGGCCGCCTGTTCCAGGAGCCCGATCATGCGCGACAGCGTGTGCCCGCGGCTGTCGGCGCGCTGGGTCGGCCCCATCTGGGCGGCGGCGGCGCGGAAGATACGGCTCAAAACACTGCCTCCGATCTGTGCGTCATGCCTTTCCAGCAGGCGGCAGCACCGCCCTCTGCGACGCGCAAGAGAAGCATCAATGAAGCGAAACCGGCGCAGGAATTGCAACCAGTCGGGACGACCTCGGTCTATGATATTTTGGCCGAGATCATCACCCGGGCTAATAGGGCGACCATGCCATGAACCTGCGCCAGTTGGAGATCCTGCGGGCGGTCATCCGCCACCACACCACGGTCGCTGCCGCCGAGGAGCTCGCGCTGTCGCAGCCTGCGATCAGCAATGCGCTGAAGGCGATGGAGGCGCAGGCCGGCTTCACGCTGTTCGAGCGCGTCAACAACCGGCTGTTCCCGACACCCGAGGCGATGACGCTCTATGAGGAGAGCGAGGCGATCTTCACCCTGCACGCCCGGCTGGAAAACCGCGTGCGTGACCTGCGCGAGCAGAAGACGGGTCATCTGTCGATCGTCGCCACGCCGCCGCTCGCCTACAGCATCATCCCGCCGACCTTGTCAGGCTTCCTGCGGCGCCGGCCGCAGACGCGGATGTTCTTCGACGTGCGCCGCTACGAGGGCATCATCGAGGGCGTGCTCGGCAACGTCGCCGAGCTCGGCTTCGCGCTCGGACTGTCCGATCATCCCGGGATCGCCCATGAGGTCGTGCATACCGGGGAGATGGTGTGCGTGATGCCGGCCCGGCATCCGCTTGCCGAATGCGACGTGATTTCAGCGCGGGATCTCGCCGGCTCCCCGCTGATCGGCCTCGAACGCGGCACGCGCCTTGGCGAAGCCGTGCGCGAGAGCTTCCGGCAAGCCGATGCCGACTTCCAGCCGACCGTCGAAGTGCGTTACTGCAACACGGCCTGCGTGCTGGCTTCGACCGGCGTGGGCGTCGCCGTGGTCGATCCATTCTCGCCGCGCCAGGGCGCGCATGATCTCGCGGTACGGCCGTTCACGCCGAGCACCAAAGTCTCGGCCTATGTGCTGTGGTCGGAGGCGCGGCCGCTGTCGAACCTGGCGAAGACGTTTCGCAGCGAGGTGCGAAACGCGAGCCGCAGTCTTGCGGACGGCCTCGACGCGATCGGGGCTCCGAGCCTCGCCGCTTCCGCGCAGCGCGGCTGAGCTTGCCGATCGGCATGCGTCCATCAAACCCGTGGACGTATCGTTTGCGGCGCATCATCCGAAACGCCCGCCTGCGACGGGCTTCTCGGGAGGATGCTCCGCGTCACTGTCATCTTGCGGCTGGCGGCGGAATTGGTGCAGTGGACCATGGCTCGCCCGCCCGCAATCGCGCCGCCAGCGCCGCCGCGCAGCCGGCGAGCAGCTTCTCGCCCTTTGCAGCAGATGCCTTGCGCGCATCGCCTGCGACGCCGGAGGTGGTGATGTCGGCGAACGATCTGAACATTTTCAGCGACGGGACCAGCGAGCCCATGATGTCGAAGCTCGGCCCAAAGGCAGCGTCGAGCCTCGCCGCGTCGACGAGGCCGGGATGAGCCGCCATCATCATCGAGGTCTCGGCTTCGCAGGCATGCATCACGCCCTCCTGATCCTCGAGGACCTTGGCCATGGTCTCCCGCCCTTCCATGAAATAGGTCGTCGTCGCGATCGGCGCATTGAGCTCGCGCGTCAGTTCGCCGGTGAGGGTGGCCAGCGCCTGGATGTTGCCGCCATGGCCGTTGACGATCACGATGCGGCGGAAGCCGGCATTCAGAATCGAGCGGCACAGGTCTCTGAGCACGGCGTGGTAGGTGGAGAGACCGAGGGTGAAGGTGCCACCGAACGGAACGTGATGGTCGGCGAGCCCGCACCAAACGGTCGGCGCGACCACGATGGGATGGTCTGGAGTCAGCTCCAGCGCGGTGCGACGGCAGACCTCGCTGCACAGGAAGTCGTCAACTCCCGTCGGCAGATGCGGGCCGTGCTGCTCGGTCGAGGCCACCGGCAACAGCACGATCGCGTCTCGGGCCGCGAGCGCGCGAAGCGCTGCGGCGGAAAGTCTGTTCCAGGCGGTTTCGGTCATGATGGCTGCTCGCATGGTCGGAGATGAGGCAGATTGGCTCATATCACGCAGCCACCGCAACAGCCCATCTCGGCGTATCTGGCGCGCAGGCCGACAGTCGCCTGCGTGCACCCCAGCCCGCACGCCACTGCGCGATACTGCGCCCTCTCCCACAGGGACGAGGACGCGGCGACCGGCACCGTACCCTCGGCTACATCAGGAGCATGCTCTCCATGCACTCAAACATCGACAGCGATTGCGGCCTCGACAAGGTGCAACGGCCTTGCCGTCCTCACAACACCACGCCCCGCGCGGCAGGCCAGTCTCACGCCCGCGTCAATTCGATGTCGTGGGTCTGCTTCGTCTCCGCGTCGTACACCCTGATCTGCAACATCGGAAACCGGCGCTTGAGGTCATGCGCGCCGTTGTGTGCGCCATCCTTGGTCTTGAATTCGGTCTTGATCTGACCATCGACCACGACGGCATAGCCGGTCAGCGGAAGGTCTTTGCCGGATTTGTCTTGAGCAGGCTTGTTGTGAACAGACTTCTCTTGGGCAGACTTGAGCATTGCGAGCCGACGTCGATTCGTGAGTTGAAGGGGTGTCGAGCGCGCGATCTCTCCGCCTCGGACGACTCCGATGTAAGGTGAGTCTGTCGCGACGAGCAAGCGAAGACGTGTTCTTCACAAGCAGGGCGATTACGGGTTCAACCTGACGGCGCAGCGCCGGCTCGCGATGATCTCGGGATGTTCAGCGTGACCGAGGCGCGCAAGTTCCGGACTTGCAACGCGAACGTTCCGGTCGCTCGCCATCATGCTCGCCACCGCGAACGAGGAGCGCCGTGGTCGCGCGTCTCTCAGCGTCCGCAGCGCCCACCTCGCGCCGCCCCCAAGGCAGCAGCCCGATTCCAACTCGAGATGCGCTCTCCGACTGAGCACGGGTAGACGCAAAATCCCGGGGCCATCGGACGAACGAATCAGCATGACCGCCATGCGCGAATTGCCCGTCGTGCCAGTCTGCCGCAGATAAACAGCTTGCACCGTCGGGCAAATCAGGACGACATTTCCGCGCATCCCGCCTCATGAAGAGGGGCGTGTCGCGAACGTCACGAGACGTGGAGTGCGGGATGCGATGGACGCGACGTGTCGCAGCGGGTGTCATGCCTGCGGACGAACGGCACGGCGCGGACGGCGAAGTCGCATGGTCCTGGCGCCGCGACGCTGGCGTCAAGCTCGTGACGAGGTTTCAGCCTCGCGCGGGTGACGGTGGCAAGACAGCCCGTTCACCGGGGAGAATGCGTATAAGCCGTAACACTATCGCGCAGGGAAGGCCGGGATGTCTCAGCCGAACCTGTGGTTCCTGCCCCGTGCATTCTTTCCGCACGGGGGCCACGGGGGCGGCGAGCTCCCGGCCTTCCCTGCGCCCTCTCACTTGAAGAGGGCTCCGTCAAGCAAGACTCGGGCGCGATAGGCGCCGCGAGATCGCGACGTGCTGATTTGTAGACGTTCTGTTTGTCGATGGCTGTTTGTCGATGGCTGTTTGTCAGAGTGAACTGCTGACCATTGTCACGTGCCGTGCACGGGACCACGACGATCCCCGTAAGATGACGGATGGGCTTGCCGACCGCCGGTGCCGCTGCGGTAGCAAGGGATCGTAAACGACTGCGCCGGACGTTGACCCGCCATTTACCTCACGGTCCAACCACGACATCGTGATTTGATGCAGGTCAACATGCCCGGCCCGAACGCACCACCTACTGACAAGGCGTTCAAGCGAATCAGGCCTTGCCGTTACCTCGTTCGGCGTCCCTCGAACGGTCCTGTGCACTTGTCATCATGGAGAACCACATGAGCGAGACCGGCGTGACCGCCCTGGATCACACCGTCCAGGAAACCAACATCTGGCTGAAGGCCATCGAGCAACGCCTCGCGCTGGCGAGCCGGCAGCAGGCCTACAATGCACTGCGTGCCGTGCTGCATGTGCTGCGCGACCGTATGCCGATGGCCGTCGCCGTGAATTTCGGCGCCCAGTTGCCGATGCTCATTCGCGGGATCTACTACGAGGGCTGGCACCACGCGGCAACCCCGACCAAGGACCGCCATCTCGAATATTTCGTCGATGACATCTTCCGCCAACTGCCGCCGCAATTCCCGGTCGATCCGCTCACGGCTGCGCGCGGCATCTTCGAAATTCTCTGGGAGAAGCTCGATCCCGGCGAGTTCGACAAGCTGATGGGCCACCTGCCGGTGCCGCTGCGCAATCTGCGCGAGCCGGCGACCTGAGGGCCGGACCCCTTCGATCAGCTGGCCGGTATCGGTCGTCGGTACGGCGGCAGTGCGCCTCTCGCCTTCAATGCGCGAGCTGCCGGTACAGCGCCGGCAGCGCGGCGGGCAGTCGCCTGATGTTGCCGACGATGGCGTAGCCGCCGCGGCCGAACAGGGTGGGAAAATACGACTGCGCCGACGCATCGATGGTCACGCCGAACACCGCGACGCCGCCGCGCCGCGCTTCCTGCACCGCCTTGCGCGTGTCCTCGATCGCGAACCGTCCCTCATAGTGATCGACGTCGTTCGGCTTGCCGTCGGTCAGCACCAGCAGCAGGCGCTTGCGCTCGGATCGCTCGGCGAGCTGGCTGGCGGCATGACGCACCGCCGTGCCGATACGCGTATAGTAGCCGGGCCTGAGCGCGCCGATGCGGCGCTCGACCCGCCCGCTCATCGGCTCGTCGAATGCCTTCACGGTCTCCAGGCGGACCCATGAGTTGCGCCGCGAGGTGAAGGTGAGAATGCTGTGGCTGTCGCCGCAGGCCGACAGCCCATGCGCCAGCACCAGCAGCGCCTCCTTCTCGACGTCGAGAACGCGCACGCCGTCGATCCACGCATCGGTCGATAGGGACACGTCGACCAGGAGAGTCACCGCGAGATCATGCGCGAGCGGGCGCATCGCCAGATGCACGCGATCAAGTCCGCCATGGCCGGCATTGAGATCGCTGCGCGCGCGCACCAGCGCGTCGATGTCGAGGTCGTGGCCGTCGGCCTGCGCGCGCATCACCTCATGACGCGGCCGCAAGGTCTCGAACCTGCGCCGCACGCTGCGGATGCGCCGGCGCATCGCATCGTCCGGAGACCACGCCTCGCCCGCCTCGGCGGCATCGCCGGTCACGACGCGGCAATGGTCCGGCAGATAGGCCCCGCTGCGATAATTCCACTCGGGATACAGCCGACCGCTGTCGAGCCGGGCCGTGTCCACCGCCTCGGGCGGCAGGTCGAGATCGAACTTCAGCTTGCTCGCCGGACGCCCCTTGCGCCTGGCGATCGCGAGCTCATCGAGATCGTCGGCAGCCTTGCGGGCGTCGTCATCGTCGGTATCGTCGGAAGGGCGATCGACATTGACCATCTCCGCCATCGCCAGGATCTTCTCGAAGCGGTTGAGAATGAATGGATCGCGCTTGGCCGTGTCGTCGCGCTCGCGCCGCGCGAAGCGTTTGCGGGTGTCGGGTGCACCCTCCTGCTCTGCGGGCGTCTGCGTCTCGTCGTCCTCGCGCGCCGCGGCAACGGCATCGCGGCTCCAGCAATCGCCCCACAGCGGACACGGCAGCATCGGCCGATAGCCGGGCGGGGCGGCCTCCGGCAACGCGCCGCCAGCGATGACCGCATTCCACAGCGCGCCCTTGGGCGGCGCGCCGGCGCCGAGCAGGGCCATGACGATGTGCTCGACCTGCTGCTCGAGCCGAGGCAGCGGCCGCCGCGGACGCGCCACAGCCAGCGCTTCGGCGAGTTGCGCATGCGGACGCGCCAGTCCAGGGAAGCGCGCCAGCACCAGCGAGGTCGTCTCACAGGCCCGGCGCAGCGCCAGCAGATCATGCCGCAGCGGATCGCGCTCCGCGATCGGCTCGACCGCCATGGTCGCGAACCACGCCGCGAGCCAGTGATAGAGCTGCGTATTGAGCGCGCGACCCGGCAGCAGCGCGATGGTCTCCGGCAGGAACACGGTGGCGCCATCGCGCCCGGCCTGATCGAGGCATTCGTCGCCGAGGCCAATGCGCTGGCGCCAGCCGAGCCGATGGCCCGATTTGCGCGCCTTGGCTCCGGCGACCTGCACGCCGCTCTCGCCGCCCAGCGCGCGGAACATCACGGCGATGCGGCCGCTGATCTCGTTCAGGGCGACGGCCTGATCCGGATGGACCGGATAGCTCGAGGTCGTGCCGACCAGGCGATGCCAGGCGCGGCCGACGGTCTCCTCCAGTTCGAGGAAGTCGAGCATGGCTCACCCGATCACGGCATGCGCGACCTCGCGCAACGCGGCCTTGACGTCGGCGTCGTCGGTGAGCGGCTCGATCATCGCGGCGAGCACGGCGTCCGCGATGGATGCTCCGGCAGCGACGAGCGTCGCGCAATAGACCAGGAGCCGCGTCGAGACGCCCTCCTCCAAGTCATGGCCTTGCAGCGCTCGCAGCCGATGCGCGAGCGCCACCAGCGGCCGAACGCGCTCCGGCGCCAGCCCGCTCTCGGCGGCAACCACCGCGATCTCCTGCTCGGCGGGCAGGAAGCCGAATTCGATGGCGATGAAGCGCTGCCGTGTCGATGGCTTCAGCGCCTTGTGCAGCGACTGATAACCCGGATTGTAGGACACCACCAGCATGAAGCCGTCGGGCGCGAGCAGCTCCTCGCCGGTGCGCTCCAGCGGAAGAATGCGGCGGTCGTCGGTGAGAGGATGCAGCACGACGGTCACATCCTTCCGCGCCTCGACGACCTCGTCGAGATAGCAGATGCCGCCCTCGCGCACCGCGCGGGTCAGCGGGCCGTCGGTCCACACGGTGTCACCGCCCTTGAGCAGATATCGCCCGGTGAGGTCGGCGGCGGTGAGGTCGTCGTGACAGGCGACCGTGTGCAGCGGCAGGCCCAGTCGCGCCGCCATGTGCGCGACGAAGCGGGTCTTGCCGCAGCCGGTCGGCCCCTTCAGCAGCACCGGTAAGCGATGTCGGAACGCATGCTCGAACAGCGCGCATTCATTGCCGGTCGGCGTGTACGAGGGGAACGACAGGACGGTATCGATCGCGTGCAGCACGAGCTTCATGATCACTCTCCGAATCGGGGGATGCAGGCGGCGGCATCGGAGCCGCCGCCTGCGGGGTTTTACTCCGCCGGCTGCAGGGCGCCGGGGATGATCGCCTGCTTGGCGCGGCCGGGCACCAGCACGGCCCAGACGAACATCAGCGCCGCGATCGCCACGAACACACCGGAGCCGAGCCGAACCCAGTAGAACATCGCGAGCTGGTCCTGCACGTCCATGTAGCTCTGGCCGAGCACGCGCTGCAGATGCACCTGGATGATGCCGGCGAAGGTCAGCGCAAAGGTCATCGTCATCATCGCCGTGCACATGATCCAGAAGCTCGCCATCGAGAGCCACTGATTATACGGCGCACGCTGGCGCAGCTGCGGCACCGCATAGGCCATGACCGCGAGGTTGAGCATCACATAGGCGCCGAAGAAGGCGAGATGGCCGTGCGCGGCGGTCACCTGGGTGCCGTGGGTGTAGTAGTTCACGCTGGACAGCGTGTGCAGGAAGCCCCACACGCCGGCGCCGAGGAACGCCATGACGGAGCAGCCGACCGACCACAGCAGCGCGGCGCGATTCGGATGCTTGCGTCCCGCCTTGAGCGTCATCTGCACCGTGAAGATCACCATGGTGAAGAACGGCGCGACCTCGAGCGTTGAGAACAGCGAGCCGATCCACTGCCAATAGCCGGGCGCGCCGATCCAGTAGAAATGATGGCCGGTGCCGAGGATGCCGGAGAACAGCGCCAGGCCAATGATGACGTAGAGCCACTTCTCCACCACCTCGCGGTCGATGCCGTTGAGCTTGATCATCAGGAAGGCCAGGATCGAGGCCATGATCAGCTCCCAGACGCCCTCCACCCAGAGATGGACGATGTACCACCAGTACATCTTGTCGACGGCGAGATTGGCTGGGTTGTAGAAGGCGAACAAAAAGAAGATCGCGACGCCCCACAGACCGAACAGCAGGATGTTGGTCACCGTCGTCTTGCGACCCTTCAGGGCGGTCATCGTGACGTTGAACAGGAACATCAGGCAGACGACGACGATGCCGACCTTGATGATGAAGGGCTGCTCGAGGAACTCACGGCCCTCATGGTAGTGGAAGAGATAGCCGACGACGGCCGTGCCGGCCGCGCCGAAGAACATCCAGAACTGGATCTTAGCGAGCAGCGGGCTGTAGAGCTCGGTCTCGGTCTCCTCGGGCAGCAGGAAGTAGGTGGCGCCCATGAAGCCGATCAGCGACCACACGATCAGCGCGTTGGTGTGGATCATGCGGACGATGTTGAAGGGAAGCAGGACCGACAGCGTGTTCGGCAGCACGTAGATGGTGCCGGCGAGCAGGCCGAAGATGACCTGGGCGAGGAAGAGCGTCAGCGCGCCGTAGAAATACAGCATCGCGACCTTCTGGGTCTCATATCTCATCGCGGATCTCTCTCATGACGGGGACGGGATGCCGGCTCAGCCGGCCTTGTTCGGCGGCCAGTCCTGGCGCTTGATCGTGTCGGTCCATTGCAGGAAGTCGGCGAGGTCGTTGAGCTCCTGGTCGGACAGATTGAACTGCGGCATCTGCCTGCGGCCGGGCGCACCGGAGGGTTGCGACTGCATCCAGGATTTCAGCATCTCGCGCGCGGCGGCCGGGTCCTGCCTGCCGCCCCAGCGGTCCCAGACATTGCCGACCTCTGGCGCGAAATAGGCGCCCTCGCCGAGCAGGGTATGGCAGTTGATGCAGGAGTTTCTCTCCCAGACGTGCTTGCCGCGAGCGACTCCGTCGGACAGCGTCGACGCATTGGTCGAGGTCGTGACCATGTAGTAGTGGCTGTGCGCTGTGAGCCCGAGGAAGATCGCAAAGAAGAAGGCCGAACCGCCGTAGAAGACGTTCCGTGCGGCCGACTTGGTCAGGCGTTCCGCCATGACACGTCCTTTCCGTTTTGGTGAAGGTCGATGGTGAAGGCAATCTACCGGCACTGCCGGGAGTCTCTTTGTCGCGGCGCAAGCAGCACGGCGATGGCCCGTCAGACCAGCGCGCGGAGCGCCACCGCCAGCCCGGCGAGCGCAACCAGGCCTAGGAGCCACGATGCGAGCAGGCCGCGCCACAGCGCGGGCGCATGGCGCAGGCCGAGAAAATCCAGCACGATCACCCTGCCCTTTGCCAATGCGAGCGCGAGCACGAGGGCATCGGCGAGCCAGCGATTCGGCAGCAGCAGCGAGGCCGCGAGCGTGGCAACGGCGAAGCTCAGCAATTGAAGCCAGGCGAGCGTGAGGCGATCGCGGACCATGACTCATCCCACCAGATAGAGGATCGGGAACATCACGATCCAGACCAGATCGACCATGTGCCAGAACGCCGTCCCGGTCTCGACGCTGGTGGGCGCGGCATGACGACCGACGATTCCGAGGATGACCATCCCGAGTACGACGTGAAGCAGATGGAAGCCCGTGAGCAGAAAATAGAGCGTGAAGAACGGCGACGTCTCCAGGCCTGCGCCGGCGGCAATCTCCCTGCCATACTCGGTCAGCTTGACGGCAATGAAGGCCGTGCCGAGCAGGATCGCCAGCATGATCCAACGCCGTGCTGTGGCCGGCGATCCGCCTCTCGCCGCCGCCGCCCCGCGCGCCGCAGCCCACCCGCTCGTCACAAGCACGATCGTGTTCAATGCGGCGAGAGGTCCGTCCAGCATGGCCTGCCCGGCTGCGAACACGACTGGATTGACTGCGCGCGCCACGACGAAGGCGCCGAGCAGCAGGCCGAAAGCGACAAGCTCGCTGAGGATCAGGACCCACATCATGGGGTCGCCCGGCAACCCGTCGAGCACGCCCCAGCGCTCCGTTGGTTCCGGTTCGTATGTGAGTGCCGACACCGCCACCTCCGATCAGATGTCGGCAAAGCTAATCGGGGCGGCAGACATGCTCTTTGTCGGCGCACAAACAGCACGGCGCCTGGATGCGCTACGGGATCGACATCAGGAGCATGTCCATGACCGAAGCGCAGCTCGGCCTCGTCACCGCTACCCCGATCATCATCGTGTTTGCAGCGGCGCTGCGGCGCATGGGCGTGCTGTCGACCACGGGGACCGTGTCCGCGATCGCGCTCTCCGTTGCGATTGCGGTTGTCCTGTTCACCACGCAATAACCTGGCCTGGAACCTTTGCCGTCCTCGGGCGTCAGATCGTCCGGAGGTGCCGCATGGACGACAACCGGTTCGCAGAGCTGCTCGGCAACGCCGCCATCGGCGTCTGGGGCGACATGCCGCGCGACATCCAGGAAGCGCTGTTCGAGACGGCGATGCGCGGTCACGACGATCTGAGGCACGAACTCGCCAAGCTGCTTCACGACCGGCATCCGCGGACACAGCATCCGCCGCATCCGGCTTGAGCGGTCTCAGTCGCGATGATCATCAGCCCCGAACTGTGATGGCTCGTCGTAGCCCTTGCGGCTGCTGTAGAACAACAGCACCATCAGCCCGATCCCCACGATGAGCGAAAACACCACGCCGAGCGTGAGCGCGATCCAGCCCTCGGTCGGCATCGGATCGCCGGGCAAGGTCATGCCCTGATAGGCGAAGACGACGGCGGCCGCGAGAATCAGCAGCAATGCGACGATGATGGTGATGGGTCCTGCACGCATGGCGGTCGCACTCCTGACACGAGAACAGGACGCGACCACGATCGTTCCTGGACGGGTGCGGTAACGGCGCACGGCGGCAGTTCCGAAATTTGAGGACGGCGTCCCCATCCTTCTCGCTGCGCCGCCGAAAGCATCGCGCTGCATCCAATCGCGGCATCATCTGCTCAAGGATGACGCGCGCTCCACCGCGCCTTGCCGCGCGCCGCATGGCTGCTCTCGCGGCGGATCGCTAGGCGTCGGGGAACTTAGCTGATAACCATACCGGCCCCCTATCGGCAGCAGAGGACAAGGACCGGAGATGGACAACCGCAGCGAGATCTGGCGCGGCGTCGACGCGATCAAGACCCGTTTCATCGAGCTCAGCGACCGGGTGTGGAGCATGCCCGAGGTCTGCTACACCGAGGCCCGCTCGTCCGCCGAACACCTCGCCGAGTTGAAGCACCAGGGTTTTCGGATCATCGAAAAGGTCGCGGGCATCCCGACCGCGCTGATGGGCGAATGGGGCGAAGGCGGTCCGGTCATCGCGTTCATGGGCGAATACGACGCCCTGCCCGGCCTCAGCCAGGAGGCCGGCGTCGCCGAGCATCGTCCGATCGAGACCGGCGGCCATGGCCATGGCTGCGGCCACAATCTCCTGGGCTCGGCGGCGCTGCTCGCGGCAACCGCCGTGAAGGACTGGCTCGCCGCCAACAAGGTTCCGGGACGCGTGCGCTACTACGGCTGCCCTGCCGAGGAAGGCGGCGCCGCAAAGGCCTTCATGGTGCGCTCAGGCGCGTTCGAGGATGCCGACATCGCAATCACCTGGCATCCGTCGAGCTTCTGGGAAGTGGTGATGACGCCCTCTCTCGCCAACACGCGCGCCGACTTCATCTTCACCGGACGCACCTCGCATGCGGCCGCCTCGCCGCATCTCGGCCGCAGCGCGCTCGACGCGGTGGAGCTGATGAATGTCGGCGTCAACTACATGCGCGAGCACATGCCGAGCGACGCCCGCGTGCATTACGCGCTGCTCGACACCGGCGGCATTGCGCCCAACGTCGTGCAGGCGCATGCGCGCGTCCGCTACTCGATCCGCGCGCGCGACCTGCCCGGCATGAACGAGCTGGTCGGGCGCGTACACAAGATCGCGCAAGGTGCCGCGATGATGACCGAGACCAAGGTCGAGATGAAGATCATCTCGGCGGTCTCCAACATCCTGCCCAACACGCCGCTCGAAGAGGCGCTGCACGGGATCATGGAGGAGCTGGGGCCGCCGCATTTCGACGCGAGCGACAAGGATTTTGCCGGTCAGATCCAGGCGACCCTGACCGACAAGGACATCGAATCCGTCTACTACAGCATCGGCATGGATCCGACCGACAAGCCGCTGGCCGACTTCCTGGTGCCGCTGAACGCCAAGCGCAATCCGCAGATCGGCTCGACCGATGTCGGCGACGTCAGCTGGGTGGTGCCAACGGTGCAGGTGCACGCGCCGACGGTGGCGATCGGCACGCCGTTCCACACCTGGCAGGTCGTTGCGCAAGGCAAGACGCCGGCCGCGCACAAGGCGATGGTGCAGGCCGCCAAGGCGATGGCCGGTCTCGGCATCAAGGCGCTCAATGAGCCGGCGCTGATCGCAGCCGCCAAGGCCGACCTGAAGAAGCGGACGCTGCGCACGCCCTATGTCAGCCCGCTGCCCGCCGAGGTCGAGCCGCCGCTGACCATGTCGGTCGTTTGAGAGATACACTGGGGGGAAACACAATGGCGAAAACAGCGACAAGGAAGAAGCCGGAGGCAAAGACCGCCAAGCCGGCTCCGAAGCGCGTGGCCACGCGCGCCACGGCCAACAGGAAGCCCGCAAAGGCGAAGCCGCAGGCCAGACCACAGGCGAGGGCCGCCGCGCCGAAGCCGCGGCTGCCGAGAGGACCGGTCTGGCAGTGGTCGGCGCTCGACACCGCCGCTGCGATCCGCTCGGGCGCGGTCTCCTCGGTCGAGGTGACCGAGGCGCACATCGCGCGCATGCATGAGGTCAATCCGAAGCTGAATGCGGTCGTCGTCGATCTGTCCGAAGAAGCATTGAAAGCTGCGCGCGCCGCGGACAAGGCGCGCAACAAGGACGGCCTGCTGCATGGCGTGCCCGTCACCATCAAGGAGAACGTCGACTACCAGGGACGGCCAAACCCCAACGGCGTTCAGGCGCAGATGGGAATCATCGCGCCGTCGGACGCGCCCGTCGTGCGCAACCTCAAGAACGCGGGCGCGATCGTGCTCGGCCTCACCAACACGCCGGAATTCTCATTCCGCGGCTTCACCGACAACCCGCTGCACGGACTGACCTTGAACCCGTGGGATCCCGAGATCACCTGCGGCGGCTCGTCGGGCGGCGCTGGAGCTGCGGTCGCCGCCGGTATCGGCACCATCGCGCATGGCAACGACATCGGCGGCTCGCTGCGCTGGCCGGCGCATTGCAACGGCGTTGTCACGATCAAGCCGACGCAGGGGCGCATCCCGGCCTACAACGAAAGCGCCGCGGCCGAGCGGCCGATGCTGGCGCATCTGATGTCGTCGCAGGGCCCGCTGGCGCGTAGCGTCGCCGACGTCAGGCTGGCGCTGGAGGTGATGAGCCGGCGCGATCCGCGCGATCCCTGGTGGGTGCCGGCCCCGCTCGAGGGCGAGAAGCCCAAGCGGCCGATCAAGGTCGCGCTCGCCAAGATCCCCGATGACATGGACGTCGATCCTTCGGTGCAGGCCGCGCTGCGGCAGGCCGCCGATCATCTGGAACGCTCCGGCTACCGGGTCAGCGAGGTCGAGGTCCCCGACATCTCCGGCGTCTGGCAGACCTGGTGCGACGTCATCACCACCGAGGTGGTCGTGATGCAGGAGGCCAAGATGCTGGCCGTCACCTCGGAAGACTTCCACAAGGCGTGGGGCGGGATGCGGGCCAAGGCCGAGATCCTCGACCTCGCGGGCTGGATGAACGCGACGGCGCAGCGCTCCACCCATATCCGCGCCTGGCAGCTGTTCTTCGAGGATTATCCGGTGGTGCTGGCGCCGACGACGGTCAAGCCGACGCCGGGCCCGCGCGAGGACACGGTAAGCCCGGAGCGCGTGCGCGAAATCTTCTTCAACGAGATCCGCTTCATCTCGGCCATCAACGTGCTCGGGCTGCCCGGCGCGGTGGTGCCGGTGGCGGTTCACAATGGCCAGCCGATCGGCGTGCAGCTGATCGCCGGCCGCTATCGCGAGGATCTCGCGCTCGATGCCGCCGCGGCGATCGAGAAGCGTGCGGGCATGCTGGTGCGGCAGCTCTGGGAGCGGATGGCTTAGTCTCGCGCCGGCCCGAGAACCCCGGCTCTCGGGCCGTCATGTTTCCAACATCGCTTCAGCCTCGATTGTCGAAAGTCGTACACTGACGCCCATCGCGTTTGCCCGAGGGGCCCCTCGGGTTGACGGGACGTCGCCGACCTGTCTATTTTGATGTATACGAATGAATATAGCACGGCATCGGTACGGGCGCTGCGCCGGAACGGGACTTGCAATTCACCGAAGCGAACCCGTCTCTGCGATATGAACGAGGACAATTGTGATGAGATCGATGCGCTTCGTCGCCGCTGCCCTGTGCGCGGCTGCCGCTCTCCTGACTGGCGCAAATGCGTTCGCCGGGAGCGCCAACATCGCCGTGGCCGCCAACTTCACCGAGCCGGCCAAGGAGATCGCCGGTCTGTTCAAGGCCAAGACGGGACACGAATTGGTGCTGAGCTTCGGCGCGTCCGGACAGTTCTACACCCAGATCAAGGAGAACGCGCCGTTCGCGATCCTGCTCTCCGCCGACGACGAACGGCCGAAGAAGCTGGTCGACGAGGGCCTCGGCGTCGCCGGGAGCCGTTTCACCTACGCGATCGGCAAGCTCGTTCTGTGGAGCAAGGACCCGAACGCGGTGAGAGGCGAGGAAACGCTGAAGGCGAACGCGTTCAACAAGCTGTCGATCGCCAATCCCGCCGCCGCGCCCTATGGCGCGGCTGCAGTGGAGACGCTGAAGGCGCTCAATCTCTATGAGACGATCAAGCCCAAGATCGTGCAGGGCAACACGATCTCGCAGGCGTTCCAGTTCGTCGATACCGGCAATGCCGAGGTCGGCTTCGTCGCACTGTCGCAGCTGATGCCGAATGCGGGCGGCTCGCGCTGGCTGGTGCCGCAGAACCTCTACAGCGAGATCCGTCAGGATGCCGTGCTGCTGAAGGCATCCGCCGGCAACGAGGCGGCGACCGCGTTCCTGACCTTCCTCAAGACTCCGGAAGCCCGTGCGGTCATCGAGAAGTTCGGCTATGCTCTGGACCCGAAGTCCGGCAGCTGAGCGCTCACGTCGATGAACTTCCAAGGATGAACTTGCACGTCTCGGCCGATATCTGGCAACCGGTCAGTCTGACCCTCGAATTGGCAGCGATCACGACCGTCATTCTGATGATCGTGGGAACACCGATCGCATGGTGGCTGGCGCGGTCGCAGGCGTGGTGGAAGGAGGCGGTCGCAGCCCTGGTGGCGATTCCGCTCGTGCTGCCGCCGACCGTGCTCGGCTTCTATCTGCTGGTCGCGCTCGGCCCGAGCGGTCCGGGCGGGGCGCTGGCGTCCTTGTGGGGTGCACGCACCCTCGCCTTCACTTTCCCAGGCCTCGTGATCGGCTCGGTGCTGTTCTCGATGCCGTTCGTGGTGCAGCCGATCCGCAACGCCTTCGAGGCCATGGGCGAGAAGCCCCTGGAAGCAGCCGCCACGCTGCGGGCCACGCCCTGGCGCGCGTTCTGGACGATCGCCGTGCCGCTGGCGAGCCCCGGCTTCCTCACCGGCGCGATCCTCGGCTTTGCCCACACCGTCGGCGAGTTCGGCGTCGTGCTGATGATCGGCGGCAACATTCCCGGCAGGACAAAGGTGCTGTCGGTCGCGATCTACGACTACGTCGAGACCTCGCAATGGACCGAAGCCTCCGTGCTGGCGCTCGGCATGGTCGTGTTCTCGTTCGGCGTCATTCTGACGATGATGCTGATCGAGAAGAAGATGACGCGACGCGCGTCATGAGCACCGTCAAGGTCGATTTCCGCGGTACGCTCGGGCGCTTCGAGCTGAACGCGCGGTTCGAGGTGCCGGCGCGCGGCGTCACCGCGATCTTCGGCCCGTCCGGCTGCGGCAAGACCGCCGTCATGCGCAGCATCGCCGGCCTCAACCGCCTGGACGGACGATGCTCCGTCGCCGGCGACGTCTGGCAGGACGAGAAGACCTTCCGCCCGGTGCACCGGCGCCCGATCGGCTACGTCTTTCAGGAAGCCAATCTGTTCCCGCACCTCTCCGTCCGCCGCAACCTGATGTACGGGCATCCCGGCCCGTCCGGCCCCACCGCCATCGGCTTCGATGAGGTCGTGTCGCTGCTCGGCATTGCCAAGCTGCTGGAGCGCTCGCCGCGCCATCTGTCCGGCGGCGAGCGGCAGCGCGTGGCGATCGGCCGCGCGCTGCTCAGCCAGCCGAAGCTGCTGCTGATGGACGAGCCGCTGTCGGCGCTCGACCAGATCACCAAGGACGAGATCCTGCCCTATCTGGAGCGGCTGCATGCCGCGCTCGACCTGCCGATCCTCTACATCAGCCACGATATCGCGGAGGTCGAGCGGCTCGCCGATCAGCTGGTGCTGATGCGCAATGGCAGCGTCCTGGCTTCAGGTCCGCTGTCCGTGCTCCAAGCCGACCTGACACTGCCGCTCGCGCTCTCCCGCGATGCAGCGGTCAGTCTCGACGCCACCGTTCTGAAGCACGACGCCGTCGACGGCATGGTGACGCTTGCGGTGCCGGGCGGGCATTTCGTGCTGCCGGCCGAGCCGCTTGCGTCGGGAACACGCCGCCGCCTGCGCGTGCTGGCCGATGACGTCAGCCTCGCCTTGGAAACGCCGAGCCGCAGCACCATCGTCAACGTGCTACGCGCGAAGATCCTGGAAATCCGCAGCCAATCGGACCACCGCGTCACCGCCCTGCTCGGCCTCGGCGAGGACGGCCAGGGTGCACGATTGCTGTCGCGGGTCACCCAACGCTCGTGGAACGAGCTCGGCCTGCAGGCAGGGCTTGCCGTCTACGCCCAGGTCAAGGGCGTCGCGCTGGTGCGCCGCGAAGAGCCCATCGCCTGATCGGCACGCGCCGACCTGCCCCGCACCATCACAACATGTTGTATAAGCGACAATATAGCATCCGATGTTATATCCTAAACAATACAGCTTTGCATCAGACAAACCGAGGCTGCCTGCTTTTCCTCAATGCAATGAACATGTTGATCGGCGCGCAACGATCTGGCCCGCGGCTTGCTCATTCGATCTCGCAACACGAGGTCATCAGCATGAAAGCCGCCGCCGTCACTTGGCATCCGAACGCGCCCAAGCCGCTCGCGCTGGTGCTGGGCACCAACGAGATCGCCTCCGCGATCGCGGCCAAGCTCAACCATGAGCGCTTCGCGCTCGTCCTCTGTCACGACGCCTTTCCGCCGGTGATCCGACGCGGCATGGCCTTCCACGACGTCCTGTATGGCGAGGCCTGCGACATCGACGGCGTGGTCGGCTGCCGGGCCGAGGGCATCGCGGACGTCGTGCGCATTCATCGCGAGCCCAGCCAGGTCGCCGTCACCGGGATGCATCTCACCGACATCATCGCGTTCCGCTATCCCGCGGTCATCGTCGACGCACGGATGCAGAAGCATCTGGCCACGCCGGATCTGCGCGGCGTTGCCGGCATCGCCGTCGGCATCGGACCGCGCTTTGCGGTCGGGCACAATTGCGACATCGCGATCGAGACGCATCCTTGCGACACCGGCGCGATCGTGGCGCACGGCACCACGCGCGACGCGGACGGCAAGGCGCGTGCGCTCGGCGGCGCCGGCCGCGAGCGCTTCGTCTATTCCA
Source organism: Bradyrhizobium sp. SZCCHNRI3052 (assembly GCF_032484895.1). Classification (NCBI taxonomy): domain Bacteria; kingdom Pseudomonadati; phylum Pseudomonadota; class Alphaproteobacteria; order Hyphomicrobiales; family Nitrobacteraceae; genus Bradyrhizobium; species Bradyrhizobium sp. SZCCHNRI3052. The sequence goes on along the minus strand of NZ_JAUETW010000002.1, from coordinate 587,400 downwards.
ATCAGGACGCCGTCTGGCATACGCCGCTCGACATCGGCACCCGCGTCTACAAGGGACTGCAGCTCGGCTCGCTCGGCGGCACACCTGTGCTGGCGCCGCTCGATGGCGCACTGCGCGGCATCGCCCGCGACGGATTGCGCGTGCCGGCCAACGTCAAGCTGCTGGAGATCGATCCGCGCGGCCGCCACGCGGCATGGACCGGCATGGACGACCGCGGGCGATCGATCGCCGCGAGCGTCGTCTCGGCGGTCCACGCGATCGTGCAAACCGGTCGGAAGGCGGGCCGCGTCTCCGCCAACGTGTGAGGAGGACTGCCATGGGTGTCGCTGAGGTCGGGACGTGTCAGATCGTGGCGCTGCAGGGCGCTGCGTCCACCGTCATCCAGGAGCTGCTCGATGAGCTCACCACGCGGCTCGCAGGCATCGGGCTGCGCGTCTCCGGCGTGATCGAGAGCAGCGCCGACAAGACCAGGCCGTGCAAGGCCATGATGCTGCGCAGCCTCGACGACGACCGCGTGTTCTCGATCTCGCAGGATCTCGGCCCGGGATCGCAGGGCTGCAATCTCGATCCCGAAGGATTGGTGCTGGCCTGCGCCGCCGTGCAGCAGTCGATCGCGCGCGGCACGGATGTCGTGATCCTCAGCAAGTTCGGCAAGCAGGAGGCGACGGGAGGAGGCCTCGCCGACGCCTTCGGCTCGGCGATGTCAGCCGGGCTTCCGATCATCACGGCGGTATCGCCCGCGATGATGGAGACATGGACGCGCTTCGCCGGCGTGTTCGCCGAATGCGTCCCGGTCGATGTCGCGCGCCGTCCCGGCTGGATCGAGGCGTGGTCCGGCCGCATGGTGACAGCGCGAAGCCCGCGTGACATGATCGGCTCACAACGCGAGCGGATCGGAATAGGATGAAGCGCGAAGCTCAGATCGCATTGACCATCACTTTCGGCAACGGCGGAAGTCTGTCGCCCGAAGATCTGCTGCTGATCGACTTCATCCGCCGGGAGCGCTCGATCCTCGGCGCCGCGCGCGCGAGCGGCATCTCCTACCGCAAATGCTGGCTGATGGTCGATGCGCTCAACCGCACCTTCGAGACGCCAGTGTTCGAGACTCATCCGGGGCGACGGGGCGGCGGCGCTGAGATCACGCCGTTCGGCGAGCGGCTGATCGCGCTGTATCGCTCGATGGAGCGGCGCACCCGCACGGCCACCGCCGCGGCGCTCGCTGAGCTGCAGAAGGCTACCGATCCCCGCTATCAGAAGCGGGCCAGCGGCGCGGCCGAGGCAGCTCCGAAGGCCGAACCGCGCCGGGCCCGATCGCGACGCTCTTGATCATCGCCCAGGCCGACAGATCCGGCTCCAACGCCAGCCGCTCGACGGACTCCAGCGTGACCAAGGCGTGCAGCTTCGTCGCACCGAGATCGAACGTCACCCGCACATAGGGCGGATCGAGCGGCAGGATCTCCTCGATCCGGCCGGGTAGCCGGTTGGTGATCGAAACATCCATCGGCCGCGACAGCGCGATCGACACGTCGCGGGCCTCGATGGTCACGGAGACGCCGGCGTCGATCGCGGCGTCGACCATCGGCACGCGCAACTCGCCGTCGGCGAAGAACAACGTCGACATGCCATATTGCAGATCATGGCGCAGCACGCGCGCCGGCACCGTCGTGCTGAGAACGACGGACGAGGCTGAAGACGATGCAGACGAGCCGGTCATCGCGCGGCAGCCTCCACAGCCTCAGGGCCGGTCGTGATCGTACAGGACGCGAACGCGGATCGTGCCCTCCACCGCGCGCAGCTCCGACAGCAGCGCCTCGCCCTCACCGCCGACCACGTCGGTCTCGAGCACGACATAGCCGACCTCGGGATCGGTCTGCAGATATTGCGCGAGGATGTTGATGTTGTGCCGCGACACCGCCTCGTTGACCTGGCGCAGCACGCCGGGCACGTTGCGATGAACGTGGATGAAGCGCGTGCCCGTCGGGCGCGCCGGCAGTTGCACCTGCGGAAAGTTCACGGCGCCGAAGGTCGAGCCGACATCGGAATAGTCGATCAGCTTGCGCGCAACCTCGCCACCGATGCGGTCCTGCGCCTCCTCGGTGGAGCCGCCGACATGCGGGGTCAGGATCACGTTGGGCAGGCCCTGCAGCGGCGAGACGAACGGATCGGCGTTCGATGCCGGTTCGACCGGAAACACGTCGACGGCAGCACCTGAGAGCTTGCCCTCGCGCAATGCGCTGGCCAGCGCATCGATGTCGACCACCGTGCCGCGCGAATTGTTGATCAGATAGGCCCCGTCCTTCATGTGACGGATCTGGCGCTCGCCGATCATGTTGGCGGTCGCCGGCGTCTCCGGCACGTGCAGCGACACGACGTCGCTCATCGCCAGGAGCTCGTCGAGGCTCTCGACCGGCTCGGTGTTGCCGTGACGGAGCTTGTCGGTGAGATCGAAGAAGATCACCCTCATGCCCATGGCCTCGGCGAGGTTCGACAGCTGCGAGCCGATGTTGCCATAGCCGATGATGCCGAGCGTCTTGCCGCGCACCTCTCGGCTGCCATTGGCCGACTTGTCCCAGCCGCCGGCATGCGCCGACACCGAGCGCGGGAAGATGCGGCGCATCAGCATCACGACCTCGGCGATCGTCAGCTCGGCGACACTGCGGGTGTTCGAATAGGGCGCATTGAACACGGGGATGCCGAGCCGCTTCGCGGCATCGAGATCGACCTGGTTGGTGCCGACGGAGAAGCAGCCGACCACCATCAGCCGGTCGGCGGCCTGCAGCACATCGGCGGTGAGATGCGTCCGCGAGCGAATGCCAAGCATGTGCACGCCCGACAGCATACGCTTCAACTCCGCCGAACCGAGCGCCTTCGGCAGCCGCTCGATTTCCGTATAGCCGTTGGCCTCGAACATGCGGACGGCCGAGTCGTTCACGCCCTCGAGGAGCAGAACGCGGATCTTTTGCTTGGGAAGCGATAACGGCATGGGCCTGGCCTGGTTCAGTCGTGGATGTGGCGTAGTGTAGCGGTTGTTACAGTCGCGATGCGTTGAAACTTGGTGAATGCGACGCGGCAGGGTCGCTTTCTGTCGCTTTCTCAGGGTCTTGTCCACTCCGTCGCGGCCTTTTGACCGGCGATGCAAAATCAGCGCCTGGCATACCGGCCGCACCGCACGGCCCGCACTGCAACAACCGCAGATCGCTGTTTTGGCTGCTGACAAACCATGCGAGCAGAGCTAGCCTTTCTTCCAATCACAAAATCATCGGGAGGTCAGCATGTCAGACGGGGTTGTCGAGACACGCGCGTCGGAGGTGTCGGGCGGTGAAACGCAGACGGTCGATGTCGCCGTCGTGGGTGCCGGATTTGCGGGACTTTACCTGCTGCACCGCCTGCGCAAGGCGGGCTTCTCGACCGTGGCTCTGGATACGGCCAACGATGTCGGCGGCACCTGGTACTGGAACCGCTATCCCGGCGCGCGCTGCGACATCCAGACCGTCGACTACAGCTACACCTTCGATCCCGAGCTCGAGAAGGCGTGGCAATGGTCGGAGAAATACGCCACCCAGCCGGAGATCCTGCGCTATCTCGGCTTCGTCGCCGATCGCTACGATCTGCGCCGCGACGTCCGCTTCGGCACCCGCGTGCTCGGCGCCTCCTGGGATGACGCCAAGGAGCGCTGGCTGCTGACGACCGACAAGGGCCCCGCCGTCTCCTGCCGCCACTACATCATGGCGACCGGCTGCCTGTCGCAGCCGAAGCCGCCGGAGATCGACGGCGTGCACGACTTCAAGGGCGAGAGCTACTTCACCAGCCGCTGGCCGCATGACGGTGTCGACCTCCGCGGCAAGCGCGTCGCGGTGATCGGCACCGGCTCATCCGGCATCCAGTCGATTCCGATCATCGCCGAGCAGGCAGCACAGCTCACGGTTTTCCAGCGCACACCGAACTTCGCACTGCCGGCGCATAACGGCCCGCTCCCGGCCGATCGCGCCGCGCAGCTCGCAGAGGATCGCAATGGGCTGCGCGAGCAGGCGCGCTGGTCGATGGCTGGCGTGCCGATCCCGCCGGCCACCGACTTCAGCTGGGCGTTGAGCGAGGCCGAGCGCCGCGAACGTTTCGAGAAGCTGTGGGCGTCGGGCGACCTCGTCGGCATGCTGACGCAGCTCTGGGCCGACCAGGGTGTCGACCCCGACGGCAATGCGCTGCTCGCCGACCTCATCCGCGAGAAGATCCACGAGATCCTCAAGGATCCCGAGACCGCCGCCGCGCTCACGCCTCACGACCATCCGTTCGGCGCCAAGCGCCCGTGCCTGGACACCAACTACTATCAGACGTTCAACCGGCCCAATGTCACGCTGGTCAATCTGCGCCAGGAGCCGATCACATCCATCACCGCTGATGGCATCAAGACCGACAGGCGCAGCTTCGACATCGACGTCATCGTGTTCGCGACCGGCTTCGATGCCATGACCGGTGCGATCCGCGCCGTGCATCCGATCACCGGGCGCGGCGGCAAATCGCTGGAGGATGTCTGGGCCAACGGACCGCAAACCTATCTCGGGCTCACGGTCGCAGACTTTCCCAATCTGTTCCTGATCACGGGTCCCGGCAGCCCATCGGTGCTGTCGAACATGGCGGTCTCGATCGAGCAGCATGTCGACTGGGTCGTCGATCGTCTCGTCGCCCTGCGCGAAGCCGGGTTCACGACCATCGAGGCCACGGAGACTGCGCAGGCCGGCTGGGCACGCCACATGGCGGACTGCGCGACCGTGACGCTGCATCGGCTCGCCAACACCTGGTACACCGGTGCCAACGTGCCGGGCAAGCCGCAGACCCTGATGCCCTATACTGGCGGCGTCGGCCCCTATCGCGGCATCTGCAACGAAATCGTCAGCCGCGGCATGCTCGGCTTCAAGCTGTCAGGTCCGAACGGCGCGTCCCAATGCAATGACGGCGAGATCGTGCGGCTGCAGCCGGATGTCAGGCTGGTGCTGAACATGCTGGCCGAGATGAACTTGCCGCCGATCGAATCGATGGGCGCCGCTGGCGCCCGCGAATTCGTTGCGCAGTTCAACGCGACGAGGCCGCCTGGACGTCCCGTCGGCGAAGTCAAGGATGGCACATTGCAGGGCGCCGACGGTCCCCTGCCCTATCGGCTGTATCGGCCGGCGACGCCTGGGCCGCATCCGATCGTCGTCTACTTCCATGGCGGCGGCTGGGTGCTCGGCGACGAGCAATCGGACGATCCATTCTGCCGCGACATGTGCCGCCGCTCCAACATGATCTTCGTCAGCGTCGGCTATCGCCACGCGCCCGAGCACCGCTTCCCGGCGGCGGCCGAGGACGGCTATGCGGCGACGCGCTGGGTGGCCGAGCACGCCGCCGAGCTCGGCGGACGCGACGGACCGGTGCTGGTGGCCGGCTGGAGCGCCGGCGCAAACATCGCTGCGGTCACTTGCCAACTCGCGCGGGATCGCGGCGGGCCTCTCATCGGCGGACAGTTGCTGGTCTGCCCGGTGACCGATTGCAGCTTCGATCGGCCGTCCTACACCGACAACGCGGCCGGCTATTTCCTGACGCGCGGCCTGATGTACTGGTTCTGGGACATCTACTGCTCGCCGGCGGATCGCACCGATCCGCGCGCGTCGCCGTTGCGGGGCAAGCTGCAGGGCCTGCCGCCGGCCTACATCGTCACCTGCGAGTTCGATCCGCTGCGCGACGAGGGCGTCGCCTATGCGGAGGCGCTCGCCGCCAACGGCGTGCCGGTCGGGCAGCTCAAGGCCCACGGCCACTTCCACTCGTCGTTCACGATGGTCGACGTCGTCATCACCGGCGTCGGCGGCCGCATGCAGATGGCGGAGGCGCTGCAGGCATTCACCCAGTCTGCGGAAGAAGGCGAATCGCAGGAGATCAACGCCGCCGCCAGCTGACCAGCGGAGGCTGCGGCCGAGACGTATCGCAACGGCCCGCAACTTTGCGGGTCGTTGCCGCAACGCGCAGCTTGCGCCGGATGGCCCACGCTGTCACCGAGACAACGAGCCATGCCGTCGTTGCGGCGACGAAGGCGGTCGCGACGCTTGACTGAACCAGCGTCGAGAATACGGCCGCGAACGCCAGCATGCCGAGGCTGCCGAGCACTGCACCTGCGGTGTCGAGTGCGGCCGCTTCGCGTCCGCGCCGCTCGCCGGACAATCCCTGACGGCGCTTGCGCCTGATCTCGTGCGCCTCGATCAGGGTGACGCTGGCACAGAAGATCGCCGGCAATGCCAGGAAGAGGCCGCCGATCGCAGGACCGAAGGCTTTGGCAATGAGCCCGGTCGCGACTGTGGCGGCGCCGCCCAGCGCAAAGCGGATGACGTATTCATGCCACCTGCCGTCCTTCAGCGCCGAGGGCGAGATGCGGATCAGCATCACGCCCCTCCGGAGAAGACCGCCTGCAGTCCCAGCGCTGCGACCAGCCACACGGCCGTTGCGAGCAGGCTCGCGCTCAATGCGCGCATATGCCGCCGCATCAGCAGCCGGCACACGGTCATGCTATAGAGACAGAGCGCGGCTGCGCCGAACATCATCGAACGGCTCTGGACCGCCGCATAGGCGGCATCATGCGTGACAACCGCAACGCCCAACGTTGCCAGCGCGACCGAGGGCGCTGCTCCGAACAGCCCGGCAAAGCTCTTCGGACGCAACACATCGCCAATTATCGCGAATGTCGAAACGATGACGCCGCCGATCAGGAAGCGGATGACGGATTCGGTCATGTCCGGCTTGCTCCCGGTGGTTCGTAGCCGGTCCATGCGCGCAAGCTGCGCTCGAGGGCAGCGCCGAGCATGAATCCGACAACGACGTCGCTGGCCCAATGCGCAAGCAGCATCACGCGCGTGACGCTGAGCCCGACGGCAGCACTCCTCACCGCAATCCTTGCGCGTGCCGGCAGCGGACCGGCGGCGGAGTAGAGCGCACCCATGTGCAGCGCATGTCCCGAGGGAAAGGCGTCCTGTGCATGGCCGGACGGCGCCACGCCGTTGAGATGGCCGCGCAAGGTGGTGCGATCCGGCCGGGTCTGATCGAAGATCGCCTTCAAGGCATGCGGCAGAGCCGAAGCCGCAACCGTGACCAGCAATGCATGAGTGGTCGTCGCGCGAACGCGGCTGCTTTGGCCGCGCATCACGAGCCAAGCCACCGATGTCAGGGCCAACCACACCTTCTCGTCCGCACCCCACGCGAGGCCGCGTGCGAGCTTTTGCAGCCACGGCTCCGTGGTTCGTGCAGCGACGTCCGCAATGATGCGGTCCGCCTTGGTCGGCTCGACGTGGATGGCCGTGGCGGAACTTTGCTTGAGAAAGGGCACCGAAATTGCCGGTGTGATCTTCTTCCCGATGGCGCGGATCATGGCACTTGCCAAGAACGAACGATATGTTCACCTACAACGCCGAGCCCTCACCACGGGTTTCAGGAACAGTCACGAAACTGTCGCGAGTTACCAGCTCAGCCCTGATCGCGAATAGTCTCGTCATACGCCTTGACCGAGGCGCGAGCTGTCTCCCGCACATCGCTCGCGCTCATGCCCGGCTTGTACAGGCTCGAGCCGAGACCGAAGGCGCGCACGCCGACGGCGACGTAGGAGGCGAGCGTCTTGTCCGACACACCGCCGACGGCGCCGACCACGACGCCTTTCGGCAGGACGGCAAGTTGCGCTGCAATCCCCGACGGACCGAGCACCGACGCCGGAAAGTATTTCAGGGCCGAGGCGCCGCAACGCAAAGCAAGAAAGGCCTCCGTCGGCGTGAAGACCCCGGGCATGGTGACCATGTCGTAGGCCTGCGCCGTCGCCAGCACTTCGACATCGACGTTGGGGCTGACCATCAGACGCCCGCCGGCCTCCGCGACACGCACGCAATCTGCGGCATTGACGACCGTCCCTGCACCGATCAGGCAGTCCTTGCCGAACCGGGCGGCGAGACGCTCGATCGAGACGAACGGTTCCGGCGAGTTGAGAGGAACCTCGATCAGCTCGAAACCGGCTTCGATCAGGACATCGACGATGGCCTCGGACTCGTCGGGTTTGATACCGCGCAGGATCGCAACGAGCGACCGCTTGACATGCGGCCAGGCAACGGACTTTGTCATGGTCGGAAACGCGCTCCCCAGATCTGCCGCGCGGCCTTGACCAGGCCGCGCCGGGACGCCTGCTCGGCATCACATTCGTTCACGTCGAAACCAGCAGCGGCCAGCGCCGCGCGATAGAGCCGGCCGAGCCGGCCCGCTCCGATCAACCGGAGTGGAAGCTCGGCGCCAAACCGCGCCCGAGCGTCGGCGATCTCACTGCCGATCAGAAGCCCGGAGAGCCTCGCAGCCCCATCGGACCGCTGCTCAAAACCGAGGAGCTGGGCTGCGCGCAGCCGGAACAGCGCATTGGTCAGTGCCGTCGGCGCGGCAAGCGACGCTACGAAGCTCTCGCGGAACGCCGCGTCGTGCTCGACGGCCGAGGCCTCCGGTTCGACGGCGTGCATCAAAATGCTATGTTGAGAGACGACCGCGAACAGCTCGCCGGTCATGTAGGTGGCAAAGTCGATCACAGCGCCGGCATCGATCCGGATCCATTTGCTGTGGGTGCCCGGAATGCAGACGATCCCGGTGAAGTCCGGCTCGGTGACGCCGAGCAGCTGGGTTTCCTCGCCGCGCATCACGTCCGGCTGATCCGCCCGCGCCTGCGCCAATCCCGGCAGAATCCTGACGTCGCCATCCGTGTCGACGCCAATCGCGCCGGCATGCAGCGCCTCCAGCCGGGTGGGCGTGTGCAGATAAGGCGCCTCGACCCAGCCTTGCCGCGCGCCGGCCATGCCGCAGATCAGCACCGGAACATCGGCCGGCGCGCCGAGCTTCGCCAGATGGTCGCGCAGCACCGGCGCGAAGCCAGATGTCGCGCAATGCAGCATGCCCTCGCTACCGCGGCTCTCGGCCAGCTCCGTCCCATCTCCGGCCATCAGCCAGGCGCGGAAGCTGGATGTCCCCCAGTCGACGGCGACAAGGGCCGGCGTTGCTGACGAATAGACGGCGGTCACACCCTGCTCCCCGATCACTTCGACATCTGGCAATGCCATGCCGCGCGTGCCGCGCAAACAACAAATTGAGCGGTGCACGATTATGCACGTTGTTATTCTTGTTTATGCCTGATATGAGGACGGCATGTCAGACCTTCCACTGGCGCGCCGCGACCAGATCGCCGGCCGCCTCTCGGCGGGGCACGCGGTCGTCGCGGCCGCCCTGGCCCACGAATTCGGCGTCTCCGAGGATGCCATCCGGCGCGATCTTCGTGCGCTTGCCGCCGAAGGACGCTGCCGCCGGGTGTATGGCGGCGCATTGCCGATCGCCGGCGGCATGACACCGATGGCGGCGCGGATCGGGCAAGATCGCGAACGCAAGCTGGCGCTCGCCCGGACGGCCGCCCGCGGCATCGCGCGTGGCGAATTTCTCTTCCTCGATAGTGGCAGCACCAATCTCGCCCTCGCTGAAGTCCTGCCCGATGATTTCGATCTCACCGTCGCAACCAACGCCATCGACATTGCCGCAACCGTGCTGCACCGGCAGGACCTGCAGCTGATCATGATCGGCGGCTCCGTTCACCCCGCAGTCGGCGGCTGTGTCGACGCCGACGCCCTCATGCAGGTGCAGCGCTTGAACATCGACCGCTGCTTCATCGGCGTCTGCGCTGTATCGGCGCAAGGCGGCATCAGCGCGGTTGATCCGACTGACGCAGCATTCAAGCGGACGCTGCTGTCGCTGAGCCGCGTAAGCGTCGCAATGGTCACCAACGAGAAGCTCGAGACCCGAGCCCCCCACCGTATCGCCGGCGCCAAGACCATCAGCCAGCTCACCGTCGAGCATGATGCGCCGGCGGCCCGCCTCGCCCTGCTCAAACGGGCGGGAGCCGCCATCATGACGGCCGCCCCGCCGGTGTGACGGCGCCCTTCAGAAAGTCAGGAATCTTCCAAATGAGTTCTGATCACAGCGCGGCGCGGCTCGCGACCCGCCTGGCCTTCTTCGTCGCCGGCTTCGGCATCGCCTGCTGGGCACCGCTGGTGCCGTTTGCCAAACAGCGGCTCGGCGTCGATGATGCGACGCTCGGGCTGCTACTGCTCTCGCTCGGCGTGGGCTCGGTCGCATCGATGCTGGCCGCCGGACTGCTGACCGCCCATTATGGCAGCAAGCCGGTCGTCATCGTCAGCGGCATCGCTCTCGCGCTGTTCCTGCCGCTGCTGGCGATCGCAGCAACGCCAGCGACTCTCGCACTCGCATTGTTCGCCTTCGGTGCGGCGCTGGGCTCGCTCGACGTCGCGGTGAACATCCAGGCGATCGACGTCGAGCGGCTGAGCGAGCGTCCGCTGATGTCGGGTTTCCATGCCCAGTTCAGCATCGGCGGCTTCGCGGGCTCCGGCGTCATGACCGCGCTGCTCGCGTTCGACGTCGCGCCGCTGCTCGGCACGCTCGCCTGCTGTGCCCTCGCCCTGGCCGCGATGATCGTGGCTGCCCCGCGACTGATGGCGAGCAAACCCGCGCAATCGGGGCCTCTGCTCGTGCTTCCGCACGGCGCGGTGCTGCTGCTGGCGGCACTCGCCGCAATCATGTTCCTGGTCGAAGGCGCGATGCTCGACTGGAGCGCGCTGCTGCTCGCCGGTTCCGGCCGCCTGCCGGCCGCGCAGGCCGGACTGGGGTACATCATGTTCTCGATCGCAATGACCGCAGGGCGCCTTGTCGGTGACGCGGTGGTTGCACGGATCGGTGATCGCGCAACGTTGCTCGGGGGCAGCGCCACCGCCATCGCGGGCTTCGTCCTGCTGCTCACGGCTCCGTGGGTTGCTGCTGCCATGGCGGGCTTTGCGCTGATCGGCCTCGGCGCGTCGAACCTGGTCCCGGTGCTGTTCCGCCGAGCCGGGGCGCAGACCGCCATGCCGGTCGGGCTGGCCGTCGCGGCCGTCACCACCGCAGGCTACTCAGGCGTGCTGCTGGGCCCCGCAGGCATCGGCTTCATCGCCGCAGCCACCAGCCTGCCGGCCGCATTCTGGATGTTGGCCGCACTGCTCGTCATCGTGCTGCTGAGTGCGCCGTTGGCCGCGAGCACGCAGCCTTAGGAACGAGGCGCGCCGCTCCGGTTTGACCCGGCATCTCATGCCTCGGCCATTCGTCTGCACGAAGCGACGTCGTCTATCGCTGAGCTGCCGATCTCACGCCTGAGTCGAACCATCTTGGAGCACGCTCTCGCGCATTTCCTGATAGCGCGCACCGGTCTGCGGCTTGACGAACAGCGCCGCGACGATCGGATGCCGCGCCCTCAGCTCGCTCTCGATCGCAACCACGGCGCGCTCAATGTCGTCGGCACGCTGATCGTCCGCAAACTCGATGCTCAGCGCAACAACGACATGCTGCGGTGACAGCTGCACCGTGAGCAGGCCATTGGCTGACTTGACGCCCTTCCTCTTGCGCGCGATGTCGAGGATCGAACGCGCCAGCTCCGGGTCCGCCGGCTCGCCGATCAGGAGACTCTTGCTCTCCCGCGCGAGCACCATCGAGGTCGCCGCAAGCAGCACACCGATCAGGATCGATCCGATGCCGTCCCATGCCGGCTCATCGAAGGCGACGGCCGCAGCCATCGCGGCAGCAGCAATCACGATGCCGATCAGTGCCGCGCTGTCCTCGAACACGACCATGAAGGCCGGCGGGTCCTTGCTGCGCCTGAACGCCTCGAGATAGGAGAGACCCGGCGCAGCCGCGCGAAACCGCCGCACCGCCACCCACCAGGAGCCTGCCTCGAACACGAAGGAGAGCCCGAGCACGACGTAGTTCACCGTCGGGTCTTCGATCGGCAGCGGATGCATCAGGTGCGCCACGCCTTCGTACAGCGAGACGCCGGCGCCCAGCGCGAACAGCAGCAGCGCAACGATGAAGCTCCAGAAATAGAGCTCACGGCCATGGCCGAGCGGATGCCGCTGGTCGGGCGGACGGCTTGCGCGATGAAAGCCGTAGAGCAGCAGCAGTTCGTTCGAGGTGTCGACGGCGGAGTGGATCGCCTCGCTCATCATGGCCGAGCTGCCGGTCCACGCCGCCGCGGCGGTCTTGGTGCAGGCCACAAGCAGATTGCCGGCAAGCGCGGCATAGACGGCAACCTTGGAATCCGCGTTTGCCGCCATGTCGCCTGCCTGTTCCCTGCGCTCGTGCGCCGGGCAACGCGAGCTGCGGAGCATCGGTTCCCTTGGCGCGCTTGCGGACGTCGCCGCGCCGGAGCAGGATCGCCCGATCCGCAACGGAGCAGAGTGACGATGGCGCCGAGAGATGAGGCGAGAGACGGACAGAGGCAAGCCGGCGCCCAAGACCGGGACACACACTTCCTGCGCCACAGCTTCGCCATCGCCCGCCGCGCGACATCCAACGGCAATCATCCATTCGGAGCGGTGCTGATCGCTGCCGACGGCCGCGTTCTGATCGAGGCCGAGAACGGCTACATGCCAGCTCATGACGCCACGGCCCATGCCGAGCGGCTGGCTGCGACCCAGGCCTGCGTTTCGCTAGCGCCCGAGATCAGGGCGGCGGCCACGCTGTATTCGTCGGCAGAGCCGTGCGCGATGTGCGCGGGCGCCATCTACTGGGCCGGCATCGGACGCGTGGTCTATGGCCTCAGTGAGCGGCGGCTGCGCGGCATTACCGGCAATCATCCGGAGAACCCGACCCTCGACCTGCCGTGCCGCGACGTGTTCGCGAGCGGCCAGCGTGCGACCGAAGTCGTCGGCCCCCTGCTGGAGGAGGAAGCCGCGACGCTGCATGAGGGAGCCTGGGACAAATGAGGCAGGCGCCGCGACCGGAGGCGCGGCGCCTGCTTGCGTGGCTCGATCGATATCAGAACTTCACGGTCACGCCCGAATACAGCGACGACTCGGTGCAGGCGCCCGTGGCGACACGGGTGCCGCCGACACCGGCGACGGAACAGCCGACCGCGTTGTTGTGGTCGAGGCCGAACTTGTTCTGCCAGTAGCGATAGGCCACCCAGACGTCGATCAGGTGGCTCTGCTTCTCACCCCACATCGCCTTCGACGCATCGAAGGTCAGGCGGATCGGCTCGGAATTGAACTCGACCTTGGTCGGATAGACGCCGTTCGCGACGCTGGCCGGGAGCGGCTCGGTGTCGGTGCCCTTCTTGCCGTACCAGCCGGCGCGGCCCGAGATCGAGAAGAATTGCATGCTCTCCGGCAGGAAACCGAGATCCATGTAGTAGTTGGTCTCGACGGCCCAGGTCGGCTTGAACGAGGTATTGCCGTCATTGATGCAGGGGTTCGACCAGCCGGCCCCGCACTGCGAGAACGAATTGTGGTTGGCGAACTCCCAATACATCAGGGGAGCGACGTTGAAATAGCCCTTGTAGGGCAGGTTGAACGCGAACTGCAGGCCGGCAACCACGTCGCGTTTGGCGGCCCCGAAATAGCGGTTCTCGGTATTGGCATCCATGCCCACCTCGAACGAAATGTTCTGCAGCGGGCCCATCGTGAAGGCCTTGGTGTTGAAGATCTGGTTCCAGCCGAAGGTCGAGCGGAACAGTCCGTAGATCTCGGTCGCACCGGCACAGCTCGCCGGCGTGAAGGCGAAACCTGCGTTGGGCGACACGATCCCGCCGGTCTGCGTGCAAGGCCCAGCGGGGTCGTTGTGGTCCGACTTGAACAGCGAGATCGTGAAGAAGTTGGTGCCGTAACCCCAGACGTCGAAATGGGTGAACGAGTAGACCTGCTTGGCGGTCTTGGCGTTGAATGTGCCGTTGCCGTTGACACTCCATGCACCAGGCTGGCTGGCATCGAAGATATAGGAGTAGCTGACGCGATTGTCGACGACGAGGAAGAACGGCACCTCGGCCGGCGCCTTCTTCGCGATCGCCTTGGCGGGCAGGTCAGCGGCCCCCGCTGCACCGACCGACGTCAGCGCTGCCGCGCCCATTGCGACGACCGCCGCGATTGTTTGACGTAACGACATTCAGAACACCCCCAGTTGACAAGCGCCGATTCCCGACTTGCATGCACAGTTGCGCCGTTCCACGGGTGGGAGAAGCCTCAACTTTCTCCAGGACTTGCCCGCAGTTTGATCAAGGTTCCGCCGTATTGCAGCGGCGACGACATCGGTCGCGAGCTTGGGCATGGGACGATTGGCCGCGGCCACGACGCTCCTAGACCCCGATCTTGCGGCTTCACATTGCTGAAGTTTTTCCGAAAAGCCCCGCCTGGCCTTCCGCGCGCGTTCGCGGCAACGCGCGAGCGCAAGCGCGCCCCTGGACGCGCATGGGATGACGCTGCTCATCCAACGGGCAACGTGCTGCGGGCGGATCGATTTCCGGCCGGTGTCTCAAAACTGCCACAGAACTTTATCGTTCGCTCCGCTCGACCGATTGCGGGACGTGATGCCTGCAACCGCTGGCGCACTGCATTCGCCGAACGCGGCGCGATGGACGCTTGGACAAGAGTTGGGCAGACGATGGCGCTTTTCGCCTCTTACGCGCCGCGGCAAATTAGATCACAATTGAGGCAGCTTCATTCCCCTGCCCCATGACGCAGCAAATGCCTGACCCCGCGCCGGCCGATCCGAACCCTACGCCTCCGCTCCTGCAGACGATCGGATTGACCAAGCGCTATGGCGACTTCGTTGCCAACGACAAGATCGACATCGAGATCCGGCCACGCGAGATTCACGCCTTGCTCGGCGAGAACGGCGCCGGGAAGTCGACGCTGGTGAAGACGATCTACGGACTGGTGCAGCCGAGCGCCGGTGAGCTGCGCTGGCAGGGTGTGCCCATCACGCTGTCCGGTCCCGCGGAAGCGCGATCCCTCGGCATCGGCATGGTATTTCAGCATTTCTCCCTGTTCGACAACCTCACGGTGGCTGAGAACGTGGCGCTCGGGCTCGATGGCAAGGAGCCATTCAAGGCCATGTCGGCGCGGCTCGCGGACGTCGCGCGCGACTACGGACTGCCGCTCGATCCGAAGCGCGAAGTCTGGCAACTGTCGGTGGGCGAGCGGCAGCGCATCGAGATCGTGCGCGCGCTCATGCAGAATCCGAAATTCCTCATCCTGGACGAGCCCACCGCCGTGTTGACGCCGCAGGAGGCCGACCAGTTGTTCGTCGTGCTCGAGCGACTGAAAGCAGAAGGCCGCGCCATCCTCTACATCAGCCACAAGCTCGAAGAGGTGAAGCGGCTGTGCGACACTGCCACCATCCTGCGCGGCGGCAGGAAGGTCGCGACCTGCAATCCGAAGCTGGAGACGGCTGCCTCGCTGGCGCGCATGATGGTGGGGACCGAGATCAAGGACGTGAAGCCGCCGGCCGAGCGGCGCACCACCGTGCCGCGTCTGGTCGTCAATGATCTCACCCTCGCCCCCAGCGAGCTGCATGGCGTGGGCCTCAAGAACATTTCCTTCGAGCTGAAGGGCGGCGAGATCCTCGGCATCGCCGGTGTCGCCGGCAACGGCCAGGACGAGCTGTTTGCTGCGTTGTCCGGCGAACGCCTCGTCAAAGAGCCCGGCGCGATCATCATCGACGGCCTCGCCTGCGGCAATCTCTCGATCACCGAGCGCCGCAAGATGGGCGCGGCGTTCGTGCCGGAGGAGCGGCTGGGGCATGGCACCGCGCCGCGGATGAGGTTGTCCGAGAATGCGCTACTGACCGGGCACGCCGCGGGCGACATGGTCCGGCACGGCTTCATCAACGCCGCAGCGACATTGCGGACGGTCGATCTGACGACCGAGACGTTCGATGTCCGCAAGGCCAAGCGCGATCCGGAAGCGGCGAGCCTGTCCGGCGGCAATCTGCAGAAGTTCGTCGTCGGCCGCGAGATCCTGCGCACGCCGGCGGTGCTGGTCGTCAACCAGCCGACCTGGGGCGTCGACGCAGGTGCCGCCGCGATCATCCGCCAGGCGCTGATCGATCTCGCCAGCGCGGGCGCTGCCGTCCTCGTGACCAGCCAGGACCTCGACGAACTGATCGAGATCGCCGACCGCATCGCGGTGATGTTTCACGGACACTTGTCGGAGGCGCTGCCACGCGCGGAGGCGACGCGGGAAAGGCTCGGCCTGTTGATGGGTGGCGCCAGCCTCGAGAAGGAGGCGGCGCATGCAGCTCGTGCTTGAGAAGCGCGCCGAGCGTTCGCGCACCATCGCGCTGGTTTCGCCGCTGATCGCGATCGGACTGACGCTGGTGACCATGAGCGTGCTGTTCGCCGTGCTCGGCAAGAACCCGATCACCGCGCTCGGCGTCTACTTCATCGCGCCGCTCACCGACGGCTATTCTCTGCAGGAGATCGCGGTGAAGGCCACGCCGCTGGTCATGATCGCGATCGGCTTGTCGCTGTGCTACCTCGCCAACGCCTGGAACATCGGTGCCGAGGGCCAGTTCCTGATCGGGGCCGTTGCCGGCAGCTGGATCGCGGTGAAGACGCAAGGCACCGAAGCGGGACACTGGGTGCTGCCGGCGATGCTGGTCGCAGGCGCCGCAGCCGGCGCGCTCTATGCGCTGATCCCGGCGCTGTGCCGCGTCAAGTTCGGCGCCAGCGAGATCCTCATCAGCCTGATGCTGGTCTATGTCGCCGATCTCCTGCTCGACTATCTCGTTCGCGGCCCCTGGCGCGATCCCGCCGGCTTCAACTTCCCCACCACGGCGGAGTTCGATCCGGTCGCCACCGTGCCGGTGCTGATCGAGGGCGGACGCCTGCATCTCGGCAGCATCATCGCACTGATTGTTGTTGCCGGCGCCTTCGTGCTGCTCGAGCGCACCATCAAGGGGTTCGAGATCCGAGTCGTGGGCGTGGCGCCGCGTGCGGCACGGTTCGGCGGCTTCAATGCGAACCAGCTCATCCTTCTGACGTTCGCCGTGTCGGGCGCATTGGCCGGTCTCGCAGGGATCATCGAGGTGGCGGGACCCATCGGACATCTGCAGCCTGGCATCTCGCCGGGCTATGGCTTCACCGCGATCATCGTGGCCTTCCTCGGACGGCTCAATCCGGTTGGAATATTCATTGCAGGGCTTTTTCTCGCATTGACGTTCATTGGCGGCGAGCAGGCCCAGATCACGATGAAGATTCCGCTCGATGTGACCAAGGTGTTCCAGGGCATCCTGCTGTTCTACGTGCTCGCCTGCGACTCGCTCATCCTCTACCGTTTCAAGCTCGTCTTCGCCGCGCGGCAGGTGCAAAGTGGTGCTGGTTGAAGCAATCATCCTGTCGGTGCTCGCCGCATCGACGCCGCTGCTGCTGGCGGCCACCGGCGAGCTGGTCACCGAGCGCTCGGGCGTCCTCAACCTCGGCGTCGAGGGCATGATGATCGTCGGCGCGGCCTGCGGCTTCGGCGGGGCCTGGCTGTCCGGCTCGATCATCGTCGGCGCGCTGTGCGGCATCGTCGCCGGCATGCTGATGTCGCTGATCTTCGCGTTCATGACCCTCGGCCTCGCCGTGAACCAGGTGGCGACGGGCCTCGCGCTGACCATTCTCGGCACCGGTCTGTCCGGCCTGATCGGCGCGCGCTTTGTCGGCGAACGCATCAGCACCGCGCCGCACCTTTCCATTCCCGGCCTCAGCGACATCCCGCTGGTCGGCCGTATCGCGTTCGGCGAGGATGCGTTCGTCTATCTGTCGCTCGTCTTGATCATCGCCGTCTGGTGGTTCCTGTACCGCACCCGTGCCGGCCTGGTGCTGCGCGCCTGCGGCGACAACCATGTCTCCGCCCACGCGCTCGGCTATCCCGTGCTGCGCATCCGTTTGCTCGCGGTGCTGTTCGGCGGCGGCTGCGCCGGGCTCGCCGGCGCCTATCTGCCGCTGGCTTATACGCCGTTCTTCATCCCCGGCATGACCGCGGGGCGCGGCTGGATCGCGCTGGCGCTGGTCGTGTTCGCATCCTGGCGACCGGGCCGCCTTGTCATCGGCGCCTACCTGTTCGGTGCGGTGACGATCCTGCAGCTGCATGCGCAGGGCGCCGGCGTCGGCATCCCCTCGCAGTTCATGTCGGCGCTGCCGTACCTCGCCACCGTGATCGTTCTGGTGCTGCTGTCGCGCGCCCGCACCGGCGGCTCCACCGCGCCGGCAGCGCTGGGGACGGTGTTCGTGCCGGATCGCTGAACCAATCATCCGGAGCGCCAGCGATGGGGCGCGGTGCTCTGGCGCACGAGGTTTTCCCCGGATTGTTTGGAGGCATGGACGATGATGAAAAGGCTTCTGGGGGCTGCCGCCGCGCTGGTGCTGGCGGGAAGCATTGCCGGCGTGGCGCACGCCGCCGACAAGCTGAAGGTCGGCTTCATCTATCTCGGACCGATCGGCGACCTCGGCTGGACCTATCAGCATGAGCTCGCGCGCCAGGCGCTGGTGAAGGAGCTCGGTGACAAGATCGAGACGACCTATCTGGAGAACGTACCGGAAGGCCCGGACGCCGAGCGCGCCATCGAGCAGTTGGTCCGCGCCGGCAACAAGCTGATCTTCACGACCTCGTTCGGCTACATGGATCCGACCCTGAAGGTCGCCAAGAAGTATCCCAACGTGCATTTCGAGCACGCCACCGGATACAAGCGCGACAAGAACATGTCGACCTATTCGGCGCGCTGGTATCAGGGCCGCTACATCCAGGGCATCATCGCCGGCAAGATGTCGAAGGCCGGCGTGCTCGGCTATATCGGCTCGTTCCCGATCCCGGAGGTCATTTCGGGCATCAACGCCACCATCATCGGCGCGCAGACGGTCAATCCGAACATCAAGGTCAAGATCATCTGGGCCAACACCTGGTTCGACCCGGGCAAGGAAGCCGACGCCGCCAAGGCACTGATCGACCAGGGCGCCGACATCATCATGCAGCACACCGACAGCCCGGCTGCCATGCAGATCGCAGCCGAGCGCGGCAAGCTCGCCTTCGGCCAGGACTCCGAAATGATCAAGTTCGGCCCCAAGGCGCAGCTCACCTCGATCCTCGACACCTGGGGCCCCTACTACATCGCGCGCGTCAAGGCCGAGCTCGACGGCACCTGGAAGTCGGAGGACACCTGGGGCGGCCTCGATTCCAAGATGTTCGAGATGGCGCCCTATACCAACATGCCCGATGACGTGAAGAAGCTGGCCGAGGAGACCCAGGCCGCGATCACCGCCGGCAAGCTGCACCCGTTCAAGTGCCCGGTGCTCGGCCAGGACGGCAAGGAGATCGAGTGCAAGGGCGGCGACCATCTCGCCGACGGCCAGATCCTCGGCATGAACTTCTACGTCAAGGGCGTCGACGACAAGGTGCCGGGCAAGTAGACGCAGCACCCGGCAAGAACTCCCCCCACACGTCGGGGGGAGTTCTCGAGCGGATATTTTCCAACGCTGCGCGCTTCACCCTCCCCGCATGGCCTTGGCGGCCGCGCTGTGCCGATCGATCAGCCCGCCGACGTCCAGCCCCGGAATGGCGCCGTCGATCACGGTCCAGCGGCCGCCGACCATCACGCGGTCGGCGCGATGCGCGCCGCACAGCACCAGCGCCGCGATCGGATCCCCTGAACCCGAGAAGCGCAGCTCGTCGAGCTTGAACAGCGCGAGGTCGGCGGCCTTGCCGACCGCGATCTCGCCGAGCTCCGGCCGGCCGACGCAGGCGGCCGAGCCCTTCGTCGCCCAGCGCAGCGCATCCTTGTGGCTGATCCGGCCAACGCCGTAGCGCGCCCGCTGCAGCAGGAACGCGGCACGCACCTCCTGCATCAGGTTTGAGCCGTCGTTCGACGCCGAGCCGTCGACGCCGAGGCCGATCCCGACGCCCGCCTCCTCCATCTCGCACACCGGGCAGCAGCCGGATGCGAGCAACTGGTTCGAGCAGGCGCAGTGAGTGATCGCGGTCTTGGCCTTGCCGAGCCGTTTCATCTCCTCGGCATTGAAGAAGATGCCGTGCGCCAGCCAGGTTCGCGGTCCGAGCCAGCCATGCTTCTCCAGATAGTCGAGCGGACGGCAGCCGAACATCGCCTCGCAGAAGCGGTTCTCGTCCTCGGTCTCCGCGAGATGGGTATGCAGCCGCACGTCGAGCTTGTCGGCGAGATCGGCCGTCTTCTGCATCAGCGATCCCGTGACCGAAAACGGCGAGCACGGCGCCAGCGCGATCTGCACCATCGCATCCGGCCCGCGCTCGTGATAGGTCGCGACCACGCGCTCGCTGTCGGCGAGGATCGTATCCTCGTCCTGCACCACACTGTCCGGCGGCAGTCCGCCGTCGCGCTCGGACAGGTTCATCGAGCCGCGGGTCAATAGCACTCGAATGCCCAGCCGCTTCGCAGCCGCCACCTCGATGCCGACCGCGTCCTCGAGGCCGGCCGGAAACACGTAGTGATGATCGGTCGTCGTCGTGCAGCCGGACAGCATCAGCTCGGCCATCGCAACCGTGACCGCCGCATCCAGTGCCTCCGGCGTCAGCTTTGCCCAGATCGGATAGAGCGCCTTCAGCCAGGGGAACAGCTCGCGGTCCATCGCAGCCGGCAGCGCGCGCGTCAGCGTCTGGTAGAAGTGATGATGGGTGTTGATCAGCCCGGGGATCACGACATGCCCGCTGGCATCATAGATCGCCGCATCAGCGGTGGCCGGCTCGGCCCCGGCAGGCACCAGCTCGGCGATGCGGCCGTCCTTGACGACGACACCGCGCGCAGCACCCTCGGCGAGAATGGCGAGCGGGTCCTTGATCCAGATCGGCGTCGTGCTCATGGCTGTCTCGTCTCGGTGATTGGGCGTTTGCATGTGCCGGTAACTTGCAAGCGGAAGGCCGGCGTCATCCTATTGCCAGTTGGCGCTGGTCTTGCAAGGATTCCACCCGCGATAGGCTGCGCCCACGAGCTGGCTTCACCATGGATCTGAACACCATCACGGCGGTCGTGCGCCCGAGGACGCGGGCCGAGCTGCCCAGCTGGCAGGCAGGCGATGCCTGGCTGGCCGGCGGCACGTGGCTTTTCTCGGAACCGCAGCCGCGCCTGTCGCGGCTGATCGATCTCCACGATCTCGCCTGGCCGTCTCTCAGCATCAGCGATCAGGGCCTGTGCATCGCCGCGACCTGCAGCGTCGCCGATCTGGACGCGCTGCCCTGCCCGGCCGAGTGGATCGCGGCGCCGCTGATCGATCGATGCTGCCGCGCGTTCCTCGCTTCGTTCAAGATCTGGAAGACGGCGACCGTGGGCGGCAATCTCTGCATGTCGCTGCCAGCCGGGCCGATGATCTCGCTGCTCGCCGCGCTCGAGGGCGTCTGCACGATCTGGAAGAACGACGGCAGCGAGCAGCGCATCCAGGTCACCGACTTCGTCACCGGAAACAACAGCAACGTGCTCGCGCCTGGAGATCTGCTGCGCCAGATCGACGTTCCGCTGGCCGCGCTGAAGCGCCGCACTGCCTTCCGCCAGATCGCCCTCACCCCGGTCGGACGCTCCGGCGCGCTGCTGATCGGCACCTCGGGCCGCAGCGGCGACCTGCTGCTCACGGTAACCGGATCGACTATCAAGCCGCAGCAGCTGCGCTTTGCCACGATGCCCGACCCAACCGAATTGCGCGCCGGCATTCTCGGCAGCATCCCAGACGCGTCGTATCATGATGATGTTCATGGCAGGCCCGCCTGGCGCAAGGCGATGACTCTGCGCCTCGCCGAGGAGATCCGCGCCGAGCTCGCGGGCTTCAGGCCATGAGCGTGATCGTCGATGGCAAGGAGGTCGATGCTGCCCCGCGCCCCGGGCAATGCCTGCGGACCTTTCTGCGCGACACCGGCCATTTCGGCGTCAAGAAGGGCTGCGACGCCGGCGATTGCGGTGCCTGCACTGTGCTGCTCGACGGCGAACCGGTGCACAGCTGCCTGATCCCTGCCTTTCGTGCCGATGGCAAGGCGGTCACGACTGTCGAAGGCCTCGCGACCGATGACGGCCTGCATCCGATGCAGCAGGCCTTCCTCGATGCGCAGGCGTTCCAATGCGGCTTCTGCACCGCCGGCATGATCGTCACCTGCGCCTCGTTGAACCAGGCGCAGAAGAAGGATCTCGGCGCGGCGCTGAAGGGCAATCTGTGCCGCTGCACCGGCTATCGCGCCATCGAGGACGCGCTGCTCGGCCACGTTCATGTCGAGCAGGTCACAGCCGGCGAAGCCTTCGGACGCAGCCTGCCCGCCCCCGCCGGCCCCGACGTCGTACGCGGCCGGGCGCGCTATACCTTCGACACGACGGTCGAAGGCCTGCTGCACGTCAAGCTCGCGCGCTCGCCGCACGCGCATGCGCGCATCGTCGGCATCGACAAGAGGTCTGCGCTGGCCGTGCCCGGCGTGCATGCGGTGCTGACGCACGAGGATGCGCCGGCGGCTCTGTTCTCCACCGCGCGCCATGAGCAGGCGTGGATGGATCCGGCCGACACCCGCGTGCTCGACGATGTCGTGCGCTTCATCGGCCAGAAGGTCGCGGCCGTCGTCGCCGAGACCGAGGCAGCGGCCGAAGAGGCCTGTCGGTGTCTCGTCGTCGACTACGAGATCCTGCCTGCCGTGGTCGATCCCGCTGACGCGATCGAGCCCGGCGCGCCGGTCATTCACGCCGGCCGTGGCAGCGCGCATCGCATCGCGGACGTCGCCCGCAACATCGTCGCCGAGACCCATGGCGAGTTCGGCGACGTCGCCGCCGCGCTCGCGTCCGCCGCCGCGACCTATGAAGGCACCTTCACCACCCAGCGCGTGCAGCATGCGGCGCTGGAAACGCACGGCGGTCTCGCTTGGCTCGACGAGAAGGGCGTGCTCACCGTCCGTTCCAGCACGCAGGTGCCGTTCCTGACGAAACGGGCGCTGTGCGAGATCTTCGACCTCGCGCCCGATAATGTCCGCGTGTTCTGCGAGCGCGTCGGCGGCGGCTTCGGCGGCAAGCAGGAGATGTTCGTCGAGGACATCCTCGCGCTCGCCGCGCTGAAGACAAAGCGCCCCGTGAAGCTCGAATTCACCAGAGAGGAGCAGTTCATCGCGACCTCGACGCGGCATCCGATGCGCGTCACGGTCAAGGCCGGCGCCGACAAGGATGGCAAGCTGACCGCGCTGCAGCTCGATGTTCTTTCCAACACCGGCGCCTACGGCAATCATGCCGGGCCCGTGCTGTTCCATGCCTGCGCCGAGTCGATCTCGGTCTACAATTGTCCCAACAAGAAGGTCGACGGCCTCGCCGTCTACACCAACACGGTGCCGGCCGGCGCCTATCGGGGCTACGGCCTGCCGCAAACCACCTTCGCGGTCGAAGCCGCGATCGACGAGCTCGCGCGGCAGCTCGGCATCGACGCTTTCGAGATGCGACGCCGCAACATCGTCAGGCTGGGCGATGCCATGCTGGCGCCGCCGGCATCGGAGCCCAGCGACGTGCTGTACGGCTCCTACGGGCTCGACCAGTGCCTTGATCTGGTCGAGCGCGCGATGGCCGAGGCCACGCCGACGCCGGAGCTGGCGGCCGAGTGGCTGAAGGGCGATGGCATCGCGCTGACGATGATCGACACCGTGCCGCCCGATGGCCATATCGCCGATGCCACCGTCAGCCTGCGCGACGACGGCGGCTTCGTGCTCACCGTCGGCACCGCCGAATTCGGCAACGGCACCAGCACCGTCCATCGCCAGATCGCCGCGACCGTGCTCGGCACCACCGTCGATCGCATCACGCTGAAGCAGTCCGACACGGCGCATGGCGGCCACGACACCGGCGCCTATGGCTCGACAGGCACCTTCGTCGCGGGACGCGCGACCCAGGCTGCGGCCGAGGCGCTGGCCGAGACGATCAAGCGGTTCGCTGCCGACAGGTGGAACGTCGCTCCCGGCGCCTGCGTGATCGCCGATGATGCAATCACCTGCGGCGCACACCGTCTCGCTTTCGCCGAGCTCGCGAACGCCAGCGGATCGCCGCTCACCGCGAGCGGCAGTTCGCAGGGCACGCCGCGCTCGGTCGCGTTCAACGTCCAGGGCTTTCGCGTCGCTGTGAACAAGGGGACCGGCGAGATCAGGATCCTCAAGAGCGTGCAGGCCGCGGATGCCGGCCGGGTCGCCAATCCGATGCAGTGCCGGGGCCAGGTCGAGGGCGGCGTGGCCCAAGCGCTCGGTGCCGCGCTGTACGAGGAGATCGTGATCGACGACATGGGCCGCGTGATCAATCCGCGCTTCCGCGACTATCACCTGCCGTCCTATGCCGACGTGCCGCGCACCGAGGTGCTGTTTGCCGACACCCACGACACGATCGGCCCATTGGGGGCGAAGTCGATGAGCGAGAGCCCCTATAATCCGGTCGCCGCCGCGCTCGGCAACGCGCTGCGCGCTGCGACCGGCATCCGCTTCGCGGTCGTGCCATTCAAGCCGGACCGGCTGCTTCCGCAGTTGCAGGAGAAATTCGGCGAATGAGCCGGTCTGGGGAAACGGCTGCGCTATGGCTTGGGTCGGCGATCGTACGACCAACCGAACACGCCGCTCCGCCGGGTCTCGGGCTCCGGTTCCGCAGCCGGCTCCGACGGCTGGGCGGCCGCCTGTGGCGGGGCGGCGGGAGCGACCGGCTTGGGGATGCTCTCGCATTTCATCGCATAGACCAGCTTGCCGTCCTCGGTTCGTCCGATCGGCGCGCAGGCATCGGCGCGCTTGGCCGTGCTCTGCTTGGGTGCGGTCTGCGCCGCCGCCAGAGGCACACTAGCGAACTGTCCCAGCACCAGCATGATCAGAACCAGTCTCGTCATTCCGCCCGTCCCGCTTGTCAGACCGCCACATTGAACGCAATCGCGCCACCGGAGTCCACCGCATCACGCGCGCATGACAGCTAATCTGTTGTGCACTGACTGCCACAGCGACGCGCTGGAAATCAGATGCGATCGATGCCACAGATGAGACGCAGGCACTCGGCTCTGGACTTGCCCTGTCGAAGGAGATGAGCGCACGATGTGGGCTTCGATCATATCGGAATGGCTGAGCCTGATCTTCCGCTGGCTGCACGTGATCGCCGCCGTCGCCTGGATCGGCAGCTCGTTCTACTTCATTGCGCTCGACCTCGGCCTGAGGCCGCGCGAGGGCCTGCCGACCGGCGTGATGGGCGAGGCCTGGCAGGTGCATGGCGGCGGCTTCTACCACATCGTCAAATATCTGGTGGCCCCGGCGCAGATGCCGAGCGAGCTGACCTGGTTCAAATGGGAGGCCTACACCACCTGGCTGTCCGGCTTCGTGCTGATGATCGTGGTGTACTATCTCAACGCCGACCTGTTCCTGGTGGACAAGTCGATCCTCGATCTCACGCCCCTTCAGGCCGGCCTGTTCAGCTTCGGCTCGCTGGCGCTGGCGTGGCTGCTCTACGAGGCCGCCTGCCGCAGCGGCCTTGCCCGGCACGAACTGCCATTCGCGATCGGCGGCTACATCTTCCTCGTCGCGCTCACCTACGCCTTCACCCACGTGCTGAGCGGCCGCGGCGCCTTCAACCAGATCGGCGCCATCATCGGCACCATCATGGTAGCCAACGTGTTCGCGGTGATCATCCCCAACCAGAAGAAGATCGTCGCCGCGCTGCTCGCCGGCGAGGCGCCGGATCCCAAGCTTGGCAAGGCCGGCAAGGAGCGCTCGGTCCACAACAACTATCTGACCCTGCCGGTGGTGGTGCTGATGATCAGCAATCACTATCCGCTCTTGTTCGGCACCCGCTACAATTGGGTGATCGTCGCCATCGTGCTCGCGCTCGGACCCGTCATCCGGCATTTCTTCAACGAGCGTCACAAGGGCAACCCGTCGCCATGGTGGGTGTGGGGCGTGGCCGCCGCCGGCATGATCGGCATCCTGCTGCTGTCCGCGGCCGGCCCACGCGACGCCAAGGTCGCCGCAACGGCACAGCCGAGTTTCGCGCAGGTCGAGGAGATCGTGACCTCCCGCTGCAGCATGTGCCATGCCGCCGAGCCGGTGTGGGACGGCATCGTCAGCGCGCCCCGGGGCGTGCGGCTCGACACCGCCGAGCACATCCAGCGCAATGCGCGGCTGATCGCGCGCAACGCCGCCTGGTCCAACGCGATGCCGCCCGGCAACATCACCGAGATCACCGGCGAGGAGCGCGCCGTGCTTGCGGCGTGGGCCAGCGCGCAGTAGCAGCACGTCTGCCGATCGTCTTGCTGGCCATCTCAAACAGCCGGTCTCGTCGGGTACTGATGCGCAGAAACGCATTTGATCCGTTACTCGGAGAGATGACGCGGCTTCGCGTTGCCGCGACGCGATGCGCCCGGATCGTGCGATATCTCGGCCCTCATCGTAACGAGAGGGCGCAGGGAAGACCGGACCCCGGCGACGATGGATGCTCGCTTCGGTTCCCCACGACGAATGCGAGAAGCCGGCACAAGGACAACCGGATCTTCGCAACGCGGAGTTGAACTGCGACGCGTGCGACGACGATTGAGCTGGAGCACATCCGATTGTCGTCATGACCTTGCGGCAAAATTTACCACCCATTGGGACGCGGCTTGGCGGCAGAAAACATGGCGTTAGAGTGGCGCCCACAATCAGCTACCAGCGAAACGCCCCATCATGTCGATCTCCGTCAAAGGCCGGCTGGCCATTGTCGCGCTCATCGCGCTTGCCTGCTTCGCAAGCTCGGTGCTGAAGCTCTATCTGGGGCTGCTGTGCATCTCGCTGCTCTTGAGCTTTGCCGTGGTCGGCGTCGTGGCCCGGCTGGTCGAAGGGATCGCCATCAGGCGCGACCGGAGCAGCGAGCGGCGTCTGGCACGTCGTCGCGATCGCTCCGCTCTCATCGACGAGCCGCAGCCGGTGTCGATGACGACGATGGATCATGTCGACACGCCGTCGCCGGCGGGCCCCGTGCGATGAGCGGGATGCGTACGTCCGCGCCGGCCTCGTCGTTCCGCCTGATCGTCAGCATCGTCGCCAGCGCCGAACGACGTCTACGGTCATCGATCCACCGTCTCGCGATCGCGCGCTGAAGGACTGCGATTATCGCACATCGGAGAATGGCAAATGGCGCTACGAGCTCGATCGTTGGAACGTCGACGACCAGATCGTCCTTCCGGCCCAGCCGATCGCGGACACGGCGACGCCGCGCACAGTGGCGATGCATCGGAAGAGCAGCGCGTGGCCGTTCAAATAGCTGCCCTGATCGCATCGATACGCCGCCTGTACCTCATGCCTTCGTCCGCTTCCGCTTCGCCTCGAGAGCGTTCAGATAGGTAGCCATCATCTCCGGCAACGCGGCGACCACGATGTCGCGACTGCGCGGATCCTGCTCGCGCGTGAACAGCAGGGTGCCGAGCACGACGGCATCGAGCGTAGTGGCCGCCTGTTTGCCCAGTTCGTCGCCAAGCCTGGCGCGCATGACGCGGTCGATGACGGCCCTGAACTCGGCATGCACGGTCTGGTCGTGCAGATCGAGCGTCGCCAGCGCATCGGGATTGCGGACGAAGTAGCGGATCGCCCAGCCGATCAGTTGCTCGATGACCTCGGCGGGCGCCAACGCTGCCCATTCCGCATCGCTCCGCTGCAGCACGCGATCGAATGCCGGCTGCAGCTCGGCATCGTGACGTTCGGCGAGCGCATCCAGCATCTGATCCTTGTCACGGAAGAAATGATAGACCGAGCCAATCGAGGCGCCGGCGCGCTGGGCCGCGGCATGCATGCTGACGGCACCAATCCCGGACTCGGCGATGATGGCGGCTGCGGCGTCGAGCAGCTGCTCGCGCCGCTCACGGCCCCGCGCCTGGCGCGGCGCACGTGATGTCGTGCGCGCGGGGTCATTCAGGTCAGTCGCAGCTTTGCGTCGCACGTTCGCGTCATGCCTTGGCTCACCGCGGCGGCAGCGATGGCCGATGTCCCAACGGGAGCGCCCGGCAACCCGCACAGGGGGAATTCGAAACCGCCACGAGAATGTTACTAGACGAATTATTCTAGATTTGATTGTCTAATTCACGCACTGTCAAGAGGATGGTGTTCAACTTTCGCGTGAACCTTGCCTGCAACGGCGGGCGGCTGCGCGGGTTCTGCGCGCTGCTGACGACCAACAGGCGCTTTCCGGTCCTTGCGTGCTTGCGCGGCAGGACGGGAATGATCGCCACCACCCAACCGGGCCGAAGATACGACCATGTCTCCATTCACAGGATTCCCCTTCCTTCGGGCGCCGGGCTCACGCCTGCTGACCGCGGCCGGCTGTGCTGCCGTCGGCCTGCTGCTGGCCGGCTGCGAGCAGAAAACGGCCGCAACCGCACCGCCGTCCCGGCTGGTGCGAACCGAGGTGGTCAAGCTGTCGGAGCGCCGGCAATCGATCACGCTGACCGGCGACGTCCAGGCGCGCGTGCTCGCCGACCTGTCGTTCAGGGTCAGCGGCCGCGTCACGGAGCGGCTCGTCGAGGTCGGCGCGCACGTCAAGGCCGGACAGTTGCTCGCCAGGATCGATCCGGCCGAGCAGCAGGCCGACCTGGATTCCGCCGAGGCCGCCGTGACCGCCGCGGAGTCGCAGGTGAAGGTCGCGACCTCCAACTTCAATCGGCAGCAGACGCTGCTCTCCAGCGGCTTCACGACGCGCGCGACCTTCGACCAGGCCCAGGAGACGCTGCGGACGGCGGAAGGCTCGCTGGAATCCGCCAAGGCCCAGCGCGACACCGCCAAGGACGCGCTGACCTTCACCGAGTTGCGCGCCGACGCCGACGGCACGATCACCGCGCGCAATATCGAGGTCGGCCAAGTGGCGCAGGCGGCGCAGTCCGTGTTCACGCTCGCGCGTGACGGCGATCGCGATGCCGTGGTCGACGTCTACGAGGCGGCGCTGTCGTTGAAGTTCGACGGCACCAAGGCCGCGATTGCGCTGCTCTCGGATCCCTCAGTGACGGCCAAGGGTCAAGTGCGCGAAGTCTCGCCGACCATCGATCCCAAATCCGGGACCGTCCGTGTCAAGATGGCAATCGAAAATCCGCCGCCCGAGATGATCCTCGGCAGCGCTGTCAGCGTCACCGGCTTCATCAAGCCGGAGCAACGCATTGTGCTGCCCTGGAGCGCGCTCACCGCGGCCGGCAAGACGCCGGCGGTGTGGCTGGTCGATGCCGCCGACAAGACCGTGTCGCTGAAGCCGATCACGATCGAGGACTACGAGACCGGCGCGATCGTGGTGTCGGCCGGGCTGCAACCGGGTGACCGCGTCGTGACCGATGGCGGCAAGCTGCTCAGCGTCGGCCAACAGATCGCATTCAACGAGGAGAAGCGGTCGTGATGACGCCCATGCGTTGTGTTCTTCCGCTCGGCGCGCTCGCTCTGCTCGCCGGCTGCAACGAAAAGGCCGCCGCTCCCGAGCCGGTCCGGCCGGTGCTGTCGATGAAGATCGAGCCGCAGGCGGCCAACGGCTCGGCCGTCACCGGCACGATCGAGCCGCGCTACAAGGCCGATCTCAGTTTCCGCGTGCTCGGACGGCTGATCGCCCGGCCCGTCTATGTCGGCGACATGGTCAAGCAGGACCAGGTCGTCGCGGCGATCGATCCGGCCGCGCTCGAGCTCGCCGTGCGTGCCTCGGCCGCCGAGGTCTCGCGCAGCCAGGCGCAACTGACCAATGCGACCGGCACCGAGGGCCGGCAGCGCACCCTGCTGGAAACCGACGCCACCACCAAGGCGACCTTGGAGAGCGCCGAGCAGTCGCGCGCGGCCGCCCAGGCCTCCGTCGTCAAGGCGCAGTCCAATCTCGCCAAGGCGCGTGAGCAGCTCGGCTACGCCCAGCTCAAGGCGGATTTCGCCGGCATCGTCACCGCGGTCGGCGCGGAGGTCGGCCAGGTCGTCTCGCCGGGACAGAGCGTCGTCACGGTGGCGCGGCCCGACATCCGCGAGGCCGTGATCGATGTCGGCGACGACATTGCCGGGGCCTTGCAGGCCGGCACGCCGTTCACCGTGCGGCTACAGGTGGATCCCAGCGTCAGCGCCGCCGGCAAGGTGCGCGAGATCGCGCCGCGCGCCGACGCCACCACGCGCACGCGCCGCATCCGCATCACGCTCGACAATCCGCCCGAGATCATGCGGCTCGGCACCACGGTGACCGCCTCGCTCGATATCGAGCAGAAGACCGTCATCCGGCTGCCGCGCTCGGCTGTGCTCGAGCAGAACGACAAGAGCTTCGTCTGGCTGGTCGACGCTACCAGCAAGACGGTGAAGCGACAGGAAATCACGATCGCCCGCAACGAGGACGGCAGCGTCCGCGTCACCGGCGGCCTCGAAGCCGGGCAGCGCGTCGTCACCGCCGGCGTGCACAGTCTCAAGGATGGCCAGTCCGTCCGCATCGATCAGGAATCTCAGCCGTGAAGTCCTTCAACCTCTCCGACTGGGCGCTCGAGCACCGCTCGCTCGTCTGGTATTTCATGATCGCTTTCATGGCTGCGGGCCTCTTCTCCTACGTGCATCTCGGCCGCGAGGAGGATCCGTCCTTCACGATCAAGACGATGCTGATCCAGGCCAAATGGCCCGGCGCCTCCGCCGAGGAGATGACGCGCCAGGTCACCGACCGCATCGAGAAGAAGCTGGAGGAGCTGCCGGCGCTCGACTACACCAAGAGCCTGACGGTGCCCGGCCAGACCACCGTGTTCGTCAATCTGCGCGACACCACCAAGGCACGCGACGTCGTCCCGACCTGGCTGCAGGTGCGCAACCTGATCAACGACATCAGGGGCGACTTCCCGTCCGGCGTCGTCGGGCCGGGATTCAACGACCGCTTCGGTGACGTGTTCGGCAACATCTACGCCTTCACCAGCGACGGCCTCAGCCAGCGCCAGCTGCGCGACCGCGTCGAGGAGGTTCGCGCCAAGGTGCTGACCGTGCCCAATGTCGGCCGCGTCGACATCGTCGGCGCGCAGAACGAGGTGATCTATCTCGAATTCTCGCCGCGCAAGGTGGCCGCGCTCGGCATCGACCAGCGCACCATCCTGACGGCGCTCCAGGCGCAGAATGCGGTGTCGCCGTCCGGCGTGCTGCAGGCCGGCCCCGAGCGCGTCGCCGTACGCGTCTCCGGCCAGTTCACCTCCGAGGAGAGCCTCAAGGCGATCAACCTGCGCATCAACGACCGCTTCTTCCCGCTCACCGACGTCGCCACCATCACCCGCGGCTATGAGGACCCGCCGACGTCGCTGTTCCGCTTCAACGGCCAGCCGGCGATCGGGCTTGCCATCGGCATGAAGGCCGGCGCCAATCTGCTCGATTTCGGCGAGGCGCTGAAGGAGGAGATGACCAAGGTCATCGCCGACCTGCCGGTCGGCGTCGGCGTGCATCTCGTCTCGGACCAGCCCAAGATCGTCGAGGAAGCCGTCGGCGGCTTCACCAAGGCGCTCTATGAGGCCGTGATCATCGTGCTCGCGATCAGCTTCGTCAGCCTCGGCGTCCGCGCCGGCCTCGTGGTCGCGATCTCGATCCCGCTGGTGCTCGCCATCACCTTCCTGTTCATGGCCTACACCGGCATCTCGCTGCAGCGCATCTCGCTGGGCGCGCTGATCATCGCGCTCGGCCTCTTGGTCGACGACGCCATGATCGCGGTCGAGATGATGGTGGCGCGGCTCGAGGTCGGCGACTCCTTGCGCAAGGCCGCAACCTACGTCTACACCTCCACCGCCTTCCCGATGCTGACGGGAACGCTGGTGACGGTCGCGGGCTTCATTCCGATTGGCCTCAACA
This sequence comes from Bradyrhizobium sp. SZCCHNRI3052, assembly GCF_032484895.1. Taxonomy (NCBI): domain Bacteria; kingdom Pseudomonadati; phylum Pseudomonadota; class Alphaproteobacteria; order Hyphomicrobiales; family Nitrobacteraceae; genus Bradyrhizobium; species Bradyrhizobium sp. SZCCHNRI3052. The sequence continues at coordinate 555,751 of NZ_JAUETW010000002.1, read as the reverse complement.
ACAGCGCCGCCGGCGAGTTCACCTTCACGCTGTTCGTCGTGATCGCGGTGTCGCTGGTCGTGTCCTGGATCGTCGCCGTGCTGTTCGCGCCGCTGCTCGGCGTCACCATCCTGCCCGCGACCTTGCCGAGTCACCATGCCGAGGGCGGCCGGCTGACGCGGATCTTCCGCGCCATGCTCAATGCCTGCATGCGGAACCGCTGGACCACGATCGTCGCCACGGTCCTGATCTTCGGGCTGTCGGTGTTCGGCATGCGCTTCGTGCAGCAGCAGTTCTTCCCCTCCTCCGACCGTACCGAGTTGGTGATCGACTTCAACCTGCCGCAGAACTCCTCGATCGCCGAGACCAACGCGCAGATGGCGCAGTTCGAGCAGGAGGCGCTGAAGGGCAATCCCGACATCGACCATTGGTCGACCTATGTCGGCTCCGGCGCCCAGCGCTTCGTGCTGTCGTTCGACGTGCAGCCGGCCGACGTGTCGTTCGGCCAGATCATCATCGTCACCAGGAGCCTCGAGGCGCGCGACCGCGCCCGCGCCAAACTGCAGGCCTATCTGACCAAGACGTTCCCCGGCACCGACGCCTATGTGCATCTGCTCGACATCGGCCCGCCGGTCGGCCGCCCGGTGCAGTATCGCGTCAGCGGGCCCGATGTCGCCAAGGTGCGCGAGATCGCGCAGGAATTGGCCGGCGTCCTGCGCGGCAACAGCCATCTCGGGGCGGTCATCTTCGACTGGATGGAGCCGGCGCGCGTCGTGAAGGTCGACGTGCTGCAGGACAAGGCGCGCCAGCTCGGCGTCACCTCGGAGGACATCGCGAATGCGCTGAACAGCGTGCTCGACGGCACCTCGATCACCCAGGTGCGCGACGACATCTATCTGATCGACGTACGCGGCCGCGCCCAGGCCAAGGAACGGCAGTCGCTGGAGACCTTGCGCGACCTGCAGCTCTCCGGATCCAACGGCCAGTCGATCCCGCTCGCGGCGCTCGCGACCCTGCGCTACCAGATCGAGCAGCCGGAGATCTGGCGCCGCTCGCGCCAGCCGACGCTGACCTTGAAGGCCAGCGTGATCGATCAGGTGCAGCCGAACACGGTGGTCGATCAGCTCAAGCCGGCGATCACGGCCTTCGACGCCAAGCTTCCGGCCGGCTACAAGGTCGTCACCGGCGGCAGCGTCGAGGAGAGCGCCAAGAGCCAGGCGCCGATCATCGCGGTCGTCCCGATCATGCTGTTCACCATGGCCACCATCCTGATGCTGCAACTGCAGAGCTTCCAGCGGCTGTTCCTGGTGTTCGCGGTGGCCCCGCTGGCCTTGATCGGCGTCGTCGCAGCACTGCTGCCGAGCGGCGCGCCGCTGGGCTTCGTCGCCATCCTCGGCGTGCTCGCGCTGATCGGCATCCTGATCAGAAACTCGGTGATCCTGATCGTGCAGATCGAGCATCTGCGCGAAGAAGGACGGCCGCCGTGGGAGGCCGTGATGGAGGCGACCGAGCACCGCATGCGGCCGATCATGCTGACGGCGGCCGCGGCCTCGCTGGCGCTGATCCCGATCGCGCGCGAAGTGTTCTGGGGTCCGATGGCCTATGCGATGATGGGCGGCATCATCGTCGGCACGGTGCTGACCTTGCTGTTCCTGCCGGCGCTCTACGTCGCCTGGTTCCGCATCAAGGCGCCGGACACGACGGCGACGTCCGAGGCCACGCCGCACGGGGCGTGAATCGCGGATAATTGCGTGGGATAAGCCGTTCGCGTGGGTTAAACGCCACGCGGCGGCCGGTTAGATTCGGCTTTCATGGAAGGAAGCGAATCATGACCGATCCTCAGATCGTCTGCCCCTCCTGCCGCACCGAGATCAAGCTGACCGAGCAGCTCGCAGCGCCCCTGATCGCGGAGACGCGCCGGCAGTTCGAGAGGCAGCTCCAGGCGAAAGAAGCCGATTTCGGCCGCCGCGAGGCGCAGCTCAAGGCCGCGCAGGAGCAGATCGCACAGGCCAAGGCTGCGATCGACCAGCAGGTCGCCACCAAGCTGAAGGCCGAACGCGCTGCGATCGCGCAGGCCGAGGCCGAGAAGGCACGACAGGCGGTGGCCGACGAGATGGGCAACCGCGATCGCCAGCTCGCCGAGCTGCACGAGGCCATCGTCAGCAAGGACGCCAAGCTGGCGGATGCGCAGAAGGCGCAGGCGGAGATGATGCGCAAGCAGCGTGAGCTCGACGAGGCCCGCCGCGAGCTCGATCTCACCATCGAGACCAAGGTGCAGGAAAATCTCGTCGCGGTGCGCGACAAGGCGCGGCTCGAGGCGGAGGAGTCTCTGAAGGCCAAGGTCGCCGAGAAGGAGACCCAGATCGCAGGCATGCAGCGCCAGATCGAGGAGCTTCGCCGCAAGGCCGAGCAGGGCTCGCAGCAGCTGCAGGGCGAGGCACTGGAGATCGAGCTGGAGTCACAACTGCGCGCGCGCTTTCCCCGCGACCTGGTCGAGCCGGTTCCGAAGGGCGAGTTCGGCGGCGACGTGATCCATCGCGTGGTCGGCCCCGGTGGCCAGGCCTGCGGCGCGATTCTGTGGGAATCCAAGCGCACCAAGAACTGGAGCGATGGCTGGCTGGTGAAGCTGCGCGACGACCTGCGCGCCGCCAAGGCCGACATCGCGCTGATCGTCTCGAGCGCGCTGCCCAAGGGGGTCGACGGCTTCGACCTGATCGACGGCGTCTGGGTCGCCGAGCCGCGCTTCGCGCTGCCACTGTCGCTGGCACTGCGGCAGTCGCTGATCGACGTCGCCTGCAGTAAGCTCGCGCAGGAGGGCCAGCAGACCAAGATGGAGATGGTCTACGCCTATCTCACGGGGCCCCGCTTCCGCCACCGCATCGACGCCATCGTCGAGCGCTTCACCGAGATGCAGTCGGATCTCGACCGCGAGCGCAAGACCATGATGCGGCTGTGGGCCAAGCGCGAGGAGCAACTGCGCAGCGTGCTGGATTCGACGGCGGGCCTGTATGGCGACCTGCAGGGCATCGCCGGCCGCGCGATGCAGGAGATCGAGAGCCTCGACGTGCTGCTGATCGAGGGCAAGAGCGAGGCGGCGGAGTAGCGCACACCGGCCGCCGCCCCGATCCGAGGTGTGCCAGCACCAGCTGCGCGCTTATGCTTTCCGACGCGGCCGCGTCTCGCATTCCCACGGCGGCATGCGGATGCAGATGACCGCTACTGCTTCGCGATCTGCGTGCTCGCCTGTGCGTCCCTTGGCACAGCGCCCTTGTCGACCCATTCCGGCGGTGCGCCCAGACGGTTGGCGACCATGCCGATGACCCCGGGATCCCTGCCGAACGCCTCGCACGCCGCGTTCTTCGGCTTGCCGCCGAGCGCCGCGCCGATCCGTTCGATCGACGGCAGCTTCGGCACCTTTCCGAACGGGGTCTCGCCGGTCACCAGCATCTGGCCGAAATCGGCGCTGAACGAACCTGCCAAATCATAGGCATCGCCGGCCTGCGACAGCACCGGCGAGTTGGTGAACGAATTGGCGCCGCGCGCCCATACCATTGCGGCCTGCTGCCGGCCCTTGCGGTCGAGTGCCTCAGCCTCGATCGTGAGACTGCCGAGCCCGATCGGCAGCCGCGGCACCGGAACGGGAACGCCGAGCGCGCCCGGCACGGCCGACACGACCTTCGACGCACCGGCGGCGACCGGATCGGTCGGCGTCGCCTGGGTGATGAAGGTGCGCGTCGTCAGATCGGCCCTCTGATTGGGCGCCACGACCGTGAAGCGTTCGCTCAGGTTGAGACACAGCGCGCGGTCGACGGCATTGGCGACGAGCTGCCGCTGCTGGTCCGTCAGCACCGCGCCGGCCTGGCCCGAGAAGGATGTCGGCATGATACGCACGGTCTGGGCCGCGAGCACATTGTCCTTGTCGACGTTGAGCTGCGACTTGGCGAGCAGGCCGTTCGATTCCGCCAGCGACTGATAGGATGCGAGCGCGCCGCTCTGCGTCATCTGCGCCGTGGCGCAGCCCGACAGGCCGAGCGCCGCGCACAGCATCATCAGGCGGATGGTGGCGGGGGTACAGGATCTCACGAAAGCCGCGACGTCGATCTCGACCATGCTTCTCCCGCCTCACGCCCACGATGATCGCCCTCTCGCGGGCGGCGCATCCTTCTCCGAGATTTCGGACGGCGTGGGGCGGAAGAATGGAGAGATGTTTCGAAACGGCACCAACAAGGGAGACGGTGTGGCGAGCGCGGCTCGCTCCGGCGCCATTATGGCCGAGAGAAGACGGTTCACCCCACCAGCTTGTCCAGCGTGATCGGCAAATCCCGTATGCGCCTTCCGGTGGCGTGATAGACCGCGTTGGCGATCGCCGCGGCGACGCCGACGATGCCGATCTCGCCGACGCCCTTGATGCCCATCTTGTTGATGATGCGATCCTCCTCGTCGACGAAGATCACCTTGATATCGTGAACGTCGGCATTCACCGGCATGTGATATTCGGCGATGTTGGCGTTCATGATGCGCCCGAACCGCTGGTCGATCTGGGCTTCTTCGTGCAACGCCATGCCGATGCCCATGACGACCCCGCCCATGATCTGGCTCGAAGCCGTCTTGGTGTTGAGGATGCGCCCGGCGGCGACGGCATTGACGATGCGCGTCACTCTGATGACGCCGAGCTCCTCGTCGACCTTCACTTCGGCGAAAACCGCCGAGTGGGCGTTGTGGGCGTGCTTGTCGTCGTCCTCGAAATCCGAGCCGCGCTCCTTCTCGATGCGGTCCTTGCCACCGTGACGCATCACGTCCGACATCGCCAACGACCGGCTGCGATCGGAGATGGCGACGATGGCGCCATCGGCGAGCGTCACTTCGTCGGCGGTGAGCCCCTGCAACGGCGAGCCCGGGATGGTGTGCGCGATCTTCAACAGCTCCGCCCGGATATCATCGGCGGCGTTGACGATCGCATGCGAGATCGAGGCTGCGGTCCACGAACCTCCCTCTACCGGCGCCTTGGGCAGCGTGGAGTCGCCCAGCTTCACATTGATGCTGTCGAGCGGCACGCCGAGCATGTCGGCGGCGACCTGCGCCATGATCGTGTAGGTGCCGGTGCCGATATCGGAGGTCGCGCTCGCCACCTCGACATGTCCATTCGCCGTCATCATGATCCGCGTCGCGAACGGCATCTGCAGTGCCTCCCAGGCGCCGCTCGCCATGCCCCAGCCAACGAGTTCTCGGCCATCACGCATCGACCGCGGCTCGGGATTGCGCTTCGACCAGCCGAACGCCTCGGCGCCCTGCTGATAGCACTCCTTCAGCCGCTTGCTGGAGAACGGCAGATCCTTGTCCTGATCCCGATCGGAATAGCAGCGCAGGCGCAATTCGAGAGGATCCATCTTCAGCGCGACGGCGAGCTCGTCCATCGCGCATTCCAGCCCGTAGATGCCACTGGCGGCGCCGGGCGCGCGCATGTCGCCGGGCGTCGGCACGTCGAGCTTGGCGAGGCGGTGCGTCGCGCGCGAAGTGGCGGAGGTGTAGAGCACATCGCCCCAGCCGATGTCGTTGCGCGAGAACGCCTCGTGCTGCGAGGTCATCGCAACGGCCTCGTGCGTCAGCGCCGCCAGCGTACCGTCCTCACGGGCGCCGAGCGCCAGCCGCTCGATCGTCGCAGGGCGATAGCACAGGCCATACATCTGGGCGCGGCTGAGCACGACGCGCACCGCGCGCTTCAGCTTCAGCGCGGCCATGGCGGCGAGCACCACCTGGTATTGCGGCCGCAGCCCGGAGCCGAACGCGCCGCCGACGAACGGCGACATCACCTGGACGTCGTCCTCCTTCAGCTGGAACACGCTGCAGACGTAGCGCTGCACATTCTGCACGCCCTGGGTCTTGTCGTAGACCACGAGCTTGCCGCCCTCGCGCCAGAGCACCGTCGACGCGTAGAGCTCCATCGGGTTGTGATATTCGATCGGGACGCCATAGTCGGCATCGTGACGCACGGCTGCGCCGGCAAGCGCCTTTGTCGCGTCGCCGCGCGGCTTGAGCGGCTTGTCGACCTTGAAAGCCTGCTCGCGCCGCGCATGCAGGTCGGTCGCGAAGCTCTCGGCCAGATACTCTACCGCGACCAGCGTCGCCGCGAAACGCGCAGTGTCCTCGTCCTCGGCGACGACCAGCGCCACCGGCTGGTAGTTGAAATGCACCCGGTCGTCATAGAGCGGACGATAGGGCGAGCCGTCCTCCGGCGCGACCTCGTCGCGATAGGCGTCATCCTTGTCCGCCATCCTGACCCGGTTGGCGTGGGTCAGCACGTCGAGGACGCCGTCGACAGCCAGGGCGCGGCTGGTATCGATGCGCACGATCCGCCCCTTCGAAATGGTGGAATTGACCACGACGCCGAAGGCGAGATCTGGCGCGGTGAACTCGGCGGCATATTTGGCGACACCGGTGACCTTGGCGCGGCCGTCGATGCGGGAGGTGGCTGTGCCGATGCGAGCTGTCATGACATCACCGGATGGTCTTGATGGCTTGAATCTGGGGCGTTGCGTTCGCGGCCTGGGTCAGGGTGCGCACGATGGCGCGGCGCGCCAGCGGGATCTTGAAGGCGTTGTGCGTGGCGGCTTTCGCATCGCTCAGCAGGATCTTCGCAGCGCGGCCGAACGCCTGGGGATCCGGCGCCTGCCCGCGCAGCGCGGCTTCGGCGGCCTCATTGCGCCACGGCTTGTGGGCGACGCCGCCGAGCGCCAGGCGCGCCTCGCCGATGCGGCCGCCGTCGAGCTCGAGCGCAGCGGCGACCGAGACCAGCGCGAATGCGTAGGACAGGCGATCGCGGATCTTCAGATAGTTGTGATTCGCGGCGAAGCCCTGCGGGGGCAGCTCGATCGCGGTGATGATCTCGTCGACGCGCAGCGTGTTGTCGAGATCCGGCCGGTCGCCGGGCAGCCGATGGAAGTCAGCAAGGGCGATGACGCGCTCGCCCGAGGAGCCCGCGACCAGCACCTTGGCGTCGAGCGCGGCGAGCGCCACGCACATGTCGGAGGGGTGGGTCGCGATGCAATCGGCGCTGGTGCCCAGGATGGCATGGCTGCGGTTGAGACCGTCGACCGCCGAGCAGCCGGCGCCGGGCGTGCGCTTGTTGCAGGGCGTGGCGACGTCGTAGAAGTAGGCGCAGCGCGTCCGCTGCAGCAGATTGCCGCCGGTCGAGGCCATGTTGCGCAGCTGCGCCGAGGCGCCGGCGAGGATCGCGCTCGCCAGCAGCGGATAGCGGCTCTCGATGAGGGGGTGATAGGCGAGCGTGCTGTTCGGGACCAGCGCGCCGATCCTGACGCCGCCGGCGCTCGTCTCCTCCACATTCGTCAGCGGCAGGCGGCTGATGTCGATCAGCTGACGCGGCTGCTCGACGTGATACTTCATCAGGTCGATCAGGTTGGTGCCGCCGGCGATGAACTTGGCCTCCGGCGTCGCCACCTTGAGCTTGACGGCCTCGGCGACATCGCTGGCGCGCGTGTAGTCGAAATTGTTCATCGGCTGCCTCCCATCGCCTGCTCGATGGCGCCGACGATGTTCGGATAGGCGCCGCAACGGCAGATGTTGCCGCTCATCAGCTCGCGGATCTCGCCCTTCGTTTTCGCCCTGCCCTCGGCGATCAGGCCGGCGGCCGAGCAGATCTGGCCCGGCGTGCAATAGCCGCATTGGAAGGCGTCGTGATCGATGAAGGCCTGCTGCAGCGGGTGCAGCTCATCACCCTTGGCGAGTCCCTCGATGGTCGTGATCTCGGCGCCGTCTTTCATGACCGCGAGCGTCAGGCAGGAGAGCACGCGGCGGCCGTCGATCAGCACGGTGCAGGCGCCGCATTGGCCGTGATCGCAGCCCTTCTTGGTGCCGGTGAGGTCGAGATGATTGCGCAGCAGATCGAGCAGCGTGGTCCAGGGCGCCACCGGCAGCGTGTGCGACTGGCCATTGATCTGAAGCGTGACGGACAGAGGGGCAGGCTTTGCGGTGGACGCGGCGCTCTGGCGCGGTGGCGACGGGCTCATGCGGTGTCTCCGTTGACGGACCCGCATCAACCCGCGATGGCGCGAATGGTTCTTGGCAATCTTCGAGCAGCGGACAGCAGGAATTGCTCAGCCGGCACGCGCAGAATGCGCACGGCAGAACCGCTTGCCGATCAATCGTTTCGTCAACCAGACTCAGGCGGCGCGGCCGAGCCACGCCCGCATCTTCTGCGCCAGGCTGCGGCGTGGCGCACCATCCAGCGCCTCCGCATCCGCGGCGGCCACGTCTTCGCGCGGCGCGGCGGCTTCTGCGCCGGCATTCGGCACGTCCGACGGCCTGTCCTTATTCGGGCTGCTTTCGGCATCCGGCGCGGCCTTGCTCGGCACGAGCGACTTGATCGCTGCGGCCACGGCCTCGATACGCTCGAGGTCCGCCGGCTCACGCTCGCTTGCAGCGGGTTCGGCCGCCATCGGGACCGGGTGGGCCTCCACCGGCACTGCCGCCGGATCCGAAGCAGTCGGTTCGGATTGACCGAGGTCGGGCGCCGCAGCCGCGAGCACGGCTTCGGCGGGCTGCTCGCCCGGCACGGCGATCGCGAGGTCGGCGATCTCCGGAGCCGGCGCTGGGGCGGGCTGCTCCACGACCCGGCTGCGGCGCTTCCTGGCGGTTGCAGGCTTTGCCGCCACCGCCGCCGTCTCCGCTGCGACCTTCTCGACCGGCTTCTTGTCAGCGGCGGTCTTCGCCGCCACCTCGGGCGCTGACTTCGCCTTGGTCTTGCGGATCAGGCCTGCGAGCGCGTACGGCCCGACGGTCTCCAGGAACGTCTTCTCATGATCGCGCGACAGCCGCCCCACCGCCGCATCGAGCGGCAGCCAGTCGACGGCGCGGACATCGTCCATGAGCGGCTGCGACGGCTCGCCGGCCGCTTCCATGCGCCAGTAGTGCACGACCTTGGCACGCGTGCCGGTATCGTAAACCAGGGTGCCGAGGAATTCATGCACGGTGACCTTGTGGCCGGTCTCCTCCAGCACCTCGCGCCTGGCGGCGTCGCGCGGCGTCTCGCCGTCGTCGAGCTTGCCCTTCGGCAGCACCCATTCGTCGCGCTTGCGCAGGCGCACGACCGCGATGCGCGGCGGCTGTTCCCGCCGCAGCACGATGCCCCCTGCCGCCATGATCGGCGCTCTCGCCATCGCCTCTCCCGAGCCGCAACGACCGCAACTCCCGCGGTCCGATTCGCCAGTTGAACGCTCCGATATAGGACCGCGCAACGCCGAAATCGAGATTCCGCAAGCGTGGACCTGACATTCATCCGGCGGCGACGCGCCTGCGCCACAGTGGCTGTCCGGCCCGGATGCGGGCGCCTTCCGCCACATCGCGGCAGAATGTGAAGTCGCCGGGCGCGAGCAGGATGATGGTGGAGCCGTGCTCGAACCAGCCGAGCTCGTCCCCCTTGCGCACATTGTTGTTACAGGCATAGGCGAGCGGTCGCTCGGTCTGCGCGTTCAATACGCGGTCGAGCGCATGCAGGCGGATACTCGCCACCAGGATCGCCGCCACCGGCACGATCGTGAACGGCTCGCCGGAGGCAAGATGCGTGCGGATCACCGCGCGCTCGTTCTTGCAGAACAGCCGCTCGACCCGCTTCAGCGCGATCGGATTGACGTTCCAGACGTCGCCATGGATCAGGCTGACATGCTCGATCGTCATGTCGGCCGGCGCGTGGAAGCGGTGATACATGCTCGAGGTCAGACGCAAGGTGACGAAGCTGCCGTTGCGATGGGTCTCGACCACGGCCGGATCGGCGACGAGCTCGCGCAGCGAATAGGGCGCGCCCTTGATCTGGTAGAGCTCGCCGTCGCGGATCCGGCCGTGGGCGCCGATGATGCCGTCGGACGGGCTGGTGACGATGGCGGGATCGGGATCGAACGGCCGCAGGCCGGGCTTCAGCTCGCGCGTGAAGCAGGCGTGCAGGCTCTTGAAGCGGCTCTCCTTGGCCTCGGAGAGATCGAGGTCGGAGAACAGCTTCCACAGCGCGATCGACGCGTCCCGGACGAGCGGGTTCTCGATCTTGGAGAACCAGCCCATGAAGCGGGTCAGCGCGGCGCGTGGCACGCGGTTGGTGAGCAGGAAGTTGAGGTCTTCCTGTTGGGTGACGGAGGCGATCAGGCTTTTGACTGTCATGAATCTGTCAGCAGGAGGGGTTAGCGCTTTTGGACATGATGGAAAACTCGATTCCTTATGTATCGCTCGCCGTTGGCGCTGCCGTGACGGCCGCCATGGCCCCGAAGGTCAAGGCCCGCATCGAACTGTCGCGCGCCAAGCACCGCTCGCTGGCGGGCCATTCCAAGATGTCGCGCCGGATCTCCAGGCTGATCCCGCGCTATGAGTTCGAGATCGACGACTTCTTCCGGTCCGACGGCGCACCGCGGGCGATCGCCACGAAGCGCCAGGACGGCTTCTTCCGGCTCGGCGCGCTGTTCCAGGAGAAGTTCGCCAAGAGCCGCGCGCTGACGGCGGAAGCCGCAAGCCGCATCTCCGACCTGCAGTTCACCCAGAGCTACCGGGTCCCGTTCCAGTACAGCCGTCTGGTCAAGGAGCAGCTCGGCGCCGGCTCGTTCATGCAGGCTTCCTCCGGCGTGACCCTGACCGATCTCGACGGCAACCGGTTCTACGATCTCACCGGCTCCTACGGCGTCAACATCTTCGGCTATGACTTCTACAAGGAGTGCATCGCGGCTGCCGAGCGGCGCGCGAGCGCGCTCGGCCCGGTGCTCGGGCTCTATCACCCGGTCGTCGCTGACAACGTGAAGCGCCTGACCGAGCTGTCCGGCATGGACGAGGTCTCGTTCCACATGTCCGGCACCGAGGCGGTGATGCAGGCGGTGCGGCTCGCCCGCTACCACACCGGCCGCACGCATCTGGTCCGCTTCGCCGGCGCCTATCACGGCTGGTGGGGCGACGTACAGCCCGGCGTCGGCAACCCGATCGCGCCGCACGAGACCTACACCTTGGCCGAGATGTCCGAGCGCACGCTGCACGTCCTGCGCACGCGGCGCGACATCGCCTGCGTGCTGGTCAATCCGCTGCAGGCGCTGCATCCAAACGGCAATGCGCCCGGCGACTCGGCGCTGGTCGATTCCTCGCGCAAGGGTCGCTACGACCGCGAAGCCTACACCGCCTGGCTGAAGCAGCTGCGCGAGGTCTGCACGGAACGCGGCATCGTGCTGCTGTTCGACGAGGTGTTCCTCGGCTTCCGGCTCGCGCCGGGCGGCGCCCAGGAGTATTTCGGCGTCAAGGCCGACATGGTGACCTACGGCAAGAGCCTCGGCGGCGGCCTGCCGATCGGCGTCGTCTGCGGCAAGCGCGAGCTGATGCGCCGCTTCCGCGACGACCGCCCGGCCGACATCTGCTTCGCCCGCGGCACCTTCAACTCGCATCCTTATGTGATGGCGGCGATGGACGAGTTCCTGAGCCGGCTCGACAGCCCGAACCTCCGCGCCATCTACGACGGCCTGGATGAAACCTGGAATGGCCGCGCCGCGCAGCTCAACGCCGCGCTGGCCGAGCACGACCTGCCGGTGCGCGTCTCCAATATGCATTCGATCTGGCTGGTCGAATACACCGTGCCGTCGCGCTACAATTGGATGCTGCAATACTACCTGCGTGCCGAGGGCCTGGCGCTGAGCTGGGTCGGCACCGGCCGCTTGATCTTCAGCCTGAACTACACCGACGCCGATTTTGCCGAGGTGACGAAGCGCTTCGTCTCGGCGGCCGAGAAGATGAAGCAGGACGGCTGGTGGTGGAACGACGGCACGCTCACCAACAAGGCGATCAAGCGGCAGATTCTGAAAGAGATGCTTGGCGCCGTGGTCAAGCGCTGAGCTCGCTGCCACCCTCCCCTGGAGGGGGAGGGTCGCCTCACGAGACGCGCAGCGGCGCGTGAGGCGGGGTGGGGTGATCCCTCGACGCAGTTCAGTGATCGTGGAGAGATCACCCCACCCCGACGCCCGCTGCGCGCGCGTCGACCCTCCCCCTCCAGGGGAGGGTGGCACCGCCGCTTCGGCTTCTGGCGCGATCGATCTCACTTTGGCCTTCCCACAAACACCGATGCCCGGGACCGGCCCGGGCATCGCGCAACTCTGACGCAGCGGCCGGCTCAGGCGTGCTGCTCTTCGAGGCCTTCGTTCATCAGGTGCAGGCCGGGGTCGATCAGCTCGCCACGCAGCAGCGCCAGCGGAGCCGCGCGGTACTGCATGAAATCGTTGAACGGGTCGGTGATGATCTTGGTCATCCAGACCAGCCCGGTCTCGACGTCACGGATGAAGAACAAATGAATGGTGCGGAACAGCAGGCCGCCGATACCGATCACGAGCCACAGCTTGGCGGTCTCGCGCACGAAGTCCATCGCCGAGGTCCAGGGCGGCAGCAGGCCGAACAGGGTCGGCTGCAGATAGAGCACCACGGGGGCCGCGGCCCAGATCGACATCAGCACGACCTTGCGCTGCAGATTGTAGCCGACCTTGATCTCTTCCTTGTGCTCGTGGGTCGCCTGGTTGACGTGGTCGTAGCCCTTCGGCTCGAAGAAGAAATGGCCCGCCTGGCGCGAGGTCATCGACACCAGCCAGCCGATCAGCGCCGAGACCAGCGGGTCGAACACCATCATCACATAGGCGATCATGAAGCTGAGCGCGCTGACGAAGTGGAGGCTCTGGTTGATACGGCTGTGATGATAGTAGCGATGGTCGTCCCAGCGCTGGATCCGCAGCTGCTCCAGGAAATGCTTGATCATGGTTGCTCCGAAGAATGAGTTGCAGGTCTTGTACAGGGATTCGGTGTAGATCGCATGACATCATCAAGATGTCATGCGATCGGACGCAGCGAAACGTTTCGGACTACGTAGAACGTCGCGGAGGCGGTAGAGGGCGGCCGCGGCTTCAGGCCGCGGCGGCACGCTCCAGCTTGCGGAAGCGGACCAGCGAGAAATGGCCGAGCGGCGGGATCAGGCGGCGCTCGACCAGCTCCATGCGCTCGGCGCCGGCGAGCCAGCGCAGGTAGCGCGACCAGCCGAACTCGGCGGTACGGAAACCGAGCCGGCGCACCACCGGCTGCAGCGCCTGCTCGATCACCCGGCGCAGGCCGTCATCGGCGCTGACGCGGGTCAGGATGATCAGTTCGCCGCCCGGGCGCAGCACGCGCGCGAACTCGTCCAGCGCGACCTCCGGGTTCGGCACCGCGGTGACGACATATTGCGCCATCACGACGTCGAACGAATCGTCGGGAAAGTCGAGCTGCTCGGCGTCCATCACCGCGAGACCCTCGACGTTCTTCAGCCGCTGGTCGGCGACGCGCCGCATCGCCTTGCCGAGCATCGCCTCGGAGATGTCGGTGCCGAACACGCGGACATGCGGCGCATAGAGCGGCAGCGAGATGCCGGTGCCGACGCCGACCTCGAGCACGCGCCCGCCGAGCTTGTTCGTGGCTGATATCGCGGCCTTGCGGCCCTTCTCGAACACGCCGCCGAACACGAGGTCGTAGATCGGTGCCCAGCGGTCATAGGCCTGCTCGACCTGCTCGCGATCGAAGTCGAGCTCCCGCGCGCCGCCGAGCTTCATGGTTTCTGCCATCGTTACATCTCACTTGGGTTTGGAATTGATGGAGTGACGCAAAGTTCGCCGTCAGCCGCGCACGGCGCTCTGACCGGCCAGCACCGGTGTCGGACGCACGACGCGGGACGGCTGCAGCACGGCGAGATTGCCGATGAACTGGCGCGCGCTGTTCTCCCAGGAGCGGTCGAGCGCAAATGCCCGGCAGGTCTCGCGCGACATCGTCAGCGCCTTCAGGCAGGCGGCGCGCAGGTCCCAGTCGATCGCCCCGATCGGATGATCGGCGATGACGTCGAGCGGACCGGTGACGGGGAAGGCCGCGACCGGCGTGCCGCAGGCCAGCGACTCCAGCTGCACGACGCCGAACGTATCGGTCAGGCTCGGAAACACGAAGACGTCGGCGGCCGCCATGTGCGCGGTCAGATCGTTGCCGGTCTTCTCGCCGAGGAAATGCGCCGCCGGGAAGCGACGCTCCAGCTCCGCCTTTTGCGGGCCGTTACCGATCACCACCTTCGAGCCCGGCAGGTCGAGCGCAAGGAAGGCTTCCAGGTTCTTCTCGACCGCGACGCGGCCGACGGTCATGAACACCGGACGCGGCAGATCCAGCGCGACCGGCGCGTCCGGATTGAACAGCTTCGTATCGACGCCCCGGGTCCAGAAGCCGAGCCGCTTGAAGCCGCGCGACGCGAGGTCCTGCTTCAGCGAATTGGTCGCGACCATGGTCATCGCGGCGGCGGCGTGGAAGCGGCGCATCACCCAATAGCCGACGGCATCGGGAATGCCGGTGCGCACAGCGACGTACTCCGGAAAGCGCGTCGTGTAGGACGTCGTGAACGGCAGGCCATGGCGCAGGCAGTAGCGGCGCACCGCCCAGCCGATCGTGCCTTCGGTGGCGATGTGGATCGCATCCGGCGCCGCCGCCTCGATGCGCCGGGCGATCTCGCGGCCGTTGGTCACGGCGAGCCGCAGGCCCGGATAGGTCGGCACGCCGAACGACGGAAAGCCTTCCGGCGTGAGGAAGGTGATGTCGGCGCCGAGCCCGGCGGCCGCGCGAGCCAGCGAGGTGAGCGTGCGCACCACGCCGTTGACCTGCGGGTGCCAAGCGTCGGTTGCGATTAAGATCCGCATAAGGCGATCCGGAAAGTTGCAGCGATTCTGAACAGCCGCAAATTCCGACATTGTTATTTCAGGCGTGTGACGTCATCGAACTGTCGAAGGGTCTTTTTGCCCGCCAACTGCTGTTTTCCCCGCGATCTGTGGCTGTCCCGCGCGGCTGCTGTCGTGAAACCGTCATGAAACAAACGGTTAAGCCGACGAAACCTTTTTGCGCGCAGCGCGCAAACGCAACGAAACTTTTCTCCCCTATGAGTTGCAGCATCGGGCGCGGGTCAATGCGCCGCAGAGAATGATGACAGGCAACTGATTTTGACGACGCCGGTCGAGACAAGCACGGCGCGCACCAAGCGATCAAACGAGGGGACGTCCATGTTCACGTCAGGCACAGTCGGTTCGCGATCCCGCATCCTGTTCGCTGCGCTGATCGTCGGTACGTTCGCTGCGGCAACGCCGACGCAAGCCGCGCCTCCGGCCCCGCTCCCGTTCCCTTTCCTGCCGCCGCCGCCGATGGCGACCTACGAGCCGCCGGCAACGACGCCGCAACTGATCACGCCGCGCGAGGACGAGGCAACCGCTTATGAGATGCCCGCGCGCCTGCGCCGCCAGGTCGTGAGCTACGCCACCCGCGAGGCACCCGGCACGATCATCATCGACACACCAAACAAGTATTTGTACTACGTGCTCGGCAGCGGCCAGGCGATGCGCTACGGCATCGGCGTGGGCCGCGACGGCTTTACCTGGTCCGGCGTGCAGTCGGTGACCAGGAAGGCGGAATGGCCGGACTGGACGCCGCCGCCGGAGATGATCGCGCGCCAGCCTTATCTGCCGCGTCACATGGCCGGCGGTCCCGGCAATCCGCTCGGCGCCCGCGCGATGTATCTCGGCGGCACCGTCTACCGCATTCACGGCACCAACGCGCCCGAGACGATCGGCACGCATGTGTCGTCGGGCTGCATCCGTCTGACCAATCGGGACGTGATCGACCTCTATGCCCGCGTCAGCGTCGGCGCCAAGGTGATCGTGCTGCCGATGGAGCGCCGCGCCGATCTCGGCCGCATGACCCGCTGACCTGCGCGGGCCGCACCGCTCGTTCCTTCTCCCGGATCCTCCCTGACTGGACCGCCGAGGCCCGAAAGCCGCGGCGGTCATTTCTTTGCGCGCATGCCGCCGTTCACCATCACGGCCGATTGATGATGGTCCGCGTCACGGGCTGCCCTGGCGCGCCTCCGTCCGGCCCTGTAAGCTCGGCAATCTTGTATTAACCGCGATCTCGCCGCTTCCGGCATGGGCTGGCGCGGCAGTTGGAGTCCGTGGATCCGACATGAACCTTCCGACACCGCGACCGGATTGGCAGAGCAGGCCGCATCCGCTCGCCCCGAAAACGCAGCCGCCGCCGCGGCGCTCGCCGCCCCGGCTGCGGCTGATCCTGATCGGCACCGCCGGCCTTGCCGCCGTCGTGCTGATCGGCATCATCATCGTGGAGGTGTTTCTGTTCTCGGGCAGCACGCCGGCGCCGCAGCTGACCCAACTGCCGCCGCTGCCGCCGGCCACGCGCAACTCGATCATCATGACGCCGGTCTCGATCTCGCTCGGCGCGATTCGTGACGCCGCCGAAAAGGCCACGCCGCGCAATTTCTCCGGCAAGGCCGACAACCCCGTCAACCAGATCCTGCAGAATGCCGACATCGGCTGGACGGTCGCCCGCGGCGCCATCGCCGCCACCGGCACCCAGGACACTTTGTCGCTGACGACGCCGCTCTCGGGCCGGCTGAACGTCACCGGATCGCTGTCCGCCAAAGCGACCGGCGCGCTCGGCGACGCCATCGGCGGCCTGCTCGGCGCGGATGCCGCCAAGCAGATTGGCGGCATCAACATCAAGAACCTGAACGCCACCGCCGACATCAGGGGCAACGTCCTGATCGCGATGCGGCCACGGCTGGCCGCCTCCTGGTATGTCGAGCCGAACTTCACCGCCCAGGTCAATCTCGGCGACACCGCGCTGACCGTCGCCGGCGCCCGCGTCAACGTGCCCGCGCAGATGAAGCCGGTCATCGACAAGACCGTCAACGACCAGCTCAGCGCGCTCAGCGACAGGCTGCGCAAGGACCCGACCATGCGGCGCGTGGCGCAGGCGCAGTGGGCCCGCGCCTGCCGCTCGGTGCCGCTTCAGGGCACCACGCCGGGACTGCCCGCCGTCTGGCTCGAGATCAAGCCGACACGGGCGCTGGCCGCGCAGCCCGCGATCGATGCGAACGTCGTCAGCGTCACCATGGGGATCGAGGCGGAGACCCGGGTCACGGCGGCCGAGACCAAGCCGGAGTGCCCGTTCCCGGACAAGATCACGATCGTTCCGCCCACCGCGGGCACCGTCAACGTCGCGGTTCCGATCGATGTCCCATTCACCGAGCTCAGCAAGCTCGTCGACTCGCAGCTCGCCGGGCGGACGTTCCCCGAGGACGGCTCCGGCCCGGTCACGGTCACGGTGAAGCATGCGACCGTCGTGCCCTCGGGCAACCGGCTGCTGATCTCGCTGCAGGTGAAGGGAAAAGAGAAGGAGAGCTTCTTCGGCCTCGGCGCCGACGCGACGGTGCACATCTGGGGACGGCCGATGGTCGATCAGGCGCAGCAGATCCTGCGGCTGTCCGACCTGCAGCTCGCCGTCGAATCCGACGCGGCGTTCGGCCTGCTCGGCGCCGCCGCGCGCGCCGTGGTGCCACATCTGCAACGCGCGCTGCTAGAGCGGTCGGTGGTCGATCTCAAGCCGTTCGCCGACAATGTCCGCGACAAGATCGCGACCGCGATTTCCGAGTTGCAGAAGAACGAGAACGGCATCCGCGTCGACACCGACATCAACAACCTCGCTTTGACCGACATCGCCTTCGACGCCACCGTGCTGCGCGTGATCGCCTCGGCGGAGGGCACGATGTCGGTTCGAGTCAATACATTGCCAGGACTGTGACGGGCCGTTTCGGAACGTCGCATCCCGTCGCTGCACGCGTTTGCGGACCGTGCAACGACCGGCAATGATTCAATCGGACCTGCCCTGGTCTGGCGACACTTACGAATGTCCGCGCCGTTTCCGGTAACCCGATGCAGCCGTATCGCGCGAGCGTGCGGCGGCCCCGAGGCCATACGTTTCGCGAGGCTTGACGCGCCCTCACGAATTCCGCAACACGGCGCAGAGAGACGTTGTCGGGCCCTTTCCGCGCGCCCGTCGCAGGAAATATTCCGTAACAAAATTCTTCGCAAAACGCCGCGATTCTAGGTCACTTGTCGGTATGGCCCAGACACAACCACACATTCTTGTCGTCGAGGACGACCGCGAGACGCGGACGCTGATCGCGAAATATCTGCGCAACAATGCCTGCAACGTGACCACCGCGACCGACGGCCGCGAGATGACCCGCATCATGGGCGACCACCGTGTCGATCTCCTGATCCTCGACGTCATGCTGCCCGGCGAGGACGGCCTGACCTTGTGCCGCAAGCTGCGCGCGGAATCGCAGGTGCCGATCATCATGCTCACCGCGCGCGGCGAGGACGTCGACCGCATCCTCGGACTGGAGATGGGCGCCGACGACTATCTGCCAAAGCCGTTCAATCCGCGCGAGCTGCTCGCCCGCATCAACGCGGTGCTGCGCCGGCAGGCGGCCGCGATGACGGCGAGCGCAACCGAAGGCGCGACGGCGCTGAGCTTCCTCGGCTGGACGATCGACTTCCGGCTGCGCGAACTACGCAATCCCGAAGGCGCACGCGTCGCGATGACGAGCGCCGAGTTCGATCTGCTCCGCACCTTCTGCGAGCGGCCGGGCCGCGTGCTGTCGCGCGACAGCCTGCTCGACCTGACGCAGGGCCGCAGCGCCGGCTCGTTCGAGCGCTCGATCGACGTGCTGGTCAGCCGCATCCGCCGCAAGATCGAGCCGGACCCGCAGGAGGCCACCATGATCAAGACCGTGCGCTCCGGTGGCTACATGTTCACACCCGTCGTCGAGGTGGTGACTGGCCCGCAAAGCCATTGACCGGCCCGATCGAATGGCGATGTCATGATGTCGTTCGGCTTTCTCAACCTCAAGGGAATCCGCGGCCAGATCACGGCGCTGGTCGCCATTTCGATCGTGGCGCTCCATGCCATCATCACGGCGACGTTCCTGATCTATCGCGCCGAGCAGCCCGACCCCGAAAACGAAGTCGGGCCACTTCAGCTCGCGACCGCCATCCGCATTCTTGGACGCGCGCCCGCTGCCGAACGGCCTCGACTGATCTCCGACATTGCCCGCGCCTATCCTGAGTTCGAGCTCAAGCCTCACGTGGGGCCTCTGCCGGGTGATTCCGGCCGCCGGCGCGAGCCGGCCGGCCCCGACGTCGAGGCCGGGACCGGTGGCGACGAGCGCCGCCCGGCCCCTCCGGAGCTCGCCGACGGACGGCCTCACGGTCCAGGCGGCTTTCGTGGCCTTGGCCCAGGCTATCGCGTCTTCATGCCGCCGCCCGGCTCCCAGACGCGCACCGTCATCTTCGCTCTGCCCGATGGCAACATGATTTCGGCCCGAATGGCCGACCGGCCGCACCGGCCACCGTTCTGGGGCGCTCCATGGCTGACGACGATCATGTTCGCGCTGATCAGCACGACACTGCTCGGCCTGTGGGCGGCCCGCGCGCTGACCTCACCGCTGTCGAGCTTCGCCAAGGCTGCCGAGAGCTTCAGCGTCGATGGCGATGCCACTGCCCTGCCCGAGCGCGGACCGGAAGAGATCCGGTCGCTGGCGCGCGCCCTGAACCGTATGCGCCAACGCATCACGGCGCTGATGAACGACCGGACCAAGATGCTGGCGGCCATCAGCCACGATCTGCGGACACCGCTGACCCGCATGCGGCTGCGCTGTGAGTTCGTCGAGGACGAGCTGCAGCGCAATCGCATGCTTTCCGATCTCGATCAGATGCATGCGATGCTGGGCTCGGTGCTGTCATTCCTGCGCAACGGCCGCAAGCTCGAGCCGATGACGCTGGTCGATATCGCGAGCATCCTGCAGCTCGTCGCCGACCAATTCGCCGATGTCGGCCACAGCGTCACCTATATCGGCCCGGCGCACGCGATGGCGACGGTGCGTCCCGACGACCTGATGCGTTCGGTCACCAACCTGGTCGAGAACGCCGTGAAGTACGGCAAGGAAACCGTCATCAGACTGGTGGCGTCGGGGAAGTGCCTGACGATCGACGTGGAGGATGATGGACCCGGGATCGCCGATGCGCGCAAGCCCGACATGCTGGAGCCCTTCGTGCGCGGCGACGATGCCCGCAACATGGACGAGGCCACCGGGTTCGGCCTGGGCCTCTCGATCGCGAAGGCGATCGTCCAGGCGCATGGCGGCGAGCTGTCATTGCACGATCGCAAGCCAAGCGGACTGATCGCCCGCATCGAGCTGCCGCTCGGCCAGACCACCTTGCGCCCCGCAGCATGACGCGCGAACGCGCCCGGACGGATCCGGGCGCGCCGCTTGGGCAGTCAGCTAGACGTCAGTGACGCCGTTTACTCCGAGTACTTGAACTCGGGCATCGACTTCAGCTGGTCCTTGGTGGCGTTGATCATCGCATGGTCGGGATACCAGCGATTCTTCGAGGAGCTCATCGACGAGGATGACGAAGTGCCGGTGGCGGCGCCGGTCGTCGTGGCCGGCGGCGTGGTCGCCTTGCCCGAGGCCGGAGCGTTGGAGGCGGTGTTGGCCTGAACCGGCTGGTCCGAGAACTTGATCTGGTCGAACGAGACAGCGACGAGGTGCTCACCCATGCCGAGGAATCCGCCGACGCCGATCACGACGCCCCTGACTGCGCCGCTCTTGTCGATCAGCAGATCGTCGATCGAGCCGACATTCTCGTTGTTGTTGTTGTAGACCTTCACGCCGACGAGCTTGGAGCTGCGCCAGTCGCCCTGATAGGACACGACGGTGGTGTCGCTCTTGATCGTGGTGTTGGTTGTGGTGGTGGTGCTCTCCGCAGCAAAGGCGGCGGTCGCGAGCAGCAGGGAACCGGCGAGGCCGGCCGCAACAGTCTTCATCATCATGTGGTGTCTCCTCTAGGTGGATGGTGACGAGAGAACGGCAATGGACAGTCGGCGTTCCGCGGGAACCACGATTTCGTCATGCTGCGCGACAAGCAGCCTCAGTGCGCCGCGGCAGTGTCACTTTGTGACGTTCGGGGGATCCGGGTGACGTCGCTCACATCGCCAAGCCGCACCGCCGCGCCTAGCACGGGAGCCCGACTAACAGGTCTACATTGGCTGGAGCTGGTGTAAGCCTATTGCTGCTAGCTCGGTTTCACCTCTCCCCCGCCTGCGGGGTGGGTCGGATTGCATCGCCAGTTGCGATCCGGGTAAGAGGGTACAGATCTCCCCATCGGCGCTTCCCGTGGGTCTGCCCTCCCCCCCAACCCTCTCAGCGCGAGCGAAGCTCGTCGCGCCCCCGTAAGAACGGGGAGAGGGAGCCGACCGTCAGCGCTGCAACGTCCCGCAATAGTCAATCGAGCCTACGCCGCCATCGCGCCGTTCTCGTCGACGGACTCGGCATAGAAGGCGATGGTTTCGTAGCGATAGTCGCAGAGGCGGCAGTGCCAGAGATAGGCGGTGCGGCGGCCATCCTTTTCGACCCAGGACGGCAATGCGATCGCCTCGCCACATTGGGCGCAGGGATTGTTGCGCGGCAGATCCACGACGCGAACCGTGGATGGCATCGCGTCGATGTCGAATGAATGGTCGATGCTGGGTGAATGATCGTCGGCTGCCTTCACGGCCATGACGCGCTCCCTCTCTGTTCAGTCTTCTTGAATGAGTCAGGCATGCTGTCGAACTGACGGCCCTGATCTTAGCCGCGCGGCGGTTGTTTTGCACGCGCCGGGATGCCGCGCGACATCCGACCTCACGGAGATGGGATCAACGCGTTTGATTCAATTGCCGCCGGAGAGACCGCCGGTTCCGCGACATGACGGGCACCCGCCTTGCGCAGATGGATGGTGGCGATGTCGTCAGCATAAACCTTCTGCCAGCCGTCGACGTGATCGAGCAGCTTGGTCGCAGCACTCTGCGTCCGCAGCAGGGTCGCCTCGATGTCGTAGTCCTTGAGCAGGCGGAACAGATTGTCCGGCTCCATCAGGCCGGACGCGGCGTTGTGATCGACGAAGAACTTTTCGCCATAGAGCTCGGTGCGGCCGTCGATGAACGGCGCGACACCGGCTGAGATCAGGTAGCCGCCGAAATCATAGTCATTGAGAACCCGCGTGAGGTTGAGCTTCTTCAGCTCTGTCACGGCCGCGACCGGGGTGCCGCGCATGTTTGGCGTGTAGTTCAGGATCGAAGCCGAGGCGACCGTGCCGGCGCCGAGCGCGAGCATCACTGCCGCCGTCAGCGCCGCTCCCGACGCGCGCCCCCGCGGCAGCACGGGCAACGCGCCCGCCTGCCGCGCCAGCGGTGCGGCGAGCACCAGCGGGCCGACCAACGCCAGGATTTCCGCCGCGCGCGCCTGCGCCAGCGCCATGTGCAGCAGGCCGAGCAGCATCAGGATCCGCACCGGAGGCAGCCTGAGACCATGGAACAGCGCGAACCCGATGGCGATCAGCAGGCAGATCTCGAACGGACCGAGCCCCTGGAAATCGGTCGCCTTCCATTCCACGATCAGCGGCAGCGCCTGGCCCAGCGAGAGGATCTTCTGCGACGCCAGCAGCGCATTCCAGCCATAGGGCGTGCAGCAGCTCGCCGCCAGCGCGAGCGCGGCAAACCCGGCCCAGCGCAGCGCCAGGCCGGAGCGGACCGAGCGATCGGCATTCACCAGCGCGTCGAGCGCGGCGGGCGCGATGAAGAACAGGCCGAACACGAATCCGCCATGCAGATTGGCCCACAGCGCGATCAGCGGCACCAGCTGCCATGGCGGCGCGGCCCTGCGATCGGCCGCATCGACAAGTCCGGCGATCCAGGCGACCAGGATCGGAAACGCCAGCACATGCGGCCGCGCCAGCAGATGCGGCAGGCAGAGCAGGAACGCCGCGACCACGAACACCAATGTCGTGGCGTCGCGCAGATGCCGGCCGAGGGCGCGCGCGAACAGCGCGAAGGACAGCGCGGTCGCCGAGGCCGCCAGCACCACCGGCCCGGTCCAGCCGGCGAACGTGTAAACGGCGGCATAGGCGACCTGCGCCAGCCACTGCGTGGAGATCCACGGCGCGCCGCGCATGGTGAAGGAATAGACGTCGACCTCGGGGACCGCGCGGTGGTCGATGATCCACTGTCCCACCGTGATCTGCCACAGCGTATCGGGATCGTTGAGCAGCCGATTGCCGGAGATCAGCAGCAGCGCATAGACGCCGGCGCCGACCCATAGTGGCAGCAGCGCCTGCGCGCGCCCGGCGGTCGCTTCGGTGTGGGTGACGGACAGCGTCATCGCGGCATGGCCCCGTTGGCGGAATTGCTCCGCCAGCCAAGCATGCACGGCATAATTCGCGGTAAACCGCCGGCGCATCCGGACCCGACCGGGCGTCTTCGCCCCATTGTTGCCACATTATCGCCCGGCGTTTGCGCCAATTACGGTGTGCAAAGTGTAAAGCGCGTGCTGGGGGGCTACTCGGCATGCGTGTGGTTCCCGGGGGATCCTGACACATGAGACGTCTTGTGCTCACGGCCTGCATTGCAGGCTTCGCGATGGCTGGTCCCGTGCCGCCTGCAATGGCTGCCGATGATGCGAGCACCGCATCGGACAGTGCGGCCAAACCGAAGGCCGGCAAGGTCAAGCTCGCCCATGTCCGCTCTGACGGAACCAGGGAGCTGGCGGCACGCAGCGCGGTGACCAAGGCCGCGCGCGAGGTCGAGGCGATCGAGGCCGTCAGCAGCGCCGACAGCTCGCCGCCGATGGACGCCAATGCCTCAGCCCCCGCCGACACCGATGCCATCCCGGCCGCTGCGGCCGAGCCCCGCGAGGCCGAGCGCAAGGCGGCCGAGGCCAAGCCGCGCCACATCGACACCGGCCATCCGCACATCGACGCGCTGGTGGCGGTGCACGCCGCCGCCAACAACATTCCGGAATCGCTGATCCACCGCGTCATCGTGCGCGAGAGCAAATACCAGAAGGACCTGGTCGGCCGCTGCGGCTGCATCGGCCTGATGCAGATCAAGCTCGGCACCGCGCGCGGCCTGGGCTACACCGGCGACGCACAGGGCCTGCACGATCCGAACACCAATCTCACCTATGGCGTGCGCTATCTCGCCGGCGCCTACCGTGCCGCCCGCGGCGATCACGACCGCGCCGTGCTCTACTTCGCCAGGGGCTACTACGAGGAGGCCAAGCGGCAGCGCCTGGCGGACGCGCGGCCCGCCGGCCGCTCCGAGCGGACGAGCGGCCCGCTCGACATCACCCCGAAGATTGCAACCGGCCGCCACGCGCGGGCGCACTGATCGCCATTGGTTCCAAGGGCCACCGGCTTTGTCTTTCCGTGACACTCCGTTGACACGGGGGGATATCGGTCTATTTTAAGTGCGTTCCGAGGGGAGCTCCGAGGGGAGCTGAGATACCGCAGCGTGATGCGGTGACCCTTTGAACCTGATCCGGGTCATGCCGGCGAAGGGACAGGGATGCAGCAGACAACCACGCGCGGGGATGTCCCCGTTTCCATCATCGGTGCGGGCATCGCGGGTGCCTGGCAAGCCTTGCTGCTCGCGCGCGCGGGCCGCGAGGTCACGCTGCACGAGCGCAGCGACGCCGATCTGATGCTCTCCACCAGCCATTGGGCCGGCGGCATGCTGGCGCCTTATTGCGAGAGCGAGGTCGCCGAGCCGATCATCAGCCGGCTCGGGCTCGCCTCGCTCGACATCTGGCGGCGCGAGCTGCCGGACACGCCGTTCAACGGTTCGCTGGTGATCGCGCATGCCCGCGACCGCGCCGACTACGACCGCTTCGCCCGCCGCACCTCCGGCTATCAGCGGCTCGACGCGCAGCAGCTTGCGGCGTTGGAGCCGTCGCTGGAGGGCCGCTTCCGCGAGGGCCTGTTCTATCCGACCGAGGGCCATGTCGAGCCACGCCGCGTGCTGCCGAAGCTGCATCAGCGCATCGTCGAGGCTGGCGGCCGCGTGCTGTTCAACAGCGACGTCACGGCTGACGATCTCGACGGCCTCGTGATCGACTGCCGCGGGCTGGAGGCGCGCGACGCCGAGCCCGAGCTGCGCGGCGTCAAGGGCGAGATGATCCTGATCGAGACCGCCGAGGTGCAGCTCGCGCGGCCCGTGCGGCTGATGCATCCGCGCTTCCCGCTCTATCTGATCCCGCGCGAGGACAACCTGTTCATGCTGGGGGCGACTTCGCTCGAGGCCGAGGACACCGGCGTCAGCCTGCGCTCGGCGCTGGAATTGCTCGGTGCCGCCTACTCGGTGCATCCGGCGTTCGGCGAGGCGCGCATCCTCGAATTCGGCTCGGGGCTCAGGCCGGCCTATCCCGACAATCTGCCGCGCATCACCATCAAGGGCGAGCGCGAGATCCGCGTCAACGGCCTCTACCGCCACGGCTTCCTGATCGCGCCGGCGCTGGCGCAGGCGACCTTGAACTATCTCGCGCACGGCCAGATCGACAACGAGGTGATGCGATGCGCGTGACCGTTAATGGCGAGGCCCGCGACATCAGCGCGACCAGCGTCGCCGCGCTGCTCTCCGAGCTCGACTACGAAGGCACCCATTTCGCGATCGCGCTGAACTACGACGTGGTGCCGAAGAGTCGCTGGGCCGAGACGCAGCTCAAGACCGGCGACGAGATCGAGATCATCACCCCCCGGCAGGGAGGGTGATGCTCATGGAGCTCGCGCCACAACCACCACTGTCATCGCCGGCTTTCGCGGGGATGACAGGCTTCGTTGCGGCGACCACCGTCCGACATGACGGAGACCATTGATGCCCACCTTCTACGACAAGACTTTCGCCTCCCGCCTGCTGATCGGCACCGCGCTCTACCCCTCGCCTGCGATCATGCAGGACGCGATCCGCGCCTCGGGCGCGCAGATCGTCACCGTGTCGCTGCGGCGCGAGGCCGCCGGCGGAAAGACCGGCGATGCGTTCTGGAAGCTGATCAACGCGCTCGATGTCACCGTGCTGCCGAACACCGCCGGCTGCCGCAGCGTGCGCGAGGCGGTGACGACGGCGAAGCTCGCGCGCGAATTGTTCGGCACGAGCTGGATCAAGCTCGAAGTGATCGGCGACAACGACACCCTGCAGCCCGACGTGGTTGGTCTCGTCGAAGCCGCTGATATCCTGATCAAGGACGGTTTCGAGGTGTTCCCCTACTGCACCGAGGATCTCACGGTCGCGATGCGGCTGGTCGATGCCGGCTGCAAGGTCGTGATGCCCTGGGCGGCGCCGATCGGCTCGGCCAAGGGCATCATCAACCGCGACGCGCTGAAGCTGCTGCGCGACCGCCTGCCCGATATCACCCTGGTGGTCGACGCCGGCCTGGGCGCGCCGAGCCACGCGGCGGAGGCACTTGAGCTCGGCTACGACGCCGTGCTGCTCAACACGGCGATTGCCAAGGCTGCCGACCCGGTGGCGATGGCCCGCGCCTTCCGGCTCGGGGTCGAAGCCGGCCGCACCGCCTACGAGGCCGGGCTGATGGACGCCCGCGATTTCGCCTCGCCCTCCACCCCTGTCGTTGGGACACCGTTCTGGCATGCCGTATCCTGATCGCTTCTATCCCGTCGTCGACAGCCTCGCCTGGGTCGAGCGCCTGACCAGGCTCGGCGTCGGCACCGTGCAGCTGCGCGCGAAGGACCTCAACGACGGCGAGGCGCTGCAGATCGTCACCGACGCGCTGGCGATCACCAAGGGCACGGCGACGAAGCTGATCGTCAACGACTACTGGCGCGCCGCGATCGTTGCCGGCGCGCAGCACCTCCATCTCGGCCAGGAGGACCTCGCCGACGCCGACGTCGCCGCGATCAAGGAGGCCGGCCTGACGCTCGGCCTCTCGACGCATGACGATGCCGAGCTGGAGACCGCGCTCGCCGCCAAGCCCGACTATGTCGCGTTGGGGCCGATCTTCCCGACGACGCTGAAGGCGATGCGCTTCGCCCCGCAGGGCATCGCGAAGATCGGCGAGTGGAAGAAGCGTGTCGGCACCATCCCGCTGGTCGCGATCGGCGGCATCAAGCTGGAGCAGGCCGCGGAGATCTTCGCCGCCGGCGCCGACTCCATCGCCGTCGTCAGCGACGTGACGCAGAACCCCGACCCCGACGCCCGCGTCCGCGCGTGGCTCGATGCGACCAAGGAGCCGGCATGATGCGCGCGGATTTTGCGAATGCGTCTGAGAATTGTTGCAGGAGATCACCTCCGCGAACGCGGTGTGCCCCCCTCCCCCTTGCGGGGAGGGGGCGCACTGCACTCGCCGCAAGACCTCCCGCCAACACATCGCCTCTGAACGCCGGGCGCTTTGGCCGGAATAACAACAATTGAGAAGGAGGATCCCATGAACATCCGCTCCAATCCCGACACCACCCTGCCCGCCGTCACCACCGGCCCGCTGCCGTCCTCGCGCAAGATCTACGCAACGCCGGACTCCGCGCCCGACCTGCGCGTGCCGCTGCGCGAGATCATCCTCTCGGAAGCGGCCTCCGAGCCGAACCTGCCGGTCTACGACACCTCCGGCCCCTACACCGATCCGACCGTGACGATCGACGTCAATGCCGGCCTGTCGCGCGCCCGCATTGCCTGGGTGCGCGAGCGTGGCGGCGTCGAGGAATACGAAGGCCGCGACATCAAGCCCGAGGATAACGGCAATGTCGGCGCCGACAAGGCCGCAAAGTCGTTCACCGCGCATCACAAGCCGCTGCGCGGCCTCGACGGCCACAAGATCACCCAGCTCGAATTCGCCCGCGCCGGCATCGTCACCAAGGAGATGATCTACGTCGCCGAGCGCGAGAATCTCGGCCGCAAGACCCAGCTCGAGCGCGCCGAAGCTGCGCTTGCCGACGGCGAGAGTTTTGGCGCATCCGTGCCCGCCTTCATCACCCCGGAGTTCGTGCGCGACGAGATCGCGCGTGGCCGCGCCATCATTCCCTGCAACATCAACCATGCCGAGTTGGAGCCGATGATCATCGGCCGCAACTTCCTCACCAAGATCAACGCCAATATCGGCAACTCGGCGGTGACATCCTCCGTTGAAGAGGAAGTGGACAAGATGGTGTGGGCGATCCGCTGGGGCGCCGACACCGTGATGGATCTCTCGACGGGCCGCAACATCCACACCACCCGCGAATGGATCCTGCGCAACTCGCCGGTGCCGATCGGCACCGTGCCGATCTACCAGGCGCTGGAGAAGTGCAACGGCGATCCGGTCGCGCTGACCTGGGAGCTCTACAAGGACACCCTGATCGAGCAGTGCGAGCAGGGCGTCGACTACTTCACCATCCACGCCGGCGTGCGTCTCGCCTACATCCACCTCACCGCGAACCGCGTCACCGGCATCGTCTCGCGCGGCGGCTCGATCATGGCGAAGTGGTGCCTCGCGCATCACAAGGAGAGCTTCCTCTACACGCATTTCGAGGAGATCTGCGACATCATGCGCAAGTATGACGTCTCGTTCTCGCTCGGCGACGGCCTGCGCCCCGGCTCGATCGCGGATGCCAACGACCGCGCCCAGTTCGCCGAGCTGGAAACACTTGGCGAGCTCACCAAGATCGCGTGGGACAAGGGCTGCCAGGTCATGATCGAGGGCCCCGGCCACGTGCCGATGCACAAGATCAAGATCAACATGGACAAGCAGCTCAAGGAGTGCGGCGAGGCGCCGTTCTATACGCTCGGGCCGCTGACCACCGACATCGCGCCGGGCTACGACCACATCACCTCGGGCATCGGCGCCGCCATGATCGGCTGGTTCGGCTGCGCCATGCTGTGCTACGTGACGCCGAAGGAGCATCTGGGCCTGCCGGATCGCAACGACGTCAAGACCGGCGTCATCACCTACAAGATCGCCGCCCACGCCGCCGACCTCGCCAAGGGCCATCCCGCCGCGCAACTGCGCGACGACGCCCTCTCCCGCGCCCGCTTCGAGTTCCGCTGGACCGACCAGTTCAACCTCGGCCTCGACCCGGACACGGCCAAGAGCTTCCACGACGAGACCTTGCCGAAGGAAGCCCACAAGGTCGCGCATTTCTGCTCGATGTGCGGCCCGAAATTCTGCTCGATGAAGATCACCCAGGACGTCCGCGACTACGCCGCGACGCTGAATGATCCAGCCACCGTCGGCATGACCATCAGCGGCACCATCGAGGACGGCATGGCCCAGATGAGCGCCAAGTTCAAGGAAATGGGCGGCAGCGTGTATCTGGATGCGGAGAAGGTGAAGGAGAGCAACAAGGCGTTGTCCTGAAGCCCGCTCAGTTCCACTCTCTCCGTCGTCATGGCCGGGCTTGACCCGGCCATCCATCGAAGCCGGGCGCAAGCCCGGCTTTTCTTTATCCAGCTCAGTAAGACCGAGAGCGCAAGGCGGCAAGCGCCGCCCGGGTGAGTGGATGCGATACCCGGGCTACAGCTCTCTCACATGTCGCGTCGCGTGGCGGCCGCGATGTCCGAACCGAAGATGGATGTGGTCAAATCACATTTTGCCTGCCAGATGAGCTGTCGTCATTTCGTTTCGACGAGACCAATATTTGGCATCGCTATCGCTTTCGACCAGCCGCATCGCCCAGCCACGGGGAGGGCAACGCAGTCACCTAGCAGCCCCAGATCAAATAAGTGAATTGTTCTCGATCACGTCGAGCGAAGGTGAATCCGATATCCGAACTGCCAGCTCCTGTTCGGCTAGCAACTATGGCTCTGCAATTTCATCCATAAATTGATTTATATCAAGGAGCGCACCTAAAAATTGCATTCTATTTTATAGGCAATCGATCAACTGGAGATTGATATGGAGATTCGCTCACTGGGTCGAGGGATCGAAGTCGAGTTCGATGTTCGCCCCACTTCTCATGGCTACATCCTGATCCACCGATTGCGCGGCAAAGACCAATACACGGTGACTTGTTGCTGTGAAGGGAAGGGCTGCGTTAGCCAAACCTGCACCTACGCTGATGGTGAGCCGCCGTCTCCGACCTGCGATTGCACAGGACCTTCGCCATCGGTGACTTGCTGAACAAGCGCCCGTCATTTGAACTGACAATATGCTTATCGCATGATGGTTCACCCGAAAACGCGATAACTTTCGAGTTGCGCAAAGCCTAATGCCGGGTGGTCGTAACGCCCGATCGCTTGGCGCAGCCTCTCTGCCCCTCTTCTAGTCGGAGGCCGACAGATGTCGAACCAGCAGCACGAAACTCTGACAATCTCGCAAGACGGACAGTTCCTTCTCGATGCAACCGGCCGGCGCGTGAAACAATTCGTTGAGAGAGTAAGGGCCTTCGGCCCCATGTCGGCAAAAGGCAAAGATGGCATCGAATTCGATCCGGCCGCCGCCTTTGAGAAGGGACAATTTGGCCAAGGATTCAATATCCATCCATGTAATTTCCGCAAGGAATGCATTGCATGGGATTCAAATGGCAACTGCACTCAGTCCGTTACAACTTACGATATTTGCTACGATGACCCTGACTGAGAGTGCCGCGACAACGACTACATAGTTGCGAGAGGCACAAATAGTCGGGGGTATGTGCCCATTGCCGCGATATCGGCGGATGGGTATAAACAAGCTCCATGCCGACCCCTTTGGTCTGCCGCCCTATCCTGCCCATACCACCTGCGTGGCATGAGCGCTGCCCGATCCGAAGATGCTGATCGAGGGTGTCGCGGCGCTCGTCGTAACGTGAGCTGGTCAGGCCGAGGGCGTTGCGCGATCCGCTTCGGAGCGCGCGAATGCCCCCGCACCCGACCGTCGACCGACCTACGGCACGTTGATCTGCTTCCTGCTCGTGGCGCCGATCACTTCGATCCCCTTCGTGCCGCGCACGTGTGTGATGTCGAGGACAACGTGATACGGCGCGGTCTGCGGCAAGCCGATGCCGCTTTGGCAGCCGACCACCTCGATGCCCCAATATTCGGGTTGCCGGATATAGATCAGCGGATGCAATTCGACCTTCATCGTGACCCAGGGCTTGGTGCCGGTGACGATCAGGAAGTAGGTGTTCGGAACGATGCCGGGCACCACGGTTGCGCTGTCGAACGTGATGATCCTGCATGAGGTGGACTGAGGTAGAGCCTCGAAAGCCTTGATATGCGCTTCTTCCATGACAAGCTCCGTTGAAATGAAACTCAAAAATTGGCCGCGCTCAAACAATCGCGGATTTTAGACTTCAATTCCGCGATTTACAACCAATGATTGTCACTCCGTGTTGGTGACACCGACACCGTCGTGGACGCGCATTCACCCGTCTAGCGCCCCCACTCCAGAAGATGCTGATCGAGGACGTCGCGGCGGCCGCGACACCGCAGGGTGGGCAAAGCCGCCGTCGGCGCTCGCAGAGCGGCGGCGGAGGCGTGCCCACCGCGGAGGGCATGGTGGGCACGCGTCAGCCGACGCGCGGCGATGCAGCGAGACGTCGCTTTGCCCACCCTGCGGTTTTGCCGATGAGGCGACGGTCAATGACTATGATCGTCGTCCAGCGATCGTGCTGCCGATCAGCGGACGCCGCTCTGCCGTTCACGCGACCTCGAGGAGCGGAAGATGCCGGTCGAGCAACACGCCGTTGCGCTCCGCAGCAGCACCGCGAGTTTCCCTTCGCATCACCTGCACTGACGCCGCCGTTTGCCGCCACCGCGGCGGCCTGCCTCATTCCGCCGCAACCCTGCGTCGTGATGGCCCCCGTCCTGCTATTTCGTCTCTTGCGGTCGATTTAAATTTTAAATAAGATTTAATAGTCCGAAACATTATCTCCGAAAATTTCACGATAGATGTTTTATTCATTGCCGATCCATGCCCTGTTGCGCCTCGTCGGCGCCGCCACGGCGCCGCTGCGGGAGGCGATCCGGGAGGCCTTCCAGGCCCAGGTCTATCCGCTCGGCTACGTTCCCTCGCATGACGGCATGCGCGGGCTGATGACGCTGGGCGTCGTCACGGCGCATGTCTCCCACAGCCTCGTGCCGGGCGCGGTGCTCTATATCGACCTGTTCTTCGTCGCCAGCGCCTATTACATCACCGGCCTGCTGCTGCGGGACATCGACAAGCACGGCCACATCAGGTTCCGGCAGTTCTATGCGCGGCGCTTCGCCCGGATCGTGCCGCCGCTGCTCCTGATGCTCGCGGCCTATCTGCTGTTCACTTGGCTGCTGCGGCCGCCATTCCTGCCGGCGGTCGAGCGCGCGGCGATCGCGCTCTCCTACATCGCCAACTACTGGTACGTGCTCGATCCGAAGACGATCGAGGACATCGGCCACACCTGGACCCTGTCGACCGAGGAGCAGTTCTATCTGCTGTGGCCGCTGACCTTCGCGTTCCTGGTGAAGCGGTTCGGCGTGACCTGGCGGCTGGTCGGCGCCATCTGCGCCATCGCGGCCGCAATCTGGGCCTGGCGCGTGGCGCTGGTGATGGATGGCGCGGAGTGGCGTCGGCTCTACACCGCGTTCGATACCCGCGCCGATGCGCTGATGGCAGGCTGCGCCATGGCCGTCGTGCTCAGGCTGGTGCCGCAAGGCGCCTATCCCGCGCTCGATCGTCTGTGGCCGAAGCTCGCATGGCCGCTGTTGATCTACTGGATCATGGTCACCTTCCTGTTCTGGCCAGCGGACGGGCCGAGCATGAACTACTATCTGTTCGGCAGCATGGTGTGCGGCGTGCTTCCGGGCATCCTCGCGCTGACCATGCTGGGGCGGAGCCACGGCACGATCTGCCATCGCATCTTCGAATGGCCGGTGGCGATCTTCCTCGGCCGGATCTTCTACGGCATCTATCTCTGGCATCTGCCGATCCTGAACTTCCTCGACAGCTACGGCGTGTGGTGGCCGCTGCGGCTCGCGATCGGGCTGCCGCTGTCGATCGTGGCGGCGACGCTGTCCTACGCCTATCTCGAGCGCCACTTCCTGCGCCGGCGCGCGCAGCCGGTCACCTCGCCGCCGATCGTCACGGGCGCGTCTCCGGTGCTGGTTCCGGCAGCGAGCTTCGGCGCGGATCTCCGCTTCTCGTCGCATGCGAGCACCGAAGGCGTCCGCCCCTGAGCCGTGCGCCGAGGTCGCCGAAACGACCGCGCCAGCCCCGCAATCAAGTCGACGCGCCGAGCCTGCAGACCCGCCTCCCCTTCCGCCGGGATCATCAGGAGTGATCAGGTGACCACGATCGCGCGCTTTTGACGCACACGTTCTGCAGACTTGCCTTCAAAATGAGCGAGACCGCTCCGACATAGGGCCACCCGCTGGCCGGGCCAGTTCGTTGCCGGAGTTGACGATGCCTCGTTTCACCACAATCTTTTTTGCTGCATCTCTCGCGGCCGCGCTGCTCGCCGCCGCGCCCGCCCAGGCCGGCTACTACATCATCCGCTGGGACAACACCGGCATCTGCCAGGTCTGGAGCGAGGCCTTCGCCTTCAAGCCGGTCGCATGGCCGTCGAGCTATCAGGTCATCAGCCGGCCGGTGCCGACGTTCAACGACGCCGTGACCCGGCAGATCAGGCTGCGCCAGCAGGGCCGCTGCACGCTGTGAGCCCGCGCGCGCCTTATGGCATCACGTGACGGCGGCAAGTCGTCGTTTCACATCCCGGACATCGCTGTGAATGACGGCACGCGCGGCTTGCGTTGCGCGCGCTTTTGTCGCACCACTTTGGCCTTGGTCCGGCCGCAAGGCCGGTGGCCCGCGCGGGCGGGCGATTGTCGTTGTTTTGTTTGAGGAGATTGATGATGCGTCGCCTGACCACGCTCGCCGCCGCCGCGGCCATTGCAGCCGCCTCGATCGTGCCCACCGCCTTCGCCGCGCCTGCGCCCAAGTCCGGCTACTACGTGATCCGCTGGGACAACACCGGCATCTGCCAGATCTGGAACACCGAGCTGCAGTCGAAGCCGGTGGAGTGGCCGTCGACCTACAAGATCGTGTCCAAGCCGGTGCCGACCTTCGTCGAGGCGACCAACATCCAGCTCAAGCTGCGCGACGAGCGCCGCTGCTTCCTGTAAGCGGCGTTCGCACGCAGTCGTACATGGCGGCGGTCAGGCTGCGCTGACCGCGCTCGCCTGCATCGGCACGAAGCCGGGCAGATCGGCGATCCGCGCCAGCCATGCTTGCACGTTGGGGTACGGCGTCAGCGATACGCCGCCTTCGGGCGCATGCGCGGTGTAACTATAGAGCGCGACGTCGGCGATGGTCGGCGTCGCGCCGGTCAGATAGGGTCGCGCGGCAAGTTCGCATTCCATCACCCCGAACAGGCTGTTGGCGAGCTGGTGCGCCCGCGCCATGTCCAGCGGCACGCCGAACAAGGTCGCAACCCGCGCCGCCGCTGGGCCGAACGCGAGCGGACCGGCCGCCGCCGACAGCCAGCGCTGGACCTGGGCCTGGCCGAGCGGATCGCGCGGCAGCCACGTGCCGGAGCCGTCATAGCGGCCGGCGAGATAGACCAGGATCGCATTGGAATCGGGGATCACGGCATCGCCGTCGACCAGCACCGGCACCTGGCCGAACGGATTGAGCGCGAGGAAGTCCGGCCGCTTGTGCGCGCCGCCCTTGAGGTCGACCTCGACGAGCTCGCAAGGCAGGCCGAGCAGGCTCAGCATCAGCCGCGCGCGATGCGCGTGGCCGGAGAGGGCGAAATAGTACAGACGACGTTGCGACATCAGGTGCTCCCGTGGCTCCGCGTCACCTAGACCAGGGACGCCGCAGCAACAATGCGGCCTCCCTGCAACAGGCTGTTGCAGCGGCTGCAACAATGCGACAACGCCAGCCATGAACCGCCTGCCCGACCAGCTCCAGCCCGGCCTGCGCCTCGTCTTCGTCGGCACCGCCGCGAGCGAACGCTCGGCGGCGACCGGGCACTACTACGCCCATCCCGGCAACCGTTTCTGGCGCACGCTGTTCGCGGTCGGCCTGACACCGCGGCTGTACCAGCCGCAGGAATTTCCGGCGCTGCTGTCGCTCGGCATCGGCTTCACCGATCTGTGCAAGCTGGGCGCGGGCATGGACCATGTCGCGCTGAAGGCCGGCGTCGACGCCGCCGGTTTCGCCGCAAAGATCCGACACCATCGCCCGGCAACCGTCGCCTTCACCAGCAAGAAGGCCGCGAGCCTGTTTTATGGCAAGCCGACCGGCACGATTGCGCTGGGGCGGCAGCCGGAGCGGGATGGCTTTCCGACAACGTTCGTGCTCGCCTCTCCGTCCGGTGCGGCGTCTGGCGCGTGGACGTCGCAGCCGTGGCAGGAGCTGGCAGCGCATGTGGCTTGCGCTTCCGGAACTCTGGTCATCCGAGATCGTCTCGATTGAGGCGGAAGGCCGCGGAGGACTGGATGCCCCGCCGACGCGGGACATGACGGTCCAAGGTGCCGCGCTCTGGCTCGCGCTCGCAAGTGCAGCGGATCGAGCTCCGCCGCAGCTCAACATGCAGGCGTCATCGTCCGCGAAGGCGGACGATCCAGTACGCGAAGGCGGCGCGATCGCATGAAATGCCGCGGCGTCGCCATGCCTCGCGCGATCAACAACCGGTTTGCCCGACAGGCAATCTCCGCATCCCCGCCATGCACCAACTGCCCGTCGTGTTAGTTTGCCGCACGTCCGCGCGCTTGCCATGTCGGGCAAATCAGGACGATGTTTCCGCTCAACCCGCCTCATGCAGAGGGACGTACGCGTCGTCACGATACGTGGAGGTGGGCCGCGGTGGACGTGATCGCTGCGCCCGACGAGCGCGAGCGTCACGTACGGCGAAATCGTGATGTCCTGATACCCCGAAGCTGGTATCACGTGCGTGCTCATGCGGAAGCGTGACGCGTGCAATCGCGGCCAACAAGCCGGCGCGCCAGGGAGACCACGTATAAGCCGTCAGACCATGCGCGCAGGGAAGGCCGGGATGTCTCCGCCGAACCTGTGGTTCTGCCGCGTGCTTATCTGTTGCACGCGGACCATGGGAGCGGCGAGCTCCCGGCCTTCCCTGCCCCTCTCAATTTTCGATGGGGCTCGTACGATGCATCCCTCGCGCACGCGATGCGGCGAGAACGCGGACTTATGAGCAGGAGTGAGGGAGAGAGATGGTGTTGGCAGTGCTCAGCACGCAACGACGGTCCTCGCCCGCGCAGGCGGGCGATGACACCTGTTGTGAGTTGCTACGCAGCCACGATGACGACGACGATGACGCAACTACCTGATCGTGATCGCGAGCCCGGACAGATCGACGTTCGCCAAGAGGCCGATCTGCTCACCCGCGAGTTCCAGCACCGCGCCCTTCTGGTTGGTCAGCACGATGCCGCGCACGCCGCGGCCGACGGCGAGGCCCGCGCCGGCGGCGCCGTAGACGCCCTCGACGTCGGACGGACGCCAGATGTTGCTGACGCGGCCGCGCAGCACCGTGCGCGAGCCGCCGAACACCAGGCCCCAGTCGAGGCCGCCGGTCGACAGCGGATAGGCGCGGCCGTGGAAGTTCAACACGCCGCTGCCGCCGGAGCCGCCGATGATCCACCCCGCCTTGTAGATGGTCAGCGTGATGAAGCCGCCATCCGCGTGCGCCGTGGCCGGAATGACGGCGCCGCAAGCAGCCGTCAGTGCCACCAGCAGACCGCGAAGCGAGGATGCAATTGTCATGGATGAAGTCTCCAGCGAAGTGAATTTGGGCTTGAGGTCATTCGATGGCCGTGTGTGACGATCGTGCCCCACCAAGCGAATCGATCGGGCCGAATTTAGCCCTTTGCGCGGCACCACGCATGCGCCGCCGCCGGTGTGTTCGAAATGACGCGCTCTCACCGCAGGAATTTGGCAATGCAAACGGCCCGCCGCCGACATTGACGATGGCTGTCGGAGGGCATGCCGACCGGGCGGGCCGTGATGTGCCGCCGGCCGCCGGCGAAATGGGTCGAGACCCGCGCAGAACCAAGGCGATTTCGGGGTATTTGGCGCGCTGGAGGCGGCCGGACGCCGGCGTTAAGGCCCCATTAACCTTGTCCGACCACGGTGATTTACGGGCTGGATGTTTAGTTGGTCTCGATGTTTACGCGTCGTTTCAGTGGCGGCGCGGGCGTTGATCGGGAGGAGTTATGTCGCAAGAGTTGTCATCCGAAGCCGCAAGTCCGTCACTCGTGCCGCTTGCCATGCCACCGTCGCGCTCCGCGGCGGAGGTCCTGCCGCTGTTGATCGGCACGCCCTTGTCCGAGATCGAGCGCGAGCTGATCGTGCAGACCCTGGCGCGCTGCAACGGCAATCGTACCCACGCCGCAAGGCTGCTCGGCATGCCCGTGCGTACCTTGCGCAACAAGATCCGCATCTACACGGCCGACGGCATCGCGGTGCCGGCCTATTCGGCCTGATCCGACGGCGGCCACGCGATATCCCATCGCGTGGAACTCATCAGGATGCGGCGCCGATTGATGTTGATCAATCGGCCTCGCAGCCCTGCTGCAATTGCTGCCGTCGTCGCGGCTCTGTTAGGCTTCGCTGCGAATCAAAGACGTGTAGCGGAGTTGCGGTAGTGGCAAGGAATCCGGCCGGACGCGGCCTGCAGGGCCCGGTGGGTCCACGTGGCCCGCAAGGGCAGCCCGGGCGGCGCGGACCGGATGGTCAGCGCGGCAAGCCCGGTCCCGACGGCAAGGCGGGTCCGCAAGGCAGGCCCGGTCCGCAGGGGCCCCGCGGCGAGGCCGGTCCGCCAGGCAAGCCGGGACCTGCCGGACCGCAAGGTCCGCAGGGCGAGCCGGGAGCGCCAGGCACTCTGCCGACGATCGATCAGCTGATGCCCTGGCTGGAGCAGATCTTCGCCGCCTATGACGACTACAAGCGCAACCGCGATCGCGAGGCGCATGAGCGCGAGGCCGAGCTGGTCGCGGTGCGCGACATCTTCGCCGCCACCACGCATGACGATGCACTGGACGAGGCCTTCGAGGACGACGATCCGCACGACATCGACCTCCCGAAGAAGAAGAAAAAGAAGAAGGGCAAGAAAAAGAAGAAGCACGACAAGCACGCCCAGGGGCGCGACGACCACGACGACGAGGGTTTCTGAGCTTCGCCCTCCGTCAGGGCACGATGGGCCTCAGCGCGGGCCGAACCGGGCCGCCGAGCGTTCCCGCGCCTTGGCCGCCTCGATCTCGCGGTCGCGCGGCGGCGCCTGGGTCTGCAGCGAGGTCAGGAGCCGCCGCGCGGCGTCGGCCACCTCCTCGACCGCGCGGGCGAAGGCGGCCTCGTTGGCCTGCGAGGGCGCGTTGAAGCCGGACAGCTTGCGCACGAATTGCAGGGCCGAGGCCTGAATTTCAGCCTCCGTCGCCGGCGGCTCGAAATTGAACAGCGTCTTGATGTTGCGGCACATGATGAGTCCCATCAATCCGGTACTGAACCAGGTCGCAGACCGTGCTATCATGCCCCCGACGCGGCCGGAAGAGTCGCGCATGATCAGGGGGAGTCCATGTTTCGACCGCTTGCCGCCGTTCTTGCCGCCGTCATCGTTGTTTGCGCGCCGGCCCGCGCCGCCGACTATCCCGCCCCGAAGCAGGGCGACTTCGTCGTCAAGGATTTCAAGTTCCACACCGGCGAGACGCTGCCGGAGCTGAGGCTGCACTATACGACCGTCGGCGAGCCGACCGGGCAGCCGGTGCTGGTGCTGCATGGCACCGGCGGCTCAGGCGGAAGCATGCTGGTGCCGACCTTCGCCGGCGAATTGTTCGGCAAGGACCAGCCGCTCGATGCGAGCAAATACTACATCATCATTCCCGACAGCATCGGCCACGGCAAATCGTCAAAACCCTCCGACGGGCTGAAGACGAAATTTCCCGCCTATGACTATGCCGACATGGTCGACGCGCAGCACCGCCTGCTGACCGAGGGGCTCGGCATCAAGCACCTGCGGCTCGTGATCGGCAATTCGATGGGCGGCATGCACAGCTGGGTGTGGGCCACGCGCTATCCGGACTTCATGGACGTCGCGGTGCCGATGGCCTCGCAGCCGACCGAAATGGCGGCCCGCAACTGGATGCTGCGCCGGCTGATGCTGGAGACGATCCGCAACGATCCCGACTACAACGGCGGCAACTACACCGCGCAGCCGCGCATGATGAAATACGCCGTCACGGCCTACGCCACCGCCTCGGCCGGCGGCACCATCGCCTACCAGCTCGCGGCACCGACCGCCGCCAAGGCCGACAAGCTGATCGAGGAGCGGCTCGCCACGCCGATCCCCACCGACGCCAACGACTTCATCTATCAGTGGGACTCGTCGCACGACTACAATCCGTCCGCCGATCTCGACAAGATCAAGGCAACCGTGATGCTGATCAACTCGGCCGACGACGAGCGCAATCCGCCGGAGACCGGCGTCACGGTCGACGCGATGAAGCGCGTCGCCAACGGCAAGCTCTTCCTCATCCCGACCTCGGCCGAAACGCGCGGCCACCTGACCACCGGAAATGCGAAGTTCTACGCCGAGCCGCTGCGCGAATTGCTGGCGACGGCGCCGCAGCGCGGCATGTAGATCGGCGGAGGGAGCAAACGAATGCGCAGGACGATGCTGGCCGCTGTCACGATCGGCTCGTTCGCCTGCGCGACCGTCGCGGCCGCCTTCGACAACGGGCAGTTCGACAACGTCCCGCCCGACATCCGCGCGTGGTTCAAGAGCGTGATCGCGCCGAACGGCGTGCCATGCTGCGATGTCTCCGACGGCCACCGCACCACCTATGACGTCCGTGACGGCACCTATTGGGTACCGATCGAAGGCCGGTGGATGCCGGTGCCGGAACGCGCCATCATCCGCGACCGCGGCAACCCGATCGGCGAAGCCGTGGTGTGGTACGTCCATCACCGCGGCGACATCATCATCAGCTGTTTCGTTCCCGCCGATGCGGTATGATGTGCGCCATCTGACTGCGACTGCTGCGAGTCGTTAGCGACAAGACAGGTCTCAAGCGAGATTTTCAGCTCGGCTCGCGGGCTCGTGACCGGACCCTGTTGACGCAGGTCAACAAATACGGAAATTGGCCGAAATAGTGTGCAGAATGCGTCATGCATGAACGCGAAGATTCCTGATCGAAATGCTCAAGCGATTGTTTTTCCGGTCCGCAGGCCGTCTGGCCCGCGCGTCTCTCGCGCTGGCTCTCGTCGTCGCGTCCTGCGCTGCGTTGGCCGATGATGAGCTGAAGCTCACGCCAAGCCAGGCGCAGAACCTCGGCGTGCGCGTGACGCATCCGATCTCCAGCCGGATGGACAGGACGCTGCCTTATCCCGCGCAGATCGTCATTCCCACGCCTCAACTATGGGTCGTCAGCGCGCCGGTCGCGGGGATGATCACCAACCTCGCTGTTGCCCGCGGCGATCGCGTGACCGTCGGACAGCCGCTGCTCACGCTGGAGAGTCCGAGCTTCGTCTCGCTCCAGCGCGATTACCTGCACGCGCTGGCACAGGAGGGACTCGCGGCTCAGCAGTTGAAGCGCAACGCCGACCTGTTCGAAGGCAAAGCCATCCCGCAACGCGTGCTGGAGTCGAGCCAGGCCGAAGCGCGCCAGGCCAGCAT
The DNA here is from genome assembly GCF_032484895.1 of Bradyrhizobium sp. SZCCHNRI3052. NCBI lineage: Bacteria > Pseudomonadati > Pseudomonadota > Alphaproteobacteria > Hyphomicrobiales > Nitrobacteraceae > Bradyrhizobium > Bradyrhizobium sp. SZCCHNRI3052. The sequence goes on along the minus strand of NZ_JAUETW010000002.1, from coordinate 515,468 downwards.
CGTCGTCGCCGAACGACGGCAGATGCTGCACATCAGCGGGCTGTCGGACGAAGCCATCGCCCGGCTCAGCAATGAGGCGGCGATCAGCGCGACACTCACCGTGACGGCGCCACGCGCCGCGTCCGTGGTCGAGATCGCGGTATCGCCGGGCCAGCGCCTTGAGCAGGCCGCGTCCCTGGTAAAGCTTGCGCGGCTGTCGCCGCTATGGGCCGAGATCGCGATCCCCGCGACCAACATCGGCGCCATCAAGACCGGCGCCAAGGTCGACATCGAAGGCTATGCGACACCGGGCCAGGTCATCCTGGTGTCCGAGACGACAGATGCCGCCACGCAGACCATTCTCGTCCGCGCCGAGATTCCAAACAACGGTGAGCTGCATTCCGGACAGATGGCGGCCGCTCGCATCGGCTTCATCTCGGCAGGCGAAAGCGCATGGGAGATTCCCTATAGCGGCCTCGTCCGTCGCGGCGAGCAGACCTCGGTGTTCGTCGCCACGGAAGGCGGTTTCCGGCTCGTCCCCGTGACGCTGCTCGCGGAGGATCAGGATCACGTCGTCATCGCCGGCCCCCTCACGGACAAGGACGAGATCGCCATCGGCGGCATCTCGGCGCTGCGCGGCATCCTCTCGCGACTGGGGCAGTAGATGCTACAGCGGCTTGTCGCATTCGCGCTGTCGCAGCGGCTCTTCGTCATCCTGAGCACACTGCTGGTGATCGGCGCTGGCGCCGTCGTCCTGCCGAGCCTGCCGATCGATGCCTTTCCGGACGTCTCGCCGGTCCAGGTGAAGATCATCATGAAGGCCCCCGGTCTGACGCCGGAAGAGGTCGAGCAGCGCATCACGGTCCCGATCGAGCTGGAGCTGCTCGGATTGCCGAACAAGAAGATCCTGCGCTCGGCGACGAAATATGCGCTGGCCGACATCACCGTCGACTTCGAGGACGGCACCGACATCTACTGGGCCCGCAATCAGGTCTCGGAGCGGCTCTCCAACATTTCGCGCGACTTCCCCGAGGGCGTGAGCGGCGGCCTTGCGCCGATCACGAGTCCGCTCGGCGAGATGTTCATGTTCACGATCGACAGTCCCGATCTGTCGCTGGCCGAGCGCCGGACCTTGCTCGACTGGGTCATCCGCCCGGCCCTGCGCACCGTGCCCGGGGTTGCCGACGTCAACGCGCTCGGCGGCTATGTTCGCGCCTTCGAAATCGTGCCGCGGAACGATGCGCTGGCGGCGCGCGGCATCTCGTCCGAGCTGTTTCGCAAAGCCATCGAGGCCAACAGCCGCAACGACGGTGCCGGGCGGGTCAACCAGGGCGAGGACAGCGCGCTGGTCCGCATCGAGGGCAGCATCCGCGGCATCGACGACATCCGCGCGATCATCGTCGACACCCGCGACGGAATCCCGATCCGGGTCAGCGACGTCGCCCGGGTCAAGATCGGCGCCCTCACCCGCTATGGCGCCGTCACGAAAGACGGCAAGGGCGAGACGGTCGAGGGGCTCGTGCTCGGCTTGCGCGGGGCCAACGCCGGACAATTGGTGCGCGACGTTCGGGCGCGGCTGGATGAGCTGAAGCCGTCGCTACCGAGCAGCGTCACCATCAACGTGTTCTACGACCGCAGCCGGCTGGTCAACCGCGCCGTCGGCACGGTGGTGCGGGCGCTTGGCGAAGCCACGGTGCTCGTCGTCGTGCTGCTGCTGCTGTTCCTCGGCAATTGGCGCGCCTCGCTGGTGATTGCGCTCAGCCTGCCGCTCGCGATCGTGATGGCGCTGATCGTGATGCGGGCTGTCGGCATGTCCGCCAACCTGATGAGTCTCGGCGGCCTTGCGATCGCCATCGGCATGCTGATCGACGCGCTGGTCGTGGTGGTCGAGAACATCGTCGGCAATCTCGCAAAGCACGATCACGCAAGCACCACGCCGCTGATCCACATCGTCTACCGCTCGGTCTGCGAGGTTCTGCAGCCGGTCGCCTCGGGCGTCCTGATCATCATCATCGTGTTCGTTCCGCTGCTGACCTTGCAGGGGCTGGAGGGCAAGCTCTTCATTCCGGTCGCGCTGGCGATCATCTTCGCCCTGGCCGCGTCGCTGCTGCTGGCGCTGACGGTGCTTCCGGTCGCAACATCCTTCGTGCTCACATCCGCGTCGCATGACGATCCATTGCTGATCCGCGCAGCGCAGCGCGTCTATGCGCCCGCGCTCGACTGGGCGCTCGGCAACGAGCGCAAGGTGATCATCGCGGCGCTGGTCTGCCTCGTTGCCGCGGGATATGGCTACACCCGGCTGGGCAAGACCTTCATGCCGACGATGGACGAAGGCGACGTCATCGTCAGCGTGGAGACGCTGCCGTCCGTCAATCTCGACGAGTCCCTCGCCATCAATGCCCGGCTGCAGACGGCGTTGATGAAGGTGCCAGACGTCGCCGGCATCATCGCGCGCACCGGCTCGGACGAGCTCGGGCTCGATCCGATGGGACCCAATCAGACCGACACGTTCTTGGTGCTCAAGCCGGCAGACCAGCGGCAGACCAGCGACCGGGATGTCCTGCTCGAGACGCTTCGCGAGGTTCTGACCGGCTTCCCCGGTGTCTCGCTCAGCTTCACGCAGCCCATCGACATGCGCGTGCAGGAGATGATCAGCGGCGTCCGCGGCGACGTCGCGGTCAAGATCTTCGGCCCGGACATCACCAAGCTCAACGAGATCGCAGCGAAACTGTCGGCGATTCTATCCGATATCGATGGAGCCCAGGACGTCTACACGACCCTTAACGAAGGCGCGCAGTACTACACGATCGTCGTCAACCGGATGGAGGCGGGCAGGCTCGGGCTCACGGTGGACTCGATCTCGGCCTCCCTGCGCACGCAGATCGAAGGCCGAACGATCGGCACCGCGCTCGAGGAGGGACGCCGGACGCCGATCCTGGTCCGCGGCGGCGAGGCCACGCGGCAGGCGCCGACGATGCTGGCGGCGCTGCCGCTGACGCTTGCGTCCGGCCAGCATGTTGCGCTCTCGCAGGTCGCACGCATCCAGCGGGTCGATGGCCCGGTGAAGATCGATCGTGAGGACGGCAACCGCATGAGCGTGGTTCGCAGCAATGTCCGCGGCCGCGACATGGTCGGTTTCGTCCAGGCGGCTCAGCAAAGGGTCGCAGCCGAGCTGCCGCTGCCGTCCGGCTATCGGCTGACATGGGGCGGGCAGTTCGAGAACCAGCAACGTGCGGCCGCGCGTCTATCGGTCGTGGTGCCGGTCGCGATCGGCTTGATCTTCGTGCTGCTCTTCACCACGTTCGGCTCGGTGCGCCAGGCCCTGCTCGTCCTCGTCAACATTCCGTTTGCGCTGATCGGCGGCGTGTTCGCGCTGGTCTCGAGCGGTGAATACCTCTCCGTTCCAGCCTCCGTCGGCTTCATCGCACTACTCGGAATCGCCGTGCTCAATGGTGTCGTGCTGGTGTCTTATTTCAACCAGTTGCGCGCTCACGGGGTCCCCGAGCAGCGCATCGTGGTCGAAGGCGCCAAGCGCAGGCTGCGGCCTGTGCTGATGACGGCGAGCATCACGGCGTTGGGTTTGATCCCGCTGCTGTTTGCATCGGGGCCCGGATCGGAGGTCCAGCGTCCGCTCGCGATCGTCGTGATCGGCGGCCTGCTGTCGTCCACGCTGCTGACGCTGATCCTGTTGCCGATCCTGTATCGCCGCTACGGCGCTGCTGCGAAGGAAGCCACATGAGCAGCCAAGCCGTCTGCCTGACCCTGATCGTGCCGGATGCACTTCACAGCGAGGTACTCGACCATCTGAGCGAGCAGACCGATCTCGTGACGGGCTTTACCGCCTCGGAAGCAGCCGGACACGGTGCGCGCGTCCGGCTACGGAGCGCTGCAGAGCGGGTGAAAGGACATGCCGACGAGGTCGTCGTGCGGATCGTGTTGCCGGAAGAGGATCTCGAGCGGCTCCTCGAGCGGCTCAGAAGCGCGTTTGCGGGAACGCAGCTCGTCTATTGGGTCGTACCCGTCACCGCCTTCGGCATCATCGCGTGAGCGGGTTCGACGTCAGGGGCGGTCGATTCAAGGCTTGAAACACCAGCCCTGAATCGCCTCCCGTTCCGAAGCGGACTGCCGCCTCGCCGACGCCGTCAGTGCTCGCTCTCGAGGCCGCCGACGTGCTTCTGCGTGTAGAGTTCGAGACCGATGCGGTCGATGAGGTCGAGCTGGGTCTCGAGGAAGTCGATGTGATGCTCCTCGTCCTTCATCAGCTGCTCGAACAGGTCGCGCGACACGTAGTCCTTGACGCCATGACAATAGGTTGCGGCTTCCTGATACAGCGTCCGCGCACCGATCTCGGCGGCGAGATCGCATTCGATGATCTCCTTGACGTTCTGGCCGATGCGCAGGGGATCGAGCACCTGCATGTTGGGGAAGCCGTCGAGGAAGAGAATGCGGTCGGTGAACTTGTCGGCGTGCTCCATCTCCTCGATGGATTCCTTGCGCCAGACCTTCGCCATGTCGAGAAGGCCCCAATTGTTCAACAGACGATAGTGCAGCCAATATTGGTTGATGGCAGTCAGCTCGCTGCGCAATCCCTTGTTGAGATATTCGATGACCTTGGGGTCGCCCTGCATGGATAAGCTCCGAAAAAGTTAGAGGCCGCAGGCGCTCAATAACAGGTTCGAAGTGCGGAGACGACCCCCGTTCATGTGCATTTTTCGGGCGGAGAACGACGCGACTGACGGCAATGCCTGTCAGCAGGCAGCGAGCGCGAAACGGCTCTGAAGGTCGTCATCGATCGCCTTCACCGGTGTCGTCCCATGGTGGTGGCCGTGCTGACAGCCGGCCTGGCAGGCGCGAGCACAGGGACCCAGCGCCTCGTCGATGATCGTCTTGATCGTGCGCGCACAGCGGCCGCATTCCGCGCTGCACCCCAGGCAACCGTAGACCTGCTTGGGGTTCCGCGGCAGTTCGTCCGCGGACTTCACCGCGTTGCGGATATCGTGATCGCTGATGACGTTGCAGGAACAAACAATCATGAGAAACCGGCCAATCGTCCTTGGTCAGGTATCGATAGTCATCCGCAGCTACCCGCGCAAAGGGAAAACGGCGCTTTTGAAGCTATTCCAATTTCGCGATCAATCTAGAATGCCTCCAACTGTACGAGCTTGCCGCAGATCAAAGTTACCGCCGAATAACAATGGTGGGCGGCGATCGAGCAGGCGAAACTCAGTCGCCACCACCACCGTCCCCTCCACCACCGTCCCCACTGTCACCTCCGCCGTCGATCGGGTTTCCCATGACGTCCGACGAGGTATTGGAAAACCAACTTGCGAGACCGCCGCCCTGACTGGAGCTGGACCCCCCGTGGGAGTCGACGCTGGTGCTGTCCGCGGACGAACGGCGGCGGTTGGGCCTGCGGTCGACACGAACCAACAGCGCGTAGCAGACGGCCGAGGTCAATCCGATCGCCACGACCATCGCCATCGTGGGGGTCATGCCGGCTCCAATGCGGCAGTGAATTTTGTGCAATGCAGCATTGAACGTATCCTGGACTTGGGTCGTCCAATGGGACGCCCCCGTTCATTGATCATTCAAGCGGGATGTGTGAACCTGCCGTATCGCTTGATACGCGATCCGCCGACCTGGAGTGAGAGAGGTTAAGGTCATGAAGAAGACTCTTGCGGCCCTGGCCGCCGTCGCAACGCTGTCGACCGCAGCGCTGGCCCCTGCTCCTGCTGAAGCGCGCAATGGTCGTGTCGCCGCCGGTGTCGCTGCCGGCCTGCTCGGGGGTGCCCTCATCGGTGGCGCCATCGCTGCGGGCAGCAATCCCTATTATTATGGGCCCGGATATTCTTACGAACCGGGCTACTCCTATTACGGCGGGCCTGCCTACGTCGCCGATCCTGGCTACGCCTGCTATTGGCAGCGCCAGCGCTTCTGGGACGGCTACGGCTGGCGGATTCGCCGCGTCCGGGTTTGCGAGTGATCGTTCACCTTCATTAATTCCATGACCTTGCACCGGAATTTCGAGAACGGCGGCCGGCACGGCCAGAAAAAACCGTTTTTCCGTCGCATCAGGTCGAACAGAGTTTACGAAGGGTTGACGGATTGTCGTGTTTTCTCACGATGCTGACGGCCCAGATCGTGCGTGAATCACCAACCCGGCGCCTGCGAGGGCGCCTTCCAGGAGATCTCGGAACATGAAGAAGATCCTGACCGCAGTGCTTGCGGTTGCGACCATCGCCGGTTCGCTGAGCGTGACGGCACCGGCCGCCAAGGCTGGCGACGTGGGTGCCGGCGTGGCAGCCGGCCTGATCGGCGGCGCCCTGCTCGGCGGCGCGATCGCGTCCAGCCGTCCGGCCTATGGCGGTCCGGTCTACGTCGAAGCCCCTCCGCCGGGCCCGCCGCCGTGCGTGTGGCGCCGTGAGCGCTATTGGGACGGCTATGGCTGGGTGTCCCGCCCGGTTCGCGTCTGCTACTGATCCTGACGATACATCTCGATGCGAAAAGCCCGGCCTTGCGGCCGGGCTTTTTACTGCCGGCTCCGGCCTTCGCACCGAATCGGCCGCTCAGCGCGCGGCGTTGATCGCCTGCAGCACCGATTCGCTCGGCCAGCAGTCGACCTTCAGGCCCGCCTTCTTCTGAAATGCGCCGAGCGCGGCGCGGGTCTGCATGCCGGCCTTGCCGTCGAGCTTGTCGCCGTAGAGACCGAGCCGCGTCAGGCCCTTCTGCATCGCCTCGACGTCCTTGCTCCGAAGCTGCTTTGACGCCGACCATGGTGTCGCGAACGGAGCCGGGCTCGTCATACGGTCCGCGAGGTGACCGACGAACAGCACATAGAGATCGGAAAAATTGTATTCCTTGATGACGAAGTAGTTCGCCGTCGTCAGGAACGCCGGACCATAGATGCCCTCAGGCTGCAGCAGCGACGCGGGCTGCTGCTGCTCGGCTGCGCTGAGCCGCTGGCCGCGTACCGGGACAAAGCCGGCGCGCAGCCATTCGCCGATCGGCTTCTTCACCTCCGGCACGCCGATCGCGCAGTCGACAGTCGCTGGCGGCTTGACCTCGTAGGCCCAGCGCAGGCCGCGCTGCCACCCCTTGTTGGCAAGCTGCAGCGCCGCCGAGCCCAGCGCGTCCGGCACCGAATGCCAGAGATCGACCTTGCCGTCGCCATCGAGATCGACACCGTGCTTGTAGTACTCCGACGGCAGGAACTGGGTGAGCCCGACCGCCCCGCCCCATGACGCCCTGAGATCGCGGCGCGACACCACGCCGTCGCTCAGCATCTTCAGCGCCATGATGAACTCGGTGCGGTACTGGTCCTTGCGGCGGCCGACATAGGCCTGCGTCGCCAGCACGCGCAGCGCATCGTAGGGCAGCGCATAGCGGCCGAAATCGGTCTCCCGGCCCCAGATCGCAAGCACGACCGGCCCCGGCACGCCGAAGCGGCGCTCGATCTCGGCGAGTGCCGGACGATATTGCTGGATCAGCTTCTCGCCGTGCGCGGCCAGCCGCGCGATCGACGCTTCCTTGATGTAGTCGGCTGGCACCTGCACGAACTCGGCCTGCGCCGGCGCCCCCGTCGCGGGCCGGCCGGGCAGCAGCAGATCGGGAAGCTTGTAGTCAGGCTCCAACCCGCGCGTCTCCGCCTCGAACGCCGCACGGGAGACGCCCTGCTCCTTGGCTTCGGGCCAGAGCGAGTTGATGAACTGCGTGAAGGCGGCGTCAGCCGCGCTCGCTTGGCCATCGCCGAACATGCAGAGCGCCAGACCGACGAGAACGAGCCTGCGCAAACGGAGTAGCAGCTGCCGAACCATGCCTCAGGGCTACCATAGCCCGCGGCACTTGTGAACGTCAGCAGGCCACCGACGGAACCCGAGGCTGCCGCTCAATGCCCCGCCTGCTTCGTCTCTTCGATCGCGGCATTCGACAATTTGTCGACCACGGCGATGCCGATCGCGGAGAGGATGAAGACCGTGTGGATGATCGTCTGCCACATCACGCCGGTCTCGGTGTAGTTCGACTTGCCCGACGAAAGCGCGCCGGCCTCGATGAAGGTGCGCAGCAGGTGGATCGACGAGATGCCGATGATGGCCATCGCCAGCTTGATCTTCAGCACGCTGGCATTGACGTGGCTGAGCCATTCCGGCTCGTCGGGATGGCCCTGCAGATTGAGCCGCGACACGAACGTTTCGTAGCCGCCGACGATCACCATCACGAGCAGGTTCGAGATCATGACCACGTCGATCAGTCCGAGCACGGCGAGCATGATCTGCTGCTCGGAGAAATCGAACGCGTGCGCGAACAGGTGCCAGAGCTCCTTCAGGAACAGCACGACATAGACGCCCTGCGCGATGATCAGCCCGACATAGAGCGGCAGCTGCAGCCAGCGCGAGCCGAAGATCAGCATGGGAATGGGGCGCAGCGCTCCGCCCTTGGAGGACAGGGTCGCGTCGGAGGAAGACATGTGAAGAATCTCGCGGCTGGGAGGGATTGCGGATCATGTATCTACGCAATCGCAGCACGCGGAAAAGCGACAACTGGCCGCAGCCGGGGCGCGACGCTTTGTCTCGGAACAGAGACCGCGTCGCGCCTCGCGAGATCAGGGATCAGCGCGTCAGCTTCTTGTACTTGACCCGGTGCGGAATCACGCTGTCCTGGCCGAGCCGGCGCATCTTGTCCTTCTCGTAGTCCTGGAAGTTTCCTTCGAACCATTCGACATGGCTGTCGCCCTCGAAGGCCAGCATGTGGGTCGCGATGCGGTCGAGGAACCAGCGATCGTGGCTGATGATGACGGCGCAGCCGGCGAAATCCTCCAGCGCCTCTTCGAGCGCACGCAGGGTGTCGACGTCGAGGTCGTTGGTCGGCTCGTCGAGCAGCAGCACGTTGGCGCCCGACTTCAGCATCTTGGCGAGATGAACGCGATTACGCTCGCCGCCGGACAGCGCCCCGACCTTCTTCTGCTGGTCGGCGCCCTTGAAGTTGAACGCCGAGCAATAGCCGCGCGAGTTCACTTCCTTCTTGCCGAGCAGGATCAGCTCGTTGCCGCCGGAGATCTCCTCCCACACGGTCTTGTTGCCATCGAGCGCGTCGCGCGACTGGTCGACATAGCCGAGATGCACGGTCTCTCCGATGGTGATGGTGCCAGCGTCCGGCTTCTCCTGCCCGGTGATCATGCGGAACAGTGTGGTCTTGCCGGCGCCGTTCGGACCGATCACGCCGACGATGCCGCCCGGCGGCAACTTGAAGGTGAGATTGTCGATCAGCAGGCGGTCGCCGAAGCTCTTGGACAATCCGTCGAAATCGACGACGTTCTGGCCGAGCCGCTCGGCGACCGGAATGATGATCTGGGCGGTCTGGGTCTGCTTCTCGCTGGCCTTCTTGAGCAGCTCCTCATAGCGCTGGTAGCGCGCCTTGGACTTGGCCTGGCGGGCCTTCGGCGAGGCCGCGATCCACTCCTGCTCGCGCGCCAAAGTGCGCTGATGCGCGGCATCCTCGCGGCCCTCCTGCTCCAGCCGCTTCTGCTTCTGCTGCAGCCAGGACGAATAATTGCCCTCGTAGGGGATGCCCTTGCCGCGATCGAGCTCCAGGATCCAGCTGGTGACGTTGTCGAGGAAGTAGCGATCGTGGGTCACGATCAGGATCGCGCCCGGATAATTGCGCAGGTGACCTTCGAGCCAGGACACCGATTCGGCGTCGAGATGGTTGGTCGGCTCGTCCAGCAGCAACAGCTCGGGCTGGTCGAGCAGCAGCTTGCACAACGCGACGCGGCGGCGCTCACCACCGGACAGCTTGGTGACGTCGGCATCGTCGGGCGGACAGCGCAGCGCATCCATCGCCTGGTCGACCTTGCTGTCGAGATCCCAAAGGCCCTGCGCCTCGATCTCGTCCTGCAGCTTGGTCATCTCGTCGGCTGTCTCTTCCGAGTAGTTCATCGCCAGCTCGTTGTAGCGATCGAGGATCGCCTTCTGCTTGCCGACGCCGAGCATGACGTTCTCGCGCACCGTGAGCTTCGGATCGAGCTGCGGCTCCTGCTCGAGATAGCCGACGCGGGCACCCTCGGCCACCCAGGCCTCGCCGGTATAGTCCTTGTCGATGCCGGCCATGATCTTGAGCAGGGTCGACTTGCCCGAGCCGTTGACACCGAGCACGCCGATCTTGGCGTCCGGATAGAACGACAGGTGAATGTTATCGAGCACCTTGCGGGTCGGGTAGGTCTTGGACAGACCCTGCATGAAATAGACGAACTGGCGCGCCATCGCGTGTCCCTTGAAGCCTGCCGGAATTTTCGGAAAATGGTTGCCGCTGATGTAACCGCGCGGTCCCCAAAGGGCAACCGGCGAGCCGGTCTCGGCGGGAACAAATGCCGGGAGAATCACGGTCGTTCCTGCGCCGGCCCGGCCTGCCGCCCACGGACGAATACGGGTCCATCACCTTGTGTGTGGCGGATCACGACAATTGCAACCATCTTTTAATTAATTCGGCGGGACACTCGGTCTCGGCCCGCAAGACCCCGCGCGCCCAAGCGGCAAAAGCCGCGACCGACAACAGCGAGAGCCCGTCATGGCAGCCTTCACCTCAGCCTCCCTGCCCGCTCCGGCGGCACACCGCAAAGACCGATCTGGGATCGCGGACGACATCCGCGGCTTCTGGCGCGAATTCGTCGCGCGCGCCTTCAACCCGTACCGGCCAGAATTGCACTACATGCGCGGCCCCGGCCCCGCCTGGCGCGCCAAGTACGGCCATGACGCCGCGTTCAGGCTGAAGACCCGCCTCGACTGATGTCTCCTGGTTCCGCGTGAGAGCGTGACGATGCCTTGCGCAACCACCGCGTTGCGCGCAAGCATGGCTCCATTCCTGACGGCATTCACCATTGCCGCCGTCCCCCGATGAATGGACCCTGCCGATGACACGGCTGCGCTGTGCGATCCTCGACGACTATTACGATACGGCCCTCTCGTTGGCCGACTGGCCCCGGCTGGCCGACAGAGTGGATGTGACGGCTTTCACACAGCCGTTCGGCAACGAGGAAGCGGCCGCCGGCGCGCTCACCGATGCCGACATCATCTGTGCGATGCGCGAGCGGACGCCATTGCCGCGCTCCCTGATCGAGCGGTTGCCGAAGCTGAAGCTCCTGATCACCTCCGGCATGCGCAACGCCGCCATCGACCTGGAGGCCGCCAAGGCGCGCGGCATCATGGTCTGCGGCACGCAATATGGCCGTGACCCCACCGCAGCGCTCACCATGGGCCTGATCCTGGAGCTGACCCGCAGGATCGGCCAGGAGAATGCTCTCATGCATGCCGGGCAGCCCTGGCAGACGCTGGGCGGCGTGGAGATCGAGAGCAAGACGCTGGGCGTGATCGGGCTGGGCAAGCTCGGCACCAAGGTCGCCGGGCTCGGCAAGGCGTTCGGCATGAACGTGATCGCCTGGAGCCCCAACCTGACGCCCGAACGCTGCGAGGCGGCGGGAGTAGGCTACGCGACCAAGGAGGAGCTGTTCACCGCCGCCGACGTCATCACCGTCCACGTCGTGCTCAGCGACCGCTCACGCGGGCTGGTGGGCGCGGCCGACATCGCGCGCATGAAGGCCACCGCCTATCTCGTCAACACCTCGCGCGCGCCGATCGTCGACGAGGCCGCATTGCTGCAGGCACTGCGCGACAAGCGCATCGCCGGCGCCGGCCTCGACGTGTTCTCCGTGGAACCGCTGCCCGTCGCCCATCCGCTGCGCCAGCTCGGCAATGTCGTGCTCACGCCGCATCTCGGCTACGTCACCGAGGAGAGTTTTCGCGCCCATTACGGCCAGATGGTCGATTGTATCGCCACCTGGCTCGCAGGAGCCGAGCCGCCGCGCCGGCTGGCTTGAAGCAGGCGAGCGCGGCCCTCACAGCAAAACACCCTCCGCGAGGAGGGTGTTTTCAACGTAATCAGCGCGCCCACGCCCGCCTCAGCGGATCGTCACCGGCGGCGGCAGCGGCTGCATGTTGGCGGGCTGGCCAGCCGCCGGCACAGTCGCCTGGGCCTGGACGGGCGCCGGAGCCGGAGAGGCCGCGGCAGCAGCCATGTTCTTGCCGGAACCCGGAGGTGCACCGCCCGGCATCACGACCACGCGGGTGCCGACCTTGACCCGGTCGAACAGGTCGGCGACGTCGTCGTTCAGCATGCCGATGCAGCCGGAGGACACGAACTTGCCGATCGTCGACGGCTGGTTGGTGCCGTGGATGCGGTACACGGTCGAGCCGAGATACATCGCGCGGGCACCGAGCGGATTGCCCGGCCCGCCGGCCATGAAGCGCGGCAGATAGGGCTGCCGCTCGATCATCTCGCTCGGCGGATACCAGTCCGGCCACTCGGTCTTCTTGGTGATCTTCTGCACGCCGGTCCAGGTGAAGCCTTCGCGGCCGACGCGGACGCCGTAGCGCATCGCCCGGCCGTTGCCGAGCACCAGATAGAGGTAGGTGTTGGGCGTATCGACGACGATCGTTCCCGGCGGCTCCTTGGTGACGAAGTCGACCTCCTGGCGGCGCAGGTTCGCCGGCAGCGGCGCTGGCGCCGCATCGGGTTGTTCCTCAGGCGGCAGAGCTGCTACCGTCATCGGACGATCTCCGGCGGACGGGGCCTGCGCCGCGCCCGCGACGGCGGGAGCGCCGCCGACGGCGCCGGGCGGCCGCGGCGCGCCTGCGTCGCCACCGGGCGCGCTGTTGCCATAGGCGCCACCATAGGCCTGTTGGCTGGAGGCGGGACGATCACCGTAGATCACCGGGGGCGGACCAGCCGGGCGGCCATACCGCGGATCATCCGGGGACATCACCGGGCCGGTCGGAGCGGCCCCATAGACCGTCGCACCGGCCGGACGTCCATATCGGGGATCGTCGGGAGAAAGGATGGGACCGGTCGGAGCCGCAGCACCATAAACCGGCGAATTGGCTGGACGACCGTAGCGCGGATCGTCCGGCGAGATCACCGGGCCGGGCGGCGGCAACGCCGCGGAATTGCCGGGCGCATCCTCATCGTCGAGCGCGTCAAAATCCTGCCCCTGCCCGCGCGCGTCGGCCGGGTAAGGCGTCGGCGCCGGTGAATACGCTCCAGGCGCGGTCTGATAGACCTGCTGTGCCTCGGCAAACGAAGTTGCCGTCACGCCCGCTGCCGCGACCGCGCAAACCGTCAGGATTTGTCTGATCATCATCGCCCTTGCAGTATCCCCAAGCCGCCGATTGGGACCTTTGCTGTGCCAGATGGCCGAAGATAGCGGCGCATTCAAGACAATTCCGGCCAGAGCGGCCCGACTTCGGCAATTTGTGATCATGTCTCCGTCGTTGCACGGAAGTCTCACGCCGCCGAAAAAGTGCGGCGAAGCCCCCGCAGGCCCTATCGATGCCGTGATTTGCCGAGCGGGCGGGAACACTTCCGGTATTCTGACCTGAGCCTGATTCGCGATGCACGGCAGAAGCCGGCCTCGTCGCGAACGCGGCTATTCCCTGTGATCACCGCGTTCCCTACTGGCTCGAATGTCTCGGCAGTCCCCGCTGCCGTGGCGAGAGTTACCGTCAATGCTTCCCGGCTTTCGTTTTCTGGTCGCCGCGATCGTCTGTTCCATCTCTCTCACCATCTTCGGCATGGGCGCCGCGGCCCTGTTGCGCGCCGCCCACGAGCAGTTCGCCAGCAACGCGTCCTGGCGCACGACTCAGGCGTCGGGCTTCACGACCTTCCTACCGCCGGCCGAGCCCACGCCGGTGCTCGCAGTGCTGCGGGTGGATTCGATTCCGACACCGCCGGTGACGCCGCCGCCGGTCGTGGCCGATGCTGCCCCGGCAACGTCCGAACAGCCGAGCGCGCCGTCGACGGCGGCGCCGCTCACAGAAGCGCCCGAAGTGACACCCGTTGCGGTGGCCACCGACGTGCCGACGCCCTCGCTGCCCGCGGAAACGGTCGACACGTCCCGCACCTCCGCCATTGTCGCGACCGCGTCCGCGACGAACGACCGGATCGAGAGCACCAAGCCGGAGCGCCCCATTCCGGACACGACCGCTTCGATCGTCGCTCCGGTCGAAAAAGCGTCCGACAGGCCGAGCATGGACAGCTCGCCCGAGACTGCAGCGCCGGCCCCGCCGCGGGCGTCGAGCGAAACGGCGGCCGCCGTGGTCGCACCACCGCCGCCAGTTCCTCAGGTCATCGCCAGCGCCGATCCGATGATGACGACCGCAGCCGCCGCTTCAACCGCGCTCGCGCCCGTTCCGGCGGTGCTCGATCCGATCGCGGCCAAGCTCGCCGCGCTGGCCGAACAGCCGGCTCATCAGGAGCGGCCCGCCGCCAGCGAGCATCGTGCCTCGGTGAAGGTCGCGAGCGTTCAGTTGCGCCGGAGCATCCTCAAGAAGCGCCAGGCCCGGGAGAAGCAGATCGCTGCGCGCCGCGCCAAGCAGCGGCGCATCGCCCAGCGGCTCCGGTCGGCTCGGCAAGCCGCGGCCGCCCAGCAGCAACAGACTGCCTTCCCCGATCCATTCGGACAGCAGCCGTTTGGTCAACCGCAGGCGGTCGGCCAGCAGGCTGCCGGGCCGCGCACGCGATAGGCGGAGCCAGCCGATCAGGCCGGCCCCGTCGCAACCGGCGGACCGTTCTCGATGCCCCACTCCGACCACGAGCCGTCGTAGAGCGCGGTGTCGCGGATGCCGAGACGATAGAGCGCCAGCGTCAGCACGGCCGCCGACACCCCGGAGCCGCAGGAGGTGACGATCGGCTTGGCGAGATCGACGCCAGCGGCGCCGAATGCCTCGCGCAACCGGTCGAGCGGCTTCATCACGCCGGTCGCCGCGTCAAACAGCTCCGCATAAGGCAGATTTCGGCTGCCGGGAATATGGCCGGATCGGAGGCCGGGCCGCGGCTCGGCGACCTCGCCCGCGAAGCGCGGCGCCTGCCGTGCATCGATCACCTGCTCGGCATTGCCGGCGAGATTGGCAACCATCTGCTCGATCCGGCGCACGCGCGCGGCATCGAACTTCGCGCTGAACGTGCCGAGCGCCGGCGTGACCTGTCCGCTCTCGACCGGGCGCCCCTCCGCCATCCACTTCTTCAGCCCGCCGTCGAGCACGCGCACATCCGTGTGGCCGAATGACAGGAACATCCACCAGGCGCGCGGCGCGGCGACCCAGCCGCCGGAATCATAGACCACGACCGTATCGCCATTGCTGACGCCGAGCCGGCCCGCGTCGCGGCCGAACTGCTCGGCGCTCGGATACATGTGCGGCAGCGGATTGGAATGGTCGGAGACCTCGTCGACGTCGAAGAACACGGCGCCGGGGATGTGCGCCTTCAGATAATCGTCCTTCGGGAGCGGCAGCACACCTGGCATCTTGAAGGTCGCGTCGAGCACCTTCACCTTGGGATCGCCCAGATGCGCAGCGAGCCAGTCGGTGGAGACGAGAGGGTCGTCGTGGATGGTCATGCGCAAGAGCTCCGGACTTCACATTCAGTCGTCATCGCCGGAGTTGATATCCGGCGATCCACCTTGTCGAAGCGATGGACACGCGGGTCAAGTCCGCGCGGGATGGGCAGCGATCAATCCCTCTTCTTGGGCGCCCAGGCCTCGACCGGCCCGCCGGCGTCGCGCCACGCCGCGAAGCCGCCGCCGATATGGGCGACAGGCGTCAGACCCATGTCCTGTGCGGTCTTGGCCGCGAGCGCCGAGCGCAGGCCGCCGGCGCAATGAAAGATGAACGTCTTGTCCTGCTGAAAGATCGGCTTGGCGTAGGGGCTCTGCGGGTCGATCCAGAACTCCAGCATGCCGCGGGTGCACGAGAACGCGCCGGGAATCCTGCCCTCGCGCTCGATCTCTCGGGGATCCCTGATATCGACGATCACGACATCGTCGCGCTTCGCCGCCGCGATCGCCTCAGCCGCCGAGAGCGTCTCGATCTCGGCGTTGGCTTCATCGAGCAGCGCCTTGATGCCGCGCGTGATGGTCTGGGGCATGCCTTCTTCCTTCGTCGTGTCCAGCCGTCGCGCGGCGCCGTTTCGACCTCGTCATTCGGGGTGGTCGGTCAGGACCGAACCGCCCGGAATGACGGGACTGCCTACCGGACCAGCTCCTTCATCGCCGCTTCCAATCCCTCAATCGTGATCGGATACATGCGCTCGGAGAAGATGCGGCGAATGATGGTGGTGGACTCAGAATAGTCCCAGTGCTTCTGCGCCACCGGATTGAGCCACACCGCGTGTGGATAGGTGCGGATGACGCGGTCGAGCCACACCGACCCCGGCTCTTCGTTGACGTGCTCGACCGAACCGCCGGGCACCATGATCTCATAAGGCGACATCGAGGCGTCGCCGACGAATACGACCTTGTAGTCGTGCGGGTACTTGTGCAGCACGTCCCAGGTCGGCGTGCGGTCGGTGAAACGCCGCTTGTTCTGCTTCCACACGCCCTCGTAGAGGCAGTTGTGGAAGTAGAAATATTCCATGTGCTTGAATTCGCTCTTGGCGGCCGAGAACAGCTCCTCGACCTGCGCGACGTGGGAATCCATCGAGCCGCCGATGTCGAAGAACACCAGCACCTTCACCGCATTGCGCCGCTCGGGACGCATGTGCACGTCGAGATAGCCGTGGTTGGCGGTTTCGCGGATCGTGGTGTCCAGATCGAGCTCGTCGGGCGCACCGGTGCGGGCGAACTTGCGCAGCCGGCGCAGCGCCACCTTGATGTTGCGGATGCCCAGCTCGACATTGCCGTCGAGATCCTTGAACTCGCGCCGGTCCCATACCTTCACGGCGCGGTTGTTGCGGTTCTTCTCCTGACCGATGCGGACGCCTTCGGGGTTGTAGCCATAGGCACCGAACGGCGAGGTGCCGGCGGTGCCGATCCACTTGTTGCCGCCCTGATGACGGCCCTTCTGCTCCTCCAGGCGCTTCTTCAAGGTCTCCATGAGCTTGTCCCAGCCCATGGCCTCGATCTCTTTCTTCTCCTCCTCGGTGAGGTATTTCTCGGCCAGCTTCCTCAGCCATTCCTCGGGAATCTCGGCCTTCTCCATCGCGTCGAGCAGGTTCTCCAGCCCCTTGAACACGGTGCCGAATACGCGATCGAACTTGTCGAGATTGCGCTCGTCCTTCACCAGCGCGGTGCGCGAGAGATAGTAGAAGTTCTCGACCGAATGCTCGGCGAGGTCGGCGTCGACGGCCTCTATCAGCGTGAGATATTCACGCAAGGAGACCGGGACCTGCGCGTCGCGCAGTGCTGTGAAGAATTGCAGGAACATGCCCATTAGATCGCGCGGCTGGGAGGGCGCGTCAAGGGCCGCTCCACGCCCCACGCTGGACCCGCCGGCATTTTGCTCTACAATCCCTGGAACAACAGGTGGAATGGGGGCTTTGATGGGTATTATTGCAGCACTGATCATCGGCGCCGTCGCGGGCTGGCTGGCGGGGCTGATCGTGCGCGGCGCAGGTTTCGGCCTGATCGGCAACATGGTCATCGGCATCATCGGCGCGCTGGTCGCAAGCTACGTGCTGCCGGCGCTGCACATTGCGCTTGCCAGCGGCACGCTGGGGGCGATCCTGGACGCCACGATCGGCGCCGTCATCGTGCTCGTGATCCTCTCATTGATCAGGCGCGCTTGATTATTTCTGCTTCCGATGGCAGCCATCATCTTAAGGCCGCAGCCGCGTTGCCGCTGTGTAGCCACTCAACACAAGTTCGAACGATGAGCGAGACGCAATGAAATTTACCGGCACCCAGGACTACGTCGCCACCGACGACCTCAAAGTGGCCGTCAATGCGGCGATCGTGCTCGAGCGCCCGCTGCTGGTGAAGGGCGAGCCGGGGACGGGCAAGACCGTGCTGGCTGAGGAAGTCGCCAAGGCCGTCAACGCGCCGCTGCTCACCTGGCACATCAAGTCGACCACCAAGGCGCAGCAGGGCCTTTACGAATACGACGCCGTCTCGCGGCTACGCGACAGCCAGCTCGGCGACTCCAGGGTGTCCGACATCAAGAACTACATCAAGCGCGGCAAGCTGTGGGAGGCCTTCACGGCCGAGCAGCGACCGGTGCTCTTGATCGACGAGATCGACAAGGCCGACATCGAGTTTCCGAACGACCTGCTGCTCGAGCTCGACCGGATGGAATTCCACGTCTACGAGACCAACGAGACCATCAAGGCGAAGCTGCGCCCGATCGTCATCATCACGTCCAACAACGAGAAGGAGTTGCCGGATGCGTTCCTGCGCCGCTGCTTCTTCCACTACATCAAGTTCCCCGATCCGGATACGATGGGCCGCATCGTCGACGTGCACTTCCCGAACATCAAGAAGCGACTGGTCGAGGAGGCCCTGCGCATCTTCTTCGAGGTCCGCGACGTGCCCGGCCTGAAGAAGAAGCCGTCGACCTCCGAGCTGCTCGACTGGCTCAAGCTGCTGCTCAACGAGGACATCGGTCCTGAGCAGCTGCGCGAGCGCGACCCGCGCAAGCTGATCCCGCCGCTGCACGGTGCGCTGCTCAAGAACGAGCAGGACGTCCACCTGTTCGAGCGGCTCGCCTTCCTCAGCCGGCGCGAGGTGTGAGGCGCCCAGCTCCATCCGACCGGCGCGTCATTGCGGCGCCGTCTTCTTGATCAGGCGTCCGAGCGCGCGCATGATCCCGTCGACGGCAATCGGCTTCTCGCAGCGGAGGATCTTCGAGAAGCGGTCCGGGATGACCGATTCGTCATAGCCGGTGGTGAAGACGAAGGGCACGCCGCGTTCGACTAGCAGATCGGCAACCGGAAACGCCATGTCGCCGCGCAGATTCACGTCGAGAACGGCGCCTTCGATCCGCCCCTCGCGTTTGATCAAGGCGAGCGCGTCGGGGACGGTTCCGACCGGGCCCAGGATCGTGCCGCCGGCGTCGCCGAAGGCGCAGCGCAGCTCATCGGCAAGCATGTACTCGTCCTCGACGATGAGGATATGACGGTCGCGAAGCGAGCGTTCAGGCATGATCCTCGAGCTCCAGTGTGGTGAGCGAAACGGGAATCGATATCGTGCAACGGACACCGTCGGATTCGAAGGCGTACGAGGTCCTCGCGCTGAGCTGATAGGGCAAGGCCTGTTCGATCAGCTCGCGCCCCTGCCCCGTGCCGCTGGGCATCGTGTCTGGCGGCGGCATGTCGACGCCGCTTTCGCGCCACTCGATATGCAGCCAGGGCTGTCCCTCCGCGCCTTCGCGCTCGAGCGACCAGACCACGCAGAGCCGGCCCGACGGCTGCGCCAGCGCGCCATACTTGACCGCGTTGGTGGCGAGCTCGTGCAGCGCCATGGCAAGGGTCTGAACGGTCGACGACCGCAGCCTTACGCCGGACGGCCCCGACAGCCCGATGCGCTCCGAACCGCCGGCGACAGCCCACAGCTCGCTACGGATCAGATCGTCGAAGGTGACGCGATCATGCTCCTTGAGGCGGGACAGCAGGCCCTGGGCGCGTGACAGCGTATCCAGCCGATCACGGAAGCGAGCTCGAAAATCGCCGAGATCGGTGCTGGCGCGCGCCGTCTTGTCGGCCATCGAGCTGACCACGCCCAGCAGGTTGCGGGTGCGATGCTGCAGTTCGGCCACCAGCACCTTCTGCCGCTCCTCCCATTCACGCCGCTCGGTCACGTCGACCATGGCGCCGGTCATGCGGATCGGTCGTCCCGCGTCGTCATAGAAGAAGCGCCCACGGCCGTAGAGGTAGCGAATTGCGCCCCCCGGATGCACCACGCGAAACTCGCTGACATACTCTTGGTGCGCCTCCATCGCGCGGTGAAGCGCGGC
Organism: Bradyrhizobium sp. SZCCHNRI3052; assembly: GCF_032484895.1. Classification (NCBI taxonomy): domain Bacteria; kingdom Pseudomonadati; phylum Pseudomonadota; class Alphaproteobacteria; order Hyphomicrobiales; family Nitrobacteraceae; genus Bradyrhizobium; species Bradyrhizobium sp. SZCCHNRI3052. The sequence goes on along the minus strand of NZ_JAUETW010000002.1, from coordinate 495,723 downwards.
TTCGGCTGCGGGACGATCGTCGGGATGGATGCGCGCCGCCCAGGCCTCGTAGCTCGGAGTCAGTTCGCCAACGCCATAGCCTTCCATGCGGAAGTGCTCGTCCGACCAGTAGACCTCGCCGGTCGCGACGTTCCAGTCCCACAGGCCGAGCCGACCGACCTCGACCGCGCTGCGCAGGCGCTCCTCGCTCTTGCGCAACTCCCGTTCGGCCTTGTTCTGCTCGGAGATGTCGCGCGCCGTCCCGAACCACTCGATGATCTCGCCGTCACGCCCGAGAATGGGGATGGCGCGCGAATGGATCCAACCGAGGCTGCCATCGATCCGGATGATACGGTGCTCCAGCTCAAACATGCCCTTCGTCGCGACCGCCCTGCTGATCGCCGCAGTCACCTGCGCCTGATCGTCCGGATGAATGTATTTCGCGAGCCAGCCTTGGCTCGGGTTCATTGTATCGGCGATGAAGTCCTTGCCCTGCAACTGGCGCATCTCCCGCCAGTCGGGGCTCATGCGATAGATGACGTCGGAACTCGCGGTTACGAAAGCGCGATAGCGCTCCTCGCTGGCGCGCAGCCGCTCCGTCGCTTCGGCACGCAGACGGGCCATCTTGAGATGCGCCTCGACGCGCGCCAGCAGTTCACGCGCACTGAACGGCTTGATGAGATAGTCATCCGCACCGGCCTCCATGCCTTCGACGCGGCTCTCTTCTCCGGCCCGGGCCGACACCAGGATCACCGGGATAGTGCCGACCCGTTCATCGGCGCGCAGCCGCGCAAGCAACTGCATGCCGTCGATGCGCGGCATCATCACATCAGACAGAACGAGGTCGGGCTTGTCGCGGGCGATGGCCGCGAGCGCGGCTTCGCCATCGGCGACGGTCTCGACATCGTAGCGCGAGGCGAGCAGGCGGCGGACATAGTCGCGCATATCGGCATTGTCGTCGGCCAGCAGGATACGGGGGCGCGGCCCGGCCCTGCCGGCTGAGGGGGTGGTGATGTCGATGTCCGGAACGGCATGCGCGTCGAGCGGCGGCGGATCCGGCAGCCAGCGCAACGCCTCCTCGATGAAGGGCCGCGCACCGCGAAGGATCGGTTCCTGCGCTGGCGCCGCGTCGACCTGGTCGAACGGCAGATGACTTCGTCCCCTGGGAATCCTGACCGCGAACGTGCTGCCCTGCCCGGCTTCGCTGGTCGCTGCGACGGATCCGCCGTGCAGCTTGGCGAGCTCATGCACCAGCGCGAGCCCGATGCCCGAGCCTTCATGGGTGCGGCCGTACGCGCCGGCGACGCGATGGAAACGCTCGAACAGCCGCGGCAGCTCGTGCTGCGGGATGCCGGTCCCGGTGTCCTTCACGCTCAGTTCGAAATGACGATCGCAGGTGACGACCCGGACCTCGATGTCGCCCGCAAAGGTGAATTTGAACGCGTTGGACAGCAGGTTGAGGACGATCTTCTCCCACATTTCGGGATCGACATAGGCCGGCTCCGGCAGCGGCGGGCAATCCACCATCAGCCTGAGACCGGCGGCCTCGATCGCCGAGCGGAAGGTGCTGGCGATCTCCGCGGTCAGGCTCGCGAGATCGACCGGCGCGTAGACCGCCTGCATCCTGCCGGCCTCGATCCGCGAGAAATCCAGCAGCGTGTTGACCAGCTTGAGCAGCCGCAAGACATTGCGCTCGGCGATCTCCAGCCGGTCGCGATCCGCAGGCGGCAAGGCCTGCGACCGCAGCAGGACATCTTCGAGCGGACCGAGCATCAGCGTCAGCGGCGTACGGAATTCGTGGCTGACATTGGTGAAGAACGCGGTCTTGGCCCGATCGATCTCGGCGAGCGCCTCTGCGCGGCGCCGCTCCTGTTCATAGGCCAGCGTCTCCGCAAAGGAGCTGCCGAGCTGAGCGGCCATCAGATCGAAGAAGCCCTGGTGCTCGGCATCGAGGGCGCGGCGCGGATTGACGCCACAGATCAGGATCGCCGTCGCCTGCTCCCGGCCCGTCGCAACCGGCAGCACCAGCGCCAGCTGTGGCGGCTCGGGCCATGCGCCGGTCGGCACGCCGGCAAATTTCGCACGATCCAGCACGACGCGAATCGGCGCCACCGCGCGCGCCGCCGCTCGGATCGGCCACAGCCCGTCACTGTCGAGGGCAATCTGCGCCGGCGCGATGGCGCTGTCCGGGTGCCCCCCCGCGGCGCTCAACAACCGTGCCGATCGCTGATCCTCGCTGAGTTGGTAGATCAGCGCAAACGGGACATCATGCGGATTCTCGGCGAGGACGTCGGTGGCTTCGCGACAAGCATGCGCCAGACTGTCGGCACGGCCGCGCGCGGCGAGATCGCGCAAGGTCCGCATACGGCGCTCGCCCACGACCCGGGCCGTCGTCTCGATGACGGGGGTGAAGACGCCGCCGACGCCGCCGGTCTCATCGCGAATCGGCGAATAGGAGAACGAAAAATAGGTCTCCTCCAAGTAGCCGTGGCGGTCGATGAACAGCCGCATGTCGCGTGAGCGGGTCGCTTCGCCAAGCCTAACGACGTGCCGCAGCATCGGGCCGATGACCTCCCAGATCTCGGACCATACCGCGCGCCCTGGCGCCCCCAGCGCCGCGGGATGCTTCTGCGAGCCGAGGATCAGGCGATACTCGTCATTGTAGAGCATGACGAGCTCCGGGCCCCACCAGATCAGGATCGGGAACGCGCAGTCCAGGCAGGTGCTGATCGAAGTGCGCAAGGACTGAGGCCAGCTCTCGGGCGGCCCCAACGGCGTCCGCGACCAATCATGGATGCGCATGAGCGCCCCCATCTCCCCGCCACCCTGCAGGAAGTCGGCTCCGCGCGCGAACGCCTTGAACGTCGCGTGACCGGCATCCGAATGCTCGTTCACTCCTGGCCCCTTTTTCGCCGCACAGTACCGTCAAATGCGCGCGGGCCCAAGCGCCGGCCCTCACGGCAAGAGGCGCGTCGACAGGGAACTGGGCAGCCCGCGATCGGGTTCCATCTGCGAACCATCCACAGCCCATCCCGCAATCTGGGACAGTCCATTGCAAACGCTCGACGTGCGCGCCCGCGCTTGTTAAGCGCCAGCCTCTGCGTGAAGCGGGCTTGAGTCGGGGCACATGACGGTTGCAATCGAGATGGGGCAGACGGCGGCGGGATCGCCTGCGGCCCTGGACCTCGAGGAACTGCTGGCGACCCGGCTCCTGGTGCAGGGCAATTCCGGCTCCGGCAAGTCGCATCTCCTGCGCCGCCTGCTGGAGCAGAGCGCGCCCTGGGTGCAGCAGACGATCATCGACCCGGAGGGCGACTTCGTCACGCTGGCCGAGCGATTCGGCCATCTCGTGATCGCGGCCGAGGACCACACCGAGCGCGCGCTGCAGGTCGCCGGCGAACGGGCGCGGATGCATCGCGTCTCGACGGTGCTCAACCTCGAAGGCCTCGACGCCGAGAATCAGATGCGGCGCGCGGCCGCCTTTCTCAACGGCCTGTTCGAGATCTCCCGCGACCACTGGTACCCGATGCTGGTCGTGGTCGACGAAGCCCAGCTGTTCGCACCGGCCGTCGCGGGCGAAGTCTCCGACGAGGCCCGCAAGGCCTCGCTCGGCGCGATGACCAACCTGATGTGCCGCGGCCGCAAGCGTGGGCTGGCGGGCGTGATCGCGACGCAACGACTGGCGAAGCTCGCCAAGAATGTCGCGGCCGAGGCCTCGAACTTCCTGATGGGCCGCACCTTCCTCGACATCGACATGGCCCGCGCCGCCGACCTGCTCGGCATGGAGCGGCGCCAGGCCGAGGCGTTCCGCGATCTCGAGCGCGGCCAGTTCATGGCGCTCGGCCCCGCGCTGTCGCGCCGTCCACTCGGCCTGCGCATCGGCCCGACCGACACCAAGCCGCGCAACGCGACGCCGCGGCTGATGCCGCTGCCGGAGGCCTCGCTCGAGGACGCCCGCGCGGTGATTCTCGCCGCACCGCCGCCCGAGACCAACGCGCGGCCGCAGCGCAAGCCGCAACCGGAGCTGCTCGACCAGCTCATGGCGGCGAAGTCCGCCGCGCTCGAGCTGCGCCCCGAACCGCCAGCACCCGCCGTCAGCGAGGAGGAGCTCGCCGAACGCAAAGCCCGCGTCGAGCGCGTGCTGCGCGCGGTCTTGGCCGAGCCCGACGCCGGCTTCCGCGCCGTCGGCGTGCTCTACCAGGAATTCGTCGTCCGCTGCCGCATCGAGGGGCTGGGCACGGCCGTGCCCGACCTCAACGAGTTCCGCCGCATGCTGACCCGCGCCCGCGCCGGGCTCGGCGGCGACGAGACGGCCGACGATGCCGGCTGGCAGGACGTCACGCTGCGCGCCTCGCTGCTGCCTGAGGACATGCAGGGCGTGTTCATGATGATCGCCCGCGCCGCCAAGGACGGCCGCCCCTGCCCGAGTGACGCGGCGATCGCCCGCGCCTATGGCTCGCATTCGTTGCGCCGGGCGCAGCGCCTGCTGACCTATATCGAGGACCAGGGGCTCATCGTCTGCCAGCTCGACGGTGCCGGCCGCCGCATCGTCACCCTCGTCGAACTTGCCTGGGCGACGGCGCCCGGCGATCCCAATGCCGACGACGCAGCACCCGAAGGTCTCGTCACCTCGTCATCTTGAGGATGCGCCCAAATCGCTCCGGGCGCATCCCGATATCGTTCGCGATCAGGTCGCGGCGATCCTGCCCATCGCCGGGTCGCTGATGCTGGGCCGGCCGTTCTCGACGTGACCCGCGAGCTGCCAGTTGAAGTTGGCATCGCTGTCCGTCGTGACCGTCAGGTCGTACCAGCCATGGGTCTGCTGCAGGCGAACCCGCGTCTCCAGCCGCTGGCCACGCTGCAGGCGGTGCCGCTCGCTGCGTCCCGTATAGTTGTCGGCCAGTGTCACGACACAGCTCGCCCCCTTGTTGGTGAGCGCGATCGCAAGGCTGCGCGAATCGTCGTCATCATCCCAATCACAGAGATGGACCGTATCGACGTCGACCAGCGCGGCGGTGGTGGCGACGCCGCCCTTGAAGTGGCGGAAGAAGCCGTTCGGGCCGTACACCGACAGATCGTACTGGCCGGCGCTGGCCGCGAGGTCCCACACGCCGTGCAGCGATTTCCCGGCTTCGACGGTGTAGCTCCACGGACCGGTCGCGGTGTTGCCGGAGCGGACGTGGAAGCAGGCGCCCGCCTGCCCCGGATTGGCGAAGCGGATCGCGAACGTCTTGTGCGCAGCATCGGCGTCGCCATCGACCCTGAGATCGTAGGGCAGCGGGCGCGCCGGGCGAATGCCCGGCTCCTGCTGCGGCAACGCCTGCTTGGCCGGCGGCACCGGATGATAGTCGTCGAAGCGGGCACCGGAGGTGATGTCGGCGGCCGGCGGCTTGTAGCCGGCCGTGCTCGGCAGCGGCGCCATGCCTTCGTTGGGCGAAGTGAAGTTGAACGCCGAGGTGAGATCGCCGCACACCGCGCGCCGCCACGCCGGGATGTTGCTCTCGAACAGATCGGGCGCCTTGTGATGGAAGCGGCGCTCGATGAAGCGGATCACAGACGTGTGGTCGAACACTTCCGAGCACACGAAGCCGCCGCGCGACCACGGCGACACCACCAGCATCGGCACGCGGACGCCTAGTCCGTAGGGGCCGGCAACGTGGCTTCCGTCGCCAGCGAAGAGGTCCGTGCTCACATCGACGGTCGACTGGCCCCAGGCCTGCGACATCGCCGGATACGGGCCGACGACATGGTCGAAGAATCCGCCGCCCTCGTCGTAGTTGATGAGCAGCGCGGTCTTGCTCCACAGCTCGGGGTTCGACGTCAGGATGTCGAGCACCTTGGAAATGTACCAGGCGCCCGGCCCGGGCAGCCAGTTCGGATGCTCGCTGAACGCCTCCGGAGCTGCGATCCACGACACCTGCGGCAGGGTGCCGTTGCGGACGTCGTTGCGCAGCCCGTCGAACAGATTCTCGAACGTGCCGCCATTGGCGATGTTGCTGCCGCGCAGCGCCTTCTCGTATAGCGGGCTGCCTGCTTGCGAATTCTGATACTGGTGGAAATACAGCAGCGAGTTGTCGCCGTAATTGCCGATCCACGGATTCTGGGTCCAGCCCCAGGAGCCTTCCGCCGTCAGGCCGAGACCGACGTCCTGGTAGACCTTCCAGGAGATGCCGGCCTTCTCCAGCCGCTCCGGAAACGTGGTCCAGTCGTAGCCGGCTTCCGCATTGGTGATGACCGGGCCGCCGCCCTTGCCGTCGTTGCCGTCCCAACCGGTCCACAAGTAGTAGCGATTCGGATCGGTCGGGCCCATCACCGAGCAGAAATAGGAATCGCACACCGTGAAGGCGTCGGCCAGCGCATAGTGCCAGGGCAGATCCTGCCGGTTCAAGCAGGTCATGGTCGTGGTGCCCTTGTTGGCGATCCACTTGTCGTAGTTGCCGTTGTTCCAGGCCTTCTGGCCGTCGTTCCAGCCATGGGCGACGTCCTCGACATAGACCTGGCCGGCATTGTCGACGCGGAACGGCATCACTGCCCCCGCGCCGTTCGGCTGCTGCCACACCGGATTGCCATTCGGCAGCTTCACGGCGCGCGGATCGTTGAAGCCGCGGACGCCGCGCATCGCGCCGAAATAATGATCGAAGGCGCGGTTCTCCTGCATCAGCACCACGATGTGCTTGACGTCCTCGATGCTGCCGTGGCGGTTGAACGCCGGAATGGCATGCGCGCGCTCGATGCTCTGGCCGAGGGCGGCGGTCGCAGCCGACGCTCCGAGCAGCCGCAGGAACTCGCGCCGGTTGTGCGCGATCGTGTTCGACATCTCGTTCATTCCCCATGGTGATGACGGTGTCGAGCGGCTTAGGTCGGCGCGTTAACAACCGCGTGACCGGGCGGTAAAGGATGTGTGGCAGGCTTTTGACGCCGCGCGGCGGAGCGGCATTCGCGGCGAGGGCGCCCTGCCGCGATGCGCGTCGAAGCCGCCATTGCCCTTGCGCCGGAGACGAAAAGCTGAATGATCCGTTCGGGTTGCGACGACGACAGGCCGGGCCGCCCCCGGATTTTGGCGCGTTGCGTTGTTGAGGATGATTTGCATATGCCGACGTTGACGGTGCAAGCGGCGGGTCTGCAGGGAGCGCCGGTATGGGCATGGCTGCAGGTCGTATCCAACGGACTGATCGCCAGCGCCTTCTTCACCATCGCCTTCGTCGTCGGCACGTTCCTGCGGCGGCGCTGGCGCGACGTCATGTTCCGCGGAATCGTCGGGGCGCTTGCGACCTTCGTGGCCGTCGTCGGGGTCACCCGCCTGCTTGCGATCGTCGATCTCTGGGTACCGACCTCGACCATCACGGACGTCATCAACGTCTTTCTCGGCGTCACCTCGATCGGAATCATCGTCATCATGATCAAGATGCTGCCGCAGCTTCTGGTGCTGCCGACGCGCATCACCTTGCAGAAGGCCTATGCGCAGCTCGAGGAGGAGATCCGGCAGCGCCGCGCCGCGGAAGCGATGGTGCGGCGATTCCAGGAAATCGAGGCCAACGAGGCCCAGGTCCGTCAGGCGCAGAAGATGGAGGCGATCGGCCAGCTCACCGGCGGCGTCGCGCACGACTTCAACAACATCCTGACCGTCATCACCGGGACGATCGAGATCCTTGCCGATGCGGTCAAGGACAAGCCCCAGCTCGCCGGCATCGCCGGCATGATCAGCGCCGCCGCCGAGCGCGGCGCCGATCTGACCCGGCACCTGCTCGCCTTCTCGCGCCGCCAGCCGCTGCAGCCGCGCGCCACCGACATCAATGCGCTCATCGTCGAGGCCGGCCGTCTGCTGCGGCCGACGCTCGGCGAGCAGATCGAGATCGAATCGATGCTGGCCCATGACAGCGCGCCGGCGCTGATCGATCCGAGCCAATTGTCGACCGCGATCCTCAACCTCGCGCTCAATGCGCGCGACGCGATGCCGGACGGCGGCAAGCTGACCCTGGAGACCAAGAACGTCACGCTCGACGAGCACTACGCGCAACTGAACCGCGACGCCAAGCCCGGAAGCTACGTCATGATCGCGGTCAGCGACACCGGCCAGGGCATTCCGGCTCCACTGCTCGACAAGGTGTTCGAGCCGTTCTTCACCACCAAGGACGTCGGCAAGGGATCGGGCCTCGGGCTGAGCATGGTCTACGGCTTCGTCAAGCAATCGAACGGCCACGTCAAGATCTACAGCGAGGAAGGCCACGGCACGACGGTCAAGCTCTATCTGCCGCGCGCCGCCGGACTGCCGGAGACGCCGGCCGCAGAGCCCGGCCGGCCGGCGGTCGCGCGCGGCGACGAGACCATCCTGATCGTCGAGGACGATGCGCTGGTGCGCGACTACGTCGTGGCTCAGGTGCGCCGTCTCGGCTATCGCACGCTGTCGGCCAGCAATGCCGCCGATGGGCTGACAATCATCGACAGCCAGGAACGCATCGACCTGCTGTTCACCGACGTCATCATTCCCGGCGGCATGAACGGCCGGCAGCTCGCCATCGAGGCCGAGAAGCGCCGCCCCGGACTGAAGGTGCTCTACACATCTGGCTACACCGAGAACGCGATCGTGCATCATGGCCGGCTCGATGCCGACGTGCTGCTGCTGGCAAAGCCGTATGTCAGCGCCGATCTCGCGCGCATGATCAGGACGGCGCTGGAAGCGTAAGGCGAACCGCGATGGTGGCGCCGGTCGATGTCTCGTTTGCCAGAGCTCGCGCGTCACGACCGGTGTCGTCCCGGCCTTGCGCCGGGACCCATGGCCACCGGCCATGGTGGCGAAGCGAAATCGATCCACCAGCGTGCCTCACACAAATTCCTGGGGTTATGGGTCCCTGTGTCTGGAAAGTCTGCCATGATGATGGTGGGCGGGAAGCCGTTGGGTCCTTGGCGCTAGACGCCGTGAGCCGGCTCGGTCTCCCGCCCGTTCCATTTATCAACCTGAACAGTTGCACGAGGCTGCGCCAACAGACCTCGCATCACAGGGACAGGCACCGTGATCGTACCTTTTCGTTGCGTCGGAATCGACGTTTGCAAACCCTATCTCGATATTTTTGATGAAGCCGTGGGGGCGCCGGAGCGCATCGCCAACGGGCCACAGGCCATCACACAGCTGGTGGCGCGTTGGGGATGCGATGTTCTGGTGGTCTTTGAGGCCACGGGTGTCTACGACCTCGAACTGCGCGAGGCCCTGCGTCGGGCGGGCATCCGCTTTGCGCGGATCAACCCGGCTCGAGCTCGCGATTTCGCCCGCGCCAGCGGCCAACTCGCCAAGACCGATCCGATCGACGCGCGAACGCTGGCAGCCTTTGGGCGCGCCATGCAGCCAGCCACCGAGCAGGCCATGACGCCTGCCCAAAGCGCCCTCGCCAGGCTTGCAAAACGGCGGGATCAACTGGTTGCCATGCGCGCCCAGGAAAAGAACCGCCGCAGCGAGGCCGAGGACCGCGCCATGGCCGAACGCATCAGCCGCCTGATCGAGGTCCTCAATGACGAGATCGTCGAGATCGAGGCCGAGATCAACGCGCTCATCAAAGCCGAGCCGGTGCTTGCGGAGCAGGCACAGCTGATGCGCTCCGTGCCCGGTGTGGGACCCGTCGCCTGCATGCAACTCATCACCCAGATGCCGGAACTCGGCCATCTCGGGCCAAAGGAGGTAGCCGCTCTTGCGGGCCTGGCTCCCTTCAATCGCGATAGCGGGGCGTATCGTGGCAAGCGCAAGATCGGCGGCGGCCGGAAGCGTGTCCGCGACGCCCTCTACATGGCCGCCCTCAACGCCGTCCGCCGCGCCGATCGCTTCAAGATCTTTTACAACCGTCTGCGCCAAGCCGGTAAACCCGCCAAGCTCGCCCTCATCGCCGTCGCCAGGAAGCTTCTAACCATCCTGAATGCCATGATGCGCGACCGAAAACCTTATGCGATCACTCCATCAACATAACAGTTGCCGGATCGGCGCGCTGTGCGCGCTTGTCCGGGACGACACCGGGGATTGGGTTGGCGACATGAGCAGCCATGGAGATGAGCGCGTGCGTTCCCGCGGCCTACGAGGCCCGAGGTGATGGGTTCGTCGTGTCCCTCCTGATCATGAGAGGGCGCGAGGAAGGCCGGACCTCGGCTGAGGCCCGTGGCCCGCCTGCTCAAAAGAATGCAGGCGGCAGGTACCACAGGTACAGCCGGACAGACCCGGCCTTCCCCGCGCGACGGTGTTAACGGTGTCCTTCGTGCTCTCCCTGGGGATCGGCGTTCTTGCCCCATCGCCCGCGCGTGCCGTCAAGCAACGCTCACGGACTTGACCTCAGCGTCGAGAGGCCAGGACCACACGACTTCGCCGTCCGTGCCGCCTGCGCTCGTCTGGCACAGCCGTCACGTCCATCGCAGCCCACCTCCACGTTCGTGACGACGCGTACGTCCCTCTGCTCGAGGCGGGATGGGCAAGACCATCGGTCTGATTTGCCCGACGACGCAAGCCGGCGCGGCTGCGGCAAACTAACTCGACGGGCATTTCGCGCATACGAAGCATGCGGAGATTGCTCGTCGGGCACATCTGGCCGGTGCTCCATCCAGACGTGATGCCGTGAAGGTCGGCTGACGATCAGCGGACGGACGGAGCAGCGGCGGCTTCACCCCGCGCCGCCAGCGGCAATGACGCCTGCCTCAGACTTTCCGACGGGGTCTCACCATAGATCTTTCGATACTCCCTGGCGAAATGCCCCGGATTGCTGAAGCCACATCGCAGGGCGATCGACGTCACCGTGTCACCCGCTTTCGCATCATACAGCATGCGGTGCGCATGTTGGATTCGCGTCAGCTTGATCTTCTCGGCCAAGGACACGCCACTCTTCGCGAAGTACTGATAGACCGTGCGGGGGCTGACGCCGTAGCGAACCGCGAGTTGCTGGATCGATATCTTCTGATCCCAGTTCGTCTCAATGTGTTCCAGGATCCTGCGAATGGGCTCCGGCACCTGGCGATCGCGATCGAGATGATCCGCGGTGACGTCGATCGTCGCGCCGACGAGATGGGTTCGTCCGTCGGACGGGCTGTAGACGGAGGTCGCCATGCCACGGACCCAGCGCACCGCACCGGCTTTGCCAAGCACCCGGTAGTCGCGCGTGTAGCCGGTTCGCTTCATGATCGCACGACGGATGACCTGCGCGAGCCCGTTCCGATCCTCGGGATGCACATGGCACAACATGTCGCGCAGCGACGATGGCGACGCCGGCGGAAAATCTCCCTTGGAATCGTCTGCATCGACGATCAGGTTGAACGTCGACAGCCCAGCGAGCTTCTCCGCGGCCGCAAGCTGTTCTTCCAGGATCCTGGTTGTCGTGATGTCCTCGACCACGGCGCAGAACCACTTCAGGCGGCCCCTGGCGTCCCTGACGGGATTGACGGTCACGCGTCCCCACACGACGCTTCCGTCCGGCCGAAGATAGCGCTTGTCGAGCTGATAGGTCGCGATCTCGCCTGCAAGCAGCTTGTCGTGCTGCAGCCGATTGCGCTCCCGGTCCTCTGGATGCGTCAGATCGACAAAGGTCAGCCCATCGGTCTTGAGCTGCTCCAGCGTGTATCCGACGATCCGGCAGCATTCGGCGTTCGCAAACCGGATATGTCCCGTTGCACTGTCGATGATCGAGATGCCGATGCCGAGGCTGTCGAGAAACACCCTCGGCACCGCGATGACTTCGGCAATGTCCTTCTCTGGCATGTCGAAGCCGATACCATCCAATCTGGTTGGAGCCTAGCGCCGAGGATCATGTCGATCGTGATCTAAGGCAATCCCGGCCCTGCGACACTTGAACACGCCCCGCAGATTCACGGCCATTCCTGCACAATCAGAACATCTCTGCAGATTGCTGCCTAACCGAATCTTACTGACGAGCTGTTAGATTGAACAAAGCCCCCGGGAATTTACGGGAATCATCGAGTTCGGGAATGATCGCAGTCAGCGCCGTCTCTGGATCACAGCAACTACCGCGTGATCACGAGGATGTGCACATCGCTGGCGTGATCGTTTGCACAGGAGACCATCATGTTTGGCCGCAAGAACAACGCCGCATCCCTGGCCGCCCTGGCCGCAAACGCGATCACCGCGAAGGTGATGGTCGCTGACGACAAGCTCAACATCGTCTACATGAACGAGGCGGTACGGGCGCTGATGCGTGAGGCGGAGGCCGATCTCAAGACGCAGTTGCCGAACTTCCGCGTCGACGGCCTCATCGGCACCAACATCGACGTCTTCCACAAGGACCCGACCCACCAGCGCCGCATGCTGCAGGCCCTCGCCTCCGAGCACCGGGCCACCATCAAGATCGGCAAGTGGACGTTCGATCTGATCGCGCAGCCCTTGAAGCACCCGGACGGAAGCCGCGCCGGAACGGTCGTCGAGTGGTCCGACGCCAGCGTGCGGCTGCAGAACCTCGACTACAGCGCTCAGGTCGCGGCCATCGGCCGATCACAGGCCGTGATCGAATTCAACCTGGACGGCACCATCGTCACCGCCAACGACAATTTTCTGAATGCGCTGGGCTACAGCCTTCCGGAGATCCAGGGCAAACATCACAGCATGTTCGTTTCGCCGGAGGAGCGCAACAGTGCCGCCTATCGCGAGTTCTGGGCCGCCCTGAACCGCGGCGAATATCAGGCCGCGGAATACAAGCGAATCGGAAAGGGCGGCAAGGAGGTATGGATTCAGGCGTCCTATAATCCGGTGTTCGATCAGAACGGAAAGCCCTTCAAGGTCGTCAAGTTCGCCACCGACGTGACCGCTCAGAAGCTTCGGAATGCCGATCTCGCCGGACAGATCGCCGCCATCAGCAAATCGCAGGCCGTGATCGAGTTCGAACTGGACGGCACCATCATCGACGCCAACAACAATTTCCTGCAGGCGCTCGGCTATACGCTGTCCGAGATCAAGGGCCGCCATCATTCGATGTTCGTCGATCCGTCAGAGCGCGACGGTGCGGCCTACCGCAACTTCTGGGCCGCCCTGAACCGCGGCGAATATCAGGCCGCGGAATACAAGCGGATCGGAAAGGGCGGTCGCGAGGTCTGGATTCAGGCCTCCTACAATCCAATCCTCGACCTCAACGGCAAACCGTTCAAGGTCGTGAAATACGCCACCGACGTCACCAAGCAGGTGCTGGTGCGGATGGGCAACGAGCGCGTCCGCGGCATGATGGAGTCCGTCGCCGCGGGTGCCGAGGAATTGAACGCCTCGGTGCGCGAGATTTCCGAGGCCATGACGAAGTCCCGCGAGACCGCGATGGGGGCGGCTGACCGGGTCGCCTCCGCCGATTCGCAGGCCAAGCGCCTGAGCGAGGCGACGCAGGCGATGAGCGGCATCGTCGAGCTGATCGGCAACATCACCGGGCAGATCAACCTGCTGGCACTCAATGCCACGATCGAATCGGCGCGCGCCGGCGATGCCGGCCGCGGCTTTGCGGTGGTCGCGTCGGAGGTCAAGAATCTCGCCACGCAGGCCAAGGCCGCCACCGACAAGATCGGCGCGGAGATCGCCGGACTGAACGGAATCTCCAGCGAGGTCGTGAATGCGCTGAACGCGATCAAGGTCGAGATCCAGAACGTCAGCGAATACGTCACCTCGACCGCCGCCGCCGTCGAGGAGCAGAGCACGGTCACCGGCGAGATGTCGTCCAGCATGCAGCGCGCAGCCGCAGAGGCGCAGGCGATCGCAGCAGGCAGGGCGTAGAGGCCGCCTGAGCACGGCGCTCCCTCGCAAGGGCCGCGGCGAGGATCAATCCTGCGTCGCGTCCCAGGTCACCGGCAGATTGAGCAGGCCGCGAAAGGCCCAGCCGCCGATGCGCACCGGCTCGGTGTCACGCAGGCGCAGGTTCTTGAGCCGCGCGAACAGCGTCGGCAGCGCGACGTCGGCGATCATCGCGCGCGAGGCCCAGGCGCCCGCACAGAAATGCGGGCCAGCACCGAAGGCGATGCTCTTGGAGACGTCGCGGCGGACGTCGAAGCGATCGGGGTCGGTGAAATGCGCCTCGTCGCGATTGGCCGAGCCGAACATCAGGAACACGCGCTCCTCCGGTTCGAAGGCGACGTCGCGAATCGTCCAGGGCTTGGCGATGCGCCGGGGCGACATGCCGATCGGCGAGATCCAGCGGGCATATTCCTCGAACACCTGGAGCCAGCGCACCTCGCCATTGATGGCCAGCGCGAGCTGCTCGGGATGCGTCAGCAGCGCCCACACCGTGCCGGCGATGGCATCGCGCGGTTCGTTCTGGCCGCCCGAGATGGCGAGCTTGATGTTGGCGCGGATGCTCTCCATCGGCATTTGCGTGGCGAGCATCACGCCAAGCAGGCTCTGGTTCGGGGTCTTCTCCAGCACCGGCAGCATGTCGTCGATGGCAGCGTCGATGCCTGATGTCGCGGCGTTGCAACGCGCCTCGACCGCGGGATCGCCGGTGTAGTTGGCGATGCCGTCGATCATCGCCTGCGACCACGCATTCATGTCCTGGAAGCGCATGTTGGTGAGGCCGGTGATCAGCTTCAGGCACTCGGCCGAGAACGGCAGCGCGAAATCGCCGACGAGATCGACATCCCTCGCCGGGTCGAGCGAATCGAGCAGCCGGTCGGCGTGGGCCTGAAACTGCGCCAGCCAGTGCACGCGCACGGCGCGCGGCGACACCGCCGGCGCGATCGCCTGACGCTCCGCCATGTGCGCCGCGCCGTCCTTGCGCATCATGTTGTGGCCCATCAGCCGGTTCATCAGGCCCTGCGGCTGATGTGAGCTGAAGACGTCGATCTGCTTCTCGGAGACAAAGATGTCGTCGCGACGGCACAACAGCGTGCTGCCGAGCTGCGGCACGAAGGCGATCGGCGTCTCCTGGCGCATGCGAGCCAGCGCCGGATAGGGATCGGCCCAGAACGCGGCGGTATCGATGTCGAAATGCGGTGCTGTGCTCACTCTCGGTCTCCGGTTCTGACGGCGCAGGCTAGCCGCACGCTCCGGCAACGTCTGTCCCGGCGATGGGTGACAGCGGGCGAGCCCCTCGCTCAGTTCAGCGGCCGCGGTGTCGTCATCAGGCGGAGGGCGATCGCGAACAGCTCGTTCTGCGAGGCGATGCCGAGCTTCTCATAGGCGCGCTTGCGATAGGTGAAGACGGAGTTGAGGGCGATGCCGAGAGCCCCGGCGATCGCCTCGGAGGTGAAGCCTTCGAGGATGCGACGGCAGACGTCCTTCTCCCGCGCGGTGAGGACCGACAGCGGTCCGCCGGCGGCGAACAACGAAGCAAATCTGTCGGCCGGATCCATCGCGGCAGCGCGATCCTGGCAATGACGCGCGACGATGGCCCCCACGATCGGGGCGACCGCGGCGATGCGCTGGCGCTCGTGGGGCGCAAAACCGCCTTGGGCAGCAGTGCGATAGAAGTTCACGTAGGTGCAGTGCTCGCCGACCCAGATCGCGGTGGCGGCCTTGTCGACGATCTCGGAGTCCTCGAAGAACAGCTTCCGGTAGCCCTTCGGGTACATGCGGCGCGCGAAGTTCGGCAGCAGGATGTGGCGCGCCTCCGCGCGCTCGCGAAAGATCGTATCCCGGTTCGGATCGGCGATGTGGAAGTGCTCCGAATAGGCCGCGCCGAGGTCGGGCCCGATCGCGATGTTCCCCGTGCTGAGCAGGCAGCGCGCCGAGCGCTGGTCCTCGAAGGCGAACACCATGCAGTGGCCGACATCGGCAACGATGCGCAACGTCTCGATCAGGACTTGCGGAAATGCGGGCTGTCCGATCGCGAGCACCATCGCGCCGACGGCACCGGCCGCCTCGATGCCAGGCTCCTGAGCCTCCATGCGTTCCTCCCGGATCTCTTTGTTCGCCGAAACCTAGCAGCAACCCGCCCTGGCTGGAAGCGCCGCCCCGCGTCACCAACCACGGGGACAGACACGAGGCCGCCGGTCCGGCTACGCTCATCGGCCAAAGTCTCGGCCAGTCAACGCGCCGAGCACGCTCAACGGGGAGGATACGCGATGAGAGCCGCGCTCACGGCGATCGGAATTGCTGCAACGATGGCTTTCGGCGCGCCCGCGCGCGCCGACATCAAGGTCGGTATCGTGGTGTCCGCAACCGGGCCCGGCTCGGCGCTCGGGCAGCCGCAGATCAAGGCGGTGGCCGCGCTGCCGAAGGAGATCGGCGGCGAGAAGATCGTCTACATCGCGCTCGACGACGAATCCGACAGCGTGAAGGGACTGCAGAACGCGCGCCGCCTGGTGATCCAGGACGGTGTCGACGTCATCATCGGCTCCTCGCTGACGCCGGTCACCATGCCGATGCTCGACGTCGCGCTCGAAAGCAGGACGCCGCTGCTGTCGCTGGCGGCCTCGACCGCGATCGTGCAGCCGATGGACGACAAGCGCAAATGGGCATTCAAGGTCGTGCCCAATGACGACATCATGGCCGCGGCGATGCTCAAATACATCGCCAAGACCGGGGTGAAGACGCTCGGCTTCATCGGCGTGTCCGACGGCTATGGCGAGGGCTATTATCAGGAGGTGACGAAGCTGGCGCCGAAGCTCGGGCTCACGGTGACGACGCACGAGGTCTATGCGCGCGGCGACACCAGCGTCACCGGCCAGGCGCTCAAGGTGATCGCCACCAATCCGGATGCGGTGTTCATCGCGTCCGCCGGCACGCCGGCGGTGCTGCCGCAACAGGCGCTGCGCGAGCGCGGCTATGCGGGGAGGATTTTCCAGACCCATGGCGTCGCGACGCAGGAGTTCATCAAGCTCGGCAAGGAGAATGTCGAGGGCGCGGTGTTCGCCGGCGAAGCGTTCTCGATCGCCGACGACCTCCCCGCGGAGGATCCGTTCCGCCGCGCCAATGACGAATTCGTTTCAGCCTATCTGGCCGCCAATGGTGACAAGCCGAACATCTTCGCCGCACATCTGTGGGACACCGCCACGCTGCTCAAGCGCGCCATCCCGGGCGCATTGAAGGCGGCCAAGCCGGGCACCGCAGAGTTTCGCGCCGCACTGCGCGACGAACTGGAGCGCGGCAAGGACGTCTATCTCAACAACGGCCTCTCCAACATGAGCCCGACCGACCACAACGGCTACGACGAGCGCTCGGCGTTCCTGATCAAGGTCGAGGGCGGGAGATTCAGGCTGGTGAAGTAGTCAAGCTCGTGATCGGAAGCATAGTCTGCCGCGCAGGCGGTGCACTCCCCTCCCCCTTGCCGGGAGGGGTCGGGGGTGGGGGTCCACGAGTCCCACTGTCAATGATGTGCGATTGAACGCGCGCGAGACAGACTAAATCGTAGAGGGCGAAGTCAATGCTCACGCCGAAGCCCATCTGCCGAACGTGAGCTTGCAACTTAGTTCAGCGCCCGGGGACCCCCACCCCCGCCCCCTCCCCGCAAGGGGGAGGGGGGCGCACTGGTCGTGCGGCACGACACGGGCTCGAACGATAAGCGGCGACGGCCCCAACTACGCCGACAAACTCTCCGCCACCGGCGCCTTGCCCAAAATCAGGTCCGCCGCCTTGTCGCCGATCATCAAGGTCGCGGCGTTGAGGTTGGCGGAGATCATGCGCGGCATGATCGAGGCGTCGGCGACGCGCAGGCCCTCGAGACCATGGACGCGGAGCTGGTCGTCGACCGTTGCCCAGGTCGAGTCCGCTGGGCCCATCCGGCAGGAGCAGCCGGGATGGAAGGTGGTGGTGGCGCGCTGCGTCGCCGCGGCCAGGAACTCGTCGTCGCTGTTCACCTTCGGTCCCGGGAAATCCTCATAGGCGTAGTACGGCGCGAGCGGGGCCGAGGCCAGCAGCCGGCGCGCCAGCTTCATGCCGGCGACGACCACGCGGCGGTCGAGCTCGGCGGTGAGATAGTTGGTCTGGATCAGCGGCGGCGCGAACGGGTCGGCGGAGCGGATGCGGACGTAGCCGCGGCTCTCCGGGCGCTGCTGCCAGGAAGCGACCGTCATGCCGGGCTCGTCCTCGAGCTGGCCCTGCACGCCCTCCTTGTAGCTCGCCGGCGTGAAGGTGAGCTGCAGGTCGGAGCGCTCCGCGGTCTCGCCGGAGTGCCAGAAGCAGTAGACCATGGTCGGCGACAGCGACAGGATGCCGCGCCGCGTCACCGCCCATTTCAGCGCCTCGCCCCATAGATTGAGGCCGCGCGCGAGCTCGTTGACGGTCTTGATGTTCTTGACACGCGCCACCGTGCGCGGCGCGTAATGGTCCTGCAGGCCCTCGCCGACGCTGTTGAGCGCATGGCGCACCTCGATGCCATGCTCCTGCAGCAGCGCGGGCGCGCCGATGCCCGAGAGCTGCAAGAGCTGCGGCGAGTTGTAGGCACCACCGGACAGGATCACCTCTTTTCGCGCGCGCACCTCGACCGGCGCCCCGCCGCGCCCGCCGCGGCTGTAACGCACGCCGACCGCGCGTTTGCCTTCCAGCACAACGCCGGTGGCATGGGCGTGGGTGCGAACCTCGACGTTCGGCCGCTTGCTGGCCGGACGCAGGAATGCGGTCGCCGACGACACGCGGCGGCCGTTCTGGATGGTCCGCTGGACGTATGAGACGCCTTCCTGAATGGCGCCGTTGTAGTCCGGGTTGCGCGGGATACCGAGCGAGACAGCGCCATCCATGAAAGCCTCGCACAGCGTGTCCTTCCATTCCATGGTGGTCACGATGAGGTTGCCGTCGCGGCCGCGATACTGGTCCTCGCCGGCGCCGATGCGCTTCTCCATGCGCTTGAAATTCGGCAGCACGTCGGAATAGCTCCAGCCGCGATTGCCCATCTGCGCCCAGGTGTCGAAATCCTGGCGCTGGCCGCGATTGTAGACATGGCCGTTGATCGAGGAGGAGCCGCCGAGCGTCTTGCCGCGCGGCGCGTAGATGCTGCGTCCCGCCGTGTACGGCCCCGGCTCCTGCTGATAGCCCCAGTTGATGCTCTTCATGTAGAAGGTCTTGATGAAGCCGGCGGGCAGATGGATGTAGGGATGCCAGTCGCGCGGCCCCGCCTCCAGCACGCACACCGTGACCTCAGGGTCCTCGCTGAGGCGGCTCGCCAGCACGCAGCCGGCGGAGCCGGCGCCCACGATCACATAGTCGAAGGTATCCATCTGGTCGTTCGTCCCGGTCTCGTCATCATCAGCCGCGCGAGGCGGCAAGCGGCCATAGCGCGGTCATCGCGGCTTGTCATTCAATTGGTAGTCGAGATGCGCCTTCACGGTCGGCCATTCGGCCGCGGTGATGCTGTAGACGACGGTATCCCGCAGCGTGCCGTTCGGCGCGATCTGGTGGCTGCGCAAAATGCCGTCCTGCTTGGCGCCGAGCCGCTCGATGGCGCGCCGGCTCTGGTGGTTGAAGAAATGGGTGCGGAACTCGACGGCGATACAGTCCATCGCCTCGAAGGCGTGCGCCAGCAGCAGCCGCTTGCACTGCGTGTTGAGCGCGCTGCGCTGCACCCGCTTCGCATACCAGGTCGAGCCGATCTCGACGCGGCGGTTGGCGGCATCGACGTTCATGTAGGTGGTCATGCCGGCGACACGGCCGTCGGCATCGAGCACCGTGAACGGAAGCATGCTTCCCGTGGCGAACAGGCCGAGCCGCCGCTCGATCTCCTTGGTCATGGTCTCGGGTTTCGGAACTGCGGTGTACCACAGCTTCCACAATTCGCCGTCACTGACGGCCTCGACCAGCGCGTCGTGATGGTCCGCCGACAGCGGCACAAGGCTCGCATGCGGGCCGCGAAGGGTGACTGGTTCAAGAAAGGGCATCAGCAGTGTCCGTCATTGCGAGGAGAGCGAGCGACGAAGCAATCCAGAGTCGCATGTGCCGCTCCGGATGGCTTCGCTGGCGCTCGCGATGACGGAACTATCACGTAGAGCGTCACTTGTTCAGAAAATTCAGCGCCAGGCCCGGTCGCGGCCAGTCCATCGCCACCAGCTCACCCCTGCCCGACAGCGTGATGTAGGCCGTCTTCAGCTCGGGACCACCGAAGGCGATGTTCGTCGTGACCCGGTCACCGGTCGGCACCTGCTCGACCAGCGTGCCGTCGGGCGCGATCACGCTGATGCAGCCGGTCACCAGCGTGGCGACGCAGACATTGCCGTTCGCCTCGACCGCGAGCGAATCGAACATCTGGTAGCCCCCGAGCCCCGCGATCGGGCGGCCGCGCTCGCCGCGATAGATCACCTCGCGCGGCTTCACGGTGCCGGACTCGGCGAGATCGTAGGCCCAGAGACGCGCGGTCGGCGTCTCCGCGATGTAGACCGTCTTCTCGTCCGGCGACAGCCCGATGCCGTTGGCCGGCAGAATGCCGTGGACGGCCTCGATGATCTCGCTCATGCCGGGCTTGAGGTAATAGAACGCGCCGACGTCCATGTCGCGGGCGCGGCGCTTGCCGAGGTCCGAGAACCACAGGCCGCCGTGACGGTCGAACACCAGATCGTTCGGCCCGCGCAGCGCGTGCTCGCCGCAGCGGCTGACGACGGTCTCGATCTTGCCGCTCTGCAGATCGACGCGCTGGATCGAGCCGCCGAGATAGTCCTCGGGCTGTGGGCCCGGCATGATCATCTTGCCGGTCGGAATCCAGGAAAAGCCGCCATTGTTGCAGATGTAGATCTTGCCGTCGGGCCCGAGGGCTGCGCCGTTCGGCCCGCCCGGAATCTGCGCCACGATCTCCTTGCGGCCGTCGGGAAACACCCGCGTCAGGCGCTTGCCGCGGATCTCGACCAGCACCACCGAGCCGTCGGGCATCACCACGGGCCCTTCCGGAAATTCCAGATCTGTGGCGAGCACGCGCATGTCGGACATCGGACGACCTCCCGCTTTCGTCGCCGCGCTGCGGCGCATGGTTGTTAGGCGTGAGTTATCGCAAAGCCGGCACGGCTTGCCAAGCAAGCGGCTGAGCGCGAGACCGCAGAGCAGCCCTGCTGAGGGAGACGCTTGCAGCGTGTCGACGCAAGTTGGTACCGCGCGCGATGTTTAGCGGATCACCGGCAGCCAGATTTCCAGGCCGCCATTGCCGGTGAGCGGGTCGAAACGCCGATCATAGCGCTCGAAGTTCGGCGCATCGGCGATCTCATAGCCCGACTGCGGCAACCAGCGATTCCAGATCGTGTGTACAGTGCGGCGGATCGACGAGACGTGGCCGGAATGCGTGAACACGGCGAACGTCGCCGCCGGAACCCGCACGCGGCTGAAGGTCCGAGGCAGGTCGGAAAAATCGGCCACCTCGACGCCGGCGATGTAGTCGAAATTGCCGGCATCGTCGCCGTTGCAGCACACGCCATAAGCCACCACGCCGCGGCGCGCCGGAACCTCGTGCACGATCTCGTTGAAGCGGCGCCACAAGGCGGGAATGCCCGCGCCATTGTCGACGCTGACGCGATCGCCGAGGCCGGCGACGAGCAGCGGCTGCGCGGTGACGAAGCGTGGGGCGGCGAGATCATCGAGCGGGGTCTGGTTCATCAGGATCGGCTCCTGCAGTGCGAGGCCATCGAGGCGCGCACGGGCGCGCACCGCTTCCGGCGTGACGCCGAACTGGTCGCGGAACGCGCGCGTGAACGCTTCGTGGGAGCCGTAGTCAGCCTCGAGCGCGAGACTGAGAATGTCGGGTGCGCCAGAGGCCAGAGCCCGTGCCGCCTCGCTGAGACGGCGCAGCCTGACATAGCGCATCACCGAGACGCCGGTCGCCGCCGCGAACGCGCGCACGATGTGGAAGCGCGACACGCCGGCGATGGCCGCGACCTCATCCAGCGTCAATGGCGCCGACAGATGGCTCTCGATGAACCAGAGCGCTTTCTGGGCCGGGTTGGTGGACACGCCTCTCTCCTATCGAAGCGCCCGATCCTGCGCGCGGAGATCCACATGCGCTTGATCGTTGTTGCGCTGCGGGCCGTGCTATTTGCCGGCCGGCTTCGCCGGCGCCGCGTCCTTGGCGGCCGGCGCATCGGCCTTCTTCCTCAGCTCGTCCGCAAGTTTCGCCTGCGACGCCTTGAGTTCGTCGATCAGGCCCTGCTGCGAGATCAGCGCAGCCTTCAGCGCCTGGATCTGCCGATTCGCCGCATCGAGCTTCTGCTGCTGATCGAGCGATTGCTTGGTCATCGTCTTCTGCAGGAAATCGATATTGCTCTGCAGACATGATGTCCGTCGATCCATCGCCTTTTCTGCAGTGCAGATTTCGATGCCCGGAATATCCTGCGCATGTCCGGCAGAACTCACACCTGTCGCGAGCGCGCTCGCGGCAAAGATGATTCGCGCGGCAATGAATTTTCGCATCACAATTTTCTCATTGGCTTGCCCAACACATGATTTTGCGTGGAACTGACGGAGTTTCCTGATTGATACCATACTGAGACCTCAATCGCGCATTGAAGTTCCGGCTGGGACCCGTTTTTAGGGAGATGGACAGAATGGCTACGCGCGAAAAACGGCTGGCGCAATTCGACGGCAGCGGTGAGCCGCCGCCCGGACAGACGGTCGAGGTGCTGTGCGAGGATCACAGCGGCACCTATCAACTGCCGTTCCCCTGCTTCTACATTGATGGCAAATGGCACAACAAGGAATCCGGCGGCGCGCTCGAAGCCACCGTCATCGGCTGGCGGTTCCCGCGCGCGCGATTTGACGAGCGCAATGGACGCCGTCCGCAGCCGAGCTTCGTTGCCGATCGCGCTTCGTCTTATTGATCATGCCGGGCCCTGAGTTCTGCTCAGGGCCGGTCTTGCCGAAAATATGGTTTTGAACGCAGATTGAGCATCACGACCGGATAGGCCATCAGCAGCGAGCCGGCGACGATCGCGAGGGCAGCCGTTCCAACGTCGAGCACACCGTCACCCCACGCTCGCCGCCACATCGCAATTGCAATCGGAAAGAACAGAATCAGCGCCGTCGCCAGCCCCGGCGAGAATCTGCCTCCGCTGCGCAGGAACGGCAGGATGTGGAAGAAGACGGCGTTGATGATCATCAGCGCCGCGTAGGTGAGCGCGGCCGGCGGCCACGTCTCGGCAAGCTCTGCCTGCACCGCGCCGAGCACGACCACCAGCGCGTTCGTCACGTAGAAGTCGCTCCACTCGACCGGCAGCTTCATCACCGCCCGCGCCCAATTGCGCCAATCGAACGTGTATTCCTCGAGAATATGCGCGCCGTAGGCCGCGAGCGCGAGCCAAGCCAATGTGGTCAAGGTCATGATCGATGCTCCCCTCGCGGGTGATGGACCGGCGCCAGACCGGTCGCAAGGGGCAATGTAGAGCACCAAGGCGCGAGACAGGCAGCGCGCGTGCCGTGTTTCAAAATGCGACGGCGCTGCCTTGCAGTCTTAATCCTTGGAACGCTGCTGGAACGAATCGCGTCCGAATCGGATGCCGCATCGGGTGCGCGATCTGTTCACGCTAGATGTCGGACACATCGGAGACGACCCACCACATCGTGAGGGGAAGCTTCCGGCCGCTTGCCGCAACCGGATGCCAAAGACTAACGGAGAAGCAGATCTGGCGCTCAGGTCCAGGGCGTGACCGGCGGCACGTTGTCGGTCGCCGGCGGCATCTCGACCGTCTTGAAGTCGGCCGGGCTGACGATCTCCATATATTCCATGTCAGGGGAATAATCGTAGAGGTAGTGCACGATGCCGGGACGCTGGTGCACGACGTCGCCGGCCTTCACCAGGGTCGGCTTGTCCTCGTACATGAAGCGGGCCCAGCCCTTCATCATGATGACGATCTGGAAATCGCAATCATGGCGATGCCAACCTGTGCCATCCACCGGCGGACAATCCGGATTGGCCTTGACGAGGTGGCAGATCACCTGGCCGCCGGTGGCGTCGGCGATGCCGAGATCGCGGTACAGGAAGAAGTCGCGCAACCCACCGCCCTTGTAGTCGGTGTCCTCGGGCTTCACGTGCGAGAACTTGGTCACCACTGCATGCTGGTTCATGACGGCCTCCACCGGTTGATCGCGACATCGGCGACCGTTGCGGCCCATCGATCGGCCACAGCGGCCACCACGTCCGAAAGCGGATTGTGCCATGCGAAAACCACGCCACGCTCTGTCTGCAACGCAGAGATCGGTAGGCCAGGGCGGCATCGCGAGCCGAACTGATTGCCAACAACCGGGTTTTGGCCGACGCCACACGGCAATGGTGACGTGCTGACAGCTCGCGCCACGCGCCGAGAAGACGCAAATCCGGCTTCAAATTGAGCAGCCGCTGCCCGCGGCGTGAGCCGTTCTCGCTGGAGCCGCGGCTGCAAAGGGCCGCGGGCACGCGCCGCTGACGGCAGAACACCTAGTACTCGACCTCCAGCTCCTCGATCTCCTCGGGCTCGGCCTTGGCGGCCTCGATCCATTGCTGCATCTCCGGCATCGCCATGATCAGGTCGGCATAGGCCCTGAGCCGCGGCTCGAGCTTCACGTCATAAGTCACGAAGCGCGTCACCACCGGCGCATACATCGCATCCGCCATGCCACGCTGGCCGAACAGAAATGGGCCGCCGGATATGTCCAGGCAGTCGCGCCAGATCGCCCAGATGCGATCGATGTCGGCCTGCGCCCGCGTCCAGACCTTGAAGCCCGGAAAGTGGCCCTTGAGATTGACCGGCAGCGACGCCCGCAGGGTCGTGAAGCCAGAATGGATCTCGCCCGAAATCGAGCGGCAATGCGCGCGCTGGATGCGGTCGGCTGGCAGCAGGCCCGCCTCCGGAAAGGTCTCGTTGAGGTACTCGCCGATCGCCAGCGTATCCCAGATCGTCGCACCATCGTGGCGCAGGCACGGCACCAGGATCGAGGACGACAGCAGCAGGATCTCGGCGCGAGCCGATGCGTCGTCCGGACCGACGATCACCTCGTCAAAATCCAGTCCGGCAAACCTGGCGAGCAGCCAGCCGCGCAGCGACCACGACGAGTAATTCTTGCTGCTGATGGTCAACGTCGCTTTGGCCATGTCGCCCTACCCTCTTGCCGCATTGTCGTTTGTCGTTCGCCCATCGTGCCGCTCGTGCGACCGGCATCATGCGCGGAGCCGGATACGTCGGAGATATCATCGAGCAAGCGACATGCCAGTTTTTCAGGCAAGACTCGGCCGTTCTGGCTCCGATATTGCATACAGCAATGCATGTAATGGATCGGACGCGATGGCGCTGCTGTACCAAGCCTATCAGAACCACATGGACCTGACCGAGCCGTGGCGCCAGAGCGCGGCAGCCGCCATGCGCTATCTCAACCTGATCCCATCAGGGCTATCCAGCCGCGCCATGCGGCGTCTGTCCGCCGCGCTTGAGCTGATCTCCCGCTCAGCCTTGACCTACGCCCGCCCGGCGTATGGCATCGATAGCGTGATGGTCGGCAACCGCGAACTCGCCGTCACCGAAGAGGTCACGTTCAAGACGCCGTTCGGCTCGCTCCTGCACTTCAAGAAGGACGCTGCGCCGGAGCAGCCCAAGGTGCTGCTTGTCGCGCCAATGTCCGGCCATTTCGCCACCCTGCTGCGCGGCACCGTGAAGACGCTACTGCAGGATCACGACGTCTATATCACAGACTGGCACAATCCGCGAGACATCCCGCGCGATCACGGCCGCTTCGGTCTGGAAGATTACACCGATCATCTCATCAGTTTTCTCAGCCAGCTCGGTTCGCGGCCGCACATGGTCGCGATCTGCCAACCGTCGGTGTCGGCACTCGCGGCCACCGCCGTGATGTGCGAGGACGACCATCCGTCGCGCCCCGCCACCTTGACCTTGATGGCCGGACCGATCGACACGCGGATCCAGCCGACCAAGGTCAACGAGTTCGCCAAGAGCAAGCCGATCGACTGGTTCGAGGACAATCTGATCCACTACGTGCCCTTTCAATGCAGGGGCGCCTTCCGAAAGGTCTATCCGGGCTTCGTGCAGCTCACGGCCTTCGTCTCGATGAATCTCGAACGCCACGTCAAGCAGCACATGGATCTCGCCAACCATCTCGCCAAAGGCGAGGTCGAGAAGGCCGAGACGATCAAGACCTTCTACGACGAGTACTTCGCGGTGATGGATCTGCCGGCGGAGTTCTACATCGAGACGGTGCGCGACGTTTTCCAAGAGCATCTGCTGCCGCAAGGCAGACTGATGCATCACGGCCGTCCCGTCGACCCGAAGGCAGTCCGGCGCATCGGCCTGATGACGGTCGAGGGCGAGCGTGACGACATCTGCTCGATCGGCCAGACGCTCTCGGCGCAGGACATCTGCACCAACGTGCGCGCCTATCGCCGCGTCCATCACATGCAGGCCGGCGTCGGCCATTACGGCGTGTTCAGCGGCAAGAAGTGGAACAACGAGATCTATCCGCTGCTGCGGGATTTCGTGCACGTCAATTCGTGAAGCGACCGCGCTGCACGCGTTGCAGCGTGGCCGACGGCGCCTCCCCGAACTTGTTGCGATAGGCCCCCGCCATCCGCCCGAGATGGGTGAAGCCAAGGTCGAAGGCGATGTCGATGATCCGCGCCTCCGGTGGAGCCGCCATCAATTGCGCATTGAGCCGCGCCAGCCGGATGTCGAGCAGCATGTCGGAGATCGACATCCCGAAATGGCGGCGAAAGCCGCCCTGCAGCGCCCGGATCCCCACGCCTGACGACGCCGCAAGTTGCGCCAGATCGAGCGGTTCGGCTGCGTGCGCTGCCAGAAGATCACGCGCCCGGCGGACGGCCTGCGGCAATGTCTCGACCCGGCCGGAATGCAGCCTGATCGCCTCCGCCAGGCCATTGCCGGGCTGCTCGAACAGAATGTCCAGCAGCGTCTCGCGCCAATTGGCTGCCGCAACCGGTGGCAGGCCGCGCCCACCGCCGAGACGCTCGGCGAGGTCCGCGAGCCCGAGCATGTGAGCCCGGAGCCGCGAGCCAGGACATCCCGACAACGCGATTGCGGGATCGAATTCGATCGGTTGCACCGCGCGCCCGGACAGCGCTGCTGCGCGCTGTTCCACGAGACGGCGGTCGAGCAACAGGATCAACTGAGCGCAAGCGTCCCAGACCATCCGCGTGGGCAATGTCGGCGACAGCAGTGATGCCGCATGGTCTGGCGCCGTCGCGACCTCGCCGGCCCCGGCAAAGACCCGCGCGGTCCCCGCCAGCGGGAGCTGCAGCAGAAAGAAGCGGTCGAGACAGCCCGGATCGATGGTTACCGCACCGCCATAGGCGACGTAGTTGATGGAAAAGCCATCGAATGCCGCGCAATTATGCAGAGCGAGGAAATCGCGCGCAGTATCCGCCTCCGGTTGCAGCCCATGCGGACAGAAGATGCGGCCTATTTGTTCAGCCGCCTCATCGACATCGTGCGTTGCAACACGGCCATAGGCTGTAAGCCGCGGCACAGCCGGAGACTTCCAACTACGATCAGCGGCTGCATCTGCAGTCATGGCCTACGTCGCCCGTCGAGATCGTTTGAAACCTATAATAATTAGCAACTGACGTCGAGGGATTCGTTTTCTGGATAGACTCGGCGTCGCCCCGGCTTGATCCTCCCACGCGTGCAGCAAGGAGATCCGGCATGATCACACTCGAAAAAGGCATCACGCGCGCAGGTACCGGCTATGCCGGCAAGACCTGGAATATCCTGGGTCAGCTCTATTATCCGAAAGCCGTCACCGACTCCACGTTCGCCTTCGAGACCAACAGCGAGCCCGGGCAGTTCGTGCCGGTTCACGTTCATCCCACCCAGGACGAGTTCATCCTGGTGCAGGAAGGCGTCCTCGACCTCAAGCTCGACGGCGTCTGGGTCAAGGCGAATGCCGGCGACCTCGTGCGCATGCCGCGCGGTATTCCGCATGGCTACTTCAACAAATCCGACAAGCCGGCGCGCGCGCTGTTCTGGGTCTCCCCGATGCAGAAGCTGGAAGCGCTGTTCAACATGCTCGACAATCTCGCCGATCCAGCCGAAGTGGTGCGGATCTCGGCGGAACACGAGGTCGACTTCCTGCCCCCGGAGGCCAACGACTAGGCGGCAGCGCGGGCCCCAGCGGGCGCCCCCGCCCTTTTGTTGCGGTACGAACGGCGCGCGATCATCGCTATCGGCTCCGTGCGCCTGCGGCATGAGCAGCGGCTGCGCTCGAACGAGATGCGATCGGCGAGATCCGTCTCGCCCTGATTTCGATGCTGCCGCATCCGTCGGCATCGCACGCCTCGGTCGCGCCGGGCGACCTTCGTCGCCATCAAACTCTCGCGGGCTTCTGCAGCGCGGCGGGCGAATGCCGCCCGAACGCGGCTGCGCGCTCGACAACAAGGAGGTCCCATGATCAGCCGAAAGAATGTCTGTGTGATCGGCGCCGGCGTCTCCGGCCTGGCTGCAGCCAAAGCATTCACCGCCCGCGGGCACGACGTCACCATCGTCGAGCGGAGCGTCGATCTCGGCGGCGTCTGGGAGCCCGCGCGGTCCTATCCCGACGTGCAGACGCAGAGCCCCAAGGAGCTCTATCGCTACACCGACAAGGCGATGCCGGATCACTACCCCGAATGGCCGAAGGGACCGCAGGTCCATGCCTATCTTGCCGACTACGCGAAATCCCACGACCTCATCCGCCTGATGCGGTTGAACACGACCGTGCTTGCGATGCAGCGCCGCAGTGACGGCAAGCCTGGATGGAGCCTCGACCTCAAAACAGGAGACCGGACGCGCCGGGAGGATTTCGATTTCGTCGCCGTCTGCACCGGTCAGTTCAACGAGCCGCAGACGTTGTCGCTTGGCGGCGAAGATCAATTCGCGGCCGCCGGCGGCTTGATCCTGCATTCCTCGAAATACAACGATGCCGCGCTCACGAAGGGGCGCGACGTGGTGGTCCTCGGCGGCTCGAAATCGGCAACCGACATCGCGGTCAACGCCGTGCGCTCCGGCGCGCGCTCGGTCACGATCGTGCTTCGTGAAGCGGTGTGGCGCATTCCCTACTTCATCGGCGGTCTGATCAACTTCAAGCGCATCCTCTATATCCGCGCCCAGGAGCAGATGTTCCCAAGCTGGGGCATGGGCCCGCTCTCGCGCCTTGCCCATCTGCTGGCCAAGCCGCTCGTCTCGGCCAATTGGCGCGGCCTGGAAAGCCTGCTCAAGATGCAGTTGAAGCTCGCCAAATGCAACATGGTGCCGAAGGGCAGGATCGAGGACGGCGTGAACTGCTCAGTCCCGATCGCGACGCCCGACTTCTTCCCGATGGTCGCAGACGGCCGGATCAAGGCCGTCTACGGCACCTTCGGCCATTACGAGCCGAACACCATCGTGACCAGCGGCGGCGAACGAATTCCGGCCGACGTCGCGATCCTCGCCATCGGCTACAAGCTCGGGGTCCCGTTTCTGTCGGATGCCGACCGCGCCAGACTGGTCGATCCGGACGGGCAGTACCGGCTCTATCGGCTGATCGCCAATCCCGATCTTCCCGACATGG
This sequence comes from Bradyrhizobium sp. SZCCHNRI3052, assembly GCF_032484895.1. Classification (NCBI taxonomy): domain Bacteria; kingdom Pseudomonadati; phylum Pseudomonadota; class Alphaproteobacteria; order Hyphomicrobiales; family Nitrobacteraceae; genus Bradyrhizobium; species Bradyrhizobium sp. SZCCHNRI3052. The sequence goes on along the minus strand of NZ_JAUETW010000002.1, from coordinate 466,373 downwards.
GATTCGTCGGCTTCAATTCGAGCTTCTGCACCGTGCTCTGTGCGGACATGGCCGCCAACTGGCTGGTGCGGTATGCCGACAAACAGCTGGCGCATCAACCGAGCGAGCGCGAGATGCGCGACAACATCGAGATGATGCTGCATTTCAAGCGGATCGAGCGCCCTGCCGCGGGCGTGTATGGCGGACTTTGCGTCGCGCCCTATCACTTCAAGCATTTCGATGAACTGCTTGCCGACATCGGCGCTCAGCGCCGACGGCGCAATCCATTGGCCGAGATGTTCACGCCGCCCGATGCGGACGCGTATAACGACTTTCTCGCATCCGCGCCGGCCCATCAGGCCGGCTGAGGTGGCGGCGAACAGTCTCGCCGCGCTGCAGACACAGTGACGCCGCAAGCGCGACGCATTGCAGAGGGATGGCCGGCCCTGTGGAGCGCTGGCCTTCCCGACACAGTCGGGCTATCCAAGGCGCCCCGGCCTCCAGCCGTTCGCCTCGGAGCCTGCCATGATCCTCTCGACCCATCTCCGCACCATCGGTCTCGCCGCTTCGGCCGCGTTCCTCCTGACCACCGCGGCCCAAGCCGCAGAAGTCCACGTCATGATCTCCGGCGGCATGACCGCTGCGTTCAAATCCCTGGTGCCGGAATTCGAGCGGCGCTCGGGTCACAAGGTCACGATTGCCTACGGCCCGTCGATGGGAACAACCACGAATGCGATTCCCGTTCGCCTCGAGCGCGGCGAACCGGCCGATGTCCTCATCATGGTGGGCTACGCGCTCAGCGATCTCACCACCAAGGGCAAGGTGACGCCGGATAGCCGCGCGGACCTCGCCAACTCGCCGATCGGCGTCGCGGTCAAGTCGGGGACGCCGCATCCCGATATTTCGAACGCGGAAGCCGTGAGACGCATGCTGATCGCCGCCAAGACCATCGCCTATTCGGACAGCGCGAGCGGCGTCTACGTCTCCACCGAGATGTTCGACAAGCTTGGCATCAAGGACGAGATGAAAGGCAAGGCGCGGATGATTCCGGCCACTCCCGTCGGCGAGATCGTCGCCCAGGGCGAAGCGGAGATCGGCTTTCAGCAGATCAGCGAGCTCAAGCCGGTGAAGGGCATCGACATCGTCGGGCCGCTGCCGGCCGGACTGCAGAAGATCACCGTGTTCTCCGCCGGCATCGCTACGGCCGCCAAGGAGCCGGAGGCCGGCGAGGCGCTCATCAAGTTCCTGCAATCACCGGACGCGCGTCACGTCATCGCGGAAAGCGGCCTCGATCCGATTGTGAGGCGGGCGCCGAACTGACGATGAAGCGTGCCGGCTGAGACGATGGCTCTCCCCCGCCGGTGGCGTGGGAGAGTCGGCCAAGCAGCGTCGGGTGCGCTTACTGGGTGAGCAAAGTCGACTCGCTCAGATTGTTGGCGCCGTAGGCCTTCTTGAGCAAACCGTTCGCCTTGGAATCCGTCATGAACTTGGTGACGAAGGCCAGCGACTGCGGATGCTTCAGCGGCACCGCGACCGCGGTGTCCGTCTTCTTGAAGGTCTCGGCGAGCACCTTGGTGCCGGAAATCTGCTTGGCGATGAGATTCAATTGATCGCGCGCCAGCGCGAGCGCGTCGATCTCGCCGGCGCTGAGCAGCGCATAGACTTCCTCGTAGGATTTGAAGCCGGTGACGGTCGCCTTCTTCAGGAAAGCCTTGGCACCGCGCAGCACGGTCGTGTCGTTGATGGCCGCAACCTCGGTGCCGGCCTGGTCCAGCGCGGCGATGTTGGCGACGTCGAGACCGGCGCGGATGATGAAGGTGGTCTCGACCGAATCGTAGACCGGACCGAACGAGACCTTGGTTTCGCGCTCCGCGTCCTTCGGCATGAAGGCCACATCCCAGACGCCCCGAGCAGCTTCATCGGTGATCGCATTGGAATTCGGATGCTCGACGAACTCGACGGGCACACCGACCTGCGCGGCCATGGCCTTGCCGAGTTCGACCGGAACGCCTGAATAGCCGCTGTCCGACTTGACGCACCAGAACGCACCGCCGGCGGGGCCAACGGCAATGGCGACACGAAGCTTGCCGGTCGGCGCGATTTCTTCCTTCAAGCCGGCTGCGCCGGCGGCGTTGCCGGCAAACGTGACTACCGCAGCTGCCAGGGCTGCGTCACGCAGCCAGCGCCAAAACGCCATGGCCCTCTCCCATTGGATTGCAGGTTGGATACGAGCCGCACCTTGCCGGGAGCACCGTTAAATACAACTTACCTCGCTTGCGCAAAGCAGCATGCGACGCGCAAAACTTGCGCGTCGCAATTACGGTTTCAAATAACTCGATACCGAAAACCGATTAAGCGTCGCTTAAACGCAGCGCCGAACCGCGACGCCATTGACGATGACCGTGCGGCACGCCGCAGCCGCCACCGGCGGCTTGCGAACCACCACGGCGCCCGCCGCACCGGCGCAGCCGGCCCGCACGACGCCCCGAGCGCAGACCACGGCGTTGGCATCCGACATCGACACGAACGGCATCGCCGCCAGGATGAACAATCCGCACAGCGTGGAAATAATGGCACGTGAGACAATGGCGCTCATCTTCAAACTCCTGATCATGATCTCATTGGTCAAATATCCACCCCGTCGCGACCTTGCCTGGGACTTCCCCGCCCGACAATTGTGACAATTTGGGTGGATCGCGCTCGTATGCATCTCGGATGGTAACCATGGACGGCAGCCGCTCCGCATCAGCGATTGGCCGCGAACTGCGCGAGCATGCCCTTGCAGCCAGGCGTCAGCGCGCCGGCATTGGCCGCGAGGCACTGCGCGATTCGACCGCCACCCGGCTCGATGCCGCTGCACAACGCCCGCGCGTCGGCGCCGCAGGCGGCCCTCACGATGCGCAACTCCTCGAGCGGCCGCAGCGGTCGCAGCACCAGCGCCGGCGCCGTCGGTGCAGCGGTGGTTGCCACCGCCGGCGCGGCGACAGCCGCAGTCGCCGGCGCGGCGCCGCCGCGCGAAGACGCCATCGCCTGGGCGCAGGGAGCGGACAGCTTGGCCTTGTTCTGCTCCAGGCATTGCAGCGCCGCGGCGCCGCCCGGCGGCACGCTGCTGCAGACCTTGCGGTAATCGGAGCCGCAGGCACTCCGGATCGCGGCCACCTGCGCCTCGCTCGGTTGGGCTGCGGGCGCTGACGCCGCTGCAGCCGGCTTGGCCGCCGGGGACTGCGTAGGCACGGCCGCAACGGCCGCGGCCGGCTGCGCCGCTGCCTTCGGAGGCTCGGGAGGCTTGCTCGCCTCGGCGACGGCCGGCTTGGCCGGGGCGGACGGCGCCGAAGCCGGCTTGGCTTCCGCGGCAGGCTTGGTTTCCGCCGGCGGCTTGGCCTCCGCCGCGGGCCTGGTCTCTGCCGCGGGCTTGACCTCTGCCGCAGGCTTGGCCTCTGCCGCGGGCTTGGCCTCCGCGGCAGGCTCGAGCGCCTTGACCGCCGTCTGACAAGATGAGGACAGGCTCGCGATGTTCTTCTGCAGGCATTGGAACGCCGCCGTGCCGCCGGGCGGCACGCTCGCGCATTTCGCCATGTAGTCGGACCGGCACGCCGACTTGATCGCGTTGCGCTGCGCATCGCTCTGCGCCAGCGCCTGCGTGGCTGCAAGGCCGGCCGCCGCGGCCATCCCGAGCACCAGCATTCTCCTGAAGCGATTGATCATCGGTCGATCCTCAATGGTGTCGTGCTTCAATGACTTGTCGCCAGCGCAGCCGCCCGCATGGTGGCCAATCGGGTCTCATCAGTATGCGCACGCGCATATCGGCCCAGGCTGCGCCGGCGGCGGATGCCTGGCAATTGGGAAAATTTGGGTGGATCGCATTCTCACTCCGCCGGCGCCGGCCGCAGCGCCGGCTGCGCCGCCGGAAGCTCCGGCGGCAGGATCAGCGCGGCGATGACCGCAACCAGGCAGAGCGCGGCGAAGGCCTGCAGCATGGTGACGAAGCCGCCGCGCTCATACAGCCAGGCGACGAGGCCGACGGAGGCGCCGGCCGCGGTGAAGCCGATGAAATAGCGCACCGCATAGGCGCGCGAACGCCATTCCTCGGCCGTGTACTTGCCGACCATGGCGTCGTTGACTGTGACCTGCCCGAACGCACCCATGACGATGCCGATCGAGGCCACGATCAGCGCCCAGTCGCGCGCGTCGGCGGCGAGATACAGCAGCGGCGCCAGCACCAGCGACAGCGGCAGCGCGATCGTCTTCAGCGCGTGGCGATCGAGCAGCCGCCCGATCGTGTACTGCGTCATCGCGCCGAACACGTAGACACCGGCCGCGATCACGCCGAGCAGTGCCGGGCTCTGCGTCAGCCCCGCCAGCCGTTCCGCGAACAGTTTTGGCAGCGCCACGGTGATCGCGTTGAACGTCGTCGAGATCGCGATCACCACCAGCAGCAGCGCCAGCACCACGCGCCACATCTGGTCGCGCGCGACGCGGGCCTGCGCCGCCGCCTGCTTCGATCCCCGGCGGTCCTCATGCGCAACCGCCAGCGCGAATACCACGCCGATCGCCACCGTGATCACCCCGGGTACGACGAAGGCGAAGCGCCAGCCGAGATATTGCCCGACCACGCCGGTGACCAGCACCGACGAGGCGACGCCGAGATTTCCGAACACGCCGTTCAGCCCCATGTCGCGACCGAGCCGGTCGGCGTAGGACACCAGCATCGCGGTTCCCACCGGGTGATAGATCGAGGCGAACAGACCGATCGAAAGCAGCGCCGCGCCGAGCTGCCACGGCGTCTGCACCAGGCCGACCGAGATCATCGACAGGCCGATGCCGAGATAGAAGATCAGCATCATGTGCCGCCGGCTCCAGCGGTCGCCAAGCCAGCCGGTCAGGAGCGACCCGGCGCCGAAGGCGATGAAGCCCGGCGTCGCATAGGGCAAGAGGTCCGCATAGGCCATGCCGAGCGCCGGGCCCATGATGATGACCGCGGCTGCGAAGATCAGCATCGCATAATGGTCGATGAAATGGGCCGCGTTGACGAAGCCGATGACGCGGCGGGCGCTGTTCATGGGAGCTGTCCTCGATTCCTGACGGATCGGTTATAGTCGACGCGACCAACGAGAAGCCGCCAATGACCGTCGTGGACACGCCATTGAAGCCGCTCGGCGCCGACCGGGTGACGACCGAGCCCGGCGTCCATCTGATCGCGCGCCTCTATCACAAGGGCGCGCGGCTCGATCCGCACATGCACCGCGAATCCCAGTTGATCTACGCCTCGCGCGGCACGATGCAGGTGACGACGCCGCGGGGACGCTGGCTGGTGCCACCGGACCGCGCGGTCTGGGTGCCGGCGCGCCATGGCCACGCCATCGACATGCTGGCCGACAGCCAGATGCGGACGCTGTATTTCGAGCTGGACTGGCTGAAGCGGGAGACGCGGGGCGCGCGGCTCGACCGCGAGTTCGTGGTGCAGGTCTCGCCGCTGCTGCACCAGGCGATCCTGGCGCTGTTCGCACAGGACGGCGGGCCCGAGCGCACGGCGCTGCTGGTGCGGCTCGCTCTGCTCGAGTTGCGCCGCGCCGAGGATTCCTCGACCTTCATCCCCTTGCCGCAGGATCCGCGCGCGCGCCGTGCCGCCCAGCTCGTCCTCGCCTCTCCCGCGAGCGAGCAAGACCTGGCGACCCTGGCGGGCAAGGTCGGCAGCTCGGCCCGCACCCTGTCGCGGCTGTTCGCGGCGGAGACGCGGCTGAGCTTCAAGGCGTGGTGCCAGCGTGCCCGGATCGCCGCCGCGATCGAGCGGCTGTCCACCGACCGTCACCTCTCCGTCAAGCAGCTCGCCGCCGATCTCGGCTATGCCAGCGTGCCGGCGTTTTCGCATGCCTTCAGGCAGGTCACCGGCCGCACTCCGACCGAATTCGCGGAGCAGACAGGTGCATGACACGCCGGCCGCATATGCGCGCCGCGACGGCGGCGTTGACGATTTGTTATGTTTGAATGTGACCAGCTTTGCCATAAATCCATGTAACATCGCCCTCATCACGCTCTGGGATTCGACCGACATCAGATGGCCAATGCCTTTTTCACCGACCTGATCACCACAATTTCCGAGCGAGGCCGGACGCTGCTGCGCGGCGGCGGCGCTCCTGTCGAGAAGCACGATGCGACGAGCCTGGCCGAGCTGTGCGAGGCGCTGGTGTCCGGCGCCGGCGAAGCCTCGGGCACGGCGATGGCCCGCGACGTGCTCGACGGCTATCACGATCTCGACCCCGAGGGGCGCAAGGCGTTCTTCACCGCGCTGGTCCATGATTTCGGGCCCGACAAGGCCAGGCTCGCCAAGGCGATCGACGACTGGCGTGCGGCGCCATCGGACGAAGGCGCGAGCGCGCTGCATTTCGCCTCCGAGCCGCGCCGGCAGGAGCTGATCCGCCGGCTCAACCGCGCGCCGGGCGGCACGCCCGAGCTGGTGGCGATGCGCACCGATCTCCTGGATCTGTTGAAGGCCAATCCGGAACTCGCCGCGCTCGATCGTGACGTGGTGCATCTCTTGAGCTCGTGGTTCAATAGGGGGTTTCTCGTGCTGCGTAAGATCGACTGGTCGACGCCGGCGAACATTCTGGAGCAGATCATCCGCTACGAGGCGGTGCATGAGATCCACGACTGGGACGATCTGCGCCGCCGCATCGATCCGGTCGATCGCCGCTGCTACGCCTTCTTCCATCCGGCGATGCCCGACGCGCCCTTGATCTTCGTCGAGATCGCGCTGACCGAGACGATCCCCGGCGCCATCGCGCCGCTGCTCGCGGTCGACCGTCCGCCGGTGCCGGCCGACCGCGCCCGCACCGCCGTGTTCTATTCGATCTCCAACACCCAGCGCGGGCTCGGCGGCATCTCGTTCGGCAACTTCCTGATCAAGCAAGTGGTGGAGGAGTTGAGGCGCGAGCTGCCGAAGCTCGACACCTTCGTGACCTTGTCGCCGGTGCCGGGCTTCATGAATTGGCTGAAGTCGACGGCCGATGCGACCGAAGAGGATCGCAACGTGCTCAAGCTCCTGAACGAGCCGCGCTGGGTCGAGGACGCCGAGATGTCCGCCGAGCTGCGCCCCGTGATCGAGCCGCTCGCCGCGCACTACTTCCTGAGGGCGCGCACGTCGAAGGGAAAGGTGATCGATCCCGTCGCGCGCTTCCACCTCGGCAACGGCGCGAGGCTCGAGCGCATCAACTGGCTCGGCGACCTCTCGTCCAAGGGACAGCGCGAATCCGCGACCGTGATGGTGAACTACCTGTATCGGCTCGAGGACATCGAGAAGAACCACGAAGCCTATGCCAATGACGGCGAGGTCGTCGCCTCCAGCGCGGTCAAGAAGCTGCTGCGCGCCGAGGGCCGGCGGCTGCTGGATATGCGGCTGTCGTCGTAGTTGGTCCCCTATACGGCGCATGGGACGAACCACGCGAACCACAAAGTCAGTGTCATCCCGGCGAACGCCGGGATCCATAACCCCAGGACGTGATTTGGGGCGGACTCGTCGTTAGACCTCGCGTCCCACATCCGCCGCGGAGTATGGGTCCCGGCGTTCGCCGGGACGACGCTGTAGGAAAACCGCTTTCACATCTCAAACAGCTGGAGGACGTGCGACCGCGGCCTCGCGACGCCTGACGCCCGAGTGCTGCGAAACACGTCACCCTCATCAAATACAGAGGGCGCAGGGAAGACCGGGTGCTGGCCGCAACCCATGGCCCCCGTGCGTGAGAAAGTGCACGGGGCAGGAACCACAGGTACGACCGGTGCATTCCGGCCTTCCCTGCGCGATGGTTTGAACGGTGTCCTTCGTGCTCTCCCTGGGGATCGGCGTTCTTGCCCCCATCGCCCGGGCGTGCCGTCAAGCAACGCTTGCGGACTTGACCTCAGCGTCGAGAGGCCAGGACCACACGACTTCTCCGTCCGCGACGGCGCCGGTCGTCTACCAGCACCTCCACGGCCACCGCATCCCTGCCCCGACGTTCGTGACGACGCGTACGCCCCTCTGCGATGGAGCAGGATGCACGCAATATTGCTGATTTTCGGAATTTGTCAAGAGGGAAGATTCGGCTCCGGGCGTGACGCGCAACGGACCCTGTCCTGCCGCACCCTCATGACGCCTTCTTCGCCTCCACGTGCCGTGCAAAACTGTCGAGAATCGCCTGCCAGCCGCCCTGCTGCTGCTCCACCGAATGCGTCGTTTCCGGATCGAAGACGACGCGAACGACAACGCCTTTAGGACCGGGCTCGAAGTGAACCTCGGCCTTCCGGTCGCCGAAGGCGTAGGCGATCAGCTTGTGCTCGACCACCTTGGTGTAGGTGCCGGCGAAGTCGAACCCCATGCTGCCGTCCTTGGCCTCCATCCGCGACGAGAACGCGCCGCCTTCCCGCAGGTCGACCGTGGCCTTGGTCGTATGCCAGTCGTCGGACGCGGCGTTCCATTTCACGATGTCGGCCGGCGTCGTATAGGCGCGCCAGACCTGATCGATGGGGGCTGCGACGGTGGTTACGACGGTGATGCGCATGGATATTGCTCCTGGCTCGATTGCGACGCTTGCTGCAAGTGTGAAGCGGGTGTGCTCGAAGGACGATACAGGCTGGCTAGTCCCGACAGCTGATCGCATAATCTTGCAACAGAACACCTGGCGCCAAGATTTTCAGTGATCTACCTGCAGCAACCCCACCGGCAACTTTGGACCAAAACAGCCCATTACCGACTTGAAGCCCAACGCCGTTATCATGCATTGTACACCTGTAACCATGAGCAACGTTCGTGCCCAAGCCCCGCCAAATTGCCCCAAGGCCGGCCTTGACCGACGCGCAAATTTGCGCGGCGTCGTACGTCGGCAGTGACGAACACAAAGACCGGAAGTGGTGGAGTGGCCTCGGAGGCGCATATGTAAACGAGCGAGGCGTAGCAAGTCGACCGAAGAAGCAGCACACGACCATCTGTCCTTTAGTAGAAGATGAGGATCGTGAACACGCAACTGGGTGGGTTCAAGTAGCCCTAAGGAGCGGCCACTTCCTATTCCTGGAAGCAGACAAAGACTATCCGAGTAAAATTTGGCACAAAGATGAGAACGATCGATATTGGTTCGGTCGCTGCATCAACAGCGTACTCGGTCACTACAAGGGCTGGCCAATCGATGAGAGTGAGCGCGATGAAGTTTTCGGCAAGATTTCTTGAGGATGCCGCGAACGCTATCCCGGAAGAACGGGCCACGGTCGCGGATCTGCAGATATTTGTCTCAGAACAAAACGTCACCATGCACCTTCGAGACAATTCGACTCGAACCGGGCTCCCAACCGATCACGTAACAATCCCTTTGTACAATCTCGCGGAGGGCATTGCTTACGATTGGTGGAGTTTGTTCGGCGGCCGCGACCAAGAATTCAGATTAATGAAGTATCGCTCCGGATTTCTGGTCCCGGACGTTCGTTTCAAATTTGATGGCGTCGCGTTTGAAGTTTCAGCACCGCAGAAGGTCTACAAGAATCCAGATGTTCGATTCTGGGCAGGACCAACCGAGGTACTTTCTCGCCCTCAGGCGGAGTTTGCTTTATCCGACATAGTGCAGCAGGTAATCCAGCAACTGGATCGAAAGAAGTTTCGCGAAAGCAGCGCCGCTCTCCGCTGGGCGAGAGTGCAGGAATCCAGAGAAAGACCGGAGGAGGCCGCATTCTGCGAAAGTGCCGGTGCGCTTGGTTTGGATCCGTATCAGATCGCTGATGCAGACGCTCTAACGATAGACCGAGCTTCATCCCTTTTCGAAGATCGCGAGGCGCTGGACGAGTTTTTATCGGGAGCACGACCCTATACGCCTAATCAAATGCTCGATTGGATCGTCCAAGCCGAAAAGCGACCTAAGTACAAATCTACCCTCCCAGGCTTACGCGATCTTGTGACTGAAGCAGAAAAGATAACACCGAGCCACTCCATCGAATCGAGCTGGGCGCTAGGGTATCGGCGAGCAAGAGCCATGCGGAAGGCACTGAATCTGGCGAACGAAAAGCGCATTCGCTCTTCGAAACAATTAGCGAGTATGCTTGGAGCCAGCGAGAGTTACTCTCCGGCAGGGACGGTGAATGGAATACGTGCTATTCGGCACGACTATGATGGTCATATTTCGATACACCTCCGCAATCACGGCAAGAGTGCGACACAAGCGCGATCTGAAATGTTTAGTTTTGCGCGCGCGATCGGCGACGCTGCCTGCTTTCCGAATTCAGGGCGTTCTGCAATCAATGAATTGCATTCCGCTTATCGGCAGGCGGCCGGGAGGGCTTTTGCGGCCGAATTTCTAGCTCCCATCGAGGAAATCAAATCAATGCAGAAAGATGGATGGGATAGAATCTCGATAGAGGATGAATTTTGCGTCTCTGCACATGTCATTGAACATCAGATCGAAAATGCAGATCGGATCAACCTAGCGTGTGCAGCATGATCGGTCATCACGAGGACAAACGCTCCGATCGCCGTACGGCATTTTGGGTTCTTTGTTGCTCAAGACCCACGGACCTCCGGAAGCGAGTCTTTTGGATGGCCTCGGAACACGTTTAGGCTTCGACTTTTCACTGCGGCCGCAGCCGCAGCCACGCCGGCGGCAGATTGGCCGTCAGCCACGCTGCAATCACCTTCTGCTTCCGGTGATACGCCAGTCCCACCGCGACCACCGCGACGCCGATCAGCGACAGCGCGAACGGGAACAGCAGCGAGTCCTTGAAGACGACGTCGGCGAGGTGGCCGAGATACATCGTGATGCCCAAGGCGCCGAACACGGCGTAGGCGCGGCGGACGATGATGACGGCGATCGCAAGCAGGCCGACGTTCAGCAGGCAGTAGATCGCCTTGCCGAGCTCGGTGGCGCCTTCGGTGGCGCTGACGCCGCCCCAGAAGGCCATCAGGCCGAACAAGTGCATCCAGAAGCCGAAGTCGCGGCTGTGGCTGTTGTAGTCGACGATCCACGCCACCGCGAGAATGCCGAGGCCGAACCAGATCGAGACGATGCGGCGCATCTCCCAGTCGAAATGGCTGACGTTGAAGATCCAGGGCGTGAGGTCCATCGACATGAACCACAGTGCGACCGACATGATCGCGACGATGAAGGGCACGCGATAGAAGCGCAGCGCGATCGCGCTCGCCGCGATGGTGGCGATCTCCATGAACAGCCAACTGCCCTTGATCCAGACGTAGAAGTCGTGGACCGTGCCGGGCTTGCCGAACTTTCCCCACCAGCCGAATTCGGCCTGGACGCCGTAGACGGCGAGCGGCGCCATCGACACGGCGATGGCGATCAGCAGGCCGCCGGGAACGCGCAGGTCGCGGCGCCAGAGGTGGTCGCCGGCGAAGCCGAAGGCGGCGGCATAGGCGAGCGCGCAGGCCGTCAGGGCGCGGCCGCCCATCTGCGAGAACGCCACGGTCGAGAACAGGCCCATGGCGCCGATGACGATCAGCGCGCCGGCGTACCAGAGCAGATGCGCGGCATCGAATTTGGCGTGCGCCGCGGGACCCGCCTTCGCCTGTTGCTCGAGGTAAGTCAGCAACCGCTGCAACTCGTCGGGCCCGATCGCGCCGGCCCCGGCTGCGGCGCGCAGATCTTGTTCCGAATAGGACATCGTCTTCACCCTCTGTGATCTCGCTGGAGACGGCACGCAGGGGTCCGATCGCGCAAACGCCTGGGGACGTCGCGCGTCGGAACCGGTGCCGACGGGGCGGATATGGGTGAGTGTAGCGGAATGTGAGCGACGTTCAATATAATTTTGAACGACGCTCAAATATCTACGACCAACGTTCTAAATTACCCATCGCGACGCGGGTGCTAAAGCTGCTTCGACCCCGCCCTTCTCCACACCGTCATAGCCGGGCTTGTCCCGGCCATCCATGTCGTGCGCCTGGAATGACGACGTGGATGCCCGGGACAAGCCCGGGCATGATGAGTCCTGGGTTGGCGGTTTGCCTCATCGCTGAGGCCAGAGGTTGGCGGATACGACCACCAGAGGCCCGCAGCGCAGTCGCCTCAATCCTTGAAATACGGCTCGACCGGGCCGTGGACCTTGATGGTCAGCGGGTTGCCGTGGCGGTCCTTGGCGTTCCCTGCGGCGACGCGGATCCAGCCTTCGCTGATGCAGTATTCCTCGACATTGGTCTTCTCGGCGCCCTTGAAGCGGATGCCGACGTCGCGCGACAGGATCTCCGCATTGTAATAGGGGCTCTTCGGATCGACCGACAGCCGGTCAGGAAATGGGGTCGCAGTCGTCTCGTTGTCGCTCACAGCAGTGCCTCGATCTCTTTCTTCAACGCCTCGGGCGTGGTGGTCGGCGCATGGCGCGACACCACGTGACCGGTGCGATCGACCAGGAATTTGGTGAAATTCCACTTGATCGCTGAGCCCAGCAGGCCCGTCTTCTCGCCCTTCAGGAACCGGTATAGCGGATGCGCGTCCGCACCGTTGACGTCGATCTTCGCAAACAGCGGGAAGGTGACGTCGTACTTGCCGGCGCAGAACGCGCCGATCTCCTCGGCCGTGCCGGGCTCCTGGGCGCCGAACTGGTTACAGGGAAATCCGAGCACGGCAAAGCCCCTGTCAGCATAGGCCCGGTGCAGCGCCTCGAGGCCGCGATATTGCGGCGTGAAGCCGCAGGCGCTGGCGGTGTTGACGATCAGCAGCACCTGGCCCTCGAAGCGCTTCAGCGGCACCTCCTCGCCGGACAGCGAGGTCGCGGTGAAATCATAGATGCCGGCCATCAGCCCAGCACCGGATCGATCGGCGACGGCGGCGTGCCGCCGGCCTCGATCGCCTCGCCGGCAGCGAGGCACATGTCCTCGCGAAAGCGCTGGCCGACAAGCTGGACGCCGACCGGGACGCGGCCGACCATGCCGGTCGAGACCGTCAGGCCCGGCAGGCCGAAGAACGGAATCGCGATCTGCGTGAGCTGGGCGTGCCAGACCTGCCTGAAGGACTCCTCGTCCTTGCGGTCGAGCTGATCGGCGAACGGCAGCATGCCCGACACCGGCATCAGCAGCAGCGGATGCTGCTCCATGAACAGGAGCCATTGCCGGGTCAGCGCGGCGCGGCGCGCGAGCGTCTGCGACAGGTCGAACGGGTGAACCTTGTCACTGACGCCGCGCAGGCAGGCGAGCGCGCCAGGGTCGCCCTCCTTCTCGGCTGCCACAAGCTGCGCCTCGTAGCCGTCGCCGAGCCACAGCCGGGTCTGCAGCAATGCGGCCTCCTGCATCGGCGGCGTGTCCGCGATCTCCTCGACGGTCCAGCCGGCGGCTTCGAGCCGCCCGGCGGCATCGCGCAGCGCGGCCACGACCTCCGGCACCGGGTTCAGCCCGTCCGGATTGACGCACAGCGTGACGCGCTTCGGCAGCGGCGGGCCCTCGAGCGGCACCGGCATCCACCAGACGTCGCGGACGTCGCGCGCCGACATCGCCGCCAGCGCGATCCTGATGTCGTTGATCGTGCGGGCGAGCGGCCCCGAGACGGCGCTGATCTGCGGTCCGATCGGGCGCTCGGGGAACTGTGTATTGAAGGCCGGGATGCGGCCGACCGTCGGGCGCAGGCCGTGGATGCCGCAGGCGTAAGCGGGATAGCGGACGGAGCCGGCGATGTCGGTGCCATGGCCGATATGGCCGATGCCCGCCGCAGTGGCCGATCCTGCGCCGCCCGAGGAGCCGCCCGGCGTGATGCCGGGGTCGCGCGGATTCTTGGTGTGGCCGTGGATGAGGTTGCTGGTGAACCAGCGATAGGACACCGCCGGTGTGTTGGTGCGGCCGAGCAGCACCGCGCCCGCCTTCACCAGATTGTTGACGACCGGATTGTGTGCCGACGCGATCGCGCCCTTCTGCAGATTGAGGCCGTTGGTGGTGGCGAAGCCGGCCTGGTCGACATTGACCTTGATCGTCACCGGCACGCCGGCGAGCGGCCCCGGATCCTCGCCGCGCGCCAGCCGGGAGTCGATGGCGTCGGCCTGCTGCAGCACGTCCTCGGGGCGATGGTCGATCACGGCGTTGATCGCGGGATTGACCGCATCGAGCCGCGCCAGCGCTGCGGTCGCGGCATCGCGGGCGGAGACCTGTTTCGACTTGATGAGGGCGGCGAGGTCGGCAGCCGGCAGGCGCCAGAGATCGGTCATGGGGAACTCCGTGGTGACGGGGCTTGTTCTAGCGCGAGCACTTGTCGGGAGAAAGCCGTCGCGGCGCGGCACTCCAGCATAGCTTCGGCAGCAAACCGCATGGGTCTTGTTGCACTCGCCCTCGCCTCCTCGTCATGGCCGGGCTTGTCCCGGCCATCCACGTCGTGCAGCGCGCGTGGACCGACGTGGATGCCCGGGACAAGCCCGGGCATGACGGAGAGACAAACTGGCCGCGTGTTAGGGGTGCGAAGTGCGGTCGCGATCAATACCCATCCTGCATCGATCGATCCGGAATCAGGCTTGGTCAAGCTTCACGTTCGACTTTAAGACCTGAAGCAAGCACATCACAAAAGGGGGAAACCACATGATCAGACCGGGCACCATCATGGCCGCAACATTCGTTCTCGCCGCTGCAGCAACGCTGGCGCCGCGCGCGGGCCACGCCGAGACCTATGCCTATGTCGGCAACGCCGACAGCAACGACATCAGCGTCTTCAAGTTCGATGCTTCCACCGGCGAGATGATCCCGGCGCAGACGGCTTCCTTCGTCGGCGTCGACAAGCCGGGCTCGTCGACCCCGCTCGCGGTCAGCCCGGACAAGACGGTGCTGATCGCCGGAATCCGCTCGCAGCCGTTCCAGGCCGAGAGCTTTGCGATCGATGCCAAGACCGGTCAGCTCAGCCACATCGGCAACGGCCCGCTCGCCGACAGCATGGCCAACATCGCCTACGACCGCACCGGCAAGGTGCTGTTCAGCGCCTCCTATGGCGGCAACAAGGTGGCGGTGAATCCGATCCAGGCCAATGGCGTCGTCGCGGCGCCGAGCCAGGTGATCCCGACCGGGCTGAACGCCCACGCCTTCCTGCCCTCGCCCGACAACCGCTTCGTGTTCGCGACCAATCTCGGCTCCGACCAGGTGCTCGGCTTCGCCTTCGACGCCGCGACGGGCACGCTGACGGCCAGGGAGGCGCTGACGGTGAAGACGCCGGAGAAGTCAGGGCCGCGCCACTTCATCTTCCACCCGAACGGCAAGTTCATCTACCTTCTGCACGAGCTCAACGCGGATCTCGCGGTCTATGCCTATGACGCGGAGAACGGCACCTGGAGCGAGCAGCAGCGCACCACCGCCCTGCCCTCAGGCTTCACCGGCAAGCCCTGGGCGGCCGATCTGCACGTGACGCCGGATGGCAAGTTCCTCTACGCCTCGGAGCGAGGCTCGAACACGATTGCCGGCTTCAAGGTCGATGCGGCCAGCGGGCGCGTGAGCCTGATCGGCAGCGTGCCGACCGAGACCCAGCCACGCGGCTTCGCCATCGATCCCACCGGGCGCTATCTCGCCGCCGTCGGCGAAGTGTCGAACGGGATGACGGTGTATCGGATCGACCCGGCCAGCGGCGCGCTCACGAGCCCGAAATCCTACGCCGTGGGCAAGAAGCCGAACTGGGTGGAGTTCGTCAGCCTGCCGTGAGCGAACGACAGGGCCGCCACGAGATCGGACGTGGCGGCCCGGCGTTTCCATCGGCGCTGCGAGTGCCTATATGCAACGCCATGACGATGCCTGCCGCCCAGCCTGACCGCCATCCCCTCGCAGTTCAACATCCGGAACTCGACGACGCCTCGATCCGCCTGCTGGTCGAGACCTTCTACGGGCGCGCAAGGGAGGACGAGCTGATCGGCCCGATCTTCAACCGTACCGTGGAGGATTGGGACGACCATATCGGCAGGATCAGCGATTTCTGGTCGTCGATGTTCCTGAAGACCGGCCGCTACAGCGGCGCGCCGATGCGGCCGCATCTGTTGCTATCGTTGCAGGGGCCGCATTTCGACCGCTGGCTGCAACTGTTCGAGGCGACGGCGAAGGACCTGCTCGCGCCGGAGCTCGCGGAGCTCTTCATCGTCCGCGCCCGCCGCATCGCCGACAGTTTCGAGATGGGCATCGCCAGCACGCGCGGCGACATCGCGCGCCCGCGCCATTCGGTCTGATCTCGGCCGCAAGCACGCGGGCGTTCGGGAAACGGCCATGCGGCCGTTCTGCGCTCAATGGCGCGTCATCGATTGCGCCGGCATGTTGAAGATCGCTTCGGAGAACGGGAACTCCAGCACGATCTCACCGTCCTCGTCGGTCACCTCGATGACGGCCGTCATCAGCGCCGCGTTGCCGCCTTCGGTCCGCAGCAGTTCCTTGATCATGTCGCGCGCGACTTCCCAGGCGCGGTCGGGACTGCGCAGCACCTCGCCGTCGGTGTCGGAGACCAGTTCCTCGCCGATCCGTGTGTTGAAGAAATATCTAGGCATCATCAGCTTCCAATGGGGTCGCGCGCTGGGGTTTTGAAGTCTCGAACATCTCACGACTGCTTTATCCGGCCAGCTCAGCCCCCCAAGCTAGGGACCGAATTGAACGGTGTTGCGAAGCCATCGATCACGAATTCGTTGTTTTCACGGCTCGTTCCGACGAAAACGGCAGCAACTCGCATCTGCAACTTCGCACTGCAATAAACAGGCCTGAGAGGCTCAAACAAAAAGATTCCACTGGCGAACTTTTCGTAGCACGGTAGTTTATTGCTGAGGACGATAACCGTCCCGACTTGAAGGAGAGGACAATGGCCTGGAAAGCACCGAAGATCGTTGAAGTGCCGGTCGGCATGGAAATCAACATGTACGCCTGCGCGGCCCGCAAATAATTCGCGGGTGTGACGTCCAGGTCTCGGCGATCAGGACGTCGACGCTTGAGGGTGGGGATCAGCGACTGCGTATGTGCCAGCCCGTACGCTGGTCGGATGTCCCACCCTCGTCACCTTCCCTGCGGGCGGTCCTGACCGTTGGTCAGCCTGCCTGTCGGAGATCCTGCCGCTGGTAATCGCGTGCGCCACCACAGCTGAATTCCAGGAGACGGCTCATGCTTCGCCTCGTCGTCCTGGGCGCCGCCGCAGGCGGTGGAGTGCCACAGTGGAATTGCGGCTGCGCCGTGTGCCGTGCCGCGCGCACCGATCATCCCGAGATCAGCAACAGCCAGGCCTCGGTCGCGGTCAGCGCTGATGGCGCCAACTGGTTCCTGATCAACGCCTCGCCCGATCTGCGCCAGCAGGTTACCCGCACGCCGCAACTGCATCCGAAGCCCGGCGCCCTGCGCCACAGTCCGATCGCCGGCGTGATCCTGACCAATGGCGAGATCGACGCGGTCACGGGGCTGCTGTCGATGCGCGAGAGTTCACCTTTCTCGATCCATGCGCACCCCAAGGTGCTTGCGATCCTCAGATCGAACAACATCTTCGATGTGCTGAAGGACGAGACCGTCAAGCGCGTGCCGATCGTGATCGACGTACCGTTCCGGCCGCTGCTGCAGGACGGCCGGCCCTCGGGCCTGGAGATCACGGCCTTCGCCGTCTCGGGAACGAGCGCGTGGTATCTGCGCGACAAGCAGCATCCCGGCGGCAGCTCCTCGACCGGCGACACGCTGGGCCTGAAGATCGCCGATCTCGAAGGCGGGCAATATTGCTACGTCATCGCCGCCTGTGCCGGCGTGGACGATGATCTGAGAACGAGATTGAGGGGCGCGCCCTTGGTGCTGTTCGACGGCACGGTGTGGCGCGACGACGAGATGATCCAGGCCGGACTCGGCAACAAGACCGGGCAGAGCATGGGACATATCGCGATGTCCGGAGAAAGCGGCGCGATCAAGCAGCTGGCGGACCTCGCGATCGGCAGGAAGGTCTTCCTGCACATCAACAACTCCAATCCGGCGTGGCTGCACGCCTCACCCGAGCGGCAAACGTTGGAACGCGAGGGATGGGAAATCCCCGCTGAAGGGATGGAGATCGTACTGTGAGTGAGGTCAATCTGAGCGGAATGACGGCGCTGTCGATCGGACGCGGCGTGACGCTGAACAGTGCAAGCGAATTGGAAGCAGCACTTCGCCATATCGGCGCGACGCGCTATCACAACCACCACCCGTTTCATAAGCTGCTGCACGGCGGCAAGCTCAACAAGGGCCAGGTGCAGGCCTGGGCGCTCAACCGCTACTACTACCAGTCGACGATCCCGCTGAAGGACGCGATGGTGATGACGCGCTTCCGCGACCGCGCCACGCGGCTGGAATGGCGGCACCGCATCGAGGATCATGATGGCGATGTCGGCAGCGAGGGCGGCATCGAGCGCTGGATCAAACTGACCGAAGGCCTCGGCCTCGACACGGCCTACGTCGAATCGACCGAAGGCATCCTGCCGGCCACCCGCTTCGCGGTCGAAGCCTATGTGCATTTCTGCCGCGACCGCTCGCCGCTGGAGGCGATCGCCTCGTCGCTGACCGAGCTGTTCGCGCCGAGCATCCATGAAGAGCGCATCTCGGGCATGCTCGAGCACTACGATTTCGTCAACAACGACACGATGAGCTACTTCAAGCGCCGTCTCACCCAGGCGCCGCGCGACGCGAACTTCGCGCTGCATTACGTCAAGGAGCACGCCACCACGCCGGAGCAGCGCGCCGCCGTGTGCAACGCGCTGATCTTCAAGACCAACGTGCTGTGGGTGCAGCTCGACGCGCTGTATCATGCCTATGTCGAGGGCCACATCCCGCCCGGCGCCTTCGTGCCGAAGGAGGGCTGAGCGTGGTCTTCGCGGCTCTCTCAAGGGTACCGGTGCCACCCTCCCCTGGAGGGGGAGGGTCGGCTCGCGCAAAGCGCGAGGCGGGGTGGGGTGAAGCCACCTGCCGCGGTGCGTATGGAGAGATCACCCCACCCCGTTGCGCATCGCGGGCGATGCGCAACGACCCTCCCCCTCCAGGGGAGGGTGGGCACCGCCGATGCCGCAGCATCGGACAGAACGCAACAATCATCGGCTAGAGACCCGCCATGGCCCCGCGTCACATCCAAGTTGCCGAGACCAGCCGCGTGGTGCTGCCGCGGCATGCCAAGCTGAAGTTCGACGAGACCCGGCAGGTCTGGGTGATCCTGGCGCCGGAACGCGTGCTGGCGCCGGACGAGATCGCAATCGAGGTGCTCAAGCTGTGCGATGGCGCGCGCAGCGTTGCTGATATCATCGACGAGCTCGCGGCGAAATATGCCGCGCCTCGCGACGTCATCGCGACCGATGTGGTTGCCATGCTGCAGGATCTCGCCGACAAGGGATTCCTGACCGAGGTTCGGGAGACGACATCATGACCGAGCTGACCGACACCTCACCGCCCATCGACAGCAATGACGGCCTCGCCGTGCTGGAGCGGCGCGGTTCCGTGGCCGAAACCTACGGCATTCCGCTCGCCGTGCTGCTCGAACTCACGCATCGCTGTCCGCTGCAATGCCCCTATTGCTCCAACCCGCTGGAACTCGATCGCGCCGGACAGGAGCTGACCACCACGGAATGGAAGAAGGTGCTGTCCGAGCTCGCCGAGATCGGCGTGCTGCAGATCCACTTCTCCGGCGGCGAGCCGACCGCGCGCAAGGATCTGGTCGAGCTGGTGCAGCATGCCAACGACGTCGGCCTCTACACCAACCTGATCACCTCGGCCGTGCTGCTGACGCGGGAGCGGCTGAAGGAGCTGGCCGATGCCGGGCTGTCCCATGTCCAGATCAGCTTCCAGGGCAGCGAGGCCGGCATCGCCGACCGCGTCGGCGGCTACAAGGGCGGCCACGTCAAGAAGCTCGAGGTCGCGCGCTGGACCCGCGAGCTCGACCTGCCGCTGACGGTCAACGCCGTGATGCACCGGCAGAACCTGCATCAGCTGCCCGACATCATCCAGATGGCGATCGATCTCGATGCCGACCGGCTCGAGGTCGCCAACGTGCAATATTACGGCTGGGCGCTGAAGAATCGCGCCAGCCTGATGCCGACCTACGCCCAGCTCGAAGAGACCGACCGCATGGTCGAGGAGGCGCGCGAGCGGCTGAAGGGCACGCTGACGATCGACTACGTCGTGCCGGACTACTACGCGCTGCGGCCGAAGAAGTGCATGGGCGGCTGGGGCCGGCAGTTCTTCAACATCTCTCCCTCGGGCAAGATCCTGCCCTGCCACGCCGCCGAGAGCATCACCGGGCTCGACTTCATGTCCGTGCGGTCGAACCATTCGATCGCCTGGATCTGGCAGAACTCCGAGGCCTTCAACCGCTACCGTGGCACCGGCTGGATGAAGGAGCCGTGCAAGTCCTGCGAGTTCCGCGAGATCGATTTCGGCGGCTGCCGCTGCCAGGCGTTCGCGCTGACCGGCGATGCGGGGAATACCGATCCGGCCTGTACGCTGTCGCCGCTGCACGAGAGCATCTTCAAGCAGGCCGAGCGTGACGCGGCCTCGGGCCAGGACCGCTTCCTCTATCGCAATTTCGCCGGCGGCACGCCCGAGAGCAATGATGCCTGACGCCGAAGCCGGCCGCGCCTCCGCGCGCCGCAGCGATCCGTTCGCGCCGCTGACGTCGGAATGGCTAGATGTCTCCGGCGGTCACCAGATCTACGTCGAGAGCAGCGGCTGCGCCGCCGGCATCCCCGCGGTCTATCTGCATGGTGGGCCGGGCTCCGGATGCCAGCCGGATCACCGCCGACTGTTCGATCCCGAGCGCTTCCATGCCGTGCTGTTCGACCAGCGCGGCGCCGGCCGCTCGCGTCCTGCGCGCAGCCGCGACAACAACACCCTGCCCGACCTGATCGCCGACATGGAGGCGATCCGCGAAAAGTTCGGTTTCGACCGCTGGATCGTCGCCGGCGGCTCCTGGGGCGCCACCTTGGCGCTGGCCTATACGCAGGCGCACCCGACGCGCGTCACGGGGCTGGTGCTGCGGGCGACGTTCCTCGGCACCCGTGCGGAAGTGGAGACGGCCTTCGGCGAGACGCTGGCGCGCTTTCACCCTGCCCTGCACCGCGACTTCCTGGAGGTGCTGCCGGAGAACGAACGCGCCAACCCGTGCGACGCCTATTTCCGCCGCATCCTCGATCCCGATCCGGCGATTCATGGCCCGGCTGCGCGCGCCTGGCACGACACCGAGCGGGCGCTGTCCGAGATCAAACCGGCCCGCGCCCATCTGGATCGGCTCGCCATCCGTTCCGGCACCGCCTTGCCGGCGACGCCGTTCATGGAGGCGCATTACTTCTCGCAGGACAGCTTCATGGCGAAAGGCCAGTTGCTGCGTGATGCGAGCAGGCTCAGCGGGATTCCCGGAATCATCGTGCAAGGCCGCTATGACCTGCTCTGTCCGCCCTCCACCGCCGCGCGCCTGGCCGAAATCTGGCGCGACGCCGAAATCCGTGTCGTCGAAGCCGCAGGTCACAATCTTTATGATCCCGGCATCCGCGATGCGGTCATGAAAGCCATCTGCGATATGGCGACGCGCACGACTGCGCCTTAAACACATGGTCATCTCTCCTCATCCTGAGGAGCCATGCGCGGCATGGCGTCTCAAAGGATGAGGCCCCAGACATCCCCCGCCTCATGGTTCACCAGGCAATGCGCAGCATTGTCCGGGAGACGCGCCAAGTGACGCCCTCACCATGAGGATTGGCCGCTGAACAAGGACATCTGCAATGCCCATCGCCGGGAAAGGCATGCTTTTGACATCGATGAACATCGATGCTGAGCATGAAGCCGATTTCAACCATTGGTATGACAGCGAACATCTCGAAGAGCGCGTGGCCATCCCCGGCTTCATCGAGGCGCGACGCTATGTCGCCGAGCAGGGCAGCCCGAAATATCTCTGCCTATATTCGACCGAAACGATCGACGTGCTCGACAGCGCGGCCTACCGCGCCCGGCTGGAGTCGCCGACGGAATGGTCGAAGGCGGTGATGGCGCGGTTCAAGAACATGATCCGCAGCGTCGCGCGCATCACGATCTCGATCGGCGCCGGTCGCGGCGCCGTGCTGGGCATCATCCGCCTGCGGCCCAAACCCGGGCAGGACAAAGCGTTGCGCGACGCGCTGCAGGTCGAGCTCGACCCAAGCAAGCTGAGGGGCATCATCTCAATGCATCTGCTCGAAGGCGATGCCGACCTCTCCGGTCCCGCGGCCGGAGTTCCTGCGAGCTCGCGCGATGCCGACTGGTTCATCCTCATCGACGGTACCGACAGTCATGCCATCGCCACCTTGATGACCACCCGCTTCGCGGCGATCGACGGTCCGCTGGCGACGCAGATCTCGGCCGGCATCTATCGCCTGATGTGGGACTTGAGCCGCGCCGACATCGCGGCGGCGAAGTGAGTTAGATCCCGCCTCTCTCCACATCGTCATGGCCGGGCTCGTCCCGGCCATCCACGTTGTGCGGCATCCTGGGAACGACGTGGATGCCCGGGACAAGCCCGGGCATGACGGTGGAGCGCGTGGCAGCCCGCGTGCTCCACCCTCCATTCTTTAATTTATCATCATCCTCGCAATCTATCGTCACCGAAAATGCCGCATCGCAACACGTGGCAGCATCAGGCCGGCAATGCGGCGCCGCACACTGTGCATGAGGGGCAGCTTTGCAAATTTGCCTTTGTGCGCGCCTTGGAATGGCTCTAGTCTGATAAGACTATTCAATTGAGCCATTCAAAAAACAGAAGGGCGACGAACAGGACCTGCTCCGGACCCACATCGATCCCTAGCCGATCCTGAACAAGCAGTCGTCCTCACGTCAGGAAGGCCGCGCGCTCATGGTTCGCCGCGCGGACAGGGTATGAATGAGAGCGACTGATATCTCGGCCCCCGACTACTTTCACAAAGTGGTCGACTGCCAATGGGCTTGTCCCGCACACACTCCGGTCCCTGAATACATCCGCCTGATCGCTGAGGGTCGCTACAGCGACGCCTACATGATCAATTGGAAATCGAATGTATTCCCGGGCATTCTCGGACGCACCTGCGATCGCCCTTGCGAGCCCGCCTGCCGACGGGGGCGTGTCGAGGAAAGCCCGGTCGCGATCTGCCGCCTGAAGCGCGTTGCGGCCGATTTCAAGGACGACATCCATCAGCGCCTGCCGCGCCCTGCCCCGAAGAACGGCCGGCGCATCGCGCTGGTCGGCGGCGGCCCGGCCTCGCTGACGGTGGCGCGCGATCTCGCGCCGCTCGGCTATCACTGCACCGTGTTCGATGCCGACCCAAAGCCCGGCGGCATGATGCGCTCGCAAATCCCCAAATTCCGCCTGCCCGACAGCGTCATCGACGAGGAGACGGGCTACGTGCTCGGCCTCGGCGTCGACTACAAGGCCGGCCATCGCGTCGACAGCCTCAAGACGCTGCTGGCCGAGAACTATGATGCCATCTTCATCGGCTCCGGCGCGCCACGCGGCCGGGAGCTGAACATTCCCGGACGCAAGGAAGCCGCCGCGAACATCCATCTCGGCATCGACTGGCTCTCCAGCGTCTCGTTCGGACACACCGACAAGATCGGCAGGCGCGTGATCGTGCTCGGCGGCGGCAACACCGCGATGGATTGCTGCCGCACCGCGCGACGGCTCGGCGGCGAGGACGTCAAGGTCATCGTGCGCTCCGGCTTCGAGGAGATGAAGGCGTCGCCCTGGGAGAAGGAGGACGCGCTGCACGAGGACATTCCGATCCTCAACTATCTCGTGCCGGTCGCCTTCAATCACGACAATGGCAGGCTCACCGGCGTCACCTTCCAGAAGGTGAAGGCCGAATATGACGCCAGCGGCCGTCGCTCGCTGGTGCCGTCGGGCGAGCCCGATGTGACCTATGACTGCGACGACGTGCTGGTCGCCGTCGGCCAGGAGAACGCGTTCCCCTGGATCGAGGCCGATTGCGACATCGCGTTCGACAAATGGCACATGCCGGTGGTCGATCCGACAACCTTCGTCTCGACCAACCCGAAAGTGTTCTTCGGCGGCGATGCGGCATTCGGTCCGAAGAACATCATCTGGGCGGTCGCCCAGGGCCACGAGGCGGCGCTGTCGATCCACCGCCTGCTGTCCGGCGAGGACATCACCGAGCGGCCGCTGCCCGAGGTGCATGTCTCCTCGCAGAAGATGGGCATCCATGAATGGAGCTATGACAACGACGTTTCGTCCGAGAAGCGCTTCAAGGTGCCGCACCGCGACAAGGTGGTCGCGCTGAAGGACATCCGCGCCGAAGTCGAGCTCGGCTACGACGTCAAGCTCGCGCTCGGCGAGGCGCATCGCTGCCTGAATTGCGACGTGCAGACGGTGTTCTCCGACACGCTGTGCATCGAATGCGACGCCTGCGCCGACATCTGTCCGATGGACTGCATCACCTTCACCGACAACGGCGAGGAGGCGGATCTGCGTTCGCGCCTGAAGGCGCCGGCGCCGCATCCCGACCAGAGCCTCTACGTGTCCTCGGATCTGAAGACCGGGCGGGTGATGGTGAAGGACGAGGACGTCTGCCTCCATTGCGGCCTGTGCGCCGAGCGCTGTCCCACCGGTGCGTGGGACATGCAGAAATATTTCATCGAGACGACTCACGCAGGTAACGCATGTCCCAGCAAGCGCCGCTCAGCAGCGTAAACGACTTCGTCGTCCGCTTCGCCAACGTCAACGGCTCCGGCTCGGCCAGCGCGAACGAACTCTTCGCGCGCGCCGTGCTCCGCCACGGCGTGCCGGTCAGCCCGCGCAACATCTTCCCGTCGAACATCCAGGGCCTGCCGACCTGGTACGAGGTGCGCGTCACCGAAGCGGGCCATCTCGGCGCCCGCGGCGGCGGCACTGATTTGATGGTGGCGATGAACCCGCAGACCTGGGACAAGGACGTCGCCGGTATCGCGCCGGGCGGCTATCTGTTCTACGATTCCACCAAGCCGATGCCGGCAACCAAGTTCCGCGACGACATCACCGTCATCGGCGTGCCGCTGACCGCGATCACCAACTCGACCTATTCGGATCCGCGCCAGCGCCAGCTGTTCAAGAACATCATCTATCTCGGCGCGCTCTCAGCGCTGCTCGACATGGATCCGAAGCTGATCGAGCAATTGATCGGTGAGCAGTACAAGGGCAAGGAGAAGCTGCTCTCCTCCAACGTCCACGCGCTGCATCTCGGCCGCGACTGGGCGCTGCAGAATTTGAAGTGCCCGATCGGCCTGCGCATCAAGAAGGCCGACAAGGTCGGCGACCGCATCTTCATCGAGGGCAACAACGCCGCCGCGCTCGGCGCCGTCTATGGCGGCGCCACGGTCTGCGCCTGGTACCCGATCACGCCGTCGTCGTCGCTGGCCGAAGCGTTCAGCAACCACTGCAAGAAACTGCGGCACGATCCGGAAACCGGGCAGGCCAAATACGCGATCGTGCAGGCCGAGGACGAGCTCGCCTCGATCGGCATGGTGGTTGGCGCGTCCTGGAACGGCGCCCGCGCCTTTACCACGACATCGGGCCCCGGCGTGTCGCTGATGACCGAGTTCATCGGCCTCTCCTACTTTGCCGAGATCCCGGCCGTGATCATGAACGTGCAGCGCGCCGGCCCCTCGACCGGCATGCCGACGCGGACGCAGCAATGCGACCTGATCGCCTGCGGCTATGCCTCGCACGGCGATACCAAGCATGTGATGCTGTTCCCCGAAGATCCGGCGGAGGCGTTTGAGTTTGCCGCTGCGGCGTTCGACCTCGCCGAGCGGCTACAGACCACGATCTTCCTGATGCTCGATCTCGACATCGGCATGAACCAGCAGCTGTCCCGGCCGCTGAAGTGGGACGACGCCAAGCAGTATGACCGCGGCAAGGTGATGACGGCGGAAATGCTCGACGAAGGCCGCGACTTCGGCCGCTATCTCGACGTCGACGGCGACGGCATTCCGTTCCGCACCTACCCCGGCACGCATCCGACGAAGGGCTCCTACTTCACCCGCGGCACCTCGCGTGACCGCTACGCGCGCTATTCCGAGGAAGGCGCCGTCTATGCCGACAACGTGCAGCGCCTGCTGCGCAAGTTCCAGACCGCGCAGGACATGGTGCCGCGGCCGCTGCAGGCCAATGCGAGCAAGCCGACCAGATATGGCGTGATCTATTTCGGCTCGACCGCGCCGGCGATGGACGAGGCAATCGGACTGCTAGAGGCGCGCGGCTGTCAGCTCGACCGCCTGCGCATCCGCGCCTTCCCGTTCCATTCGAGCGTGGCGAGCTTCATCGCCGAGCACGACTTCGTCTATGTGGTCGAGCAGAACCGCGACGCGCAGCTGCGCCAGCTGATCGTCACCGAGAACGGCATCGACCCGGTCCGGCTGGTGCCGATTCTGCATTATGACGGCACGCCGATCACGGCGCGCTTCATCGCCGATGCGATCGGCGACCACCAGGACCACATCAAGGTCACACCGCTGCGCAAGGCGGTGTCATGACTTTACAGCCACTCTCTCCACGGTCATGCCCGGGCTTGTCCCGGGCATCCACGCCTCTCTTTCCTCGGACTCCCACGTGGATGGCCGGGACAAGCCCGGCCATGACGGCACTGGGCGACAGGGTGCTCTCATGACCTACATCGCAAAGCCGAAATTCCAGCATCCCGGCATCAAGAAGAACGCACTCGGCTACAGCCATCGCGACTACGAGGGCAAGATCTCGACCTTGTGCGCCGGCTGCGGCCACGATTCGATCACGGCCTCGATCATCGAGGCCTGCTTCGAGCTGTCGATCGAGCCGCATCGGGTGGCAAAAATCTCCGGCATCGGCTGCTCGTCGAAGACACCGGACTACTTTCTCGGCAATTCGCACGGCTTCAACACCGTGCACGGCCGCATGCCCTCGGTGCTGACCGGCGCCAACCTCGCCAACCGCGAGCTGATCTATCTCGGCGTCTCCGGCGACGGCGATTCCGCCTCGATCGGCTTCGGCCAGTTCGCCCACGCGATCCGGCGCGGCGTGAACATGACCTATATCGTCGAGAACAACGGCGTCTACGGCCTGACCAAGGGCCAATTCTCGGCGACCGCCGACCGCGGGTCGAAGTCGAAGAAGGGCGTCACCAACACCGACAATCCGATCGACCTGGTCGGCATCGCGCTGCAGCTCGGGGCCACCTATGTGGCGCGGTCGTTCTCCGGCGACAAGAAGCAGCTGGTGCCGATCATCGAGGGCGCCATCCGGCACAAGGGCGCGGCGTTCATCGACGTCATCAGCCCGTGCATCGCGTTCAACAATCACGCCGGCTCAACCAAGAGCTTCGACTATGTCCGCGAGCACAACGATGCCGTGAACCGGTTGGACGTGCTGACCGGGCGCGATCCGATCGAGATCGACCAGGATCCGGGCACGGTGCAGATCGTCGAGCAGCACGACGGCTCCAGGCTGGCGCTGCGCAAGATCGACGCCGACTACGACCCGCACGACCGGCTCGGCGCCATGACCTTCCTCCAGAAACATGCCGCGCAAGGCCAGATCGTGACCGGCCTGCTCTATGTCGACCCTGAGGCCGACGATCTGCACAGCCACCTCAACACGGTGGAGCGACCGCTCAACCGGCTGGAGGCAGCGGATCTGTGCCCTGGGCAGGCCGCGCTCGACAAAATCAATGCGAGTCTGCGCTAGGCAGACCGCTGCGTGGAAAGCGTGTGCTCTGTAGCCGTCCATCGAGACGCCCGCCTCCGGCGGGCTCCTCAGGACAAAGGTGGAGTGCATTGCGCCCGCTTCTGGCGGGGCTATCGCATTTCACAATCGGAGTTTTGCGCTTGTCTATCTCCACGTCATGGCCGGGCTTGTCCCGGCCATCCACGTCGTTCGGCACGCTGATAACCACGTGGATGCCCGGGACAAGCCCGGCCATGACGGAGTAACTAACTGTCAGATCGTTCGTTGCGACAGCTCGGCATATCCTGGTGAGCCGCGCCCTCGCTCCTCATCATGAGGAGCGCCGCAGGCGCGTCTTGAACCATGAGGCCCGTCATCGTTGATGACGATTACGCCCGCAACGCGCTTGCCCAGACGCGATCGAGCTGCGCGATCGCCTCGCGCAGCGGCAGCGCGGACAGCGCGTCATCTCCGCCGGTCACAAGGCCGAACTCCCGCAGCCTGATCAAGGCCTCCTCGACATTGAACGCGCGGCTCAATCCAAACATCTGCTGCAGCAACTCCTCGACATGGCTGCACAATGCTGCACGCGAGAGCGGCACCGACGCCAGCAGCAGGCCGCCATAGGCCAGCATCGCTTCCTTCCAGTCCTGGTCCTCGGCCTCGCCGATCAAATAGTTGAAGATGCCGGAATTGTTGTTGACGTTGCGGAAGTAGATGTTGTCGGTGACCTGCTTCTGATGGATCAGCGACTGGCGATGGAAGTTGCCCCATTGCCGCAGGATGAAGGCGCCGAGCGCGAACAGGCCCGACAGCGCCGCCAGCGCCTGCTCCGTATCGTTGTCGTGCACGGTGCCGCTGAGGCCGAGATAAAAGCCGGCGACGATGAACAGCACGGTGAGCGTCGAAGCCAGCTTGAGCAGGATCGGTACGCCGCCGACCAGCGCCGGCACGCCCAGCGTCAGTTGCTCGCGCAGGCCCATGACGACGCGGACGTTCGGCAGCAGCGCCTCGAGGTCGAAGCGCGCGATGTGGCGGAAATATTTGAACAGCACCGCGCCGCCGCGGATCTTGTTGCGGCCACGCCAGGCGGCGGTCTTGCGCTTCTTCTGAGACGGCTCGTCTGGCCTGGTCGCGACCATCAGGATGATGTCGTCGTAGACCTCGATCTCCTGCTTGCGCCTCCGCAGGCCATACAGCATGGGGACCTCGATGGTCTCTTGATGCGTGCCGCGCCGGAACATGCGGACGGCGCGAAAGTCGGAGACCGGCGCCCTCAGCTTGACCCTGACAAGCGCGTGCTCGGCGAAGGCGCGCTCGATCTCATCGTGGCTGATCTCGATGAAGTTCGCTTCGCTCAGCACCCGGACGAATTCGTCGGTGAGGTTGCAATAGGCGGTGTCGAGCTCCTGAGCGGAGCGATGGCGGCCGGCGGGGACCTCGGGATCGAAGTCGAAATAGACGTCGCGCAGCCGATCGAGCTCGTCGAAATATTCGTGGTGCAGGATGGCGCCGAGCATGTGCGCCAGCTGGCGCAGGTCGGCCGCCAGGGCGTCATCCAGGCCGCCATGCGAAATGACGGTGTCCAGGACGTCGGACTTGCGTATCGGAATGAACCGGTCCCGCCGATCCGTTGCCGCCGTCTCCTTTGGTCCAACCACGCGCCTTACGCCCGAGCTTTGATCATCGTCCGCAACGGCCGGCTGCAACCACCCGGCCAACGGCGGGCACCATAGCGGGCTCATCAGCCTTGCGCCACTCGACGCGGGATGGAAAAGCTTGGTGAGGCCGGCCGGGAGGGAGAGATCGTGACCAATGATGTAAAGAGGGTGTCCGCATTTCGCGCCATTCGCGCCATCGACTACACGGTGATCCTCGCCCGCGACTGGGACGTCATGCGGCAGTTCTACGAGGAGGTCCTGGGCTTTCCGCTGCTCCGGGAACTGTCGCAGGGGTGGATCGAATTTCAGATCGGCTCCAACACGCTCGCGCTCGCTCGGCCGCAGCGGCTGACATCGCACCAGCCGACACCGCCGGGAAGCGCGGCGCTTCAACTCGCCTTCAAGGTGGGACGCGTCGACGTCGACCGCTGCGCGGCCGAGCTGACGGAGAAGGGCGTCGCGCTCCTGGAGCAGCCGAGGGACCAGCCCTTCGGCCATCGGACGCTGTTCTTCAGGGATCCCGACGGCAATCTGCTGGAGATCTTCGCGGAAATCTGACGTCGCTCAGGGCTTGGCGGCCGCGCTAGGCGGCCGCCGGTTGTATCCGGGGATTGAGCACGTACTCCTTCAGCACCTTGTCGGTGGCGGCGTCGACTTCGACCAGCGACACGTCGTAGCTCCAGAGATCGGCGAGATGCTGCAGCACGCGCTTGGTGTCGGTCTCGTTGAGCTGGGCGCCCTTGACCACCGTATGTCGCAGCATCAGGCGGCGATCGCCGGCGAGATCGACATCGACCACCTCGATGTTCGGGTCGATGTAGCCGACATCGTACTGTTTCGACAGCTCGCGCCGGATGCGACGATAGCCGCGCTCGTCATGGATGGCGTCGACCAGGATGCCGGCGCGTTCGGCCGGATCGTCATGCAAATGGAACAGCTTGAAGCGCCGGATCAGGTTGGGGCTGAGGAACTGGCTGATGAAGCTCTCGTCGCGATAATTCGCCCAGACGTCACGCAGCACCGCCATTTCGTCGCCGGTGCCGGCGATGTCCGGAAACCATTCGCGATCCTCGTCGGTCGGGTCCTTCACGATGCGCTCGATGTCCTGCATGATCGCAAAGCCGAGCGCATATGGGTTGAAGCCGGAGAAGCGCGGATCGTCGAACTCCGGCTGGAACACGACGTTGGTGTGCGACTGCAGGAACTCCAGGAAGTTGCCGTCGGTGAGGCGGCCGTCCTGGTGCAGCCGGTTCATGATGCGATAGTGCACATAGGTCGCCGTGCCCTCGTTCATGACCTTGGTCTGGCCCTGCGGATAGAAATACTGCGCGATGTGGCGAACGATGCGCAGCAACTCGCGCTGCCAGGGCGCCAGCCGCGGCGCGGTCTTCTCCAGGAAATAGAGCAGGTTCTCCTGCGGGAGGCCGAGCAGCGCGCGGCGCCGCTCGACGTTCAGCATCGCATTGGTCTTGACCGGGCCGGTCGGCACCGTGCGCCAGAGATCGTTGAACTGGCCCTCCTCGTAGAGCCTGCGCTTGCCGGCGCGCTTCTCCTCCTCGCGGAAGTCGAGCTTCTTCTTGCCCGGATAGCGGTCGACGCCGTGCGACATCAGCGCATGCGCCGCGTCGAGCGTATGCTCGACCGCGAGCCGGCCATAACGCTCCTCGCATTGCGCGATGTAGCCGCGGGCGAAATCGAGATAGTCGAGGATGCCGTCGGCGTCGGTCCACTGCTTGAACAGATAGTTGTTCTTGAAGAAATGGTTGTGGCCGAACGCCGCGTGCGCGATCACCAAGGTCTGCATCGTCGCCGTGTTCTCCTCCATCAGATAGGAGATACAGGGCGAGGAGTTGATCACGATCTCATAGGCGAGGCCCATCAGGCCCTTGCGGTACGAGGCCTCGTGATAGGCGAAGTGCTTGCCAAACGACCAGTGTTTGTAGAACAGGGGCATGCCGACCGAGGAATAGGCGTCGAGCATCTGCTCGGCCGTGATCACCTCGATCTGGTTGGGATAGGTGTCGAGCCCGAGCTCCTTCTCGGCGACGGCTTCGCAGGCATCGTGGATGCGCTGCAGGGTGAGGAAATTCCAGTCTGCGCCCTCGAACAGCAACCCGCTCATGACGCCGCCCTCTCCTGCGTGGTGCCGCGACGCTGAAACAGGTCGTGGAACACCGGGAAGATCTCGCTGCGGTCGCGGACCTTGCGCATCGACAGCGGCTCGCCATTGGCGCGCAGCCGCTCATACAGCGACCACAGCGCCGAGTCGGGCATCTCGAACGAATAGGTGCCGGATTCGCCGACCTCGAGATAGGCGAAGAACTGCGACACCGGCAGGATGTTGTCGGTCAAGAGCCGCGCGACGTTCTCGGAATCCGAGGTGGCGTTGTCGCCGTCGGAGGCCTGCGCCGCGTAGATGTTCCAGTCCGACGGGCGGAAGCGCGAGCGGACGATGTCGTGCATGCATTGCAAGGCGCTCGACACCAAGGTGCCGCCGGACGCCGGTCCGTAGAAGAACGTCTGCTCGTCGACCTCCTCGGCGCGATCGGTATGGCGGATGAAGACGATCTCGACATGGCGGTAGCGCCGGGTCAGGAACACGTAGAGCAGCATGTAGAATCGCTTGGCGAGGTCCTTCATGTGCTCCGACATCGAGCCGGACACGTCCATCAGGCAGAACATCACGGCCTGTGCGATCGGCTTCGGCACGGCCTCGAAGCGCCGGTAGCGGATGTCGATCGGGTCGATGAAGGGGATGCGCTTGGCCTTCGCCTTCAGCGCCTCGATCTCGGCCAGAAGCGCGGCGCGCTTGTCGTCGTCGGTCTCCTGCTCCAGCTGGGCTTCGAGCTCGGCAATCGCCTCCGGCCGCGGACGGCGCAGCGCGACGCGGCGGGCCAAGGCGCGGGTGACGGTGCGGCTGATCGAGATATTGGCCGGCGAACCCGAGGTCGAATAGCCCGCGCGTACCAGCCCCTCGCTCTCGGCCTCGGCGAATTTGCGCTTGGCGAGATCGGGCAGTTCGAGATCGTCGAGGAAGAGGTTGACGAACTCCTCCTTGCTCAGCACGAAGCGGAACGCGTCCTCGCTGTCGCCTTGTCCGGGCGCCGACTTGCGGCCGCTGCCGTCGCCGGAGCGCGGCAGGATGTCGCCTTCGACGAACTTCTTGTTGCCGGGCAACACCATGTCGCGGGTGCCGCCCTCGCGGCGGAAGCGAGGCTCGTCCATGCCGTCGAGCGGGATCGAGACCTCGCCGCCCTCCAGCACGTCCTTGATGTCGCGGTCCTGCGAGGTCTTCTTGACCGCTCCCTGAACCAGGGCCTTGGCGCGGCGCAAAAATCGCTGGCGATTTTCGAGACTTTTGCCGCCCGGATTCAGGCGCCGATCAATGATGTGCATGACCACGTTCCATACGCCTCCTGCTGCAGCGGCTTCGACTCCTGCTCTCCCCCGCCGCGATGCCGCGGTGCAGTATCGGACCCGACACTGCAACGGCACCCTCTGCCTGTCCGACGCCTCCCAGCGAAGCTCAGCGTCGAACGTTTCGCTCGTTTCGTAGCCCTGGCGCCGACGTCAGACCGATGGCCTGCCGCACCTGCAGTGAACATCGGCGCCGGACCACGATCAACCCGCCTGCTTCACGCGCATGTACCACTCGACCAGCCGGCGGACCTGCCGCTCGGTGTAGCCGCGTTCGACCATGCGCGCGACGAAGTCGTCGTGCTTCTTCTCGGTCTCGCCGTCCTTCTTGGTACCGAACGAGATGACCGGAAGCAGATCCTCGACCTGCGAGAATATCCTCTTTTCGATGACTTCGCGGATCTTTTCGTAGGAGGTCCAGGACGGATTTTTGCCACCATTCTGGGCCCGGAAGCGCAGCGAGAACTTGACAACCTCGTTGCGGAAATCCTTCGGGTTGGCGATCCCGGCCGGCTTCTCGATTTTGGTCAGCTCCTGGTTCAGCAGCTCGCGATTGAGCAGCTGTCCCGTATCGGGATCCTTGAAGTCCTGATCCTCGATCCAGGCATCGGCGTAGTCGACGTAGCGGTCGAACAGGTTCTGGCCGTAATCGGAGTAGGATTCCAGATAGGCCTTCTGGATCTCGTGACCGATGAACTCGGCGTAGCGCGGCGCCAGATCCGCCTTGATGAATTCGAGGTAGCGCTTCTCGATCTCCTCGGGCAGTTGCTCGCGCTTGATCGACTGTTCCAGCACGTACATCAGATGCACGGCATCGGCCGACACTTCCGCCGTGTCGTGATTGTAGGTCGCAGCCAGCACCTTGAAGGCAAAGCGCGTGGAGATGCCGTCCATGCCCTCGTCGACGCCGGCGGCGTCGCGATATTCCTGCACGCTGCGCGCCTTCGGATCGGACTCCTTGAGGCTCTCGCCGTCATAGACCCGCATCTTGGCGTACAACGTCGAATTCTCGTGCTTGCGCAGGCGCGACATCACCGAGAATCTGGCGAGCGTGTCCAAGGTCGCGGGCGCGCAGGGCGCGGCGGAGAGCTCGGAGCCCTGGATCAGCTTCTCATAGATCTTGCGCTCCTCGGTGACGCGCAGGCAGTACGGCACCTTGATGACGCAGATCCGGTCGATGAAGGCCTCGTTGTTCTTGTTGGTCTTGAAGCTCTGCCACTCCGCCTCGTTGGAGTGGGCGAGGATCACGCCATTGTAGGGAATCGCGCCGATGTTCTCGGTGCCGATATAGTTGCCCTCCTGCGTCGCCGTCAGCAGCGGATGCAGCATCTTGATCGGCGCCTTGAACATCTCGACGAATTCGAGGATGCCCTGGTTGGCGCGGTTGAGGCCGCCCGAATAGGAGTAGGCGTCGGGATCGTTCTGGGCGTAGGTTTCGAGCTTGCGGATGTCGACCTTGCCGACCAGCGAGGAGATGTCCTGGTTGTTCTCGTCGCCGGGCTCGGTCTTGGCGATGCCGATCTGGCGCAGCCGCGACGGCTGGATCTTGGCGACGCGGAACTGCGAGATGTCGCCGCCGAAGGCTTCGAGCCGCTTGTAGCACCACGGGCTCATCAGGCCCGACAGGCGGCGGCGCGGAATGCCGTATTTCTCCTCGAGCATCGGGCCCAGCGTGTCGGGATCGAACAGGCCGAGCGGCGACTCGAACACGGGGCTCAACTCATCTCCCGCCTTGAGCACGTAGATCGGATGAGTTTCCATCAACTGCTTCAACCGTTCGGCGAGCGACGACTTGCCGCCGCCGACCGGTCCGAGCAGATAGAGGATCTGCTTGCGCTCTTCGAGACCCTGCGCGGCGTGACGGAAGAATCCGACGATGCGCTCGATCGTGTCTTCCATGCCGTAGAAGCCGGCGAACGCGGGATACAGCCGAACCGTCCGGTTCAAAAAAATACGGCCAAGGCGTGGGTCCTTGGCCGTATCGATCATCTGAGGCTCACCGATCGCAGCTAGTAGTCGTTCAGCGGCGTTCGCGTATCGCATCGGGTCGGTTCGACACGATTCTAGATATTCCTGCATCGACATGTCGGTCTGGCTGCGTGCCTCGAACGACCTTGCGAACGCGTTGAACAACGAATCGTTGTACATGATCCCTCTCCACGTAGGTTCCGCTGCACTGCTGCAACGGGCCGAGATCCAAGTACGTTCCTGCTGATCCCGAACCGACTCAGAGTGAAGCGCGCTAGCCCCCATTGGGCACCGTCTTCGTCCTTTTCCGCAACGCAAAGTGCATGCAGCATATGCCCTATCAACATGCACTTCGCTCAATAGTTCGGCAAAAGCCGGCCGACTCTCTCCATTTGTACCCCATTGTCTCTGCTTCGCAACATCCGCAATACCCCGGCACCGTAGTCTTCCTGCGCCGCACAAGGTGTTGTGAAGCCACGTGAACTGGCGGCGAGACAGCACCGGGATCAGTCTGTCTTCCGGAAGTGAACCGCGAGTGAACGCCAACGGTCGCGCAGCTGCGCCAGGCAGCGAATGTCTCATTCGCGGCGCGACATGATGCGCGCCGGCCACGGTGGTCGAACAGATGGCCCCGCTGCGCGCACGTCAACCATCGCTCACGCGACGCCATCGTGATCAGGCGAGCGATGAACGCGCGCATCTCACAGCCATTCGCACATGTTCACCGCTAGAACCGAATGCCGTGACGTAACGCGCGGCCGAAACCGGACGGATCACTCGATGCTGATCATTGCCATGATCAGGTTGCGGCTCGCCACCGAATGTCTGCAAGCAGAAAGCATCATGGGTTATCCGCCGATCACGAGCCGCAGCCGACGCGACAATCGCAAGACGCTCGCCTTGATCCGTGACGTGAGGCACCATTACCCAGAACACATGTGGCCGCTTTCCGGCATTGCAAGGCGGAGAAGGTCTGATCGACGGCATTTGCTCGCCACGATGGGAGACCTCCGGCGCGCGGGTGTCGCGGAGGCCGACGCGAGCCGAACGCTGGCCGCGCTTGGCGAACCTTCCCCACGCCTTGGTCGAACGGTCGGCAGCAGGCTTCAGGCTGCCTGCACGTTTCCCGCGGGCGCGCGCCGCCGGCACGTCGAGCCCGGCGCGAAGCTCTTGGGATTCCAGAGGGATCAATCCATTATGAATGGCGTTCTCCTGTAGGCTGGCGCATAGTTGTTCATGTGAGTTCCACGATCTGGCAGGCCGCCAGGCGGGAACCCGAAAAAGCAAGCCGACGCACATAGATAGGCATCATGAATCCGGTCAAA
Organism: Bradyrhizobium sp. SZCCHNRI3052; assembly: GCF_032484895.1. Classification (NCBI taxonomy): domain Bacteria; kingdom Pseudomonadati; phylum Pseudomonadota; class Alphaproteobacteria; order Hyphomicrobiales; family Nitrobacteraceae; genus Bradyrhizobium; species Bradyrhizobium sp. SZCCHNRI3052. Next base: position 430,460 of record NZ_JAUETW010000002.1, on the reverse strand, counting down.
GCTCTCGAAGAACACGGCCAGGCGGTCTGGCTCGATTTCCTCGCACGCGGCTTCGTCGCCAAAGGCGACCTGAAGCGGCTGATCGATGAGGATGGCGTCAAGGGCGTCACCTCGAATCCCGCGATTTTCGAGAAGGCGATCGGCAGCTCCGATGAATATGACGCGCCGATCGCCACGGCGCTGAAGAACGGCGATCGATCGCCGACGCAGCTGTTCGAGGCCGTCGCCGTCGAGGACATCCAAAATGCTGCCGACGTGTTGCGGCCGGTCTACGACCGCTTCGATGGCAATGACGGCTTCGTCAGCCTCGAAGTCTCGCCCTATCTGGCGATGGACAGCAAAGCGACCATCACCGAGGCCGAACAGCTCTGGAAGGCGGTCGACCGCAGGAATCTGATGATCAAGGTGCCGGCGACCGACGCCTGCCTGCCGGCCATCCAGCACCTGATCTCCAAGGGCATCAGCGTCAACATCACCCTGCTGTTTTCGCAAGACGTCTACCGGCAGGTCGCCGAAGCCTACATTGCCGGCCTCGAGGCCTACGTCGGCGCCGGCGGCGATCCGTCGCATGTCGCCAGCGTGGCGTCGTTCTTCGTCAGCCGCATCGACAGCGTGGTCGACAAGCAACTGGACGAGAAGATCGCCCAGGCCAACGATCCCTCGGAGAAGGAGCGGCTGGCCGCGCTCAAGGGCAGGATCGCCATCGCCAACGCCAAGATGGCGTATCAGGACTACAAGCGGCTGTTCGCGGGCGCGCGCTGGGAGCGGCTGGCCGAGCAAGGCGCCAAGCCGCAGCGGCTGCTCTGGGCCTCCACAGGTACCAAGAACAAGGATTACAGCGATGTCCTCTACGTCGAGGAGCTGATCGGGCCGAACACCGTCAACACCGTGCCGCCGGCCACGCTGGACGCCTTCCGCGATCACGGAGAGGTGCGCGACAGCCTGGAGGAAGACGTCGACGCCGCCCAGGCCGCCCTGGAGGATCTGGCGAAGACCGGCATCTCGCTCGACGACATCACCGCAGATCTCGTGGTCGACGGCGTCAGGCAGTTCGCGGACGCCGCCGACAAGCTCTACGGCGCGGTTGCGCACAAGCGCGCCGTCGTGCTGGGGACAGGACTTGGGCAGCAGACGATCGCCGTTGCTGCTGATCTCGAGAAGAAGGTCGCCTCCGCGACCGAGGACTGGCGCAAGGACGCCAGGATCCGCCGGCTCTGGCATAAGGATGCGACGGTCTGGACCGGCCATGACGAGCACAAATGGCTGGGCTGGCTGACCAGCGCGGAGAAAGCCGATATCGCCGATTATGAGGACTATGCGCAGCGGGTGAAGGGACAGAAGTTTTCCGACGCCGTGGTCCTTGGCATGGGCGGCTCCAGCCTCGGGCCGGAAGTGCTCGCCGAGACGTTCCCGCGCAGGGCCGGCTTCCCCAGGCTGCACGTGCTCGATTCCACCGACCCCGCGCAGGTGCGCGCGATGGAGAAGGCGATCGACATCACCCGTACGGTGTTCATCGTCTCCTCGAAGTCGGGCGGCACCACCGAGCCGAACGCGATGAAGGACTACTTCTTCGCGCGCGTCTCCGAGGCGATCGGGCCGAAGAAGGCCGGCCATCGCTTCATTGCCGTGACCGATCCCGGCTCGTCGCTGGAGAAGGCGGCCAAGGCGCAAGGCTTCGCCCGCATCTTCCACGGCGAGCCGACCATCGGCGGCCGCTATTCGGTGCTGTCGCCGTTCGGCCTGGTGCCGGCCGCCACCGCCGGCATCGACGTGCGCAGGCTGATTACGCAGGCGCTGTCAATGGTGCGCTCCTGCGGGCCCGACGTGCCGCCGCCGCAGAACCCGGGCGTTCAGCTCGGCTTGGCGATGGGTCTCGCCGGCCTCGAAGGCCGCGACAAGATAACGATCTTCGCCTCGCCCAAGATCGCCGATTTCGGTGCCTGGGCCGAGCAGTTGATCGCGGAGTCCACGGGCAAGGAAGGCAAGGGCCTCATCCCGATCGATGGCGAGCCAGTCGCCTCGCCCGAGGTCTACGGTCATGATCGCTTCTTCATCGACATCAGGATCGGCGGCGACGACGTGGCCGGCCATGATGCAAAGCTCGCCGCGCTCGAGGAGGCCGGCCATCCGGTCGTGCGCATCGTCATGAAGTCGATCGACCAGCTCGGCCAGGAATTCTTCCGCTTCGAAATGGCGACCGCCGTTGCCGGCGCCGTGCTCGGCATCAACCCGTTCGACCAGCCCGACGTCGAATCGGCCAAGATCAAGACCCGCGAACTGACGGCGGCGTTCGAGCAGAGCGGCGCGCTGCCGGCCGAGGAGCCGGTGGTCTCGATCAAGGGCTGCGAGCTCTACACGGATGCACAGAACGTCGAGAGCCTGCGCGAGCATGGCGCCGACGGCACGCTCGCGTCCTGGCTGAAGGCGCATCTCGGCCGCGCCGGCGACGGCGACTACATCGCCCTGCTCGGCTATATCGACCGCAACGCAGGCAATATCGACACGCTGCAGCGGATCCGGCTGAGGCTGCGCGATGCCAAGCACCTCGCCACCTGCGCCGAGTTCGGTCCGCGCTTCCTGCACTCGACCGGCCAGGCCTACAAGGGCGGTCCGGACAGCGGCGTGTTTCTCCAGATCACGGCCGACGATGCCCAGGATCTGCCGATCCCCGGGCAGAAGGCGAGCTTCGGCGTGATCAAGGCGGCGCAGGCGCGCGGCGACTTCGACGTGCTCACCGAGCGCGGGCGCAGGGCTCTTCGGGTCCATCTCAAGGGCAATCTGAAATCGGGCCTGAAGATGCTCGACAGCGCGATCAGTGAAGCGCTGAGCTAGGAAGGGCATCGTCGATGCAATTGGGAATGATCGGTCTCGGGCGGATGGGCGGCAACATCGTGCGCCGCCTGATGCGCGCCGGACACGCCTGCGTGGTCTATGATCGCGACGCAAAGGCCGTCGCCGCGCTGGTTTCCGAGGGCGCCACCGGCGCCGCGAGCCTCGAGGAGTTCGTCGGCAAACTCGCCCTCCCGCGGCACGCCTGGGTCATGCTGCCGGCCGGCAAGATCACGGAAGCCACCGTCGAGCAGCTCACCAAGCTGATGAGCCGAGACGACGTCGTCATCGACGGCGGCAACAGTTTCTGGCAGGACGACGTCCGCCGCGGCAAGGCGCTCAAGGAGCGCGGTCTGCACTACGTCGACGTCGGCACCTCCGGCGGAGTCTGGGGCCTCGACCGCGGCTACTGCATGATGATCGGCGGCGACAAGCCGGTCGTCGACCGACTCGATCCGATCTTCGCGACGCTAGCGCCAGGCATCGGCGACATCCCGCGCACACCGGGCCGTGACGGCCGCGACCCGCGCGTCGAACAGGGCTACATCCATGCGGGGCCGACTGGCGCCGGCCATTTCGTCAAGATGATCCACAACGGCATCGAATATGGCCTGATGCAGGCCTATGCCGAGGGCTTCGACATCCTCAGGAATGCGAACAGCGCGGCGCTGCCCGAGGCGCATCGCTTCGACTTCGATCTCGCTGACATCGCCGAGGTGTGGCGCCGCGGCAGCGTCATTCCGTCCTGGCTGCTCGACCTCACCGCCAGCGCGCTCGCGCGGCAGCCCGGTCTGGAGAAATATTCCGGCTATGTCGAGGATTCCGGCGAGGGCCGCTGGACCGTGAATGCGGCGATCGACGAAGCGGTGCCGGCCGAGGTGTTGACCGCCGCCTTGTTCGCCCGTTTCCGCTCGCGCCAGGAGCACACCTTCGCGGAAAAGATTCTCTCGGCGATGCGCGAAGGCTTTGGCGGGCACAAGGAGCCTGAACAGCACCCAGACCCGGCGCGCCAGAGCGCGCCCGAGATCGTCAAGCCCAGGGACGACCGCGCGTGACCCCGCTGCATCCGCACCAGCCGCAACATCAGAAGCCTGACGCTTGCGCCTTCGTGATCTTCGGTGTGACCGGCGATCTGACCCATCGGCTCGTCTTGCCATCGCTTTACAATCTCGCGGCCAATCATCTGCTGCCGGACAGGTTCTGCATCGTCGGCATTGCCCGCAAGGGCACGTCGAGCGAGCAACTGCGCGACAATCTCATGGAAGGCCTACGCAAATACGCCACACGCCCGATCGAGGATGAGATCGCGCAGCGCCTGTTGCAATGCGTGACTGCGATTGAGGCCGATCCGAAGGAGCCGGAAAGCTTCGATCAGTTGAAGGCGAAGCTGGAAAAGCTGGAAGCCGCGCGGGAGACCCACGGCAATCGGCTGTTCTATCTCGCGACGCCGCCGAGCGCCTTTGCGCCGATCGCGCAACAGCTCGGGCGCGTCGGGTTGCTGCGCGAGGACGGCAAGGCTTGGCGCCGCCTCGTGGTGGAAAAGCCGTTCGGCACCGACCTCGCCTCGGCCAAGAAGCTGAACGACGAGCTTCTGCAGCTCGTGACCGAGCACCAGATCTACCGGATCGATCATTACCTCGGCAAGGAGACGGTGCAGAACATCCTGGTGCTGCGTTTCGCCAATGGCATGTTCGAGCCGATCTGGAACAGGCATCACATCGACCACGTGCAGATCACCGTCGAGGAGAAGCTCGGCGTCGGCACGCGCGGCAGCTTCTACGACGCGACCGGCGCGCTGCGCGACATGGTCCCCAACCATCTCTTCCAATTGCTGTCGCTGGTGGCGATGGAGCCGCCGGCACGGTTCGATGCGCATACCGTCCGCTCCGAGAAGGCGGAGGTGCTGTCGGCGATCCAGCCGTTGAGCGAACGGGAGGCGCTGCTCAATTCGGTGCGCGGCCAGTACACGGCTGGCATGATCGGCGATGCCGAGCTACCCGACTATCTGAGGAGCAAGGACGTCCGCCCCAACAGCACCACCGAGACCTATGCCGCCTTCAAGCTCACGATCGACAATTGGCGCTGGGCCGGCGTTCCGTTCTATCTGCGCACCGGCAAGGCGCTCGGCGCCAAGCGCACCGAGGTCGCGATCAAGTTCCGCCAGGCGCCGTTCGCGATGTTCAGTTGCACGCCGATCGAGACCCTGGCCGAGAACTATCTGGTCATCGGCATCGAGCCGACCCAGAGCATCACGCTGCAGTTCAACACCAAGGTGCCCGGCCCCACCATCCGCACCGATGGCGTGCAGATGAAGTTCAATTACAAGGACTATTTCCAGGCCGAGCCCGCCACCGGATACGAGACGCTGATCTATGACTGCATGATCGGCGACAACATCCTGTTCCAGCGCGCCGACAGCGTCGAGGCCGGCTGGAAGGCCGTCGAGCCGTTCATCGGGGCGTGGAAGAAGGCCGGCCGCGATGGCCTGCATTCCTACGCGGCCGGCAGCGAGGGACCTGAGGCGGCGGCCGATCTCCTGGCCCGCGACGGCCGCAGCTGGCGCAAGCTGATTTAGCCGTGGCCGGGCCGCAGAACCGCAAACTCGTGCGAGTCGCGGACCAGGCGACGATGGCGAGGGTCGCGGCCGAACATCTCCTGGCCCGCATCGACGCAAATCCGGGGACCATAGCCGTCTGCCTCACCGGGGGATCGAGCCCGAGGCAGCTTTATCAGCTGCTGGCGACGGACGCCTATCGCGAGCGGATTGCATGGCCGCGCGTGCACTGGTTCATCGGCGACGAGCGCTATGTTCCGGCCGGAGATCCCCTGCACAACATGACCATGGCCCGCCACGCGTTCCTCGATGCCTGCGCGCCGGCCGCCAACATCCACCCGATCGCGACCGATAGGTCGGACCCGGAGGCCAGTGCCCGCGACTATCAGCGCACGCTGGAAGCGTTCTACGGCGCCGGGCGGCTCGCCCCCGCGCGGCCGCTGTTCGACCTTGTGCTGCTCGGCATCGGCCCCGACGGCCATGTCGCGTCGCTATTCCCCGGTTTTCCCGCCGTTGATGTCGCCGATCGCTGGGTCGTCGGCGTCGACAAGGCTCACGTCGCTCCCTTCGTGCCGCGGATCAGCCTGACCTTGCCTGCGCTCGCCTCCTGCCGAACCATGCTGTTTGAGATCGCCGGTACCGACAAGCGCGCGATCATGACGCGGGTGCTGGCCGGTGAGGACCTGCCGGCCAATCGCGCCCGCTCAAATCGGGAGACGATCCTGCTCATCGACAGCGAGGCCTGGCCGGAGGGGCGAAGTGGCGACATCTGACCTGCCCCATGCGCTCGTCATCATGGGCGTGTCCGGCTCCGGCAAGAGCACGATCGGGAAAACATTGGGGCAACGCCTCGGCTGGCGCTTCGAGGATGGCGACAGCTTTCACCCGCCCGCAAACGTCGCCAAGATGAGCGCCGGCCACCCGCTCACGGACGAGGATCGCTGGCCCTGGCTGCAGGCGATTGCCCAGGAGATCGCGCGTTGCCGTACTGCGGGCCAGCACATCATCATCGCCTGCTCTGCACTCAAGAAGGCCTATCGCGATATCCTGGTCGGCGGCTGTAACGATGTCCGCATGGTCTATCTCCAAGGCAGTCAGGAGCTGATCGGCGGACGGATGAGCCATCGCAAGGGGCACTTCATGCCGCCGGGCCTGCTCGCCAGCCAATTCGCCACCCTGGAACCACCTGACGCCGCCGAGCGTCCCATTACAGTCTCGGTCGACGCGCCAGTCGCGGCGATCGTGGACGACATCATGCAACAGCTTCACGCCGGTCGGGGCTGCGCCTGACCCGCGAACAGGAAGGGCTCATGACCCGCATCGCTCTCGTCGTATCCGACGTCGACGGCACGCTGCTGACCAAGGACAAGGTTCTGACCGAGCGGGCCGCGAAGGTGGCACGACGCCTGCACGAATGTGGCGTCGCCTTCACGCTCACCTCGAGCCGCCCTGCGATCGGCATGCGCCTTCTGATCGAGCCGCTGCAGATCAGCCTTCCGGTCGGCCCCTTCAACGGCAGCTCGATCATCGGCGCTGACATGCGCCCGCTCGAGCAGAGCCTGATCCCGCCCGCGGCCGCCGCGCGCTGCGTCGATCTTCTCCAACAATCCAGGGTCGACATCTGGGTCTTCACCAATGATGCCTGGCTGACGCGCAATCCGGACGGCGAGTACGTCCCGAACGAGCGGCGCGCGATACGCGCGGAGCCGACGATCGTCGACGATTTCTCCCCCTATCTGTCGAACGCCTGCAAGATCGTCGGCGCCAGCAGCGATTTCGAGCTGCTGGCGCACTGCGAGAGCCAGATGCAGCAGACGCTGGGGACCGAGGCGACGGCGGTCCGCTCGCAGAGCTACTATCTCGACATCACTCCGCCCGGGCGCAACAAGGGCACCTTCGTCACGGCGATGGCCAAGCGGCTCGGCGTTCCGCTCGACCAGGTCGCGACCATCGGCGACATGCACAATGATGTCGCGATGTTCGAGGTGAGCGGATTGTCGATCGCCATGGGCAATGCCAGCGACGAGGTGAAGAGCAAAGCCAAGCGCATCACCACGTCCAATCAGGACGAAGGCTTTGCCAATGCCATGGAGATGATCCTGGCGGAAAACGCGCAAGGCTCATCCGCAAGCTGACGCGCGGCAGCTCAGGCTCCCGACCGCTGCCTTGCGGGTTTGTCGCTGGCCTTCTTGGCGCTGCTCAGATTTTGCGCCGTGTTGATCAGCGCGATATGGGTCAGCGCCTGGGGAAAGTTGCCGGTCTGCCGCCGTGCCTCGGTGTCGTATTCTTCGGCCAGCAGTCCAACGTCGTTGGCGATGTTCACCACGCGGCGGAACAGCGTCTCGGCCTTCTCCGTATCGCCCGCCAGGACATGGGCGTCGGCCAGCCACAGCGTGCAGGCCAGGAACGCGCCTTCGATCGGCTGCTGCTCGTCCGGCGGGACCTCGCGCGGATCGTGCCGGAGCACGAAGCCGTCCCGCAGCAGATGCTCCTCAATCGCGTCGACCGTGCCGCGAATGCGCGAATCGGAGCACGGCAGGAAGCCGACCGCCGGCAACAGCAGCAGGCTGGCATCGAGCAGCCGCGAGCCATAGGACTCGACGAAGCTGCCGAGGCTTTCGTCGTAGCCCTTGGCGCAGACATCGTGATGAATCGTCTCGCGCAGCCGCCGCCAGCGCTCCAGCGGCGCCTTGAACCCGAATTTCTCCGCGCTCTTGATCGCGCGATCGAACGCCACCCAGGTCATCACCTTGGAGAACACGTAGTGACGGCCATCGCCGCGGCGTTCCCAGATGCCGTGGTCGGGCTGGTCCCAGACGTCGGTGAGATGGTCGAGCACCGCGCATTCCAGGTCCCAGGTGCCGTCGTCCAGCTTGAGCTTGGTCATGCGGGCCTGATGGAAGGCATCCATCAGCTCGCCGTAGACGTCGAGCTGGAGCTGCGCATGCGCGGCATTGCCGATCCGCACCGGCTGGGCACCCTCGTAGCCCGGCAGCCACTCGGCCTCCCACTCCATCAGCCGCCGCTGGCCCATGATGCCATACATGATCTGCATGTAGGCGGGAGCGCCCGCCGCGGCGCGCAGCAGCCAGTTGTGCCAGGCCAGCGCTTCCTCGGTGTAACCCGAGTTCATCAACGCGAGCAGCGTGAACGTCGCGTCACGCAGCCAGCAGAATCGGTAGTCCCAGTTGCGCCGGCCGCCGAGCTTCTCCGGCAGCGAGGTGGTCGGCGCCGCGACGATGCCGCCGGTCGGCGCGTAGGTGAGCGCCTTCAAGGTGATCAGCGAGCGCATCACGAGTGCGCGATGCTCGCCCTGATGGGTGCAGCGCCGCGACCAGTCGGCCCAGAACGTTTCGGTGTCATCCAGCGCCTGATCCGGATCGATCGCCTTGGGCGCCGGCAGATGCGACGGACCGTAGGTGAGCACGAAAGGCACGGTTTCGCCGGCAGCGACCTCGAACTCCGCCACCGTGGTCATGTCCGCGCCGCGGGTCGCGACCGGCGTATGCAGCACCGCCATGTCCTGGCCGCAGATGGCGAGCAGCGCGGAGCGATCCTCGGAACGCTTGACCCAGGGAATCTCGATGCCGAACCCGAAGCGGATGATAAGCTCCATCCGCATGGCGACCCGGCCGGAGACGCCGCGGACCAGCCGAACGACATCGGAGGCCCTGCCCCGCGGCGGCATGAAATCGATCATCTCGACGGTGCCGGTCGCAGTTTCGTATCGCGTCTCGAGGATGAGGCTGTCGCCGCGATAACGGCGAGACGTCGATCGGACGTCGCCGCGCGGCTCGATCAGCCAGCGGCCATGGCTGCGATCTCCCAGCAAGGCTGCGAAACAGGCATCCGAATCGAACGCCGGCCAACACAGCCAGTCGATCGACCCGTTCCGGCTCACCAGGGCAGCCGTCTCACAATCACCAATCAGCGCGTAGTCTTCGATCTTGCAGGACATTTGGCATCCGCGTGCAACTGCCCCCCGCAATCCCCCCGTTCTAAACGCCGGCCGGGCTGATCCGTTCGGCGGTCGCCGCCTTCAACGCCGCGACGCTGGTCGCACCGGCGATGTCCTCGAGCTTGATCGGCATCTTGCGGCGCCAGTTCGGATGCTCGTCGATCGTGCCGGGAATATTGGGCTGATCGACCACTTCCAGCAGATCCTCCAGGGAAATCACCAGCAGCCGGGACCGCGTCCGCGACAGGAAGGCGATCGCTGAGTGGACATCGTTGGCTTGAATGCCGTGTTGGCGGAGCACCTCGTCCCAGAGCCCCAACGCATCCCAGCGATCCTGGTCGCTTTCACCAGGATCGATGCCCAGCCCGCGTTTGGTCTTGAGATCGCCGAACGAGCGCCAGCCGGCGTAGGTCGAGAGGTCGTGGGTATTCAGCGTCACCAGCGCGTTCGGCGGATAGAAGTCGACATCGCGGAAGCGGCCGTTGTCGTCGCGTTCGAAGATCATCACCTTGTAGGACCACAATCCCCAATCGGCCATCTGTTCGCGAAAGCCCTCCGGCACGGTGCCGAGATCCTCGCCGATGACGATGCATTCATTGGCGACGCTCTCGATGACGGTCGCGGCCAACAGCGCCTCGAACGGCATCTGCACGTACGCGCCCTGCTTGGCCGGAAATCCGTGCGGCACCAGATAGAGTCGCTTCAAACCGAGCACATGGTCGAGCCGGATCGCGCCGGCATGCCGCATCGACGCCCGAACCATCTCCCGGAACGGCTCGAAATTCTTCAGCGCCAGTCCGGGCGCGTTGAACCCGGCGAGCCCCCAGTTCTGCCCGACCGTGTTCAAGGGATCGGGGGGCGCCCCGACCGAGAGCGTGCGCGAAATGGCGCCCTGCTCGTTCCAGGCATCGAAGCCGTCGGATTGAACGCCGACCGCGACGTCGAGATACAAGCCGACCTTCATTCCCAGCCGATGCGCGAGATCCCGGCAATGGCGCAATTGTCGCTCGGCGAGCCATTGCACATAGGCGATGAACTCGGCCTCCCTCCGGTCGGGGCCGCTGAGCAGCGCCGCGCAGCGCGCAGCATCGGGCTGCCGCCACTCCTCGGGCCAGTCCCACCAGGGCTTCAGGAAGCGATGCCGCAACACCTCGAAGCAGGTGAAGCGGGCCAGCAGCTCGCCACGCTCGGCCCGATAGGCCTTGAACTCCGCAGCGGCCGCGGCGTCGGGCGCAGCCATGAAAGCGTCGAAGGCGGCACGCAGGGCCGGCCATTTCAACGCCGCCACACCCTTGTAGTCCACCAGCTCGGCCTGCCGCAGCGGCTCCAGCACCTTGCTGCCGGGCCCCTTCGCGAAGCCCGGGGCCTGCTCGACATCGACATAGAGCGCATTCAGGAACAGCCGGCTGTTCGGCGCGTAAGGGCTGAAATCGCCCGGCCGGTCGTCGAACAGCGCGTGCAACGGATTGAGGCCGACGCCATCGGCGCCGAGTTCGGCGCAAAGCGTGATGAGATTGGCAAGGTCGGTGAAATCGCCCATGCCCCAGTTGCGGCCGGATCGAATGCCGTAGAGCTGCACCGCCAGCAGCCAGACACGGTCGAAATCACCGGCGAAGGCCTTCGCCGGTGCGACGAGCAGCGGCAGCTCCTCGCGGTACGACGACGCATCCACCAGCTCGAGGCGGTAGCTGCCGACCGGCAGATCACCCGGCCACTCGACCAGGGCCTCGCCGGCGTCTCCCTTCGCGATCTCAGCGTCGCCACGCCTGATGGTCCACCTGACCGGCAGCTTCGCCGCCTCGGTCAGGCGGCTGCGCGCGGGCTGCCCAGAGCGAATCACCACCGCATCGCTCAGCAGCCGATGCGGCGTGGGCCGGGGAAAGGCCTCCACGATGATCTTGAGGGCCGCTTCGTCGGTCACACGACGGTGCCCCTGACCATCGTAGAATTCTGTCAGGATTCCGAGACTATGGGCTTCGCTGTAGAGATCCATTCGGCACGCGATCTGGACGTAACGGCAAGTCGTACGTCGTAAAATTGTTGTGGGACGGCAAGAGGATAAGCCCCTAACGCCGCGGCAAGGCCGTCGTTCCCCGGGGAACAAAACGAGCCTTGCGGCTTTGTAATTGGGGTCGTCTCGGTTTCTAGCGAACCGGGACGCCGTTTTATTGTCAATGGCATCACCGTGAACAAATTTGCGCACACGTTCGAGAGCGTCGCCCTCAAAGACGCTTTCTCCCCTATTCTGCCCTCTTTTGAGGAGAGCCGCATCTGTCGAGGCCGAGACATCTTTCGAGACGCCTCCGATCGCAGCCGCATCATCATCCTCTCTCCTAGGTGAGGGCCTCATGAACCTGATGTCATCCCTGGATTCGCCCAGCCTGCAGACCGAGCCCGACGGCGACGGTCTCTGGTACAAGGACGCGATCATCTATCAGCTGCACGTCAAGGCGTTCGCCGACAGCAACAATGACGGCGTCGGCGACTTCGCCGGCCTGACCGACAAGCTGGACTATCTGCAGGACCTCGGCGTCACCACGCTGTGGCTGCTGCCGTTTTACCCCTCGCCTGGCCGCGACGACGGCTACGACATCGCCGATTACGGCAGCATCAATCCCGATTTCGGGACGATGAAGGAGTTCAAGCGCTTCATCCAAGAGGCCAAGCGGCGCGGCCTGCGGGTGATCACCGAGCTCGTGGTCAATCACACCTCCGACCAGCATCACTGGTTCAAGCGCGCCCGGCGCAGCCCGCCCGGCTCCAGCGCCCGCAACTGGTACGTCTGGAGCGACACCGACCAGAAATATCTCGGCACCCGAATCATCTTCACCGATACCGAGAAGTCCAACTGGACCTGGGATCCGGAGGCCGGCCAGTTCTACTGGCACCGCTTCTTCTCGCACCAGCCGGACCTCAACTTCGACAATCCGCGCGTGGTCAACGCGATCATCCAGGTGATGAAACGCTGGCTCGATGCCGGCGTCGACGGCTTCCGGCTTGACGCCATCCCCTACCTCTGCGAGCGCGACGGCACCAACAACGAAAACCTCCCCGAGACGCATGCGATCATCAAGCGCCTGCGTGTCGAGCTCGACAATTACGCCAAGGACAAGCTGCTGCTGGCGGAAGCCAATCAGTGGCCGGAGGACGTTCAGGAATATTTCGGCCAGGGCGACGAATGCCATATGGCCTATCACTTCCCGCTGATGCCGCGCATCTACATGGCGATCGCCCAGGAGGACCGCTTCCCGATCACCGACATCCTGCGCCAGACGCCCGACATTCCCGCGACCTGCCAATGGGCGCTGTTCCTGCGCAATCATGACGAGCTGACCCTGGAGATGGTCACCGACGTCGAGCGCGACTATCTGTGGTCGACCTACGCCAACGATCCGCGTGCGCGCATCAATGTCGGCATCCGCCGCCGCCTCGCGCCGCTGATGGACAATGACCGGCGCAAGATCGAGCTGATGAACTCGCTGCTGATGTCATTCCCCGGCACGCCGATCATCTATTACGGCGACGAGATCGGGATGGGTGACAACATCTATCTCGGCGACCGCAACGGCGTACGAACGCCGATGCAATGGACGCCCGACCGCAATGGGGGCTTCTCGCGCGCCGACCCGGCGCGGCTCTACGCGCCGATGATCATGGACCCGGTGTACGGCTACGAGGCGGTCAATGTCGAGGCGCAGTCGCGCAGCCTGTCGTCGCTTTTGAACGCCACCAAGAAGCTGATCTCGGTGCGCAAGTCGACGCTGGCCTTCGGCAGGGGCACCATGACCTTCATCCGCCCGGCCAACCGGTCGGTTCTGGCCTATGTCCGCCAATACAAGGACGAGGTCATCCTCTGCGTCGCCAACCTGTCGCGCTCGGCGCAGGCGACCGAGCTCGATCTCTCGCCATTCAAGGATCGCGTCCCGATCGAAATGCTCGGCCGCTCGCGCTTTCCCGCCATCGGCGAACTGCCTTACATGATCACGCTCGCGCCCTACGGATTCTACTGGTTCCAGCTCAAGGAGCGCGAGAAGTCGGAGCCCATCATCCAGCGCGCGGTACCGGAGTTCGAGACGCTGGTCGTGCCGCTCGGCTCGACCTGGGTATCGCTGGCTCGCACTCGCAGCGTGTTCGAACGCGACGTTCTGCCCGGTCATCTGGCGCGCGCACGATGGTACCCCGAGCGCTCGGCGGACGCGATCCATCCGACGCTGACCTCGGCGATCCCGTTCTGCGACATCGGCGACAACCGGCCCTGGCTGATCTTCTTCAAGGCCGCCGAGCGCGACGAGAAGCGGCGCTATCTGCTGCCGATGCAGATCGAGTGGGTGCGTTTCGATCGCGATCGCTACAATCCGCAGGCCTTCGCCGCCGTGCGCCAGGGCGCCCGCGAGGGAACGCTGCTCGATGCAGCGACGAGCCCGATCTTTCTTGCGCTGCTCCTGCACAATCTGAAGCAAGCGTTGACGGTCGAGGAAAACGGGGTGCGCCTCGAATTCCGGCCGACGTCGCGGTTTCCCGACAAGCAGATCCGCGAATCGGAGCAGGTGCGCGTGGTCGAGACCGACCGCTGCAGCAGCAAGGCGGTGGTCAACAACGAGTTCTTCATCAAGCTCCGCCGCGAGCTGGAGGCTGGTCCGCACCCGGAGATCGAGATCGGCGGTTTCCTCACGGAGACCGTAGGCTTCGCCAATGTCCCGCCGCTGCTCGGCAGTGTCGAGGTGATCCAGGAGGGCGAGCGGCAGACCGTCGGCTGCGTCCACGGCTTCGTCGAGAACCAGGGCGACGGCTGGACCGTCAGCGCCGCCTATCTCGATCGCTACGTCGACGACCAGCGCGTGTTCGCCGCGAGCGGCGACGAGCGGCAGAGCGAGGAGCTGTCGCCCTATCTGCGCTACATGGCGCAGGCAGGCCGTCGCGTCGGCGAGTTGCATGCGGCGCTCGCCTCGCGCAGCGACATCGTCGATTTCGCGCCCGAGCCCACGAACGCAGATCATCTCGATCACTGGATCGACCGGCTGCGCGGCCAGGCTGACCGGATCCTCACGGGCCTGAGCGAGCGCCGCGATCACCTCAAGGATCCGGAACGAGGGCTGGTCGACCAGGTGCTCGCCAGGCGCGGCGAGCTGTCGGAGCGCCTCAGCAGCCTGATCCCGCACCATATCGGCGGCTGCGACATCCGGCTGCATGGCGATTTCCATCTCGGCCAGATCCTCATCGTCAAGGACGATATTTTCATCATCGACTTCGACGGTGACGAGGAGCAGCCGCTTGCGGAGCGTCGGCGCAAGGCGCCGCCGGCGCGCGACATCGCAGGCTTCCTGCGCTCGATCGATTGCTCGGTCCGCGTCGCCCAGGAGCGCGCCCTGAGGGCGAGCCAGGACGATCACGGCCGTATCGCCGCCGCGCTGTCGGAATGGCGCGACCAGGCCGCGACCGCCTTCTTGGCTGGCTATCGCGAGATCAAGGCCAGTCAGCGCCTCTGGCCGGACGATCCGCATACGGCGGAGGCGCTCCTTAACTTTTTCATGCTGGAAAAAGCCCTCGGAGCGCTCGAATATGATCTGGCTCACCGGCCGGACTGGTTGCGCATCGCATTGAGCAACCTGCTTCGCGTCCTGTCCGAGCCAGCATCAGCCAGCGAGTCCTCATGACCCATCTTTCTCCCGAGGCGTTTGCGATCATCGAAGGTCGGCATGCCGACCCGTTTCGCTATCTCGGTCAGCACAATGTCGACGGGCGGACGGTCGTGCGCGCGTTCCTGCCCGAGGCCTCCCGCGTCGAGGTGGTCGGCGAGCACGGCGACGTCGCCGCGCTGACGCGCATCCATGATGCCGGCCTGTTCACCGGGACCATGCCGTCGCTGCAGCGCTATCGGCTTCGGGCGACATTCGGCGACCACGTCACCGACCTCGAAGATCCTTATCGTTTCCTGCCGATCCTGAGCGACTTCGACCTGCATCTGCTCGGCGAAGGCAATCATGAGCGGCTCTACGACAAGCTCGGCGCGCATCCAATGGTGCTCGACGGCGTCGACGGCGTCGGCTTCGTCGTGCTCGCGCCGAACGCGCGTCGCGTCAGCGTGGTCGGCGATTTCAACTTCTGGAATGCGCGGCGCCACCCGATGCGCGTCCGCGGCAACGGCTACTGGGAGCTGTTCATTCCCCGCGCCAGGGCCGGCGACCACTACAAGTTCGACATCATCGGCCCGCAGGGCGAGCACCTGCCGCTGAAATCGGACCCGATGGCCTTCGCGGCCGAGATGCGTCCCAAGACCGCATCGATCGTGGTCGACGAGTCCAGCCTGCCGCGACCTCGGCCGGCGCCGCATGACATCAACAAGCTGAACAGGCCGGTCTCGATCTATGAGGTGCATCTCGGCTCCTGGCGGCGCAAGGACAATAACCAGTGGCTGACCTATCGCGAACTCGCCGAGCAACTGCCGGCCTATGCACGCGACATGGGCTTCACGCACATCGAATTCCTGCCGGTCAGCGAGCACCCGTTCGACGGCTCCTGGGGCTATCAGCCGACCGGCCTGTTCGCGCCGACCAGCCGCTTCGGCAGTCCTGAGGACTTCTGTGCGCTGGTTGATGCGTGCCACCGCGAGGGCCTCGCGGTGTGGCTCGACTGGGTGCCAGGCCATTTCCCGGATGACCCGCACGGCCTAGGCCATTTCGACGGCACCGCGCTGTACGAGCACGCCAACCCGATGCAGGGCCGGCAGCTCGACTGGGGCACGCTGATCTACAATTACGGCCGCACCGAAGTCGCCAATTTCCTGCGCTCGAACGCGCTGTTCTGGCTGGAGCGCTACGGCATCGACGGTCTGCGCGTCGATGCCGTCGCCTCGATGCTCTATCTCGACTACAGCCGTCCGTCCGGCGGCTGGATTCCGAACAAATATGGCGGGCGCGAGAACCTCGAGGCCATCGAGTTTCTGCGCCGGACCAATATCGACGTGTTCGGCCATTTCCCGCAGGCGACGACGGCTGCCGAGGAATCCACGGCGTGGCCGCAGGTGTCTCGCCCGGTCGACATGGGCGGGCTCGGTTTCGGCTACAAGTGGAACATGGGCTGGATGCACGACACCTTGCGCTACATCAGCAAGGACCCGATCCACCGCAAATATCACCACGGCGAGATCCTGTTCGGCCTGCACTACGCCTTTTCGGAAAACTTCATCCTGCCGCTGTCGCATGACGAGGTCGTGCACGGCAAGCGCTCCATCCTTGGCCGGATGCCGGGCGACGACTGGCAGCGTTTTGCCAACCTGCGTGCGTATTACAGCTTCATGTTCGGGCATCCCGGCAAGAAGCTCCTGTTCATGGGCTGCGAGCTCGCCCAGGAGCGCGAGTGGAATCACGATACCTCGCTCGACTGGCATCTGCTCGGCGACGCCAAATATGCCGGCATCCAGGCCCTGATCCGCGACCTCAACCACCTCTACCGCAACGTGCCGGCGCTGCATGAGCGGGACTGCGAGCCGGACGGCTTCGAGTGGTTGATGACCGACGACTCCGACCGAAACGTCTTCGCCTGGGTGCGCAAGGGCTTCGATGAGCACGCGCGCTGCGTCGTGGTCGTGAACTTTTCGCCCAACGTGTATTACAATTACCGGGTCCGCGTGCCGTTCGGCGGCAGATGGAGGGAAGCTTTCAATTCCGACTCCCTGCATTATGGCGGCAGCAATGTCGGCAACGTCGGCCAGGTCCATGCCTCTGAAGAACACCAGCTCAACCTCATCCTCCCGCCCATGGCAGCGGTATTTCTCCTCCCGGAAGCCTGACGCAATGCGCCTGGCCGCTGGAAGCCACGCCCGTCTCGGAGCAACCTGGGACGGACGGGGGACCAATTTTGCCCTGTTCTCCGCCAATGCCGAGAAGGTCGAGCTCTGCCTGTTCGACAGCCAGGGCCGGCGCGAGATCGAGCGCATCGAACTGCCGGAGCGGACGGAGGATGTCTGGCACGGCTATCTCAACGATGTCTCGCCGGGGCAGCTCTATGGCTACCGTGTCTACGGTCCTTACGAGCCGGAGCAGGGCCACCGCTTCAATGCCAACAAGCTGCTGCTCGACCCCTATGCCAAGCGGCTCGCCGGCCGGCTGGTCTGGAGCGACGCCCATTTCGCCTACCGCGCCGGCTCGCCGCGCGAGGATCTCTCGTTCGACCGGCGCGACAACGCCCGCGGCATGCCCAAGGCTGTCGTCATCGACGAGACCTTCAACTGGGGCCGGCGCGAAATGCGGCCGCAGATCCCGTGGGAGGACACGATCATCTACGAGGCCCATGTCAAGGGCCTGACCAACAAGCGCGACGACGTCCCACCCAATCTGCGCGGCACCTATGGCGGGCTGTCGTCGCCGGCGATGATCAAGCATCTGAAGCGGCTCGGCGTCACGACGATCGAGCTGCTTCCCATCCACGCCTTCATCGACGACCGCATGCTGGTCGAGAAGAAGCTGGTCAACTACTGGGGCTACAACACGATCTCGTTCTTCGCGCCGGAGCTTCGCTACGCGCAGGACAATCCGCTCGATGCCTTCCGGACGACGGTGGCAAGGCTGCACGATGCCGGCATAGAGGTCATGCTCGACGTCGTCTACAACCATACCGCCGAGGGCAACCATCTCGGACCCACCCTGTGCTATCGCGGCATCGACAACGCGTCCTACTACTGGCTGAAGCCCGACAATCCGCGCTTCTACGACGATTTCACCGGCTGCGGCTCGTCCGTTAACCTGACGCATCCGCGTGTGCTCCAGATGGTGATGGACTCGCTGCGCTACTGGGTGGAGGTCTGCCACGTCGACGGCTTCCGCTTCGACCTTGCCACCACCCTGGCGCGCGAGAAGCACGGCTTCGACCGGCGCAGCGGCTTTCTCACCGCGATCCGCCAGGACCCGGTGCTGGCGAGCGTCAAGCTGGTCGCAGAGCCCTGGGACGTCGGTCTCGGCGGCTATCAGGTCGGCGCATTTCCCTCGCAATGGTCCGAATGGAACGACCGCTATCGTAGCGCCATGCGTCGCTACTGGAGTGGCGAAGGCAGCCTGATCGGCGAGGTGTCAAGCCGCATGACCGGCTCGTCCGACATCTTCAACCATGACGGCCGCACCCAGCGCGCCAGCGTCAATCACGTCACCGTCCATGACGGGTTCACGCTGGCCGATCTCTTCAGCTACAACAGCAAGCACAATGAGGCGAACGGCGAGGACAATCGCGACGGCTCCAACGACAACCACAGCAACAATTTCGGTCATGAGGGGCCGACCGACGACGTGACGATCACGGCGCTGCGGCGGCAGTCGCGCAAGAACCAGCTCGCCTGTCTGTTCCTCGCGCAGGGCCTGCCGCTGCTGCTCGCAGGCGACGAGGTCGGCAACTCGCAGCATGGCAACAACAACGCCTATTGCCAGGACAACGAGGTCGGCTGGGTGGACTGGAGCGGCATGGGCCGCGAGGGCGATGATCTCATCGACTTCATCGCGCACATGACCGAGCTGCGCCGCCGCTTCGGCCAGATTCGCGCACGTCGCTGGCTCGATGGCCGCCGCCCGGACGGCAGCTTCGGCGTGCTGTGGCTGACGCCTTCGGCGGAGGAGATGACACAAACCGACTGGACCTTTCCCGACGGACGATTTCTCGCCTATGTGCTCGCTCCGGTGGAACAGGAACAGGCTCCGATCTTTATCGTTCTGAACGCGGCCCCCGAAGAGATCGGATTCAAATTGCCCAAGCTTGCCGAGTACAAGACGTGGCAACAGGTCCTGAACACCACCGAAGCCCAGCAGACGCCGATCGATTTCGCGTCCGGTGCGGACCTCAAGGCCCCGTCCCGCTCCGTGCTGGCGTATGCGGGCCAGTCATGAACGGCCGTCAATTCGGACCTCGGCTCACGCAGGACGGCACGACGTTCCGGCTGTGGGCGCCTGCCGCCAGGCGCGTCGATCTGATCCTCGACGTCAAGCATGAGATGCAGCGCGGGGATGGCGGTTGGTATTCGCTCGACGTCGCCGGCGCCGGCGCCGGCACGCGGTATAAGTTCCGTATTGACGATGAGCTCGACGTTCCAGATCCCGGCTCGGATTTCCAGCCGGAGGATGTCTCCGGCCCGAGCGAAATCATCGACCACCGTGCCTACACCTGGCGCTCCGAAAACTGGCGCGGTCGTCCATGGCAGGATGCCGTGTTCCTCGAAAGCCATGTCGGCACCTTCACGACGGAAGGCACCTACCGCGCAATGATCGACAAGCTCGATCATCTCGTCGAAACCGGCATCACCGCGCTCGAACTGATGCCGCTGGCGGACTTCGCCGGCTCCCGCAACTGGGGCTATGACGGCGTGCTGCTCTACGCGCCGGACAGCGTCTATGGGCGTCCCGATGATCTGCGCGCGCTGATCGACGAGGCGCATCTGCGTGGCATCATGGTGTTTCTCGACGTCGTCTACAATCACTTCGGTCCGGAGGGAAACTACATCGGCCGCTATGCGCCGACCTTCTTCACCGACGCGCATACGCCGTGGGGCAGCGCGATCGACTACCGGCTCTCCGAAGTGCGCGCCTTCGCGATTCAGAACGCGTTGCATTGGCTGACGGACTATCGCTTCGACGGCCTGCGCTTCGACGCCGTGAATCACATCCTGTCCAACGAGGGTGAGATCCCGATGCTGCACGATCTCAGCGCCGCCGTGGGCAAGCTGGTCGAAGCAACCGGGCGGCACATCCATCTCGTGCTGGAAAACGGCGACAACCGCGCCAGCATGCTGGATTCCGCAGAGGAGCCGCCGCGCGGCAAATTTCGCGCGCAGTGGAACGACGACTATCATCACGCCTGGCACGTGATCCTGACCGGCGAGAGCGGCGGCTATTACGGCGACTACCAGCAGGCGCCGCGCCGCGATCTCGCTCGCGCGCTCGCCTCCGGCTTCGTCTACCAAGGCGAACCCGCGGCATTCTGGGGCGGCGATCCGCGGGGCGAGCCGAGCGGTCATCTGGCCCCCGGCGCGTTCGTCAACTTCCTGCAGAACCACGACCAGATCGGCAACCGCGTGTTCGGCGACCGCCTGGAGGCGCTGGCGTCGCCGGAAGGGATCGCGGCGGCACTCGCGGTGACGCTGCTCGCGCCCACCGTCCCGATGCTGTACATGGGCGAGGAATGGGGCTCGAAGCAGCCGTTCCCGTTCTTCTGCGACTTCCAGGGCGACCTCGCGCATGCCGTGCGCAACGGACGCCGCAGGGAGTATGAGTGGGCGTACGCCAAATATGGCGACGAGGTTCCCGATCCGCTCGACATCGAAACCTTCAAGTCCGCAATCATCGACTGGGACTCCCGCAATGCGTCGCCGGGGCGCGAGCGTCTCGCGCTGGTGCGCGCGCTCCTTGCGGTGCGTCACAAGGAGGTTGCGCCGCGGCTTCCGGGAGCGAAATTCGGCGAGGCGGACGTGACCGATGACGGTCGCCTGAGCGCGCATTGGCTGATGGGCGATGGCAGCCGGCTAAATCTGCTTGCCAACGTCTCCGACAAGGAGCTCGCGGCTTCGCCGACCGGCGTCCCGGGCACCCCGATCTGGGGCGACACGCCTGGAGACCGCCTGCCGCCGTGGTCGGTGTTCTGGAGCATCGGGGGATAGCATGCCTCCGGCCATTCCTCTCGCGACCTATCGCCTGCAGCTCGCGGGTGATTTCGACTTCGAATCGGCCGCACGCGTCGTGCCATATCTGAAGGCGCTCGGGATCAGCCACGTCTACGCTTCGCCCTTCATGACGGCGCGGAAAGGCTCGACACATGGCTACGACATCACCGATCATTCCAAGCTCAATCCCGAGCTCGGCGGCGAGGACGGCTTTGCGAAACTGTGCGCGGCGCTGAAGCAGCACGATCTCGGCCTCATCCTCGACTTCGTGCCGAACCATGTCGGCGTGCATTTCGACGACAATCCATGGTGGCTCGACGTGCTCGAATGGGGCCAGGCTTCGCCGCACGCCGCCTCGTTCGACATCGACTGGGACCAGTTGCCGTACCGCGCGCGCGGCGGCGTGCTGCTGCCGATCATCGGCACCTCCTACGGCCACGCGCTCGAACATGGCGACATCGAGCTGCGCTACGACCCGGACGAAGGCTCGTTCTCCTGCTGGTACTTCGAGCATCGGCTGCCGATCGCGCCGGAGCGCTATGGCGAGGTACTGCGCATCATCGTCAAGGAGGCCGGTGACGAGAGCAGCGAGGCCGGCAAGGCGATCCTCGACCTGGCGTCGCGCTATCGCGGCTTGCGCCATCCGAACCGCAAGGAAGCGCCGGCGTTCAAGGCGGCCCTCAAGGCCATTCCCGGCGCGGCCGACGTCATTGCCCAGGGGATCGCAGCCTATAAGGCCGGCGACCGTGGTGCGCAGACGCTCGCTCTGCATCATCTGCTGGAGCGACAGCACTACAAGCTCGGCCATTGGCGGCTTGCGTCCAGCGACATCAACTACCGCCGCTTCTTCGACGTCAACACGCTGGCGGGCCTGCGCGTCGAGGATGCCGGCACGTTCGAAGCGATCCACCGGCTGGTCAAGAAGCTGATCGCGGATGGCCAGTTGCAGGGTCTGCGGCTCGACCATATCGACGGCCTGCGCGATCCCGCACAATATTTCCAGCGCCTGCGGCGGCTGATCCGCGACGCTCGGGGGCCCGCAGCCGGGCCGTTCTACGTCGTCATCGAGAAGATTCTCTGCGAGCACGAGAAGCTGCCGGGTTTTGCCGGCGTGCACGGCACCACCGGCTACGAGTGGATGAACGTCATCACCCAGGTCCTGATCGACGGCAAAGGTCTGGAGCCCTTGGACGAGATCTGGCGCCAGATCAGCAACAAGCCGCCGAAGCTCGCGCCTGTGATCAAGGAGGCCAAGCGGCGCGTGCTGGAGACGCTGCTGACCAGCGAATTCACCGTGCTGACCCGCCTGCTGGCGCGCATCGCCAACGGCCACTACTCGACGCGCGACTATTCGGAAGACATCCTGCGCCAGGCGCTCGAGCTGTATGTTCTTCACTTCCCGGTCTATCGCACCTATCTCACCACAGCCGGCCCGACCGAGACCGACCGCAAGCTGATCGACCACGCCATCGCAGGCGCCCGGGCCGAATGGTTCGCCTCCGACGGCTCGATCTTCGAGTTCCTGCGCGATGCGCTGACCATGGATCTCATCAAGCGCGACCGCAGCACCAACCACAGCGTCCCGCGTGTGCGCCGCTTCGCCCTCAAGGTGCAGCAGTTCACCGGGCCGATGATGGCGAAGTCGCTGGAGGACACCGCCTTCTACCGCTTCCACCGACTGCTCGCGCTCAACGAGGTCGGTGGCGATCCAGCGGCGCATGCTCTGGCGATCGCCGACTTCCACAAGCTGATGCGGGACCGCGCCAGGCATTGGCCGCACGGCATGACCGCCACTGCTACCCACGACACCAAGCGCGGCGAGGATGCGCGCACGCGGCTCGCCGCCATCACCGAGCTGCCCAACGATTGGACGTCCGCAATGGCGCGCTGGAAGACCTTGAACGCGCCGCACGTCGTCACGGATGGCAAGATGCGCGCGCCCTCGGCGGCGTTCGAATACATGCTGTACCAGACGCTCGTCGGCATCTGGCCGGCAAGCGGCACCGATGGCACCCTGCCCGAGCGGCTGCAGGCCTATGCGCTGAAGGCCGCGCGCGAGGGCAAGGAGGAGACCAGCTGGCTCAATCCGAACGAGGCCTATGAGAACGGCCTGCGCGCCTTCATCGACCGCATCCTGGATCGCGAGCGCTCGTCCGAGTTCCTGCAGTCGCTGGAGACGCTTTCCAGGCGGCTCGCTTTGCTCGGCGCGCTGAACTCGCTGACCCAGCTTACGCTGAAGGCGACGATGCCCGGCGTGCCGGATTTCTATCAGGGCACCGAGTTCTGGGACCTTTCGATGGTCGATCCGGACAACCGCCGCCCGGTCGATTTCGCCGCGCGTGAGCACGCGCTGCGTGCGTGCGAGACTCCCGACTGGGCCCACCTCGCGGACCATTGGCCGGACGGCCGCATCAAGCTCGCCTGGACGCGGGAGCTGCTGAAGCTTCGCAACCAGATGCCCGCCGTGTTCACCGACGGCTCCTACGAGCCGCTCGAGGTGAGCGGACGTCATGCCGATCACATCATTGCCTTCGCACGACGGCGTGGGCGCGACGCCGTCGTCGTCGTCACCGTGCGCAACTTTGCACCCTTCACCGACGGTGGCCGGGTGTGGCCCCACGCAGATGGTTTCGACGCCGAGGTTCATGCCCGCGGCTACACACCTGCGGACATGCAGGACGGCATCCTCACGGTGTCCTCCATCTTCACGCATTTGCCTGCAGCGACGATCCCGGCGCGGACCGACGCGGCAGCCCACCCGTCTGGTCGACGTCGGACAGCAGCGGCCCCGACCTGATCAGCTCTTCTTCGTCAACAGCAGCTGGCCGCGGCTGCGGATCGCGGATTGCGCCGCCTCGGCAAAGCGCTGCAGCAGCCAGGGCAGCACGACCTCGACACGCACGTGATCGTCGGCGACGTCGACATGGCCCGACGCCGCCTGACCGAGCGCGCGAACGCGAAAGATCATCTTGTCGCCCTCCCAGCGCTCTTCGTCGACCTTCAGGACCGGAACGCTGGTCGCGGCGCGGCTGAGACCGGCCTGGAGCCGGCGCACGGCCTCGTCCTTGCCGAGGCGATGCGGAATGGAAACGACAAGCGGTCTTGACATCGCGATCTCCTGACTAACAACCCGCTCTACGTAGTCATCGTTGGCTACGACCGCAAAGACACAATCCGCATTTTAGCTGTTCCCTTACGGAACTTTCGAAGTTCCGGCCAGTTTTCTCGTCGACGGCAGAGCACGTTGTCGCCCCGCTGCCGGGCACTGGAGGGAAGCACATGTCCATCGGAACTATCATCCTGATCATTCTCATCATCGCCCTGCTCGGCGGCTTCTCCGGCATCGGCGGCGGTCCGTTCTACGGCACCGGCTACTACGGCGGCGGCGGTCTCGGCCTGATCATCGTCATCGTGCTGATCCTCGTCCTGCTCGGACGTATCTGATCTTCTGATGCGATCGACTCGGGCAGACAGCACGTCTGCCCGAGCGACTACGAGGTCTCTGCGAGCGTCTTCATGGCCGCCTTGATAGAGCCAGCGGCATCTTCATAACCATCCCACGCCTTGGTCTTGGCCAGCAGCGCCGGTACGGTGCGGACGGTGTAGCGCTCGGGTTCGAGCCCGTTCTTCACCTGCGCCCAGGTCAGCGGCATCGACACGGTGGCGCCTTCGCGAGCGCGCGGCGACAGCACGGCGACCGCCGTCGACATCCGGTCGTTGCGCAGATAGTCGAGGAAGATCTTCCCCTTGCGCAGCTTCTTCGACATGTTGAGCAGGTACTGCTCCGGGCGGTCGTTCGCCATCCATTGGCACACGCCCTGTGCAAACGCCTTCGCTTCGGGCCAGCTCACCTTGTCGCGCGCGCCGTGCAGCAACGGCGTCACCACATGCAGACCCTTGCCGCCCGTGGTCTTGCAGAAGCTCTCGAGTCCGAGGCTCTTCAAGCGCTGGCGCATCTCCTTGGCGGCCGCGATCACCTCCTCGAACGCGACGTTCGGCGCCGGATCGAGATCGAACACCAGCCGACCCGGGACGTCATAGGCGTCCGGCGCGCAATTCCATGGATGCAGCTCGACGGCGGCGACCTGGGCCACCGCGATCAATCCCTCGACGCGGTCGATCTGCAGATACGGTTTGCGGTCGCCCGAGACCTTGACCAGCTCCAGCAGGTCGGACATGCCCTGCATGCCGTGCCGCTGGAAGAATTTTTCGCCACCGATGCCATCAGGCGCACGCACGATCGAGCACGGCCGCCCCCTCAGATGCCCGATCATCCAGTTGCCGACGGCTTCCAGATAGGTCGCAAGATCAAGCTTGGTGACGGGCTCGCCGTCGCCGGCGTCCGGCCACAGCGCCTTGTCGGGCTTGGAGATCGCAACGCCCATCACGGTCGCCGAGCCCTTCGTGCGTGACGGCGTCTTGTGCAGCGTGGTGCCGACGGTCGCGACGCTCGCGGCGGCCCGCGCCACCGGCCTGGCAACCTTCGTCGTCACCACCGGCGCCTCGGCAACGACCTCGCGCGCCGGCTTGTCCTCACGCAGTCCCTTGAACGAGGCCTGCCTGACATTGCCGTCGCCGGTGAAGCCCGCAAACTCGATCTCGGCGACCAGCTCGGGCTTGAGCCAATGCACGTCACGCGTCTTGCGCGGCGCGTTCTTGCCGCTGAACGGGCTCTTGTCGGATGCCGCCGCCTTCAGCGCCGGCATGATCTCCTTCACCGTGTCCTGGCCGAAGCCGGTGCCGACGATCCCGACATAAGCGAGATGATCGTCCTTGTTGACGCCGACCATCAACGATCGGAATTTGCCGTTGGTCGTCTTCCAGCCGCCGATGACGACCTCGTGGCCGGGCCTGGTCTTGGCTTTGGTCCAGCTCTCCGTCCGTCCCGAATGATAGGCCGAGTCCAGCTTCTTGGAGACGATGCCCTCCAGCGACAGCTTGCGTGCGGACTCCAGCACGGCTTCGCCGTCGCTCTCGAAGTGCTCGACGTAGCGGATCCGCGGTGTCTTGCCCTTGATATGCGCCTTCAACAGCTTCGCCAGCCGCGCCTTGCGCTCGCGCAACGGCTGGCGGCGCAGGTCGAACTCCTCGGCGAACATCAGGTCGAAGGCGAAGAAGATCAGCTCGTCGGTTTCACCCGCCGAGATCGCCGCCTGCAGGGCGGAGAAGTTCGGATTGCCGTCCTTGTCGAGCGCGACGATCTCGCCGTCGATGATCGCGTCCGGCAGCTTCGCAGCCTCCTCCGCAATCGCGCCGAACTTGGCGGTCCAGTCCAGGCCCTTGCGGGTCTTCAAGGTCGCCTCGCCGTCCTCGACCCTGATCTGGACGCGGTAGCCGTCGAACTTGATCTCGTGCGCCCAGCCCTCGCCGCTCGGCGGTTGCGCGACCGACGTACAAAGCTCGGGCGGCACGAAGTCGGGCAGCGACGATACCGTCTTCGGCGCAACGCGGGCCTTGGTTCCGTTTGCCTTCGCGGCCCTCGCCTTCGGTGATGAGGCCTTCGTAATCGGCTTGGTTTCGCTGTCACTGCGGTTGGAGTGCCACACCGCATCCGCGTTCATGCGCTGCGTCTTGGCGAGCATGAACGGCTTCGGCGCCTTGCCCTTGCCGGCCGCGATCTGCTCCATCGTGCGGCCCGAGGCGACCGACTTGTCGGCATCCAGGATATCGTTGGCCTCGCCTTCCCGGGCAAACTCGTCGCGATGCTTGATCAGCAGCCAATTGGTCCGCTTGCCGCCGGTGCGATCGTGGCGCATCCGCACCAGCACCCAGCTGCCATGCAGCTTTTCGCCCTCGAGAGTGAATTTGAGATCGCCCTTCTTGAACCCGCGCTCCGGGTCCTCGCTGTCCCAATAGCCGCGGTCCCACAGCATGACGGTGCCGCCGCCATACTCGCCTTCCGGGATCGTACCTTCGAAATCGCCGTAGTCGAGCGGATGATCCTCGACCTCGACCGCCAGCCGCTTGTCGTGCGGATCGAGCGACGGCCCCTTGGTGACGGCCCACGACTTGAAGACGCCGTCGAATTCGAGCCGCAGGTCGTAGTGCAGGCGTGTTGCGTCATGCTTCTGGATGACGAAGCGCGGCCGCGCCGTACGCGCGACCTTGGCGTCGCCGGACGGCTCCGCCGTCTTGTCGAAATCGCGCTTCTTGCGATAGGTGGAAAGCTTCCCGAGCGCCACGGTGATCCCTCGCGTTGAGTGGTAGCGTAGCAAAGCCGGCGAACTCGTGGAACCGGCCGCATCGGCAGGATAACTTCGGGCAAAGTTCCGCGTTCCCGCGGCTCATGGAGGGCCCAGGCTGTGCTGGCGTCCGCCCTCTGCCAGTCGAGAGGGCGCAGGGAAGGCCGGGAGCTCGCCGCCCCCATGGCCCGCCTGCAGAAAGAAATGCAGGCGGCAGGTACCACAGGTGCAGCCGAGACATCCCGGCCCTCCCTGCGCGACGGCTTTAACGGCTGCTTCGCGTTCTCCCCGGTGCGCCGGGCTTGTTGGCCACCGTGTCGCGACAATGCGCCTGCGCGCATTGCGCTGGATACCAGCATCGGGGTATCAGGACCGCGCGACTTGACCGTGCATGCGGATTGTTCGTCGGCGCGACTGAATCACGCTGCAACCCGGCACACCCATCGCATTCCGCTGCCGACGTCCGTGACGACCGCGATACGTCCCCTCCGACGCAACGGAACGGGCCGGACCATAATGCTGATTTTACGAAATCGTCAAGCGAATTATTTTTTCCCGAAGCGACCTTCGCCGGGCCCATGGAACCCACACCGATGCTTGCCCGTTGCAGCCTCGTCCGGATTGTCCAAGGAGACCACGATGGCCCCCCGCGCCTACTGGAAAGGCTCGCTCAAACTCTCGCTCGTCAGCTGCCCCGTCGTGCTCTATCCGGCGTCGACGTCGGTCGAGAAGACGCGCTTCCATCTGATTAACCGCGAGACCGGCAACCGGCTCAAGCAGCAGATGGTGGACGCCGAGACCGGCGACATCGTCGAGGGCGACCAGAAGGGCCGCGGCTATGAACTCGCCAAGGGACAGTATGTCGAGATCGAGCCGGAGGAGCTCGAGGCGGTCCAGATCGAGAGCAACCATACGATCGACATCGACAGCTTCGTGCCGCGCGACGAGATCGACCAGCGCTATCTCAACCACCCCTACTACATCGCCCCCGACGGCAAGGCGGCGCTCGACGCCTTCGCGGTCATCCGCGACGCCATGAAGGACCAGGAGCGCGTGGCGCTGGCGCGGATCGTGCTGACCAACCGTGAGCACGTCATCGCCATCGAGCCGATGGGCAAGGGCATGCTCGGCACCACGCTGCGCTTTCCCTATGAGCTGCGCGACGAAGCCGAGTTCTTCGACGACATCAAGGCGCCGAAGATCAGCAAGGACATGGTCGAGCTGGCCGGCCACATCTTGCAGACCAAGGCAGCCCATTTCGACCCCTCGGAGTTCAAGGATCAGTACGAGACCGCGCTGAAGGCGCTGGTGAAGCGCAAGGCCTCGGGCAAGCCGATCAAGCTGCCAGAACCGGCGGAGCGGCCCGACAACGTCGTCAGCCTGATGGATGCGCTGAAGCAGAGCCTGAACGGCAAGAGCCGAAAAAAGACAGCGCGTGCGGCGTCGCGGCGGACGCGCACGCATCGACGCCCGGCGAAGAAGGCGCATCGGTCGGCGGCGCGGCAGAGGAAGGCGGGGTGAAAGCCAGCAGCTGCCTGCGTGGCGCAAGCGGCCTCCACACCCACCGCCGTCGTCCCGGCGAACGCCGGGACCCATACTCCGCGGCGGGTGTTGTAAGACAAGACTTGTCCCACATCCCGCGCAATAACATCTCCCTGGGGTTATGGGTCCCGGCGTTCGCCGGGACGACAGCGGAGAATTTTGCGACGGCTGCGGGTCATGGCGTGCGCGATGATCGTAGCCCGAATGATCGCCTCGTCAGCTCTTCTTCGACTTCTTCTTCGTCGTTTTCTTGGTAGTCTTCTTCGTGCTCTTCTTGCTCGCCTTCTTGGCCGTCTTCTTCGCTGAGGCCCTCGCGCTCTTTTTCGCGGGCACCTTCTTGCCTTCGCGGCGCGCCTCCGACAGGCCGATCGCGATGGCCTGCTTGCGGCTCTTGACCTTGCGACCGGAACCGCCGCTGCGCAGCGTGCCGGCCTTGCGCTTCTTCATGGCCCGGCCGACCTTGGCCGATGCCTTGCGCGAGTATTGTCGTGCCATGAACATCCTCCCGATTGCGACACGTAAACCGCGTCGGCGAGACGAAAGTTCCAAAGCGCAAGCTGATGCCGCGTACCTCCACCCATGCTTTCACGATCGCGGGAATCGAAGCCCGCCGATACATCGAGATTCCAATGCAGCTTCGCGCTCGTCGTTTCGATGACGGATAGACCGAGAAGCCAATCAGACGTTCTGATCCGCCGCATGAGGCGCAACTGGACAAGGCGACGTTCCGAATGATGCGTCCCTGGCCTCTTCCTCAGTCAGCAATTTCAGGAGCACCGTCCGCTTGGACTCATCGTTGAATTCAGCGAGACGTTTCCTGAACAGGATGAGGTTCTGCAGATGAATGTATTCTTCCATGACCGACCTCACTGATGGGAGCCAAGAACGACGTCGATGGACGAACGGCAAACGAAATCCAGGTGTGCAATATCTTTGATCTCATCGGGTCTTCCGAACCCGTCAAGGTCTGGATCTTGTGCTGCGATCTCGAACAGTCCCTGCAGGCTGAAAGATCGAACGCGCAGAACCCCTCACCGGGACATAGGCCGGCCTTCATGCCGAAGCGGCACTGCAACGCATCGGGCTGACCTTGATTGAGATGAATTTCGGGCATGATGCTCTTCCCAGTATCGCCGATGACAACCTCTGCGCCGCACTCGGCAGCCTCGCCCCCCCCAAATTCAGATCGTGTTCTGACAAGCCGAGACATGGCACGTCCCGTGTTTACACCGTCGTGCATGCAAACGCACGATCAGCTGCGCCGATGAGGTGGCACGACCGCGGTCTCGATCATCCGTTGATCCGGAGAACGGGCGCCTGCGGACGTACTGTGCCGCAGCGCGAGATGACCGGCTGGTCAAAATTGCTCGAAAATATAACGAAACGAGCTGATGCCGCCCGCGGTACACGCAAGCTCGCCCATCGAATGGCGATGCCAACGCCCCTGACACACAGGACCAGTCGGCCGATACGGCCAAAGCTCAGTCCGGCGCGCGCAGCCGATAGCCGATGCCGGTCTCGGTCAATACGAATTGCGGGCGCTCGGGATCGACCTCGATCTTCTGCCTGAGCTGACGTACATAGACGCGCAGATATTGCGCGTCGGTCAATTCGTCCCACAGCTCCTTGAGCAGGAAGCGGTGCGTCAGCACCTTGCCGGCGTGCTGCACCAGGACGCGGAGCAGATCGTACTCCTTGGGCGACAGCTTGATCTCGCGGTCGCCGACCTTGACGATGCGGCGGACGAGATCGACGGAGAGATCGCCGGTGCGGAACACCGGACGCTCGCCCTGCACCTGCAACTGATGCCGCAACGCCGCGCGCAGCCGCGCCAGCAGCTCATCCATGCCGAACGGCTTGGTGATGTAGTCGTCGGCGCCGAGATCGAGCGCCTGGACCTTGCCCGCCTCGTCGCCGCGGCTGGACAGCACCACGACCGGCACGGCCTCGTTGCGGCCACGGATGGTTCGCAGCAGCTCGAGCCCGTCGACGTCGGGCAGGCCAAGGTCGAGAATGATCAGCGCCGGCTCCTGGCCCAACAGCTCCAGCGCGATCCTGCCGTTCGAGGCTTCGAGAATCTCGTAGCCCTGCGTGGTCAGGCCCATCCGCAGCAGCTTGCGGATCGGCGGCTCGTCGTCGATCACGAGCACCTTGATCGGAGCGCCGGTCATGCGGCCGTATCCAGCGGTCTGGCCTGCGCCGGCACGGGCAGGCGGATGGTGAGGACCGCGCCGGGCCGATCGGTGCGGTTGCCGGCGAAGATGCGGCCATGCATCGCCTCGATGAAGCCGCGCGAGATCGCGAGCCCCAGACCGGTGCCGGGCCGCACCTGGTCGCCCTTCTGCACGCGATAGAACTTGTCGAACACGTGCTCGACCTCCGCGGCGGGAATGCCGTCGCCTTCGTCACGGATCTCGAGCATGACCCAGTTGTTGTCGCGGGCCGCGCGGATCGCGATCGAGGTCTCGGGAGGCGCATATTTGGCGGCGTTGTCGAGCAGATTGAACAGCACCTGCTCGAACAGCACCGCGTCGACCTCGACCATCGGCAGATCGGGGGCCAGCTCGAGCGAGACATGATGACCGGCGAGGATCTTGCTCGCGCGCCGCAGCGCGCTGCCGACGATCTCGCCGACGTCGTGGCGCGCGGCGTTCGGCACGATTGCGCCCGATTCCAGCCTGGTCATGTCCAGGAGATTGGCGATGAAGCGGTTGAGCCGTTCGGATTCGTCGATGACGGTGGCGAGCAGGTCGAGCTTCTCCTTGTCGGACAGCCGGGCCGCGAGATCGCGCATCGTCGAGGCCGCGCCGAGCACGGAGGCGAGTGGCGTCTTCAGATCGTGCGAGATCGAGGTGAGCAGCGCCGAGCGGAGCCGGTCCTGCTCCATGGTGCGCTTGACCTTGTCCATGTCTTCGACCAGCAGCACGCGCTCGATCGCGAGCGCGCCCTGGTCGACCAGGGCATCGAGCAGCCGGCGCTGGTCCGGCGTCAGCAGCGGCCCGGTGCGATCGTCATCAATGCCGATGACGCCGATCGAGCCGCGCCCGGTGCGCATCGGCAGGAACAGCCGCTTGGCGCCCGGCAGCGTGTCGGAGCCGCGGCCGGCGGCGCGGTCGTTGCTCCAGGCCCAGCTCGCGGCGGCGAGGTCGGCGTCGTCGAGCTGATCCTCCGGCGGGTAGCCGGTCATGACCGTGAGCTTGCCGTCCTGCGGCAGCAGCAGCACGACCCGTACCTTCAGCATCAACGCCGCCTGATAGGCCGTGGCCCACAGCACGTCATCGAGGGTCGCGGTGCCCGCAAGCTTGCGGCTGAAGGCATAGAGCTGCTCGGTGGTCCGGACGCGGTGGGTGGCGGCGTCAGCCTGAACGCGAACGCGCGCGGCGACGTTGGACACCAGGATCGCGATCAACATGAAGAAGAAGAACGCGCCGATGTTGGTCGGATCGGTGATCGTGAACGTATACAGCGGCGGCAGGAAGAAGAAGTTGTAGCAGAGCGAGGCGGCGAGGCTCGCCAGCAGTGACGGCCACAGGCCGTAGCGTGCGGCGACGCCGACCACGGCCGTGAGGAACACCAGATCGACGTTCTCGATGCCGAAGACGGGCTGGATCAGCTCGGCGAGGCCAAGGCCGACAGCCGTGATCAGCAGCGCCTTCAGATAGGGCTTCGGCTGCAGCGGCTCGCTGCGCGCTCGCGTCTGCACCGAGCTGCTCGTGGTGTCCGGCGCCTCCTCGCCGGCGATGACGTGGATGCTGATGTTGCCGGCGCCCCTGACGAGGTCGTGGACCACGGAGCCCCTGATGATCTCGAACAGGCGCGAGCGGCTCGACTTGCCGATGATGATCTGGGTGACGTTGTTGGCCTGCGCGAAGTTGATGAGGTCATCCGCGATACGCCGGCCGACGCCCGGAATCGTCAGCGCCTCGCCGCCGAGAGTCTCGGCCAGCCGCAGCGTATCGGCGAGCCGGTCGCGCTGCTTGTCCGTGAGCTGCAGGTTGCGCCGGGTCTCGATGGTAACGGCGGTCCACGGCGCGTGGACGCGGTCGGCGAGCCGCTTGGTGTAGCGCACCAGCCCTGTCGCTCGCGGGTCCTCCGACACGCAGACGAGGATGCGCTCGCCGGCTGCCCAGGGGCCGGCGATGGCATTGGCCTGCATGTGGGTGAGTAGTTGCTCGTCGACGCGCTCGGCCGTCCGGCGCAGCGCGAGCTCGCGCAGCGCGGTCAGGTTGCCGGGCGAGAAATAATGCTCCAGCGCCCGCTCTGCCTGCTTGGGCACATAAACCTTGCCCTCCTTCAGTCGCTGGATCAGATCGTCGGGCGTGAGGTCGATCAGTTCGATGGCGTCGGCGCGGTCGAGGACCGAGTCCGGGACGGTCTCGCGCACGCGCACATGGGTGATCTGGGCGACGACGTCGTTGAGGCTCTCGATGTGCTGGACGTTGACCGCCGTGTAGACGTCGATGCCGTGCGACAGCAGCTCCTCGACGTCGAGATAGCGCTTGGGGTGGCGGCTGCCCGCCGCATTGGTATGCGCGAGCTCGTCGACGATCGCGAGCTTGGGGCGGCGCGCGATCACGGCATCCAGATCCATCTCCTCGACGATCTGGTCCTTGTAGGAAATACGTTTGCGCGGGACGACCTCCAGGCCGCGCACCAGCGCCTCGGTTTCGGCGCGGCCATGCGTCTCGACGAAGCCGATCACGACGTCGACGCCGGCCCTCAGCTTGGCATGCGCGCTCGACAGCATCTCATAGGTCTTGCCGACGCCGGGGGCGGCGCCGACGAAGATCTTGAGCTTGCCGGCAGGACTGTCCTCCCGCCGGGCCGCTTCGAGCAGGGCCTCCGGCGAGGGACGTTGGTCAGGATCGCGGCGTTGACTGGCCATGCGGCATTATAGACGGAGGGACCTCGGCGCCAAGGCCAAGACCTTCAAGGCCAAGACCTTCAGGGCGTCATTGCGGTTTGGCAGCATCGAGTGCCAGGTTGAGCGCAAGCACGTTAACGCGGGGTTCGCCGAGCAGTCCGAGCAGACGGCCCTGGGTCTGCCGGGCGATCACGGCCTGGACGCTCGCCTCCGGCAAGCCGCGTGCCTTGGCCACCCGCGGCACCTGGAACAGCGCCGCCTCCGGCGAGATGTCCGGATCGAGCCCGCTCGCCGAGGTCGTCACCAGATCGACCGGCACGGCCTGCGCGGGATTCTCCGCCTTCAGCTTGTCGACGTCCTCCTTGACGCGGTCGGCCAGCGCCTTGCTGGTCGGGCCGAGATTGGAGCCGGACGAGTTGGCGGCGTTGTAGGGCGCAGAAACCGTCTTGGTGGAGTCGTTCGGATCGGCGGCCGAGGTCGCCGACGGACGGCCGTGGAAATATTTGTCGTCCTTGAACTCCTGACCGATCAGCGCCGATCCGATCACCTTGCCGTTGCGCGTGATCAGGCTGCCCTCGGCCTGCGCCGGAAAGATGGTGCCGGCGACGACGGTCATGGCGAGCGGGTAGAGCAGCCCGGTAATCAGGGTCAGCGCGACCAGGACCAAGATGGCGGGACGGATTTCTTTGAGCATGAGAATCTCCTGTGTCTCTCCCGTCATTGCGAGGAGCGAAGCGACGAAGCAATCCAGAGTCGCGTGGCCCGAGACAGTCCTGGATTGCTTCGCTTCGCTCGCAATGACGGCGGTTGGGGCTTTAAGCCAGATGCAAGGCGGTCACGATCAGGTCGATCGCCTTGATGCCGATGAAGGGGATGATGATGCCGCCCAGCCCGTAGATCATCAGGTTACGGCCGAGCAGCGCGCCGGCGCCGATGGCGCGGTAGGCGACGCCCTTCAGCGCCAGCGGGATCAGCGCGATGATGACGAGCGCGTTGAAGATGATCGCCGACAGGATCGCGCTCTGCGGGCTCGCCAGGTTCATGACGTTCAGCACGTTGAGCTGCGGGTAGAACGCCAGGAACATCGCCGGGATGATCGCGAAATATTTGGCGACGTCGTTGGCGATCGAGAACGTCGTCAGCGCGCCGCGCGTCATCAAGAGCTGCTTGCCGATCTCGACCACCTCGATCAGTTTGGTCGGGTTGGAGTCGAGATCGACCATGTTGCCGGCTTCGCGCGCGGCCTGCGTGCCGGTGTTCATGGCAACGCCGACATCGGCCTGCGCCAGCGCGGGCGCATCGTTGGTGCCGTCGCCGCACATCGCCACCAGCTTGCCCTTGGCCTGCTCGTCGCGGATCAGCTTGAGCTTGTCCTCAGGCGTCGCCTGCGCCAGGAAATCATCGACGCCGGCTTCGGCGGCGATCGCCGCCGCGGTCATCGGGTTGTCGCCGGTGATCATGATGGTGCGGATGCCCATCCGGCGCAGCTCGGCGAAGCGTTCGCGGATGCCGCCCTTGACGATGTCCTTGAGCTGGACGACGCCGAGCAGGCGCCCGTCCCTGGCGACCGCGAGCGGCGTGCCGCCGGATTTGGCGATGTCGTCGGAGATTGCACGGATCTCGCGGACAAGCTCGCTCTCGACCGGCTGAACCGCGCGCACCGTGTTGCCGGAGACGGGCTGGGTGGGGCCGCCGCCGATGGAGTTGAGGATGGCGTCGACCGCACCCTTGCGCACCGAGGAGCCGCCGGCATCGACGCCGCTCATGCGGGTCTGCGCCGTGAACGGCACGAAGGTGGCGCCGAGCTCGGCCATGTCGCGGCCGCGGATGCCGTATTTGTCCTTCGCGAGCACCACGATCGAGCGGCCCTCCGGTGTCTCGTCGGCGAGCGATGCGAGCTGCGCCGCGTCGGCGAGCTCCTGCTCGCTCACGCCCTTGACGGGACGGAATGCAGTCGCCTGGCGATTGCCGAGCGTGATGGTGCCGGTCTTGTCGAGCAGGAGCGTATCGACGTCGCCAGCGGCCTCGACCGCGCGGCCCGACATCGCCAGCACGTTGAAGCGCACCAGGCGGTCCATGCCAGCGATGCCGATCGCCGACAGCAGCGCGCCGATCGTGGTCGGGATCAAGGTCACGAACAGCGCCACCAGCACCACCACCGAGATCGAGCCGCCGGCATAGGCCGCGTAGCTCGGGATCGTCACCGTCGCGAACACGAAGATGATGGTGAGGCCGGCGAGCAGGATGTTGAGCGCGATCTCGTTCGGCGTCTTCTGCCGCTCCGCGCCCTCGACCAGCTTGATCATGCGGTCGATGAAGGTCGAGCCTTGCGCGGCCGTGATCCTGACGCGGATCCAGTCCGACAGCACCTGCGTGCCGCCGGTCACCGCCGAGCGGTCGCCGCCGGATTCGCGGATGACGGGCGCGGATTCGCCGGTGATGGCAGCCTCGTTGACCGAGGCGACGCCCTCGATCACCTCGCCGTCGGAAGGGATGGTGTCGCCGGCCTCGACCAGCACGAGATCGCCGACCTTCAGGCTGGTGCCGGGCACGAGCTTGTAGGTGTGATCGGCCGGGTTCGTGCCCGTCAGCAGCTTGGCCTGGCTCTCGGTGCGCGTCTTGCGCAGCGAATCCGCCTGTGCCTTGCCGCGGCCTTCGGCGACGGCTTCGGCGAAATTGGCGAACAGCACGGTGAACCACAGCCAGAGAATGATCTGGAAGGTGAAGCCGAGATTCGCTCCGCCGGTCACGACGTCGCGCAGGAAGATCACCGTGGTGAGCGCGGCGACGACCTCGACCACGAACATCACCGGATTTCTGATCATCAGCCGCGGGGCGAGCTTGACAACCGCGGCCTTGATGGCCGGCAGCACGATCTTCGGGTCGAGCATCGTCGACATCGACGAGCGCTTCTGCAGTTTCATGGTGTCCATGGAGGTTGCTCCGAGATCAGAACACGGTGCCGGCGGCCATCGCGAGATGCTCGACGATCGGACCGAGGGCGAGAGCCGGGAAGAAGGTGAGGCCGCCGATGATCAGGATGACGCCGACCACGAGGCCGACGAACAGGCCGCCCGTGGTCGGGAACGTGCCGGCCGAGGGCGGGATCGACTTCTTCCCGGCGAGCGAGCCCGCGATCGCCATCGCCGGAATGATCATGAAGAAGCGGCCGACGAACATCGAGGACGCGAGCGTGAGGTTGTAGAAGAAGGTGTTGCCCGTGAGTCCTGCGAATGCCGAGCCGTTGTTGGCGGTCGCGGAAGTGTAGGCGTAGAGCACCTCGGTGAAGCCGTGCGGACCGGCATTGGCCATCGACGCGACGGCCGAGGGCAGCACCACCGCGACCGCGGTCCAGCCGAGATACATCAGCGGCAGCACCAGGATCGCCAGCATCGCCATCTTGACCTCGCGCGCCTCGATCTTCTTGCCGACATATTCCGGCGTGCGCCCGACCATCAGGCCGGCGACGAAGATCGCGAGCACGACGAACAGCAGTATGCCGTAGAGCCCGGCGCCGACGCCGCCTATGATGATCTCGCCGAGCTGCATGTTGATCAGCGGGATCATGCCGCCCAGCGCGGTGAAGCTGTCATGCATGGCATTGACCGCGCCGCAGGAGGCGGCCGTCGTGATCACGGCGAACAGTGACGACGCGACGATGCCGAAGCGGACCTCCTTGCCTTCCATGTTGCCGCCCGTCAGTCCCAGCGCGTTCAACGTGGTCGTACTGTTGGCCTCGGCCCAGCAGGTGATGGCGACGCCGGCGATGAACAGGACGCCCATCACGGCGAGGAGCGCCCAGCCCTGGCGCTGGTTGCCGACCATGCGGCCGAACACGTTGGTCAGCGCGGCACCGAGCGCGAAGATCGAGAGCATCTGGATGAAGTTCGACAGCGCGTTCGGGTTCTCGAACGGATGCGCGGCGTTGGCATTGAAGAAGCCGCCGCCATTGGTGCCGAGCATCTTGATCGCGACCTGCGAGGCCACCGGGCCGACCGCGATGGTCTGCTTCGCCCCTTCCAGCGTCGTGGCCTCGACATAGGGCCCGAGCGTCTGCGGGATGCCCTGCCAGACCAGGAACAGCGTGTAGACGATGCAGAGCGGCAGCAGCACATAGAGCGTGCATCGGACGACGTCGACCCAGAAATTGCCGACGGTCCGCGCCGAGGCGCGTGAGAAGCCGCGGATCAGCGCGATCGCGAGCACGATGCCGGTCGCGGCCGACAGGAAGTTCTGGTGCGTGAGCCCGAGCATCTGCACGAGATAGGAGAGCGTGCTCTCGCCGCCGTAGTTCTGCCAATTGGTGTTGGTCAGGAAGCTGATCGCGGTGTTGAAGGAGAGATCCTCGGCGACCGCTGACTGTCCCGCGGGATTGAACGGCAGCACGGCCTGCAAGCGCATCACGCCGTAGATGATCAGGAAGCCGCCGACATGGAACAGCAGCATCGCGACCGTGTAGGTCAGCCAATGCTGCTCGCGGCGCTCGTCGACGCCGCCGATCCAGTAGATTGCGGACTCGACCGGCCGCAGCACCGGCGACAGGAAGGTGCGCTCGCCATTGAAGACGCGCGTCATGTACCAGCCGAGCGGCTTGGCAAGCGCGACGATGACGGCGCAGTAGAGCAGGATCTGGATCCAGCCGATCACAGTCATGGGGATGTTGTCCTTGAAGGTGCGACGGTGGCGGTCAGAACCGCTCGGGCCGCAACAGCGCGTAGGTGAGGTAGATCAGAAGGCCGAGCGATACCGCGCCGGCGAGCGAATAGTCGAAGATCATGGCTCGTCTCCTAGAGCCGCTCGCAGGCGTAGGTGTAGCCGATCGCCAGGGCGAACAAGCCGGCGGCCAGCGCCAGCATCAGGATGTCCAACATGGGTGTGCTCCTCATGCGCGCGAACGACGCGCAACGCTTGGAGCGGCCGGGAGCGCCGGTGCGGCCACGGTCCGTTCCATCGCGGACAGATGGCATCCGACCTCATAGGTTTTCGAGACAGCACTGCCGACAGAGTTATAGGAATCTCATAAAGACCGCGGCGTTCTCGCGCCCCCCGGCAGAACCGCGCGGCCGCAGCCGCATATGAACCGGCCATGCCGCCGCGGCGTCTTTATGCGCCGGCTATTTCTTCCCGCCTTCGCCCCTCTCGCATTCCTACGCCGCCGTCGACCACATTGCCGATCAAGGCCCATCGGGCCATCGCTCACTGACGACGGGAGGCCGGCATGGCTGCCTTGACGACACGACCGGATGTGCCCGAGCGGGTACAACTCGCGCAGACCACGACGGCGATGCTGACGGCCCTGCTTGGCGAAGACGAGGGCGTCTCACCGTTGTCGGCGCGAGGGCGACGCCGGCTGCGGATCGCACGATTGCTGGAGACCGACGCGCGGATCGATGCCGCGCTGGAGCTGGTCGCGCTGCAATTGCCACGATGGCAGCTCCGGCGGATCGCCTATGATGACGGCGAATGGCACTGCGCATTGTCGCAACAACGGGAATTGCCGGACTGGCTCGATCATTGCGTCGAAGCCCGCCACGCCGATCTCGCCCTCGCCATTCTCCACGCAGCCGCCGAGGCCCGCCGTCTCGAGCCCGGCGTCTCGCAGACTGACGCAAGGCGCGGCGTCCAGGCCGAACCCGGGCTTGCCGACCTGTTCTGCTGCGACAACTTCTGAGCCGGTGTTACCTGCGCGATGCTCATCTCCACCGACAGGCCCGCTGAGCTTCCGGCGGCCAGGGTCCTGCTGCGATTTGTGCTGCGACTAGCAATCCTCATCCTGTTCGCCACGTTCGGCCGCATCGGCTTCGGTCGCAGCCTCGCCGCCCTGCTCTGGATGACCATGATCCTGTGTGCCATGCTTGCGGTGCTGCGCCGCGAGGGCGTGTTCGCCGCAGGCCTGAACCATTGGGACGAGATGATCGGCTACACCGCGCTCTTTTGCGCGGCGATGGCGCTGATTCAGTCGTCCGGAAACTAAGCCCCTGCGCCGCAAAAAAAGGGGCGGCCGATCCGGCCGCCCCGCTTGTCTCATCGCCGATCGGTCAGAAGATCTTGACCGCGCTTTCCAACGTCTTCCAGACACCCCATGCCAGCGGCACGCCGACGAAGGCCCAGAACAGGGCGGCCTTGACGTCGAGACCGCCCTTGCCGATGCCGAACGACCCGTGCTGGATCGCCGACTCGTTCTTGGCGAGCTCCGCCTGGTACTTCGCGACTTCGTCCGCGCTCATGTTCCACTTGTCATCGACGGGCTTGATCAAGAAGTTGCAGATCAGGCCGGCGAGCAGCATGGCGCAGAGAATATACATCGTCGTGTTGTACAGCTGGTCGCGCGGCACGCCGGCGGCAAGCTGGAACTCGCGGATGTAGTTGACGACCACCGGACCGATGATGCCGGCCGTCGCCCAGGCCGTCAGCAGACGGCCGTGGATGGCGCCCACGAACTGGGTGCCGAACAGGTCGGCCAGATAGGCAGGCACCGTCGCGAAGCCGCCGCCATACATCGAGAGGATGATGGCGAAGGCCGCCACGAACAACAGCTTCGAACCCATCGCTGCGAAGGTCGGCGCCAGCGCATAGAGCACGATGCCGATCAGGAAGAAGCAGTAATAGGTGTTCTTGCGGCCGATGTGGTCCGACAGCGACGCCCAGAAGAAGCGGCCGCCGATGTTGAACAACGACAACAGGCCGGCAAAGCCTGCCGCGATGCCCGCGATCGCGGCCTTCTGGCCGGCGTCGAGCTGGTTGAAGCTGACGTCGGGCAGACCGATCAGCTTGCCGGCGAAGATCTCCTGCAGCATCGGCGAGGCCATGCCGATCACGCCGATACCGGCCGACACGTTCAAGCAGAGCACCCACCAGACCAGCCAGAACTGCGGAGTCTTGTGCGCGTTGTCGAGGTGCACATGGTGCTCCGAGATCATCGCCTTCTTGACCGCCGGCGGCGTCCAGCCTTCGGGCTGCCAGCCGACCGGAGCGACGCGATAGGCAAAGGCACCGATCATCATGAAGACGAAGTAGATCACGCCCATCGTGACGAAAGTCTCCCAGACACCCACCGAGGTCGGGGTCTTGAAGTAGTTCATCAGCAGGTTGGCGAGCGGAGCACCGATCATCGCGCCGCCGCCGAAGCCCATGATGGCCATGCCGGTCGCCATGCCGCGCCGGTCCGGGAACCATTTCACCAGGGTCGACACCGGCGAGATGTAGCCGAGGCCGAGGCCGATGCCGCCGATGACGCCGGCACCGAGCCACATCATCCAGAGCTGGTGAACATAGATGCCGAGCGCCGCGATCAAGAGGCCACCGCCCCAGCAGCAGGCTGCAACGGCACCCGCCTTGCGCGGTCCGGCCCGCTCGAGCCAGCCACCCCAGACCGCCGCGGAGCCACCCAGCAGCACGAAGAACAGGGTGTACATCCAGCCGAGGCTTGCGACCTTCCAGTCGCAGCTCGTCGTGAACAGCTCCTGCACCAGGGTCATGTCCGGGCAGGCCTGGGTCTTGGTCACGCCGATCGCGCGCGACAACGGCAGCCAGAACACCGAGAAGCCATAGGCCATGCCGATGCAGAGATGGATGCACAGCGCAGCCGGAGGAACCAGCCAGCGGTTGAACCCCGCCTTGGCGACCGTGTGCTCACGATCGAAGATCCCCGCCTGCGCGCCCGGGAGCGTGCCCGCGCTTTCAATGGTAGCCATGCATCCCTCCCCTACGGACTCTCGTCCAACGCAACAACGTCATGTTCTGTCCCCTTGATCAGAATCAATACGCCCACTCACCCCGCCCGCTATCGCGTACCAGAGCAGTCTTGCAACGCACAAACGCTCATCACTGCCTCGATGCGCATAACACCCCACCCGAGACGTTATGCCCTCACCATTCTTGTGCCGCTGGTCTGCCTGGCCCGCTCCCCAGCGGGCATGACTCGTCTCCCGCAACCTCCGCGGAAAGCGCCCCAATTGGTGCAGAACCGAGGCAAATTGTCGATAGTAAAATGGTAATAATCGGTCAATCTTGGTGGATTGATCGCACTGCAGCGCGAATGTGTTGCTAACACACACACAAATTCACGTGCAACCAACGCGACCGCCACTCCCGGCTGTAGTCATGTTGCTCTCGATTACTTTCTCGACGCGTCACGACCATCCCTGATGAAATCAACTAATGAGATGTACCGACCGTCAGCGACGGACACGCTCATAGCCGCATGCGCGCGCTCGCGGAAACGTGAAGAAGGAACAACTTGTCCTTGCCTTGCAACAGCGTCGCAAGCCTGGACTGAGAACGCGGCATTGTTGTGAGCTCGGGTTGGCGCCGCTGCGACGATAGGAAGCAGCGCAATCTCTTGACAGTCCGACCAAGACAGCGCGCGAACTACGTAGTTCGAGCAGCCCGCAGCAGAGGATGTTCACCGCCGCACGGATCCGGCCGGTTCCGCGGCCTTCTCGATCCGAAACAGAATGCCGTGCTCGGTGCGATCGACGCTCTCGACCCGATCTCCGGTCTCCCGCACCAGATTCGGGATGTCGATCACGGCAAGCGG
This sequence comes from Bradyrhizobium sp. SZCCHNRI3052, assembly GCF_032484895.1. NCBI lineage: Bacteria > Pseudomonadati > Pseudomonadota > Alphaproteobacteria > Hyphomicrobiales > Nitrobacteraceae > Bradyrhizobium > Bradyrhizobium sp. SZCCHNRI3052. The sequence continues at coordinate 388,357 of NZ_JAUETW010000002.1, read as the reverse complement.
GTCGGTACAACACACTTCGAGCCGCTCTCCCGCCTTGAGCGTCTGCAGCGCCTTCCGGGTCTTCAGCACCGGCAATGGGCACTTCAGGCCCGTCAGATCCAGCCTCGTCATCATCATGCGCGCGACCATGGAGAAGCGGTTCCGGGACGTCAACCGGGGCGGCAGCCTCCTATGGAACTCGGAACTGGGTTCCTGGGATGCCAGAAGATACAGGTGCGAGCTCGCGCGAGCTCCATCACGGAACACCAGGTTTGTCGCACAGCGCGAGAACGTCCGCCCGCGGCGTCGCCAGATGTAGGACGAGCGCCGCGATCGCCGGAATGTCGTCGAGATGAACGCGCGGCAGCGCCGTCTCGACATCGCCGTCGCTGGCGAGCCCGACAATGCCTGGATCGTCGGGAAACAGCAGCGGCTTGCCATTGGCCGCGCGATGCACCTCGATACGGCGATGCGGCCCGGCCTTGTACCCTTCGATGACGACCAGATCGACGGGAGACAATTTCGCCAGAAGCTCCGCGAGTGCGGGCTCCCTTGCTCCGCGCAGCTCGTGCATCAGCGCCCAGCGCGTGCCCGACGCGACGAGGACCTCCTCGGCCCCGGCCTCGCGATGCCGCCACGAATCCTTACCCGGGACGTCGACGTCGAACTTGTGATGGGCGTGCTTGATCACCGAGACGCGCACTCCCTGCCCCCTGAGATGAGGAATCAGCCGCGTCAGCAGCGTGGTCTTGCCGGCGCCGCTCCAGCCGGCGAGGCCGATGACTTTCATCGCGGTCTCCAGAAAGGCCCCGGCGTTTTTCGCACAGCCAGGAGCGCGGGATCGATCGATGGCCCGAAGGCCCCGTGGAACGCCACGTCCACTCTTGGCAATGTCATGCCAGCAGCCCCATGGACCAGGCAAGGGCCCGTGGGGAGGGCCATGCCGGCATGGCCGCCGGGCAGGCGCAAATGGTGGATCGCGCGCGGCGCAACACTGACGCCCTGGCAGCAGTCGTGGTAACGAACCCGCGATGACAGCCATGACCTCGACTTCGATCCCCGGCGTGCTGCTCGCCGGCGGTCGCGCGCAGCGGATGGGCGGCGGCGACAAGCCGTTGCGCATGGTCGACGGCCGCACCATCCTCGAGCGCGCGATCGCGCGGCTGGCGCCGCAGTGCAGCCGGCTGATCCTCAACGCCAATGGCGACCCCGCGCGGTTCGCAGGCAACGGTCTGCCCGTCGTGCCGGATGGCGTCGCAGGCTTCCCGGGCCCGCTCGCTGGCATTCTCGCCGGCCTCGAGTGGGTTGCGACGCACATGCCGGAGGCCCGGTGGATGCTGAGCGCCGCCGGCGACTGCCCATTCCTGCCGCGTGATCTCGTCGCGCGGCTGGCGACAGCGCAGGCGGCCGAGCAGGCCAAGCTGGCGTTGGCGGCGTCCGGCGGACAGATCCACCCGGTGATCGGACTGTGGCCGGTCGGACTGCGCGAGGATCTCCGGCACGCCCTGGTCGCGGAGGACATCCGGAAGGTCACCCGCTTCACGGCGCGCTACAAGGTCGCGATCGTGAGCTGGCCGACGGTGCCGCTGGATCCGTTCTTCAATGCCAATACCGCAGTCGACCTCGCCGAGGCGGAGCGGCTCGCAGCTCTCGAGGATTGAGGACGCCTGATGGACGCGACAACCATCGTTCGCCGCGCCGTGCTTGCCGTTGCCGCGCTCAATCTCGGATATTTCGGCATCGAGTTCGCCGTGGCGCTGGCGATCGGCTCGGTGTCGCTGTTCGCCGACAGCGTCGACTTTCTGGAGGACGCCTCGGTCAACATCCTGATTGCGCTGGCGCTGCGCTGGAGCGCCCCGCGGCGGGCGCTACTCGGCAAGGTGCTGGCGCTGATCCTGCTGGCGCCGGCGGTCGCCGGACTGTGGACCGCCGGCGAGAAGTTCTTCACGCCGATCGTACCCGCACCGCTGCCGCTCACCGTGACCGGCCTCGGCGCGCTGATCGTCAATCTCGGCTGCGCGTTGATCCTGGCGCGGGTCAGGGACCACCAGGGCAGCCTCACCCGCGCCGCCTTCCTGTCCGCACGCAACGACGCCTTCGCCAACATCGCGATCATCGCGGTCGGTCTCGTGACCGCCTTTGTGTGGCCCTCGATCTGGCCCGACCTGATCGTGGGCGTCGGTATCGCGCTCATGAATGCGGACGCCGCGCGCGAGGTGTGGGAGGCTGCGCACGAGGAGCAAAAGACCGCCAAGGCCTGAACGGCCGAGAATCCTGCGCGCGCGCGACGACCTCACTGCTTGCGGCATTGCAGCGCACGGGATCGCTCCACCGCTCCGCCGTCCGGCATGATTGACGGCCGCCCTGGATTGATTGCAGATAGGCGGACCGGCCGGCAGAGCCGGAACAAACAACGGCGTCACGCCGGTACCGGTGGAGGACTGATTGCAACTCAGCTGTTTGAAGCGGGCGGCGTGGGCAGCAGCCGCGCTGTTGGTCACGACCGCCGCGCAGGCCGAGATCTCCGACAACGTCGTCAAGATCGGCGTGCTCAGCGACATGAACGGCCCGGCCTCGACGCCGACCGGACAAGGCTCCGTCACCGCGGCGCAGATGGCGGTCGATGATTTCGGCGGCAAGGTGCTGGACAAGCCGATCAGCGTCATCGTCGGCGATCATCAGCTCAAGCCCGACATCGGCGCCGCGATCGCGCGCCGCTGGTACGACACCGAGCAGGTCGATCTCATCGTCGACGTGCCGGTCTCCGCGGTGGGCCTCGCCGTGCAGACCATCGCCACCGAGAAGAAGAAGCTGTTCATCACCCAGTCGACCGGTGCCGCCGATTTTCACGGCAAGTTCTGCTCGCCTTACGCGATGCAATGGGTGTTCGACACCCGCGCACTCGCCACCGGCACGGCGAAGGAGGTCGTCAAGCGCGGCGGCGACAGCTGGTTCTTCATCACCGACGACTACGCCTTCGGCCATTCGCTGGAGCGCGACGCCTCCAGCGTCGTCATCGCCAATGGCGGCAAGGTCGTGGGCGCGGTGCGGCCGCCATTCGCGACGCCCGATCTGTCGTCCTTCATCCTGCAGGCGCAGGCCTCCAAGGCCAAGATCATCGGCATCGCCGCCGGCCCGCCCAACAACATGAACGAGATCAAGACCGCATCCGAGTTCGGCCTGCTCAAGGGAGGCCAGCAGATGGCGGCGCTGCTCGCGCTGGTGACCGACATCCATTCGCTCGGCCTGCCGGCGGCGCAGGGGCTCCTGCTCACCACCTCGTTCTACTGGGACATGGACGACAAGACGCGCGAATGGTCGAAGCGCTATTTCGCCAAGATGAACCGGATGCCGACGATGTGGCAGGCCGGCGTCTATTCCGCCGTCATGCACTATCTCAACGCCATCAAGGCGGCGGGCAGCGACGATCCCCTCGCGGTCGCCGCGAAGATGCGGGACACGCCGGTCGAGGACTTCTTCGCCCGCAACGGCAAGCTGCGAGCCGACAATCTGATGGTGCATGATCTCGTGCTGGCGCAGGTCAAATCGCCGGAGGAGAGCAAATATCCCTGGGACTACTACAAGATCCTCGCGACCATCAAAGGCGATGACGCGTTCGGCCCGCCGGATCCGGCGTGCCCGCTGATCAAGAAGTGACGGCGCACTGAACGATCGGCGGCCGGGGCGACCGGGCCGCCGCATGCGAGCTGAACGACAACAATCAATGGGGGAAGACGAGCATGAAGCTGGCGCGCGCGCTGCTGTTCGGGTTGATCGTCGCGGCGGGACTCGCCGCCAAACCGGGACCGGCGCTCGCCGCCTATCCGGACCGCCCCATCCGCTGGCTGATCGGCTTTGCCCCCGGCGGGCCCGTCGACATCGTCGCCCGCATCATGGCGCAGTGGCTGTCCGACCACCTGGGCCAGCAGGTCGTGGTCGAGAACCGCACCGGCTCGGGCGGCAACATCGCGGCCGCCGCCGCGATCAACTCGCCGCCCGACGGCTATACGCTGCTGTTCGTCGCGCCCAACAACGCGATCAGCACCTCGCTCTACAAGAAGCTGCCCTATGACTTCATCCGTGACACCGTGCCGGTCGCCAGCATCATGCAGCTCACCAACATGCTGGTGGTGAGCAACGACGTACCGGCCAAGACCGTCAAGGAGTTCATCGACTACTGCAAGGGCAACCCGGGCAAGATCGCCTTCGCGTCCTCCGGCAACGGCACCTCGGTGCACATGGCGGCCGAGCTGTTCAAGGCGATGACCAAATGCGACATGCTGCACGTGCCCTATCGCGGCTCGGCGCTGGCCTTTCCCGACATCATCTCCAACAAGGTGCAGTTGATTTTCGACAACCTCCCGACGGCGCTGGAACAGTCGCGCGGCGGCAGCGTCCGCGCGCTCGGCGTCACCTCGCCGCAGCGCTGGCCGACGGTGCCGGACGTGCCCGCGATCGCCGAGACCGTGCCGGGCTACGAATCGGTCGGCTTCTACGGCATTTCGGCGCCCAAGGGCACGCCGCCCGACATCGTCGAGATCCTCAACAAGGCGGTCGGCGAGGCGCTGAAGGACCCCAAGCTGGTGGCGCGTCTCACCGAGACCGGCGGCATCCCGCGCGCGATGACACCGGCAGAGTTCGGCAAGCTGGTCGTCGACGAGACCGAGAAGTGGCGCAAGGTGGTGGAATTCGCCGGGGTTTCGGTGGACTAGCGTCGCGGCGCGCCGGGACAGACCGGCGTCGACGGAAGCGCGCCAAAACAATCGGGCAGCGGCATTGCCGGATGGCTGGCCAGGCTGTAAACGGAGCCCGAGCCGTCGTTGGGGTTCCGACGCCGCGCCGGACAGGCCCGCTCCTGCCCGCCGCCGGCAAGACCTCAGCGTCGCGGGGCCTGTAGCTCAATGGTTAGAGCCGACCGCTCATAACGGTCTGGTTGCAGGTTCGAGTCCTGCCGGGCCCACCAATGAGCTCAAGAGTTTACGGCTCACGCGCCAAGTGTTTTTCGAGGTGAACCACCGTTTCGACCACCGATACGTTCTGCTTGCGATCCCTCGAGGTAATCGCGGCCGCGGCCTCGCGCATGCAGTCCGGGATGATGATGGCCGAAGGTGTCGAGCAGCACCTTGACCGACATTCCGAGAAGGCCTGAGACCTGCCACGGATAGCGCGCCGCTGCAGGCGGGGAATATCTCGCCGCACACGCTGCGCCAGACGGCGGCGACGTGGCTTATGCACGCGCGAAGCCCCTCATGATCAGCAGGGATCAGCGCCCTTGACGTAAGAAAAGGCGCAGGTTGATCCGTCCCCATACCAGGTGTTTGATTGCGGACTGACGTAGACCTTACATATCCTGTCGACCACGTAGGGAGGGCCCCATTTCTTGTCGGGCGTTGCAAGAGACTTGGGCAGCAGCTCGCCATTACAATTTATACACGTCCAGCCATTCGCCGCCGCGACCGCTCGGCTCATCGGGATCTGAGCATGGCTGACACAGCTGTGGCCGGGGTGAAGACTTTTCGGCGCAGCTTGTGCAAATCCGTTTCCGATTGCCGCGACGAACAACATGAGCGCGACGTCTGAGGGAGATAGCTTCATCGAGATGCCCCGCTATTGACCTGGCGGCCGGATTGCACTTCGGAGCCTCTCGGTGAAAAACGATTGGTCGAGCTCCGTTGAAGGCAGGCGCTCAGCCTTGGCGACTCTCCTTGACCCGAGTTGTGTCGGCCCCATGGTGATCAGCAAATCGTCCGTCGTGGTGCGATTTATGTTCAGCAATGTCCCCGACGGATCTATCGCTACCCTGACGAGCTTCCATGTAGGTGTTGCAGTTCCACCCGCGACGACGACGAACTGAACGTGGTGGCTGATCGTGTCGAATGGCCCCCCCTGAACCTGATCGGACAGGACATACATCGAATCCCAGGATCTTAGGGAGGACTGCAATGTTTGCTCTATGCCCAGGTCGCCTCCAATTGGAGCCAGCCCATCGTTCGCCGTCCGGCAAGGCACGGGCATATGATTGGCATCCAGCGCAGCCGGATCAGCCTCGTCGAGCAACTCACTAAACAGAAGGAAATACGTCATCGTCATCTCCCGCGTCGCGTCCCCCTTGTATTGGCCGGTCGCCGTGAAAACGAAGCTCATGGGCACGTTGGAGCCCGCTATGGATGGATTGACAGAGCCCTCGTCGACCGCCTTCAGGTTCAGCGCGATCTTGGCGGCCCAGCCTCGCAGCACGGCGAGCCGTTTCGGATCGCGATAGACGTTCGCCCTTATGGCGCGCCTCAGTTCACACCGGACGTGTTGGGCGACGCTCTCAACGAACGTGTCAAAACGGTTGCCTTCGGGATGACGAAAATCCATCACGGGCAGGACCGACCCGCAACCACCCACCAACAGACAGACCGCAAGGGGACCAAATATCGATCGCACAGCAAGCACCGCGTCGGAGACAACTGCGAGAACGTATCAATGGAAGCACCTCTGGCAACCGGGAGTTTTATCCTGCGAATGGATAAATGCAATCAGTGATAGAAATGACACAGGCATCGTCTTCGATCGGCGGCGCTGCTGCTTGCCGAGATGCTGTTTTTGACGACAGACTTCCTCCGCGTTCCCGAAGCCGATTTCAACCATATGTTGATCTGCATCAACGCGCCTTCGTCCCCGTGTGATGACATCCCCGGCACTTTTTCTGGAGGAGTAGAAGTATCGCGAGCCTGCCGCAGTTTGCTTCCATCCGCAGCGAACAAGCGCTGAATAGGTTCGCAAATAGCATGACGGCGGAACTGAAGCGCTCCTGACTAAATGGCAACTGTTTGGAGACGAGGAAATGCACGCGCGGACGTTCGTTTCGCTAGTTGCGTTTGGAATGGCTCCGCTCTTATGGATGGGAGCCATCGAAACGTCCGCTTCGGAAAGTCCGCCCGTAAGGGTCGTAACGCAACTCCGCCATACGAAATCAATCTCCCTGGTCGCATTCTCCCCCAATGACACGCTGGCGCTTTCCGCAGGCGACGACATGAAACTGTGGGAGCTGGCGACGGGGCGCGAAATAGGGAGCTTTAACGGTCAGGCGGAAAGCGTGACCGCCGTCGCCTTCTCTCCCGATGGGGCGCTGGCGTTGTCGGCTGGATGGAAGACATTGAAGCTCTGGGACCTGGCAACGGGACGCGAGATCAGGAGGTTTGATGGCCATACGAACGCCGTCATTGCCGTAGCCTTCTCGTCCAACGGTAGTCTGGCTATGTCAGCAAGCGCTGACAAGACGTTGAAGCTCTGGGACGTGGCAACCGGGCGCGAGATCAAGAGCTTTCGCAGCCACGCGACCCTACTCAATTCTGCAACTTTCTCAAGCGACGGCAGGCTGGCGTTGTGGGGCGGCTGCGACGCGCTGGTCCGCGGGACGTGCCTGAGAAGTTCTCTAGAACTGATTGACGTGGCAAGCGGGCAGGTGCTGAGACGGTTCTTCGGTCATATTAATTGGAGTACGAATTCGGTCGCCTTCTCGCGAGACGGCAAGCTCGCGCTGTGGGGCGGCTGCGATGCGCTAGACCGGGATGGGCTTTGCACAGGAGGCTCACTGAAGCTGTTGGACGTAGGTAAGGGGCACGTGCTGAAGAGCTTTGCCAGGCAAGCGGACGAGTTTTACTCGGTTTCCCTTTCCCCTGATGGCACGCTGGCGCTTTCGGACAGCATGGCGCTGGCGAGCGACAAGACCCTGAGAGTGTGGGACGTGGCGACCGGGCATGAGGTCAAAGGCTTCTCGGGTCATGGTTTCACCTCTGCCATAGCCTTCTCCTCGGATGGCCATCTGGCGTTGTCGGGGAACTCGGACGGCGTGCTGCAACTTTGGGATCTCGCGTCGGGGCGCGAGCTTAGGAGCTTGGCCGGCTATTCGGACCAGGTTCACTCGGTGGCTTTCTCGCCAGATCGCAAGTTGGCACTCTCTGGCAGCAACGGCAACACCCTGAAGCTTTGGGATGTGGTCTCAGGACGGGAGCTGCGAAGGTTCACTGGTCACACGGGCTCGATTGAGTCCGTTGCGTTTTCGCCGGATGGCAAGTTCGCGCTCTCGGGAAGCACGGACAGGACGCTGAAACTCTGGGACGTGGCGACTGGGCGCGAGCTTAAGACCTTTGATCGCCGTACAGGGGGTCCGCTTGTTTGGTCCTTGGCCTTCTCTGAGGATGGTAAGCTGGCGCTATCCTGGTGCTTCTGGGGGACTATTCAACTTTGGGAAGTGGCGAGCGGCCGCGAGCTTAAGAGCCTCGTCGTTCCAGTCACCGTCACGGCGGTGGCCTTCTCTCCCGACGGTAAGCTGGCGCTATTAGGCGACTCCCTCTTGGGCGAACGTACATTAAAGCTCCTCGACCTCAGCAGCGGGCGCATTCTCAGGACCTTTGCCGGCTCTCATGAGGTGATCTCATCTGCGACCTTCTCCACTAACGGCAGGCAGGCGCTTTCGGGGAGTCTCAATAAGACGTTGAAACTTTGGGACGTCGCTTCGGGGCGTGAGCTCAGGACTTTCTCCGGCCATGTCGAATCGATCATCGCGGTTGCCCTCTCTCGCGATTCCAAGATGGCGCTTTCGGGAAGCGCGGACGGTACAGTGAAGCTGTGGGACGTGGCTAGTGGACGTGAACTCAGAAGCCTCAACGGCCACAAGGCTATGGTCACCTCTATATCATTCTCCTTTGATGGCAGGCAGGCGCTCTCAGGGAGCTGGGACGGTACAGTCCGACTCTGGGATTTGGAGCCGACGATCACGAGCAAGGAGCCCGGAAAACGGTCAGAGCTCGTTGCAATGCTGGCAGACGATACCGGGGAATGGCTTGTCATTACACCGGCTGGCTTCTTTGCGGCATCAGACCATGGGGCTGACAAATTGCTCGCGGTCGTTCGGGGTCTCAAGACTTACTCGGTGATGCAGTTCTATGACCAGCTCTACGCTCCGGAACTTGTGCAGGAACGACTAACAGGCGATGTGACGGGCCGCTATCAAAGTGCGGAGGCTCGACTCGACCTGGAGAAGATTCTGGATTCCGGACCCGTGCCGAAAATCGAGCATTTGGAATTGCGCACCGATGCAGCTGGCGAAACCATCCAAGTAACGGTGCAACTCTCTCATACAATTGGCAAAGGTATCGGCCGACGGCTAATCTGGCGCCTGAACGGAACGCCCGTTGGCGAGACCGAGCCTTCTGAGCTGCGAGATGCAAAGGATGCAAGGGGGCCAATTGCGGTTTCTCAAGGAATCAAGGTTGATCCTAGCAAGGACAACATCGTTACAGTTACGGCTTACAATGGAGCAGATCTGCTTGCGACCGAACCTTACCCGATCAAGATTAATCGCTTCGGCGTGCAGAGCAAGGAGACCGAACCGCGCTCGCGCATGTTCATCGTCGAGATCGGCGTTAATGACTACAAAGCACACCAACTGAAGCATCTCGACTTTCCTGTTAACGACGTGCGCGCGCTCGCTGAAGCATTTAAGAACGTGGCCGAAGCGGGCGGATATGAGAAGCCCGTCGAGATTATCGATCTGACGCAAGAGCGTGCTATCAAAGACAATATCTCACTGGCCTTTGCGGATCTCGCTAAGCGGGTGCGGCGCCAGGACGCCTTGATCGTACTGCTCGCGGGTCACGGCGAATCGGTCGAATCTCGACAGGGTGATATTGTCGTCCCGCGTTACTTCTACTATCCAAGCGACGCCGAACTTGGCGGCGAGCATACGGTCGAGACCGATGGCATCGGGATCGAGACCTGGGCTCGCTGGATAGCGGAAGTCCAAGTCTCCAAGAAGCTGGTCATCGTCGATACCTGTAAGAGCTGGGGAGCTATCGGCACCGTGCGCGCGATGGATGCTGAGCGAATTGTACAGGAATCGCTAGCCACTCGCCTGCAGCACGCCATTGGTGAGAGCGTATTCACTGCATCTAGGGACGCCGCTCTGGAGGGACATGCGCTTGGTCATGGAGTACTCACTTATGCAGTGTTGGAAGCCTTGGCCAAGCCGCAACCGGGAAACGAGTTGCTTGACGTGAAGGCGATCGATCGTCTGGTCGAGCCCGAGGTGAAGCGCCTCAGCCAGCTCCTGAACAGAGAGCAACAAGTTTACAATAAGATCGGTGGATACTTTCCGGTTGGCCTTCCTCCCTCTGGCTTTCCACCGCCGCCTTTCGAACCGGTCGACGTCGAGCCCGGCAAATACGTCATCTGTAGCCAGATCGAGGTGCGCTCCAAGGCGTCTCCGGAAGAGGAAAGTCCAGTTGAGATCCTGAATGAGAGCGGGGTCGGCTGCACGGAAGTTCAAGTCATCGAGTTTCTGGGTAGCTGGACCAAGATCGCCAGGCACGGAGTTGCGAAGGGCTATGTCCCCGCCAAGGATGTGCAACGGCTGAATTGAGTGGCAAGGAGACCGGCCATGCCCATGCGATTCGCGTTAGCTTCGATAGGCCTTCTCGTCGTCAACCCCCAGGCTGCGGCGCAAGAGGAGATCCACCCGTTCGAAAAACGCATCATCAGTTGTGAGCCAAGCCGCATCGAAGACCATAACTGGCAAGTTGCCTTTAATGTGAAATACCCCGACGGCAAGACTTACCTGTGCGGGGGCTCAATCATCTACGGGAAGTGGGTATTGACAGCGGCGCATTGCTTTCCCACACCCGACAAGCCTCGCGATGGCCGCGCCAAAACAGGCGTGACCAATATTGTCCTCGACGGCGAGTGGACTGAGATTGCGCGCGTTGTTCGACATGAAGATTATAATGCCAAAACTCAAGAGAACGATCTTGCGCTGGTAAAACTAAGAAGCACGCCGAAAGGGAAGCAGATCGATCTCATCGAAAATGACCAGAAACTCTCCGTCGGCCAGATCCTTCAAGTTACAGGCTGGGGTATCACTGAGACAGGGACGCCATCCGACACACTTTGCATGACGACGGTGCCCTACGTTGACAATGCCACATGCAACGCCGAGAACTCATATAACGGCGCCATCAAGCCCAGCATGATGTGCGCGGGCTATGCGAAAGGTGGAAAGGACTCCTGCGGTGGAGACAGCGGTGGGCCCCTTGTCTGGCGTCTGAATGGCAGGGCAATCTTGGTTGGCGTGGTCTCTTTCGGCGAGGGCTGCGCCCTGCAGCATAAATATGGCGTCTATACCCGAGTAAGCGCCTACCGGGACTGGATTGACCGTGTTATTTCCTCTGATAGAGACTGATCTAGGTCGTCTGCGAACTGCATTTCGGATCCTAAGAGCCCGGAGGAAACGGGTTCGATATTGGTAATTGCGGTCTTGAGCTGCCACGGTGGACATCCGTCGCAGCAAGTCAGGTAACCTGTCGAGAATAGGCCGGGCTGTTTCTTCAGCGCAATCGTTCCGGTGTCCGGTTTTGCGGAATGAGGTCGCGATGTCTAAGCTTCGTGGATTCCTTGCGATCGTTGGACTCTTCCTCGCGTACGGCTCTGGCTTTAGTGCGGCTGCGGAAGAGAGTATTTCCGAGCCGGACGCCTCGCGGGCTTCGACGGCCGGCGAGATGCGGCTCGCTCAGGAGACCAATCGGGTCAGCGCCGATCTTGGGCAGCAGAAGTTCCTCGTTCCATATGTCGTTACATCGGACGGACCGAAAAAGTTCGAGTTGTCGGTGGCGCCGTACGCTGAGCACGTAATCTCGCTTTGGCTTGCGACTGAGCAAGGAACGATAGCGATCGAGCTGTTTGATCCAGATGGATAGCTGCTGGCATCGTGGCGGGAGCCGCGGGGTGAGTGGAAATTCGAGCAAAAGCTTGCTCCGGGCAAGTCCGGAACATACCTCTTCTCAGTGCAGGCGATCGATGGTGCGCTCGTGCACGGGGTTATCGGGGTCAAGGGCTCAATCGTCGAGCGCTGTCCGAAAGACAATGCGCGGGTGATCGACCAACCGGCCGACCCACCGCACTATTTGTGGCCATACCTGCTCATCAGGTCGCTCCGGCTTGCTGCCGATACGCCTGTTCCGATGCATCCGGGAGCGCTGTTGGCGAATTCCAGCAGAGGCGCACCTCGCGCAAGACCGCTTCGTATGTCCCTGCACTTCAACCTGCGATCCACTGAACGATCAGCGGATCGATACTGCATACGGTTGCCTCAAGAAGCTGGCCCAGCAGGACTCTTATTTCCGGCAACAGGAACACCGTGCAGCGGCGCGTAGTTGGCTGCGAAATCCGAGCAGAGCTTGTTCTGGTACTCGATAGGTAACGACGCAAGCACCGATGCGGCCGCCACCGCCCTTGCATCGTCCTTTGATTTCACGGTGATGTAGGCGATCATTCGGTGAAGTGTCAGAAAAATCGAGAAAAAGTTCCGTGTATTGACGTAGAAGCAATGATTGCTTTCGAGCTTTGTGCCCGGCCGGTCCTGCCAATGCCGCTGCACGATTGCGGTCCCCGCATCGAAATCTGTAACGGCAAAATTGCCGTAGCCGAGCCGAGTAAATAGCGGACGATTGCTGAGAAACTTGGCAAGGTCGAGCTCCTGTCCACGCACGGCCCCGATCAGCAGCATCTGATCCGCTACAGGAATGTTCTCACGGATCTGAAATCCTTTCGACAGTTCAAGCGCGCAGACTACGTAGCGCGGAAGGCGGGTCGTTTCCATCGCCTTTCCCTGTGCGGCCGGCGTGCACAGATCCTGCCTGACGAGTTGGGAGAGATGAGCGAGCGCGCCTGATACCCCGACCGCCTTCCCCTTCAAGAGCAAAGGCGCCGGGTCTTTCTCACGCAACGCGATTCCAATATCCAGCAGGCCGTCAAATTCATCGTCTGCAGGCAGGTCGATCTCGAGCGTGGAAGACCAGCCGAACGGCCACAGCCAGATGGTTGACCGCACTTTCCCCGTCGTGTGCCACACGGCCTCGTTCAGCGTTAAGTCGAGATTCTTGGGCCTGCAGCGTAGAGGCCACACGAGATCGCAGGCATCTCCAAACGAGGTTATGGTCCCCGGGATATTGCTAGCGACCGCCTGATAGCGCGGCCAGAAGTGATTCCGGCGCAGGTCGAATTCATCATTCAGTGGAAGAAGGACAAGGTTCGCGAGCTCGATCTTGGCCCCCTGGCTGCGCATCTCGCGATAATCACGAGAGGACCAAAGGAAGTGAACCCGTGGATCAAAATCGGCCGCAACGAACGGCTGCGACCAGAGGTGAACGTCAAAAACACAATAGACAGCGCGCGCCATTATCGATTTCCTCACAAGATCGATTTCCTCACAAGCGCAGCATCCCCGGCATCTCGCTTCGCCGGTCATCCGCAAACCATTGTCTTCTCGCGCTTTGCGCGCTATTCTCAACGAGCTGTACAGCTGGGCGACTGCCCAAATATGTCGCCAGTGCTTACCGACCAGGCGAGCAAGGCGGCAGCGATCTCCTGGGACCGGCCGCAAGGCCGGTCCCGGCCGGCTCTTCAGGTTAAGGTGAGCGGTTTCATTTGTGCAAGATCCTCGCGCCCGGCCGGCAACCGCGCTGCCTTTTCGTCAAAGTACATCCAGAGAAATTCGGTCGGCTCAAGATTGCCGGCTCTTGATTCCTTGATCGGGTCGAACATGGTCGGTTCGACCCCCCATCGGGCTGCTGCATCAATGGGTTTGATGAACTCGTCTTTATCGAACCATTCTTTCATTTCCGATCGGCACTTCGCATCAGGCGCCTTGAGCTGAAACCAGCCGAGCAAAATCCTGCCGCCATTGCTTGCAGGCACGACAAGCGAGCCGAAATATTGCTTGCCATCCGCGATCATCATAACCGGATCGAGCTTGCCCCCGGCCGCACGCACGGCTTTCTGAATGATCGGGCCGACCCTGTCGGTTTCCTGGACAATGCGCGCGTTGCGCTCCCGGGCGCCGATCATCGAAATACCTTGCAAGACGGCAGCCAAGATTCCGCCAAGCACAATTGCAGCGCCACACAGCGCGAGAAACGCGATCGCGCTCACAGTCGATCCGATCCCCGCAAAATGCAGCTGCAAGGAAGGAATGAGGTACGCCGTCCCAAGGAACAAAAGAGTCGAGATAAAGATGCTGAGTGTAACGGACTCGGTCGCGCCCAGTTCAACTCTTGACTCCTTGGGGGCGAATAGCCGCAAAATCATCAAGAAGAACGTGCCGGGAATGACGTACGACGCGAGGCGGAGCGAAACACCGCCCACGCTCTCAGTCCCGAAAAGACCGATGCTCATCTTCTTTTCCGCAACAGATGCGCCGGCGATCGTTTTGTTGTCCTTCGCGTTTTGGAGCGAATAACTGACACTGAACGCCAGGTTCTCGTCCCGCTCTGCGATGCTGGAATCGGCTTTGAGGCACATTCTGCTGCGCACCAAAGTCGAACCGGGCTCAACGGTGCCGAGACCGATGGTGTCTTTCACGTCGCATGTGCCGTCTGGCCCGAGGCTTCCGATCTTCAAAGAAGGAGGACCAAACAAGCTAAGACCCGCGTCCATGATCCTGGCTTCGGTCGCATTCTCGATCCATATGCTGAAGCCCATCGTCTGGCCGGCGAGGATTTCATTGCGCGCGAGAATAACCGTCAACGCCGGCTTGCCGGGAGCATCGGCCCAGGTGAGGCCGGGAAGCAAGCAGGCCATCAGTTGAAGGACGATGGTCCAAAAAGCCCCATTGAGCCGAGGAATTGGAATAGAGCGCACGTCCCGCTCCCAATGAATTTCGCAGCGCAAGCTGCGCGGCGCGTTACCGCAGCAAAGCTGTTTTCTACTAAAGCTTGCAACAGCGTAGGCTTGCTCGGTGGGCAATGCAAGACCACTCGGCATCCGACCGGCGAGTTGCTCCCAGGCCTAGGCTTGATCAGGATCAAGCGTCCAAAACGGCGTCACTTCTATCTTGATCTGATGAAAGCCGTCCTTCTGAGGAGCGATTGATGCCTCACAAGCAGGTGCTGTTTCATTCCGCGGCCCGTGAAAAGATCCTGCGCGGAGCCTCGCTGCTTGCGGACGCCGTGCGCGTGACGCTCGGCCCCAAATCAAAATCAGTGTTGATCCAGAAGAGCTGGGGCACCCCGATCGTATGCAACGACGGCGTCACGATCGCCAAGGAATTTGACCTCAAGGATCCGGAGGAGAATCTCGGAGCGCAGGTGCTGCGTCAGGCCGCGGAGAAGACCGGCGATCTCGTTGGCGACGGAACAAGCACCTCGACGATCCTGGCACATGCGATTCTTGCCGACGGCGTCAGGAACGTGGTCGCCGGCGCCAGTGCCATCGATCTGAAACGGGGCCTCGACCGCGCTGCCCACGCGACGATAGCGGCCCTCCATGCCATGGCGCGCCCCGTCAAGACAAAGGCGGAAAGAGCTCAGGTCGCCACCATCTCGGCTCACAATGATCCATCGATTGGCGCGCTGGTCGCCGATGCGCTCGAGAAAGTCGGCAGCGATGGAGTGATCTCGGTGGAGGAGTCCAAGACCACCGAAACGTCGCTCGACGTGGTGGAAGGGATGAAATTCGACCGCGGCTTCCTGTCGCCCTACTTCGTGACCGATGCCGATCGCATGGAAGCGGTGCTTGAAGAGCCATTCATCCTGTTGTGCGACCACAAGATCAGCGCCCTGCGCGACCTCATTCCGCTGCTCGAACAGATCGCAAAGTCGGCACAACCGCTCCTGATCATCGCCGAAGACATTGAAGGCGAGGCGTTGGCCACGCTCATCGTCAATCAGCTTCGCGGCGTGCTCAAAGGCTGCGCCGTCAAGGCGCCCGGTTTTGGTGAGCGACGCAAGGCGATGTTGCAGGATATTGCAATCCTCACTGGCGCCCAGGTCATCTCCGACGATCTCGGTTCGAAGCTCGAAAACACCACTTTGCAGCAGTTGGGACATGTCGCCCGTGTGGTTGCCGACAAGGAAAACACCACGCTGATCGGCAGCAAGGGCGAACGCAGCCAGATCGATGCGCGGCTGCAACAACTCCGCCGCGAGATCGAGAAAACGACCAGCGAGTACGACAAGGAGAAGCTTGAGGAGCGGCTCGCCAAGCTGTCGGGCGGGGTTGCCGTTATCCGTGTCGGAGCGCCGACTGAAGCTGAGATGAAATCACGAAAAGAGGCGCTTGACGACGCCATCAGTTCGACGAAGGCGGCCGTTGCAGAAGGTATCGTGCCGGGCGGCGGGCTTGCCTTGCTTCGATGCATCGAAGCCGTCGGCAAGGAGGAAGCACTCTGCGAAGGCGACGAAAAGACCGGTGTACAGATCTTGAAGCGCGCGCTCGAGGCCCCCGCTCGCCAGATCGCGGAGAACTCGGCAACGGATGGCGGCGTGGTCGTGGCGCGCATGCTGAGTGGCGTCGGCAGTTTCGGGTTTGACGCCGCGCGCAAGCAATATGTCGATCTCGTCGAGGCCGGCATTGTCGATCCCGCGAAGGTCGTTCGGACAGCCCTCGAGAACGCGGTGTCGGTTGCCGGCATCCTCCTGCTCACCGAGGCGACGATGACCGAAATCGCGGAGCCAAAGCGCGAACGGTTAGCGGAACCCGAAATTCCGGTGTGACGCTAGACCACGAAACGGGGCCGTGCCCCCTCCCCCGAGCGGAGCACAACTTTGCGGCGGACCGGTTAGTGACGGCCGGCCATTGACTGTTGATTCAAGTCAACATGCCGCTTCATCCGACGGAGAGTATGGATTGGGTCCCGGAGGGAGGTCGTCGTGATCAATATCAACGACATTCTCGTGCATATTCCGACCGAGCAGCCACCGCAGCCTGTCGTTGATGCCGCCGTCTCGTTGGCTGCCCGGTTCGACGCCCATCTCGATGCGATTGCAGTCGGATACATCCCGCCCAGTAGCGCGTATGTGGTCGATGGAGGCGCGGGCGCAGCAGTCGCCGCTTCAGAGATCTTCGAAATGGAGCGGCAACGCGCCGCCCAACGCAGCGCGGCTGCACTCGCCATTTTCGAGACGGAAGCCCGGAATGCGAACATCTCTCACGCAAGCCGCTCGGTCGAGGACCTGCCCGGTGAAGCCGCGTCCGCGCTCGGCGCTGCGGCCAGGCTCTATGGACTGACGGTGGTCCTGCAGACGGACGCAACACAGGACAGCTACGACACTAGGACTGCGACGGAGATCCTGCTCCAGGCGGGCGGACCCGTCCTGTTCGTGCCGCATATCTTCCGCGGCACCTTCAGAGCCAACCGTATCGGCATCTGCTGGGATGGAAGCCGCCTTGCCGCCCGCGCTTTCAAGGACGCAAGACCGTTTCTTTCTCAAGCAGAAGCGCTGGTCACGATTTCGATCAATGAGGCGCAGGTTGCTCCCACCGAGGCCTCAGCGCGGAAATTGACTGAACACATGGCTCGCGCCGGACTTACGACAACGCTGCTCGAGCTGACGGCAGAGCATTCCGAAATTCAGCCGTCCATCCTGTCCCTGGCCGCCGACGAAAGTCTCGACATGCTGGTGATGGGGGCATATGGGCATTCCCGCCTGCGGGAAGGCATTTTCGGCGGCGTCACCCATGAAATGCTGAGGACGATGACGATCCCGACCCTGCTGTCGCATTGAATCGAGGCCGGCATCCGTGCTCGCCGGATCATGACAACGGACGTGATTGCGGTGACGCCGTCGATCCGGGATGCCGCTATTGTGGCCAATCTAGGAGAACGCATCATGAGCGTAACAGGCGTCACCGCGCTGGATCACACCATTCAGGAGACCAATCTCTGGCTCAAGGCGATCGAGGAGAAGCTGGAGTTCGGTAGTCGTCAACAGGCCTACAACGCGCTCCGGGCTGTTCTGCATGCGTTGCGCGATCGCGTAATTCCGGAGGTGGCGATCAAGCTTGGCGCCCAGCTGCCGATCCTCCTGCGCGGGATCTACTACGAGAACTGGCACGCGGCGGGAACGCCGACCAAGGAGCGACATGCCAGCGACTTCGCGGATCACGTCGCCATGGAGCTGCCCCAGCAGTTTCCCATCGCGCCGCTGACCGTCATTCGCGGGGTGTTCGAGATCGCGTGGGAGAAGCTCGATCCCGGTGAATTTGAGAAACTGATGCACCATCTGCCGGTGCAGATCCGCGAATTGAAATCGTAATCCGGTCATCTGGCCCCGCCCGGCACGTCCGCCGCGCACTCAGCGACGGGACGCCTTCGTACCGGCCCAATCGCGTGTCGCCAGACCAGCGGCGATGCCGTCAGACCGTCGAATGGACCGCGCAGCCGGCCAAATGAGCTTCCCAAGTGAGCTTCGATGTGCAGGGATCAGCGCTTTCCTGAGCAGCGAGCATTCATTTCCTGACTGCAAGAATGTAGAGGTAGCTCATGATCGCGTAGACGTCCTCGTCGGAAAATTCGATTTGCGGCATGTCCCTGTGCTTCGACACCATGCCTTCCGACAGCTCCGCCTGCAACTCGCGCCGATTGAACCGGGCGTAGATATCGCGCATCGGCGGAGCATTCTCGAGCGGGCTTTCGCCAACCGATTTGATCGCATGACAGCGCCCGCATCTTTCCTGCAGGATGGTCCTGCCTCGTTGCGCGGCCTTGCTGAGGTTCGCGGCATCCACGTTTGTCGGCCAACACGAGAGCAGTCCGACGAAGAGGCCCAGAGCCCGAAACTTGAAACGCCCCGACATGCGTCTGGCTCTCCGCGGCAATATAACAGCCCCGCCCGTTGCTCGAGTGCAAGCGGATTTAATAGCAGACCCGCACGTAATGCACATGCCGCCTGTGCCGGACAGCTCGGACATAGCAGTCGCCGTATCCGTACGGTCCCCAGAACGGACCTGGCCCCCAATACGGTGCCGGTGGGTAGTAATAGGCTGGCCCCGGATAGCCGTAATAGGGATACGGCCCCCAATAGCCGCCGCCGAGGGCCGCGCCGAACAGCGCGCCGGCAGCCAGGCCGCCGACGATTCCCGCGGCAATGCGCCCGTTGCGAGCGTCGGCACCCGTGGGTGCAAGCAGCGCGAGGGTCAGGACGGCCGCGGTCGCAACCGTACCAATCTTCTTCCCGAAGCTCATTTCACCCTCCTGTGCTGTCATCTAAGATGAGCGCAACTTCGCGTGCGCCACGTTGCGAAGGATCAAGCAATCCGGCTAGCGCTTCAGCATTTTCTTCGTCCGCGACAAGGGTTGAGTGTTGATGACGTCTGCGGCTTCGAGCCAGCCTCGGCGCGCCTGATCGACGCCGAAACGCATGTTGGCGAATCCAGCGGTCGAATGTGCGTCCGTCGAGATCGCCAGCTTGACGCCCGCGGACTTGGCGGCATGAACATGGATATCGTTGAGATCGAGCCGGTCCGGGTCGGCGTTGAGCTCGAGATGACAGCCGCGCTCGCCCGCCGCCGCAATGACGGCTTCCATGTCGATCTCGTAAGGCTCGCGGTCCCCGATCAACCGTCCGGTCGGATGACCGATAATCGAGACATGGCGATTGTCCATCGCCCGGATGATGCGCTCGGTCTGCATCTTGCGCGAGAGCTCGAACTTGTAGTGAACGGAAGCAACGACCAGATCGAGCCGCGACAGGATCTTGTCGGGCAGATCAAGCCGTCCGCCCGCCAGAATATCGACTTCGGCGCCTTTCAGCACCGTAAATCCATCCAGCCGGTCGTTCAAACGGTCGATCTCGTCGATCTGACGCGACAGACGTCCGGCATCGAGACCATGGGCGACAGTGACGTGTTGGCTATGGTCGGTCAGAGCCATATAGGCATAGCCTCTTGCCTTGGCGGCCGTCGCCATCTCGGCGATCGCGGCGGTGCCGTCGGTCCATTTGGAATGGACGTGCAGGTCGCCTCGAATATCGGACAGCGTAATCAGTTTCGGGAGCTTTTTTGCTTTTGCGAGCGCGATCTCGCCGCGATCCTCGCGCATCTCGGGCGGAATCAGGGGCAGCCCGAGCTTGCCATAGATCTCCTCCTCGGTTGCTCCGGCGATGCGCCGCTTGCCGGCGAACAGGCCATATTCGTTCAGCTTCCAGCCGTGATCGTTAGCGAGTCCGCGCAAGGAGATGTTGTGCGCCTTGGATCCGGTGAAATACATCAGCGCGGCGCCGTAGCTGGCCTCAGAAACAACGCGCAGGTCGACGTGCAGCCCGGAGCGCAGCACCACTGCCGTCCGCGTATCGCCATGAGCGAGCACATTGGCGACATTGTCGTATCGAGAGAGTCTCCCGCCGGCGGCGTGGCCGTCACGTGCCACCATCAAGATATCAAGATCACCGACGGTATCGCGCCTGCGACGGTAGCTTCCGGCGACGATCACCTTTCCATCGGTCGCGTCTGGCCTCAGATAGCTGAGGAGTGCTTCCGCTTCGGCTTCGGCCTCGGATAGTCTGAAGCGCCTCTCGGCTCGAGGCTTGGCCAACGCCGCGGTGAGCTTTTCCTCGCTCTTGGCACCGAAGCCCCGAAGCTCTCTCAGCCGACCCGACCTCACCGCGCGCCTGAGGTCCGCGAGTGACCGCACGCCCAGCTTGTCGTAGAGCAGTTTGACGCGTTTCGGACCCAAGCCCGGGAGTGCCGCGATCTCTCCGAGATCGCCGGGCAGTTCACGCTTGAGCTTGTCCAGCACATCGAAATGATGGGTTGCGACGATCGTTTCGATCTTTCCTGCCAGATCCTTGCCGATACCTGGCAGCTCGGAAAGATCCTCACCCGCCTTCAAGAGGTTGGTGATGCTCCTGGGCAGACGTTCAATCACCCGCGCAGCATTGCGATAGGCCCGCGAACGAAACGGATTGTCGCCTTTGATCTCGAGAAGTTCGGCGGTCTGGTCGAACATCTCTGCAATTTCGGCATTCTGTACCGGCATCGATGCACCTCCGTCGCTTGACAGGCTAGAGAGGGATCGAGCCGCTTCCCTTGATGCAGATCAGAATTCAGGGACGCGAGCCTATCCGGTCGGCGACAGCTGCCAGCTGTTCAAGATGGCTTGAAATCTGCACCGGATAGGGCGCGACCGCTTTGGAGGTTCTCAGCTCCGGAGGCAGCAGATCGAGCTGCCGGCGCGCGTGAGCCCGGATGTCGTGAAGTGAAGGTTGAGAGGCGATAGGGCGTCCGCCGAGCATCACCGCCTGGATCAGCGTTTCCCCCTCTTGTTGGTCCTCCTCGGTCGAAAGAATGTCTGCGAGCATGCGGCCCTTCCTGTCATACCGGCGCCAAACCTGCTTGCGGCCGGGCCAGGTGGCCTTTCCCGTCGAGCGCTTGCGACGGGGCAAGCCCGCATACTCCTGCAGCTTATAGGCACAGTCGAGTGCTGGCGCATCGGACGACGTGACGAGGCCCGTGCCGATGCCGATACCGTCGATCGGCGCCGCATCCCGAGCGAAGGCAATCAGGGTACCCTCCTCTATCCCGCCACTGACGAAGATGCCGGTGTCCTTGAGTCCGCCGGAATCCAGAATGCAGCGCACCTTCTTGGCGAGCGCAGACAGATCCCCGCTGTCAAGCCGCACGGCGCTGACCGCAATTCCAAGTTCCTTCAATCGGGGCGCCAGCATGACGACCTTCCTCGCGGCCGCCTCGGTGTCATAAGTGTCGATCAGCAGGACGAGATTCTCTGGCCTGGCGCGCGCAAACGCCTCGAATGCTGTAGCTTCGTCATCAAAGGATTGAACAAACGAATGCGCCATGGTGCCATAGGTCGGAATGCCGAATGACTTCTCGGCCAGGAGGGTTGCCGTACCGGAGAATCCAGCGACATAGCTCGCGCGGGCGGCCAGCAGCCCTGCCTCGGCACCATGGGAGCGACGCAAGCCAAAATCGACCAGGAGCTTGTCTGGCGCGAGTAAGACCATGCGCGCGGCCTTGGAGGCAATCAGCGTCTGAAAATGCAGGATGTTGATCAGGCGCGTCTCGACAAGCTGCGCCTCCGGTAAAGGAGCCGTAACCCTAAGGATCGGTTCGTTGCCAAAGAACACGGTGCCTTCCGGCATCGCATGAACCTCGCCGGTGAAGCGGAAATTGGCGAGATAGTCGATCAACGACTTGCTGAACTTTTCCGTTCGCTCAAGCCAGCCGAGTTCGTCTTGCGAGAACCGTATGTTTTGCAGGAAGTCGAGCGCCTGCTCCAGTCCGGCCGCCATCAGGAAGCTGCGCTGAGGCGGCAGCTTGCGCACAAAGAACTCAAATACCGCTGTATCAGTCTGGCCCGATTCAAGGTACGCTTCGATCATGGTCATCTGATACAGATCGGTTAGCAGCGCGCTCGGTAACGGGTCCATCGATGTCCTCGGCGCTCACATGACGTCAGCCATCCCTTCGATGTCTGCGCATCCCTATTTGACGCCGGTCAAGAGGCGGAAGCAAGTTGCCTCTATCCTCTTTGGTGGAAACGCCGCGGCGTCGCGAGCAAGGCGCGGCAGTGAGCGTCCGAGGCAAGAGCCATGCCCTATCGCACAAACATCGATCTTCCCCCTGCTGTTCGCGCTCACCTCCCATCGCACGCGCAGGACATCTATCGGGAAGCATTCAACCACGCCTTTGCCTCCCATGCGGAAGACGAACGGCAGGAAGAGATTGCTCACCGCACAGCCTGGGCAGCGGTGAAGCGATCCTACGTGAAGGTCGGCGACCGCTGGGAGCCGCTGCCCCACGACCATTAGGCGCCGGCTCGTCAGGAGGCGTGCATGGATCTGCTTGATGGAAACTGCCTCAAAGTGGCAATCACCTCGTCGTCGCTGACCTGATGAAAGTCGCGATAGAAATAGCCGATCGCGCCAAACTCCTGAGGCTCATGCAGACAGACGACGGCATCGACTTCCGCATGCAATTTCCTGATGGCGTCCGGCGGCGCGACCGGGACCGCAAGCACGAGCTCTTTCGGTTCCTGCTTCCGAACAGCCTTGATGGCGGCAAGCGTGGTTGCGCCTGTCGCAACGCCGTCATCGACGATGATCGCAACCTGCCCCTTGACTTCGGCGCGAGCCCGATCGCCCAGATAGCGCTTGCGGCGCCGTTCGATCTCAGCACGTTCCTCCCTGCAGACGACCTCAAATTCTTCGGAGGTGACGCCGGATAGCTCGATCACGTCCTGGTTACGTATGGTGGTCATGCCCTCACCATCCGCGATGGCGCCCATTGCGAGCTCCGGCTGCCCCGGCAGCCCGATCTTGCGGACCAGCAGCAGATCGAGTGGCGCATTGAGGGCTGCTGCGACTTCCGCCGCAACCGGCACGCCGCCGCGTGGCAGCGCAAGAACGACCGGGTGCCGCCCCTTGTATTTGAGCAGCGCCTCGGCGAGTTGCCGGCCGGCATCGGTTCGGTTCTGGAACAGCATGGCAGACCTCATGCGGAAGAGGGGCAGGATATGAGCCGGACAACCACTGCTATTGATCCGTATCAAGCTGCCGGCTGCCTCGATTGGCGATAGGCATCATATGCCCGGATGGCAGAATGAACCCTGGGGCGAGGACGCTGAGAATGGCAGCGCGACCGCTCTTGCTCGCAAGGTGGCGTTTCTCAGCCGGCCGGACAGTTATGTCCCGGCGCCCGACGCTGTGATCACGCGGGAGACCCACATGTCCTGGGTCTTCATGGTTGACGAGCGCGTCTACAAGCTCAAGAAGCCGGTTCATTTTCCATATCTCGATTTCTCCAGCCTTGAGCGCCGCGCAGAGGCCTGCCGCGCTGAGGTTTCGCTGAACCGAAGGCTGGCGCCCGACGTCTATCACGGCCTGGTGCCGCTGACGGCTGCGCCGGGTGGTTACGCCATCAGAGGAGGCGGACACATCGTTGATTGGCTCGTCGTCATGCGCCGGCTCGACGAAGGCCAAACACTCGAAGTCGGGCTTCGCAATCGCAAGGTCTCCCAGGCCCAGATCGATGGTTTGGCCAGTCGCTTGAGCCGCTTCTATTCGCATGCGCGCCGGATCATGATCAATCCGGAGAGCTACATGGTGACCCTGCAAAAGGCAGTTCTGGCGGATCGGCGAGGTTTGCTCGAGTCGGCCTTCGACCTGCCCCGCGGCACCATCGAGCGCATCGCCAACCTGCAATGCCGTTTCCTGCGGCAGCGGACCGATCTACTGGCGCAGCGGGTGCATCACCGGCTCGTCCTCGACGGCCATGGCGATCTGCGGCCGGAACATATCTGGTTGAGCCCTCCCTTCCCCATCATCGACTGCCTGGAGTTCAATGCCCGCTTGCGGACGTCGGATGCACTGGACGAAATTGCCTTCCTGCACTTGGAATGCGCTCGACTGGGAGGACCGTGGGTCGGTGAGAGGCTTCGGCGATATCTGGCCGTCCAGCTCAATGATGACCCGGCCAGCGGACTGTTCTTGTTCTATCGGATTGGCCGCGCCATGCTGCGCGCCAGGCTATCCATCGCTCATCTCGCCGACGCCCATCCACGGACGCCGGAAAAATGGCCGCGGCTGGCGCGCACCTATCTCAAACTTGCCAAGGCGGACGCAGCGCAGCTTGAGCGGCAGCTCACGGCGTGAGCCAGAATTTGAATTGCGGGGATCAATCCTGATACGGAAGCAGCTCCGTCAGCGGCTCGTTGTGGTGCAGCCGACGAATGGTCTCTCCGAGAAGGGGCGCCGCCGAGACAATCTCGAGCTTATCGCGAACCGCGCCCGGCGGAAGCCTGAACGGTGGCACGCTGTCGGTCGCGATGATGCGGCCGATCGCAGGGTCGGCGAGCGTCGTTGCCGCGCCCGGCATGAACAAGCCGTGCGCCACGCAAGCTATCACCTCTTCGGCCCCATGGGCACGGGCCGCCTTCGCCGCCCGCACCAGGGTTCCACCGCTGCTGATGAGATCATCCACGATCACGCACAGCGCGTTCGCCACCTCTCCGGCGAACAAGTCGCCCGAAACGACGCCGGAGCTGCGATGCTTCTCCACGAATGCCTTGCCGATCGGACGGCCGAGCGCTTTCCCCAGAACCTCGCGGAGCAGGTCCGCGCGCTTGCCGCCTCCGAGATCCGGCGAAACCACGGCAATCGGCCGATCAGCCGCGATCGCCTTGATCCTGCCGATCAAGAGCGGCGCCGTGCTCAGCGCTACCGATGGGCAACGGAACGCGTTCTCGAACGCGGCCTCGTTGTGAACTTCGAGGGTCACCACTGCATCAACACCGATCGCCTCGAACATGGTCGCAAGATAACGGATCGTGACGGGGTCATTGGCCTTGGTGCGCCGATCCTTTCGCGCATAACACAGATACGGTGCGACCGCCGTCACCCGCGCAGCACCGGCATCCTTCAACGCTCCGACCAGGAACAGCAGCCGGCACAGCTTGTCGTTCGGACTCTCGTCAGGACCGCCATGGAGGCTATGCAGAACGTAGACGTCGCAGCCGGCGACAACTTCCAGCGGCCGCACCTTGTGTTCGCCGTCCTCGAAGCTGCGTTCTTCGACAGCGGCGAGACGGCATCCGAGCGCGTGAGCGATTTTTTCGCCAAGCCCTTCCGTGCCATGAAGACAGAACAAACGCAGGCGATCACCAATCATCGGTTACCTCCAACGTCAAACCTGCTCGCCGCTCGCGTCTCGGCCGCCGATCTAAGCCCGCAGCCCATGTTTCCCGAGCAATCTGACCGTGCTCGCCTGCGGTCCTTTTTCTCCGATCTCCTCGACGTAGCTTACGCGGGCGCCGGGCACGATGCTTGGTCCACCATCAACGACACTATTACAGTTGAAATAGACTTCGTGGCCGTCGGCGGCTTCCAGAAAGCCGAACTGGCCGCTTGGATCGATACGCGCAACGGTTCCGATCGGTTGAGGCTCGTGCGTCTTGACATCGCCACGCATCAGTCGCGCCCGGTCCTGCAGTTGTCGACGCGCGCGTTTGAATGCGTTGTCCACGGCGAAGGTCAAGTCGACGTACCGTTCATCCAGCTTCGGGGTACGTCCAACGTGGACTTCCCGACCGTCGGGCAGCGCCAGCCGAACGCTCACCAGATATTGACCGCCGGTTTGGTGATGACCGCCCGGACCTTTGACCATGACGCGCGCCGCGGTGATCCGGCCAAAGCGGCTCTCCAGTTCCGCGACATGTTGCTCAACGGCAGCCCGGATTTCAGCGGAGACGCGAATCCCTTCAAATTCGATTTGAACTGGTGTTTGCATTTCCGGCTCCTCTCCCGTGTCGAACTTATTGGACCACGGGAGCGAGGAGCAGCTTTGAGCAAGATCAACTTGCCTTTAGCGTTCTGGCTGCCACGCGATCACGATCAGCTCGCAGCAAACACGAAATCGTCTGCGCGATCGCTCGCGCAGACGACAGGGCATCCGGAACCAATCAGCCGATCTCACCAGGGGCCGCCCCACGGACCACCCCAGCCATAATAGCGATGCCGCCAATACGGACGGGCATAGTAGGGACGGCCGTAATACGGCCCGTAGCCGACGCCGACATAGCCGTAGGGCGGGCCATAATAATAGGGATCGTCGTAGTAATAAGGCGATGCCGTCGCCGCGATCCCGGCGCCGAGAAGCGCGCCGGCTGCGAGCGCGCCTGCTCCCCAGCCCCAGCCGCCGCCACGCCAACCGCCACCACGCCAGCCGCCGCCATGCCAGCCGCCATAGCGGACCTGAACCGTGCTGAGCGGCGCAACGTCGGCCTTCGCCGCGGCCGACAGCGCAGCGACGGGTGCAGACAACGCCGGAGCGCTCGCTCCGGCCAGCATTGCGCCGGACAGGGCCAGCGCTCCCACATAGTTCAAGCTTCGCATCGCAAGGACTCCTCGACCAAGGTCATCACGCATGACTGCCGCGAAGGTCATCCGGCGCAGTCCTCCGCCGCGATCGCGGCGACGAGCAAATGAGCTGCTCGTCGCTACGAACCACCTGTCGGCGCGACCGTTCCATTGCAAAAGCGCGATCGCCGGCGAACATCCCTTCAATGCCGGCCGAGATTGCTCGAGCTGCCGGAATTGTCGGCGCCGGTGCTCGGGCTGTTGTTGTCGAGCAAGCCGGTGGCGTCATTCGGCGCCGATGGCGTGCGCCCCGATCCGTTCCCCGCCGCAGCGGCGGCTTCCGCCGCGCCCGATCCCATTCCGGTCGTCCCCGTCGCGTTTCCGGGTCCGCCCGGCGTTGAGGTTGTCGCGTCGCGGGAGGCGCCGGCGCAGCTGCCACCCGTGCCGCTGCTATCAGCCAAGGCGAGCTGGCTCGACAACGCGAGCGCAGCAGCGGATGCGATCAAGGCCAATTTCATGAGGATGTCCTTCCTTAAGGAAGGACAACGCCGCCTCGGACGGGATGGTCCCGAAGGATCAGCTTCGCCGTTTGCGGCCCTGCGCTGCCGCGGCCTGCTTGCGCAGACCCTCGGCCGCGCTGCCGACGATCTCGGAAATCTGCATCAGTTGCTTGGCGAGCGGGCTGGTCTTGCGCCAGACCATGCCGACCGTGCGCTGCGGCTGCGGATCGGCGAAGCGCGCCAGCGACACCGACGCCGACCGCGTCTCGACGCCGACCGCCATCTCCGGAATCAACGTCACGCCCATGCCGGCGCCGACCATCTGCACCAGGGTCGACAGCGAGGAGGCATCGAGCATCTCGCGCGGCGCCTGCATGTTGCAGAACGACAGCGCCTGGTCGCGGAAGCAGTGCCCCTCCTCCAGCAACAGCAGCCGCATCTCGCGCAGCATCTCGCTGCTCGGCACCGCCGCGCCTTCATATTCCGGCGGCCGCACCAGCAGGAAGCTCTCCGCGAACAGCGCGACCTCGGTCAGCGACGGCTCCGACACCGGCAGCGCGACGATCGCGGCATCGAGGCGGCCCTCGACCAGTTCCTCGATCAGCTTCGGCGTCTTGGACTCGCGGACGTGGATGTCGATCTCGGGATGTCTGCGCGTCAGGTTCCCGATCACCTTGGGCAGCAGATAGGGCGCGATCGTCGGGATCATGCCGAGCCGCAGCCGGCCCGTGAGCTTGTCGCGCGAGGCGCGGGCGAAATCGCCGAGCTCATCGACCGAGCGCAGGATCTCGCGCACGCGCTCGGCGAGCTGCTCGCCGAATCGCGTCAGCACCACCTGGCGCGCATTGCGCTCCAGCAGCACGCCGCCAAGCGCGTCCTCCATCTCCTTGATCTGCATCGACAGCGCCGGCTGCGAGATCGCGCAGGCCTCCGCGGCGCGGCCGAAATGGCCGAGACGCGCCAGCGCATCGAAATAGCGAAGCTGCCGCATCGTCAAATGTATCATCAGTTTATCTTATCGTTCACCGCCGCGGAGTCAATTTTCCCTGACCACAATCTTGAGATGCAACGGTCATGCACCGTGTCCATATGCGTTTGAATGGCGTCAGACCAGGTTCATCAGATAATCTTATCGTTGCGATCACCAATCTCAATTTCCCCTGATCGAAGCAGCCGCGTAGGGTCCCGGCTCCCACCCCAGGGGGGAACCATGACGATCACGTCAGGAGAGAAACATGGATGACGTCAGCAAGTGCCCGTTTTCGGGCGGCTTGAAGGGATTTTCGAACAAGGATTGGTGGCCGAACCAGCTCAATCTCTCGGTCCTGCATCAGCACTCGAACCTCTCCGATCCGCTCGGTGAGGCGTTCGATTATTCCAAGGAATTCAAGAGCCTCGATCTCGACGCGCTGGTCAAGGACCTGCACGCGCTGATGACCGATTCGCAGGACTGGTGGCCGGCCGATTTCGGCCATTACGGTCCGCTGTTCATCCGCATGGCCTGGCACGCCGCCGGCACCTATCGCATTGGCGACGGCCGTGGCGGCGCCGGCACCGGCCAGCAGCGCTTCGCGCCGCTGAACAGCTGGCCAGACAACGCCAACCTCGACAAGGCTCGCCGCCTGCTGTGGCCGATCAAGCAGAAGTACGGCCAGAAAATCTCCTGGGCCGACCTGTTCGTGCTGACCGGCAACGTCGCGCTGGAATCGATGGGTTTCAAGACCTTCGGCTTCGGCGGCGGCCGCGCCGACACCTGGGAGCCCGAGCAGGACATCTATTGGGGTCCCGAGGGCAAGTGGCTCGCCGACGAGCGCTACAGCGGCGACCGCGAGCTCGCGGGCTCGCTCGCTGCCGTGCAGATGGGCCTCATCTACGTCAACCCGGAAGGCCCGAACGGCAATCCCGATCCGCTGGCTGCCGCGCGCGACATCCGCGAGACCTTCGCCCGCATGGCGATGAACGACGAAGAGACGGTGGCGCTGATCGCCGGCGGTCACACCTTCGGCAAGACCCACGGCGCGGGCGATGCGTCGCTGGTCGGGGCCGAGCCGGAAGGCGCCGACATCGCGCAGCAGGGTCTCGGCTGGGCCAGCAAGTACGGCTCGGGCAAGGGCGGCGATACCATCACCTCCGGCCTCGAAGTGATCTGGACGACGACGCCGACCAAGTGGAGCAACAACTTCTTCTGGAATCTGTTCGGCTACGAATGGGAGCTGACCAAGAGCCCGGCCGGCGCGCATCAGTGGAAGCCGAAGCACGGCGCCGGCGCCAACACGGTGCCGGACGCGCATGACAAGTCGAAGCGGCATGCGCCGTCGATGCTCACCACCGACCTCGCGCTGCGCTTCGATCCGGCCTACGAGAAGATCTCGCGCCGCTTCCTGGAGAACCCGGATCAGTTCGCCGACGCCTTCGCCCGCGCCTGGTTCAAGCTGACCCATCGCGACATGGGTCCGAAGGTGCGCTACCTTGGCCCGCTGGTGCCGAAGGAGGATCTGATCTGGCAGGATCCGGTGCCGGCCCTCGATCATCCCGTTGTCGACGACAAGGACGTCGCGGCGCTCAAGGCGAAGATCCTCGCCTCGGGTCTGTCGGTGTCGCAACTGGTGTCGACGGCCTGGGCCTCAGCCTCGACCTTCCGCGGCTCGGACAAGCGCGGCGGCGCCAATGGCGCGCGCATTCGCCTGGCTCCGCAGAAGGACTGGGCGGTCAACAACCCGGCCGAACTCGCCAAGGTGCTCTCGACGCTCGAGGCCATCCAGAAGGAGTTCAACGCGCAGGCCTCCGGCGGCAAGAAGATCTCGCTCGCCGACCTGATCGTGCTGGCCGGCAATGCCGGCGTCGAGGCGGCCGCCAAGAAGGCCGGCGTCGAGGTGACCGTGCCGTTCGCGCCCGGCCGCACCGATGCCTCGCAGGAGCAGACCGACGTCGAGTCGTTCGCGGTGCTCGAACCGACCCATGACGGCTTCCGCAACTATCTCAGCGGCAAGCAGTGGCTGTCGGGCGAGGAGCTGCTGGTCGACAAGGCGCAACTGCTCACCTTGACCGCGCCGGAGATGACCGTGCTGGTCGGCGGCCTGCGCGTGCTCGGCGCCAACGCCAACGGCTCCAAGCATGGCGTGTTCACCGAGCAGACCGAGACGCTCTCCAACGACTTCTTCGCCAACCTGCTCGACATGGGCGTGGCCTGGCGTCCGGTCGATCAGGGCGAGCACACCTTCGAGGGCCGCGACCGCAAGTCCGGCGCGATCAAGTGGACGGCGACCCGCGCCGACCTGATCTTCGGCTCGCACTCGCAGTTGCGCGCGCTGGCTGAGGTCTATGCCAGCTCGGATGCCAAGCAGAAGTTCGTCAAGGACTTCGTCGCCGCCTGGACCAAGGTGATGAACCTCGACCGGTTCGATCTGAAGGCCTGAGGCGACAAGCCGACTGACCGACACCAAAGAGAAGCGGCGCTTCAGTGATGAAGCGCCGCTTTTTTCATTGGACATGTCTATCAGTCGCGGGCCCGTCAGCGCGCCGCGGCCGAGCCGCCGCCGTCGATCTGGCGGCCCATCAGCGCGATCGCCTTCTGATAGACGCCGGCGGCGTTCCAGGCCTCGATGGCGGCGAAGTTCGGCTCGCCCGGCTGATAGCCGGCGCCTGCCTTCCAGCCGTTGGCGCGCAGGAAGTTCGCGGTCGAGGCCAGCGCGTTGGCGGCGACGTCGAGATTGCCGACGCCGTAAGCGAGGATGTTCTTCGGCATGAATTGCGTCTGCCCGACCTCGCCATGCATCGAGCCGCGGGTGTTGCCCGAGAGCACGCCGCGGTCGATCAGCTTGAGCGCGGCATAGAGCTGGTCGGTGAAGAACTCCGGACGGCGGCAGTCATAGGCGAGCGTCGCGATCGACGACAGCATGTGCTGATTGCCGCGCTGGCTGCCGAACGCGCTCTCCATGCCCCAGATCGCGATCAGCGGTCCGGGCGGCACGCCGTAACGCTGCTCGATCGAGGCGAACATCGCCGCCTGCGACTGCTTGAGCTGGCGGCCGCGCGCGACGATCGCAGCAGCCCCGCGCTTGGCGAGGAACTGATCGAGCGACAGCGAGAAGCTGCGCTGGCCGCGATCGGCGGCGATCGTCGCGGAGGCGTAGTTGGTCTGCATCAGCGCGGCGATCGCGGCGCCGCCGACGCCCTTCGCCCGCGCCTCCTCGCTGAATTCGCGCTTCCACGCCTCGAACCCCGCCGGCGACGAACCGCACTGCGCCGCTTGCGCAACGCCGCCGCAGGCTGCGAGCAGCGTCGCGACGGTGAACGTGAAGGTGATCATGGCCCGGCGCTTAATCATTCAGACTCCTCTGGTCGCGTCCGCCGATGCGGCCTGCATCGTGACCCCTGTCGGGACATCGGACGCCGCTGCGCGGCAATATCGGCCGCTCCCGGTTGAAACGGCGACAACCTATCGGAAATGGAAGAAAATCATAGCCGGCGGCGCATTAGCCGCAGATGAACGCGCCGAGCACCCGTGATTGCGCAGCCGCCCATCGACATGCGTGGCCGTGCGGGTTCCAAGGACGCAGCTCCCGCAATCGTGATCAGCGCCATCTACATCATCATGACCTGCCGGACGTCCACCGGTTTCCAGCCGGTCGAAAACAGCGCCAAGGCGATCGCGATCCGCTCGCTGGCCATGACGAGCAAACGCGAGATCCAGAGCTATCTCCCGCCACCTATCAGTTCGCCAGGCACAATGGCTTGGCCTTCAACGTGACGGCGATCGCCCCTCCATCCCCGAGGGCCACGGCGTCGGCTTCGACACCGACTACATGACGCCGCCGGTACCGTAACCTTGACATATACGCTGCCCTTAATTATAAAACGATACAGTTTCGTTTTATCACAACCGTTTTCCGAGGGAATGCTCTACAAGCACCGACCGAGATCGGAGACAGCAGGCCGTCATGAAACGAATCATTCTGTTGACCTTGATCCTGCTGTCATGGGCGCCCCTGGCGCACGCGGTCGCCGGGACCGGCTCCGGCATGCAGACCGAGAGGGATCCGTCAGCCTCCACCGATCCGGCACTGAGCCAGGAGACGATCGATCGCGAGCTCGACAAGTTCCGGCGGACGGAGGTGTCACTGCACCAGGCGCTGCGGATCGCCGAAAGGATTCATCCGGGCTCCAAGACCGCGGACATCAGCTTCGAGGGTGGGCTCGACGCGCCCGTCTACAAGGTCCGAACCCTGCAGAGCGGACGGATCTGGGAATCCGACATCGACGGCACCACGGCGAAGGTGCGCAACAGCGTGCTGTTCTCCACCGTGGATGGACTGAGCGAAAGCGATCGTAACAGCCTGGCTGCCCTCACCACGGTCCGGCTCAAGATGTCGGATGCGATTCGGATCGCCGAGCGCTCGGCGGCCGGCCGGGCGATCAGTGGCGGCCTGATGAACAAGGACGGCAAGCTCGCCTTCGTCGTGGTCGTCGTCAGCGGCAACGATCTCAAGCAGGTGACGCTCGAACCGTCATCGCTCCGGCGACGCTGATCGCGCTGCTCAGACCTTCGGCTGCAGCGCCAGGAACGTCTTGACCCGGTCACGGACGAAGCCGGGCAGCTCCCTGCGGATCGTCCTTTCGCTCTCACCCATGAGCGAGCGCATGATCACCGGCATGACGATCAGATCGATGAAGATCTCGGCAGAAACGGCCGACGCCTTCGACGGCGTCCGGCGAGCGGTCGTGGCCGAGGCGCCGATCGTCTCGCCGAGCAGCACCGCCACGGCATGGGTGGCCCGCTTGCGCGAGACGTCATGAAACTGACAACTGAGATCGGGAAACCGGTAAGCCTCCCCGATCGTGACCCGTAACAATCCCAGCGAGTCCTTCAGCGCGCGATCGACGATGGCGATGGCCAGTCCAACCAGCTTTTCCTGTGCGGTGCCGGCCACCGGCGTGTAGGACCCGAGATTCATCACGTCGTTGATGGACCGCGCGACGACGGCGGCGAACAAGGCGGCCTTGCCGGTGTATCGGGCATAAATCGTCGGCTTGCTGGCGGGGGCGCGCTCGGCGATCTCGTCGATGCTGGCGCCGTCAAAGCCGCGCTCGAGAAACACCGCGCGCGCAGCGTCCAGAATACGTTCCTCGATATTTCCAGCCAGCGCCTTCGGCGGCCGTCCCACCCGCCCGCGAAACGCTTCCGTGCGTGCAACGTCCGTACGTTTCAATTTGGCCTGCGTGCGGGCCATACTCAACGACCTCGACTCGACATGAAGATATGTCGTCAAGGGATTACACGTTCTTGTCGAGACGGCAATAGAACGACCACGCCACGCGGCTATGCGCATGGTGGCGTACATAATCGGCAACGCATCAGCACAAGCACCTCAAAATACCTCAGGTAACAAGCTCCCCGAGATCGTCGAACACGGCGAGCGCACCGTCGAACGCGTCGTCATGAAAGTAGAGGCTGCGCGTGATCAGCACGGGAACGCCGGCGCGGGTCGCAGCCATCAACCCGTTACCGGAGTCCTCGATCGCGATGCAACTGGCCGCGGGTAGATCGAGCTGCGACAAGACCTCCAGGTAGACATCGGGCGCAGGCTTCTTGCGCACGACATCGTCGGCCGCCACGACGGCGGCAAATCCTGCCTCCCAGTTCGCGCCCAGCGCGGGCGCCAACAGGGCATCGATATTGGCGCGCGTGGTCGTCGTCGCGATCGCGAGCCGCTGCCCGCGGGCCGAGGCAGCCTCCAGCAATGCTTGAACGCCCGGACGCAACGGGCAGCCCTTGTCGGCCATCAGCGCGGCAAACCGCTCCGTCTTGATGCGATGAAGCCGGGCAACGACGGCGTCGCTGAGCGGAGGACCCGTGCGCCGCATCTGGTCGAACGCACGAACGCGCTCCTTGCCACCGGTGACACGCAGCAGCTCCTTGTAGATGCGGCGGCCCCAGTGCCAGTCGATGCCCACCGCGACGAACGCCTCGTTGAAGGCCTCGCGATGGATTTCCTCGGTCTCGGCCATCGTGCCGTCGACGTCGAAGATCAGCGCGCCGGCGTCGGCGATGCGGCGCCGGAGGTCGTCGAGCGGCGCGTTCCTCACCAGAGCCAGACTCATGGTTGCACCTCCACCCTGCCGTCTCCCGCGTCGGTCCCCTTGGCGAACACGCGGCTTGCCAGCACGTCGCTGGCTTCGATCGACATCACGTCATCGGACGTCAGCACGCGGTCGAGCCGCGACACCAGCCGGTTGGCCTGGCGCAGGCGGATCCGATCCAGCGCATTGCGGATCGAGCGCGCGTTGGAGAACATGGGCTGAGTGCGCCGGACGGCGATGTATCTTTCGAAAGCGGCGCGGGCCTCCGGCGTGAAGCGATAATTCTGCCCTTCCAGCATCATCTCGGAGATCGTCAGCAGCTCGGCCTCCGAATAGTCGGGGAAGTCGATGTGATGGGCGATGCGCGAGCGGAAGCCGGGATTGCTCTGGAAGAACTTCTCCATCCGGTCGGCATAGCCGGCAAGAATGACCACGAGGTCCTCGCGCTGCGACTCCATGATCTGCAGCAGGATCTCGATCGACTCCTGGCCGTAGTCGCGCTCGTTCTCGGGACGGTAGAGATAATACGCCTCGTCGATGAACAGGACGCCCCCCATCGCCTTCTTCAGCACCTCCTTGGTCTTCGGCGCGGTGTGGCCGATATACTGGCCGACGAGGTCGTCGCGGGTGACGCTGATGACGTGGCCGCGGCGCACGAAGCCGAGCCGGTGCAGGATGCCGGCCATGCGCAGCGCGACAGTGGTCTTGCCGGTGCCGGGATTGCCGGTGAACGACATGTGCAGGGTCGGAAACGTCGTCGCCAGCCCCATCTTGCGGCGGATCCGCTCCATCATCAGCAGCGACGCGATCTCGCGGATTCGCGTCTTGACCGGGGTGAGCCCGACCAGCTCGCGGTCGAGCTGCTCCAGCACCGGCGCAATATCGACGCTCTCGAACTCGCGGCGCAGGTCGACGGTGTCGACCGGCGTCGCCTCGGTGGTGTCCGTCTGCGTGGCCTGCATCATCGGCTGGTGCTCCGTTCTGGACGTTCGCATCAGATCGCCGTGCGTTCGATTGCGAACCTGGCAGCAACGAAGCAACGGCAAATAGAAGGTGATATGGCCGCTCCGGGCGGAGATCCCTGCCACGCCGCAGACCCGCAGACGCAGCAGCGACCTCCGCCCGCCAGGGATCAGTAACGCTGGCCTTCCGGGCGCTCGGCCGCGTAGGACCGCGTCGAATAACGCTGATTGCGCCCGACGGTTTCCTGCCGGTCGAGCCGGAAGCCCGGCTCGTTCTGCGGCCGGTTGACGATGAAGGACAACCGGGTCGATTCCCAGCCATGGCTGGAATCGAAGGCCGAGATGCGGATGTAGCGGTCGCCGTAGATCTTCCGGCACTCGGTCAGCTCGCGCATGATGCCGGCGGCGTCACGCAGGTCGAACATCGGCAGGCCCCACATCTCCCAATAGGTGTTGCGGGGATGCGGATCGTCGGTGAACTCGATGTTCACGGCCCAATTCTTCTCGAGGCAATACTGGATCTGAGCGGAGATCTGCTCGTCGGTCAGATCGGGCAGGAAAGAAAAGCAACCCTGGGTCACGCGCATGTTGATGTCTCCTGATATCGCTGAAACGGGCGAGCCGGTGTCCGGCTCGCATCGCGGCGTCGCATCGAACGATTGTTAGGCGGCAGGCGTCACTGTCGGGACGAAGTCCGGCGAATCGGTCGATTCGTAGTTGAAGGTGACGTCCTTCCAGATCTCCAGCGCCTCGCGCAGCGGCGTGCAGGTCTGTGCCGCCTTGGCCAGGATCTCCGGACCTTCATGCACGTAGTCGCGGCCCTCATTGCGGGCGAGGATCATCGCTTCCAGCGCGACGCGGTTGGCGGTCGCACCGGCGGCGATGCCGCGCGGATGGCCGATCGTGCCGCCGCCGAACTGCAGCACGACGTCCTCGCCGAGCAGGTCGAGCAACTGGTGCATCTGGCCGGCATGGATGCCGCCGGAGGCCACCGGCATCAGCTTGTTCAGGCTGGCCCAGTTCTGGTCGAAGAACACGCCATGCTCCAGCCGCATCGGATTGAAGTCCTCGCGGCAGATGTCGTAATAGCCGCGCGTGGTGTTCGGATCGCCTTCGAGCTTGCCGACCACGGTACCGGCATGGATGTGGTCGACGCCGGCGAGCCTCATCCATTTGGCGATGACGCGGAACGACACGCCGTGCGCGCGCTGCCGCGTGTAGGTCGAGTGACCGGCACGATGCAGATGCAGGATCATGTCGTTCCGGCGCGCCCATTTCGCCATCGACTGGATCGCGGTGTAGCCGATCACGAGGTCGATCATGACGATCGTCGAGCCGAGCTCCTTGGCGAACTCGGCGCGCTCATACATGTCCTCCATCGTCGCCGCGGTGACGTTGAGGTAGGTGCCCTTGATCTCGCCGGTCGCCGCCTGCGCCTTGTTGACCGCCTCCATGCAGTACAGGAAGCGCTCGCGCCAATGCATGAACGGCTGCGAGTTGATGTTCTCGTCGTCCTTGGTGAAGTCGAGCCCGCCCTTCAGCGCCTCGTAGACGACGCGTCCGTAGTTGCGGCCGGACAGGCCGAGCTTCGGCTTGACGGTGGCGCCGAGCAAGGGACGGCCGAACTTGTCGAGCCGCTCGCGCTCGACGACGATGCCGGTCGCCGGCCCCTGGAACGTCTTCACATAGGCCACCGGCAGCCGCATGTCCTCCAGCCGCAGCGCCTTCAGCGGCTTGAAGCCGAACACATTGCCGATGATCGAGGCGGTCAGGTTGGAGATCGAGCCGGGCTCGAACAGATCGAGGTCATAGGCGATATAGGCGAAATAGCTGCCGGGCGAGCCCGGCACCGGCTCGACGCGGTAGCACTTGGCGCGATACTTCTCGGCCGCCGTCAGCCGGTCGGTCCACACCACGGTCCAGGTCGCCGTCGAGGATTCGCCGGCGACCGCGGCGCAGGCCTCGGTCGGATCGACACCGTCCTGCGGCGTGACGCGGAACAGCGCGATGACGTCGGTGTCCTTGGGCTGATAGGACGGCTCCCAATAGCCCATCTTCTTGTATTCCATCACGCCGGACTTGTAGCGATCCTTGCCGCGCACCGTGATCGATTGGTCGTTCATGTGTTCCTCCTGGATTTTCGTTGTGGCTGTGGACGTCACGCAGCTTCGGTCATTCCCCCAATTCGTGGATCGAGCGCGCCGGAGCGATAGCGCTTGGCCATCTCCGACAGCGGCAGCACCTTGATCCTGGATGCATTGCCGGCGGCGCCGAACTGCTCGAACCGCTCGCGGCAGAGCTCGCGCATCGAATCCATCGCGGGCTTCAGGAATTTGCGCGGATCGAACTCGCTCTTCGACGACGCGCCGACTTTTCGGAAGATGGCGGTCATTGCCAGCCGGCAGTCGGTGTCGATGTTGACCTTGCGCACGCCGTGACGGATGCCGCGCACGATCTCCTCGACCGGGACGCCCCAGGTCTGCGGCATCTCGCCGCCGAACTGGTTGAACATGTCCTGCAGGCTCTGCGGCACCGAGGACGAGCCGTGCATGACGAGATGCGTATTCGGCAGCCGGCGATGGATCTCCTCGATCACGTTCATGGCGAGAATCTCGCCGTCCGGCTTGCGCGAGAATTTGTAGGCGCCGTGCGAGGTGCCCATCGCGATCGCCAGCGCATCGACCTTGGTGGCGCGGACGAAGTCGACCGCCTGGTCGGGATCGGTCAGCAGCTGCTCGCGGCTGACCTTGCCCTCGAGGCCGTGACCATCCTCCTGCTCGCCGCCACCATGTTCGAGCGAGCCGAGCACGCCGAGCTCGCCCTCGACCGAGGCGCCGACCCAGTGCGCCATATCGGTGACGCGGCGGGTGATGTCGACGTTGTAGTCGTAGTCGGCCGCGGTCTTGGCATCGGCCCTGAGCGAGCCGTCCATCATCACGGACGTAAAGCCGTACTTGATCGCGGTGGCGCAGGTCGCCTCGTCATTGCCGTGGTCCTGGTGCAGGCAGAGCGGGATCTGCGGATACATCTCCTCCAGCGCGTCGATCATCTTGGACAGCATGATGTCGCCGGCATAGGAGCGCGCGCCGCGCGAGGCCTGGATGATCACGGGGGCATCGACGGCCGCGGCCGCCTCCATGATCGCCAGCCCCTGCTCCATGTTGTTGATGTTGAACGCCGGCACGCCGTAGCCGCGCTCGGCCGCATGGTCCAGCAATTGTCTGAGCGTGATCCGCGCCATGTTGGTCTCCGTCCCTGGTTCGATGTTCTGCTTGGTGGCGCGGCTCAGGAAGCCCGCGCCCGGATGATGTTGCGCATCGCCGCATCGGCCACCGCCGCAGGCGTGATGCCGAATTCGCGGTACAGCACCTCGGCCGGCGCCGAGGCGCCGAAGCCGTGCATGCCGACGAACTCGCCGGCATCGCCGAGCCAGCGCGCCCAGTCGCCCTCGATCGCGGCCTCCACGCCGATGCGCGGCACGTGGCCGAGCACCGCGGCGCGATACTCTGCCGACTGCTTGCGAAACAACTCGAAGCACGGCGCCGACACCACCGCCGCCTGGACGCCCTCGGCCGCCAGCAGCTTGGCCGCCTCCAGCGCGATCGCCACCTCCGAGCCGGTCGCAATCAAGGTCACATCGCGCCCAGCCTCGGGCTCGATGACCACGTAAGCGCCGCGCGCGACCTTGTTGTGATCCGATGCCTCGGTGCGGAAGGCCGGCAGGGCTTGCCGAGACAGGCACAGCACCGACGGCGAGGTCTCCGCGCGCAGCGCGCAGTCCCAGGCTTCCGCCGTCTCGACCGCGTCGGCCGGGCGGAAGACCAGGAGGTTCGGAATGGCGCGCAAGCTCGCGACATGCTCGACTGGCTGATGCGTCGGGCCGTCCTCGCCGAGGCCGATGGAATCGTGGGTCATCACGTGGATAACGCGGATGCCCATCAGCGCGGCCAGCCGAATCGCCGGCCGGCTGTAGTCGGCGAACGCGAGGAAGGTGCCGCCATAGGGAATGAAACCGCCATGCAGCGCGATGCCGTTCATGGCCGCAGCCATCGCGTGTTCGCGCACACCATAGTGCACGTAGTTGCCATCCATTGCGGCCGGTGTGACGGATTTGTGCGTCTTTGCCTTGGTCAGGTTGGAATGAGTCAGGTCCGCCGAGCCGCCGAGCAGATTTGGCAGCACTGTCGCAATGACATCGATGACGTTCTGCGAGGCCTGGCGGGTGGCGATCTTCGGCCGCTCGGCCGTGAGCTGCGCGATGAACTGCGCCATGCGCTCGGTATAGGCGGCCGGCAGCTTCTTGTTCAGCGCGTCATGGCACGGCGATCGGTCCGCGGTGCACAGCTTGCGCGCACGCTCCTTCCAGGCCTGGCGCACGCTGCGGCCGCGCGCGCCGATCTCGCGCCAGCTCACCAACACATCGGCTGGCACCTCGAACGGACGGTGCGGCCAGTGCAGTGCCGCGCGGGTCTTCTCGACCTCCTCCGGCCCGAGCGGCGCGCCATGCGCCTTCTCCGAGCCCTGCCGTCCGGGTGAGCCGAAGCCGATCGTCGTCCGGCACGCAATCATGCTCGGGCGGTTGCTCTGCCGCGCCGCCGCGATAGCAGCCTCGATGGCTTCGGGATCATGGCCGTCAATGCGGGACGTCGCCCAGCCCGACGCCGCGAAGCGTGCGAGCTGATCGTCGGAGCAGGCAAGACCCGTCGAGCCGTCGATCGAGATGCCGTTGTCGTCGAACAGCACGATCAAGCGATTCAGCTTGAGATGGCCCGCGAGCGAGATCGCCTCGTGGCTGATGCCCTCCATCAGGCAGCCGTCGCCGGCGATCACGTAGGTATAGTGATCGACCAGATCGTCGCCGTAGCGCGCGTTCATCAGGCGCTCGGCGAGCGCCATGCCGACCGCCGTCGCGATGCCCTGCCCGAGCGGACCGGTGGTGGTCTCGACACCAGGCGTGTGGCCATACTCAGGATGCCCCGGCGTCTTGGCGCCCCATTGCCGGAACCGCTTCAGCTCATCGATCGTGACGGCCTCGTAGCCAGTCAGATGCAGCAGCGCATAGAGCAGCATCGAGCCGTGTCCGGCCGACAGCACGAAACGGTCGCGATCGGGCCAGGCCGGATCGGCGGGATCGAATTTCATGAAGCGTGAGAAAAGGACGGTTGCCACGTCGGCCATGCCCATCGGCATGCCCGGATGACCCGATTTCGCCTTTTCGACTGCGTCGATGGCCAGGAAGCGGATGGCATTCGCCATCTCGGCATGGCTGGGATCGGCTTTCGGAGCCAGCGTTTGCACGGCGGTGGCGGTCATAGCGTGCGCCTCTTTCGGTCCATCAGTTGCATGATCATGGGGGTGAGAATGAGCTGCATCGCGAGATCGAGCTTGGCGCCGTGGATCACGATCGAATTGGCGCGCGACATGAAGCTCTGCGGAATCATCGAGAGCAGATAGGGGAAGTCGATGCCGCGCGGGTTCTTCAGCCGGATCACGACCATCGATTCATCGGGCGTCGGGATCCAGCGGGCGACGAACGGGTTCGAGGTGTCAACCGTCGGCACGCGCTGAAAGTTGATGTCGGTCTCGGAGAACTGCGGGATGATGTAGTTCACGTAGTCCGGCATGCGGCGCAGGATCGTGTCGGTGACCGCCTCGGTGGTGTAGCCGCGCGACGCGCGGTCGCGGTGCAGCTTCTGGATCCACTCCAGGTTCATCACCGGAACAACGCCGATCTTCAAATCGGCGTGCTGCGCGATGTTGACCTTGTCCGTGACAACGGCGCCGTGCAGGCCTTCGTAGAACAGCAGATCGGAGTCCTCCGGCAGCCGGCTCCACTCGGTGAAGTTGCCGGGCCTTGTGTCGTAGAGCCGCGCCTCCTCCTCATCGTGGACGTAGTGGCGCGTCATGCCGGTGCCGGTCTCGGAATAATCGCGAAAAGTCTTCTCGAGCTCCTCGAACAGATTGGTGTCGGGGCTGAAATGGCTGAAGTGCTTGTTGCCGATCTCGGCCTCCTCGACCATCTTGCGGCGCATCTCCTCGCGATTGTAGCGATGGAAGGCGTCGCCCTCGATATAGGCCGCCTTGACGTTCTCGCGGCGGAAGATGTTCTCGAAGGTCTTCTTGACGGACGTGGTGCCGGCGCCCGACGAGCCGGTGATCGAGATGATGGGATGACGACGTGACATGAACTTTCTCCGGAAGGCGCGTTCGGCAGGCGGGCTCAGCGGAACAGGCCGCGCCGCGCGAACAGGGGCGCATCGCTGGTTTCGAACAGCGGCTCGATGCCCTCATGCAACTGGTCGACGTCGCGGACAAGGCGGACGTCGCCCATGATCAGCGGCGCGCGCTGATGCGGCGAGCGCGCCGACAGTTCGAGGATGCGCGAACGGCCGCTCGAGGCCGAGCCGCCGGCCCATTCCATGATCAGCGCCATCGGATGCGCTTCGTAGACCAGCCGCAGCCGGCCCTCGCGATAGCCGGGGCGGGAGTCGGCCGGATAGAGGAACACGCCGCCGCGCATCAGGATACGATAGGCCTCGGCGACCAGCGAGGCGATCCAGCGCATGTTGAAGTCGCGGCCGCGCGGGCCGGCCGCGCCCGACAGGCATTCGTCGACATAGTTGCGCACGGTCCCGCTCCAGTGCCGGCGGTTCGACGCGTTGATGGCGAACTCCGGCGTATCCTGCGGGATGCGGATGCCAGACTTGGCGAGCATGAACTCGTGCAAGGTCGGATGCAGGACGTAGAGATCGACGCGATGGTCGATCGCGAGCACCAGGCAGGTCTGTGGTCCATAGACAAAGAAGCCGGCGGCAAGCT
Organism: Bradyrhizobium sp. SZCCHNRI3052; assembly: GCF_032484895.1. NCBI lineage: Bacteria > Pseudomonadati > Pseudomonadota > Alphaproteobacteria > Hyphomicrobiales > Nitrobacteraceae > Bradyrhizobium > Bradyrhizobium sp. SZCCHNRI3052. The sequence continues at coordinate 346,384 of NZ_JAUETW010000002.1, read as the reverse complement.
GTGCCGTGCCGGGCTCGAAGAAGCTGGAGAGCACGTCGCGGCCCCGCGGGCGGATCGAGAAGATGGTGCCGACGGAGATGTTGTTCTGCAGGTTCGACGAGCCGTCGAGCGGGTCGATCGCCACGCAAAGTGGGGCAGCAGCATTGACCGTTTCCGGCCGGTCGACCTCCTCGGACAGGATGCCAGCGACCGGAGCCCGGCGCAGCGCATCCCGCATCAGATTGTCGGCGACGATGTCGAGCGCCTTCTGGACGTCGCCGTCGGCGTTCACGGTGGCGGCGCCTTCGTCGACGCCAGACAGCGGTGCGACCGCGATCTGCCGCGCGAGTTCGCGCGCCGCCCCGGCCAGAGCCTCGATGACCGCGGCGCAATCGGCGTCGGCACCCTGCGCCGCCAGATGTGCCTGCAATGTCTGATGTTGATCCATTTGGTGATTCATGGGCCACTCCCTCGCCATCAGCTCCTCTGCCGGGAACTTGATGAAGCCGCACGAATGCGTCGTGCCGCGCTGCTATCAACACTCGATTTGCCTAATTAGGGAAATTTCATTATCTTTGGATAGACCAAAGTTTTCCTTATACTGGCGATCTCATCGAGGGTTCCATGAGCCGGCACTTCTCTCGCGATCTCACCATCCGCCAGCTTCGGGCGCTGGCTGCCGTGCAAAACTCGGGGTCGGTGACGTCTGCGGCCGGCCGTTTGAACCTCACTCAGCCTGCCGTGACCCTGCAGATTCGCAATCTTCAGGAGCTCGCCGGGCTGCCGCTGATCCAGCGCACCACCGACGGCATGATCCTGACCGAGGCCGGCCGCAGCGTCCTGGCACTCGCCGAGCGCGTCGAAGCCGCGCTGCAGGACTGCGAGCAGGCGCTCGACATTCTGGCGGGACGCAGCGGCGGCCGCGTGGCGATCGGCGCGGTCAGCACCGCGAAATATTTCGTGCCGTTTGCGATCGCGGAATTTTCGCGGCGCTTCCCCAAGATCGACGTCACCTTGCGGATCGGCAATCGCGACAGCCTGCGCGAGGCACTGCGCGGCTATGATCTCGACATCGCCATCATGGGCCGGCCACCGGCCGACGTTCCCGTGGATATGCGGCCGTTCGGAAAGCACCCGCACATCATCATCGCCCCAGCCAACCACCGGCTGGCGCGCCGCAAGCGGATCGCGGCCGAGGATCTCGCCGGCGAGGTGTTCATCACCCGGGAGCCGGGATCGGGCACCCGGCTGCTGATGGAGACATTCTTCGAGAAGCATGGTCTGAAGCCGAAGACCAGCATGGAGATGGACAGCAACGAGACCATCAAGCAGGCCGTGATCGCCGGCCTCGGCATCGCCTTCATCTCGCAGCACACCGTCGCCCATGAGCTCAGCGAGGGGCGGCTGGTGACGTTGAAGGTCGCGGGATTGCCGATCATCCGCCAGTGGCACGCGGTGCGGCGCGCCGACAAGCTGCTGCTGCCGCCGGCGCAGGCGATGCTGGACTTCTTCGGCAAGGAAGGAGCGCGGTTTCTGCCGAGCTGAGCGCGACAACCGATGCCATTGCGGTGTCACGTCTCGCATGGCGCCGTCTCACCAGCCGATCTCGAACCGGCAGGCCTCGTCACCCCAGGCTTCGCAGGCAATCTCGCGCGCATGGGCGTCGGGATGCACGAGCCTTGCGAACAGCGTCTCGAACGTCCCAGCGTAGAAGTCGCAGATGGCGTGATCGCCGTGATGGCCGCGGCACAGCGGACAATGGCTGATCTGGTAGATGGTGGGCCGACCTGGGCGTACGGTGAAGGTGCCGGTCCCGGCAAACGTCCAGGCATGCGCGGATATCGCCCGCGTCAGCACGCCGCTCGCGAGCCGGGCCGGCAGCAGCCGGAGCACGCGGTGCGCCGCGGAGGGGATGCGATGCGCGAGCAGATAGGCCGCCGTCAGCCGCCCTGCCCTGGTGCTGACGGCGCGCGCAGCATCGTCGTCGAGCTCGGTCCGAAGCGCACGATGGAGCCGCGTGACCTCGGCTTCGTCGACCATCGCCGCCGGAGGCGTCGCGAGATAGGTGTCGAGCCGCGCGGCCGCGAAGACGCGGCGCGCCGCCTCCTCGCCGTGCAGCTGACGCAAGGCCTCCGCGGTCTGGATGATCGCGTTGGGACCGATGCGGCCGGCGATGTGGCCTTCAGCAACGCCGTCCTGATGGTCAGGCGCGGCGTCAGCACGCGGCAGCGGAACGTGCCGGGCGCACGTGCCGTGCATTTCAATGCACCCGCGTCTCGGTCTCGTCGTTCATCTGCCCGGCACCGCCGCCACAGGCCATCACCTGCGCCTGCTGCGGTCCGCTCAGCTTGCGATTATGGCTCGTCTTCCATTCGACCTTGCCGGGATCGGCGCGCCTGCGCGACGTATCGAAGCCGAAATCGACCTTGCCCTTGGACTGCGGCCCCCAGTAATTGACGCGGCCAAGATCGTAGAATTTCCGCTCGAAGCCCGACTTCAGGAACGCCTTGAGGCAGCCGAGCAGATAGCGGCGGCGCTCGCCGGAGCCGGCCCAGGGATAGGAGAACAGCGCCTTTAGGATGTAGAAGCGGCGATAGTTGTTCATGACGCCGTCGAGCAGCTCGCCGCGGTCCATCGCGTCCGGCTTCATGATCGGGGTGACGAAATTGTACTTCTCGTAGTCGAAGATCTCGACCTTGTCGCCGAGGTCGCGGAACAGATCGGAGAAAGGCCAGGGCGTGTACATCGCCCAGTTGGCGAGATCCGGCTTCCAGTCGCGCGCCATCTGGTAGGTCTCTTCCAGGGTCTCGCGGGTCTCGTTCTCAAGGCCAACGATGAACTGGGCCTCGACGACGATGCCGGCGTCGCGCAAGAGCTGGATCGCCTTCTTGTTCTGCGCGACCGTGGTCTCCTTGTTGAAGCGGTCGAGCTTCATCTGCGCCGCGGCTTCCGTCCCCAGCGAGACGTGGATCAGGCCGGCCTTGCGGTACAGCGGCAGCAGCGCTTCGTCGCGCAGGATGTCGGTGACGCGGGTGTTGATGCCCCAGAGGATCTTGAGGTCGCGGCGGATCAGCTCCTGGCAGAAGGCTATGAATTTCTTCTTGTTGATGGTCGGCTCCTCGTCGGCCAGGATGAAGAAGCCGACATCGTGCTCGCGCATCAATGTCTCGATCTCATCGACCACCTTCTTCGGGTCGCGGATGCGATAGTCGCGCCAGAATTTCCATTGCGAGCAGAAGCTGCAGGTGAACGGGCAGCCGCGCGCCATGTTGGGGATGGCGACGCGCTTGTTCATCGGGATGTAGATGTACTTGCTCCATTCGAGCACGCTCCAATCCGGCGTGATCGCATCGAGGTTCTTCACCGTCGGCGCCGCCACCGTCGCCACGACCTCGCTGCCGTCGCGATAGGCGATGCCCTTGATGCTGCGGCGGTCCGTCGCCCAGCGGCCGTCCTCGCGGGCGCGCATCAGGTCGACGATGATCTCCTCGCCCTCGCCGCGCACGATGGCGTCGATCCACGGCGCCTCGGTCAGCACCTGCTGATACATGAAGGTGGCGTGGATGCCGCCGAGCACGGTCAGTGCGTCCGGGTGCTCCTCCCGAGCGATCTCCAGAAGACGCTCGGCCTTGTAGATGGAGGGCGTGATCGCGGTGCACCCGATCACGTCAGGCTTTTCGCTGCGCAGGATGGCGCGGACCTGATCCTCGGAGAGATCGTTGGTCATCGCGTCGATGAAGCGGAGGTCGGTGAAGCCGGCCGCCTTCAGCGCGCCAGAGATATAGGCCGCCCAGGCGGGCGGCCAGTTGCCGGCGATCTCGGCGCCGCCGGAGTGATAATTCGGATGCAGCAACAAGATCCGCACGGCGTTCTCCCCGATTATCAATTTGTCTATCAATCTTAACGTCAAGATAGATTGACAATTTGATCTGGCTCAAACGCCGCGCGAAAGCGTCACCTCATGCCGCTTGTGCGAGACCCATCTCGGCCCAGATCTCCGAGAGTGCCGCAACGAGATGCTCGATATCCGCATCGGAATGATAGGGCGACGGCGTGATGCGCAGCCGTTCGGTGCCGCGCGGCACCGTCGGATAGTTGATCGGCTGCACATAGATGCCGTAGCGGTCGAGCAGGATGTCGCTGATCCGCTTGCACAGCACAGGATCCCGCACCATCACCGGCACGATATGGCTGGGATTGTCGAGATGGCTGACGCCGGCCTCGTCGAGCCGGCGACGCAGCCGAGCGACACGGTCCTGGTGCCGGGCGCGCTCGGCATTGCTGGCCTTCAGATGCCGGATGCTGGTTAGCGCCCCCGCCGCCACCGCCGGCGGCAGCGAGCTGGAGAAGATGAAGCCGGAGGCAAAGCTGCGAACGAAGTCGCAGACCGTGTTGGAGGCCGTGATATAGCCGCCGATCACGCCGAACGCCTTGGCCAGGGTACCCTCGATCACGGTCAGGCGATCGGCCACGCCGTCGCGCTCCGAGATGCCGCCGCCGCGCGGACCGTACAGGCCGACGGCGTGGACCTCGTCGAGATAGGTCATGGCGTTGAACTCGTCGGCGACGTCGCAGATGTCCGAGATCGGCGAGATGTCGCCGTCCATCGAATAGACGCTCTCGAACGCGATCAGCTTCGGCGCCTTGGGATCGAGATCCGACAGCTTGTCGTGGAGATCGGCGACGTCGTTGTGGCGCCAGATCCGGGTGTCGCAGCGGCTGTGGCGGATGCCCTCGATCATCGAGGCGTGGTTGAGCTCGTCGGACAGGATCACGCAGCCGGGCATGCGCGAAGCCAAGGTCGACAGCGACGTCCAGTTCGAGACATAGCCGGAGTTGAACAAGAGCGCAGCCTGCTTGCCGTGGAGATCGGCGAGCTCCTCCTCCAGCAGGACATGATAGTGGTTGGTGCCGCTGATGTTGCGGGTGCCGCCGGCGCCGGCACCGCAGCGGTCGAGCGCCTCGTGCATCACCTCCAGAACCTTGGGGTGCTGGCCCATGCCGAGATAGTCGTTGGAGCACCACACCGCGACATCGCGCTCGCCATGGGGGCCACGATAGGTCGCACGCGGGAAGGCGCCGGCCTTGCGCTCGAGGTCGGCGAACACGCGATAGCGTCCTTCGCGCCTGAGACCGTCGAGCTGGCGGCGGAAATAGTCTTCGTAGTTCATGGTACTCCCCCCTGTGCTGTCGTGTTCGGATCGACCGGCGGCGTGACCGGCACCGCGGCCAGTCCGGTGATGGTTTGCGCCTGCGCGTCAGCGCGGGCCTGGCGATAGGCTTGGCGGAATTGCTCTTCGAGCCGCTGCCGTGCTGCGGCTGCTGCATTCTTCTGAACAGAGACGGGACGCTCGGCCTGCGGCGCAGGAGAGACTACCGCGAGCACCGGCCGGACCAAAGGCGTCGCGGGCACTGGTGCGGGAGCGGCAGCCACGACCGCCATCGCAGGCACGGCAGGCTCGACTGGCGCGCTCCAGCGCCACAGATTGATCACCGGCATCGGCAGCGCCATGAAGCCATGCTCGAGCAGGCCGAGCGCGATCAACGATGCGAGCAGTGACAGCGCGACGCCGTCGAACGATGACGTTGCGCCGATCGCGGCAGCCGCGACCATCACGGTCGCGGTGGTCGCCGCGGCAATCGAGAACGGGAACAACGGGTTGGTGGACTTCTTTGCAAAATAGCTGCGCATGAAGCGGACCTGCTGCGGCAGCAGCTCGTCGTTCAGGGTGCGCACGCCAAGGAACAAATTGATCTTGGCGCTTTGCCGCAGCACCAGCAGTGCCGCGAAGGTCCACCAGCTGAGACGGTTGGGCGCGCCCGATGTCACCGCGAAGACGAGGCCCGCTGTCGCGATCAGCGCCAACTCGTGATAGGCGATCGCCTGCAGCGCGAAGCCGACGCGCGAGGCGGGCGTGCAGTCCCGCGGGCACGCCTCGGGCCGCGGGCCGGTGATCCAGCCGGCGAGCAGCGACATCTCGACCGTGCCCCACAGGAGAATGGCGCAGGTGAAGGCGCAATAGGCGTTGGCATCCTCCGCCGCCTGGCTCGACACCGCGACGCCCGACAGGGCCGCGACGAAGGCTGCGGCCGTGCCCCATTTGAACGCGGCCGGATGGCGGGCGGCGAGCCCGACCAGCGCCAGCACGGCGCCGGTCGAGAACCACCAGACGAACACGACGTAGGGAATGGCAATCGCGGTCGCGCCCATGGCCGGCTCCTTGTCACCAGGCGGGTTGCAGCCTGATCTCCCGTGGCAGTTCGTTGCTCTTGGCCGGCAGCATGTACAGCCGGCCGAAGGTCAGCGCCGCCTTGAGCGGCAGCACGGCGCGCTTGAGCGTGCCCATGATGCCCCCCTGTGCCTTTGCATCGGCAATCGCCTCCGATACCTGGCGCAGCTGCCTCAAGCCGGCCCAGAAGCGCGGATTATCGATGTCCAGCATGACCGGGAACACCTGGCGCGAGATCTCCGAGGTGATCCGGAACACGCGCATGTCGTACTCGTCCACCGGCATGCCGAGCGCCTCGTAGAAGGCGGGGCGCATGTGGTCGCGGACATGCATCGTCGCGAACACCGCGAGCAGGAAGAACTTGATCCACAGCTTGTTGAGGCCGCTGAGCAGCTTCGGATCGGCGCGCATGAGAAGCGCGAACGCCTCGCCGTGCCGGAACTCGTCGTTGCACCACCGCTCGAACCACTTGAAGATCGGGTGGAACTGGCGCTCCGGATGCCGCTCCATCTGGCGATAGATGGTGATGTAGCGGGCGTAGCCGATCTTCTCGGACAGATAGGTCGCGTAGAAGATGAACTTCGGCTTGAAGTAGGTGTACTTCTTCGTCTTGGTGAGGAAGCTGAGGTCGACGCCGATGCCGTGATCCTTGAGGATCTCGTTGATGAAGCCGGCATGGCGCGCCTCGTCGCGGCTCATGAACTGGAACAGCTCGCGGATATCGGGATTGGTGATCCGCTTCTTGATCTCGGCATAGAGCACGCAGCCGGAGAACTCGGCGGTCAAGGACGACACCAGGAAGTCCTTGAACTCCACGCGAAGCGCCTCGGGCAGCTCGTTCAGATCCTTCTCGAATTCCGGCGTGCGCACGAAGTGCTTGCGGTTGTGGTCGGCGCGCAGCTCGGCCATGACCGCATCCCATTCGCGGCGCACCAGGTCGACGTTGAGCCGGTCCATCGCCGCAAAGTCGGTGGTGTAGAAGCGCGGCGTGAGGATCGTGTCCTCCAGTGCCATCTTGGTGGAGATGTTGCCGCTTCCGCCTTCCATCGCGATCATCTGACCCTCCCGTCCGAAAAGCTGACGTCGTACAATTCCGTGAGCTCGAGATAGCCCGCGACATGCATCATCAGGCGCTTCAAGGGACCTGCCCGCACCACCGTGGCGGTGCGGCGCAGGTTGAGCTGCTCGCCGAACTTCACCACGATCGGCGCGCCCTGGATCAGCACTTCGTCGCCCGGACGAATGTTGACGTCGCGGTCGAGCGTGACATGGGCATGCAAGGTCTCGGAGGTCTGCTCGATCTCGATGCTGCAGCCGATGTCGAAGCGGCGCGGCCCGGCGGCCCATAATCCTCTCATCGCGGCTCTCCCATCGCCATCAATCCCGTGAACCGGCGCATGTTGTCGGCGCCGAACGGCGCGAGATCGATCCGCCGGCCGGTGGCGGGATCGTCCAGTGTCAGATGGCCGTCGGACCAGCGGTTGATCGTGAACGCCGGGCCCGATCCGATCGCGAGACGCTGGCGGTCGAAGGCCATGCTGCGCAGCACGGTGCGCAGGAAGCCATCGCCGCCGGCCTCGACCACGGTCACGAGCTTGCCGCTGTCGGGCGACACCACCGCAATGCCGCCATCGGCACGGTCCTCGAACCGCAGCGCCGTCGACTGCACCGCCGTGACGTGGTCGTTGCGCACCGTGCCGATACCCGTGACCCGGCCGACGCCGGCCGCGAGCAGGGCAAAGGCGACCAGCGCGAAGGCCGCGCGGAGCGCGCCCTTCGGAATGATGATCTCGGCTTCGGCATGGCTATCGGCGTTGCTCATCGCGCCCTCCTCCCGATCACGCCGCGCTGGCGACCGCCGCCGGCGGTGCGCCTTGCGACTGACCATTGGCTGTCGGCAGCGGCTGCGCGGCGACGGCGCCATCCGACGCCGCAACCAGCGCCTTGGCAAGAATCTCGGCGACGTTGCGGGCGTCCGGAACGCCGCGCAGCATCGGCTCGACCTCGTTCAGCCGCCACGGCCGCGCATGCGGCCACAGCAGCAGATACGACAGCCGCTGCTGCGCGGTGACGCCGAGCGGCAGATCGCCGGAGCCATCGGAGAACAGCTTCGCATCCGCCCGTGCCACCTGCTTGAACGGCACGTTCAGGGTCATCGGCAACACGGCGCCGAACTGCAGCAGTACGCGCCGGCTGGTAATGGTATAGCGCGTGGTGCGGCTGTAGAGCACCGCGAGCCCGGTGAGCAGCAGCGTCGCCAGTGCCACCGGCGTCACCAGCGACGAGGCGCCGACGACCGAGGCCGCGAGCGGCTGATGATCGAGCACGCCCGCCACAACGCGCGCGCCGAACAGCGCCGCGAAATAAGCCAGCACGAGGCGCAGGTGGAACACCCGCAGCAGCAGCGCCTTCACCGTGGGCTGTCCCTGCCAAAGCAGCCGCTCGCCCTCCGGCAGCATCAGCGTGTCCATCTCCCTGCGCGTACTCACAGCAGCGGCTCCTGCCGTGCAGCAGTCGCGTAGAGATGACCGCCGCCATAGTAGCCGACGATCTTGTCTTCCTCGAGCTTGGTGACCTGGTCGGGGTTGGCAAGGCCCGGCACGCTGGCGAATTGCGAGCCGAGGATGGCATCGACCAGCACCGCCTTACGCGACCTGTCGACGATGGCCATGGTCATCGGCAGCAGCACGTGACGTCCGACGATGCCGTCGACCTCGACCTCGAGGTATCGGATCAGCATCTCGGCGCGGTCGACCCAGACCTCCCGAACCTTGCCGCCGAGCCTGCCGTCGCAACCCAGCACTGGCATGCCGCGCGGATCCGGATCTTCGGAGGCGATGAAGATGCTGCCGTCGACGCGCAGCGGCACGATCGCAGGGATGTTGTCGATGGTCAGCTCCGGCTCGTCCTTGCGCGCGGCAAAGGAGCCCGGACCGACACCGTCGAGCATCGGATTGCCGGTCGGCAGGTAGGGCGTGCCCGGCCAGGGATACATCGGCGTCACCGGCGCATCGGCGCGGTCGTTGTCCCAGTTCGGCAGGGTCGCGGTGCGGCCGCCATGCATGTGGTAGGTCTTCGGGCTCGGCGGGGTCGGGAAGCCGTGACCGCTCGAGGCGGTCCGGCGGCCGACGCGGCCCTCGAACTGCAGCGGATAGCCTTCGCGCTTGTCCTCGGTGCGCAGGTAGAAGATCAGGGCTGCGAAGAACACCCAGAACCCGTAAAGCACCACCTGGGCGACATCGATGTAGCTCGTGAAAGACGTCTGCATGGTTTCCTCCCCGACCGGGCTAACCTGGAAATTCAGCGATTCCGAATTGTAGTTGCTGCGGCTCCGCCGCTCGCCGCCGCACCAGCGGTCCGATGACCGCAAGCGTGACGAACAGCAGCGCGATTTCGACGTGGTAGACGATGCTGTAGCCGGTCGCGGGACCGGCAAGGGCGACGCCGAGGCGGCCATCCAGCGCGAGCTGCGACATCACATCGCGAATGGCGCCGCCTCCGGCGATCGCGAGCCCCGCCGCCGTCGCCTGCACCGCGCCCCAGGCACCGAGCGCAAGCCCGCTCTCGCCGTTTTGCACCAGTGCCATCGCCGCCGTCAGCGTGCCCACGGCGAACAGCCCGCCGCCGAACCCGATCAGCGTGGTGCCGATCCGGAACAACAAGGGTGAGGCCAGCGGCGCCGAGAAGATGACAGCAGAGAAGGCGAACAGCCCGACCAGTCCGCCGACGGCGGCGATCCGATAGGGATCGGAGCCCTTGCCGAGGCGGCGCGCGGAGAGACCGAAGCCGGCCAGCGTGCCCGCGGCGAACAAGGCGGTCAGCGCCGTGGTCTCGCCGACGGTCAGATGCAGGATCTCAGCCCCGTAAGGCTCCAGCAGGATGTCCTGCATGGTGAAGCCGGCGGTGCCGAGCCCGACTGCGAGCAGCACGCGTGCCGAGCCACCCGCCTCCCGGAAGTGTCGCCAGGAGTCGCCGAAGCGCGGCCGCTCGCGGGCAGCCGACGTGCGCGACGGATCACGCGCCTCCTGCTTCCACAGCGCGATGACGTTGAGCACCATCTCGGTCAGCGCCGCGCCCTGGATCACCTGGATCAGCCGCATCTCGCTGAACTCGGCGAGCAGCCCACCGAAGGTCAGCGCGCTCGCCATCATGCCGAACATCAGCATCACGTAGAGAAAGGCGACGACGCGCGGACGCGAATGCTCCGGCGCGATGTCGGTCGCGAGTGACAGGCCTGCCGTCTGCGTCGTGTGCAACCCGGCGCCGACCAGCAGGAAGGCGAGCGCCGCACCGACACGGCCGGCAATCACCTGGCCCGGCGCATCGCCCGACGAGAGCACGAGCAGCGCGAACGGCATGATCGCGAGGCCGCCGAACTGCAACAGGGTGCCCATCCAGATGTAGGGCACCCGGCGCCAGCCGAGCACCGAGCGGTGATGATCGGACTTGAAACCGATCAGCACCCGCAGCGGCGCGAACACCAGCGGCAGCGCCACCATGGTGGCGACCAGCCAGCTGGGCACACCGAGCTCGACGATCATGACGCGGTTGAGCGTGCCGTTGAGCAGCACCACCGAGATGCCGATCGAGACCTGGAACAGCGACAGCCGCATCAGGCGCGACAGCGGCAGCTCGGTCGAGGCGGCATCCGCAAACGGCAGATAGCGCGACGACAGCCGCATCCACGCCTGCATGATCGATGGTGCGCGTGCGCTCATGACGGGCGGAGCTCCAGCGCCTGCGAGATATAGAAGCCGTTGGCGATGCGGCGGCTGCGGGCGCAGCGCCAGTCGGCGAGATCGTGATGGTCGGCGATCAGGCGATACAGCTTCTGCTCGGCGACCGGCTCGATCGACGGCGCGCGGTTGCCGCGCGGGAACACGCCACCGACGGCATGCATGACGGCGAGCATCGGCGTGCGCGGCGCATAGGTCATCAGGATCGCGTCGGAGGTGCGAGCGGCCAGACCGGCGACAATCCGCACGGCATCCTCGGCGCGGTAGTGGATGAACGAGTCCATCGCGACGACGAAGTTGAAGCCGCCGTGCCTGGGATCGAGCATGTCGCCGGCGACGAACTGAATGGCGTTGCGGCTGATGTCGTCGGGCAGCCGGCGCTGGGCGATCTCGATCAGGGTCGGCGAGATGTCGACGGCGACGACGTCGGCGCCGCGGCGCGCCGCCTCGATCGAGAAGCTGCCGGTGCCGCAGCCGGCATCAAGGATCCGCGCCCCGCGCAGATCGAGCGGCAGCCACGACAGCAGCGTGCGCCGCATCTCGTCACGGCCGGCCCGCACCGTGGCGCGGATGCGGCCGACCGGCGCATCCGACGTCAGCCGTGTCCAGGCGGCGACCGCGGTGCGGTCGAAATAGGTCTCCACTTCACTGCGGCGGGCGAGATATTGCGCTGAGGTCATCGGAGAGAGCCCTACTCAATCGAAACCAAGGAGATCGAAGATGTCGCGGTCCTTGAGCGGCACCGCCTGCATCGGCTCGCTGCCGGCGAGCAGCGAGGCGGCGAGGCGCAGATACTCGTTCTGGGCGCGCTCGACGTCGGGCGAGGCCTCCATCTCGAACAGCGTGCACTTCTTCAGCCGGCTCTTTCTGATGACGTCGAGATCGGGGAAGTGCGCCACCGTCCTCAATCCGGCCCGCTCGTTGAACTTGTCGATCTGGTCCGTCGCGGCGCTACGGTTGGCGATCACGCCGCCGAGCCGCACCGGATAGTTGCGCGACTTGGCCTGGATCGCGGCGACGATGCGGTTCATCGCGAAGATCGAGTCGAAGTCGTTCGCAGCCACGATCAGCGCACGGTCGGCGTGCTGCAAGGGCGCTGCGAAGCCGCCGCAGACGACGTCGCCGAGCACGTCGAAGATCACGACGTCGGTGTCTTCGAGCAGATGGTGTTCCTTGAGCAGCTTGACGGTCTGGCCGACGACGTAGCCGCCGCAGCCGGTGCCGGCCGGCGGCCCGCCCGCCTCGACGCACATCACGCCGTTATAACCCTGGTAGACGAAGTCCTCCGGGCGCAGCTCCTCGGCGTGGAAATTGACCTGCTCGAGAATGTCGATGACCGTCGGTACCAGCCGCTTGGTCAAAGTGAAGGTGGAGTCGTGCTTGGGATCGCAGCCGATCTGCAGCACGCGCTTGCCGAGCTTGGACAGCGCGACCGAGAGGTTCGACGACGTCGTGCTCTTGCCGATGCCGCCCTTGCCATACACCGAGAACACCTTCGCGGTGTCGATGACGACGTTCGGATCGAGCTGCACCTGCACGCTGCCGGCCCCGTCGGGGCGTCGCGGCGCGGTCGTCAGCGGCGGTCGTAATGTCACGTTCATGCGGCAACTCCCACGCCTTCGAGGCGATCTTCGAGCTCTTCCCCCGCCTTGCGCAGCACGTCGAGCATGTCAGGGTCCGGGGTCCAGTAATTGCGCTCATGCGCCTCGATCAGTCGGTTGGCGATCTTCGCCGACGCGGCCGGATTGAGCGAGGCAAGCCGCTCGCGCATCGCGGGGTCGAGCACGAAGGTCGTCGTGATCTGCTGATAGACCCAGGGCGCGACCTGGCCCGTGGTGGCCGACCAGCCGACGGTGTTGGTCACATGCGACTCGATCTGGCGCACGCCCTCATAGCCGTGGGCGAGCAGCGCCTCGTACCATTTCGGATTGAGCGTGCGGGTACGGGTCTCCAGCGCCACCTGCTCCGACAGCGTGCGCACCGTGCCTTCGCCGCGGGTCTGGTCGCCGATATAGACCGGTGCCGCCTCGCCCTTGGCGCGCTTCACCGCGCGGCTGATGCCGCCGAGCGTATCGAAATAATGGTCGATCGTGGTGACGCCGAGCTCGACCGAGTCGACGTTCTGATAGGCCGCATCGACGCCGGCCAGCACATGGCCGAGCAACGCGTCGCGCCGGACAGGGCGTCCGTCGGTGCCGTAGGCAAAGCCCTTGCGCCGTGTGTAGACGTCGGCGAGTTCGTCCTCATCGGTCCAGGCGCCGCAATCGATCAGGTGGTTGACGTTGGCGCCATAGGCGCCCTCGGCATTGCCGAACACACGCAGCGACGCATCCGCCAGCTCGCCGCCATGCGCGGCCTGGAACGCGACCGCGTGCTTGCGCACGTAATTCATGTCGGCCGGCTCGTCGGCGGACGCCGCAAGCAGCGCTGCTTCGGCGAGCAACTTGGTCTGCAACGGCATCAGGTCGCGGAAGATGCCCGAGAGAGTGATGACGACATCGATGCGCGGGCGGCCCAACTGCTCCAGCGGGATCAGCTTCGCGCCGCAGAGGCGGCCATAGCTGTCATGGCGTGGCTCGGCGCCCATCAGCCACAGCGCCTGCGCGATCGGCCCGCCCTCGGTCTTGAGATTGTCGGTGCCCCACAGCACCAGCGCGATTGTCTCAGGCAGCTTGTGGCCTTCACCTGCATGGCGGGCGAGCAGCCGCGCGACCTGGCGCTCGGCATCCTTGAGCGCGAAGGCGCTGGGGATGCGGAAGGGATCGAAACCATGCAGGTTGCGCCCGGTGGGCAGCACGTCGGTGTTGCGCAGCAGATCGCCGCCGGGCACCGGACGGATATAGCCGCCGTCGAGCGCGTGCAGGATCGCGGGCGTCTCGCTGTCGGTGGCGAGCATCCTGTCGAGCTCGGCACGCTTGGCCGGATCGGCGATGCCGGCGAGGTCGAGCAGCTCGGTCCGCTGCCCCTCGGGCGGCGGCGCGCCGACGATGTGCAGGCCGTGTGGGATCAGCGAGTATTCCAGCTCCAGCACGCTCGCGGACAGCGCGCCGATGCTGGCATCGCGCTCGTCGCCCCACAGCGGCTCGGCCGCGGCAAGATCGACCGCCGCCGCCTGCGCCTGGATCAGCGCCGCGCTGTCGCCCCTTACCTGCTCGGTCGCGTCCGGCGACAGATTGCGCCAGGCGTCGAGCGAGGATTTCAGATCGGCGAGCCCCTTGTAGAGGCCGGCGCTGGTGATCGAGGGCGTGAGATAGCTGATCAGGGTGGCACCGCCACGCCGCTTCGCCAGAGCGCCCTCGGACGGGTTGTTGGACGCGTAGATGTAGAAGTTCGGCAGGTCGCCGATCAGACGCTCCGGCCAGCATTCCGCGGACAGCCCGGCCTGCTTGCCCGGCATGAATTCGAGCGCGCCATGGGTGCCGAAATGCAGCACGGCGTGGGCAAGGAAATCCTCGCGCAGCCAGCGATAGAACGCCGCAAACGCATGCGTCGGCGCAAAGCTGCGCTCGAACAGCAGCCGCATCGGATCGCCTTCGTAGCCGAACGCCGGCTGCAGGCCGACGAACAGATTGCCGAACTGCTCGCCCAGCACGAGGAGGCTGGCGCCATCGGTCTGGTGACGGCCGGGCGCCGGCCCCCACTGCTTCTCGATCTCGGCGAGGTGGCGCTCGCGCCGGACATGCTGATCCACCGGGATGCGCGCCGCGACGTTGGCGGCGGTGCCGAAGCGCTCGGCATTGCCCTTGAGCACACGTGCGCGCAGCGCGTCCACGGTGTCGGGGACGTCGATCGTGTAGCCCGCCGCGCGGAGCGAATTCATCACATTGTGCAGCGACTCGAACACCGAGAGATAGGCGGCGGTGCCGGCGCTGCCACCGTTCGGCGGGAAGTTGAACAACACCACGCCGAGCTTCCGTTCGGCGCGCGCGGAGCGGCGCAGCTCGACGAGCCTGGCCACACGCGCGGCGAGTTGCGCCGCGCGCTCCGGCAGCGAGGCCATGTCGCGGCCGGCATCGGCCACCGCCGAGCGGCCGCCGAACACGGTCGGGCCGACGGCGCCGTCGAGCTCGGGAATCGCGACCATCATGGTGGCTTCGACGGGCGTCAGCCCGCGCGCGTCATCGCGCCACTGCTCGACGGTCTGGAATTCGAGCGGATGCGCCGCGATCAGCGGCACGTCGAGGCCGGCCATCACCTCTTCCGCGGCGCGCGCGTCATTGTAGGCGGGGCCGCCGACCAGCGAGAAACCGGTGAGCGAGATCACGGCATCGACGGTGGCAACGCCGTCCTTCTGGAAATAGCGCTCGATCGCCGGGCGCGAGTCCAGCCCGCAGGCGAACACCGGAATGACCGCAAGCCCGCGCGCCTCCAGCGCTGCGATCACGCCGTCATAATGCGCGGTGTTGGCGGCGAGCAGATAGGAGCGCATCAAGATCACGCCGACGCGGCCGGCCGGCTTCGCCAGGGCCGGCAACTGGTCGGCGCGCTCGATGATCCGCGGCGACAGCCGCGGATGATAGAGGCCGACATCCGGATAGGTCACCGGCTCGGCCGCGTTGGTCTCGCCACGCAGCGCGGCGCGCGGGCCGTCGGCGTAGCGGCCGACCAGGAAGCGCACCATGTTCGCAAAGTTCTGCTCGGAGCCGGCGAGCCAATATTGCAGCGTGAGGAAGTAGGCGCGCAGGTCCTGCGCGGTGCCGGGGATGTAGCGCAACAGACGCGGCATCCGCTGCAGCATCTTCATCTGGCCCTGGCCGCTGGAATTGCCGGAACGGTTGCTGCCGCGCAGCCGCTTCAAGAGGCCGAGCACGCCGGTGGCGGAGCCCGACATCGTCAGCTTGCCGAGCCGGGTCAGGCGCACCACCTCGCCGGCCGAGAGGCAGCCGATCATGGCGTCGCATTGGTCGCGGCGCGCCTGCAACGCCGGCAGCACCGGCTGGATGTGATCCTCCATGAACAGCATCGTGGCGACGACGATGTCGCCGGTGGCGATATCGGCAAGGCAATGTTCGAGCGCGGTCGGATTGCAGCCCCACTCGTCGGCCGCATGCACCTTCAGATCGAGCCCGGGCAGCTCCGCCTGCAACGCCGTGCGCGCGCGCACGGCAGCCGAGGCGAGATGGCTGTCCATCGTCACGATCACCACCCGGATGGGTGTGACGTCAGCGACCGAAATGCGCTTTGGCATCGTACAAGGTCTCGAGCGTGATCAGGTTGACGTTGCGCTCGCGCGCGAATCGTTCGGTGTTGCGGCGGGCCTTGCCGCGCACGAAGAAGGGGATCTTGGTCAGTTCGCGCTCGGCGTCGGACGCCCAGGCAAGCTCGGTGGTGACGTTGGTTTCGACGACGCGCAGCTGCGGCTGCTGCGGCGGCGCGGCCGGTGCTGCGCCGAGATGCGACGGCGCGTGATCGGCGAATTCATGGTCCTCGCGGAACATGCCGAGCAGATGCTCCTCCAGGCCCATCATCAAAGGATGCACCCAGGTGTCGAACAGCACGTTGGCGCCTTCGAAGCCCATCTGCGGCGAATAGCGCGCGGGAAAATCCTGCACGTGGCACGGCGAGGAGATCACGGCGCAGGGAATGCCGAGCCGCTTGGCGATGTGACGCTCCATCTGCGTGCCAAGCACGAGCTCGGGCCGCAGCTCGCCGACGCGGGCCTCGACCTCCAGGTAATCATCCGTGATCAGCGGCTCCACGCCGTAGATCGCGGCGGCTTCGCGGATCTCGCGGGCGAACTCGCGGGCATAGGTGCCGAGGCCGACGACCTCGAAGCCGAGCTCCTGCGTCGCGACGCGCGCCGCGGCGACCGCATGGGTCGCGTCGCCGAAGATGAAGACGCGCTTGCCGGTGAGATAGGTCGAATCGACCGAGCGCGAGTACCACGGCAGCCGGCTCTCGCTGCGCGCCAGCACCGGCGCGGCATCGACGCCGGCGAGGCCTGCGACCTCCGCAATGAAGTCGCGCGTCGCGCCGACGCCGATCGGGATCGTGCGCGTGAAAGGCTGGCCGAACTGGCGATTGAGCCATTGCGCCGTCGTCAGCGCGATCTCGGGATACAGCACGATGTTGAAATCGGCGTCGGGAAGGCGGGCGAGATCGGCCGGCGTCGCGTTCCACGGCGCGACGACGTTGATCTCGATGCCGAGCTCCACAACCTGCCTGGTCACTTCCGCGAGGTCGTCGCGGTGACGGAAGCCGAGAGCCGTCGGACCAAGCAGGTTGCAGACTGGACGGGCGCCTGTCTTCCTTTCACGGCGGGGGGAGCCATCAGCGGAAGACGCAGCCAACGCCCGTACAATCCGGTAGAGCGTTTCCGAGGCGCCCCAATTCTCCTTGCGCTGATAGGCCGGCAGCTCGAGCGGGATCACCGGAATGGGAAGCTTCAAGGCCTGCGCGAGCCCGCCGGGATCATCCTGGATCAGCTCGGCCGTGCAGGACGCGCCGACCAGCATCGCCTGCGGCTGGAAGCGCTCGTAAGCGGCGCGCACCGCGCTCTGAAGCAGATCCGCAGTGTCGCCGCCGAGATCGCGCGCCTGGAACGTGGTGTAGGTGACCGGCGGGCGGCGGTCGCGGCGCTCGATCATCGTGAACAGGAGATCGGCGTAGGTGTCGCCCTGCGGCGCGTGCAGCACGTAGTGCACGTCGCGCATCGCGGTCGCGATGCGCATCGCGCCGATGTGCGGAGGTCCTTCATAGGTCCAGACCGACAGCTGCATCTCACACCGCCAGTCGGGTTTGCCGCAGCAAGGGCCGCGCGAACAGCTCGGCGAGATCGCCGGCCTGCTCAAACCCCTGAATCGGCGTGAAGATCAGCTCGATCGACCATTTGGTCGTGAGACCCTCGGCCTCCAGCGGATTGGCGAGGCCGAGCCCGCACACGACGAGATCGGGCCGCGCGGCGCGGCAACGGTCGAGCTGGCGCTCGACGTCCTGGCCTTCGCTGAGCTGGGTGCCATCAGGCAGCAGCGCCAGCTCGGAGGCGAGATGATCGCGGTGCAGATAGGGCGTGCCGACCTCGACCAGCTCCATGCCGATCTCGCGCGTCAGGAAACGCGCCAGCGGGATCTCGATCTGGGAGTCCGGAAACAGGAAGACGCGCTTGCCGGCGAGCTGCGCGCGGTAGCGCGCCAGCGCGCGCTCGGCCCGCGCCTTCAGCGGCGCGATGGTCCGCTCGACATGGGGGCGAGAGACACCGAAGGCGTCGGCGGCGGCTGCGAGCCACAGCGCGGTGCCTTCGCCGCCGAGCGGAAATGGCGCAGCGATGCGGCGGCAACCGCGCTCCTCGAGCGCACGCGCGGTGTCGCCGAGGAAGGGCTGCGCCAGCAGCACGCGCGTCTCGGGGCCGATCGCGGGCAGCTCCGAGGAGCGGCGCGGCGGCAGGAAGGAGACCTGGTCGACGCCGATTGCCGCAAAGGTCCGCCTGAACTGGTCCTCCACCACGTCGGCGAGCGCGCCGACCACCAGCAGCGATGGCCGCGCAGCCCGATCGGCTGCGGGGAGCACCGGCACCAGCGACGCGAGGCAGGCATCCTCGCCTTGCGTGAACGTCGTCTCGATGCCGCTGCCGGAGTAGTTGAGCACGCGCACATCAGGTGAGAAGCGCTGCGACAGCCGCAGCGCCGCGCGTGACAGGTCGAGCTTGATCACTTCCGACGGGCAGGAGCCGACCAGAAACAGCAGCTTGATCTCGGGCCGACGCGCCAGCAGCTGCGCGACGATGCGGTCGAGCTCGTCATTGGCGTCGACGAGGCCGGCGAGATCGCGCTCCTCCATGATGGCGGTGGCGAAGCGCGGCTCGGCGAAGATCATGACGCCGGCGGCCGACTGGATCAGATGCGCGCAGGTGCGCGAGCCGACGACGAGGAAGAACGCGTCCTGGATCTTCCTATGCAGCCAGACGATGCCGGTGAGGCCGCAGAACACCTCGCGCTGGCCGCGCTCGCGCAGCACACCGTCCGGCGAAGCAGGTTGTTTCACGGCACAGGCTTGCGCGGACATGGTCATGACGCGCGCTCCGCACCGACCTGCGCCATCGCCTCGTCCTGCAGCCGTGCCGCACGCAGCTTGAGGAGAAATTGCGCGGCGTTGATCGCATAGGCGGCGTAGGCGGCGAGCACGAGCAGCATCTGCTGCCGGGCGCCGCCGATATGACCGATGATCGCGGCCAGATAGGCCGTATGCAGCGCGATCACCAGCATCGAGAACACGTCCTCCCAGAAGAAGGCCGGTGCGAACAGATAACGTCCGAACACGACCCGCTCCCAGATCGAGCCGGTGATCATGATGATGTAGAGCAGCGCTGTCTTCAGAACGACCGAGGCGGTCGCGAGCCAGAGTCCCTCGCCGGTCGCGAGATAGCGCGCCACGAGTCCGAGGCTGATCAGGAAGACGAGAAATTGCAGCGGCGCCAGAATGCCCTGCACCAGGGTCCACGGCGTGGCGTCGCGCCGGCGCTTTTCCTCAGGCGTGTAAAGCGCTTGCCGCTTTGCACGCGGCGCCGGTTCAGGGGTGAAGCAGAGCTGGCTCCAGAGCGACGGATCGGTGGCGGATGTGAACTGAGCGTCACACCATGTGTAAAGATGATTTGACAACATCGGTGCCCAGTGATGCGATGACGACAACCACAGGGGGATTTGTGGTGCACCGCACTCGGTCTGATCAGCGCTACGTTGTGCAGTTCGCAGGTGGCGCATCGCAAATCCCCGAGTGCGAGCCCGATGGGGAAACGCTAGACCTGGGCAGGAAGAGTGTCAATCAAAATTGACGTCAAATAATATTGACGCAACGAGTGACGTGCGCTCATATGGAGGGGAGGCGCTTATGACCGAGCTCAATGAGACAGCCCGATTTCCGCGAGCCCGCTTTCGGACGAAGCGTGGGCAGCCCGGCTTTCATTCGCCTGCATCGCCGCGCATCATCGCGCCGCTACGCAACACACGTCACCCCCAACTCAACGACGCGATCGAAGCCGAGATCATTCCGCGGCTCGTGATGGCCCATGCCTCCGCGCTCGAACGCGTCCCGGCAATCATCACGGCCTCGGCGCAGGAGGCGGCTGATTTCGCCGAACTCGTGCTGGATGCGGACGATGTTGGCGCGGTGGCCTGCATCCAGGCGCATCGCGATCACGGCGAGACCCTGGAACGCATCTATCTCGATCTCCTGGTCCCCACCGCGAACCATCTGCGCCATCTGTGGGCCGACGACGAGCGCGACTTCGCCGACGTCACGCTCGCGCTGTGGCGGCTGCAGCAGCTGCTGCGGCATTTCAGCTCGGCCTTCTGCGCCGAGCTCTCGGTCGCGCCCGCGGGGCTGCGCGTGCTGCTGACCACGGCGCCGGGCGACAGGCGCGAGCTGGGCCACATGATGTTCGGTCTCGTGCTGGCCGGCGAGTTCTTCCGTCGCGACGGCTTCGAGACCTGGATCGAGCCGGACACGGCCGATCGCGGCTTCGTCGAGACGCTTCGCTCGCAGTGGTTCAACGTCGTCGAGTTCTTCGCCAACAGCGACAAGAAGCTTGACGATCTCGCCTCAAACATAAGGATGGTCCGGCGCGAGTCCTCCAACCAGGACGTCGGCGTGCTGGTCTGCGGTCCTGCTTTTATTGAACGGCCTGAACTCGTTCTCCTGGTCGGCGGCGACGGTGTCGTCTCCGATCCGAGCAGAGAGGCTTCGCAAGCCCGGCACGTCGTCAGTCTTCTGACCGAACGGCGATAGCTGAGGGTGCAGTGAAGATGAATGCTGGAACGAGACTTGCCGCGCGAAGGCTCCTTGACTGGGAGGACAACGGCGTTGGTGAGGGCGTTCAGAGCTCCGAAAGAGTCGCTTGGCGACCTCAATGCGGATGTTGCGGGCATGCTGGTGGCCGCGGCGTCCGACATTGCGCTCGCGCTCGACGCCGACGGCAACATTCAGGACCTGGCTTTTCAACAAGCCGGCCTGCCGCTTGAACTGAGAAACACAGACGCGTGGATCGGCCGATCCTGGCAAGCAACAGTGTCCGAGGAAAGCCAGACCAAGCCAGAGCTGCTGCTCGCCGAAGCCTCCCAGCGCAAGGTGTCGCGCTGGCGCGAGGTGCGTTATCCGGCCGCGCGCGGACCGGACATCCCGATCCTGTTCGCGGTGGTGGCGATCAAGGGCGCGGCGCGCTTCATCGCGCTCGGCCGCGACGTGCGCGCCACCGCCGCGCTCCAGCAGAAGCTGATCGAGGCGCAAGTTGCCATCGAGCGCGATTACTCGCGCATGCGCAACGCCGAATCGCGCTACCGGATCCTGTTTCAGATCACGGCCGAGCCGGTGCTGATCGTCGATGCGGTGAGCCATCGCATCGTCGAGGCCAATCCGGCCGCGGCCGCCCTGCTCGACCATGGCGCCGCCAATCTGATCGGCAAGCTGTTTCCCGACGTGCTGCTGCTCGACGACATGGCGATGTCGCAATCCCTGTCGCTGGCGATCCGCTCGCAGGGCAAGATCGAACGCGCCAAGATCCGGCTCGACGGTGGCCGCGACTATCTGCTCGACGGCACCTTCTTCCGGCAGGACAACTCGTCGCTGTTCCTGCTGCGGTTCTCGCCGCAGACGTCGCAGCCTGCGCTCCCCAGGACGTCCGACGTCAACACCCAGCTCGTGCAGTTCGTCGAATCGGCGCCCGACGGCTTCGTCATCACCGACATGGACGGCCGCCTGCTGCACGCCAACGCCACCTTCCTCCAGCTTGCCCAGATCGAGAACATGCACCAGATCATGGGCGAGACGATCGACCGCTGGATCGGCAAGTCGGCGATCGATTTCTCGGTCATGCTGACCAATCTGCGCCAGCATGGCAGCGTGAAGCTGTTCTCCAGCGTCGTCCGCGGCGAGCACGGCTCGCCGGTCGACGTCGAGATCTCCGCCAGCACGGTCGGGGCGCCCGGCCAGGCCCGGCTCGGCTTCACCATCCGCAACGTCGGCCCGCGCATCTCCGGCGACGGCGGCGATCACGGCTATATTCCGCGCTCCCGCGAGCAGCTCGCCGAGCTCATCGGTCGCGTGCCGCTCAAGGAGCTGGTGCGCGAGACCACCGACGTGATCGAGCGGATGTGCATCGAGACCGCGCTCAAGCTGACCGGCGACAACCGCGCCACCGCCGCCGAGATGCTCGGCCTCAGCCGCCAGAGCCTCTACGTCAAGCTGCGGCGCTATGGCCTTGCCGAGCCGAGCGAAGAAGACAGCCAGTTGGAATAGGGGGAACAGTTGCAATGACCGAGATCGCGCCCGTCCCGCTCGCTCCCCGGCTTCATCCCTCGGCCGTTCTCGAATTGTTGAAACCGATCACCTGGTTTCCACCGATCTGGGCGTTCGGCTGCGGCGTGATCTCGTCCGGCGCGCCGCTGGCGCCGCGCTGGCCGGTCGTGATCGCGGGTCTCGTGCTCGCCGGGCCGATGGTGTGCGCCACCAGCCAGGCCGTCAACGACTGGTTCGACCGCCATGTCGATGCGCTCAACGAACCGGACCGGCCGATCCCGTCGGGCCGCATTCCCGGACGCTGGGGTCTCTATATTGCGCTGATCTGGACGGTGCTGTCGCTCGGCGTCGCCACCCTGCTCGGCACCTGGGGCTTTGCTGCTGCGGCGCTTGGCCTCGCGCTGGCCTGGGCCTACAGCGCGCCGCCGATCCGGCTCAAGCAGAACGGCTGGTGGGGCAACAGCGCCGTCGGCCTCTGCTACGAAGGCCTGCCCTGGATCACGGCGGCAGCGATCATGAGCGCGCAGGCGCCGTCCTGGCCCGTGCTCGCGGTCGCCCTGCTGTATAGCGCCGGCGCGCACGGCATCATGACCCTGAACGACTTCAAGTCGATCGGCGGCGACCGCGTCAGCGGCGTCAACTCGCTGCCGGTGCTGCTCGGCGCCGAGCGCGCCGCGCGCCTCGCCTGCATCACGATAGCGCTGGCGCAGGTTGCGGTGTTGACGCTGCTCATTGTCTGGAGCCGCCCGGCCCATGCCATCATCGTGGTTGCGCTGATCGCGGCCCAGCTGGTGCTGATGCGGCGGCTGATGACGAACCCGCGCGAGCTCGCGCCCTGGTACAACGGCACGGGCGTGCTGCTCTACGTGCTGGGCATGCTGGTCACGGCGTTCGCGCTGGCTGGGATGTCGTCGTGATGACATCAGCGCCCGCTCCCCTGTCCTGGTTCGGCATCGTCAGACTCGGCCTGGTGCAGACCGCGCTCGGCGCGGTCGTGGTGCTGACCACCTCGACGCTCAACCGCGTCATGGTGATCGAACTGGCGCTGCCGGCGATGATCCCCGGCCTGCTGGTCGCGATCCACTATGCGATGCAGGTGCTGCGGCCCTGGCTCGGCCACGGCTCCGATGTCGGCGGGCGTCGTTTCGCCTGGATCGTCGGCGGCATGGCCGTGCTCGCGGCTGGCGGCCTGCTGGCCGCAGCCGCCACCGCGCTGATGGCGGCCCACCTCGCCCTCGGCCTGGCGCTCGCAGTGATCGCGTTCATCATGATCGGCATTGGGGTCGGCGCCGCCGGCACGTCGCTCTTGGTGCTGCTCGCCAAGCGCACCGCGCCAGAGCGGCGCAGCGCCGCCGCCTCGATCGCCTGGATCATGATGATCACAGGCTTCATCGTCACCACGGCGGTGGCCGGCAAGGCGCTCGATCCGTTCTCCGGCGAGCGGCTGATGACGGTGTCGGGCACGGTGTCGGCGATCGCCATGGTGCTGACGCTGCTCGGCGTCTGGGGCATCGAGCAGCCCGACACCTCTGCCGAGACGACCTCCGCCATCGCGGAGCGGTCGGGCTTCATGCAAGACTTCCGCGAGATCTGCCGGGAGCCGCAGGCGCGGCGCTTCGCGATCTTCATCTTCGTCTCGATGCTCGCCTACAGCGCACAGGACCTGATCCTGGAGCCGTTCGCCGGCAGCGTGTTCGGCATGACGCCGGGCCAGACCACGCAGCTCTCATCGGTGCAACACATGGGTGCACTGATCGGCATGATCCTGATGCCGGCGATGGCGAGCCTGCATGCCGATTGGCGGATGCGGCCGCAGCCGTGGATCATCGGCGGCTGCCTCGCCTCGGCGCTGGCGCTGCTCAGCCTGGTTGCGGCCGCGACCGTCGGCCCGGCCTGGCCACTGCGCGCGTCCGTGTTGCTGCTCGGCATCACCAACGGCGTCTACGCCATCGCCGCGATCGGCGCGATGATGAACATGGTCAGCGAGGGCCGCGACAACCGCGAGGGCACGCGCATGGGCCTGTGGGGCGCCTCGCAGGCAATCTCGTTCGGCATCGGCGGCTTTGTCGGCACCGCGGCGGCCGACGCCGCGCGCCATTTCATGCCGACGACCGCCTCGGCCTACGCGGCGGTGTTCGCCGCCGAAGCGGCCTTGTTCGTCCTCTCCGCCTGGCTCGCGATCTGGATCAAGCGCCCGCGCGAGCCATCACCGACGCTGGCGGCGCAGCCGGCCAATCTGGGAGCATGACCGATGAGCCCCTCCTCCAGCCCGGAATGCTTTGATGTCGTGGTCGTCGGCGGCGGTCCCGCCGGCGCCACCGCCGCCAATGATCTGGCCCGCCAGGGTCATCACGTGCTGCTGCTCGACAAGGCCGGCCGCATCAAGCCGTGCGGCGGCGCCATTCCGCCGCGGCTGATCGCCGAGTTCGAGATTCCCGACCATCTGCTGGTGGCCCGAATCTCGTCCGCCCGCATGGTGTCGCCGAGCAACCGAGACGTCGACATGCCGATCGACGGCGGCTTCGTCGGCATGGTCGATCGCGAGCACTACGACGAATGGCTGCGCGCGCGCGCCGCCGCAAACGGCGCGATCCGCCGCACCGGGACCTTCAGCCATATCGCGCGCGACGACGACGGCAAGTCGGTGGTGCACTATGTCAGGCGCATGGACGACGGCAGCATGCGCGAGGACCGTGTGCGGGCCCGCGCCGTGATCGGCGCCGACGGGGCGGTCTCGGCCGTGGCGCGCCAGTGCATCCCCCAAGCCAGCGAGATGCGCTACGTGTTCGCATATCACGAGATCGTCCGCTCGCCGGACCGCAGCCATCCGGTGTTCGATGCCGCGCGGTGCGATGTCGTCTATCGCGGCCGGCTGTCGCCGGACTTCTACAGCTGGGTGTTTCCGCACGGACCGACCACCAGCATCGGCACCGGCAGCGCGCATAAGGGCTTTTCGCTGCGGGGCTCAGTCGCCGAATTCCGCAAGGCCGCCGCGCTCGACGATCTCGAAACCGTCCGCCGCGAAGGCGCGCCGATCCCGCTGAAGCCGCTGTCGCGGTGGGACAATGGCCGCGACGTTGTGCTGGCCGGCGATGCGTCCGGCGTGGTGGCCCCGGCCTCCGGTGAAGGCATCTACTACGCGATGGCCGGCGGCCGCGCCGCGGCCCAGGCCGTCGCCCTGTTCCTGAAGACCGGCGATGCCGCCGCCCTGGCCACCGCCCGCAAATCCTTCATGCGCAAGCATGGCGCCGTGTTCTTCATCCTCGGCATGATGCAGCGCTACTGGTACACGAACGACGCCCGCCGCGAGCGCTTCGTCGCGATCTGCCGTGACAAGGACGTCCAGCAGCTGACCTGGGACGCCTACATGAACAAGGAATTGGTCCGCGCCAAGCCGCTGTCGCATGTGCGCATCTTCTTCAAGAACATCGCGCACCTCACCGGGCTCGCGAGGGCCGCCTAGCGGCTCGCGCAATGGGTGAGCTGTTTCGCAGCCCGCATCTGGTCGACCTGATCCTCGCGGTGGTCGCCGTGGAATTCGCCGCCGTGGCGTGGATCTGGCAGCGGCACCGCCGCGGCATCAGCCCGCTTGGACTGCTGCCCAACCTGCTCGCCGGCGTGTTCCTGCTGCTGGCGCTGCGCTGCGCGCTGATCGGGGCGCCTTGGTTCTGGCTCGCAGGCTGTCTGGCGGCCTCGGGTCTCGCCAACGCCGCCGATCTGCGGCAGCGCTGGCGATGAGGGGTCGGCCGATACCGATCACTTCTTCTCGGAGAACGTCTTCAGATACGCGATGACGTCCTTGCGCTGCTGCTCGTTGGCGAGCTTGAACACCATCTTGGTCGATCCAGTGGCCTGATCCGCTTTGCCCTTGTCGGTGAGGAACTTCTTCAGGAAGGCGTTGGGATCTGGGAGGTATGCGAAGATGTTGTCCTCGGTCCAGACCAGCCCGGCCTCGCCGGCATGCTTGTTCAGCTCAGAATAGGCGAAGCCCGGATAGGTCCCGGTAGGCCGGCCGACCACGCCGGTGAGCACGGGACCGACCGCGTTCTTCGCCTCCGGTCCGATCCGATGGCAGGTCATGCACTGCTTGAAGACCTGTTCGCCCTTCGCAGCGTCGCCGCCGTCCAGCGCCAATGCGGCGCCTGCCGACGTTGCAACCACGACTGCCGCAACCAAACCCGCCTTGAGCATGTGCATCCTCCCAATTTGTCGTTCCGTTAGCCCATGTGACCTCATCGTTACATTTATCAGTGTCATGATATCTTGTCATTCTCACCCGAGTGATTAAGTCGCAGCTCGAACATGCAATAAGCGCAGGGATACCAACGAAAGCTGGATGCTCTGAAATAAGCCTTGACAGCGAGCGCCCTGCGTGGGCTAACGACATTATCAAGACTCTCAATACGTTAGCGGGATGGGGCGCAACACCTTCAAAATGCGCGCCAAATGAACTGGCCGCGATCCCCCGAGCGTCTCAAGAGGGTGCCAAGATAACGGGTGCCAAGACCATGGCCGAGTTTCACGGTCCACGACCCGACGTGACATTGCTGCTGGACATGGACGGCGTGATCCGTGAGGCGACGCTGTCGCCGAACATGTCAGCCGAGAATGTCGACATCTGGCTCGGCCGTCCCTGGTCCGAGATCGTCGATGATGCGAGCGAGAAGATCGAGCGCATCATGCAGGACACCAGGCGGACCGGCATTTCCGCGTTCCGACAGATCACGCAGCGATTCCCGAGCGGTCTCGAGCTGCCGATGGAATTCACCACCGTGCTACTCGGTGGCCGGGCCGGCATGCTGGCGATCGGCAAGAATCTGCAGGCGGTCGCGGAGCTCCAGGCCCGGCTGATCTCGGCCCAGCAGACCATCGAGCGCGACTACTGGAAGCTGCGCGAGATCGAGACGCGCTACCGCCTGGTCATCGAGGATTCCAACGAGGCTGTGCTGCTGACGAAGGTGTCAGATCTGCGCATCGTCGAAGCGAATCGGACGGCGGCAGCCGCGCTCGGCGTTTCAAGCCGGCGCCGGGACAATCTGGTGGGCCGCGAGTTCCTGCAGGAGATCCCGCAAAAGGATCGCGAGCCGGTGGAGCTGATGCTGAGGCGCGTCCGCGACCAGGGCAAGGCGCCGGGCATCGTGATTCACCTCGGCCAGGACACCGCCCCCTGGATGCTCCGGGGATCGCTGATGAGCAGCGACACCGCCCCGATGTTCCTGCTGCAGATGGCGCCGATCGGCAAGGCCGCGCAGCCCGGTCCGCTGCCCGACGATCCCGAGGCGCTGATCGACAATCTTCCCGATGCCGTCATCAGCATCGATGGCACCGGTGCCGTCAAGCGGGCCAATCGGGCCTTCCTGGAGCTGGTCGAGGTCGGATCGAAAGAGGCGCTGATCGGCGAGAAGCTCAGCCGGTGGCTGACGCGCCCCGGCGCCGACCTTTCGGTGCTGATCTCCAACGTCGAGCGCCATGGAGCCGTCCGGCTGCTGTCGACCACGATCCAGGGCGAGCTCGGAACCGAGACCGAGGTCGAGATCTCGGCCGCCGCCCATGGCCTCGACGGCCAGCGCCGGATTGGCCTGGTGTTGCGCAACATCGCCAGGCGGTTGTCGCCCACGGCGGAGCATGACAATCTGCGGGTCGCCCTCGCGGGCATCAACGAATCGGTCGGCAAAACACCATTGCGCGACCTGGTGAGGAGCACGGTCGAAGTCGTCGAGCAGCATTACGTCCGCGCTGCGCTCGAGCTCGCCAACGGGAACCGGACGTCGGCTGCCGAAATTCTCGGCCTCAGCCGCCAGAGTCTTTACGCCAAGCTCGATCGGTATAATCTGAGCCAGCTCGAAGAAAGCGACGAGGAAACCGAAAAGGGGAGATAGTTGCCCGTTCCGCTGACAACGCCGGCCTTCGGCCACGCTACTCTTGCGGATTGCGAGCGTGAACAGATTCATCTCGCAGGCTCGATCCAGCCGCACGGCATTCTCCTGGCGGTCAAGGAGCCCGACAACATCGTCATCCAGGCCAGCACCAATGCGGCCGCCTTCCTCAACACTGGCTCCGTGGTCGGACGTCCGTTACGCGATCTTGGCGGCGACCTCGCGCTGCAGATCCTGCCGCATCTCAACAGCCCGCTCCATCTGGCTCCGATGACCCTGCGATGCACCGCCGGGGCGCCGCCGCGCCGGGTCGACTGCACGCTTCACCGGCCCTCGAATGGCGGGCTGATCGTCGAGCTGGAGCCGGCGACGAAGACGACCAACATCGCGCCTGCGCTCGACGGCGCCTTCCACCGCATCACCTCAGCCTCATCGCTGCTCGGCCTGTGCGACGAGACGGCGACCATCTTTAGGGAGATCGCCGGCTACGACCGCGTCATGGTCTATCGCTTCGACGAAGATGGCCATGGCGAGGTTTTGTCGGAGCGGCGGCGGCCGGATCTGGAGGCCTTTCTCGGCAACCGCTATCCGGCGTCCGACATTCCGCAGATCGCGCGCCGGCTCTACGAGCGCAACCGGGTGCGCCTCCTGGTCGACGTCAACTACAGGCCTGTGCCGCTGCAGCCGCGCATCTCGCCGCTCAACGGCCGCGATCTCGACATGTCCCTGAGCTGCCTGCGCAGCATGTCGCCGATCCACCAGAAATATCTGCAGAACATGGGTGTCGGCGCGACACTGGTGTGCTCGCTGATGGTCAGCGGAAGGCTGTGGGGACTGATCGCCTGCCATCACTATGAGCCGCGCTTCGTGCCGTTCGACATTCGCGCGGCAGGCGAGGCGCTGGCCGAGACCTGCGCGATCCGGATCGCGGCGCTGGAGAGCTTTGCCCAAAGCCAGTCCGAGCTGGTCGTGCGCCGGCTGGAGCAGCGGCTGGTCGAAGCGGTGTCGCGCGACGGCGAATGGCAGGCCGCGCTGTTCGACGGCTCGCAGTCGCTGCTGCAGCCGCTCGGTGCCAGCGGCGCGGCGCTGCTGTTCGAGGGCCAAGTCACGACCGCCGGCGACGTCCCGTCGACGCAGCGCATCCGCGACCTCGCCGCCTGGCTCGATCGCCGGCGCAACACTCCGGGAGCAGCCCCCGAGGGCTTGACGGCGACCAGCTCGCTGACGCTCGATGAGCCGTCCTTTGCCGACATCCGCTCGATCGCCAGCGGCTTGATCGCCGCTCCGCTGTCGGCGAGCGAGGGCGAGTATCTGTTGTGGTTCCGGCCGGAGCAGGTCCGGACGGTGACCTGGGGCGGCGATCCGCTCAAGGCCGTCATCATCGGCGACGATCCGTCGGATCTGTCGCCGCGGCGCTCGTTTGCGAAATGGCATCAGCTGGTCGAAGGCAAGTCCGAGCCGTGGTCGAGCGCCGAGCTCGCCTCCGCCCGCGCGGTGAGCGAAACGGTCGCCGACGTGGCGCTGCAGCTGCGTTCGGTCCGCATGGTGATCGCGCAGGACCAGCTCGCCACGATCAGCGCTCAGGTGCTGCGCTCGGAGCAGCCGGTCATCATCGCCGATGTCGAGGGCCGCATCCTGCTGATGAACGAAGCGTTCGAGCAGCAGCTGCGCGCCCCGCATCCGCACATCCCGCATCTGCGCGATCTCGGCAGCTACTGCACGGCGCCGGCGGAATTCCGCGCCAATCTCGACGACCTCATGCGCAACAAGCGGAGCTGGCGCGGCGAGCTGACACTGACGGGCGGCGCCTCGCCGCAACGGCCGTTGATGGTGCGCGCCGACCCGGTGATCGCGCCGTATGATCGCGTGCTCGGCTTCGTGCTGATCTTCTCGGACTTGACCGAGCGCAAGACCGCCGAGGCGGCCCGGGCGCGCTTCCAGGAAGAGATCGACGGCGCCCGCCGGCCGACGCTGCGGCTCGATCAGAGCGCAAGCCTGATCTACAAGGAGCTCGCTGCCTCCACCGTGGAGAACGCGCAGCTCGCGGCGCTCGAGGTGACGCACGGAGCACAGGCCGGCAGCATGCCGGAGATGCTGGAGAGCATCCGCAATTCGACCACGCGGACACTGGAGATCCTCGAGCACCTGGTGTGGTACCGCTCGCAGAGCGAAGAGTGACGGCGGGCCGCAGCTCTCGTCCGGGCGACCTCGACTGCCTTGTCCGTCCTGTCTCCGGAGAGCCAATCTGGATTCGAAAATCGGCCTCTGCGATCCAAGTTGCGGCTGGGCCGAATTGGAAGGGCATATGCGATTGCCCTGCCGGAAAGGAGGACCGGAGCCCACCGCCCTCGGGGGAGGACGCGGGGTCTCACGCGATCGTATTCGACCAACCCGATGGCGAAGGATCAATCAGGCCTCCGCACATCACGTTCTCAGCCCGGCCGCCTCCTGCAGCGCTTGCGACAGCGTGATGTTCATCTCGAACGCCAATGCCGCCTCCTCGACGACGGTCTCATGCTCCGCCATCGCCGCGCCCGCCTGCTCCAGCACGTCGCGGTAGTCGTCCTTGAACTGCGGGATATCAGCGATCTCGGGGAATTCGTAGAACGACGTCGCCTCGGGCCGCAGCTCGAGCGAACGCGCGAGAATCCTCTTGATGATCTGACCGCCGCTGAGATCACCGAGATAGCGCGTATAGGCATGGGCCAGCAGCCGATGGCCGGAGCCGGCTCCCGCTTCCTGGATGACCCGGACATAGGCGATGGCCTCGGGCAGCAGCGGCAGAGGGCTCGCATCGAACCACGCAAGATCAAGCTTGATCGCAGCACTGCGATGCAGCTCCGGCCGCACGATGCGGCCCATCACCGGCGTTCCCTGATGGCGGAGCAGCTCCGCTTCGAGCGTCTCGTAGACCGGCATCAGATTGCGCAACAACAACGCGTAGGCCTGCCGCGTGCCGCGTCCCCGCAGCAGCTCGGCGACGATCCCGGTCCGCTCCGCGGTGACGTGCAGCGTCTTGGTACGCTCGCGCATCGCCTGCAAGAGACTGGCCGGGCGCGCGCTGCGTCCGGCCGTCTCGATCCGATCCAATTCGACTCTGTCCAACATGCCTCGACCTGCAGCAGTCAGCGCGGCGGCGCCAGCCCGTGTTTCACGCCCCAGTCGAACCAGCTGTCGACGACGGTGCCCGACAGTAGGATACCGATGCCGCCGGTCAAGGGACAAAGCACGGCGAACCACCAGGCCCAGCGATGGATCGATTCGGCCGTGGCATTGAAGCCCATCGTCCAGCGCCAGAACAGCGCACCGCGTTCGAAGGCCGTGCCGCGGTCGACGATCTGCTCGAGCTCACGCTCGCCGCCGTAGCGGCTGATCGCGAGCACCGTCGCGCCATGCATCGCGAACAGCAGCGCCGATCCGTACAGGAAGGCGATCGAGAGCATGTGGAACGGGTTGTAGAACAAATTGCCGTGGGTGATGGAGAAGTTGTTGGTCCAGTCGAGATGCGGGAAGATGCCGAACGGCACCGCCTCGCTCCAGCTCCCCATGAAGATCGGCCGGATGAAGCCGAGCACCAGATAGAGCCAGATCGCCGCCGCGAACGCCCACGACACATGCGTGCCGAGGCCGAGCGCCCGGGCGCGGCGATAGGTGCGCGCCCACCACAGCAGGATCGACGTCGTCAGGAAGAAGCCGGCCATCAGCCACCAGCCGCCCTCCTGCAGCGGCGGGAAGATCTGCAGGCCATATTCCGGCGCCGGCGGCTGCAGCGCCAGCCACGGGAACTGTCGAATGAACTCGAGCGGGCTCCAGTTCACCGACGCCAGCATGTTGAGACCGATGATCTCGATCGCGACGAAGCCGGACATCAGCGAGGCGAGGCCAAGGAAGCCGAGATAGACCGGCCCCACCTGGGCGTCGCCGACCTTGCCGAACCAGTAGTTGAAGCTGCCCTTGCCGAGCCGCTCCCAGATTCCGGGCTCGATCGGGATGCCCGGGTAGATCGCACTGCGAACTTGGATCTGCGTGAAGATGTTCTGGTATTGGGCCATGGTGACCTCTCCTTGAACTCATTGCGGCGGCGACCAGATCGGGACCCTGCGCCACCACTCCCACCAGTCCGACCAGGCATTGCCTTCCGGCAGCAGCCAGGCGGGACCGGAGATGACGATGCACACCGCGCTGAAGAACACGGCCGACAACGCCAGGAACAGGCCGACCCGGTGGATGCCGAGCGTGCCGACCGAATAGCCGATCAGATCTCGGAACATCGTGTTCTCGTGCTCCGGCGACTTCATCTCCTCACCCCGGCCCGGATTGCTCGCCGAGAGGATCAGTCCGCCGTGCAGCGCGAGCGCGAGACACGTCGTGAAGAAGAACGTGATCGCGATCATGTGCGCGGGATTGTAGTGGAAGTTGCCGAACTGATAGCCGGTGTTCGACACCCAATCGAGATGGGTGATGATGCCGTAGGGGAAGGCGTAGCTCCACGAGCCCATCAGCACCGGACGGATCACCTCCAGCGTGAAATAGGCGAAGATCGCAAAGCCGAAGGCGAACGGTACGTGATAGCCGATCGCGAGCTTGCGGCAGATCTCGACCTCCCGCAGCGCCCAGGAGACGAATGCGCCATGCGCGCACACCGTGATGAGCTGCCAGAAGCCGCCCTCCGTGAGGGGCGCGAACGACAGCCCGTATTTGGCATCGGGTGGATTGATGCTGATCTGCCAGAGATTCCAGGTCGGTCCAAGCGCCGTGGCGTAGAGGATCAGCGCCACGCCGACGAAGGTGAAGAAGATCGTCGTCACGCCGAAGAAGCCGACATAAAACGGTCCGACCCAGAAATCGAAGAGGTCGCCGCCGATCAACGTGCCGCCGCGGACGCGGTATTTTCGTTCAAAGCTGAGCATTGCCATCGGTCCTGCCTCCGCTGCCCGTCGCTCGATATGCTGCGTGTCGTATCGTCGTGTCGTGAATTCGTGGACAAGAGGATTTGGGAAGCGGGCGAACGGGGTCTGCCGCCGTCGCCCGTCCGCTTCCCTCTGGTCGTCGAGCTGTTAGCTGAGCTTCAGCGGGGTCGCCGGCTCGGAGATCGACGACGTCTTCGCTGCACGCGGTCCCTCCAGCCAGTTGAACCGGTTGGTGCTGAGCAGGATGAAGTGAATCACCAATGCCAGCCCGAACAGGAACACGCCGAGAGCCACGAGAACCCTGCGGGGATCGAACAACAACCACAAGCGCCACATAGTTTTCTCCTTTCGATCAGGTCAGGTAGGAGAGCACGATATTGGCGTAGTGGGTCGCCCCATCCAGCGCCGCCGCCTTGTAGCCAGTCGGCCCGGGCAGCCAGGGACGCCACATCCAGGCGAGAATGTGGGCGACGATCGCAACCGCCGTGAAGACCACAAAGCTCGTCATGAAGATGCTATGGAATTCCCTCGCCTCCGCTTCGGTCAGCCCCGACAGAGAGCCTCCCTTGTTTGGTACGTCCACCATAGTGGTACCTCCTGGTGTTGGCCTTTCGGCCGGATGCCACTCACCGAGATGAGCGGCGTCGAAGCGCCATCCCGTCGCCGGGATGGCATCCATGCGGCGAGCCGCACGAATTCCTAGCAAGCCTTGGAGAGCGAACTCACAGCTCTCGAACTCAAAGTCCCATGAAGGACGAGGTCGCGCAGTTCGCGGCCTTGATCCTCGCTTCACCGACGATCGCGCCGAGCGGCGCGGGCCGGTGGCCGGTGATGATGGAGCCGATCCGGCGCAGCACGCCCTCGACCATCAGCACGGCGAAGCACACCGCGTAGACCAGGAGATAGTCGATGCGCTCGCGCGATCTCGGCGCGACGTCACGATCAATGCGCTCGTATAACGACATCGTCCTCTCCCTGTCCGCTATCCTCGTGCCCTACGCGGCCTGGCCCGTTGCGAGCTGCGACCGCGCATGCGCGAGAACATCTTCCGTCACCTTGTCCAGCCCCGCCTGGCGCGCGCCGCGTTCCGCCGCGTCGCGCAGCCGCTTGGCCGCCGAAATCCGCACCAGCACCGGCTGCGTCTCGATGATCTGATCCAGCGCGAGCTTGGCGCCGTCATCCCACGGCAATTCACGCTCGAGTCGCGCCGGCGTCGCCGCGATCTGGTCGAGCTGGGTGGCGAGCGGCAGGATGTTGAACAGCGCATCGAACAGCGCGTTGCAGACCTCCTGCACGACATAGGTCGCGCCGGAGTAGCCCATGAACGGCGTGCCGGTGTGGCGGCGGATCACCGTCCCCGGGAACGAGGCCGGGATGTAGATCGACCGGCTGCCGGCTTCCGCCGCATACATGCGCTCGTTATAGCTGCCGAACAGCACCAGCGGCGGCCGCTCATGGACGAGCTTGCGGATGGCGTCGTTGTCGGTCTTGGCGCCGGCGCATCGCGAGATCGCGAAGCTGCAGGGCAGCCCGAGCTCGGTCTCCAGGAAATTGCGCAGGCCCCGCGCGTAGGTCTCGGACGCGACGATGCCGAAGCTCGCGGTGCCGAAGAAGTCCTGCGTCACCGAGCGCCACAGGTCCCACAGCGGCTTGATCGTCGTATGCTTCTCCCGGGTGATGAACGGCTCGGGATCGAGGCCGAGCATCTCGCCCAGGGAGCGCAGGAATTTCGTCGTCGAATGCAGCCCGATCGGCGCCTGCAGATAAGGCCGCTCCAAGGTCTCGCACAACAGCCGCCCGAACTCGCGATACATGCAGACGTTGACGTCGGCATCGACCAGCTTTCCGACATCGGCGAGATGGCTGCCGAGCGGAAACACCATGTTGATCTCGGCGCCGATGCCTTCCACCAGGCGACGGATCTCGGCGACATCCGACGGCGTGTTGAAGGTGCCGTAGATCGGGCCGATGATGTTGACGCGCGGCTTCTCGCCGTCCTTGCGAGGCCTGCGCTCCGGGATCTTGCGCAGGCCGTATTCGCTCCACAGCCAGCTCAACGCGCGGTTGGCGCTCTGCCACTGGTCCTCGTCGATCGTGCGCGGCAGGAAGCGCTTGATGTTGGAGCCTTCCGGCGTGACGCCGCCGCCGATCATCTCGGCGATCGAGCCGGTGACGACCACCGCCGGCAGATCCGGATCGAGCGCGGCGCGGGCGCGCTTCATCGCCTGCTCGGTGCCCTTCTGGCCGAGCTCGTCCTCGCCGAGACCCGTGACGACGATCGGCAACTCATGCGGCGGCAGGCCGTCGGTGTAGTGCAGCACCGAGGTCACCGGCAAATTCTCGCAGCCCACGGGGCCGTCGATGATGACCTGCAGGCCCTTGATCGCGGTGAAGGCGTAGACCGCCCCCCAATAGCCGCCGGCGCGATCGTGGTCGAGGATCAGCATCACACCATCTCCCCGGACGTGCGCTTCCTGGCCTGCGCCGCGACCGCCTTGCGGAACTTGTCGCGGAATTCGGGACGTTCGACCGGTGTGCCCTGCCACACGCCCGCATTGTCGCCCTCGCCGACACCTTCGAAGAAGTCGCGCATCTCGTCGAAGCGCGCCTTGCCTGCGATCGCCGCGTTGACGACCTGCGCCAGCGAGCCGGCTCCGGACACGCCGAACAGCGGCCGCGCCGAGATCAGATTGGTGAAGTAGAGCGACGGGATCGCGCGCGCCTTGGCCTTCTGCACAACCGGCGTGGTGCCGATGGCGAGATCCGGCGCGAACTCATCGACCGCCGCGAGATCCTGCTCCAGCGAGGCGCGGTACTGCACGCGCACACCGCGGCTCTCGAGCCAGGCGCAATCGGCCTCCGACCAGCGCGTGCGCGGACAGGCGGTGCCAACATAGCGCAGATCGGCGCCGCTCTCGGCCAGCAGACGCCCGACCAGCAGCTCCGATCCCTCATATCCCGACAGCGTGATGCGGCCGCGGATCGGCGTGGCCGCAAGCGCCGCGCGAATTGCCGGCAGCACCGCGGTCTTGGCCGCATCGATCTGCGCGCGCCCGACGCCGCAGGTCTTGCCGACAGCTTCCAGCCAATCCGCGGTGCCATCGCAGCCGACCGGCGCCGAGCCGATGATCGGACGGCCCGCCGTCTCGAACTCGCGGATCGAGGCCGTATAGAACGGGTGGATCGCCGCCACCGCCGCACAATCCAGCGCGCCATAGAGCTCGCGCCATTCGCGCGTCGGCACGGTGGGGCCTGCGGCGAGGCCAAGCGGCGCCAGCATCATGCCGATGCCGACGGGATCGGCGGGGAATATCTCTCCCAGCAGGGTGATGGTCGGCTTGTCGCCGCGTGGCGCCCGCGGCGCCTGCACCGGGCCCTGCTCCGCCTCGCGGCGCGCGTAGTTCAGCATCGCGCCGGCGAGCACATCCTTGGCCTCGGCATGGGTCGGCACACCAAAACCTGGAACGTCGATGCCGATGATGCGGACGCCGTTGATCTCCTTCGGCAGGATCTGCAGCGGCACGCCCGAGGCGGTGGGGACGCAGAGATTGATGATGACGACGCAATCGTAGTTGGCGGGATCCGCCAGCTTGAAGATGGCCTCGCGGATATCCTCGAACAGTTTTCCGGTGACCAGCGTCTCCGAGTTGAACGGGACGTAGCCGACGCTGCGCCGCGCGCCGTAGAAGTGCGAGGTGAAGGTCAGGCCGTAGACGCAGCAGGCCGAGCCCGACAGCACGGTGGCGGTGCGCCGCATCCGCAGGCCGACGCGCAGCGAGCCGAACGCCGGGCACATGCTCTGCGGCTGATCGTGCGGCCCTGCCGGATAATCGGCCGCGTAGCGCGCCAGCACCTCGCTCTTGCCGGCGGCATCGGCCGCCTTCTTGAGCTCGGCTTTGCCGGCATGACAGCCGAGCGCCTCGGGCTGCACCGGCAGGAGGCCTGCCTCTGCGCCGCTCTGCGCGCTCATTGCCTGATGGACCACAGGATCGCTCATTGCATTCCATTCCGCTCGCCGGCCGATCCCATCACAAATTGTCGTAGATCACTTCGAGCGACGGCCTGGTCACCGCGGCGCTGCCACACATGTCTTCGAGCGTCGCCTGCTCCAGCACGACGCCGCGTCCCACATCCGAGCCCTTGAACAAACCGAGCAGGCCGTCATGCGTCAGTGGGTGCGGATGCTGCGGCGGCGCCTCGGCGACGTTCTTGGCGAGATGCTCGAACAGCGGCGCCCAGGGCGTTCCAGGCCGGCCGATGATCTGATAGCTCGCGCTCTTGCGGCGGATGTCGTCGTCCGCCGGGATCGAGGCCAGCACCGGAATGCCGGTCGCCTCGGCAAATGCGGCGGCCTCGCCGGTGCCGTCGTCCTTGTTGATGACGATGCCGGCGACGCCGACATTGCCGCCGAGCTTGCGGAAATACTCCACCGCCGAGCAGACATTGTTGGCGACGTAGAGCGATTGCAGATCGTTGGAGCCGACGATGATCACCTTCTGGCACATGTCACGCGCGATCGGCAGGCCGAAGCCGCCGCAGACGACGTCGCCGAGGAAGTCCAGCAGCACGTAGTCGAAACCCCAATCGTGGAAGCCGAGCTTCTCGATCAGCTCGAAGCCATGGATGATGCCGCGGCCGCCGCAGCCGCGGCCGACCTCGGGCCCGCCGAGCTCCATCGCGAACACGCCGTCGCGCTTGAAGCAGACGTCCCCGATCTTGACCTCCTCGCCGGCAAGCTTCTTCTTCGAGGAGGTCTCGAGGATGGTCGGGCAGGCCCTGCCGCCGAACAGCAGCGAGGTGGTGTCGCTCTTCGGATCGCAGCCGATCAGGAGGACCTTCTTGCCCTGCTGGGCCATCATGTAGGACAGGTTGGCGAGCGTGAAACTCTTGCCGATGCCGCCCTTGCCGTAGATCGCGATGATCTGCGTGGCCTTCTTCGGTGCAGCCGTCGACGGCGCATCCGGCTCGATCGCCGCTTCGGCGCGCAGGGCATCGGTCATCTCACTAATTTCGGCACTGATCTTGGTCGGGGCATTCATGCGGCAGCTCTCCAGTCCAAGACCATTTTAAGACATGACGGATCGTCGAACGCGGTCCGGTAGGCGCTCTCCGCGGACAGAGCGTCGGCATGGTGCGTGATCAGCCCGTCCAGAGACAGCCTGCCGGTGTCGATGAGATTGCGCACCGCGAGCAGATCCTCGTGCTTCCATTCGGCGGCGACGCGGATCGCCGCCTCGCGCATGAAGGCCGGCGGATAGGAGAAGGTGAGCGGCGCGCTGTAGAAGCCGGCGAGGATGATCTCGCCACGCGGCGCCAGGCGAGCAATGAGGCTGTCGAGCAGGCCGGCATCGCCGCTGGCATCGAAGATCAGGCGATAGTCGCGTCTGCTGTCCTCTGCGGGATCGATGACGCGATAGCCCGTCGCGCCAACGGCGCGCTCCGGATTGCTCTCCCACACCACGGGCGGATCGCCGCCCATCGCCACGATCAGCCGTGCCAGCAGACGGCCGAGCACGCCATGGCCGACCACGCATTCGGCCTGGCCGTCACCACCGATCGACAATGCATGATAGGCGGTGGCCGCCAGCGCCAGCAGCACGCCGCGCTCGCCGGTCGTTTCATCGATGGCAACAATGCGCTGCGCGGGAACGTTGAGGCGCGAGGCGGCGGCGCCAAACAGGCTCCTGATCTCGCCGAAGCAGCGCGCCGCGCCCGGCACGAACACGCGCTCGCCTTTGCGAAAACCGGAATGCGGGGCGGCGTGCGCGACGCGGCCCACCGCCTCGTAGCCCGGCACGAGCGGATAGCCCATGCCGGGAAACTGGGGCATGCGGCCTTCGTACAGCAGCCGTTCGGTACCGGTGCTGATCGCGCTCCATTCGATGTCGACGGTCAGGCAGTCCGGGACGTCTGCGAGCAGCAGGTGCTGCAGCGACAATTGCCTCGGCCTCCCCAGTACGACGGCGATCGCGTCCATAGCCCAACTCCCCGGCGACGCCCGCTTAGTTACGGGTGTCAGGTTAGCCTGACTGAAAGAAGTGTCAATATTTATTTACAGTCCGGATGTCAGCTTTTCGCGACAATCACGCTTGCGATCAGCGGAATTCGCGTACGAAGTACTCGCACCTGCGAAAAACCCGCCGCCTGGAGCAGGTCGCGCAAGCGGGCGGCGCTGCGCGGCCGCCCCTGTCCCATCGCGCGGAGATAGATCTCGAAATAGGCGCTGACGCCGTCGGCCCCGCCGGCCGCCTCGCGCATCGGCTCGCCCAGCAGCAGCACGCCATCGTCAGGCAAGGTGGCGCGCACCTTCGCGAGCAACCGCGCCACGGCGTCGTCGTCGTGATCGTGCACGACACGAATCAGCGAGATCACGTCGGCGCCCGTGGGGAGCGGATCATCGTGGAAGCTGCCCGGATGGATCGTGACGCGATCGGCGAGCCCGGCCCTGGCGAGACGCTCCTGCGCGATCGCGGCGACCCCGGGCAGATCGAACAGCTTGAGCTGCACTTGCGGCGCAGCCCGCGCGGCGGCGGCGAGGAAGCTGCCGTCACCACCGCCGACATCGAGCAGGCAACGGTGGCCGCTCAGGGGATAGGCTGCGAGGACGATGTCCGCGATCATCGGCTGCGACGCCGCCATCAGCGCCGTGTAGGGCGCGACGCTGTCGGGTGTCAGCGAATCGCCGGTCTTGTCCAGCGCATACGGCCAGTACTGTGCGAGCCGGCGCTGGCGGTCATGTCCGCGCAGCAGCGCCACGGGATCGGTGAGATCGGCATACAGCGCGGCGTGATGTCGAACCATGGCGGCGATGCCGGGATTGCCGAGCAGCGCCGCGCCGAGCGGCCCGAGCCCGTAGCGCGCCGCACCGCGGCGCTCGAGCAGCTGAAGTGCGGACGCCGCCTCGCACAGGCTGAGCATCGCGTCGGGGGCCATCGCCGCGCGCGACGCCAATGTCGCGACATCGCGGGGGCCGGAACGCAAGCCTTCGAACAGATCGAGCTGCACGCAGGCCGCCAAGGTCTGCGAATAGACGAAGCCGGCGCAGAGATCGAACAGCTGCGCGGCACGCTTGCGCGCGATCGGCCGCGTCAACGGAAACGCCGCCGCCCAGCGTTGGAACGCCGCACTCGCCAGCAGCCCGTCCCGCCAGCCGCGCCGGCGATCGCCGAAGCTGACCGGCGCCGGCGCGTTGTGGCGGATGGCCCCGGGCATGGCGCTAGGGCTCCAACCACGAAGGTTGCGCTGGCTGACGCAGTTGATTGGTCCGAATGGCTCGACACACGCAGGTGCCCACCCTCCCCTGGAGGGGGAGGGTCGCCGCGCGCGAAGCGCGCGGCGGGGTGGGGTGGGCTCGGAAATTGGTGCTTATGAGTCCCGATGCCCTTCGCTGCGCCTGCCTAAGCCTGCGGGGTATCACCGGCACTGCGCGCGCGGATGGGCTGTCACCCCACCCCGCCGCGCGCTTCGCGCGCTTCGACCCTCCCCCTCCAGGGGAGGGTGAGCAACGCTCGTGTGGTGAGACCGTCGCCATCCCATGCGGCCGAACAATCACGCCGCCGACGCCGCCAGGCGGCGCGGCACGAGGCGCTTGGCTTCCTGCTCCATCAGCAAACGCAGCTCGTGCGCGTGGGCGCAGGGCGGCATGGTGCGGATACCGTCGGCGACGAGGTCGTGCAGATAGCTGACGGCGCCGGTGAGCCCATAGATCAGCACGGCGTTGGGCCGACCATGCGCGGCGTCCTGGCCGACGGGCTTGCCCGCCTCCTCTTCATCACTGGCGGCATCGCGAATGTCGTCGGCGACCTGATAGGCCTCGCCAATGGTCTCGCCGAGCGTGCGCCACGCTTCCGGATTCTCATGCCCTGCCGCAGCGGCACCCGACACGGTGGCCGCCGCAAACAGCGCGCCAGTCTTGGAGCGGTGATAGCGCGACAGATCGATCTGCGGCTCGCATTCCCAGGCTTGCCCAGCCGAGATGCCATGCGGCACGCCGACGGCATCGCCGATGGTCGCGATCAGCTGCGCCAGCCGCAGCGGCGAGCAGCGCGACTTGGCCAGCGTCTGGAACGCGAGCACGATCAGCGCGTCGCCCGCGAGCACCGCGAGCGGCTCGCCGAACGCGGCATGCACCGAGGGCCGCCCGCGTCGCAGCGCCGCGTTGTCGAAGCACGGCAGATCGTCATGCACCAGCGAGGCGCAGTGCAACAGCTCGATCGCCGACCCGGCGGCGTCGGTCGCCGCGGGCTCGTCGTCGCCACAGGCTGCGGCCACGGCATGACAGAGCCGGGGCCGGACCCGCGCGCCCTTGGGGAACACTGCGGCCTGCATCGCCGCCGACAGCCGTGGCGGACATCCGGGCCGGTCGGCCAAAGCGACCGCTGCGACGAGGGATTTCTCGATCCGGGCCACCACGTCCATGTCCGCCTCCCCTATCGCGAGGTCCACCCGGCCCTCGCTTATGTAAATTACAGCTTACACCCATAATGTAAATCATGCTAGACATTTCCCGTGTCAGGTCCTGCGGACGGGAGGTGCGAGGAAATGGCCGATCACCGCCTGATCGTGGTTGGCGCCGGCATCGCCGGGCTGGCCGCTGCGCTCACGCTCGCCGCGCGCGGCGCCGAGGCGACGGTGCTGGAGCGCGCGCCCGCGCCCGGCGGCAAGATGCGCCAGATCGCGATCGGACCTGTCAGCATCGACTCCGGTCCCACCGTGTTCACGATGCGCTGGGTGTTCGACGAGCTATTTGCCGAGATCGGCACCGCACTCGACGATCATCTCACCCTGACGCCGCTCGACGTTCTCGCTCGTCACGCCTGGACCGATCGCCGCACGCTCGATCTGTTCGCCGACGAGGAGCAATCGGCCGACGCCATCGGTCATTTCGCCGGACGCAGCGAGGCCGAGGGCTATCGCGCCTTCTGCCGCGATGCCCGCCGCATCTTCGAGGTCCTGCGCGATCCGTTCATCCGCACGCCGGCGCCGAGCATGACGCATCTCCTGCGCACCGCCGGCTTTCGCGACCTCACCGCGATCCGCCCATTCCAGACGCTGTGGAAGGCGCTCGGCGGCTATTTCCGCGATGCCCGCCTGCAGCAATTGTTCGGCCGCTACGCGACCTATTGCGGCTCGTCGCCGTTCCATGCGCCGGCGACGCTGATGCTGGTCGCCCATGTCGAGCAGTCCGGCGTCTGGCTGATCGACGGCGGCATGCACGAGCTCGCCGCGTGCCTCGCGGCGCTGGCGCGGCGCCGCGGCGTCACCATCCGCTATGACGCCGAGGTCGCGGGCATCGCGACGAACGCCGGCCGCGCTGCGGGCGTGCGGCTCGCCAATGGCGAGCAGATCGCCGCCGACGCCGTCATCGCCACCGCCGATGTCGCGGCATTGGCGCAGGGCCTGTTCGGACCCGAGGCGGCGCGAGCCCTCCCCGCCATCCCGGAATCGGCGCGCTCGCTCTCGGCGATGACCTGGAGCTGCATGGCGCGCGCCGACGGCTTTCCGCTGTTGCGTCACAACGTGTTCTTCTCGCGCGACTCCCGCGCCGAGTTCGAGCAGTTGATCGACCGTCGCACGATGCCGCAGGAGCCGACCGTCTATGTCTGCGCGCAGGCGCGCGACGACCAGCCGCGCAAGGCTGCGACGA
The DNA here is from genome assembly GCF_032484895.1 of Bradyrhizobium sp. SZCCHNRI3052. Taxonomy (NCBI): domain Bacteria; kingdom Pseudomonadati; phylum Pseudomonadota; class Alphaproteobacteria; order Hyphomicrobiales; family Nitrobacteraceae; genus Bradyrhizobium; species Bradyrhizobium sp. SZCCHNRI3052. Next base: position 303,781 of record NZ_JAUETW010000002.1, on the reverse strand, counting down.
GCGAGCCGCTGTTCGTGCTGATCAACGCCCCCGCCACCGGCGACCATCACAGCTTTGCTCCCCCGGAGATCAGCCAATGTGCCCGCCAGACCTTCGACCTGTTGCAGCGCTGCGGCCTCAGCATCGCGACGACGCCGGAATTGACCCGCGTGACGACGCCGACGGACTTCAACCGGATGTTTCCGGGCACGGGGGGCGCGCTGTACGGCCGCAGCTCGCACGGCTGGATGGCATCGTTCCAGCGGCCGGGCGCGCCGACGAAGCTGCCGGGGCTCTACGTGGCGGGGGGCAGCGCACATCCGGGACCGGGCGTGCCGATGGCGGCGCTGTCGGGCCGGATGGCCGCTGCACGGGCGATCGCGGACCTCGCTTCGACCGCCTTGTCCCGGAACACGGCTATGCGTGGTGGTATGTCGACGCGCTGAGCGATGACGGCCGCTTCGGCATTACGCTCATTGCCTTCGTCGGCAGCGTGTTCTCGCCGTACTACGCGTGGTCGCGGCGGCGGGGAGCGGCTGATCCCGAAAATCACTGTGCGCTCAACGTTGCGCTCTATGGCGCGCGCGCGCGGCGCTGGGCCATGACCGAGCGCGGACGCGGCGCGATCACGCGTGAGCCTGCGAGCCTCAGGCTCGGTCCGAGCAGCCTCGCCTGGAACGGCCGCGAACTCACTATCGAGATCAGCGAGGTCAGCGTGCCCTGGCCGCTGCCACTGCGCGGTCGCGTCCGCGTCGTGCCGACGGCGCTGACCGAGATCGCGTTCACGCTCGATGCCGAGGGACGCCATCGCTGGCAGCCGATCGCGCCATGCTGCCGCGTGTCGGTCGATTTCGATCATCCGGATCTGCGCTGGCGCGGCGACGGCTATTTCGACACCAACCATGGCGACGCGCCGCTGGAGCGCGACTTCCAGAGCTGGCAATGGTCGCGCGCGGCGACGCGCACCGGCACCGTGATCTCGTATGACACGGTCGCACGCGACGGCGCCAATACGTCGCTCGCGCTGCACGTCGACCCCGCGGGCCGTCTGGAATCGATCACGCCGCTCACGGAGGCGCCTTTGCGCAAGACGCTGTGGCGCGTCGACCGCAGCGCCCGCGCCGACGCCGGCGCACCGGTGCGCGTCGTGAACACGCTGGAGGACGCCCCGTTCTACGCGCGCTCCCATCTCGCCGCCCGTCTGCACGGCGAGGATGTCGAGGTGATGCATGAGAGCCTGTCGCTCGACCGCTTCCAGATGCCGATCGTCCAGGCCATGCTGCCGTTCCGGATGCCGCGGTGGTGAGGATGGGACAGGGGCGACGTTGGCTGCAGTCGCTGGCGAGCGCAGCGGACCTGCAATGGTCGCGGAACGACGGCGGAATGCGGCGAGACAGATTCCGATAATAATAAATCTCTTGCTATTTATCTGAAATCATGATTGTCTACGCGCATCCCGCCTCACCGCAGAGGGGCGTAGCGCGCGATCGTCACGACACGCGAGGTGGGGATGCGATGGCCGCGAGAGATCGCAGCATTCTCTTCGACGAGGGTGCCGACGAACGATGTCTTGCGGACGTGAAGTCGCAGCGTCCTGATACCCCGACGCTGGTATCAAGCCGCGATGGCGCTCATGTGCCGCGTGGTGATGGTGGCCAACAAGCCCGGCGCACCAGGGAGACTGCGTATAAGCGTGAAGACCGTCGCGCAGGGAATGCCGGTTGAATCGGCTTTGCCTGTGGTACCTGCCGCCTGCATTTTTTCTGCAGGCGGGCCATGGGTGAGGCCTTCACCCGGCATTCCCTGCGCCCTCTGCACTGTTTGCGAGGGACAAGATCATCGCAGACTCGGGCAACCTCTGCCGCGAGAACGCGAAGCCATGTCGATCGCTGTTTGAGACGTGAATCCGCCTCCCCCACCCTACCGCTTCTCCGCCTCGCGCTCCCTGGCCTCGCGCTCGGCGCGCTGGCGGTCGAGGCGGCGGCCTTGCCATTCGAGCACGAGCCAGCCGAGCACACACATGGTGACGACGACGAATTCGAGCAGGCCGCCCATCTCGCTCATGGCGCGTCACTCATCGCGTCTCACCTGGTGTCCAGCTCATGACTTCGCGTGTCATGACATCGCAGCCGAGCCACACTGGTCGCGCCAACGCGGTCGTACCGTCGTCCGCGAGTCGTCTCATACGTGATGGCGACGACCTCGCCTCGCTACGACATCCGCCCCGAGCGCAGCAACTGATCGCGTCGCTCCAGGCGCTCGAACAGATCGAGCACCCACAGCGCGCGATCGTGAACAGTCCGGCGCGGCGGCGCGATCGCGTGCGGGCGCTGCGCATCCGCCGCGACGACCGCCTCGATCAAAATGCGCGCCTCCGGCCGCGGCGGCGCCAGCGACGGCTGCTCCTGCAGCAGCGACATCACCGCCGCCTTGCCGAGAAGCTGCAGCTTGCGCGGCATCGAGACGAATGCGCGCCGCGACAGCGAATCGAATTCGGCACGTGCGACCTCGCGGCCGATCTCGGCATAGATCAGCCGCGCCGCATGGATGCCGGGCCGGCAGGTCCACGGCAGATCGGCGATGCCCGCAGAAGCGCGCGCATAGAACACGTCGGCGACCGCGAGCAGTCGCGCCGTGACCCGCCCGATGCGGTCGTCGAAGAACGGCGCGGCACGCCAGGTCTCGATATCGAGACCCGCCTCGCGCAGCCATTGCCGCGGCAGATAGAGCCGGCCGGCGCGCGCGTCCTCGCCGACGTCGCGGGCAATGTTGGTGAGCTGCATGGCGATGCCGAGGTCGCAGGCGCGTCCGATCGTCTCGGCCTCACGCCGGTTCATCAGCAGCGACATCATCACACCGACCGTGCCGGCGACGCGCACGGCATAGGCGAGCACGTCGCTCAGGGTCTCATAGCGGCGGCCCTGCGCATCCCAGGCGAGACCTTCGAGCAGCGCCTCCGGCAGCGTGCGCGGAATCGTGAACTGCGCCACGACACCGGCCAGCGCGCGATCGACGGGACTGTCGTCCGGCGTGCCATGATAGATCCGGTCGAGCCGTTCGTGCAGCAGCTCGACGGCGTCGACGCGGCGGCCGGGCCCGTCGATCGCATCATCGGCCTCGCGGCAGAACGCGTAGAGCGCGACGGCGGGATCGCCGACCGCGCGAGGCAGCACTTTCGAGGCGGCAAAGAACGTCTTCGATCCGCCCCGCAACATCCGCCGACAGATCGCAATGTCCGTTTGCCAGCTCATCGGCGCTCCAGCTCATGCGGCGCGGGCACGAGATCATCGAGCACACGCGCCGAGGACAGCACGCCCGGCAGGCCGGCGCCGGGATGGGTGCCCGCGCCGACCAGATAGAGCCGCTCGACCTCTTCGCTCTTGTTGTGCGGCCGGAACCAGGCGCTCTGCATCAGCACCGGCTCGAGCCCGAACGCCGCGCCGCGATAGGACGACAGGCGATGCTCGAAATCATCCGGCGTCAGCAGCCGCGACGTAACGAGCTGGCCGGCAAGGTCCGGCAGCAGCGTGTCGCTCAGAGCGGCCTCGATCCGCTGGCGGAACGGCTCGGCCGTCGCCGACCAGTCGATGCCGCTCTGCTGATGCGGTACCGGCGACAGCACGTAGAAAGCATCGCAGCCATCGGGCGCCAGCGACGGATCGGTCGCGGAGGGGCGATGCAGATAGAGGCTGAAATCATCCGCCAGCACCTTGCGGCGGAAGATGTCGTCGAGCAGGCCGCGATAGCGCGGGCCGAGCAGGATGGTGTGATGCTGAACGTCATCATAGCGGCGCTTCGTGCCGAAATACCAGACGAACAGGCTCATCGAGTAGCGCGCACGGTCGATGCGCGCATCGGTCCAGCGCCGGCGCGGCACGCTCGGCAGCAGATGCCTGTAGGTCCAGGCCGCGCAGCCGTTGGAGACGACGACATCGGCGGCAGTCGTCTCACCGGATGCGAGCCGCACGCCGGTCGCAACACCGTTCTTCGTGGTGATCTCGGCCACGGGCGCCGAGCAGCGCACCTGGCCGCCCTGCCCCTCGATCAGGCTGACGAGCCCTGTCACCAGCGCGCCGGTGCCGCCGATCGCAAAGTGCACGCCCCAGCGCCGTTCGAGATAGGCGATCAGGCAATAGATCGACGTGGTCGTGAACGGGTTGCCGCCGATCAGCAGCGGATGGAAGCTGAGGATGACGCGCAGCCGCTCGTCGCGGACGTAGTGCGAGACGAGGCCATAGACCGAGCGAAAGCTCCGCAGCTTGATCATCGCCGGCGCGATCTTTGCCATGTCCATGAACGACAGGAACGGCACGTCGCCAAGCTCCTCAAAACCCTTTCTGAAGATCGCCTCGCTCGCCTTCATGAAGCGCTCGTAGCCATCGACGTCGCCGGGTGCCAGCCGCGCCACCTCGGCGCGCATCTCGGCCGGGTCGCCCGAGCAGTCGAACACGGTGCCGTCGTCGAAGCGGATGCGATAGAATGGGGAGATAGGCTTGAGCGTGACGTCGTCGGACATCTTCCGACCGCACAGCTGCCACAGCTCCTCGAACAGGAACGGCGCGGTGACGATGGTCGGGCCGGCATCGAAGGTGAAGCCGTCCTGGCGATGCACATAGGCGCGGCCGCCGGGCGCATCGAGTTGCTCGTAGACCGTGACGCGATAACCGCGCGCACCGAGCCGGACCGCTGCGGCGAGGCCGCCGAAGCCGGAGCCGATCACGACCGCATGCGGCCGGTCTCCGAGCACAGCCGGGACAGTGGCCTTGATGGTGGAGACGTCGAGCATGGGCGAAAGCGTAAATTGAAATTGACGCTTTCGCCAGCCAAAAATGTCAATTTAACTGGACGCTTCCTGCTGCGCTGCAAGGACGCCCGCGCGCTCGGCGGCGTTGACGATCAGGCCCACGATCCTGGCCGGCTGCTCCTCATGGGCCAAATGACCAAGGCCATCAATGAGTTCGAGCTGCGCCTGGGGCACCAATCGCTGGACGCGACGCGCGACGTCTGGCGGGATGGCGCGGTCATTCGCGGCCGCGACCAGAAGCAGCGCGGTCTTCAACCGCGGCAGCTCGCGCCCAAGCGGATGCAGGTCCCAGTTCGCCATCATCTCGAGCGCGGCGCCGACATGGCCGGGGCTGCCGACCAGCCGCCGATACAGCCGCTCGCCTGTCGCGTCGATCGTCGAGCCCGTGCCCTTCAGCAGCCGATGCACCGCCGCCGGATCGCGGCCCCGCCAGGCGAACAGCCGCGGCACCAGCGGATTGAGCGCCATCATCTTGGCGAGCGGCGACAGGAACTGCGCGGCCGCGCCGCCGAACGGCAGATAGGCGCCATTGAGGCTGACGATCAGCTTCGGCCTGATGAGATTGTCGAGCGTCATGCGCGTCAGGATCGCCGCGCCCGCGGAATGGCCGATCGCGATTTCAGGCGCGATCGCAAGCTTCTCGCAGAGGCCAGCGAGATCGCGCGACATGCCGTCGAGCGACAGCCGCCGCCCATGCGGCGTGGAGGTGAAGCCGTGGCCGGAGAGATCCGGCGCGACGACGGTGAAGTGCCTGGCGAGCAGCGGCGCGAGATCGCGCCAGGAATGGGTCGCGGCTCCCGTGCCATGGGCGAGCAGCGCAACGGGCCCCTCGCCCATGATCTGAACATGCCAGCGCAGGCCCGCGGCCTCGACGAAGCGGCTGGCTGCGCGGTTGGGCCAGTCGCTGCCGTCGACGCTCCAGTTCGGCTTGTCGCTCATGCCGGCCCACGCGGTTGGACGCCGCCGGCATCGTCAACGATCGGCCGCGCGCGTCAGGAAATCATCGTAGCTGGCGACGACTTTATCAAGCTGTTCGAAATGCGGCATCGCGCCGGTCTGCATCACCTCGATCTGCCAGTTGGGCAGAGCCTCGACGGCGTGCTTGCCGTGATAGTCGACGAAATCGCCGCGCACGCCATGCACCATCCAGACCGGCATCGCCAGTGCCTGGTAGAGCTTCAGGGCATTGGTGCTGAACAGATAGCCGGAGACGAAGGAATACGGCGCGTTCTCGGCGCCGGGCTGATGGGTCGTGATGTAGTCATACTCCAGCAGGCCCTCGTCGATGTCCTTGCGGCCGAAGGTCTTCTGCAGGAAAAAACGAATGCTGGCGCGCGAGGTCAGCAGGGTGAAGAAGCCGTGCTTCCACAGCGGGACGTTGAGGATGTTGCGGACCCACGGCATGGCGCGGGTCGTGTCCTTGGTGCCCGCCGACTCGGCCGCGGCCTCGGCGCGGCGATCGAAGCCGGTCGGGCTGAGCAGCGCCAAGGTGCGAAACAGGTTCGGCGCCTCGGTGCCGGCGCGCGCGGCGAACTCGCAGCCGAGCGACAACGCGATGGCGTCGATCGCGACGTCGCCATGACGGCGGCGAATTTCGTTCGTGGCGAGCAGAATCGCATCGGTCATGATGCGCGGCGTATAGATGCGGTCGGCGCGGTCCGACAGGCCGAAGCCCGGCAGGTCGAGCGCATAGACCGGACGCGTCTGGCGGTAGTGCTCGAACAGCGGCTTCATCTCGTAGGCCGTCGCCGCGGCGTTGACGCTGTGAATCAAGAGCAGCGGCCGCTGCTCCGCCGGGGCGGCGGGGCCGTCGCCATAGCAGGTGATGCGGCCCGTACGCAGATCGGCGAGTTCGAAGCTTGGCGCTGCAAGCGGCGGCGGCATCGTCACAGCGCGCGTGTCAGCCGCATGATCACTCTGTGTAGTCGAGGCGACCTGCATGGCGTGCTCCTGTGTGACGATATCGGGCGACGGCAGGCAAGCGCTGCCATACGAGTGGGTGAGCATAGCGATGACCGATCCTCTTGTCAGTCGCCGTTGGGAACGCAGCTTGACGCCGGGGGTTCCACCGCAATCAGCCGCGGCCGGCTTGCGCCATAACGGCCTGCGACAACCGTACGGCATCGGCATGAGGCAGCGCGACGTAACGCGCCTGCATCGCACCGGCGAGCTGCGCGGCCTTGTCCTGCGGGCGCGGCGAGGAATCGACCAGCACGACCGGAATGCCGGTCAGCGCGAGCTGCCGTGCGGCCACCAGCGCCTCCGCCTCGGCCTCGCTGCGGCCGCCGCCATCGCGCGCGACATTCGCCCGGCCGTCGGTCATCAAAACGATCGTCGGCGTCTGGCCCTTGGCCTTCACGGCGAGCGCGAGCTCGGTTGCGGCGAAGATCGCTGCCGACAGCGGCGTGCCGCCGCCGCCGGGCAGCGCCGCGAGGCTGCGCTTGGCGCGCGTCAGCGAGCGCGTCGGCGGCAGCAGCAGCTCGGCGCCCCTGCCGCGGAACGCGATCAGCGCGACCTCGTCGCGGCGAATGTAGCATTCGGCCAGCAGCAGCTCGACGGCGCCCTTCACTTCCGCAAGCCGCTGCAAGGCCGAGGAGCCGGAAGCATCGACGACGAAGATGGTCGTGGTGCCCGAGCGCTGCTTGAAGCGGGTGATCCGAATGTCGTCCTTGTGCACGATCAGCCGGCCGCTCTTGCCGGAATGTTGCGTCCGCCGCCGCAGCGGCTGCCACGGCGCTGCCGCGCGCAAGGTCTCGAGCACGTTGAGCCGCGCGCCGGCGCGCCATTCGCCGCGACGCGCGCCGATCGGACGGCCGCGCTTCGGCACCTTCTGAGCAGCGCCCTGCTTGCTGACGCTGCTGCTGCGGACGCGGGTCGCGCGTTCCTCCTGCAGCCGCTTCAGCAGGTCGGCTGGGACGGCCGCCTGCGCCGCTTCGACCACGCGATCCTCGAGCGGACCGTCCTCGCTGCGGTCGTCGTCCTCACTCTCGGCCGACTCATTCTCGGGCTCCGGCGCCTCGCTGTTCTCAGTCTCGTCATCTGCTGCGGGCAGCCGGGTGGCGCGCGGCGCCAGCACCAGCCGCGCGGCGCAGGCGATGTGCGCTTCGGCGACTTCGACCTCGCCATCAAGGGCCGCTGCGATGCGCGCGACGCGACAGGCGAGCAGCGGCGCGCGCAGCGAGTCGATGCCGAGCGCGCCGGCCGTCATCGTCAGCGCCGCGACCGCCTCGTCCGACGAACGGACCCGCGGCAGCAGCGCACGCGCTGCTGCGATGTCGGACGATTTGAACAGGCTCTCGCCGAGATCGACGCGCGCAACTTTGCTGAGATCGAGATGGCAGGCCAGGCGGTCGGCCAAGGCAGGCGACACGCGCTCATCACCGATGCCCTCGTCGAGCGCAATCAGTCCGAGCCGAGCCGGTGCGCGCAGCGACATGCCATCGCGCTCGATGCTGATAGCCCCGGTGTCGACGGCAACACAGAGATGTGCGACCGTCGACCGCGACATGCGCTCGGCCATCACGGCGATCAGCCCGCCGCCATCGGCATCGGCGAGCAGCCCACGTTGCAGCACCGGCCGCCCCGCCTGCAACGTCGCGGCGAGATCGAGGCCGCCAAGCAGGCGATCGTCCGAGATCGACGGCGGCAGCTTGCGCAAGGGTGTCGACGGCGGCATCAGCTCGTGCAACAGCTCCAGCCACTGCTCGCGCACCGGACCTGCGCCCGCACGCAGCAGCACCGACGCGGACGGGTCGATCGCGGCCAGAGCGGCCGCGATCATCGCATCGGCCCAGATCGCGGCGCCATCGCTCACGGCGCGAACAGCTCGTCGAGCGCGCGCTCGACCCGCACCGACGAGCCGGAATCATCGAGCGGATTGCGCCTGAGACGGTGCCGCAACGCCATCGGCGCGACCGTCTTCAGATGGCGGTCATCGACCGCCTTTGCGCCCTCCAGCGCCGCTACCGCGCGCGCCGCCCGCATCAAGGTGAGTTCGCCACGCAGGCCATCGGTGCCGAGCGCCATGCAGAGGCGTGCGGCCTGCTCGAGCTCACGATCGGCGACCTTGACCGCTCCGATGTGCTCACGGCCCGCGAGGATACGCTTGCGCTGCTTCGCCTCCTCCTTCTCCCAATGTGCAACGAAGGCGGTGGGATCGGTCTCGAAGGCATCGCGCCGCTTGACCACCTCGATGCGCGTCGGCAGATCATTGGGCGTCTTGACCTCGACCGATAGGCCAAAGCGATCGAGCAATTGCGGCCGCAACTCGCCCTCCTCCGGATTGCCGGTGCCGACCAGCACGATGCGGGCGGGATGGCGGATGCTGAGACCGTCGCGCTCGACCACGTTCTCGCCTGACGCGGCGACGTCGAGCAGGAGATCGACGAGATGATCCTCCAGCAGATTGACCTCGTCTATATAGAGAAAGCCGCGATTGGCGCGAGCAAGCAGCCCCGGCTCGAATGATTTCTCGCCATGAGCCAGCGCACGCTCGAGATCGAGCGCGCCGACGACGCGGTCCTCGGTGGCGCCGAGCGGCAGGTCGATGACCGGAACCGGCACCTGGTGCGCCTTCAACGCCGCCGGCTTCTTTGTCTTGCCGCTCGGCTTGGAGCGCGCGCGACACGCGGCGCATTGCGCGGCGACGTCGGCCGGATCGCATTGATAGGGACAGCCGATCACGGCGCTCATCGGCGGCAAGAGCGCGGCGAGCGCCCGCACCGCGGTGGATTTTCCGGCGCCGCGATCGCCAAAGGCCAGCACGCCACCGACCTTGGGATCGACAGCAGCGATCATCAGCGCCAGCTTCATCTCGTCCTGGCCGACGATGGCCGAGAACGGAAAGGCGATTCCCATGAGCGTCCCCTGCGCCGCGACGCGTTCCCGCCGCGTTGCCAGCATGAGACCACAATCAGGGGCCGCTCTTCAACCCATCAGCGCTTAACGGACGAGGCTCGGCAGATCGAGACCATTGGCCTCGGCGCAGGCGATGGCGTCCTCATAGCCGGCATCGGCGTGGCGCATCACGCCGGTCGCCGGGTCGTTCCACAGCACGCGTTCCAGCCGCCGCGCAGCGTCCGCCGTGCCGTCGGCGACGATCACCATGCCGGCATGCTGCGAATAGCCGATGCCGACGCCGCCGCCATGATGCAACGACACCCATGTGGCGCCGCTCGCACAATTGAGCAGTGCGTTGAGCAGCGGCCAGTCCGACACTGCGTCCGAGCCATCCTTCATCGCCTCGGTCTCGCGGTTCGGGCTCGCCACCGAGCCGGAATCGAGATGGTCACGGCCGATCACGATCGGCGCCTTCACTTCGCCGCGGGCGACCATCTCGTTGAAGGCAAGCCCAAGGCGATGGCGATCGCCGAGGCCGACCCAGCAGATCCGCGCCGGCAGGCCCTGGAACTTGATGCGCTGCCTCGCCATGTCGAGCCAGTTGTGCAGGTGCTTGTTGTCGGGCAGCAGCTCCTTCACCTTGGCGTCAGTCTTGTAGATATCCTCGGGATCGCCGGACAGCGCCGCCCAGCGGAACGGGCCGACGCCGCGGCAGAACAACGGGCGAATATAGGCCGGCACGAAACCCGGGAAGTCGAAGGCATTGGCGAGGCCCATGTCCTTCGCCATCTGGCGGATGTTGTTGCCGTAGTCGAGCGTCGGGATGCCCATGGCGTGGAAATCGAGCATGGCCTGGACGTGGCCGACCATCGACGTCTTCGACGCCTGCTCGACCGCCTTCGGCTCCGAAGCACGCTTGGCTTCCCACTCTGCGAGAGTCCAGCCCTTCGGCAGATAGCCGTTGATCGGATCATGCGCGCTGGTCTGGTCGGTGACGATATCCGGCCGCACGCCACGACGCACGAGCTCGGGGAAGATCTCGGCGGCATTGCCGAGCAGGCCGACCGACACCGCCTTCTTGGTCGTCGCGGCGTCGGCCATCAGCGCCAGCGCCTCGTCGAGCGTCGTGGCCTGGCGATCGAGATAGCCGGTGCGCAGCCGCATCTCGATGCGGCTCGGCTGGCATTCGACGGCGAGCATCGAGGCGCCAGCCATGGTCGCCGCAAGCGGCTGCGCGCCGCCCATGCCGCCGAGGCCCGCGGTCAGAATCCACTTGCCGGAGAGATCACCGTTGTAGTGACGGCGGCCGACTTCGACGAATGTCTCGTAGGTGCCCTGCACGATGCCCTGGCTGCCGATATAGATCCAGGAGCCGGCCGTCATCTGGCCGTACATCATCAGGCCCATTCTATCGAGCGCATTGAAGTGATCGAGCGTCGCCCAATGCGGCACGATGTTGGAGTTGGCGATCAAGACGCGCGGCGCATCCGGATGGGTGCGGAAGATGCCGACCGGCTTGCCCGACTGCACGACCAGCGTCTGGTCCGCCTCGAGCTTGCGCAAGGAGGCGACGATGCGATCAAAGCTGTCCCAGTCGCGCGCGGCGCGGCCGATGCCGCCATAGACGATCAGTTCGCTCGGCTTCTCCGCCACATCAGGATCGAGATTGTTCATCAGCATGCGCAAGGGCGCTTCGGTGAGCCAGCTCTTGGCGCTGATGTCGCTGCCACGGGGAGCGCGGATCACCCGTTCGTTGTCCAGGCGTCGGTTCATGGGTCCCTCTCATCCAAGCTTGGGAAACGGATCGCGTCCGAGTGCATGCGTTGCAACCGTGGCCAGCACACCGCCACCGACGAGCGCGGCCGCATTGGCGAGATCGTCGGCCATGTAGCGGTCGTGCACCAGCGCCGGCACATGCGCGCGAAGCGCGGCAATGACAGCAGACAGCGCCGCGCTGGTGCCGTGCGGCGCTCGCAGCTCGATGCCTTGGGCGGCGACGAGCAGCTCGATGCCGATGATAGCAGCGAGATTGTCGGCCATGTCGTACAACCGGCGCGCCGCATGTGCAGCCATCGAGACGTGGTCTTCCTGGTTGGCGCTGGTCGGCGTCGAGTCGATCGAGCACGGCAGCGCGCGCTGCTTGTTTTCGGCGAACAGCGCCGCGGCCGTCACCTCGGCGATCATGAAGCCGGAGTTCAGGCCCGGCTCCGGCGTCAGGAACGGCGGCAGGCCGAAGTTCAGCGCGGGATCGACCAGCGTCGCGATGCGCCGCTCGCTGATCGCGCCGAGCTCGGACAATGCCAGCGCGATCTGGTCGGCGGCAAACGCCACCGGCTCGGCGTGAAAATTGCCACCGGAGATGATCTCGCCGGTGTCGGCCAGCACCAGCGGATTGTCGGTGACGGCATTGGCCTCGGTGACCAGCGTGCGCGCGGCCTGTGTCAGCAGATCGAGTGCCGCGCCGGCGACCTGCGGCTGGCATCGCAGGCAATACGGATCCTGCACGCGCTCGTCCCCTTCCAGATGCGACAGCCGGATGGCGCTGCCGTCGAGCAGTTCGGTGAGCACGCGGCCGGCTGCGATCTGGCCGGGATGACCGCGCAGCGCCTGAATTTCGGGCCGGAACGGCGCCGTCGAAGCCATCGCCGCATCGACCGACAGTGCGCCCGTCACCAGGGCAGCGTTGAGCAGATCATGCGCGCGGAACAGACCGGCGAGCGCATAGGCCGTCGAGAACTGCGTGCCGTTGATCAGCGCCAGCCCTTCCTTCGGCCCGAGCGTAACCGGCGTGAGGCCGGCGCGCGCCAGCGCCTCGCGGCCCGGCACGAGCCGGCCGTCGACGAAGGCCTGGCCTTCGCCGATCATGACGGCGGTCATATGCGCGAGCGGCGCGAGATCGCCGGAGGCGCCGACCGAGCCCTGCTGCGGCACAAAGGGCGATACGCCGCGCGCCAGCATCGCCTGCAACTGTTCGATGATCTCACAGCGCACGCCAGAGGCGCCGCGGCCGAGCGAGATGATCTTCAACGCCATCATCAGCCGCACCACCGGCTCAGGCGTCGCGGGGCCGACGCCGCAGCAATGCGAGAGAATGAGATTGCGCTGGAGCTGGGCCGTCTGGTCAGGCGGGATGCGCTTGGAAGCCAGCTTTCCGAAGCCGGTGTTGATGCCATAGACCGGCTCGGCGCCCTGCGCCGCCTTCGCCACAATCCCTGCTGCCGCTTCGAAACGCGGCCAATACGCCGGATCCAGCGTGAGCAACGCGCCTGCGTAGACGCGCACGAGATCATCGAGGCTGACGTGGCCGGGCTCTGCGACGATCGTGCTCATTGGCCCCTCCACACGCGCCGGTGCAGCGGGTTGAAGCCCATGCGGTAGACCAACTCCGCGGGACGGCCGATGTCCCAGATCGCAAGATCGCACCACTTGCCGGCCTCCAGCGTGCCGGTCTCGGCCAGCAAGCCCAAGGCCCGGGCGCCTTCGCGCGTGACGCCGGCGATGCATTCATCGACCTTCATCCGGAACAAGGTCGCCGCCATGTTCATGGTCAGCAGCAACGAGGTCAGCGGCGACGAGCCCGGATTGCAGTCGGTCGCCAGCGCGAGCTTTACGCCGTGCTTGCGAAACAGCTCGACCGGCGGCTTCTGCGTCTCGCGGATGAAGTAGAACGCGCCAGGCAGGAGCACCGCCACCGTGCCGCTCCGCGCCATCGCAACAGCACCCGCTTCGTCGGTATGCTCGAGATGATCGGCGGACAGCGCGCCGAACTCGGCCGCGAGCGCGGCGCCGCCGAGGTTCGACAACTGATCGGCATGCAGCTTGACCCGCAGGCCGAGCGCCTTGGCCGCCGCGAACACGCGCGATGTCTGCGCAGCGGAGAAAGCGATATTTTCCATGAACGCGTCGACCGCATCGGCGAGGCCTGACCTGGCAACCGCCGGCAGCATCTCGTTGCAGACGAGGTCGATGTAGCGGTCCTTGTCGCCACCGGCTTCGACCGGCAACGCATGCGCGCCGAGAAAGCTGGTGCGCACGCTGACCGGCCGCTGGCTGCCGAGCGCGCGGGCTGCGGACAATTGTCGCAGCTCTGACGCGGCCTCCAGGCCATAGCCGGATTTGATCTCGATCGTCGTGACGCCTTCGGCGAGTAGCGCATCGAGCCGCGGCAGCGCGCGGGCGATCAATTCCTGTTCGCTGGCGGCGCGCGTCGCCGCGACGGTGGACACGATGCCACCGCCGGCACGCGCGATCTCCTCATAGCTCGCGCCGGCGAGCCGCAGCTCGAACTCGTGCGCACGGTCGCCTCCAAAGACAAGATGGGTGTGGCAGTCGACGAGACCCGGCGTGATCCAGCGTCCCTCGCAATCGATGCGCTCGGGCGCATCTCCATCTGCCGGAAACTCCGATTGCGGACCGGCAAAGGCGATGCGGCCATCGCGCGCAGCGATCACGCCCTGCTCGATCACGCCGAGGCCCGGCTGCCCCTCGCACAAGGTCGCGAGCCGCGCATTCTGCCAGATCCGGTCGAAACGCTGGGCCATGCTGCCTCCCCCTTCACGAAAGCTTGACGGGCGATATGTCTATACATAAACTTAGCTCCGCCGTCCTGTCCAGCGGGCTTATCGATCATGGCGTCACTGCACTTCGCATCCGCGCTTCTGCCCAGGGGGTGGGCCGAGGACGTGCAGGTCGTCATCAGCAATGGCGCAATCGAGTCGGTATCCGCCGGCGTGCCTCCGACCTCCGACGACGAGCAACATGAGGTCGCGATCCCCGGCATCGCCAGCCTGCACAGCCACGCGTTCCAGCGCGGCATGGCCGGGCTTGCCGAGATCAGCGGCCACTCGACGGATACGTTCTGGACCTGGCGCGAGACGATGTACCGTTTCGCCCTGTCGATGCGCCCCGAGGATGTCGAGGCGGTCGCGGTCCTGCTCTATGTCGAGATGCTGGAGCGCGGCTTCACGCGGGTCGGTGAATTCCATTATCTGCACCACGATCGCGACGGTACGCCTTACGCCGATGTCTCCGAGATGGCGGGGCGCATCGCCGCGGCGGCCCAGACATCCGGCATCGGCCTGACCCTGCTACCGAGCTTCTACGCGCATGGCGGCTTTGGCGGCGCGGCGCCGCATGACGGCCAGCGGCGCTTCATCTGCGATATCGATCAGTTCGCCAAACTGCTGACGGCCTCCCGCAAGGCGATCAGCTCGCTTCATGGCGCCAATCTCGGCATCGCGCCACACAGCCTGCGGGCGGTCGCGCCGGATGAACTGGCCGCGCTGCTGCCGCTCGCCGAGGGTGGCCCGATCCACATTCACGCCGCCGAACAGGTGAAGGAGGTCGAGGACTGCCTCGCCTGGTCCGGCCAGCGCCCGGTGCAATGGCTGCTCGATCACCACGACGTCGATGACCGCTGGTGCCTGATCCACGCGACGCATATGACGGCGGACGAAACCGCGGCGCTTGCGAGGAGCGGCGCGACGGCCGGCCTTTGTCCGGTCACCGAAGCCAGCCTCGGCGACGGCATCTTCCCGGCGCGCGACTATCTGCGCGCGCGTGGGCGCATCGGCGTCGGGACCGACTCGAACGTGCTGGTCGGCGTGAGCGACGAGTTGCGCCAGCTCGAATACGGCCAGCGGCTGACGCATCGTGAGCGCAACGTGCTGACGTCAGGTCCGGATGCGTCGACAGGCCGCACGCTCTTGGATGCCGCTCTTGCTGGCGGCGCACAGGCGCTGGCGCAACCGCTCGCCGGCCTGCAGGTCGGCGGCCGCGCCGACATCCTCACGCTCGATCTGTCGCATCCGTCGCTCGCAGGGCGAACGCGCGATGCGCTGCTCGACGGCTGGATCTTCGCGACGTCGCACGGCGCCATCGATTGTGTCTGGGCCGGCGGCGCCAAGGTCGTGCAGGGAGGCCATCATCGGTCGCGCGAGGCGGCAAGGCGCGGCTTTAACACGGCGGTGCGGAGGCTGCTCGCATGAGCCTCGCCGATGACAGCGCCAAGCCGGGAGCCGGCACGCTCTACAAGACGATCCGGCAGGACATCGAGCGCCGCATCCTCACCGGCGAATGGCCGCCCGGCCACCGCATCCCGTTCGAGCACGAGATCATGGAGCATTACGGCTGCTCACGCATGACCGTGAACAAGGCACTATCGGAGCTCGCCCAGGCCGACCTGATCGAGCGGCGTCGCCGTGCCGGAACGTTCGTGCGGCGTCCGCAGTTCCTGTCGGCGGTGCTGAAGATCCCGGACATCCGCGCCGAGATCAGCGCGCTCGGCCGCGCCTATGGCTATGAACTGATCTCATCGACGCGCCGCACCGCCAACGCCGCCGATCGTGAGCGCCTCGGCGTCAAGACACCGTGCAAGGTCATCGCGATCCGCTGCCGGCACAGCGCCGACAACGTCCCGTTCGCGATCGAGGACCGGCTGATCGATCTCGACGCCGTACCCGATGCCGCGAAGGCCAATTTCAAGATCGATCCACCGGGCTCCTGGCTGCTGCATCACGTGCCCTGGACCGAGGCGGAGCACGCGATCAGCGCCATCGTCGCCGACGACGCAATCGCCGAAGGCCTCGACATCGCGGTCGGCGCACCCTGCCTCGTGATCGAGCGCCACACCTGGCGCAAGGGGCAGCCGCTCACGGCTGTCAGGCTGATCTATCCCGGCGAGCAGCATCGCCTCGTGGCGCGGTTCAGGGGCAGCGAATGAGACAGCTCACCCGCGCCCGAACTGAGCATGGGATTTGCAAGCACGCTTGCAGAGATGAGCGGAGATCGCAGCCATCACGGCTGCGAGCCGCACGAAGGGCTTTCTTCTCACAGCAAAGGACGATGACGATGCGCAGATTTGGGCTACTCGCAGTAACTGCCGCGCTCCTGGCCTCGACGACCGCCTATGCCGACGACGTCAAGGTCGGTATCGGCATTTCCGGCTGGACCGGTTTTGCGCCGCTGACCTTGGCGAAGGAAGCCGGCATCTTCAAGAAGAACGGCCTCGACGTCACCATCAAGAAGATCCCGCAGAAGGATCGCCACCTCGCCATCGCCGCTGGAGACGTGCAGTGCGCGGCGACCACGGTCGAGACCTGGATCTCCTGGAACGCCAACGGCGTCGCCACCAAGCAGATCTTCCAGCTCGACAAGAGCTACGGCGCCGACGGCATGGCCGTGCGCAACGACATCGCCTCCATCAAGGACCTCAAGGGCAAGACCGTCGCAGCATCCGCGCCCGGCACCTCGCCCTATTTCGGGCTGGCCTGGATGCTCAAGAAGAACGGCCTCACGGTGAAGGACGTCACCATCGTGAACCTGGAGCCGGCCGCCGCTGCGCAGGCCTTCGTCTCCGGCCAGAACGATGCGGCGATGACCTACGAGCCGTATCTGTCGACCGTCCGAGCTGCCCCTGACAAGGGCAAGATCATCGCCACCACCCTGGATTATCCGATGGTGATGGACACCTTCGGCTGCACACCGAAGTTCCTGTCCGAGAATCCGAAGGCCGCCAAGGCGCTCGCCGACAGCTATTTCGAGGCGTTGGACATGATCGCCAAGGACCAGGCCAAGGCCTATGAGATCATGGGTGCCGACGTGAAGCAGACGGCTGAGCAGTTCGGCAACTCCGCGAAGTATCTGCGCTGGCAGGACAAGGCCGCGAGCCAGAAGTTCTTTGAAACGGAGTTCAAGACCTTCAACAAGGACGCGGCCGAGCTCCTGCTCGAGGTCGGCATCATCAAGCAGATCCCGAAGATCGAGGATCTGTATGATGCGAGCTTCATCAAGTAGGCGCTGAAGCGTGCCCCGCACGATCCGTCATTGCGAGCGAAGCGAAGCAATCCAGGGCCCAGCGTGAGACTCTGGATTGCTTCGTCGCTTCGCTCCTCGCAATGACGGTGTTGAGGCATCCTGCCCGATATTGAGCAGCGTATTCCGAAGCCAACTCAACATGAGCGGCCCACCCCCTCGCGAGCCGCACCCAACACGAAAGCCCGATCCGTGATCCGACCTCTCGAACCCGTCAGCGCCAGATCGAGAACCGCGCTCGGCCTTGCCTTCTTCGTCGTGTTCGTCGCGGCGTGGTCGCTGGCGACGGTTGGCGGCTATGTGCCGAAGACGTTCCTGGCAGATCCCTTGACCATGCTGCGCGAGGGCTGGGACCTGCTGGTCAAGTTCGGCTTCCTCACCGACATCGGCATGACCGTCTGGCGCGTCGTCGGCGGTTTCGTGCTCGCGGCCATCATCGCCGTTCCGCTCGGCCTCCTGATGGGTGCCTACAAGCCGATCGAGGCGTTCCTCGAGCCGTTCGTCTCGTTCGCGCGTTATCTGCCCGCCTCCGCTTTCATCCCGCTCCTGATCCTGTGGGCCGGCATCGGCGAGTTGCAGAAGCTGCTGATCATCTTCATCGGCTCGGTGTTCCAGATCATCCTGATGATCACCGTCACCGTCGGCAACACACGGCGCGACCTCGTCGAAGCCGCCTACACGCTCGGCGCCGGCGATCGCGGCATCA
This sequence comes from Bradyrhizobium sp. SZCCHNRI3052, assembly GCF_032484895.1. Taxonomy (NCBI): domain Bacteria; kingdom Pseudomonadati; phylum Pseudomonadota; class Alphaproteobacteria; order Hyphomicrobiales; family Nitrobacteraceae; genus Bradyrhizobium; species Bradyrhizobium sp. SZCCHNRI3052. Next base: position 285,641 of record NZ_JAUETW010000002.1, on the reverse strand, counting down.
TCGCGCGCGTGCTGCTGCCGTCGGCTGCGCCTGAGATTGCCGAGATCCTGCGGCTCGTGCTCGGCTGGGCCTGGACCTATGTCATCGTCGCCGAACTGATCGGCTCGTCCTCCGGCATCGGCCACATGATCACCGACAGCCAGGCGCTGCTCAACACCGGACAGATCATCTTCGGCATCATCATCATCGGCCTGATCGGGCTGATCTCGGATTTCCTGTTCAAGGCATTCAACGCCTGGCTGTTCCCGTGGAAGCTCGCATGACCACGCTCGTCATCGACAAGGTCTCACGCACGTTCCCGGCCCGCCAGGGCCACGCGCCGACGCGCGCGCTGGAGCCGGTCGCGCTCACCATCGGCAACAACGATTTCGTCACCATCCTCGGCCCCTCCGGCTGCGGCAAGTCGACCCTGCTGCGCATCGTCGCCGGGCTCGATCATCCGACGAGCGGCAAGGTGCTGCTCGACGGCCGCGAGGTGACCGGACCCGGCGCTGACCGCGGCATGGTGTTCCAGTCCTACACGCTGTTTCCCTGGCTCACCGTGCGTGAGAACATCGCCTTCGGCCTGCGCGAGCGCGGCGTGCCTGAGGACAAGCGCAACGCCGTCGCCGACCGCTTCATCCAGCAGATCGGCCTGAAGGGTTTCGAGAACCATTGGCCCAAGCAGCTCTCCGGCGGCATGCAGCAGCGCTGCGCGATCGCGCGGGCGCTCGCCAATGATCCCAAAATCCTGCTGCTCGACGAGCCGTTCGGCGCGCTCGACAACCAGACCCGCGTGCTGATGCAGGAGATGCTGCTCGGCATCTGGGAGCGCGACCAGAAGACGGTGCTGTTCGTCACCCACGATATCGAGGAGGCGATCTTCCTTGGCAGCCGCGTGCTGGTGATGAGCGCCCGCCCGGGCCGCATCAAGGCCGACATCAAGATCGAGCTGCCGCATCCCCGCTCCTACAAGATCAAGACCTCGCCGGAGTTCGTCGCGCTCAAGGAGCGGCTGGTCGAGGAGATCCGCGCCGAGGCGCTGAAGGTCGCGGCGGAGGCGTGAGCTCTCTTCGTCGGCTATGCGTTGGTTCGGCTGAACGCTCTCAATTTTCGGTGATGGATGCAGAGACATGCCCCTCACCCGAGTGAGATTGTCGCGCTGTCCTACATGCCCTCTCCCACAAGGGGAGAAGGCGCAGTAACGGGCACCGTACTGACTTGAAATCGCGAGCTGTATCCTTCCAAAATCGCCACGGCAAGACTGCGCGGTACAGTGCCCTCGCCCCTTGTGGGAGAGGGCATCGCCGGCCCCTCTGCAGGCCCGCTCGGGTGAGGGGTCTCTCTCCGCGAGCAAAGCTGCTCGACAATTAACTCCTAGGCTGCCGCACGCGAACGTCGTCGGACCGCGCACCCGTGATGCCCCGCCCCATGCGCCTCAACCACGGCACCAGATGAAACGCGCTCATCAGGAGGTACATCACGGTCATGTCGCCGAGCGGTGCGCCCGCCGGCATGGCCGAGCAGATCACGTCTGAACGGCCGTCACGGGCCATGGCGTTCAGCACCGCCATCAGCGCGAAGGTCGGCGCCGCCGCGTAGCGGAGACCAGTGGCGATGCCGGGCATCGCGCGCATCCTGATCGGGAAGAACGCCATGGCTCCGCTCCGTCGTCAGCGCTTGCCGTATTCGTCGCGGCGGCGCCACCAGACGCCCTGCTCGTTGCGTCCCTTGGGCGCACGGTCGAGCCATTGATAGGCACCCCACAGGCCGTCGAGGCCGCGGGCATAGCTCGAATAGGTGTGATAGACGTCCCCATCCTCGAGGACGAAGGCGCTCATGCCCGGACGATCGCGCATGAACGTGGCGCCGTCGGTCCCGGCGCCCGCGGCAATCTCCGCCACCATCGCCGGCACGTCCGATGTCCCGAGCGGAGGACTGGTGCGATAATTGTACTCGCTGCCGCCCTGGCGCTGCTGCTCCTCGGTGATCGCGACGTTGAAGTCGAAATTGAAGTCGCTGCTCGCCGATGACGCCCATGGGAAGGACCATCCCATCCGCGCCTTGTAGGCCTTCAGCTTCGCCAGCGGCGCGCGTGACACCGCCCACAGCATCACGTCGTGATTGGCGAGATGGACCTGGAAGCCGTTGAAGCCGTCGGCAATCATCGAGCAGGATGGGCAGCCGGCCTGGAAGTCGGGGCCGAACATGAAGTGATAGACGAGCAGCTGCGAGCGGCCCTTGAACAGGTCGGGCAGCGTCGCCGGCCCGTCTTCGGTGTCAAAGCGATAGGCCTTGTCGACGCGCACCCATGGCATGGCCTGACGGCGCTCCGCCAGCTCGTCGCTGCGGCGAGTGAGTTCCTTCTCGGCTTGCAGCAGGTCGAGCCGGGCCTTCAACCAATCTTCGCGCGTTCCGGTGATATGCATGGTCATGGTCGTCATCCTTTTTGCGTGTTGACCGCAGCTCAGACTAGGATCGGCAGGAGAGCGACCGGGAGTGACAAGTATGGCGGGATTTGCATGGACTCGCTGATCTCGGCGGCGGCGCAGGCGCTCGCCGCCGGCGACCCGCTCGGCGCATTGAACCGCGTCGCATTGCGCGATGATCCGCCGGCGCTGGCGTTGCGCGGTATTGCGATGGCGCGGCTTGGCGATTTCGGGCGTGCGAAGGCGCTGCTGCGGCAGGCCGCGCGAAGCTTTGGGCCCAGGGCCGTGCTGGCCCGCGCCCGCTGCGCCGTCGCAGAGGCCGAGATCGCGCTCGCGGCGCGCGATCTCGGCTGGCCGACGAAGTCGCTCGCGGCGGCGCGTGAAACGCTGGAGCAGCACGGCGACCGCGCCAATGCCGCCTATGCGCGCAGCCTCGAGATCCGCCGCATGGTCCTGGTCGGGCAGCTCGATGACGCCGAGCGAGGCCTCGCCGAGCTCGATCCCTCGCCGCTGCTGCCGGCGGCCCGCACGATCTACGAGCTGATCGTAGCCGGCCTGGCCTTGCGCCGGCTGCAAACAAAGACCGCGCGATCGGCGCTCGAACGCGCGACGCGGTCGGCGCGGCAGGCCCGCATCCCGGAGCTTCAGGCGGAGATCGAGCGGGCCTCGTCGGCTCTGTCGGCACCGGCGGCGCGGATGATCCTGCGCGGCGAGCAGCGACTGCTACAGCTCGACGATGTCGAGGCGCTGTTCCGGTCGGACCGGCTGATCGTCGATGCCTGCCGATTGGCGGTACGTCAGGGGAGCCGGATCGTGCCGCTGGCGCGGCGGCCGGTGCTGTTTGCACTCGCCCGGCGGCTGGCCGAGGGGGTCCCCGATGGTGTGCCGCGGGCCGCGCTGATCGCGCACGCATTCCACGGCAAGGAAGCCGACGAGTCGCACCGCGCCCGCCTGCGCGTCGAGATCGGACGGTTGCGCCAGCTGCTCCATGGCTTGGCCGAGATCAATGCCACGCGAGACGGCTTTGCCCTGGTGCCGCGTCGCGATCACGACGTCGTCGTACTGGCACAGCCGGTCGAGGACGAGAATGCCACGGTGCTTGCTTGCCTCGCCGACGGTGAGGCATGGTCGAGCTCCGCCCTTGCGCTGGCGCTGGGCGCGAGCCAGCGGACGGTGCAGCGTGCCCTCGATGAGCTCGCATCATCGAGCAAGGTGCAGTCGTTCGGCCGCGGCCGCGCGCAACGCTGGACCTGCCCGGTCGTGCCGGAATTCGCGACTGCGTTGTTACTCCCGGCGTGGTCGTCGCTCGACTAGCGTGGGTCCATCGGAAGCAGAGGATGGCAGGCATGACACGAGCAGCCGCAGAGATCATTCACGAGTACGGCCCCTTCGACGACGCCGGGCGCGTCAACGGCGTCAGCTATGACGGCCGGCAGGTGTGGATCGCGACCGGCAGCAGCATCAAGGCGTTCGATCCGGCCGACGGCACGGTGCGGAAGTCGCTCGATCTCCCCTCTCACGCCGGCACGGCGTTCGACGGCCGGCACCTCTATCAGATCGCGGAAGATCGCATTCACAAGGTCGATCCCGAGAATGGCCGCGTGCTCGCGACGATCCCGGCGCCCTCGGGCGGCGGCGACTCCGGGCTCGCCTGGGCCGAGGGGTCGCTCTGGGTCGGCGCCTATCGCGATCGCAAGATCCACCAGATCGACCCTGCGACCGGAGAGATCCTGCGCAGCATCCCGTGCACGCGCTTCGTCACCGGCGTCACCTGGGTCGATGGCGAGCTCTGGCACGGCACCTGGGAAGACGACGTCAGCGACATCAGGCGCATCGATCCCGAGACCGGCGAGGTGCTCGACCAGCTCGACATGCCCGCCGGCACCGGCGTCTCCGGCATGGAATCCGACGGAGGCGAGACGCTGTATTGCGGCGGCGGCGACAGCGGCAAGGTGCGCGCGATCAGGCGCCCCAAGCGGGTGCGCGGGTGAGCCGCTGACGGCTCCGCGAATGGAAGTGGCCTACTTGCCGATCGACGTGTAGGCCGCCTTGCGGAAATTGGCGTTGGCTTCCTCGCGCGTCTGCAGCTGCTGGCCACCGCCGCCACCGACCGGCTTGGTGGGCGTGACGACCGAAAACAGCACGAAGCCGCCGGTCTTGCGCGGGAAGATGAAGTACTCGGCGATATCCGACTTCTCGCTGTCCTCGCAGGAGGACATGCCGCGGAACACGACGGCGCTGTCGACCAGCTCGCTGTTGCGCGCCGAGATGAACTTGCCCTTGCAGTCGCGCGCATCGTTGCCGATGATCGTGGCTGCGACTTCCAGGCCGTCGACATTGCGCTGCGGCGGCACGATGCGAACGAAGCCGGTGGCGTTGTCCGCCTTCCAGGCGACCCCGCCCGAAGTCAGCCACACCGGCCGCTCGCCTCCGCCCAGAATGGCCGGATGCGACAGCGAGGCCTTGAGGATGAAGTTGGAGGCGATCTGCATCGCTTCCAATTGCAGCTCGGGAGAGTCCTCCGACATCCGCTGTGGCGGCGCGCTGGCCGTCGGCGCAGCCGCGGCCTGCGGCGCCGCCGGACGCTGCACTGACGCCGCCGCCGGCTGAGCGTTGAAATTGGTCGCGGCGGCCAGCCCGCCGGCGTTGATCACGCGCACACAATTGGCAAGCGTGGGCATCAGCACGGCCGTGCCGTTCAGATTGAACTGGAACAGGTTGCCCTGCGCGAAGGCCGACATCGTCCGCGCGGCGCGGAACGCCTTGATCAGGGTGGAGTCGTTCGGCATTGGCACGGCGACCATGTTGGCCGTCCAGACCGCGCCTTCGACATTGTACGACGCCTTTCCGTCAAAGCTCAGAACGATCGGAAACTTTTGCCCGGGGGATAGCGCCCAGCCCGGATGGATGAAGGCGAGAGCCCAACCATATGTCGGCGTTGCAAGCACACCGAACGTGATGCCGCTCTGGTAGCTCGCGCTCGCGATGCAGCTCGTGAACCGTCCGGTCTTGTCGTCGGTGTAGGCACCGCCTGACCATCCGGCGACGGAGATGGAGCCGTAAGGCCCCTTTGCATGCGCAGGCTCAATCAACGCGCCTATCGTCAGCGCCACGAGCGAAAGAACCATTCCAAGGATTGCACGCCGTACCGTCATCCCAATTCCCCGTTTTCGCCGCATTGTTGCAATTCCCGCGGCTACGTCAAGTAGCAGCAGCCGGCACGCGACTACCCCAGAGATTGATCCGCTGACCGCCTTCATGCCCGCGAGGACACAACATGTCGCGGTCGTCCTCCACAGCCCTTCATGGGCGCGTCATCGAACTCCGCTAGCGCTTGCCGGGCCCCACGCAGGCAAGGGCTTCCTCGAAAGGGTTTCCTCGACATGACCACCACGCTGCCGGTGCTCGGCGCCGCCCTCTCCGTCAAGTCCATTCCCGCGCATTGCGACTGGCTGCTCGAACATCAACGCGATCTGGAGATCCAGGACTTCTTCCGCGCGGACCTTCTCGACAGCGACTGGCGCAGCACCGCCAAGGAAATCAAGTCGATGCTGTCGGGCCACACCGGCCGGCTCGGCATCCACGGTCCGTTCTGGGGCTTCAAGATCGACAGCCACGATCCGATGATCCGCCGCGCCGTCACCAAGCGCCTGCTGCAGGGGCTCGAGGTCGCCGAGTTTCTCGGCGCCACGCAGATGGTGATCCACTCGCCCTACACGACGTGGGACGCCAACAACATCGACATGCTGCCGGACAATCGCGAGGCGCTGATCGAGCGTGTCAGGGCGACCTTGACCGACGTCATTGCCTCTGCCGAGCAGGCCAACTGCGAGATCGTGATCGAGAACATCGAGGACAAGGATCCGCAGGACCGCGTCACCCTGGCCAAGGCGCTGGGCAGCAGCAAGGTGCGGGTCTCGCTCGATACCGGCCATGCCAACTACGCGCACCATTCGACCGGCGCGCCACCCGTCGACTACTACGTTGATGCTGCCGGCAACATGCTGACCCATGTCCATCTGCAGGACACCGATGGCTACGCCGACCGTCACTGGGCGCCGGGCGAAGGCAACATCCGCTGGGTCGCCGTGTTCCGCGCACTGGCGAAGCTCAATTCCAATCCGCGCCTGATCCTCGAACTGCGCAACCATGATCACGTCAAGGCCGGCGCCGCGTATCTCGCCTCGCTCGGCCTCGCCCGATAGGCCAACGCGTCCGCGCGACCCGATCCCATCGTTTCAGACAACCTCAGACGACAGAGAGATTGCCATGACCAAGCTCACCCGCCGCGGCCTGCTCGGCGCCGGCGCCGCGATCGGCGGCAGCTTCATCCTGCCGCGCGTGTCGATCGCGCAGGGAGACAACCGTCCCTCGGTCACCATCGCCGTGCAGAAGGTGACCAATTCGAACGTGCTCGACGTGCTGCGCGAGCAGTCCAATGTCGGCGAGCGCGTGTTCTACTCGTCGCTGTGGGAAAGCCTGATCTCGAAGAACTTCCGCGGCAATCTCGAAGCCGTCCCCGGCCTCGCCACCGAGTGGAAGCGCATCGACGACCAGACCGTCGAATTGAAGCTGCGCCAGGGCGTCAAGTTCCACAATGGTGACGAGATGACGTCCGAGGACGTCGTGTTCTCGTTCAGCCGCGAGCGCATGTTCGGCGACAGCGAGGCCAAGAGCCGCACCACCATCAAGGCGTTCGAGAAGATCCCGACGCCGCGCCCGGGCAAGGAGCTGCCGCCGGACGTGATTGGCGTCGCGCGCCGGATGTGGCCGGACCTGGTTCGCGTCGACGCCGTCGACAAATACACCGTGCGCTTCGTCAACGCGACGCCCGACGTCACCATCGAAGGCCGCCTGATGCGCTATGGCTCCGACATCATGAGCCGGCGCGGCTGGGAGGAAGCGGCGAGCTATCTCGACTGGGCGCGCAAGCCGATCACGACGGGTCCCTACAAGATCGTCGAGTTCAAGCCGGACGTGTCGCTGACGCTCGAAGCCCATGACGAATATTGGGGTGGCCGTCCGCCGCTGAAGCGCATCCGATTCCTGGAAGTGCCGGAGGTCGCGAGCCGCATCAACGGGCTCCTGTCTGGCGAATATCAGTTCGCCTGCGACATCCCGCCGGACCAGATCGCCGGCATCGAGAAGAACGCGGCGTTCGAGGTCCAGGGCGGCACCATCCTCAATCACCGTCTCACCGTGTTCGACAAGAACCACCCGCAGCTCGCCAATCCGCTGGTGCGCCGCGCCTTCACCCATGCGATCGACCGCCAGGCCATCGTCGACAGCCTGTGGGCCGGCCGCACCCGGGTGCCGAAGGGCCTGCAGTGGGAATTCTACGGCGACATGTTCATCGCCGACTGGAGCGTGCCGGCATTCGATCCGAAGCTGGCACAGGACCTGCTCAAGCAGGCCGGCTACAAGGGTGACCCGATCCCGTATCGACTGCTCAACAACTACTACACCAACCAGGTCGCGACCGCGCAGGTGCTGGTCGAGATGTGGCAGGCGGTCGGCCTCAACGTTCAGATCGAGACCAAGGAGAACTGGTCCCAGATTCTCGAGCGCGCTCCGACCCGCGCGGTGCGCGACTGGTCCAACTCGGCCGCGTTCAACGATCCCGTCTCCTCGCTCGTCGCCCAGCATGGCCCCAACGGCCAGCAGCAGCAGGTCGGCGAATGGAGCAATGACGAGCTCAATCGTCTTTCCGAATTCCTGGAGACCTCGACCGATCGCGAGGCGCGCAAGAAGGCGTTCCGCCGCATGCTGGAGATCGCCGAGCGCGAGGACCCCGCCTACACGGTGCTGCACCAGAACGCGACCTTCACCGCCAAGCCGAAGTCGATCAAGTGGAAGGCCTCGCCGGCCTTCGCGATGGACTTCCGCACCGGCAACTACGGTGCGTGACGCCGTGGCGCCGCTGGTCAGCATCTCCGAACTGAAGGTCGCCTTCGACGGCACGCCCGTGCTGCACGGCATCGATCTTGACATCGGTAGGGGCGAGGCCATCGGCCTCGTCGGCGAGTCCGGATCCGGCAAGTCGGTGACGTGGCTCGCGGCGCTGGGTCTCCTGCCCGGCAAGGCGAAAGTATCAGGCTCGGCCAGGCTCGAAGGCCGCGAGCTGCTCGGCGCTGACGGCAAGGTGCTCGACCAGGTGCGCGGCCGCCGCATCGCGATGATCTTCCAGGATCCCGCCAGCGCGCTCAATCCGGTGCTCACGATCCGGCGCCAGTTGTGCGAAAGCCTCGCGCTGCATCGCGGGCTGCGCGGCGAGGCTGCGCGGGCCGAGGCGCTCAGGCTGCTCGATCTCGTCGGCATCCCCGATGCGGCACGCCGGCTGTCCGCCTATCCGCACGAGTTCTCCGGCGGCCAAGTCCAGCGCATCATGATCGCAATGGCGCTGGCCGGACAGCCCGAGCTGCTGATCGCCGACGAACCCACCACCGCGCTCGACGCCACCATCCAGGCGCAGATCCTCGATCTGCTGTCGGCCATCCGGCGCGAGTTCAACATGGCGATGATCCTGATCAGCCATGACCTCGGCGTCGTCGCGGAGAATTGCGACCACGTCTGCGTGATGTATGCCGGCCGCATCGTCGAGCGCGCGCCCGCGACGCGGCTGTTCGATGATCCCTGGCACCCTTATGCGCAGGGCCTGATCGGCGCGCTGCCGCCGCTCGATGGCGTCAGGCGGCGGCTGCAGGCCATTCCCGGAACAGTGCCTGATCCGCGCGCACTGCCCAGCGGCTGCGCCTTCGCGCCGCGCTGCACGTTTGCCGGCGACGGCTGCCATGCCGGCGTGCCGCCGCTGGCGCCGGTCGAGCCGGACCGCGCGGTGGCCTGCCTGCGGCCGCAGCGCCTGCCGATGGAGCTCGCCGCCGAATGACAGCGCCGCTGGTCGAGGTCCAGGCGATCTCGCGCACCTATCGGATGAGGACCGGCCTGTTCGGACGCGCCGCATCCGTCCACGCCGTCGACGGCCTGAGCTTCTCGATCCAAAAGGGCGAGACGCTCGGCATCGTCGGCGAGTCCGGCTCCGGCAAATCCACCACCGGCCGCATGGTGCTCGGTCTCGAGCCGCCCGACCGCGGCAGTGTGCGCTTCGACGGCGCCCCGATCGCAGCACCAGGCTCGGCGGCGTGGCGCGCCCAGCGCGCGCGCATGCAGATGATCTTCCAGGATCCGCTCGGCGCGCTCGATCGACGACTTCCCGTTGCCGCGCAGATCCGCGAGCCGCTCGACATCCACGACATCGGCACGGCCGCCGAGCGCGACGCGCGCGTGCATGAGCTGCTCCAGGCTGTCGATCTCAACGACGGCCATGGCGCCCGCTATCCCGGCGCGCTGTCGGGCGGTCAGCGCCAGCGCATCGTGCTCGCCCGTGCGCTGGCGACCAAGCCCGACTTCCTCGTCTGCGACGAACCGGTCAGCGCGCTCGACGTCTCGATCCAGGCGCAGGTGGTGAACCTGCTGGTCGATCTCCAGGTCCGGCTCGGTCTGACGATGCTGTTCATCAGCCATGATCTGCGCGTCGTCCGGCAGATCAGCAGCAAGGTGGCCGTGATGTATCTCGGCCGCATCGTCGAATATGGCGATGCCGACGACCTGTTCGCGCGGCCGCAACATCCCTACACGCAGGCGCTGGTGTCCGCTTCCCCTGCTCCGGGACGCCGCAGCACCAGCCGCATCGTACTGACGGGCGACCCGCCGAATCCGGCGGCGCGCCCCGCCGGCTGTGCCTTCCACCCGCGCTGCAGCCACGCGACCGCCCGCTGCGCCAACGAGTTGCCCGCGCTCGCCGCGCTGGATCGGCAGCGCCAGGTGGCCTGTCATCTCGTTTCGGGGCTGCAGTCGCAGACCGAGGTCGCCGCGTGATGCTGCGCTATTTCGCCATCCGCCTGGCGCGTGCGCTGCTGACCATCGCACTCGTCGTCACCTTTGCCTTCATCGTGCTGCGGCTGTCGGGCGATCCCGCGCTGATGATCATGGGGCCCGAGGCGCCGCCCGAGGTCATCGCCGCCTTCCGCAAGGCGTGGGGTCTCGATCATCCGATCTGGATGCAGTATCTCGACTACTTCAAGGCGATCGGCCAGGGCGAGCTCGGACGCTCGATGCGCGACGGCCGGCCCGCGATCCAGCTCGTCATCGAGCGCATCCCCGCGACCTTGGCGCTGACCATTCCGGCGTTCCTGCTGAAAGTGCTGCTCGGCATTCCCGCCGGCATCTACGCCGCGCTGCACCGCGGATCGGCGATCGACCGCGCCGTGATGATCACGGCGGTGGCGGGCTTCACGGTGCCGAGCTTCGTGCTGGCCCTGATCCTGGTGCTGATCTTCGCCGTGCAGCTCGGCTGGCTGCCGTCGGGCGGACAGGACTCGTGGCGGCACGCCATCCTGCCGATCGTGACGCTCGGCTTCGGCGGCGCCGCGGTGCTGGCGCGGTTCACGCGCAGCGCCATGCTGGAAATTCTCGGCCAGCCCTACATCAGAACGGCGTCGGCCAAGGGCGTGCCGTGGCGCCGGGTGATCACGGATCACGCGCTGCCCAACGCGGCGATCCCCACCGTCACCATTCTCGGCTTCATGGTCGGCAGCCTGATCGCCGGCGCGGTCGTCGTCGAGAGCGTGTTCTCCTGGCCCGGCGTCGGCCGTCTCCTGGTCGTCGCCGTCGCCAACCGCGACCTCGCGGTCGTGCAATGCATCCTGCTGCTGGTGGCGATGACCATGGTCACGTCGAACCTGATGGTGGACTTCCTCTACGGCCTGCTGGATCCGCGGCTGCGCAGCAAGGGAGCCGAGGCATGACCGACCTTGCATTGAAATCGCCTGCCGCGCGGCGGCTGTGCTGGCCGAACATTCCCGTCTCCGTGACCATCGCAGTCGGCTGGATCGTCGCGATGCTGCTGCTGGCGATCTTCGCCGATCAGCTCGCGCCGCATGGCTTCACCAAATTCGATCTGCGCCATCGCCTGTCGCTGCCGGGCAACCCGGCGCATTGGCTCGGCACCGACGAGCTCGGTCGCGACGTGCTGTCGCGTCTGATCGTGTCGATCCGGATTTCGCTCTTGATCGCGTTCGGCGCGACCGCGATCTCCGCCATCGCCGGCACCACGCTCGGCTTTCTCGCCGCGCATTTCCGCGGCCTGGTCGAGCAGGCCGTGCTGATGCTGGCGGACTTCCAGGCCAGCATGCCGTTCCTGATTCTGGCGCTCGCCGTGCTCGCCTTCTTCGGCAACTCGCTGCCGCTCTTGATCGGGTTGATGGGCCTGTTCGGCTGGGAGCGCTATGCGCGCATCGCGCGCGGCCTCGCCATCTCCGCCAATGCACAAGGCTATGCCGCCGCCGTCCGACAGCTCGGCGCAACGCCGCAGCGCGTCTATCTCAGGCACATCCTGCCGAACATCGCCTCGACCCTCATCGTGTCGATGACGCTGGTGTTTCCCGAAGTCATCCTGCTGGAGTCCGGTCTCTCCTTCCTCGGCCTCGGCGTGCAGCCGCCGATGACGAGCCTTGGCAACATGGTCGGCTATGGCCGCGAATATCTGACGCGCGCACCATGGATCATGTTGGCACCGGCGATCACCATCGTGGTGACGACGCTCGCCGTCTCGATGATCGGCGACTGGCTGCGCGACCGGCTCGATCCGACGCTGCAATAGCCTCGATCAGCGACGAGCCTCGTGACTCGCCGCGGCACTATGCTCGCAGATGATCAGGGCATGCCCCGCTTGCTCGCCCGCCAGCGCCATCCATCTCGACGCCTGCTGCAACCACTGATCGCGGCGAGCCGGATCGCGTTCGGCCTCCTCGCGACAGCTCAATGCCGCAGTCATGCACGCCGATCTTCTGTCCATGAATCATGGTCCGACACATCAACTTAAACGGCACTTACATATAATATCGCGACTTCAGATTGCGATCAATTCGATGCTGCCTAGCCGCTACGCTTCCGCATGACGCATCGGCAATGAATGATGCGCGTGACAGGCGGCGACCGCGGCATGGCCGAATGCCACCGCGATCTGATGCAGGTCGGTGACGACGTCGCCGATGCCATAGAGTCCCGCGACGCCGCAGCGCTGCTTGGCATCGACCTCGAGAAAGCCATCGGATGTATGCCGCGCGCCGAGCTTGATGGCGAGCTCGGAGCGAACATCGGCGCCCATCGCAGGATACACGATCTCGAACCGTTCGCTGCTGCCGTCGACGAATGACGCCTCGATCGCACCGTCTTGGCGCTGCAACGCATGAAGTTGTGGCGTCACCCGAACGCCGGCGGCGGCGAGCTCCTGCCGCTTCGCCGCATCCTGCTCATCATCGATCGGGATCAAGGTGACGTCCGAACTGTAGACGCGCATGAACAGCGCCTTGCCAGCGGCGTGACCGAGCGCGCCCACGATGGCGATCTTGTGGTCGATGGTTTCAAAGCCGTCGCAGACCGGACAATAGCGCAGCTCGCCGTCACGGACCGCCGCTCTCCAATCGGCGAGCGACGTCTGCTTGTCGACGATACCCGTCGCGAGGATGACGCGCTGTGCCGCGACCGCACCGCGCTCGTGAGTCGCGACCAGATCTCCGTCATGCGTCTCGAGAGCGCTCACCGTCCTCCGGACGATAGGAACGTGAAGTTCCTCGACCTGCCGCTGCATTCGTGCGAGCAGCTCGCTTCCGGGCATGCCGTTCGGGAACCCCGGCAGGTTGTGGCTCCGCGGAATCAGCGCCGCCCGCGATGCGCCGCCATCGACGACCACGACCCCACGCCGGAACCGGGCCAGGTAAATCGCGGCCATCAGTCCAGCTGGCCCGCCGCCTATGACGAGGACTTCGGTGCGCATTGCCGCCCTGCTCCAGTCCTGGCTCAAGCTGCATCGGAGCAGAAAGTTCTCGCGCGGAAAACATTTCGGCAAACGTGTCGATGAAATCGACCCGGAACTCTCTGGAACACAAGTGGAACTTTTGCCACTGAGGGACGTTAACCTATGTCACTGCCGCGGCGGAAAAGCCGTGCAAACTTGGCAGCGAGGGGATTTGTTGCGAGGGCGCGTGGATGCGATTTGTAAATTCGACTGATGAAAGCTTGATGGCGTACTACGAAAGTGTCCGAAAGCAGGTGGCCGCCGACAGCCGGATCGGGGGCCCCTACCGTTTGATCGGCGATCGGGCCAAGCAGTATGCGCAGGAGCTCCAGGCCGAGATGCGGCGGCGGCAGTTGCGCTTCACGCCGATCGATTGGCCGAACTGATTGGGCAAGGGATCGTGGGGCTCACCTCAGCGCTCAAGTTGAAGTATTGCGTTCGACCAGACAGCGCGGCGGTCGTTATTGCGCCCTCTCCCCTTGTGGGAGGCAAGTAGGACAGAGTTTGCGGACGGGCTTGCGATGCCCTCTCCCACAAGGGGAGAGGGCGCTGTATTCTGCAGTGTCACCGCAAAGCCGCGCGAAGCGGGGTCGTCATCATTCCCACGACCAGCTCGAGAAATCATTCTCGAACTGCGGCACGTCCTTCCAGACACCCTTGAGCTTCTTGTTGATGATTGTGATCCACTGCGGCTGGAACAGGAAGCCCGCAGCGGCATCGGTCGCCAGCATGCGCTGGGCATCGCCGAGCAGCTTGGCGCGCTCGGTCTCGTTCGGCGTATCGACAATCGACTGGTAGAGCTTGTCGAAGGCCTCGGACTGATAGCCGAAGTAGTAATTCTTGTCGGTGAACTTCACGAGATCGAACGGCTCGACATGCGAGACGATGGTCAGGTCGAAATCATGCGGTCCGTTGAAGACCTGTGACAGCCACGCCGCCCATTCGAGATTCTCGATCTTGGCGACGATGCCGACCTTGGCCAATTGAGCCGCGAGCACCTCGCCGCCCTGGCGGGCATAGGCCGGCGGCGGCAGCCGCAGCGACAGGTGCAGCGGCGTGGTCACGCCGGCTTCGGCGAGCAGCTTCTTGGCCTTCTCCGGGTCGTAGGGATTGATGTCGGTGGTGTCGACATAGCCGAGCGAGCCCGGCACGTAGAAGCTGCCGATCGGCGTACCCAGGCCGTCGACGGCGCCTTCGACCATCGCCTTGCGATCGATCGCAGCAAGGATCGCGCGGCGGACGCGGACGTCGTCGAGCGGCTTCTTCTTGTTGTTGATGGTGACGATCGTCTTCGCCTTTGAGCCGCCGATCAGCACGGTGAAGCGCGGGTCGGACTTGAACTGCGCGATGGTGCGCGCCGTGGTGCCGCGCGGGAAGGCATCGACGTCACCCGACAACAGCGCAGCGACCTGCGCTGCCGGATCGGAGATGAAGCGGATCGTCACCTTGGACAGCTTCACGGCTGCGGCGTTGCGATAGTCGGGCCATTTGTTCAAGGTCAGGGACGAGCCCTTGGCCCAGCTCCCCAGCGTGTACGGTCCAGTACCGACCGGCTGCGTCGCGTTGGTCGGCGCGCTCTTCGGCTCGACGATCGAGGCGGTGGCCTGTCCGAGCAGGAACGGCAGGTTGGGCTCAGAATATTTCAGCTTGACGACGATGGTCTCCGCGTCGGGAGCCGTCACGGACTCCATCGCCTGGAACAGCGCCTTGTCCTTGTTGGTGCTGTTGGCGGCGCCGGCGCGCTCGAACGAGAACTTCACCGCGGCGGAATCGAACGCCTCGCCGTTCTGGAATTTCACGCCCTTGGCGAGCTTGAACGTGTAGCTCTTCAGATCGGACGAGGCCTGCCAGCTCGAGGCCAGCAGCGGCGAGACCGAGCCGTCCTCGTTGATCTTGGTCAGCGTCTCATAGACGTTGTAGAGCGTCACCTCGGCGATGGCCGCCGCGGCCGCGCTGGTCGGATCGAGCCCCGGCGGCTCCAAGGTCATGCCGACAACGACGCTATCCTTCTTGCTCTGCGCGAGAGCCGGCGCGACGGCCGCAACGAGCGCGGCCATGGCGATGATCGATAGTTT
This sequence comes from Bradyrhizobium sp. SZCCHNRI3052, assembly GCF_032484895.1. Taxonomy (NCBI): domain Bacteria; kingdom Pseudomonadati; phylum Pseudomonadota; class Alphaproteobacteria; order Hyphomicrobiales; family Nitrobacteraceae; genus Bradyrhizobium; species Bradyrhizobium sp. SZCCHNRI3052. Next base: position 270,303 of record NZ_JAUETW010000002.1, on the reverse strand, counting down.
CTTGAACATTGTTTGTTTCTCCCTGAGGAAGCCAAATTACGCGTCAAAGCGGCTTCGAGACAAGTGGCTGCAGTTCCGTTGCGACGAGCGCCGGCAGCGCCATTACGCTTTCCGCCCGATGGCAGGCAGCGGAATGCTGTCCGGTGAGCGCTCGCAACGCGGGGGCCGTCGCGCGGCACCGGGCATCGGCGAGCGGACAACGGGGCGCGTAGGCGCATCCGGCCGCGCCGAGGGATTGCGAAGCGATCGCAACGCTCTCGCGACGGCGCCGGACCGCGCCGGCCTGGGCCCGCGGCACGGCGTCGAGGAGCGCCCGCGTGTAGGGATGCGCGCAACTTCCGAACAAGTCCTCCGGCCGCCCGCGCTCGACGATGCGGCCGAGATACATCACCGCAACCTCGTCGCAGAGATAGTCGACGACCGCGAGATCATGACTGATCAGCACGTAGCTCAGGCCGAACTGCTCCTGCAGATCCTGCATCAGGTTGAGAACCTGCGCCTGCACGGAGACATCCAGCGCCGACACCGGCTCGTCGGCGACGATCAGCTTCGGCTGGGTGATCAGGGCCCGCGCGATCGCGATGCGCTGGCGCTGCCCCCCGGAAAATTCATGCGGATATTTGTCCATGTCGGCATCGCGCAATCCGACCTGCCGCAGCACGCTCGCGACGCGCCTGCGGAGAGAATCGCGATCCGAGTGTTCGAGAGCGGTCAGCGGCTCGGCGACGATGCGCGCAATGGTCTGGCGCGGATCGAGTGATCCGTACGGATCCTGAAATACCATCTGGAAATCGCGGCGCGCCCGCCGCAGCTCATCCACCGGGAGGCGGTTGAGATCGCGGCCCACCATCAGCACCGATCCCGCTGACGGCCGCTCCAGCGCCATGATCAGCCGCGCCAGGGTCGACTTGCCAGAGCCGGACTCGCCGACGATGCCGAGGCTCTTGCCCGCCTTCAACGACAGCGACACGCCGTTCAGCGCGAGCACCTCGCCGGGCGGCCGCAGCAGACTCTCTCGCGGCAGCGTGTAGCGCTGTACGAGATCCCTGACCTCGAGCAGCGGCGTCTCTGCAACTCCTTGCGCGGCGGTGCTCAAGCGACCACTCCCGCCGGATCACACGCGAGCGCGACGCCGGTCCGGATGCACCGGACGCCGTGCCCGGCGCCGATCTCGATCGACGGCGGCAGCGCCGTGCGACAGGCGTCGATCGCCAGCCCGCAGCGATCTGCGAACGGACAACCGGCCGGCAGATCGGCGAGCTCCGGCACGGTACCGGCGATGGTCGCAAGGCGCGTGCCCTTGCGGGCCCCGAGCCGCGGCCGCGCGCGGAACAGGCCCTGCGTGTAGGGATGCCCCATGCGCGAGAACACGGCGTCCGTGGTGCCGCTCTCGACCACCGTGCCGCCATACATCACGATCATGCGCTGGACGTTCTCGGCGATGACGCCAAGATCATGCGAGATCAAGATCATCGCCATGCCGCGCTCGGCGACCAGATCGGCGATGAGATCGAGGATCTGGCGCTGGATGGTGACGTCGAGCGCAGTGGTCGGCTCGTCGGCGATCAGCACGTCGGGCTTGCAGGCGAGCGCCATCGCGATGGTGATGCGCTGGCGCTGGCCGCCGGAGAACTGGTGCGGATAGGCGCCGTAGCGTCGGGCGGGATCCGGCAGACCGACGCGGTCGAGGAGCGCGATCGCCTGTCGTTTCGCCTCGGTCGCCGTGCAGCCGATATGCCGCAGCAGCGGTTCGGCCACCTGATGACCGATCGTATGCATCGGGTTGAGCGCGGTCATCGGCTCCTGAAAGATCATGCTGATGCGGTTGCCGCGCAGCTTGCAGTACTCGGCATCACCGAGACCGACCAGCTCGCGGCCATCGAGCGTGATGCTGCCGCTGACGACGGCGCTGTCAGGCAGAAGGCCAAGCAGAGCGAGCGCCGTGATCGACTTGCCGCAACCGGACTCGCCGACGATGCCGAGCGTCTCGCCGCGCCGGAGCGTGAAGGAGACCTCGCGCACGGCTTGCGCCGAGCCGCGGCTGGTATTGAGGCGGATGCCGAGACCCGACACATCGAGCAGAGGCTGATCGCCTACCGTCATCGCTGCCTCGCCAGCCGTGGGTCGAGCAGATCGCGCAGGCCGTCGCCGAGCAGGTTGAGGCCGAGCACCGCGAGCGCGATGGCGGCACCGGGATACACGGCGAGGCTCGGCGACTGGAACAACAGGGTCTGCGCATCGTTCAGCATGCGTCCCCAGGACGGCTGCGGCGGCTGCGTGCCGAGGCCCAGATAGGACAGCGCCGCTTCCGCCAGGATCGCCAGCGCGAACTGGATCGTCGCCTGCACGATCAGAATCGACAAGATGTTCGGCAGCACGTGCTCGATGGTGATGCGGAAGCGGCCCTTGCCGGCGGCGCGCGCAGCCAGGATGAACTCGCGCGCCCAGACCGCACCGGCCGAGCCGCGGGTGACGCGCACGAACACCGGGATCTGGAAGATGCCGATCGCGGTGATCGACGTGACCATGCCCGGCCCGATCACGGCCGCCAGCATGATCGCCGACAGTACCGCAGGAAAAGCGAAGGTGAAGTCGCTGAAGCGCATGATCAGTTCCTCGGTCCAGCCGCGCTGCGCAGCTGCGATCAGGCCAAGGCAGACGCCGCAGGTGAGACCGATGCCGACGGCGATGATGCCGACCAGAATGGTCGCGCGCGCACCCACCAGCAATAGCGAGACGATGTCGCGGCCGAGCACGTCGGTGCCCAGCCAATGCGCTGCTGATGGCGGCCGCAATTTGGACGCGACATCGATCTCATAGGCCGACCATGGCGTCCAGAGCAGCGACAGCAGCGCGGCGCCGAGCACCAGCAGACAGAGCAGCGCGCCGATCGTGAAGCTGCGATGGCGCAGCGCGCGGCGCCAGAACGCGTTGGACGCAGGCGCAGCGCCCGTTTGAACGACCACGGCGGAACTCACAGCTCGTGCACCTTGATGCGCGGATCGATCACCGCATACAGGACATCGACCACGAAGTTGACGATGATCACCATGGCCGCCAGCAGCATCACGCAGTTGCGCACCACGATCAGGTCGCGATTGGCGATCGACTGGAAGATGAGGCGCCCCAGGCCCGGGAGATAGAACACGTTCTCGATCACGATGGTACCGGCGAGCAGGTTGGCGAATTGCAGCCCCATCACGGTGAGCACCGGGATCATGGCGTTGCGCAGCACGTGCTGCCACAGCACCTCGCGCTTCGTCAGGCCCTTGGCGCGCGCGGTGCGGACGAAATCCTCGCGCAGAACGTCGAGCACGGCCGAGCGCGTCACCCGCGCCAGGATCGCGGCCTGCACCACTGCCAGCGCCACAGCCGGCAACAGCAGCGCCCGCAGACCCGGCCAGATGCCGTCCTCCCAGCCGGGAAAGCCGCCGGCCGACAGCCATTGCAGCTTCACCGCAAACAGGAGGATCAGCAGGATCGCGAACCAGAAGTTCGGCAAGGCGATGCCGATCTGGGTCAGCGACATGACGCCGACATCGCCGAGACGGTTGTGATTGGCGGCCGTGTAGATGCCGGCCGTGAGCGCCAGCACGGTCGTGAGCCCCATGGCCAGGATCGCGAGCGGAATGGTCATCGCCAGCCGCTCGCGGATCAGTTCGGCCACCGGCGTGCCATAGGCGTAGCTGTTGCCGAGATCGCTGCTCAGCAGGCCGCCGATCCAGTGCAGGTAACGCAACGCCAGCGGCTGATCCAGCCCGAGCTTGACCGTCAGCGCCCTGACCGCATCCGGCGAGGCATCCGCGCCCATCAGCATCTGGGCGGCATTGCCCGGCAGCGCGTCGAGCACCAGAAATATGATCAGCGACGCGCCGACGAGGGTCGCCAGCAAGGTCAGGAAGCGCCGCAGCAGAAAAACGCTCATTCGCGCCGGGACTCCAGTTTTCGGCGGCCGCACGTTCCACAGCTTTCGGCTCCGATGCAAGCCCGTTGCCTTCATGATTGCCATTGCCGGGCGGAGGCACCTTCACACACCGCATCCGCCGGGGTATCGCCGGCTTGATCCCGGTCAACGGCGGAGCGCCGGCGACCGCCATCATGCGGCTGATCGCAACAACGCAAGGGCCCATCTCGATCATGACCATCCGTCCGAGCTTTCTCTGGGGCGCCTCGACCTCGGCCTTCCAGATCGAGGGCGCGGCGCACCTCGACGGCCGCGCCGACAGCATCTGGGATGTCTATCTGCGCGCCCCCGGCCGGGTGAGCCACAACGACACCGCCGAGACCGCCTGCGATCACTATCATCGCTACGCGGAGGACGTGGCGCTGATGCGCGATCTCGGCCTCAATGCCTATCGGTTCTCGATCGCCTGGCCGCGGCTGCTACCGCAAGGCCGCGGCGCGGCCAACGAAGCCGGCCTCGCCTTCTACGATCGCCTCATCGACGCCCTGCTTGCCGCTGAGATAGAGCCGTGGCTCTGTCTCTACCACTGGGACCTGCCGCAGGCGCTGGAGGCGCTCGGCGGCTGGCAGAACCGCGACATCGTCGGCTGGTTCGCCGACTATGCCGCGCTGGTCGCGCGGCGCTATGGCGACCGGGTCAAGCGCTTCGCCACCTTCAACGAGCCCTGCGTGTTCACGCTGTTCGGCTACGGCCTCGGCTGGCACGCGCCGGGGATCGCCGACGGAGCGGCCCTGCACAAGGCCATTCATCACGTCAATCTCAGCCATGGCCGCGCCGTCGACGTGCTGCGCAGGGACGTAGCCGGCGCCTCGATCGGCGCCATCCACAATCGGCAGCCCTGCTACCCTGCGAGCGACAGTGCGGAGGACGCCGCGGCCGCCTTGCGGCTCGCCGCCTATTGGAACGATGCCTTCCCGTTTCCGCAGGCCTTTGCCTGCTACCCGCCGGAGCTCCAGGACGCCGTCGCGCCCTATATCGCACCCGGCGACATGGCGCAGATCGCCCGCCCCGTCGACTGGTTCGGGCTCAATCACTATTCGCCGCATTACATCAAGGCGGGCAGCAACCTGATGGGCGCCAGCTTCGGAGCGCCTCCCGCGGCAGTGCCGCGCAGCGCAATCGGCTGGCCCGTCGTGCCCGAGGCGTTCCGCGATACGCTCCTGGACATCCACAGCCGGTTCCGGCTTCCGATCTACGTGCTGGAGAACGGAACGGCGGCCAATGACACCGTCGATGCATCCGGCTGCATCCAGGACGACGGCAGGATCGGCTATCTCAAGGCCTATACGACCGCGATGGAACAGGCGATCGCGGCGGGCGCCGACGTGCGCGGCTATTTCGTCTGGTCGCTCCTGGATAATTTTGAATGGGGAGCGGGCTATTCGCAGCGCTTCGGCATTGTCTATGTCGATCGCGCCACCCAGCGCCGCATTCCCAAGGCGTCGGCGCGGTGGTATTCGAACATGATTGCCGCTCACCGGGTATCCGACGATCCCGCCGGGCGGCACAACCGGGCGGAAGAGTGAGGATGAGCGAACGCGTTCTTCTGGGCGACATCGGCGGCACCAATGCGCGGTTCGCGCTGCTTGACGGCCACGTCATCGGCGAGGTCGCGCATCTCAAGGTCGCCGACTTCCCGACCATCACGGACGCGATCACCGACTTCCTGTTGCGACACGCCGCCGGCGGCCCGCCCACCGCGGCCGTGCTCGACATCGCCGGCCCGATCGAGCGCAATCGCGGCATGCTCACCAACTCGACCTGGGTGATCGACGGCGCCGAGCTGGCGGAGCGGTTCAAGCTGCGCTCGGCCAAGCTCCTGAACGATTTCGAGGCGGTCGGCTGGTCGCTGCCGGCGCTGCATCCCGACGACCTGTTTCCGCTTGGCGGAAGCGCCGCGGTCGACGGCGCGCCGATGCTGGTGATCGGCCCCGGTACCGGCTTCGGCGCCGCGTGCTATCTCCCGGCAGAAGGCCGTCCCACGGTTGCCGTGACCGAGGCCGGCCATGCCACGCTGCCGGCGACGACGGCGCGCGAGGCCGCCGTGCTCGCCAAGATGCGCGAGCGCTTCGGCCATGTCTCGATCGAGCGTGCGCTGTCGGGCATGGGCCTTGCGAACGTCTATCAGGCCATTGCCGCGGTCGACGGGGTCACGGTGCCGCCGCGCGATGCCGCAGCGATCACTCACGCCGCGCTGGACCGCAGTTGCGCCACCAGCCGCGCGACTCTCGACATGTTCTGCGCCTGGCTCGGCGCCGTCGCCGGCAACCTCGCGCTCACCTTCTGCGCCCGCGGCGGCGTCTACATCGCCGGCGGCATCCCGCCGCGGTTTCCGGACTACTTTGCCAGATCCGATTTCCGCCGGCAGTTCGAGGGCAAGGGGCGCTATGACAGCTATCTGCGTCCGATCCCGGTTCATCTCGTTATCAAGCCCGACATCAGCTTCCTCGGTCTCAAATCGTTCTTCGAGGCCGGCATCACCGCGAGCGGCGGCTCCCCGACCCACTGAGATCGAATGAGCGACATCGTCACGATCACGCCGAACCCGGCCGTCGACATCTCGACGACCGTCGAGAAAATCGTGCCGGTGGCCAAGCTGCGCGGCACGACGCAACAGCGAGATCCCGGTGGTGGCGGCATCAACGTCGCCCGTGTCATCGCCCGCCTCGGCGGCGACGTCACCGCGCTCTATCCGGTCGGCGGTCCGACCGGCCTGCTGCTGAAGCAGCTCGTCGAGAAGGAAGGCGTCGCCAGCCGCACCTGGGCGACGGCCGAGGACACGCGCGAGGACTTCTTCGTCCAGGAGCGCGTCAGCGGCCAGCCCTATCGCTTCATCCTGCCGGGTCCGACGCTGACCGAGGCCGAATGGCAGGCCGGCCTTGCCTTGCTCGCAGCCCAGGATCCGTTTCCCCGCTTCGTCGTCGGCAGCGGCAGCCTGCCGCGCGGCGTGCCGACCGACTTCTATGCGCGCGTTGCTACGCTTGCACGGTCACGCGGCGCACAATTCGTGCTCGACACCTCGGGGCCAGCTTTGGCCGCGGCGGTAGCCGGCGGCATCGACCTGATGAAGCCGTCGCTGCACGAGATGCAAGAGCTGGTCGGCGGCGCGCTGCCCGATGCCACGGCGTGGGAGAAAGCCGCCCACGCGCTGGTCGCGAGCGGCAAGGCCGGCACCGTCGCGCTGACCATGGGTCATCTCGGCGCCCTGCTGGTCACCCGCGACCGCGTGCTGCGCGCTCAGCCGCTGACGATGGTGCCGGTCAATGCGGTCGGCGCCGGTGACAGTTTTCTCGGCGCATTGGTCGCGAAGCTCGCCGCGGGCGAGTTGCTGGACAACGCGTTTCGCTTTGCGGTCGCCGCAGGTGCCGCGGCGCTGCTGCGCACCGGCACCGCGCTGTCCGATCCCGCCGACGTCAGCCGTCTGCAGGCTGACGTGCGGCTCGAGACGGCGTGACATCGCTCGCCGCATCACCGTTGAGCCGATCGAGCGAGAGCAGCAACCCGCCGACGCGCTCCAGCGACGACATCCACTCGGCGAGGCGGTTGAAATTGTCCACCATCCAATTGAACGACCCCTGCACCAGCGTGAACGCAGCGGCTGCCTGGGTGAGTTCGCCCAGGGTCATCTGATCGCCGAGGAACTTCGGCGCGCACAGCACGAGGCCGATGATCGGCGCGAGCAGCGTATTCAGATGAGACACCAGGGTGTTGCGCATCAGCTGCCAGCACAGCCGCTTCCATTGCTGGATCGTGCGGTCGAGCGCCATCCACAGCCCGGCAACGACGCTGCGTTCTTCCTGCTTGGGCGCGATGCCTTCGCCGATGTCGCGCAAGTGATGGGCTGCGGTGATCAGCTCCGACTCGGCCTGGTTCTTGGTCTGGATGACGCGCGTGAGTGGCGAACCGACCCACAGCATGGCCCCGGTCACCAGCCCGGAATAGATGACGACGCTGACCACCAGGTAGCCTGGAATCCACAATTGGTGCCCGGCCACGGCAAAGCCGATGGATCCGCCGACCTGCCACAGCACCTGGACGAACACGACCGCCGTCAGCAGCGAGGAGATCACACTGACCACGAAGTCGATCGGCGCATCGGTGGCGATGCGGACGTCCTCGGCAATGCGATACTCCGGAATCTTCAGATCGCCCTGCACGGTCGCGAGCCGCGCATAGCGGTCGTTCTCGACCCAGTAGTTGATCACCTTGGCGCTCAACCATTGCCGCCAGTTGCGTTGCATCACCATGCGGCCCCACACCGAGACGATCGCCAGCACGACGCTCGCCAGACAAAGCGGAATGAGCAGAACGGCCTGCTGCCGCAGCCGCGTCGGATCGCGGCCCTCCAATGCGTCGAAGAAATCCCTGTTCCAGTAATTGAACCGAAACTGCACGTAGAGCTGAAGCACCACGAGGACGATCAGGGCGACGCAGAGCAGCCAGACCCGCCATGCCGTCGATCCGAGCCAGAATTGCCGCGCCGTGAGCCAGAACCGCGACCATTCGCGATTGCCGTCCTCGTTCTCGTCGTCGGAGATCATTGGTGATCCGGATGGGTACGATTGATGGGTCTTAACAAACATCCTCGCCTATGGTGGAACCGTTGTCATCCCGCGATTTAAGGGGCTCGCGGAGCGCCTTGCTTGATCTTGCGCAAGGCAGTCGCCGCCCGCCGCGACAAACTGAAGTTCGCGCTGCGATGCGGGAGATCACCGATGACGGCACCCGGCTACATCCGCTGGTTCAAGGACCTTCGTATCGAGGACGTGCCCGGCGTCGGCGGCAAGACGGCCTCGCTCGGAGAGCTGTATTCGGCGCTGGCGTCGCAAGGCGTGCGCGTACCCAACGGCTTCGCACTGACGGCCGCCGCCTATCGCGACGCCTTGCGCGCGACCGGCGCCGACGACGCGCTGCGCAAGCTGCTCGCCGGCCTCGACAAGCGCCGCATCGCCGATCTCGCCAAACGCGCGGCGAAGGCGCGCGCGATCGTGTTCGCGGCGACCGACCGTGACGATCTACGCCACGAGGTCGCAGAGGCTTACAAGCAGCTGGAGCAGGAGTATGGCCGCGGCGTCGCGGTTGCCGTGCGCAGCTCGGCCACCGCCGAGGACCTGCCGAATGCGAGCTTCGCAGGCCAGCACGAGAGCTTTCTCAACATTCGCGGCGCCAAGGACCTGTTCGAGGCGTGCCGCCGCTGCTTCGCCTCGCTCTATACGGACCGCGCGATCTCCTACCGCATCGACAACGGCTTCGACCACGACAAGGTCGCGCTGTCGGTGGCCGTGATGAAGATGGTACGCTCGGACCGCGCCGCGAGCGGCGTGATGTTCTCGTTGGACACCGAGAGCGGCTTTCGCGACGTCGCCTTCATCACCGGGGTCTACGGCCTCGGCGAGACCATCGTGCAGGGCACGGTCGATCCGGACGAGTTCTACGTCCACAAGCCGACCTTCGCGGCCGGCTTCCGCAGCGTGCTGTCGCGCCGGCTCGGCGCCAAGGACAAGCGGATGGTCTATGCCAAAGCCAGCGCAAAGGCCGGCGCGCGCAGCCGTGGCCCGACGACGCGCACCGAGGCGACGCCGCCGGCTGACAGGGCGAAATTCTGCATCAGCGATGCCGACGTGCTGGAGCTCGCGCAGGCCACCATCGTAGTCGAGGAGCACTACTCGCAGAAGGCCGGCAGGCCGACGCCGATGGACATCGAATGGGCCAAGGACGGTCGCGACGGTGCGCTCTACATCATCCAGGCGCGGCCGGAGACGGTGGCCTCGCAGCGGCGGCCCGAGGCGATCGAGACCTACGTTCTGAAGAAGACCGGCAGAACGCTGGCAACCGGCCGCGCCGTGGGCGAAAAGATCGCCACCGGCAAGATCCGCTTGATCCGCACTCCCAAGGATCTGAACGCGTTCCGCCCCGGCGAGGTGCTGGTCGCCGCGTCGACCAGTCCGGACTGGGAGCCGGTGATGAAGACCGCGGCGGCGATCGTCACCGATCATGGCGGCCGCACCTGCCATGCCGCGATCGTCGCTCGCGAGCTCGGCGTGCCGGCCGTGGTCGGCACGGAGGATTTCAGCAAGCGCGCGAAGACCGGAACGACGGTCACTGTCTGCTGCGCGGAGGGCGACGCCGGCCATGTCTACGACGGCGCACTGCCGTTCGATGTCGAGCGCCTGGCGATCGACAGATTGGAGAAGCCGCGCACCGAGATCATGGTCAATCTCGGCAATCCCGAACTGGCCTTCAAGACCGCGCTGCTGCCGAACGATGGCGTCGGCCTCGCCCGCATGGAGTTCATCATCAACCAGGCGATCGGCATCCACCCGATGGCGCTGGCGACGCCCGCAAAGGTGACCGCGGCAAAGGACCGCGCGACGATCAAGCGCCTGACCGCGCGCTACAAGAAGCCCGCCGACTTCTTCGTCGAGCGGCTGTCGGAAGGCGTCGGCACCATCGCCGCGGCATTCCACCCGCGGCCGGTGATCGTGCGCCTCTCGGACTTCAAGACCAACGAATATGCCAGCCTGATCGGCGGCTCCGATTTCGAGCCGAAGGAAGAGAACCCCATGCTCGGCTTCCGCGGCGCCTCGCGCTATGCGCATCCCGCCTACGCCGCCGGTTTCGCGCTGGAATGCGCGGCGATGAAGCGCGTGCGCGACACGATGGGGCTCTCCAATCTGAAGATCATGATCCCGTTCTGCCGCCGGGTCGAGGAGGCACGCAAGGTGATCGCGGCGATGGCCGGGCATGGCCTCGTCAGAGGCGAAAACGGGCTCGAAATCTACATGATGTGCGAGATCCCGAACAACGTGATCCTGATCGATGAGTTCGCCAAACATTTCGACGGCTTCTCGATCGGCTCCAACGATCTCACCCAGCTCACGCTCGGCGTCGACCGCGACTCCGACATCGTCGCGTTCGATTTCGACGAGCGCGATCCCGGCCTGCTGGCGATGCTGCGGATGGCGGTGGAGGGCGCGCACCGCAACCATCGCCATGTCGGCATCTGCGGCGAGGCGCCGGCAAACTATCCGGAAGTCGCGCGCTATCTGGCCGAACTCGGCATCGATTCGATCAGCGTCAATCCGGCGAGCATCGTGCGCACCATGGAGATCGTCCGTACCGCTGAGCGGGAGCTCGCGACCCACACGCCGCAAGCGCTGGCAAGCTGATCATGGCCGAAATTCAGGAGCTGCTCTTGAAGAAGTCCAGCACGGTCGAAGCGCCGCCGACGACGTCGCCGCCGCCATACAGGCTTGCCAGGAACGTGCCGCGATGGCTGGCGCCGGTGACCGCGATGCCTTGCGCAAAGCGGCCGTCGGCCGCCAGCGGCATCTTGACGAGGCTCGGCGGTAGCGCCTCGTCGAGAAGACCGTAATAGAACCGCATCGGGGCGTCATAGTCCCAATAGGTCGAGCTATTGCCGGCCAGACGACGGAGGAAGCGGCTGTTGGTCTCGTGGGTGAAGCGCTCGAAGAAGCCGTCGACCAGCAGGTCCGAGGGCTGCGGCACCGACTTGCTGAACGCCTCGTCCATGCTGTAGTCGGCCCAGTATTTCTCGGCCAGCGCGAGGTGCTGCGGCTTGATCGCAGTCTTGAACAGGTCGCCGAGCCGGTAATACTGGCGATAGCTGCCCAGGAGGACGATGACGCAGGGCGTTATCCAGATCGGCTGCTTCGGATAGGTGCTGTCGGTCGACGCGCTGCCCGATTGGGCCGACACCCAATAGCGCATCGAATCCGCAAGATTGTTGAACGGACTCTGCGTGGCGCTCGCCGCCACCGCGACGCGCCGCCGCTGCAATTCCTGGCGCAGCCATTGCGTGTTCAAGGCACCCTGCGACCAGCCGTTCAGGAACAGCCCGGACTTTCGCAGGCGGAGATGATCGAGCGCGAGCAGACCCGCGCTCAGCACGTCCAGGCAGCACTGCACGGTCGCGTCCTTCACCGCATAGGCCTCGCCTCGCCCCTGGCGATACGGTCCCTTGCCGAGATAGTCGGCCGCGATCAACGCAAAGCCGTTGCCGACAAGGCGCTGGACGTTGAACAGCGTCTCGATCGAATCGACATTGTCGCGCGGCTCGTAGTTCGGATCGGCCAGCTTGACGAGATTGGACGGGACCTGGTCGAACGACAGGATGGTGCCGTGCTGCCACGACACGACCGGCAGTGCGCCCTTGTGATCGGCGGGCAGCGCGAGCAGGCCGCTGACCTTGACGCGCTCACCGGTGCCGGGAATGCGCGTGTAGGTCGTCAGCCGACGCAGTTCGACGTCGACCCGCGCCCCGTGCTTGTCGGCCGAGAATGGCGGCAAGATATTGTGCTCGTTGAAGACGGCGTGGAGCTTCGCTGCGAGCGCATCGAGCCGATCCTTGCTGACGCGCACCGGCTGGCCGAGGCTTGCGCCGTCACCTGGCTGCGCGACAGCCGGGCCGGCGGAGAACGACAATGCCGCAGCGCCGAAGCCAAGGCCGGCTGAGGCCAGCAGCCTTCGGCGGGATGGCCGGCCGGCCGAGGCTGCAGAGCTGAGCTCCGGCCCGGTCGGCTTGGACTTCGGCGGAGCCAACGCCTCTTCGGATCCCGTGACCAGGGTCTCCAGGCCGATCATTCGCCGCTTCATCACGTCCCTCCGAGCCGCCTACAGCCGAGGGTAGTTCACAAAGCCTAGCACTTGCTAAATGGTGCAGCAATTGGAGCCGGATGTTTCGACGGTCGCCTGCACCGTCGAGCCTCGAGTGGTCGCGTCGCGGCTCGCCTCCACACGTCAGATGCCGCCATGCGAATGATTTGCGAGGGCGTTCTGGGGTACACACCAAGAAGAGATCGCGAGGAAGAGATGATGGCCTACCGCGCGGCCTCGAAACCTCCGAGCACTGCGGTCAGGTTCTGCCCAAGAATGTCCGAGAGATAGCCGCCCTCCTGCACGAACACCGTGGGAAGGCCGAGCCGCGCGATCGCGCCGCCGATGCGACGGAAACCCGGCGTCGTCACGGAGAGCCCCTTGAGCGGATCGTGCTCGGAGGCATCGAGACCGAGCGCCACCACGAGCGCGCCGGGCGCGAACGCATGAATCGTCTTGGCCGCGGTCTCGAACGCCTTGAGATAGGTGTCGTCGCCGCTCTTCAGCGGCAGCGGAATGTTGAGGTTGGCGCCAAGCCCCGCGCCTGCGCCGCGCTCATGCGCATAGCCCCAGACGAACGGGTAGTAATGCGTGGGGTCGGCGTGGATCGAGATGGTGAGCACGTCGGGCCGCTCGTAGAAGATGCCCTGCGTGCCGTTGCCGTGATGGACGTCGACGTCGAGGATGGCGACGCGCTCGTAGCGCTGACGCAGATGCGCGGCCGCGATGGCGGAGTTGTTCAAGAAGCAGAAGCCCGAGGCCATGTCTCGATAGGCATGGTGGCCCGGCGGCCGGCACAGCGCGTACACCGCATCCTCGCCATCGAGCAGCAGTTGCGCCGCGGTCGCAGCCACGTCGGTCGCGGCGCAGGCGCCTTCCCACGTCCCCGGCCCGATCGGCGCCGAGGTATCGGTCGTGTGCCAGCCCAGCCGCCCGACGATGTGCGTCGGATAGGTGGCGGCATTGCGAACGGGATGGATGTTCGGGATCATCTCCGCACCGGCATCGCCGAGCGCGGCCCAAGCGTCCCAAGCCTCTTCCAGGAAACTGAGGTATTCCGGACTGTGCACGCGCGCGCGAGCTTCCTGGCCGAAATGAAGCGGCGCGACCACCTCGTGATGGCCGGCCTTCAATCCCGCAAGCAGACGATCCGCCCGCTCGGGCTGCTCGGTGGTGCGCTTGACGACGCCGCGCACCAGATAGAATTGCGGATCATGGCTGCGATGCAGCTCGGTGTAGACGGCCTTCACGCGCAGTGGCTCCTGTTCGCTTGCACCGACGATTGTGCACGCAGTCGCAGCCGATACAAGCACAGATGGTTCGCACGTCCGTTGGTCCGTGCCCGCAGCTTCCAACCGGCGGAACGGAACGCTGCGCCTCGCATCTTGCCGGCAGCGGGTTCGCCGGGATCCGGGCGATCTGGCGCGAAGCGCGGTGGACGTGAGGAGAGATCCGCATGCTGGCGATTGCCGCGACGGCCGTCGGAATGCGCGACGAAATCTGCAAAACCTCGACGTGCAAGCCTGATCGGCTCATGCGTCGCACGCCGCGGCTGCTCAGGAAAGAGCGCCTTTGTCCGGCATGGAGACCCCGGGATTGATCCAAAATTTGGATCGATCGATACAGGCTTCGGTTTGGACCCCGGCCCTCCCTCTCCTCTAGGACAGTCATCGAGGAACGTGACAAGAGAGGTGGAGCGCATGAGCGCAATCGTAACCACGGCCGAATTGCGCCGATCGCGCGTGCGGCTATTCATCGTGACCATGCTGTTCCTGGTCACGACCGTGAACTACGCCGACCGGGCGACCTTGTCGATCGCAGGACCTTCGCTGTCCAAGGAGCTGCATCTCGATCCCGTCGCGATGGGCTATGTGTTCTCCGCCTTCGGCTGGTCCTATGTGCTCGCGCAGGTGCCGGGCGGCTGGCTGCTCGACCGCTTCGGTTCGCGCTGGGTCTATGCCTGCAGCATCGTGATCTGGTCGATCTTCACCATGATGCAGGGCTGGATCGGCTTCTTCTCCGGCGCCGCCGCGGTCACCGCGCTGTTCGCGCTGCGCTTCCTGGTCGGTCTCGCCGAAGCGCCGAGCTTCCCGGCCAATGCCCGCATCGTCGCCGCCTGGTTTCCGAGCAACGAGCGCGGCACGGCGTCGGCGTTCTTCAACTCGGGCCAGTATTTCGCGACAGTGATCTTCGCACCGCTGATGGGCTGGATCGCGCATGAATTCGGCTGGCGCCACGTCTTCACCGTGATGGGCGCGCTCGGCATTCTCATGGGCCTAATGTGGATCAGGACCATGTACGGACCGAAGGAGCACGCGAGCGTCAACCAGGCCGAGCTCGACTACATCAAGGACGGCGGCGCGCTGGTCGACATGGAAGGCGCGAAAGACGCCAAGGCCAGCTCCGGTGGTCCGACCTGGTCGCATATCGGGCAGTTGCTGTCGAACCGCATGATGCTCGGCGTCTATATCGGCCAGTACTGCATCAACACGCTGACCTATTTCTTCCTGACCTGGTTCCCGGTCTATCTCGTCAAGGAGCGCGGCCTCTCGATCCTGCAGGCCGGCTTCGTCGCCACCCTGCCGGCGCTGTGCGGCTTCATCGGCGGCGTGCTCGGCGGTTTCATCTCCGACGCCATCCTGCGCAAGACGGGATCGCTGACACTCGCCCGCAAGATCCCGATTGTCGGCGGCATGCTGCTGTCGATGGCGATCATCGGCTGCAACTATGTCGACGGCCAGGCGCTGGTGGTCGGCCTGATGGCGCTGGCGTTCTTCGGCAAGGGCATCGGCGCGCTCGGCTGGGCGGTCGTCTCCGACACCTCGCCGAAGGAAGCCGGCGGCGTCTCCGGCGGCCTGTTCAACACCTTCGGCAACCTCTCCAGCATCACGACGCCGATCGTGATCGGCTACATCCTGTCGGCCACCGGCTCCTTCAACGGCGCGCTGGTGTTCGTCGGCCTCAACGCCCTGGTCGCGGCGTGTGCCTACTTGCTGATCGTCGGCAAGATCCAGCGCGTCCAGCTCCGAACCTCCTGAGCACCACGATTAGCGTCGCGTGGTCTCGACTCCAACGGCGGCCCCCCGGCCGCCGTTTTTTTGTCGGCGCCTCGCCGCCATTCCAGGGCGACGCGCGACAGCCATCAGAAGCAACCCGGACCCGTGGAAACGGACACGGTCTCACCATCTCAACCCGCCGATCAGCGGACAGACATGTCGAGCCCAGCAAAAAGGGAACGCGGGGAACATTGATAGCAGGGGTCCGCGACATCGCTAGACCCACTATTTCGGAAGCCCTGTTTTCTTATCGGCGGGTAGCCCACCGGCTTCCTGGGCTTCCGCCTTGGCGCGGTCAGCAATCTGCAGCACGCCGGCAAGAACGGCTGCGCGCCGTCTCTCAACGTCGTCCATCCGTGGTCAGTCAATTTGAGATGGGTCGACATGCACACTGAGCATATCCGAGTTCACCTCGACAGAAGGACACGGCAGTACCTACCCCGAGACGTAGGAGGCACCGGGGGCGCCGTGCAAGAAGCCGTTGGCGAATGGAACGTCCGGATAGATCTCGCGCAAGCGGTCCCTGGCGGCCCCAGCTTCCACGCGGCCCGCCAGGACCGCCTGAAATTGCTCGGACACCGCGACCATGTCGCAGGCCTGAGGTGACAGCCGCAGCGATCTCACGCCGCTCTGCGTCAGACGATCGAGATCGCCGAGCAGATTGCAGCAACCATGCGACAACGTCTGCACGCCATTCATGGTGAGGAACGCTTCATTGTCCAGCGTCGTCACGACGAGGCCGTCCGGATCCTGCTCGCACACGAAGCGGCAATTGTCCTTGGCGAGCTTGTGCAGGCGGGCGTGATAGCAGCGCGCGGAGATCGCGAGCGGCACACGGCCGAAGGCGAACACTTCGATCGCCACCTGCGGCACGGCGCCGGCGATCGCGGCAACCGAGGACAGCGGCAGCTCCGGCGGGAGGCAGATCCGGGAAGCGCCCTGGGCGGCATGAAACGCGGCGCTGGCCTCGTTGTAGATGTTGACGAATGGCCCGATGGCATGCGGCCGACCGGCGATCGATTTGAGGCAGGTGAGGTCGTTGACCTCCACCAGACCGTGGCCATACTCGGCGAGGCTTGCCGTCTGCCGGCGCTCGCGTCGCAACGACACCAGGACCAGCGAACCCAGCAGCACCTGCTTGCCGGCAGCCATAAGCCGCTCGATGACTTCAGGCAAATGGGGTTCGAAGAACGGCGCGCGCTTCGAGCAGACGACCTCGCCGACCACGACGCGGTCGAGCGGGGCCTCGTCGGCCATGCGAAAGTAAAAATCACGCCAGCGCTCGGGCTGCCAATTGTAGAGCACGGGCCCCAGAGTGAGCTGCATTCGGCCTGCGCCTTGTTCCGCCATTGTCATGTGGTCCTAGCGCCAGGTCTTGCGGTAGGCGCCCTGCGTGGTGGCCTGCCCTTCAGTGAACGGCGTGAGGTCGGACGCGTCGGCGGACCGGCCGGCATCGAGCGCTGCCAGCACGCTGCGGAAATGCCGCACGACCCCGTCGACATAGGCGCGGCCGCGCTGGCGGCCCTCGATCTTGAGCGCGGTGACGCCGGCTTCGCGCAAGCCTGCGAGCAGGGTCGTGGCATCGAGGCTGACCGGATCCTCAAAGATGTAGCCAGAGCCCTGTGCGGTCGAGAAACGCCCCTTGCACAGCGTTGGATAGCCGGCAGGTTCGTTGCGTCCGAATCGGTTGATTGTGAAAGCACCAAGCCGCGAGGTCGTGCCCAGTATCGTCTCCTGATAGACGACATGACTGGCCGGCGAGCATACCCCCTGCATGTTCGGCGACTTGCCGGTGGCGTAGGAGGACAGCGAGCAGCGCCCCTCGGCCATAACGCATAGTCCGCCAAACACGAACACTTCGGTCTCGCATGCCGTCTCACGGGTGATCTCGGCGATCTCGGGTACGCTCAGCACGCGCGGCAGCACCACGCGGCGGGCGCCGAAATTCTCGACATAGAACGCGATCGCGTCGACATTCGCCGCCGCCGCCTGCACCGAGACATGCAGTCGCTGTTCGGGATGGCGCCGCGCGGCATAGTGCATCAGCCCGACATCGGCAAGGATCAGCGCGTCGGCCCCGGCCTCGACGGCATCGTCGACCGCGCGACGCCACAGCTCGACGGCGCCGGCGCGCGGGAAGGTGTTGATCGCAACCAGCACCTTGGCGCCGCGCCGATGCGCGAACGTTACTCCTTCGCGCATCTGCTCGCGGCTGAAATTCAGCCCGGGAAAGTTGCGGGCATTGGTCTCGTCGGCGAAGCCGCAATAGACGGCATCGGCACCGGCTTCGACCGCGCTCTTCAGCGCCGCCGGCGTCCCTGCCGGACAGATCAGCTCCATCGTCGCATCCCGCTTTCGTTCGTCGTTGATCTCAGCAGCGAGTCACGCGCGGCCGCCAGCAGGCGTTGCGCGGGCACGCCGAACGGCCCCGAAAGCGCCGCGATCTCGCCGACCAGATCCAGACCGGCATCATCGATCGCGTTGCGCAGCGCCAGCACCGCCTCGATATCGCCTTCGATCACGAGCTGACGCGAAAACATCAGCGCATCGCCATCGAGCCGGCCCTCGACCAGCGCCAGCAGGCTCACGATCGACGCAGAGATGGAGGCATCGAGGCCGGTGGGCAGCTCGCGCACCGCCGCGAGTTGCGGCTGCTGTGGACCCGCCTGAATCACGAATGCGAACGGCAGATCGGTCGGCTTGATGCCAAAGCGCTTTCCGCGATGCGACCCGAGCCGGTCGAGCAGATGCGGATGCCGGCGCAAGAGCCCACGCAGGAAAGCGCCGAGCGCGATCTGCAGGGGCAGCAACGGCAACGGACGCAGCACCTGCCTGAGCAGTGGCGGCAACAGGGGCAGTGAGGTCGAAGACGCGTCCTGAAGAGAGCTCATGGCACAAGCTCTGGCCGGATCGGCGGCGGAAGTATTTGACCCGGAACAAAGATCACACTGATTGTTCCAGCTACGAGGCGTTTTTTGAACGGAGCCTATCGTTGCGACGTGATGTCCCTCGCTTCCGCGAGCTGTCGGATTTCCTGCGCTTTCTCGACGAGCGGGGACAGCTGCGACGCATTCGCGACAACGTCTCGGTCGTCCACGAGATCACCGAGATCCATCGCCGCGTCATCTCCGCCGAAGGGCCCGTGCTGCTGTTCGAACGGCCGATCAAGGCATGCGGATCGCTCTCGGCAATGCCGCTCGTCACCAATCTTTTCGGCACCGTGGAGCGGGTGGCCTGGGGCATGGGCGTGCAGCCGGAACGATTGGCGGAGCTCGGCGAGATGATGGCGGAGTTGCGCGCCCCGCAGCCGCCGCGCGACATCAGGGAAGCGCTGCAGAAGCTGCCGCTGGCACGCGCAGCACTGTCGACCCGGCCGAGGCTGCGATCAGCCGCGCCGGTGCATGAACGTGTCACGATGGGCGATGACATCGACCTGACCACCTTGCCGGCCCAGATCTGCTGGCCGGACGAGCCGGCGCCCCTGTTGACGTGGCCGCTCGTCATCACCGTGCCGCCGGACGCGTCCGCCGGCGAGCAGGAAAATGTCGGCGTCTACCGCATGCAGGTGCTCGGCCGCGATCGCGCCATCATGCGCTGGCTCGCCCATCGCGGCGGCGCCCGCCACCACCAGCAGTGGCAGGCGCAGGGGCGCGACATGCCGATTGCGATCGTGATCGGGGCCGATCCCGCCACCATCCTCAGCGCGGTGTTGCCATTGCCCGAGACCATCTCCGAGCTGCGCTTCGCTGGCATCCTGCGCGGCGACCGTCCCGAGCTGGTCGAATGCCTGACCGTGCCCCTGACGGTGCCGGCGGCCGCCGAGATCGTGATCGAGGGCATCGTGTCGGCCACGGAGACCGCCCCGGAGGGGCCCTACGGCGATCACACCGGCTACTACAACGCCGTCGAGAGCTTTCCGGTGCTTCAGGTCACCGCGATCACCACGCGTCGAAGTCCGCTCTATCTGTCGACGTTCACGGGACGCGCGCCGGACGAGCCGTCTCGAATTGGCGAGGCGCTGAACACGCTGTTCGTCCCCTTGATCCGACGACAATTCCCGGAGGTCGTCGACTGCTATCTGCCGCCGGAGGCCTGTTCCTACAGGATCGCCGTGGTGGCGATCAAAAAGCGCTATCCGGGCCAGGCAAGGCGCATCATGCTCGGCCTGTGGTCGATGCTGCCGCAGTTCAGCTACACCAAGCTCCTCATCGTGGTCGACCAAGACATCGACGTCCGAGACTGGCGCGCGGTGATGTGGGCCGTCGCGACGCGCAGCGACTCCTCGCGCGACCTCGTGCCGCTTGCCAACACGCCGATCGACTATCTCGACTTCGCCTCGCCAAAATCCGGCCTCGGCGGGAAGCTCGGCATCGACGCCACGACCAAGCTCGGGGTCGAGACCGAACGCCCCTGGGGCGAGGTGCTGGCGATGGACCCTGCTGTAGCCGCGCGCATCGACGCGATGTGGCCGAGCCTCGGCCTCGGCGACTCCATAGCCGACCGAACGGCCTCGACATGAACGGGCGGCATCACGTCATCGTCGGCATCAGCGGCGCCTCGGGCGCCGCGATCGGTGCGCGCATCGTCGAACGGCTCGCGGAGCAGCCGCAATGCGCGGTCCATCTCGTGGTGTCCGACGCTGCCGTGCGCACCTTGCACGAGGAGGTCGGCCAGGGTGGCCTCGCGCGGCTGCGCGATCTCGCGGCGCATGCTCATGATGTCGCCGACATCGGTGCGAGCATCGCCAGCGGCTCGTTTTCTGCAGCCGGCATGATCGTGGCGCCCTGCTCGATCCGCACCCTCTCGGCGATCGCCTGGGGCCAGCTCGACAACCTGCTGGTCCGCGCCGCCGACGTTCAACTCAAGGAGCGCCGCCGGCTGATACTGTTGGTGCGGGAGAGCCCGCTGCATCTCGGTCATCTCCGAGCGATGACGCAGGCCACCGAGATCGGCGCGATCATCGCGCCGCCAATGCCGGCGTTCTACCTGAAGCCCCAGTCGCTCGATGACGTCATCGAGCAGATCGCCTGTCGCGCGATCAACCTGCTCGGCGTCCCCGGGCTCCACGCCAACGCGCGGGAGTGGCTTCCGGACCGGACGACCGAAGCAGGCAACCTTGTTGAGATAGGGAAGCAAGACAGGCAATAGGATTTGAAGACGGAACACGATAGACGCACTCGGGCGATGGGCCGAAGGCGTCCACGGCGGTTGACGTGTTCTTCGACGAGCGGGCGTAACGACGCCGCCTCTCCGTGCTGCCGCGCACCTAGACTGTTCCTGGCCGAGCCGCTGCCAGCTTTTCGCTTTCGTTCGGTCAATTGACGTTGTCGAAACCCAGCGCAGCACGAACGGCCGGATCAATTCTGGATGGGGTCCACGGCGGATCGAATGTCATGGTCACGTCCACGGCTTCGACGCCCGCAATCTCCGCAATGCTGCTTGCGACCCCTTCCTTGAGAAAACCTGTTGCGGGGCACCCGGGCGTTGTGGCCGTCATCGTGACATGCACGACGCCATCCGTCGCCGCGATCTCATAGATGAAGCCGAGATCGACCACGTTTTCCCCCAGTTCCGGATCGATGACCACGCGCATTGCGTCGCGGATGCGGTCGATGACATCGCGGCTCATAGCGGAGCCCTCACCGACAGTTCGTAGGTCGATCCATCCGCCGTAAACCCGCCGAGCCAGCGAAAGCCGCGCTTCTCAAGTTCAGGGAACAGGAAGACCGGCTCACGGCCCAGAAGTGCCGACAAGGTCTCTCCTGGGCCCAACTCCTCCGCTGCCGCGAGGATACGCACCATCGGCTCGGGTGGGTCGAGCTCTCGGTTGTCGAGCGTGACTACGGGATCTGGCCATTGCTCGAATGCGAGGCCGGCACCAGCGTCTTCCTGACCGGCGTCCTCGGCAGCCAGCGGCGAAAACAGCACTTCCCAGTCGCCACCGTCGAGCGGTCGATCGGTGTGGGCGAAGCCCTTTCTTGCCATGACGGAGAGCAGCGGAACCGGCCTGAAGCTCGCGATCAGCCGCACACCCTGGCCTGGCGCCAGCCGGTCGACCGCGTCCATGATGATGGAGAACGGTTCGCCTCCGGCCCTGAGAATCGGTCGGACGTCGACGTCAATGTACGCGGTCATGGCTCTCCTCCTAGTTTCTGGCGAACAACAGGCTTGGCGCGATGGCTCCGGCCGGAAGCCTACGGGAGCCCGCAACATCGGAAAGACGTCGGACTCGCACAAGCTCGTGTATGATTCCAATACTGCCCACGGCCATGACCGCCGCGGCGCCGCGAAACGCCTGGCCCTCGCCCATCATCAACATGATGGTCGCCGCCCAGACGCCTAGAAAATAGATGATGAACCACTTCTCGGACCGACGTTCCACCGCCAGGTCCTGAACCCGTGGCGTCGGGGCGCGCCCCATCACGGGACCGTAGGTTTCGAGCCAGGTCAGAAAGGCGACAATCTTGTAGAGCTTCGCGAATATGAGACCAGACAGCCAGCCGAACACGGCCAAGAACGCGAACGCGCCGACATGAACGCCGACCTTTCCGCTGACGATGATGACGGTGCCGAGCGTCACCGTCGCCGCCAGGTTGGCGAAAGACACGGTTGCCATCCGCATGTTCAACTCGAGCTGGCGCCGTTTGCGCGAGCGATAGATCGTCGCGATGTCCCGTCCATAGAGCGCAAGCGAGATCACCCCAAGAACGGCGGCGACGATGAGCACGGCTCCGAGCCCGGCCTCGAGGCCGATCGCGAACAATCCGCCCACGACAGCGACCGATAGCGCGAGCGCACCAAATTTCAGCGCGGATGTGCTCTGTCGCTCGCCGAGGTCCGCCGAGAGCATGAACATGGCCAGCAGGCGATAGCTCACCCCCATGGCGGTCAGGGTCAGCCAGCCTCCCAGCCCGGCAATCGCATGGATCGGAATCGCCGCGGCCAGGAGCGCGTCGCCGTAGGCGCCCGCCGATCCGGCGAGAGCAAACGCGAACGCGACGCCGAGCGCGACAGTTGCGCATAACGCGCCAAGTCCGGCGATGACAAAGAGAGCAGATCCCTTCGGCTGGCTGACGAGAGTCAGGCCCAGATCGAGCGCGACCATCGCCAGACCCGCGCCGAGCACCACGCTGCCGGCCGGCAGAAGCCAAACGGCTGGAGCAATTCGTCCGGCCAGTGAGAGGAAGCCCAATATCAAGCAGACCAGACCGACGTTGATGAGGAACAAGGCCGGCAAGGCCCATTTGTCGAAGGGGAGCGGCCTTGCGACGAGAACGGGAACGAACTGGAACAAGGCGCCGCATACCGAGAGACTGAGCCAACCGATACAGACCGCATGCACAACGACAAGCGTATCGGGAGCGCCGAGCTCTGCGGCGGGGTAACCGAGTCCGCCGACCAGCATTGCCAAGGCAACGAGCAGCCACCCCAGCGCTGCCGCGAAATAGCTCATCGTCCAGCGCGAGATCTTCGCCCCAATCATGAGCGGCTCCAGTTGTTGATCGCGGACGCAGCACTCGCCACGACGATGCGCCATTCGGCAGTTGCCGTGGCGCCCGGAGGAACGCAGCCAAGGGGGCGCGAACAATGAGCTTGCGCCATACAATCCCCGGCGATCGGAAAGATGCTAAACCGGCGCGACCGGCCATTCTTTGTCGGAGCGCAACATTCCGTGTCATCAGCGTCGTGATGACCACTCCAGATCGACCGGCGGGTTTCCTGTCTCGTCGAGGAACATCCATGTCAGCCGGCAGACATCTTCGACGGTCTGGCTTGGCAGTTCTGTGTCCCCGACCCCTCGATTGCTCGCAATCGCAATCAGCGCAGCTGGCTCGCTGAGTCTATGGTTCGATCCTGCCGAACACTTTCCAGCCACCGCTCCACGTCTCCGCGGGCTTCGAGCTCAACCCCCATATCTCCGGCGAAACCTCTCCAGGCATCGATATTGCTGCGCGGCACGCCGACAATCGTCGGTATCGCAAGGTCCAACGCGCGGGCGATCAGATCAAGCGTTCCGCCTCCCCCGCACTCTGCCTTACCAAATTTGTTCAACACCAGGATGTTTGGACGCGCATCCAGGCTGGCGAGGACCCGAACTGTCACCTCTGCAAGCGCCGATTCATCCAGCCGGCAACCTCTCGCTCCCGATCCACGATCCTCGAAGATCGGGGTTTGATTTGCCGTGTCGATCTCCTCGAGCAGGACGTCGCACCTGCGATTTTCGTCGAGGAACAGCCTTCGCTGCAGTGCGCCGGCGACCTTCAATCGCGCTCGACGCGAGTGATCCACGAGGTGATCGAACGTCTCGTAGGGATATTTCCCGTCGTCGTATACGAGCGCCACCAGCGGCGCGGGGTCGTGTCCCCGGAGGTGGTGTAGCTCGGTGGAGCAAAGCCGCCCGGACGCGCGCTCCCAAATAGCGCCGTAGCGGGCGGGCGGCTTTGCGGTGGTCACCGGCAGTTCTCCGGTAGGATCGGGTTGCGACACGCCAACGCAACCGAGGAACCACCGATGACCGAAGACATGATGAACCTGCGCACGCTGGTAGAGAAGACCCCGGACGCCGATCTGCTGCGCGAGATGATCGGCTTTGCGGCCCAGCGCCTGATGGAGCTGGAGGTCGAGAGCCAGACCGGGGCTGCCTATGGCGAGAAGAGCCCCGAACGTCTGGCCCAGCGCAATGGCTACCGCGACCGGATCTGGGAGACCCGCGCCGGTGCGGTGGAGCTGCGCATCCCAAAGCTGCGCAAGGGCTCCTATTTCCCCGGCTTCCTGGAGCCGCGGCGCATGGCCGAGAAGGCGCTCACCGCCGTGGTTCAGGAGGCTTACGTTCAGGGCGTCTCGACCCGTTCGGTCGACGATCTGGTGCAGGCGATGGGCATGACCGGCATCTCCAAGAGCCAGGTCAGTCGGTTGTGCGGCGAGATCGACGACAAAGTGAAGGCCTTCCTCGGCCGTCCAATCGAGGGTGACTGGCCCTATCTTTGGATCGACGCCACCTATGTGAAGGTGCGCCAGCAGGGGCGCATCGTCTCCGTCGCGGTGATCGTTGCAGTCGGCGTCAACAGCGACGGCCGGCGCGAGGTTCTCGGCATGGACATCGGGCCGTCCGAGGCCGAGACGTTCTGGACCGCCTTCCTGCGCAAGCTGGCCCGCCGCGGCTTGCGCGGCGTCAAGCTGGTGGTGTCCGACGCCCACGAGGGCATCAAGGCCACCGTGACCAAGGTGCTCAACGCCAGCTGGCAACGCTGCCGCGTCCACTTCATGCGGAACGTGCTGGCTCATGCCGGCAAGAGCGGACGGCGCGTGGTCTCCGCCTTCATCGCCACGGCCTTTGCCCAGGACGATGCCGAGGCCGCTCGCACCCAATGGCGCAAGGTCGCCGATCAGCTCCGTCCCAAGCTGCCCAAGCTTGCCGGCTTCCTCGACGAGGCCGAGACCGACGTGCTTGCCTACATGACGTTCCCGCCGCAGCATCGGACCAAGTTGCACTCCACCAATCCGATCGAACGCCTCAACGGCGAGATCAAACGGCGCACCGAGGTGGTCGGCATCTTCCCCAATGAGGACGCTATCGTCCGCCTCATCGGAGCTGTCCTGCTCGAACAGAACGATGAATGGGCGGTCCAACGCGCCCGCTACATGACGCTGGAAACCATCGCGCCATTGAGCGATGATCCGAACGTCAGCCTCACGGCTATCGCCAGCTGACAGGCCCGGCTCCAGCCGGCGAACGCGGTGGGCCGCCAGCTACACCACGCTTGGGGACACGATCCGGCGCGGCCGCAACGCCGACTTTCTCTACCATCTCATCGTGCATGCGAATCCCAACATCAATTTGACGCTTCGACATTTTTGACCCGCCCCTCCAGCACGGATAGCCTGCGGTGGATCCGTTCTAGGAGAGCTCGATTTCATCCCTCTGCAGCGACCAATTGATCATGGACGTCAGACAGACGATCGCGGGGTCGGCGGCGCGGTCGATAGCGCTCATCAACCCGAGCCAATCCTCGTTCTCTGCGAGATTTGCAAAGCGCCGGACAGCAGCCGACGCATACTCACCGACATCCTCGCCGAGGCGATCCGCGACAGAGCTGATGCGCACCAGGAGCGTGAGGTCGCCGCACCCCTGCAACACCGCACTCGACTTCGCGTCGTCACTGAGATCGTGAATGAGATCCCCGAGCAGCATGATCGCCCCCCTACTGCGGCAGTACCGATTGCGGCGCCGGCAACGTCACGCCAACGATCTCCGCGCGGTCTGCCAGCTTGGCTACATATTGCGCGAGCGCCTGATGCCGCACACGCTCGGTGAGATATTGCGAAATGCGCGCCCTTGCCATGTCGAACGGCAGGACTTGTCCGAGGGCCCGTCGGTCGAGGCGCACGACATGGATACCAAAGCGTGTCTCAATCAGACCGACCTCTCCAACCGACATCCGGACCAGCGCGGCGTCGAACTCTGCGGTCGTCTGCCCACGCGACAGCTGCCCGAGCCTGCCACCATTCTCCGCCGAGACCCTGCAATCGGAGCGATCGCGCGCGATGGTCTCGAACAGTTCCGGGCTTCTCTGCACGGCCTCCACGATCGTCCGCCCCTCGTCTCGCGCAGCCGACCGAGCCAGCGAATCGCTGCTCGGCGCGATCAGCAGGATGTGAGACGCTTCGTAGAGTTCTCCGACCAGGAACCGCTGCCTGTTCTGATCGTAGAAGCGACGGCACGTCGATTCGTCCGGCTCGTGTATCAGAACCTCACGCGCGATCAGCGCCCGCATCGCCGCCTCTTCCTCGGTTTCGCTGCGACCTTCGGCATCGCGCAGAGGAGCGGCCGTTATGCCGAGCCGCATGACCTCCTGTCTCAGCAATTCGCGCACCGCAAGCGCGCGCGCCGCCGCTTGCCAGGCGAGGATCGGCTTGTCCGACGGATGGTTCTGAACTTCCCGGGCAATGACGTCGCGTTCGATCACGACCCCGTTCACACTGACCAGCTTCGGCTTTGGAAGCGCCGCGCCCAATGAACAGTCCATCGGCTACTCCGCGGGCTGAATTGGTTGCACAAGATGACGGCGCCCGTCGCGGCTGCGCACCACCTGATAGCCGCGGCGGCCGAGATACCACACCGGCGCACTCCAGATGTGGACAAGGCGGGTGAAGGGGAAGAGCAGGAAGATAGTCATTCCCAGGACCAGATGCGCCTTGAAGATCGGATGGACGTCGACGATGTTGGCGGCGATTCCGGGCTGCAACGTGAGAATGCCCTGCGCCCAGGCCATGAACTTGACCATTTCATGACCATCGAGATGACCGAGCGACACGGGGATGGTCGCCAAGCCAAGCAGCAGCTGGACGAACAGCACCAGAAGGATACCCGTGTCAGCAAAAGACGACGTCGCCCGAATCCTGGGATCGAAAAGCCTGCGATGCGCGAGGAGTGAAATGCCGACCAGACACATCAGTCCGGCGCCGCCACCGGCGACGATCGCGAGCATCTGCTTGAAGCCGTGGGACACGCCGAGCATGTCAAACACCCAGATCGGCGTCAGCAGCCCGACGAAATGACCCGCAAAAATGAAGAGGATCCCAACATGGAAAAGGTTCGAGCCCCAGATCAATTGGCGCCGCCGAAGCAGCTGACTCGAGCCTGAGCGCCACGTGTATTGCTCGCGGTCGAATCGAATCAGACTGCCGACCAGAAAGACTGTCAGGCAGAGATAGGGATACCAGCCGAAGACGATGGCATTGAGTGTTTGCATGGCCAATCCCTCATTGCAACTGTGACGGCGGCGCGTTGACCGCACGTTTGGCGTGGCGCAGTTTTGCGATCAGATTGTCGTGCCCACAGGCTGCCTGGTCGCCCCCTCCCGGGCCGAACCTGACCTCTTCATCCTCCCAGGCCGCGTCGAGCGCGTGCAGGTCCATCGGATCCACGTCCGCCGCCTTCAGCAGCTCATCGACGATCTCCGCGCGGGGCTGCTCCGCGGCGATCTGGAGCAGCGCATCGAACACCGCCCTATAGCTCGACTGCCGACGCCCCAGTCGTTCCGCGAGCGCGGCGATGATGTGGCTGGTCTGGCCAAGCAACTCGCGCGCGTCCGAAATCTCCCGGGTGGCGAGAAATTCGAGGAACAGCGGCAGATAATCCGGCAGCTCGTTGCCGGCGATGACGAGGTTCGCTCGGTCATACATGGCCCGCAGGTCGACCATGGCCTGGCCGCGGTCGCGGCCTTCGCCATGAACGTGCTCGAACAGATGCAGCGCCAGGGTCTTGCTGCGGTCGAACAGCAAGCCGTAGCGCTCCTGCAGGTCGTAGACGTCGCCCGTGGCGATCTCCTGCAGCAGCACATCGAGCTCCCGGCGAATGCCAGGCTGGACGAGGCCTTCCTGGTCGAGCACCCGCGCGAGCTCCGGGATGGCCGTGATCAATTCCCCGCTCGGATAGTTCAGCAATGCCGACAGCACCTTGAACGTCTTCATCAGGCGACCTCCATCGGGTTCTTGGCCTTACGCGGCGATCCGAACAGGTTGACTTCGCTTTCGCCCCCGGAGCAGCCGTTGCCGAACGAGAAGCCGCAGGAGCCGCGGATATCAAACGCGTCGGCACCGAGCTCGCGGTGCGCGGTCGGGATCACGAAGCGGTCCTCGTAGTTGGCGATCGCCATGATGTGGTACATGTCGTCGATCTGCGGGCCGCTCAGGCCGACGCGCCTTGCGATCGCCTCGTCGACCACGCCGTCGATGGTCTTGGCCCGCATATAGGCACGCATGGCCAGCATTCGCTCGAGCGCCAGCGTCACCGGCTTCTCGTCGCCCGCAGTCAGCAGATTGGCGAGGTACCGCATCGGAATGCGCAAGGATTTGACGTCGGGCATCTCGCCATCGTGCCCGATCTTGCCGGACGAGGCCGCCGACGTGATCGGCGACAGCGGCGGCACATACCAGACCATCGGCAGGGTCCGATATTCCGGGTGCAAGGGGAAGGCGACCTTCCATTCCATCGCCATCTTCCAGATCGGCGACCGTATCGCCGCCTCCAGCCATGCATGAGGGATGCCCTGGCGCTCGGCTTCCGCAAGCACGTTCGGATCGCTCGGATCGAGAAAGATGTCGAGCTGGGCCTGGTAGAGATCGCCCTCGTCGGGCTTGGCCGCGGCCTCTGCGATACGGTCCGCGTCATACAACACGACACCGAGATAGCGAATGCGCCCGACACAGGTCTCGGAGCACACGGTCGGCTGCCCTGCCTCGATCCGAGGATAGCAGAAGATGCACTTCTCCGATTTTCCCGAGGACCAGTTATAATAGATCTTCTTGTATGGACAGCCGGAGACGCACATTCTCCAGCCGCGGCACTTGTCCTGATCGATGAGGACGATGCCGTCCTCCTCACGCTTGTAGATCGCGCCGGACGGGCAGGATGCGACGCATGCCGGATTGAGGCAATGCTCGCACAGCCGCGGCAGATACATCATGAAGGTGTTCTCGAACTGGCCGTAGATCTCCTTCTGCACGCCGTCGAAATTGATGTCATGAGAGCGCTTGGCGAATTCGCCGCCCAGGATCTCTTCCCAGTTCGGTCCCCACTCGATCTTTTCCATCCGCTCTCCAGACACCAGCGAGCGCGGCCGTGCCGTCGGCATCGCAGATGCCTCGGGCGCACTTTGCAGGTGCTGATAGTCGAAGGTGAACGGCTCGTAGTAGTCATCGATCTCGGGGAGGTCGGGATTGGCGAAGATATTCGCCAGAACCCGCCACTTGCCGCCGATCCGCGGCTGGATCGACCCGTCGCGATTGCGCGACCAGCCTCCCTTCCAGCGGGACTGGTTCTCCCAATCCTTGGGATAGCCAACGCCCGGTTTGGTCTCGACATTGTTGAACCACGCGTATTCCATCCCCTCGCGGCTGGTCCAGACGTTCTTGCAGGTCACGCTGCAGGTGTGGCAGCCGATGCACTTGTCGAGATTGAGCACCATTGCGATCTGAGCACGGATCTTCATTCTGCAGCCTCCGAGGGGGTCGTGGCCGACCGGTCAGCAGTCGGCTGGTCCAGCCAATCAATCTTCGACATCTTCCGGACGATGACGAACTCGTCGCGGTTGGCGCCGACCGTGCCGTAGTAGTTGAAGCCATAGGCCTGCTGAGCGTAGCCCCCGATCATGTGCGTCGGCTTCGGAACGACACGCGTGACCGAATTGTGGATGCCGCCGCGCTGCCCCGTCTGCTCGGAGCCCGGCACGTTCACGATCTTCTCCTGAGCATGATACATCATGCACATGCCCTGCTTGACCCGCTGCGAGACCACGGCGCGCGCAACCAGCGCGCCATTGGTGTTGTAGGCCTCGATCCAGTCATTGTCGGCGATACCGGCACCCTTTGCGTCGATCTCGCTGATCCACACGATGGGACCGCCGCGCGACAGGGTCAGCATCAGGAGATTGTCGGTATAGGTGGAGTGGATGCCCCACTTCTGATGGGGCGTAATGAAGTTCAGGATGACGGACGCATTGCCGTTCGGCTTGCGATCGATCACCGGCTTGACGGTCTTGGTATCGATCGGCGGCCGATAGACGCAGAAGCCCTCGCCGAAGGCCCTCATCCATAGGTGATCCTGATAGAGCTGCTGCCTGCCGGTCAGTGTCCGCCAGGGGATCAGCTCGTGGACATTGGTGTAGCCGGCGTTGTAGCAGACCTTCTCCGACTCGAGCCCCGACCAGATCGGCGACGAGATGATCTTGCGCGGCTGCGCGACGACGTCGCGGAATCGGATCTTCTCGTCCTCCTTCGGAATGGCGAGATGAGCATGGTCGCGGCCGGTGAATTGCTCCAGGGACGACCACGCCTTGACCGCGACCTCGCCATTGGTTTCCGGCGCCAGGCTGAGGATCACCTCGCAAGCGTCGACCGCACTGTCGATGCGAGCCAGCCCCCGGGTCGGCCCGTCGTCGGCGACGACGCCGTTGAGACGCTTCAGGAGCTCGACCTCATGGTCGGTGTTCCAGGCCATCCCCTTGCCGCCATTGCCGAGCTTGTTCATCAACGGTCCAAGCGAGGTGAAGCGCTTGTAGAGATTCGGATAATCACGTTCGACCACGGTGACTGCTGGCATGGTCTTGCCGGGGATCGGATCGATCTCGCCCTGCTTCCAGTCCTTGACGTCGAACGCCTGCGCGATTTCGCCCGGACTGTCATGCATGATCGGCGTCAGCACGACGTCCTTCTCGACCCCGAGCACTTCGGGCGCGACCCTGGAGAAGGCCTCGGCGATCCCCTTGTAGATGTCCCAATCGCTGCGCGATTCCCACACCGGATCGATCGCCGCCGAGAGCGGATGGATGAATGGATGCATGTCGGACGTATTGAGGTCGTTCTTCTCGTACCAAGTGGCCGTCGGCAGCACGACGTCCGAATACATGCACGTGGTCGACATCCGGAAGTCGAGCGTGACCAGCAGATCGAGCTTTCCTTCCGGGGCCTCTTCGTGCCAAGCGACCTCGACCGGTCTATTGTGGCCCTGGTCGCCGAGATCCTTGCCGATCACGCCATGCTTGGTGCCGAGCAGATGCTTGAGGAAGTATTCGTGGCCCTTGCCTGAGGCGCCGAGCAGATTGGAGCGCCAGACGAACAGGTTGCGGGGCCAGTTCTTCGGATGGTCGGGATCCTCGCAGGCGAGCTTCAGCTCGCCCGACTTCAAGGCCTTCGCGACGTAGTCCTTGGGCTCCAGGCCCGCGGCGGCGGAGCGCTTCGATACCTCGATCGGATTGGCCTGCAGTTGCGGCGCGGACGGCAGCCATCCCATGCGCTCCGCGCGGACATTGTAGTCGATCAGCGCTCCCTCCCAAGAACCGGCCGGTGCGGTCGGTGAGAGAATCTCGCTGACATTGACCGTCTCGTAGCGCCATTGGTCGGTGTGAGCGTAGAACGCCGAAGTCGAATTCATCTGCCTCGGCGGGCGCCCCCAATCGAGCGCAAAGGCGAGCGGCGTCCAGCCCGACTGCGGCCGCAGCTTTTCCTGCCCCACATAATGCGACCAGCCACCGCCGGACTGGCCGACACAGCCGCACATCACCAGCATGTTGATGATGCCGCGATAGTTCATGTCCATGTGGTACCAGTGGTTCAGACCGGCCCCGACGATGACCATCGAGCGCCCCCGGGTCTTGGACGCGTTCGAGGCAAACTCGCGGGCAACCGCGATGATCTGGCCGCGCGGCACGCCGCAGATCGCCTCGGCCCATGCCGGAGTGTACGGTTCCAGATCGTCGTAGCTCCTGCCGAGGTGGTCGCCGCCGAAGCCGCGATCGACGCCATAATTGGCGGCGAACAGATCGAACACAGTGGCCACGACCGCCTCGCCATCGGCAAGACGAAGTCGCTTCACCGGCACGTTGCGGGTCAGCACATCCGGATGATTGGTGCCGCTGAAGTGATCGTGCTGACGGTTGCCGAAATAGGGGAATCCCACCGGTGCGATGTCGTCCTCGATGCCGGCCAGAGACAGCCGCAGCCGGGTGTCGTTGTTCGCCGAGCTCTTCTCTTCCAGGCTCCACTTGCCTTTTTCGCCCCAGCGGAAGCCGACCGATCCCTTGGGCACGACAATGGCCCCGCTGATCTCATCATAGGCGACGGTCTTCCATTCGGGATTGTTGGCCTCGTCGAGAGATGTGGCGAAATCCGAGGCGCGCACGAACCGCTCAGGAACGAGCCGTCCCTCGGATTTCACCAGCCGCACCAGAAATGGCATATCCGTATACTGGCGCACATAGTCGTTGAAGTACGGCGTCTGCCGGTCGATGTGAAACTCCTTGAGGATCACGTGACCCATCGCCATCGCGAGCGCCGCGTCGGTGCCCTGCTTCGGCGACAGCCAGAGATCGGCGAATTTCGCAGCCTCGGAATAATCCGGGCAGACAACGACGCTCTTGGTCCCCTTGTAGCGTACCTCCGTGTAGAAGTGCGCATCCGGCGTACGCGTCTGTGGCACGTTGGAGCCCCACAGCATCAGGAAGCCTGAATTGTACCAGTCCGCGCTTTCAGGTACGTCGGTCTGCTCGCCCCAGGTCTGTGGCGAGGCCGGCGGCAGGTCGCAATACCAATCGTAGAACGACATGCAGACGCCGCCGAGCAGCGACAGATAGCGCGCGCCGGCCGCGTAGCTCACCATGGACATCGCCGGGATCGGCGAAAATCCGAACACGCGGTCCGGACCATGGGCTCTGACCGTATAGGCATTGGCTGCCGCGATCAGCTCATTGACCTCGGCCCAACTCGCCCGCACGAAGCCGCCCAGTCCGCGCTTCTGCACATAGTCCGAGCGCTTGCCCGGATTCTCGACGATCGACTTCCAGGCTGCGACCGGCGTCATCCGCGCTCGCGCCTCGCGCCACAGCCTGAGCAGCCGCGAGCGCACCAGCGGATATTTCACCCGGTTTCCGGAATAGAGGTACCAGCTGTAGCTCGCGCCGCGTGCGCAGCCGCGCGGCTCATGATTGGGAAGATCAGGGCGCGTCCGGGGGTAGTCGGTCTGCTGGGTCTCCCAGGTGACGATGCCGCCCTTGACGTAGACCTTCCACGAGCAGGAGCCGGTGCAGTTCACGCCGTGCGTCGAGCGCACGATCTTGTCGTGCTGCCAGCGCTTGCGATAGCCCTCCTCCCAGGAACGGTCCTCGGTCGTCGTCACGCCGTGTCCGCCTGCGAACTCCTTCTTGGCCCGGGTGAAGAAGGTCAGCCTATCGAGAAAATGGCTCATCTTTTACGTCCTCATTCAGCGGGTTGGGCAGCGGCCGCGATCGCCCGGCGCCGTTCGACATCGTGCAGGACGCCGCCCTTGCGGGTGTAGACGGCCCAGGTGATCAGCACGCAGGTGACGTAGAAGCCGAAGAAGCCCCATAGGGCGGCTTGCACGCCGCCGGTGAGGTCGATCGAGGTGCCGTAGGATTTGGGAATGAAGAATGCGCCGAAGGCGGCAATCGCGGAGGTGAAGCCGGTGATGGCGGCGGATTCCTTTTCGGCCTGGCGCAGCCGCGTCTCCGCGTCCGCGGTCGGCATGAGCCGGGTCATTTCCTGGCGCATGATGTTGGGGATCATCTGGAAGGTCGACGCATTGCCGACGCCGGTCGCGAAGAACAGCAGCAGGAACATCGCGAAGAAGCCCCAGAATGCACCGGGCTGATCCTTGATGCCGAGGAAGTAGAGCACCCCGAGCACGCCGGCCATCATCAGCAGGAACACCCCGACGGTCACGCGCCCGCCGCCCCATTTGTCGGCCATCCAGCCCGTCGCGGACCGCGACAAGGCACCCACCAGCGGCCCGAGGAATGCGAACTGCAACGCGTCGACGGCCGGGAACTGGGTCTTCGCCAGCAGCGGGAAGCCCGCAGAATAGCCGATGAACGAGCCGAACGTGCCGGTGTAGAGCCAGCACATGATCCAGTTGTGCCGCCGCTGGAAGATGACGGCCTGATCAGCGAAGGACGCTTTCGCGGAGGCGATGTCGTTCATCCCGAACCAGGCGGCGAAAGCACTGGCGACGATGAACGGCACCCAGACGAAGCCGGCGTTCTGAAGCCAGATCGGCATCGGCTGCGACCCGCTCGTTGCCATCGCCGGATCTCCGCCGAACCAGCCGAACACGCCGACCGTGATGACGATTGGCACCACGAACTGGACCACGCTGACGCCGAGATTGCCGAGGCCGGCATTGAGCGCGAGCGCGTTGCCCTTCTCGGCGCGGGGAAAGAAGAAGGAGATGTTGGCCATCGACGAGGCGAAATTGCCGCCGCCAAAGCCGCACAACAGCGCCAGTATCAGGAACACCGGATAGGGCGTTGCGGGATTCTGCACCGCATAGCCGATTCCGATCGCGGGTATCAGCAGCGACCACGTGGCCAGCGTGGTCCACAGCCGGCCGCCGAAGATCGGCACCATGAAGGAGTAGAAGATGCGCAGAACTGCACCGGAGATCCCAGGCAGCGACGCCAGCCAGAACAGCTCATCGGTCGTGAACTTGAAGCCGACCG
Organism: Bradyrhizobium sp. SZCCHNRI3052; assembly: GCF_032484895.1. NCBI lineage: Bacteria > Pseudomonadati > Pseudomonadota > Alphaproteobacteria > Hyphomicrobiales > Nitrobacteraceae > Bradyrhizobium > Bradyrhizobium sp. SZCCHNRI3052. The sequence goes on along the minus strand of NZ_JAUETW010000002.1, from coordinate 235,654 downwards.
AAGGCAGCTTCGCAACCACGACAGACCAGACCTGCCAGACCGCGAAGGACAACAGCAGCGCCGGAATGGAGATCCAGAGATTGCGTCGCGCGATGGCTCGGCCCTGCTCCCTCCAGAACGTGTCGTCCTCAGGCCGCCAGTCGGTGAGAACCGCGCCGGATAGGGCTCCGATGTGCTCGGGCCGGTGGATCTCCTCCATTTCGGGCAGCTCCGGCAGCCGCTTCAGCGCCTCGCCGGCAACGCCGCGCTCCATCTGCCGGATCGAGAGATGCATCCAGACCAGCGCGACCCCGACGAGCAGGAAGAGCAGCATGAAGCAGCTGGTTCGCAGACCGGTGAGATCGACCAGCGCGCCGAACGCGATCGGGAGCACGAATCCGCCGAGCCCGCCGATCATGCCGACCAGGCCGCCGACGGCTCCGACATTGTTCGGATAGTAGACGGGGATGTGCTTGTAGACGGCGGCCTTGCCGAGCGCCATGAAGAAGCCGAGCACGAAGACGATGACGACGAACGGGACGAGCCCCATCTCCAGATGAAAGCCGACCTTTCCGTTGACGGTCGTCACGACGTAGTCCGTCGGCGGGTAGGACAACAGGAAGGTCGCCGCGACACCGACCAGAAATGTCCAGTACATCACGCGGCGGGCACCGAAGCGATCGGACAAGTGTCCGCCATAGGCGCGAAACACGCTGGCCGGAAACGAGAACATGGCGGCCATCATGCCGGCCGACTGGATTCCGACGCCGTAGACCTTGATCAGGTATTGCGGCAGCCACAGCGACAGCGCGACGAAGGCGCCGAAAACGAAGAAGTAGTACAGCGCGAAGCGCCAGACCTGGATGTTCTTGAGCGGCGCGAGCTCGAGCCAGGCGCTGCCGGCCTTCTGCTTGCGCTGCCTTCGCGAGCGGACCACCGGGTCCTCCTCGGAGAACAGCCAGAAGACGATCGCCATGACGCCGATCGCGAGCGCCCATATCTGGGCCACGGTCTGCCAGCCATAGGCGACCAGCACGAACGGCGCGACGAACTTGGTGACGGCGGCGCCCACATTGCCGGCGCCGAAGATTCCCAGCGCAGTGCCCTGCTTGGCCGTCGGATAGAACCGCGACACATAGGCGACGCCGACCGCGAACGAGCCACCGGCGATTCCTACGAAGAGCGCAGCGACGAGAAATTGCGGATAGGTATGCGCCCAGGTCAGGAGATAGGTCGCGACCGCCGCGGCGAGCATCACGACGGTGTAGACGCGGCGCCCGCCATACTGATCGGTCCAGATGCCGAGCATCAGCCGGATCAGCGAGCCGCTCAGGATCGGGGTGCCGATCAGGAGACCGAACTCGGTTTCGTTCAGATCCAGCTCTTGCTTGATCCGGATGCCGATGATCGAGAAGATCGTCCACACCGCAAAGCAGATCGTGAACGAGATTGTTGAGAGCCAGAGTGCTCGCGTTCGGTGCTCAGGGCTGAAATCTACGGCGTCCATGGTGGCCTCGACGTATGGCTTCGACGCCGCAGCAGTTATTCGGGGGACCATGAAAAGGTTTTGCGATGCATCAACCGGACGGTCCGGTCGGCCACAATCTGCCAAATGTCCCAGATCGAATTGTCAGACTGCACGTATACAATTGACTTTTGTCACAGTTCGGCGCGATAGCGGGTGAGTGACTCTTGGAGCTTCGCTTGCGCCCCGACGAACTCGCCCAGTTGAAGACGCTGCCGCTGTTTGCGGACCTCAGCGAGGAGAACCTGAAGCGGTTGCTCGGCGCGGCTCTGCTGCAGCAATTTCCGCCCGGGGTGCGGTTGGCTCGCGAGGGAGATCAGGCCGACTTCCTGCATGTGCTGATTGGCGGGTTGGTGGAAATCTACACCGAGCAGGACGAGGCCGAGTGGGGCATCTCACTGCTTCGTCCCGTGTCGACCTTCATACTTGCTGCAGTCGTGGTCGATCAGGCGTATCTCAATTCAGCCCGCACGCTGACGGAGTCGCGGGTGCTGCTGATCCCGGCCCGCGATGTAAGGGCACTCTTCGACGAAGACATCGCATTCGCACGGATTGTTGCTCAGGAGCTGGCGTATGCCTATCGCGCTTCTGTCAAGAAACTGAAGGGCACCCTGGCCCGGTCGAGCATCGAGCGCCTCGCCAACTGGATCCTCGCCGAAGCCCAGCGCGAACCGGGGCATGCGAATATCGTCATCCCATTCGACCGCGGCACGCTGGCCTCCCACATCGGCACGACGCGCGAAAACCTGTCACGCAGTCTTGCCCAACTTACGAGCCATGGGGTTCGCGTCCGCGGACGAGAGATCGTCATCGACCACAAGGAGCAGTTGGAGCTGTTTGCCCGGCCAAAGCCCCTGATCGACGATCCCGGCTCGTAGGCTTCTTTTGCGATCGGTCCTGCCCCTCTGTTGGGAACGGCAAATCAGCAGAGTACGGAAACGGTGCCGTCGATATAGTTCTTCTCCGCCGCACACCCACCCCGTGTGGCAGTCGCTGGGACGCCCCGAAACCGATCGGCCCTGGAACGTGCGGCCGGCAAAGCCGTGATCGCGGGCGATGCTGAGGAAAGCAAACCGGACCCGGTGGAAACGGTCACAGCCTCACCGCTTGGCGGAGAGGCGTATCCGAGCCGAATGAAGCGAGTGCAGGGAAAGGTGGTCGCGGGGGAGCGCTACCGCCTTTCCCCACAGCCGGCGGACCTACGATACTTCCTGCAATCCTACGCATACCGAGGCTCCTTGGTGCTGGCTCGGTCAGCACCTCATGCTGGACCATCGCTTCCGGCCTCGGACCCGCGTTCCAGGCGAGGCTCGGGCCGCCGTTGGATTTCTGCGCTAAGGGGTCCATGAAGCGTTCCGACATCGGCAGAGGTGATTGCGATGCGCACAGAAAGGTTTGGCGCCTACTAGACCGGAGCACCTTCAGGACCGCCTTTTGGCGATCTTCGGCGTTGCGCCCTCTTCGAGCACGTATCGAATTGACCGCCCGCTTCGCCAGCGAGGATCTGCGCGACGGCTTTGGACAGGCGATTATGACCGCGCTTTGGGAATTCCAGCTCTCAGGGCTCCGCGCCGAGGAACGCGCGGGTCGCCTGTAGGATTTCGTCCGACAGTTCTTCTGAATCGGAGATGCGCGCGAGCAACATCGCCCCAATCATCGCTGCCCAACTGCCGATCGCCGCGACACGCTTCTGGTGCGGATCGTCACCTGGCGCCGAGGCCATGAATTGTTCGATCTGCCGTCGCATCTCCTCGGTCAGGACGCGGCGTGTGGGCGCCGGCGCCCGCGACATCTCGGGCCCGAGCGCCGCGAAGACGCATCCCGCCCCCGCCGCATCCCGATGTTCTGGCCGCAGATACGCGCGGGCGAAGCCACGGACATCCGTCGGCAGCAGGGGTTGACGCCTGCTGGCCTCGAAAACGTCCGCCAGGGCCTCGGTCACGAGCTCCTGTTTGCTCGCAAAGTGCCTTGGAAAGCCGCCGTGCGTCAGCCCCGCTGCGTCCATGATCTCGGCGACGGTAACACCGTCAATTCCCTTTTCCCGGAACAACTTAGCGGCCGAGTTCACGATCGCCCGCCTGCTCTCCGCCTTCTGCTCCCGGCTTCTCGCCAAAATAAATCTCCCTCAGTTCAAAAAATGTAGATGACAAACATCATCTTTGCAAGTAGATGATGATTGTCATCTACATTTTGGGGACAGATTGGCCCCTCCCACGGAGAAGAAGACATGTCCACTGCACTCATTACTGGCGCCTCCAGCGGCATCGGCGCCGTCTATGCGCGGCGCCTCGCCGCGCGCGGCCATGACCTCGTCCTCGTCGCTCGCGCGACGGAGCGAATGGCGGCCCTGGCTGCGGAACTGCGCAAGGCGCACGGGATTGCCGTCGAAGTCCTGACAGCGGATTTGACGGATGCCGCGCAGCTGCAAATGGTGGCGAACCGGCTCCATTCGGGCAGCCCAGTCGAGATTCTGGTCAACAACGCTGGCGCGGCGCTGCTCGGCCCGTTCGAGGCGGCGGATCCCGCCGCCATGGAGCAACTGCTCAAGCTCAATGTGACTGCGCCGACGCTGCTGGCTTCGGCGGCGATCGGGGGCATGGTGAAACGCGGAAGCGGCGCCATCATCAATCTCGGTTCGGTGGTGTCGTTCATGCCCGCGTTTTTTCCGGGGATTTATTCGGCGACCAAGTCTTACGTGCTCACGTTCTCGCAGGGGCTGGCGGCCGAGGTCGGGCCCAAGGGCGTCTACGTCCAGGCCGTGGTACCGGCGGCAACCAGGACCGAAATCTGGGAACGGGCGGGTGCCGATCTCTCGAAAATTCCCAATCTCATGGGCGTCGAGGACCTGGTCGACGCGGCGCTGGTCGGCTTCGATCGCCGCGAAGCCGTGACGATACCGCCCCTTTCGGACCTGGGCCTCTGGGAGGCGTTCGAGGGCGCACGAGCGGTTCTGCCCTCAGGTTTGGGTGCGCAGCCCGCCGAGCGCTACCGCGCGCGCGCCAGCGCCTAGTCACAACGCTCCGATCGGCCGGCGATACCGGCCGATCGGTACTCCCGCTCCTCATCTCGAAACGCGTAGCCATCCCTTCGATCCAGCGTGCAGCCTCAATGCTGCCTCATCAGGAATTGCGGACATGAACTCTCAATCTCGTCGCACGATGATCACCGCCGGAGCGCTGGGCGCTGCGGCACTTGCGCTACCGCTGAAGGCGCAGGCCGCCGCCAGTTCGGCGACCGCCTCCACCCAGTTCGTCGACGTTGGCGGACGCCGCCTCGCCTATCGATCCGTCGGCACGGGCAAGCCGCTGGTCCTGTGCAACCGTTTTCGAGGCGTCCTCGATCTTTGGGATCCCGCCTTCATCGACGGATTGGCCGCTCAGGGCTTTCAGGTCGTAACCTTCGACTATTCAGGTCTCGGCCAGTCGACTGGCGAAAAATCCTACAATCCGATGTCGCTCGCGAAGGATGGTAAGGATCTCATCGAGGCACTCGGCCTCAAGGACGTCGCGATCGGTGGATGGTCGATCGGTGGGATCGCCGCGCAGATCTTGCTGGCAATGACCGGGCCGATGGCAACTCATGTGGTTCTGTTGGCCACGACACCTCCGGGCCCGCTGGTCAAGACGGGCGAACAACTCTTCTATGATACCGCGGCAATCCCCGGCATCGCATTGGAGCAGTTCACGACTGTGTTCTTCGAACCTGCGGACGCAGGCAGCCGGGCGGCTTCAAAGCGCTCGTTCGATCGCATCATGGCGCGAAAGAAAGACCGCAGCCCCGACGTTCCGGCCGACTGGGCCATGGCGCAGATCGGCAACACGCCGCGTAACCCGGTGTTTCCATCAGACCAGATTTTGCAGCTCTTGAAGACGACGTCGGTTCCGATCCTGCACCTGGGAGCCGACCACGACATCGTGTTCCCGATCGAGAACTGGTATGCGTTGAATCGACAGCTGCCGACCCTTCATCTGATCACCTATGCGCGAGCCGGGCACGGGCCGCATCATCAATATCCGGACGAGGCTTCCGCCCAAATCGGCGCTTTCATCAAGGCCACCAGCAAGGGCTGAACATCTTCGAGGGCGCGGAGCGAGGGGCAGTTGGACAAAAGAGATAACCGCTAACTGCTCCCTCTCTTCCGCGGCAGACCTTGCGAGCAGAGCATAATGTTCGCGGCTCTTCTTTGCTATGTCGACCGGACGCAGGTGGAAAGTATCCGCGGCAAATTAGACGACGACTGCTTCGGCGAAATAGGCCACTCCGAGCCATTCGGCGATCAACGCGGGTTTTTGCGCCCCCTCGATCTCAACAGAGACCTCCAACTTGGTGGCCACCTCCTTCGGATTGCGAGCCGTCATATCCAGAAGTTTGAATCTGGCCCGCACCCGACCTCCGGATCGTACGGCGGACACAAATCGTATCCTGTCGAAACCATAGTTGACCGCCATGACTCTCCCCGAAAGCTTCGGAAGCGCGTCAAACGCCATCGGCGCAAGCAAAGAAAGCGTCAGGAAGCCGTGAGCGACGGTTCCGGCAAACGGCGTCTCGGCGGCCTTCACCGGATCTATGTGGATGAATTGCCAATCCTCCGTAATGTCGGCGAATTGGTCGATGCGAGATTGGTCAATCTCGAACCAGCGTGACACGCCGACCTCCTTGCCCACCATTGCCGCATATTCCTTCGGCGAAATGTCAGGCAGGCTCGATCCTTTCATTGCCCTCTTCCTCGTTAGAGACCGATGATTTATTCCGCGTGAGCCGAGTCTGCGCCGCACCGACCATCGGCTCTCCTCTGATGAGGTCGACTGTCCGGCGCCGACGAGCGTCTCAACTTCAGCCGATGGCTTCGCCGCGACGACAACGTCTGAGATGGACGGACCTTGCTCAGAGCCGGTTCAGCGCCACCTCGGACCTTCACTTCCAGGAGCACTCCTTGCGAAGTTGGGGCACTCAGATGAAGGTCACATCTTCAGCAGGTGACCCGGCATACAATTCCTCAACGCTATGCGCTCGGTGGCCGAGTACAGCCCGCTGATTTACATAGGCCTTGTCGGTGATTTCACCAGCGGCAAGCGACGGAAGCTCCTTCAGCAACTTGAATGAGCGGATTCGTTCGCTGCTTCCGACTGTTTCGTTGTGTGCCCGAAAGCACTCTCTCAGGAATGCCAGCACGCCTGGATCTCGCTCGAGATCGCCAACGGGCGCGGAGGCGTGTTGTTTGGCTTGGCTGGGATTTAGCCAGGCGAGAACCGCGCATTGGTCCCGGTTTTCGCCCGCAATGACGACGTCCTGAAGAACGCCACGCGTTGCGCCCAGGATGGTCGCCCTGAGGTTCCCGACAACCACCCAGGTCCCGTTCGTGAGCTTGAAGTTTTCGGAAAGACGTCCCGTGAATCTCAATCCGAGATGCGGCTGCTTCGGATCGAGGAAAGCCACGGTGTCTCCGACCCGGTAGTAGCCCTCCTCGTCGAATGCACTTTCCGTGAGATCGGATCTGCCGAAGTATCCCGGCGTGACGTTCGGCCCCTTTACGCGAACCTCGTAACTGTCTCCCGCAGGCAGCAACTTGAGCCTGAGACCAGGTCCAGGAAGGCCGACCTCTCCCGGTTCCTCGGTGGCCCAGTGCGTCGTGCTGATCGTTGGCGCCGTTTCGGTCGTGCCGTACCCAGACATGACGGGAATGCGGCGGCCGGTCGCACGCAATGACAGGTCATAGAGCTTGTCCAGTGTGGACTGCGGAATTGCCGCTCCGGCGTAGGTCATTCGCTCCATGCGGTTGAAGAATGTATTTCTGAAATGCTCGTCCGCTTCGAGAACATCACACAGGAGCGTGTAGCCGCCGGGCACGTTGAACATCGCTGTGGGGAAAATTTCCCTCAGGTTGGCGACGGTCTTATGGAAGAGTTGCGGGACGGGGCGTCCGTCGTCGATGTAGAGCGTCCCCCCATTCTTCAGGGTGCCCTGCAGAATGACATTGCCCCCCATCGTGTGATGCCAGGGCAACCACTCGACCTGAACCGGAGCTTGGTTTGCCGGCGCCAGCAGACTGCCCATTTCGAGGGCGCATGCCATCATGCGATGCGTGTTGATGACGCCCTTCGGCAGGCCGGTCGAGCCCGACGTGAACAGAATTTTTGCGATGGCGTCACGATCGAGGTTTCCGAACCGCCGCTGAAACTCCGAGGTTGGTCGTCCCTCGTACAGGGCCTCAAGCGGCAGAAGCCCGTCGGATCCACCGCATGCGATCCAAGTCGCCTCCTCCAGCCCACTAACTGATCGGGCTGCCGCAAAGGCGCTGCCGTCCTGGACGAATACAAATGATGGCTTGAGCAGCCGAGCGATGTCCGTCAAGCGGGACAGCCCGCCCGGCATCAATGTATAGTTGGGCGAAATGGGAGCGACGGCCATCCCGATCGACATGGCCGCGAACATGACGATTGCATGCTCGATCGAATTCCCGGAGAGAATTGCAATCCTGTCGCCCGGCTGAGCTCCGCGATCGATCAACCCCTGACCTACGGACTGAGTCCGTAGCCACATCTGCCGATACGATATCTTTTGCCACCCGGCAGCTTCGCGTTGCGCCAGAAAGACGCGATCGGGCTCCTGCATCGCCCATACGGGTAGAAAGTCGGTGACCGACCAGCTCGGCTCGACGAAGTTGATCGGCGACCTCAGGATGAGGCTTCCATCGGGATGCGCTTCGATACTGACCTCGCGTGGAGCGAAGTTGACGTCAGACGTGGCGCGCGCGGCAACATTCGTCGTCATGGATTTCCTCCGCTCCCATTCACGAGCGACTTGAACACTCTGCAATTTGCTCGCCTTCCGTTCGGCCGGTCTATCCGATTGAAATAGACGAGCTTTGTACCGACCGTACGGCCCACCGCATCCCCTGGCCGCCGGGCTGACACGCGCTAAGCGGCCATCCGGAGAATCTTAACGATGTCTTCGGGGCCTTTGATCGGACGCGGGTTTGCGCGCGTGAAAACCGAAAGCATCGCGTTCCGTCCGATCAGATCGAATTTGTCCTCGGTCACGCCAACTTCAGACAATCGACGCGGGAGCTCCAACTGTCGTATAAATTCGGCGAAGGTCTCGCTTGCTTTCGCCCCCGGCACTCCCCAAGCTTCGGCGAGCTTGTCTTGTGCTCCAGCCGTATCCGGGCGATTGAACTCCAGCACGCTGGGCATCATAACCGCGGTGCAAAAGTAATGCGGCACATCGCATGTACCGCCAAGCACGTGTCCGATAGCATGGCTCGCCCCCATCGGAACCCGACACTGCAGCCCGAAGGCGGACAGCCACGACCCGAGTTGGCAGGATTGCCGGGCCTCAAGATCGTCCGGATTCATTTTTGTCGCGAGCAGCCCGTCATAGAGATAGCGCAGTCCTCGCAGGCAAACGCTTTCGACGAGGGGATCGCCTCTCGGCGAGCAGACGGCTTCGATCCCGTGGTCCATCGCGCGCGTTCCGGAGCCGAGCCACAAGTTTTGGGGCGTGTGAACCGTAATCGCGGGATCGAGGATGATCGAACGAGGCATCATCAAGGGATGGTGAAAGATCTGCTTCAGTTTCCGCCGTGTATCGGTAACGAGGCTACCGGCGTTGTATTCGCCGCCGGACAATGTACTCGGGATGGCGATCATCCTGACGCGCGGGGCTCGAAACGGACCAGGGCGCGGGCCCTCCGGGGTCGAGACTACTTCAAACCCGTCGAGGCCGCCCTCATCGGTGATCTTGTGCTCAATGCACATCAGAACGATTTTTGCCGCGTCGACGACAGAACCACCGCCGACGGCCACGATCAGGTCGGCGCCCGCCCCGACCGCCCTTGCGGCTGCAGCTACGGCAGACGTACGGGTGGTGTGCTGCGGGACCCCATCAAACGTCCCCGCATACCTAGAACCTAATGCTTTGCGGATCTTTTCGATCTCGTCGGTTTTCGTATTCAACGTATGGCTGGCAATCAGAAACACCCTGTGCGCGTTGAGCCGCTCCGCCTCCTCGGCCAGCGCTTGCCCGGCAGGCTTTCCGAAGATCACCTGATCCATCGGGGGATATTGATGAAGTCCAACCTTGATCATGGGCTCTCTCCTAAAAAGAGGTTGTCGTCGCACCAACCGGGAGTTGGCTGTTTCCTCCCGATCAGTCAGGCGGGCTGCCCGATGACGTTCAGATGTGGAGCGCGGCGCCAACACCGCGAACGACGACGGACCGCTCGCCCTGGATCTACCAGGGTTCGCGGTACGGTCGCACTTCCGAGAGGAAAGACCACGCCGAGCGGTCCTGATGCGCGATGTGGTAGATTTCCTCGGCGATCGCCGCGGGTTTGATGAAGAACTCGTCGGGCGCGTCCTTCATTCGCTCCCGCTGCCATGGCACGTCAATGACCGCATCGATGACCAGATAAGCCACGTGAATCCCTTGCGGGCCGAGGTCGCGCGCGATCGACTCGGCGAGGATACGCTGGGCTGCCTTCGTCGGCGCAAAACCCGCGAAGTTCGCCTTTCCTCGCAGAGCCGACGTGTTGCCCGTTACGAGGAGCGCTCCGCCGCCAGCCGCTATCATTGGGGGCGCGACGTGCCGCGCGAGATGGAGCAGTGCCATCACGTTCGTCTCGAAATTGGCTCGGAGAACCTCGGGACCTACCTCCTGAAACTTTCCGAACGCCCCGCCAACCGCGTTATGGACAACGACCTTCGGCGGGCCGGACCGCCGGTCGATCTCGTCGAGCACCCGCGCGAGCGCTGCCGAGTCCGAGACGTCACACGCCATCGGAATACTCGACGGAATCTCCGCCGATAGCGCGTCCAGGCGCGCCTTGTCGCGCGCGAGCATCGCGACGCGATACCCTCCGGCCGCGAACCGCCTGACGATAGCAGAGCCGGTACCAGGTCCGACTCCGGTGACCATTGCCAGCGGCTGCGCATCAATCTTGCTCATGCTGCCCTCAGTTCTTCGCGAATGAATTCAAGGCGGTCATTGTCGAAAAACATTTCGTCGTTCACGATGAAAGTCGGCGCGCCGAAGATGCCACGCGCTCCCGCTGCTTCATTTCTCTGCGTCAACCGATCATCCAATTCGCTGCTATCGACACTGGAAGCAACTTGGGGGTCACGTATTCCGGAAGCTTCAAGGATCCGCACCAGATCCCCGGCTGTGCTCAGCGGCAAGCCATGTCGCCAGAACGCCGGAAAGATCGCCGCAACGACCTCCTTGGCGAGACCGCAATCTTCCGCCGCGCGCAGCGGCCTGCGGCCGTCGATCGATTTTATGTCCTTATGCCGGCTCAGCGGTACGCCGTATCTCTTCGCCCAGCGCTGTAGATCTGCGCCGGCGTATTTGCCTTTGGCCGGACAGGTCAAGGTCGTCGGCGTGTTACCGCCCTGCTTCATGGCTGCGACGATATCTACAGGATGGTAGCTCAGCTCAGCATCCAGCGTGCCGAGCTGAGAGTGGGCGAGATAGGAATAAGGACTGCGAAAGTCGAAATAGAAGTCGATGCTGGTCATTGCGCTCGTCATCCAACTCCCCGGCAGAAGCAGCGGAGCCTGCCAAGACGGAATGTTAAGACGCCTTGAGTCTGGGCCAGACGAATTCGACCGCCCCGGTCGCCTTGAGCTTGCCGCCCCCTGATGCGCGGACAACCTCCAAATTCCAAAAATTGGGGTCGAGCGCCCATTTTCCCTCCTGAAACAGTGGCTTCGGCGCAGACGACAGCCATCAGTCTCTTCTTGTGATTGACCCGACTTTAGCTGCCACAGAACGCTCGTCAATTCCTTTTTAGAATTGATATTCGATCCAATCGAGCGCCCGGTCGTTCTAATCCCTCCAAGCGATGGTCGACTGTCCGATCGACCGGCATCCTTCGTGGACTCTGCGGAAAATAATAGCTACCGCGCCTTAGCGCGAGGCCGGCCAAGCAGGCTTCAAGGCAATTTCGCTCTTTTCTGGCCCGACCATTAAGTGCTAAATTCGAACTGATGCGACGGACAGATGGAGAGACCAACATGAGCGTTGCGCAGTTCATTCGCAGTGAGGTGGAGTCCAACGAGATCGTCCTGTTCATGAAAGGTACGCCCTCGTCGCCGGCCTGCGGGTTCTCGGCGCAGGTAGTTCGCATCCTCGATCATCTGGGAGTTTCGTTCAAATCGCACAACATCTACGAGTCGGAGGAGTTGCGGCAGGGTATCAAGGACTACTCGGACTGGCCGACCATTCCACAGCTGTATGTACGGGGCGAATTCGTAGGTGGCTGCGATATCGTGACGGAGATGTTCCGGTCTGGAGAGCTGCAGGCCATTCTCTCGGAGCCGCAGGAAGCGGCGCGATCATGAACCACGGCTGGGCTCTCTGTCGATGGCCTACCCCGTCATCAGAGGGCGCCGATGTCGCGAAAACACATGAGCGTCCGCGCAATGTTTGGTCATTTGCCGTGTGATGTGCAGGGCCAAGCGCTATCGAGGATGGAGCAGCGCCTGGTGGCAGTCTCAGCATTCTTTCGTTGCATCAATCGCAGGTCGCTTCCCAGTCGGAATGACACTCGACGCATCTGAGGAGACGAAAATTGACCATTGAGGATCATCCGACGGTAAAGGCCTTTCGGTCGCGCAGCCTGGCCCGGACCGACGCGGCGCCGCTGTCGGCGGAGCTCGTCAAGAGGATCGCGATGAGCTGTGGAGCGGACGATGTCGGGCTGGTCGAGATTGGCCGTCCGGCAATCAGTCCCCAAGTCGACTACATCCGAAAGGTCTATGGCCGCACGAAGTCCTTGATGGCGATCGCATGTCATATGAATCGCGAGCCGGTACGCTCTCCCACTCGCTCGGTGGCTAATGAGGAATTTCATGGAACCTATGACCATGTGAACGAGACTTCGCGCGCAATTGTCCGCGCCCTGGCGGAGCACGGCATCGCGGCCTGCAATTCGGTTGCCGCATTTCCCATGGAGATGGACCAGGCACGCATCATGATGGTGCAGCACAAGCCGGTCGCCGTCGAGGCCGGGCTGGGTCGCATGGGGATTCATCGCAACATCATCCACCCGAAATTTGGCAGCTTCATCCTGCTTGGAACGATCTTGCTGGCGGACGAGATCGATGCCTATGACCAGCCGATCGACTATAATCCTTGCTTGGAATGCCGACTATGTGTCGGAGCTTGCCCCGTCGGCGCGATAAAGCACGATGGGTACTTCGATTTTCAGACCTGCTTCACGCACAACTACCACGATTTTCTCGGAAACTTTACCAAATGGGTCGAAGAGGTTGCGGACTCGCGTGATGCGAAGGACTACAGGTCCCGCGTGAGCCCTTCCGAGACTCAGAGCATTTGGCAATCTCTCTCATTCAAGCCCGGGTACAAGGCTGCATATTGCGTATCGGTCTGCCCGGCTGGCGAGGATGTAATCGGACCATATCTTGATGACCGGGTGTCCTATGTGAATGATGTGGTCAAACCTCTGCTCGAGAAAGAAGAGACGCTGTTCGTGATTCCTGGATCGGACGCCGAGGAGAGTGCGCCACGACGGTTCCCGAATAAGACGATCCGGCATGTGCGCGCAGGACGTCCGATCGGAAGCGTTCAGGCGTACCTCTTTACACTGAGGCTCGGCTTCCAGCGTGGAAAGGCAAAGAAGCTCGATCTGGTCACTCATTGGACCTTTACGGGAAAAACTCCGTTCCAAGGGACAGTGCGCATCAACGACAAGATTCTGGATGTAACGCCCGGAACCCATGCCGGCGACGCCCGGCTTTCGATCACGGCCGATAGCGAGGCATGGCTCCGAGTGCTTAGCCGCGATCTCGAGCTTGCGGAGGCGATCGAGTCGCGGCTCATCGTTCCAAGCGATGCAGATCTGTTCGCCGCCTATATGCGCTGCTTTCCATTCTAGGGCTTTCAGGTCCGGAGTTTTGAGCGAGGCAAAGCCGCTATGCCTGCAAGACACGGGTCGGGTTCAGATCCTTCACTTCGCGGTGCTGCAGATGGTTTGGCGTCCCCCTCTCGAAGCGCCACGCCTCCTTTTCAATGACCTTCCTGAATGTGGTGGCCGGCCGGCCGAGCAGCTTCTCGACGTCCTGCGTTACCTCGGCAATATACCGATCACCGCCATTTTGCATGCACAGGTTTTCCAGATGCAACGCAGGATGCTCAGCGATATGAGGCATGAGCTTACGCATACGTTGCCGAAACTCTTCCATCGTCGTCGGCAGGTATTCGATCTTTCGACCGAGCGCCGCCGAGTAATCCTCGGCAAACCCGTACATGTCCTTTCGTTCCGGCCCCGTCAACTCGTAGGACTTCCCAGCGTGGCCGGCTGGGTCAGCTAACACCTCAATACAGACATCAGCGACGTCGGCCGTTGCCACCGGCGCGGTCTTTCCCAGGCCGAATGGCAGACGGATCGTGCCGTCCTCCTTGATGGTCATAGCCGGCACCCACAGTGTGATTGGGTTCTCGACGAACATCGCCGCCTGGATATGAACGATCGGCAGGCCTGACCAATCGAGGGCTCGCTCGCCCGCCCAATGCGCCCTTTGCTGGGGCGACCACTGGACGTCCACGCCCAGCACGGCGATGCGCTCCGCGTCCGGCGCCGACATGGTCTCGAGCGTCATGTGACATTGCTCATAGTCCGACATGTTGACGAATATCTCGGTGCCTCCTTCCTTCTTGGCCGCTGCGGCCATTAAGATGGTGGCATCGGCGTAGGACGGGTTCAGGCTCATGCTGAAATAGATGCGCCGCACACCCTTGACGGCCTGCGTGACGTCACGCGGATTTAGGAGATCGCCCACGAACACCTCGGCTCCCATGTCGCGCAAACTCTGCGCCCGCTCGTCATTTTTCCGCACGAACGCACGGACGGGAAGGCCGCGGTGCAGCAGGCCGCGAACAATGGTTCGGCCAACCGAGCCGGTTTGTCCACCGGCGCTCGTCACCAGAATTGGCGCCTTGCTCTTCATACTCGTGTCCTCCCTGATCTCGATCGTTTACTTGGTCTGATTATCTGAAAGCCGGACGAGACAAGCTCAGCGCTCTTGTTGAGGTACGAGCGCGAGCGCATTTGCTGCATGAATGCCAGCCGCAAGTATCGCATCCGACATCGACGAGTCTTCGGCGGCACGAGCAAGCTGGAGAGAGCCGACGAGTACAGCGAAAATTCCGATTGCGGCCTCTTGCGCGGCGCGGCTGGACGTTTTCCGCGGCAATCGCCTCTTTAGCTGCTCGAATATTTCGCGCAATCTAGCTGTGTAGGCCTTTCGGACGGATCGAGGTTGGCGACCGATCTCTGGAAGCAGTGCAGCCGAGGCGCATCCAACGTCCGGCCGATCGCGATGCTCCGCAGACAGGTAAGACCGGATCAGCGTGCTCAGTTCCCCGGGGACAACGTCGGCTTCGCTCAGTCGCCGCAACTGCTCGTCCAGCGCCCGCTCAAGCCCTTCCCGAACGAGATCGCTTTTCGAGCCGAAGTGAGAATAGAAGCCGCCATTCGTAAGGCCCGCCTCGGACATAATTCCCGTCATTCCAGTCGCCGCAATGCCTTGGCGCCGGAATTTCCTTGCGGCGACCTTCAGTATCCGCTCGTGCGAACTATCCTTGTGCCCCTTGGCATACCGCATGCAGGCCCTCCGAACGAACAGCCTATTGTATGATGTAAATCATGTGATATGTATACCTTAATCTAACCTAGGGTTCAACTGCGTCAACGGAGAGCTTCTGTGCGACAGGACGGAAAAGTGGCGATTGTGACCGGGGCTTCGACGGGAATCGGGCTGTCCTCCGCAAGAGCATTGCGCGAGGCGGGATTCCGGGTGTTCGGGACCAGCCGACGAGCTGCCGCGAGCGATCCTGAGATGCTAAGCTGCGATGTGACGGACGACGCCTCGGTGAAAGCGGCCGTCGACAAGGTACTGGCTGCGACCGGCAGGATCGATGTTCTGGTGAACAACGCAGGCTTCGGCTTGCTGGGCGGGGCCGAAGAATCCTCGGCCGATCAGGCCAAGGCCTTGTTCGACGTGAACGTCTTCGGAGTGATGCGCATGACAAATGCGGTCCTCCCGACCATGCGAGATCGAAAAGCCGGACGGATCATCAACATTAGTTCGGTCTTGGGATTGATACCTGCGCCGTTTTCCGCCCTCTATTCTTCTACGAAGCATGCCATCGAGGGTTACTCCGAATCTCTCGACCACGAAGTGCGGATCTTTGGCGTTCGCGTTTGCCTGCTTGAGCCGGCCTATACCCGCACCTCGTTTGAGCAGAACATGGTGCTTCCGGACCGGAACCTGAAGGAATATGTGTCGGCGCGAACCCGAGCCAGCGCGCTGCTACGCGATGTGATGAATACAGCCGAGAGTCCCGAGGTTGTTGCCGAGAAGGTGATTTTGGCCGCGACAACGCCATCACCTCGTCGGCGATACACCTGCGGAAAGGTTGCGCGCCAGGTGAGCATCCTTCGTCGTTTTGTGCCTGAAGGAATGTTCGACAAAAGCCTTCGCAAGCAGATGGGGCTGCCGGGGTGATCCCGTCGAAACAGTCGATCGCGAGCGATTTCCACGATCGCCGCGACAGGATGTTTGAACCTCCCGATCAACAACTTCGCGCGAACGCCTTGCAACCGCATTCCGGAGGCTAAATGCCGTCGCTGTTTGACCCCGTAACTATTGGCGATCTGCATCTGCCGAACCGGGTCATCATGGCCCCGCTGACCAGGCTACGCGCAGGCCAGAGCCGGATCCCCAATGCGATCATGGCGGAGTATTACGCGCAGAGGGCTTCGGCGGGTCTGATCATCACAGAAGGTGTTCCTGTTTCGCCTCAGGCAGTGGGCTATGCCGGCGTTCCCGGCATTTGGTCGGCAGACCACGTCGAGGGCTGGAAAGCCGTTACACGCGCGGTGAAGGCACGTGGGGGGCGGATTTTCATGCAGATCTGGCACGTCGGCCGGATCTCCGATCCAATATTCCTGGATGGTCAGGCGCCGGTCGGCCCCAGCCCGATCGCCGCGAAAGGCAACGTCAGCCTTGTCCGTCCGGAACGGGCTTTCAGCGTGCCGCGCCCGCTTACGACAGAAGAAGTCTTGGAGGTTGTCGAAGCATTTCGCAATGCTGCCAAGTTTGCCCAGATAGCTGGCTTCGATGGCGTGGAGCTACACGGCGCGAATGGGTATTTGCTGGACCAATTCCTCCAAGATAGCTCCAACCAAAGGACGGATCGGTACGGAGGCTCAATCGAAAGCCGCGCCAGGCTCTTGCTCGAGGCCACAGATGCTGCAGTGTCGGTATGGGGACCCGACCGGGTGGGAATGCATCTTGCGCCTCGGGCTGACGTGCATTCCATGGGCGACTCCGACCGTGCCTCGACGTTCGGATACGTGGCAGCTGAACTCGGACGGCGCGGCATCGCCTTCATCTGCGCTCGCGAGCGCTTGGGACCCGACAGCTTGGGACCGTCTCTCAAGGCCGCCTTCGGCGGAAAGTATATTGCAAATGAAGGTTTCACTGCGGAAACCGCCCAGGCGGTTCTCGATGCGGGTTGGGCCGATGCGGTTGCCTTCGGAAAGGCATTCATTGCCAATCCGGATCTGCCTAAGCGCTTGGCGCTCGGCGCGCCGCTCAATCAGCCCCGCCCCGAAACTTTCTACGGTCCGGATGCCCACGGTTATACCGACTATCCTACACTACCGAAATCTCCGGAGAACGTGGGGCGCGAAGATCCGGCGAAAACATAGGAGCGGGCCTCACCGAGCACCTCGGTGTGGAACAGAGGCGCCATCACGATCATTTTTTTTGAACTAAGCTCCTGGCCGCGCGGTCGGACCGTCGAGCACCAAGTTCACCAATGATCTCTCGACCGGCCCCAAGAATATGGTCAGAAGCCGCTTTGCTGTTGACAGCACGGGCGAGCAGAATTGAACCTACCATGGTCGAGATGATGCCTGTGGCGATCTGGCGTGCCTCTTGAGAAGAAGCGCCGGAATTTAGCTCAGCTAGGACGTCGACCATTTGATCCAGCTTACGCTCAAAGCTCCGGCGTGCCCGCGCTTCTGATCGCCCGATGTCGGCGGCGAGCGCCGGAAGCGCGCAACCGTGCGTGGGATCGTCACGGTGGCGAGGACTGAGGTAATCGGCAACGATCGCATCAACGCACGTCGGGACAGCGCTCCCATTCGTCAGCCGCTTCCAGCGCTCGATAGTCTGATCCATTGCAAAGCCGGTTGCTTCAGCAACGAGAGCCGCACGGGACGCGAAATAGTTATAGAAGCCGCCATGTGTCAGACCGACGAGCTGCATAAAATCGACAACGCTGAGCGCTTCGGCACCTTTCTTGCGCAGACCGTAGGAGGCATTCTCGACGATCCGGTCGCGGGTCTGACGCTTATGATCTTTCACGTAACGCATCGTGCTTCATCCGATTTGCAGAAGATCTGCTGGGCGGCTCATCAGACACCAAACGCCCCATGGCCGGCCGCTCCGATTCCAGCCGACATCTAAGCATCGGCGCCGGCGTTTCAGTCCTGGATTTTGCGCCATGCCTCCCCGCAACATTTCATTGCAAGATGAGCCAAATTATATGATTATCGTCATACAAACAACACCGCTTGTCGGGGAGATTTCACCATGTCCGCAGTCACCGATCCCGTTGTCATTCTTTCGGCCGTACGCACGCCTTTGGGACGTTTCATGGGTGAGTTGTCGCCGCTCTCGGCACATAAGCTCGGCTCTCACGCGATCGCGGCAGCGCTGGAGCGTGCCAAGCTCGCGCCGGAGCGGATCGACGAGGTCTTCATGGGTAACGTGCTGCCGGCCGGCCAGGGGCAGGCGCCGGCCCGCCAGGCTGCGCGCGGCGCCAGACTGCCTGATGCGACCGGGGCCACCACGATCAACAAGGTTTGCGGCTCCGGCATGAAGGCGACCATGCTCGGCCACGACATCATCAATGCGGGCTCTGCCGCCATCGTGCTGTCCGGTGGCATGGAGAGCATGAGCAACGCGCCATATCTGCTGGCAAAGGCGCGCGCCGGCTATCGGGCCGGCCACGACCGGATCATCGACCACATGTTGATGGACGGCCTGGAAGATGCCTATGAGACCGGCCGTTCGATGGGTGACTTCGGCGAGGCCACGGCCGAAGCCTATCAGTTCACCCGCAAGGACCAAGACGCCTATGCGATGGAGACGCTGATCCGAGCACGCAAGGCCGTGGAAAGCGGCGCGTTCAAGGCCGAAATCGCACCGATCACTCTGGCCGAAAAAGCAGGGCCGCGCGTCATCGCCAATGACGAGCATCCGCTGAAGGTAGACCCTGCCAAGATCCCAGGCTTGAAGGCGGCGTTCCGCGCCAACGGCACCATCACGCCTGCCGCCTCCTCGGCGAACGCGGACGGAGCCGCCGCCCTGATCCTGGCGAAGCGCTCGCTCGTCGATCGCGAGGGACTGCCGGCGCTGGCGGAAATCAGGGGCCACGCCACCCATAGCCAAGAACCGCAATGGTTCACCACCGCGCCGATCCCGGCGATCCGCAAGCTCCTGGACAAGGTCGGCTGGAGCGTCGGCGACGTCGACCTGTTTGAAATCAACGAAGCCTTTGCGGTGGTGGCGATGGCCGCGCAGAAGGACCTCGGCATTCCCCGCGAAAAGCTCAACGTCCATGGTGGCGCCTGCGCGCTCGGCCACCCGATCGGCGCCACCGGCGCGCGATTGATCGTGACGCTGCTGCATGCGCTGGAAGCGCAGAACCTCAAACGCGGCGTCGCCGCACTCTGCATCGGCGGCGGTGAAGCCACTGCAATCGCCGTCCAGCGCATCGTTCGCTAGTCGAGGCCAGCTCGCAAAAAGAACTTGGCAAGCGGCCCACATGGTGTCGCTTGCCGATTTTCTATCGGGAAGCTCACCCCCGGTCCACCTTCTGCAATCCGAATCATCGCTGGTCGAACTTGGCGAGCCGCCACCGAACAAGGTCGTCAGCCCCTGGTCCGGCCAACGGCCGGACATCCCTCATGCGCACCAATTCTCCCGACTTGTCATCGACAAGAGCGAGCTTAACCGGACGTCCGCTGTTCTTGTTGATGAATTTGAGCGGCGGACCCGCATCCCCCGTAATCGCCCACTTGTCCCCGACCTGGGCAAGCGCCTGGATCACCAGGATAATGTCCCTGCCCTTTCGGGTCAGAAGGTATTCGTAGCGTTCAGGGCCGGTCTGATACCGACGCCGCTCGAGCAGTTCATTTTCTTCGAGATGCTTGAGCCGATCGGACAGGGTGGCATGTGTGACGCCGGTCGACTTCCTCAACTCGTCATATCTGCTCAATCCCAGTGACAGATCGCGCAGGATGAGCATGGCCCAGCGGTCACCGACAGCGTTCAATACGCCGGCGATCGAGCACGCCATTCCTTCAAAGCCCTTCGAGCGCATCATCCCTCCTAACAACACTTCTCAGCAGAATAATCATGCTCGGGACGCCATCCAAGCGCCAAGCCGCGAACATCGACAAGAAATGTCTTGCATTTTTGTCACTCTTATTATTAGAGTGACTATTGGATAACAAAAACCGCGCGCCGATCCCAGGAGGATAAATGCCCGACCCTCACAGCCGGCACTTGGTGACATTCGAGATAAACGGATCGCGCAAGACGGTTTTCGTTGAAGCGCGAAAGTTGCTGGTCCATCTGATCCGGGAGGATCTTGGCCTCACCGGCACCCATGTCGGCTGCGACACCTCCCAATGCGGTGCCTGCACCGTCGAAATCGATGGACTGGCGGTCAAATCCTGCACGGTACTGGCCGTGACGGCGGACGGCGCGTCGATCACCACGGTCGAGGGATTGACCGATCCCGGTGGCGAACTCAGCGCTGTTCAGGCCGCCTTTCACGAACATCACGCGCTGCAATGCGGCTTCTGTACGCCGGGCATGGTGATGAGCGTACGGCAGCTCCTGAGGGATCATCCCAATCCCGGCGAGCACGACATCCGCCATGGACTTGCCGGCAATATCTGCCGCTGCACCGGCTATCACAACATTGTCCGCGCCGTTGAAAGCCTCGCAGCGAAGGAGCAGCAGCCTTGAACGACACGCCTGCGATCCGCCATATCGGTCGGCCCTTAAAGCGGCGCGAAGATTTCAAGCTGCTCGCTGGCAAGGGCCGCTACGTCGATGACGTCAGGCTGCCGGGCATGCTGCACATGGCGGTACTGCGATCGCCGCACGCCCACGCCGAGATTAGAAGCGTCGATCTCTCTGCAGCAAAAGCCGCACCAGGGGTTCGCTTGGTCCTTTCCGGGATGGCGCTCGCCGGCAAGATTGGCCCGATTGTTCCGAACTGGGTTCTTCCGGGCAGCAAGGTGCCGTTCCGCCCTGTAGTCGCGACCGACCGCGTCCGCTTTGTCGGCGAATGCGTAGCGCTGGTAGTGGCGGAAACGTTGGCCGAAGCCTACGACGCCGTCGGGCTGATCGACGTCGGTTACGAAGTGCTGCCTGCCGTGATCGACGAAGAGACCGCAATCCGGCAGGACGTGCCGCAACTTCATGACAACGTTCCCGGCAACATCACTACGATCTACAAGGTGCGTGGCGGCGACTACCAGAAGGCCGCCCACGAGGCCGATCAGGTCATCGGACTGCGCGTCGTCAACAACCGCCTGATCCCGACCTGCATGGAAACGCGCGCGATCGTTGCCACGCCGGAGCCAGACGGGACGCTGACGGTCTATATTGGCAGCCAAGTTCCGCACATGCACCGGCGCTGGATCGCCGAGACGGTTCGTATTCCCGAGCATCAGTTGCGGGTGATCGCGCCTGATATCGGAGGTGGGTTTGGCGCCAAAATGCACCTCTACCCTGAAGACTTGCTCTGCCCCTATCTCGCACGCGAGCTCGGCGTGCCAGTCAAATGGTGGGAAAGCCGCTCCGAAAGCCATCAATCGACCAGCCACGGTCGCGCGCACACGGAGAATATCGAGATCGCGTTCAAAAACGACGGCAATATCCTGGGCCTGAAAGTCGAAACCCTTGGTAATGTCGGCGCCTATCTGTCGAACATGGCGAGCGGCGGTCCCACCGTGAACACCGTCAACTTCGGTACCGGAACCTATAAGATCGATAACTACGAGGCGATATCCCGAGTCGTTGTCACCAATACGGTGCCGGTGGATGCCTATCGCGGCTATGGACGGCCAGAGGGCGCCTATATCGCCGAGCGGGCGATCGATGCGGTCGCGCGTCACCTTCATCTCGACCAAGTCGAGGTGCGGCGGAAGAATTTCGTTCAAGCAGCGGAATTTCCGTATCGACCGTATGGCAGCACGGGCGTGATGTACGACAGCGGTAATTATCAGGGACTGCTCGACAAGGCGCTTGCCGCCTTCGACTACGAAGGGCGCCGAAAGGAATGTGATGCCTTGCGTGCCAACGGTGTCTATCGCGGCGTCGGCATCGCCGCCTATACGCATATGTGTGGCATGGCGCCGTCGCGGCGGCTGGCGCTCAGCGGATTTGATCGCGGCGGCTGGGAAAGTGCGCGGGTCAGCATCGATTCCAGCGGCCGGGCGACGATCTATTCAGGCTCGATGAACCAGGGTCAGGGCCATATCACGTCGCTGTCGCAGATTGCCGCGGACGTGCTGCAGATTCCCGTTGAGGACATCGACATCGTGCAGGGGGACACGCGGCAAGTGCAGGCCGGCCACGGCACGTTCAATTCCCGCTCGATGGCGGTCGGCGGATCCAGTGTGCATGTATGCTCGCAGCGCGTCGTGGCCAAAGCAAAGAAGATCGCGGCGAGCATGCTGGAAGTGGATGAGAAGGACGTTTCCTATTCCGCCGGTGCGTTCAGCGTGCCTGGCACGGATATCGCGCCGTTAACGTTCTCGAAGGTGGCCCGCATGGCTTATGTCGGCCACAAGCTGCCGGATGGCGTTACACCGGGCCTGGACGAAACGGAGTTTTACGACCCAACCGGTATGGGCTCGCCGTCAGGCGTCCACCTCACCTACGTCGAGGTCGATCCTGAGACTGGCATCGTCGACATTCTCGACTATGTCGCGGTTGACGACGTCGGCACCCTGATCAATCCACGTCTCGCGGCGGGCCAGATTCATGGTGGCGTCGTGCAGGGCATCGCGCAGGCGCTCTATGAAGAGGTCAGCTACGATCCAGACAATGGACAACTCCTGACCGGCTCGCTGCTCGACTATGCCGTTCCGCGCGCCGAGCACGTGCCGAACATCCGCTCGCAGTTCCAGGAGACGCCCTCGCCGACCAATCCGATTGGCGTCAAGGGCATCGGCGAGAGTGGCTCGATCGCGGCGCCCCCCTGCATGGTCCACGCCGTACTCGATGCGTTGTCACCGTTCGGTATCAAACATCTCGATATGCCGCTGACGCCGCCGCGAATCTGGAAGGCGGTACAAGAGGCGAGCTCGGGAGAACTCCAATGATCCCGGCAGCCTTCAACTATGTCCGCGCGGCTTCGCTCGCCCAGGCCATCGATCTGCTACGGGAAGATCCCGACGGAACGAAGCTCCTGGCCGGTGGCCATACCTTGCTTCCGGCCCTGAAGCTGCGGCTGGCGTCGCCCGAACTTCTGATCGATATCGGAGGCATCACCGAGCTCAAGGGCATCGAGATCGGCAAAGCCGGAGTCAGGATCGGCGCGCTGACGCGGCATGCCGACCTGCTTGCATCAGAGACGCTGTTCGAGGAATTGCCCATCTTTCGCCAGGCGGCGAGTCTGATAGCCGATCCCCAGGTGCGTAACCGTGGCACGATCGGCGGCTCGCTTGCGAATGCCGATCCGGCAGCTGACTGGCCGGCGGTCGTCGTCGCGCTGAAGGCAGAGATCGAGATCGCTGGCGCGAACGGCCACAGACGGGTCGCGGCGCAGGATTTCTTTGTCGATATCTTTTCTACTGTGCTGGAACCGGACGAGGTTCTCACCAGCATTCATATCCCGCGGCCGACAGCCGGCATGCGCTTCATATACCGAAAGATCCGGCATCCCGCGAGCGGCTTTGCTGTCGTGGGCATTGCGGTCGGCGTGCGCATGCGAGACGGCGTGGTGGCCGAGGTCTCCCTCGGCGTGACAGGCGCGGCGAACCACGCTTTCGCCGGCCAGGCCGCTGCCGATTTCCTGACCGGAAAGACATTGTCGCGGGAGAATATCGACCAGGCGGCCACATTGCTGAGCGAGACCACCGAATGCCTCTCGGATCGCTACGCTTCGGCGGAGTATCGGGCGAATCTGATCCGGACCGAGACCAGACGCGCGCTACTTGCGCTTTCCTCGTGAGACGGAATCCGTGATGCGCCGAGTCGTCGTTACGGGATTGGGATTGGTATCGCCGGTGGGTTGCGGCAGCGAGCTGGCGTGGTCACGGCTGCTCGCGGCCCGTTCGGGGCTTGCCGCCCTTCCCGAGTGGGCGGCGGCCCTGCCGGCGCGGGTCGCAGGAATGGTGCCGACAAGGGCCAAAGATCAAGAGGGCGGATTCGATCCGGATCTGACCGTCGCGCCTAAGGATCAGCGAAGGATGGATCGCTTCATCCTGTTCGCGCTTGCCGCCGCGGCCGAGGCCATTGCCCAGGCGGAATGGACTCCGTCCGACGCGCATTCGCTTGAGCGCACGGCGACAGTGATCGCTTCCGGCATCGGAGGCTTTCCGGCGATCGTGGAAGCGGTCCGCACCACAGACCAGCGCGGGGTCCGGCGTCTCTCGCCTTTCACCGTGCCGTCCTTTCTCGCAAATCTCGCGGCTGGCCACATCTCGATCCGCTACGGCTTCAAGGGTCCCATCGGCGCGCCGGTCACCGCCTGCGCCGCGAGCGTGCAGGCAATCGGCGATGCCGCACGCCTGATCCGATCTGGAGAAGCCGACGCCGCGGTTTGCGGCGGTTCGGAAGCCTGCATCGATCTCGTGAGCCTGGGCGGGTTCGCCGCTGCGCGTGCGCTTTCGACCGGCTTCAATGAAACGCCCGCCCGCGCTTCCCGTCCCTTCGACCGTGATCGCGACGGCTTTGTCATGGGCGAAGGCGCGGGCGTCCTGGTCATAGAAGAGCTGGAGCATGCGATCCGCCGCGGCGCAAAGCCGATTGCGGAAATCGTCGGCTACGGAACGACGGCAGATGCGTACCACATCACGTCAGGGCCCGAGGACGGCGACGGTGCGCGCCGCGCCATGGAAGGCGCATTGCGGCAGGCCGGCCTCAAACCCGGTGACGTCCAGCACCTCAACGCGCATTCCACGTCAACGCCAGTTGGCGATGTTTCCGAACTGGAGGCGATCAAGGCGGTCTTCGGCCGCGAGGGGCAGATTGCCGTGAGTGCCACCAAATCCGCAACTGGCCATCTGCTCGGAGCGGCCGGCGGAGCGGAAGCAATCTTCACGATTCTGGCGCTGCGCGATCAAGTCGCGCCACCTACTCTCAATCTCGAAACTTGCGATGCCGCCGCGGCAGGTGTCGACCTTGTCGCCGGTCAGGCCCGGCCCATGACGATGGAGCATGCGATCTCCAACGGTTTCGGCTTTGGAGGCGTCAACGCGAGCATCATTTTTCGGCGCTGGCAGTAGAGCGGGGTTCAGCTCCGGTAAAAGCGGAGCGGGCCACGGCTGCTGCGTTCTCCCGGCCGCCTCAGCCGCATCTTGGCAAGCCGCTACTTCCGCTTTCGTCTTTGGGCGCTTGCCCTCACACCAGCCGAGGCTTCCGCAGAAGCCGTGCCACCAAATCGCTTGCGATTGAAGGGAACGGCGCCCGAGCCCGGCACCACTTCGACGTCCTCGAGCCGCAGGGGCTTGCCGCTGGACGTCCGCAGTACGGGAAATTCAATCGGGCGCCCAGCGACACGATCGCGGAAGACGACCTGCGGTCCCTCAGGCTCTGCGAGCCAATCATCGCCCCACTTCTTGAGAGCCAGGTAGGCCGGAAAGAAAGCGCGCCCCTTCTCGGTCAGCACGTACTCGTATCGTCCGGAATGTTCGGGCAGCGGCACGCGCGTCATCACACCAGCATCGACGAACTTCTTCAAGCGATTGCTCAAGATATTGGGAGCAATACCAATGTAGTGTTCGAACTCATCGAACCGCTTCACGCCATAATAGGCTTCACGGAGAATCAGGATGGACCAGCGGTCGCCGACCACCTCCATGGCACGAGCCATGGAGCATTCCTTATTGGCAAGACGGCTCTGCTTCGCACCGGACATCGTTTTCCTAGCTTCGAATTCAGCTCATACCATATTGAGCGGAATCCCAGTATGTCCAGTGCCAGCTAGGGGGTTGCAAACCTTCGCAGCCGAATGGTTCTCTCGGATCTCAGGCCGCACGGCCCGACTCGGCCGGCGGTTTGACGCCAATCTCGGGCTCCAGAGCGCGGGGATGCGTGACCAGCACACCCGCTTCGCTCAAGCGTCTCAGTTCCTCCTGGCTCACGCCCAGTTCGCTGAACACCTCGAAATTGTGCTCTCCCTGGAACGCAGGTGCTCCGATCGGCTTCAACTCCTCCGCCGAGAACCGCCACGGCCGACCCGGCAGTCGATATTCGCCGCCGCTGCGGTCCGGCACGTGCTGCACTGCGCCCCAATAATCGCTCCATTCCGACGCGCTTAGTTCCTTGATCGAGCGGATCTCGCCCATCGCGATCTTGGCTTCGTCGAATTGGGCATCGAGCGTCGCCATGTCGGGGAAGGTCAAGATCCACGACTGGA
Source organism: Bradyrhizobium sp. SZCCHNRI3052 (assembly GCF_032484895.1). Taxonomy (NCBI): domain Bacteria; kingdom Pseudomonadati; phylum Pseudomonadota; class Alphaproteobacteria; order Hyphomicrobiales; family Nitrobacteraceae; genus Bradyrhizobium; species Bradyrhizobium sp. SZCCHNRI3052. The sequence goes on along the minus strand of NZ_JAUETW010000002.1, from coordinate 209,448 downwards.
TCATCTGGTGCAGCACACCGAAATTCAAGCGACGCGCGGCCGCGCTCGCAAAGCGCGGGTCGTCCATCAAATCCACGCGACGCATCGCGCGCAGCCAGGATGGGAAGGTCCGGCTGCCGACAATGCTCGTCGCAACCGTGAAATGCTCTCCATTAGGTCCGGTAAAGAATGAGCAGTCCGTCGCGCCGAGCACGGCGGGCTCGGCTCCAATATCATCGTCGGAAAGATCGACATGTGCACGTTCGTTGACCGCGAGCAGTGTCGCAGCCATCGCGACATCGATATATTGGCCCTGACCTGTCCTTTGGCGGCTATTCAGCGCGCCAAGAATCGCGATGGTGGCCTGCAGGCCGGCGTAGACGTCCGCGTGCGAGAGGCTGTCCGTGCGCGGTTCAGTCAACGCCTCTCCATAGTGACGAATGCTGTTTTCGGTGAAGCCGGCCTCGGCCTGCACGGTCGGCGCATAGGCCATCCGGCTGCGCCAGGGTCCGCCCTGGCCATAGCCGGTGATCGAGGCATATACCAATCGCGGATTGCGCTTGGACAGGGTTTCATAATCAAGGCCGAAGAAACCAAGCGTGCCCGCGCGGAAGTTTTCCACGACGACATCGGCGGTATCGCAGAGCTTCAGTGCGAGTTCATAAGCACCGGGAACATTGAGATTGATGCTGACGTTGCGTTTACCGGCGTTCTGCTGCGCGTAATAGCCCGACATCCCGTCGGTTGAGGGAAACGCGAAGCGTGAGACGTCCGGGCTTGGCGGCTCCACCTTGATGACCTCGGCACCGAGATCCTGCAAGGTTCGCGCGCATAAGGGGCCTGCCAACACACGGGAGAAGTCGACGACACGGATTCCGTTGAGAGGACCGCCCATGTCAACGCCCCGCGAACTTGGCGAGACCCGGGCCGTTCTTGCGGAATGACGCAAGACCGGTTTTCAGATCTTCCGATGCCCAGATCGGCGCCTGCACTCTTGCCATCGCCTCGTCTGCCGCCACCACACCGTCGTTGACCGCAATATGCACTAGCTCCTTGGTCGCCGCGTGCGCTACCGTCGGCCCCTGCGCGAACTCCTCCGCGATAGACATCGTCGCCTTTTCCAAGGATTCCTCGGGCACGGTAAGATTAATCAGGCCCCACTTCTCCAATGTCGGCGCATCGTAGCGCCGTGCCAACATCGACATCTCTTTGGCTCGCTGTGCCCCGATCCGCTGAACTTGCCGCTGGATTCCGCCAAGTAGCGGATGCAACCCAAGCGTCGCCTCGACCGAGCCGATCTTTGCTGACGAAGCTGCGATGACATAGTCGCATGACAGCGCGAGCTCGAGCCCGCCGCCGAGGCAAACGCCATGAACGCTGGCGATCAACGGAATCGGCAATAATTCCATGAAGCGGAGGAACTCGACCCCGCTCAGCAGCCGATTTTCACCGCTCTGATCAGATGTGCCCTCCGCTACGCGCTTGTCAAAGATGTCCAGGTCGGCGCCGGCAGAAAAGTGGCGCAATCCGCTCCGGATCACGATGGCACGGCTACCCGCCTTTCGCGATGCTTCCACCTGCTCCACGATAGCGTTGATGAGCTTCGGGCCGAGCAGATTGTACGGCCGGTAAACCATCGTCAAAACGGAGATATTGCCACGCTCCTCGCGCGCAACCATCGCTTCCTCGGACAAAGTTGCCTCCTGTTTTCCGGCCCCTCACCTGCAGATGCACACTCCGGCTCTTGCAGGCACAATACATGATGACTTGCGTTTTGCAAGTCGTCATCGATATCAACCAGTCCGGCGTTCCACGCGGTTCTTCAGGATGCCGATCTTCTCGACTTCGAGCTCAATGCCCTCTCCATGCTCGAGGTACCACCGAGTTCGAGGCCGCAGCCATTGCCAACCGTGTCAGACTCGATGAACTCGCCGGGCATCAACGTCTCATCCAGGGTGACGTGTGCAATGATTTCCTCGAATGAGAAAAGCACGCCTTCGCTGGTACCTTGAGAACGAAGTTCTCAGTTCACGCGAGCTTCCATCCTGAGTTTGTAGGAGTCGTCAATTTCGTCATGCGTGACGATCCAGGGTCCCCAACACATTGCCCCCATCAAAGCTTTTACCCTTGGCCGGCCCGAGCCGGCCTGCCATCTCTATGAGCTGGGCATCTCGCGCGGAAAAACCATTGAAAATCGTGTAGCCAAATATGTGATCGCGCGCCTTCGCAGCCATGTTCGCGCCTTTACGCTTAGTGACGAATCCGAACGCCAGTTCGTAGTCCATCACCTTCCTGCACCGTGAAGCGGAGCATAGGCCACGGCTTGCAATTGCACGTCATGACGCTGAGAAATTTCAGGTGGCCACGGGCCCGCCTCCCATGAATGAGGCACCGGCTTGACGGCGATCACCACCTTTCCTGGGAGGTACGGACATCAACTTCAAACGACCATGCTCGCAGTGATTGCCGGTAGAGGAACGCAAATGCGTCGACTATGCCCTCGATACTGACCAGGCTGTTCTCCCGCTGGGCTGCGTCGGGTATGCGCTTGAAGATCTTGTCACCGGCGATGGCTCCGTCGACAACGACGTGCCCTACATGGATCCCTTCGCTGGCATATTCCTTTGCCATGGCCTGCGCGAGAATCCGCAAGCCAGCTTTCGCCGAATTGAACGCGCCATACCCCGCTTTTCCGCGCAGCGAAGCACTGGCGCCGGTAAACAAAAGCGTGCCGGCCTTGTTCGGCAGCATGCGGCGAACGGCCTCGCGGCCAAACAGGAACCCACCGAAGCAGACGACACGCCAGCTTTGCTCGAAGTACCCCGCTTCCATCTCCAGAATACGCCCGGGTGTGTTGTTGCCCGCATTATAGATCGCCAGATCGAGTTCATCGCCGGCTCTGTCGAACATTGCGACTACATCGGCTTCGTTCGTCGCATCCGCCACTATCGGGAGAGCCTGTCCGCCCGATGAGGTAATGTCATTTGCGATCGTCTCGAGCGCGAGTTTCGTACGGCCGGCGACTATCACCCTCAAACCTTCAGCGGCGAATCTCTTGCACAACTGGGCCCCCAGTCCCCGCTCTGGGCCCACTCCGATGACAATTGCTGTCTTCATGGAATGCCTCGAAAATCAGGCGCGCGCTTCTCGATGAACGCCTTTACGGCTTCAGCATGCTGTGCAGTCTCCGCCGCCATGACCATGTTTTTGGCTTCATGGTCCAGCGATGTCACAAAATCTGTCGACAGCGCCAGATCGAGATTGTCTTTGATCGCTGCATACGCATGGGCCGGACCATTCGCGAGTGTTCTTGCGATGACAAACGCTTCGCTTAGCAGATCTGCATCGGGTACTACACGGTTGACAAGGCCCAACGCCTCGCAGCGGCGGGCATCGATCCGTTCTGACAAATACATCAGCTCTCGCGCGCGCGCCGTTCCGGCCAACCGGGTCAGCAGCCAGGAAATTCCGTAGTCTCCGGTCAATGCAATCTTGGCATAACCAGTAGTCATTAAGGCAGATTCGGAGGCAATCCGGATATCGCAAGCAAGCGCGATGGCAAGGCCGGCGCCGGCGGCCGGCCCCGGAAGCGCCGCGATCGTTGGCTTGCGGAGAGAAACAAGCGCCCCGGTCAGCGTCCGCTGCCCTTCCATCAGGCGTACGACCTTGTCTCCATAGGCCATGGGCCTCGTGGACGACTTTGTGCCCATACCCTTGACATCACCGCCGGAGCAAAACGCGGTGCCGGCGCCGGTGATCAGCAGAGCGCCGACATCAGGATCGCTGCCAGTCTGCCTGATCATCCGGCGCAGCGCCGGCGTCAAATGGTCCGATAGTGAATTCCGCGCTTCGGGCCGGTTCAGCGTGATAATGGCAACGCGATCTCGGACCGAGCAGAGTAGTTCGTCCGTTCCGGTGTCAATCGAAATTGATCCATCGGTCATGATACGCAGCCTCCCGGCCCAGGACCATCAGCAATCCGCCACCTCGTTAGCGGACGTCTGTCGCCTCAAGCCCTCTTTCGGGCGGAATTTTCGTCGGCGTCGAGGAAGCCGGTTAGTCGCTGACGGATGATCGCATCCGCATCGGTCATGATGCGATCGATCAGTTCCTTCACCGTTGGAATGTCATGGATGAGGCCGACGACCATGCCGCAGCTCCAGGCCCCGGCATCCATGTCGCCATCGATCATGACCCTGGGGTAGACGCCCGCGACCTGGTCGAGGATGTCCTCGATCTTCAGGCTCTTGCCCTTTTCACGCTCGATCTCCAGCAGGCGATCGACGCCCTTGTTCTTCAACACACGCTCGGTGTTGCGCAAGTTGCGCATTACAAGGCGGGTGTCGAGTTCGGTAGCTTCCAACAGCGCGTTCTTGACGTTGTCGTGCACCGGCGCTTCCTTGGTAGCGATGAAACGCGTGCCCATATTGATGCCTGCCGCGCCCATCGCCAGCGCCGCGACCAGGCTGCGGGCATCCGCCATGCCGCCCGAGGCCACGAATGGGATCGACAACTCATCGGCGGCGCGCGGCAACAGGATCATGTTGGGCATGTCGTCTTCGCCGGGATGACCGCCGCATTCGAAACCGTCGACGCTGACGGCGTCGCACCCGATTTCCTGGGCTTTGAGCGAATGCCGGACGGACGTGCACTTGTGGATCACCTTGATGCCAGCCGCCTTGAGCGCTGGCATGTATTGCTCGGGACTGCGGCCCGCGGTCTCGACGGCCCTGACGCCGCCTTCGGCGATGGCTTGAATGTATTCGGGATAGGGTGGCGCCGAAAAGGTCGGCAGGAAGGTGAGGTTTACGCCGAACGGCTTGTCCGTCATATCGCGGCAGCGCGCGATCTCCTTGGCCAACAGCTCCGGCGTCTTCTGCGTCAAGCCGGTGATGATGCCAAGGCCGCCGGCGTTGGACACCGCTGCAGCCAGTTCGGCAAAGCCGACATAATGCATGCCGCCCTGAATAATCGGATGCTGGATGCCAAATAGTTCAGTGATAGCTGTCTTCACGTAAGCCTCCAGTTTCCGATCAGTGCACGATCTCGAAAAGTCCGGCCGCGCCCATACCGCCGCCGATGCACATCGTCACCACGCCGAATTTCGCTTTGCGGCGCCGGCCCTCGATCAGGATATGGCCGGCCAGTCGCGAGCCCGTCATGCCATAGGGGTGGCCGATGGCGATCGCCCCACCGTTGACGTTCAATTTGTCCGGATCAATGCCCAGCTTGTCGCGGCAGTAGATCACCTGAACCGCATAGGCCTCGTTCAGCTCCCACAGATCGATATCGTCGATTCGCAAGCCGTGCCGTTTCAGCAAGCGAGGGATCGCGGCCACCGGCCCGACACCCATCTCGTCGGGCTCGACACCCGCGGCGACGAAGCCGCGGAAAATGCCAAGCGGCCGGATTCCCTTCTTTGCAGCAATCTTGTCGCTCATGATTACGCAAGCCGACGCGCCATCGGAGAGCTGGCTGGCATTGCCGGCGCTGATGGTCTTGCCTTCGAACACCGGCTTGATTTTGGCCAAGCCCTCGGCCGTGGTCTCCGGGCGCGGACCTTCGTCTTGTGCCAGGGTAACCTCCTGGTAGGAGATCTCCTTGGTGTCCTTGTCGACGACAGCCATTTTCGTCGTGATCGGAACGATCTCGTCACTGAAGCGCCCACCCTGCAGCGCGGCTCCGACGCGACGCTGGCAGTCGAGCGAATATTCATCCTGGCGGTCGCGCCCGATCTTGTAGCGCTCGGCGACCACTTCGGCGGTCTCCAGCATCGACATGTACATTTCCGGCTTCATCGCCATCAAATCGGCGTCGACAGCGTGAAACTTGTTCATATACTCGTTCTGGACGAGGCTGATGGATTCGATGCCGCCTCCGATGGCGACATCGACGCCGTCAAGCATGATCGAGCGCGCGGCGACCGCGATGGCCTGCAAGCCGGATGCGCATTGCCGATCAATGGTCGTGCCGGCAACCGTCACCGGCAATCCGGCACGGATCGCGCCTTTGCGAGCGACGTTCATAACCATGGTGCCCTGCTGCATCGCGCAACCCATCACGATGTCCTCGACTTCGCCGGGCTCGATCTTGGCGCGCCTGACGGCTTCCGCGATCACATGGCCCGCCATGGTCGGTCCGTCGGTGTTGTTCAACGCCCCGCGGTAGGCCTTCCCGACCCCGGTGCGCGCGGTCGATACGATGACTGCTTCTGTCATATTTTGCCTCTGATTTAAGCGGCCGCATCGGTCTGCGCATAGCGCAGAACATGGAATGCGGGATCGCCGTACTGGATGTTGATGGAAGAAATCCGCTTGAAGTAGTGGCCGACATTGAGCTCGTCGCTCATGCCCATGCCGCCATGCAGTTGCACGGCCTGATCGGCCACGAATCTAGCGGCGTAGCCGACCTTTGCCTTGGCTCCCGACGCCAGTCTCGATAGGCCCGATTCGTTTGCCGCCAGACCTAAGTTGAGATGCTGCATCAGGGACACCGCTTCCTGATGCGCGATGAACATGTCTACCATCCGATGCTGCAAAACCTGGAAGGTGCCGAGCGCCACGCCGAACTGCTTTCGCGTCTTGGTGTATTCCAGCGTCGCCGAGTTCAATTCGGCCATCGCGCCGACGGCCTCGGCACACAGCGCGCCAATGACGCGTTCGGAAATCGCCTCTAGCGCGCCAGCGCCCCCTCCTTCTTCGCCTAGCAAGCTATCGTTGCCGACGCGCACGTCCTTGAGGCTGACCTCGGCCGCTCGGCGGCCGTCGATCGTCTTGAAGCCTTGCAGGTGAAGATTGGCGGCGCGACGATCAACGATGAACAGACTGACGCCTTCCGAATCGAGACGGTGGCCCGAGGTGCGTGCTGAGACGATCAGGTAATCCGCCCAGGGGGCCGCGATCGCGACCGCCTTTTCGCCGTTCAGGACATAGTCACTACCTTCGCGGCGCGCCGTTGTGGTGACGTCAGCGAAATCGTAGCGCGAGCCCTTTTCGGCCCAGGCCAGCGCCCAGATTGATTTCCCGGAGATGATGTTGGGAATGAACTGATCCCTCTGTGCAGGCGAGGCTTCACTCTCGATCAGGCCGCCGGCCAGAACGACCGTCTCCAAAAATGGCTCGACCACGAGGTGACGGCCGAATTCCTGCATCACGATCATGGTCGCCAGGGGGCCACCGCCGAGGCCGCCCGCATCCTCCGAAAAAGGTGCGGCAAGCAGGCCGAGTTCGGCGAACGAGGCCCAGTGCTTGCGACTGAAGCCTTCTTCGCTGGCTACGATCTTGCGACGCGCTTCGAAGTCGTATCGATCCCGCAGAAGCCGCTGCACGCTGGACCGCAATAGTGCCTGCTCTTCTGTGAACTGAATATCCATCCGATCCCCCGTACTCCGCTCGGCCTAAAGTCCGAGCACGGCCTTGGCGATGATGTTGCGCTGGATCTCGTTCGATCCGCCGTAGATTGAGAGCTTGCGTGAATTCAGGTACTTCTCGGACGCAGTATGACCGTAGGCCGGGCCCGGCATGAAGCGGTTGGCACTGACGGGATGCTCCCGGATCGCCAGACCGTAATTACCGATTGCCCGGTGCGTCAGCTCGGTGATGTTCTGGAAGATCTCCGTACCCCGAATCTTGAACAACGACGCGGCGGCGCCTGGATCGATCCCGCGGGCCATTTGTGCCACCACGCGAAGCTCGGTTGCTTCCAAGGCCAACACGTCCAGCTCGATCCGTGCGATATCCCGTACGAATTCGAGATACGTCGGATCTTCTTCGGGAATCTCGGCCTTCACGATTTGCTTCAGCCGATCCAGGTAGCGCGTCGAACGGCCGATGCCGGCCATACTGGTGCGCTCGTTTCCGAGCAGGAATTTTGCGTAGGTCCAGCCCTTATTCTCCTCACCGATCAGGTTTTCGATCGGAACGCGGACATTTTCCAGGAAGACGTCATTGACCTCGTGGCTGCCGTCGATGGTGATGATCGGGCGCACGGTCACGCCGGGCGATTTCATATCGATCAGGAGAAAGGATATGCCGGCCTGCGGTTTAGCCGCCGGGTCGGTCCGCACCAGGCAAAAGATCCAGTCGGCGTGCTGCGCCAGCGTCGTCCAGGTCTTGTGGCCGTTGACGACGTAATGGTCGCCATCACGTACGGCCTTGGTTCTGACCGACGCAAGGTCCGATCCTGAGCCGGGCTCCGAATAGCCCTGACACCACCAGTCCTCGCCGGAGAGAATGCGCGGCAGGAATTTCTCCTTCTGCGCCTTGCTACCGAAAGTGTAGATGACGGGCCCGACCATGGTGACGCTGAATGCCAAAGGCGGCAGCGTCCCGGCTCGGCTGGTTTCCTGCTCGAAGATGAAGCGCTGCGTGATCGACCAGCCGGGCCCACCATATTCCTTCGGCCACAGCGGCGCGATCCAGCCCTTCTTGTAGAGGATGCGATGCCAAAGGAGCGTCTGCTCCTTGGTCAGGTCAGTCTCCGGGTTCGGCACCCGCATTTCCTGCGGATAGTGCTCCACGATGAATGCACGCACTTCATCGCGGAAAGCAGCATCCTCTTTCGAAAGCTTAAGCTCCATCGAAAGGCCTCGTTACCACTTTTCGCCGAACGGTCGAATTTCCATCTCGAACGTCCACGCGCTGCGGGGCTGTTGATAGAGCTGCCAATACGATTCTGCGACGGAGGCTGGGGGCATCAGCAGGTCGGGATTGTCCAGTGCATTCGGCCCAAGCGCCTCGATCCGTCTCTGGCGAACCCATTCGGTATCGACGCCGGAATCGATGACGAGGTGCGCGACGTGGATGTTCTTGGGGCCCAATTCGCGCGCGATCGCCTGCGCAACCGCGCGAAGGCCAAACTTTGCGCTGGCGAACGCCGCATAGCCCGTTCCGCCGCGGAGACTGGCGGTCGCGCCTGTGAAGAAGATGTTGCCCTTGCCGCGGGGCAGCATCAGCCGCGCGGCTTCGCGCCCCGCGAGAAAACCGGAATAGCACGCCATTTCCCAAACTTTGCGGAACACCCGTTCAGTGGTGTCGAGAATGGGAAAATTGACATTGGCGCCGATGTTGAAGATGCAGACCTCGAGCGGAGCGTGCTTGTCGGCATCGCCGAGGAATGAAACGATCTCATCTTCCTTGCGCGCGTCGAGCGAACGCGCATGAATCTCGCCCCCTGCCTTCTCGATTTCCTTGACCAAGGGCTCCAGCTTGTCGCCGTTGCGGCGACCGGCGAAGACCGTGAAGCCTTCCGAAGCAAATTTCTTCGCGATCTCGGCACCGATATAGTCACCGGCGCCGATCACAGCGACGGTCGCGCTCCGCTTTTGCATGGCTTTTCCTCCGATCAGGCTAGATCTGGCGTCTTTGGCTTAGCGCCGGCAGCCCGCTCACTCACCGCATCTAACGACGATTGAACGTTCTTTTTTAGAACTAGTCAATCGACATTTTCAGATTGATTTATCTGGCCTGTGCATCGAAACTGGTTCTATCACTCGCATACGTCGTTTACAGCATCGTCGACACAGTCTATTTAAACCGTTTCAAATAAGAACTGATCGGGAGGAATCGAGATGGCGAGAGCCCGCGGAGTGGCGATACTTGTCGGCGCTGGCGACGCGATCGGGGCGGCCGTCGCCCGCCGCTTTGCGAAGGGCGGATATACCGTTTGTATCTGCAGGCGGGAGGCAGCAAAATCGCAGGCGCTTGTGGCGGAGCTGAGAGCGGCGGGTCACAGGATTCACGCCTTTAGTGTCGATGCTCGCCAGGAATCCGGGGTTCAGGAAATATTCGCGCGCATCGAGAAGGAGATCGGGCCAATCGAGGTCTGCCTTTTCAACGCCGGATCGAACGTCAACAAGCCTTTACTGGAGACAACCGAGAAGCTGTTCTCTAAAGCGTGGGAACTCGCCTGTTACGCCGGATTTCTGGTCGGCCGCGAGGCCGCACGCTACATGGTATCGCGCGGTCGGGGCAGCATCCTGTTCACCGGCGCGACCGCCAGCCTCCGCGGCGGAACGGGCTATGCGGCCTTCGCCAGCGCGAAATTCGGTCTACGCGCTGTCGCGCAGTCAATGGCCCGGGAATTGGGCCCAAAAAATATCCACGTGGTGCACCTCATTATCGATGCCGGCGTCGACAGCCCGGCGATCCATGCCCGCATGAAGGCGGCTAAAGGCATGGAGGCGAGCGAGATTCCACCGGATAGCCTGACGAAAACATCATCGATCGCGGAAGCCTATTGGTTCGCGCACGGGCAGACGAGAGATGGCTGGACACATGAACTCGACCTCCGTCCTTCCGCGGAGAAATGGTGAGATGGACACCATGCCGAATCTGACGCTGTGGGGAGCAGGCACCAGCCGGACCGTACGGGCGCACTGGGCGATGTACGAGCTCGATCTCGCCTACACGAGCAAGCCGATCGGGCCGCGTACTGGGGAAACCAAGACGGCGGAATATACCGCGCTCAATCCGCGGCAGAAGGTCCCGCTGCTACAGGACGGCGATTTCTGCATCGGCGAGAGTGCCGCTATCGTCGCGTACCTGTCACGCACTTACTCCACGCGGGACCGGGCGCTGATCCCAGAAAAGCAGCGCGACTATGCTGCCTGGCTGGAATGGTGCTTCTTCATCGTTGCAGAGCTTGATTCCACTAGCCTCTATGTAATGCGGCGCCATCGGGCAGATGGGCTTGGCACCATCTACGGCATTGCTCCCGAAGTCGTCGCCAGGGCAGGCGAGTATTTCCGCGAGCAATTGCGCCATGTGGAGGTCGCGCTTGCCGATGGACGCCGATACCTGATGGGCGATCAGTTCACCAGCGCCGATATCCTGCTGACCACGTGTCTCGAATGGGCGATCACCTATGAGGTGGGCGTCTGCGATAACGCCCTGCCCTATCTGGAGCGCATCCACGCCCGGCCTGCCTATCGGCTCGGCCAGGAAGCTAACATTCCGCTCGTTCCAATTACGCCGGTGCTGCCAAAAGCTCCGCCGGCTTAACCCGAGATCCGGACCGATTTTTCGGTCGCCATCTTCTCGATTGCGGCATTGTCATAGCCGAGCGCACCCAGGATCTCGCGCGAATGCTCGCCGATTCGGGGGGCAGGGCCACCGATCGCAGCCGGATTGACTTCGAAGCGAGCGGCCGGCTTGGGCTGTCGAATGCGACCAACACTGGGCTGGTCCAACTCGGCAATGAGATCGCGCGCAATCACCTGCTCGTTGTGAATGATCTCCCCACGGCGCAGGATCGGCGCGCAGGGGACGTCCGCTGCATCGAGCCGTTCCAGCCATTCGGCGGTGTTGTGCTGCGCGATGTATTCAGCCATCTTGTTGATGCGAGCAGTCGCATTGACGGAACGCGCCGCCGGCGTCGCAAAACGTGGGTCGGTGCCAAGCTCCGGATCACCTGTCGCCCGACAAAACCCCTGCCATTCCGAATCCGAGATAGTACCGCAAGTGATGTAGCCGTCGCTGGTCTTGAACACGAGGTCGGGGCGATCATTGGGATCGGCCGCAGCAGCCTCGGCGCCCACCACAGTGTATTGCATCATACCTTCTGGCCAGAGGTAGGAGATCATTGCATCCAGCATCGCGACCTGGATGTGATCCCCTCGTCCGGTCTTCTCTCGCGCATAGAGCGCTGCTGCAACCGCTTGTGCCGTCATGACGGCCGTGGTCTTGTCGCAAACGATGGTTCTGATCATCTGTGGCCGGTTGGTCACGGGCTGCGACTGGATGTCGGCGAACCCCGAGAGACCCTGAATGATCGGATCGTAGACGCGCTTCTTGACATAAGGGCCGGTTTCGCCGACGCCGCTGATGGAAACGTAAATCAGCCGCGGATAGCGGCCGCGCAACTCGGCGGCCCCGAGCCCGAGGCGTTCCATCGTGCCGGGCCGAAAATTCTGCACCAGCACGTCGGATTGCGCGACAAGTTTGGCAAGCACCTCGCGACCGGCTTCGCTCTTGACGTCGAGCGCAAGCGAACGCTTGCCACGGTTTGATGAGATGAACAACGCCGAGAACTCACCGCGCTTGTCGATGGTGGCGCGGCTGCGGCGGGTGATGTCGCCACCAATGGGCTCGATCTTGATCACGTCGGCGCCCTGGTCGGCCAAAAACATCGTCGCGAACGGACCTGATACCACACCGGTCAGATCGAGCACACGAACTCCGCTAAGCGGCCCTGGCATGACGTTTCCCCTCTCCTGGCTGGTTCTTCCGGCCATTACGCCAACTCCTTCGGCCAGGCGCATTATCTCGTGCTGCGTTTCGAGTCACGCAATGCTGGCGGCAGGCTGTCGCATCTGCTCGACGATCGATTCCTCGACGTCCCGGAGCTGGTCCTTGCCGAAGAACATCTCCTTGCCGACGAAGAACGTCGGCGAACCGAATGCTCCGCGGTTGACCGCATCCGTGGTCAGGTCGATGAGCCTCTTCTTGACGTCGTCCTGCTGAGCTCGTGCCATCAGCCTGTCGATGTCGAGCCCTGAGGATTTGAAAGCCGCGCGGAACACCTCGACGTCGTCCATCTTCTTCGGATCCTCCCACATGTGATGGTAAGCGGCCCGGAAATACGGCTCGAACATACCCTCGAACTGAGCGGCGACCGCACCGCGCATCAGCATCAGCGTATTCACCGGGAAAAACGGGTTTTGCCGAAATGTCGTGATGTTGTGGCGACGGATGAAGCGCTGCGTCTCGAGCGCCATGTATTCGGGCTTGTTCTTGATGCCGTGCAGCGACTCCGCCGGGGACATGTTGCCGGTCGCCTTGTAGATGCCGCCGAGAAGTATCGGCACATAATCAAACTTCACGCCTGTCCGTCGCTCGACGCCAGGTATTGCGCGTTCCGCCAGATAGGCGTTGGGACTGCCGAAATCGAACTGGAATTCAACCTTCAGAGCTGTCACGCCGGCCTCTCCCGCATAGGCATTGTTGAAGTGGTCATGTTTGGTCCGCACGAACCGTATCGCCAACTCTCATACAGTTCTAAAAACGAACTGTCAATAAACTGGCAGTTTCTGCTATTTTGGCCCAGATCGGTTAGAGGTTGTTTGGAACGTAGTCCCTATCTAGAATGGTTCTTGAAAAGACGGTTGCGTTGGCGATTCGAGCGACCCGTCGCTGGAAGAGTGGAGAAGTACGAATGAAGTGGGATGCCCTCGAGGAAGAGCCATGTTCACTGGCGCGAACCATAGGTGTAATTGGCGACCGTTGGACCCTTCTGATTTTACGCGAATGCTTTCTGCGCACCCGACGATTTGAAGGCTTCCAGTCTGCGCTCGGGATCACGCGCCATCTGCTTGCCGAGCGGCTGAAGAAGCTGGTGCGGAACGGCGTGTTGCGGCGAATTCCTTATCAGGATTCACCCAAGCGCCATGAGTACATCCTGACGCAAAAGGGCCTCGATCTCTATCCGATCATGATGGCGCTCGTCCATTGGGGCGACACGCACATGGTCGACGAACGCGGGCGACCTCTGCTGCATGAGCATAAGAAATGCGGCAAGGTCTTCGATCCCGTAATGGTGTGCTCGGAATGCGGCGAACCGCTGTCGGCGAAGGAAGTTCATACCCATCCGGGCCCCGGCGCGCGCGGGAAGCTCGAGAAGGCCTCTCCCGAACAGAAGCCGAGCAAGGCAAGGACCCGCAGACAAGCAGCGTGATCCCGGGCGTTTGCCTTTCGGCGGGGACTGGCGACGGCTCGATGAGGTTCGCATCACGATGCGTTGCTCTGCGCTGAAGTGCCCTGTGGCACTCTTGCACTGTCCCCTCGCGCTGGCGCGGAATAATGCCCTGAGAAGCGTTGGCGCAGCTCCATCTTCTGGATCTTGCCCGTCGCGCCATAGCTGAGCGCGTCAACGAAGACGATATCGTCAGGCATCCACCATTTGGCGATTTTGTTGTCCAGATAGGCCCTGATCGATTGCGCCGTTACGGTCGCTCCGGATGTCGGCACGACGATAAGCAGCGGTCGCTCCTCCCATTTCGGATGAGGAACGCCGATCACGGCCGCCTCCGTGACTCCCGGGCATCCCTTCGCCAGGTTTTCCAGGTCGATGGACGAAATCCATTCACCGCCTGACTTCACAACGTCTTTGGCGCGATCGGTCAGCTGGATGTAATTATCATCATCCATCACAGCGAGATCCCCGGTATTGAACCAGCCGTCCTCCAGCAGCGGCTTGTCCTCCCCGTAGTAACCGCTGATGATCCACGGTCCACGCACCATCAATCGGCCGCTGGATTTTCCGTCGCGTGGCATCTCACTGCCCCGCTCGTCAGCGATCTTGATGTCGACGCCGTAGATCGGCTGCCCCTGGCTGGTCTTGCGTCGAAGCCGATCCTGCGGGGAAAGGCTCGCCGTGCGTCGCGACGGCTGCGAAGACGTACCGCAAGGACTCGTCTCAGTCATGCCCCACAGATGGTTGACCGAGACGCCCAGGCGCTCAAGACCCTCGATCAGGCTGGGCGCGGGCGCCGAACCGGCAACTATGATGCGCTCGAGCGTCCCAGCACCGGTACCCCTGGACTCTAAGTACTGGAGTAGGTTTGAATAGAGTGTCGGGACCCCGGCGGTCATGGTCACGCCTTCCCTGTCGATCAACTCCGCAATGGCGGCGCCGTCCATTTTGGGTCCTGGCAGGACCAGCTTGGCACCGACCATGGGAGCTGCATGGGTCAGGCCCCAGGCCCCGTTCGCGTGAAACATCGGGGTCATCGGCAGAAGCGTGTCGCGCGGCGCAATGCCCATTGCGTACGCACCGCAGATGCAGAGGCAATGCAGGATATCCGATCGATGCGAGTAGAGAACGCCCTTGGGATTGCCTGTGGTCCCCGACGTGTAGAACAGGGAGGAGGCCGAAAGTTCGTCGAATACCGGCCATTCAAACTCCTCCTTTCCCAAGTCCACGAATTCCTCGTAGCACAGCAAATTCGGCAGCGTCGTCCTTGGCATGCCGGCTCGATCCGCCATCAGGACAAACATCTTCACGCAGGAAAGCCCGGCCGCCAGCTTCTCCACGAGGGGAAGAAACGAGCTGTCGAAGAACAGGATTTTGTCTTCGGCGTGATTAGCAATGTAGCTGATCTGATCCGGGATAAGCCTCGGGTTGATCGCATGCCATACTGCACCGATTCCCGTGACGCCATGCTCGATCTCGAAATGCCTGAACGTGTTCCAGGCAAGAGTTGCGACACGATCGCCCTGCAAGATCCCATGGCGGGTCAAAGCATCGGCAAGCTTTCTGGTGCGACGCGCCGCATCCCCATACGTATAGCGATGAATCGAGCCCTCCACGGTGCGCGAAACGATCTCCGTCCGCGAATGGACGCGCTCCGCATGCTTCAAGAGCGAGGACAGTAGCAAAGGCTGGTTCTGCATCAATCCTTTCACGATAACCTCATTTCAGCTGCAGCGATTGACGCCACCGGCGTTAGCGAGACACCACCAACCTCATCACTCCGAGCTGGCATCGAGAACCTCGCTGAATTGATCCCACCGCGTTCCGGTCCAGCGCTGTAGCCTCATTTGCGTGAAATTCATGTTGATCTTGTCGCTTGTATTGACCGTGATCCCAGGCAGCAGCGTGGAAAGCGCGACGTTCTTGAGGTTCTTGGCCTGCCCGATGATGTTTTCGCGCGACAGATCGTCCCCACACTGCTTGAGCAGGCGTTCGAGCAGCATGCCTTGCGTATACCCGAACAGATAGTTCGTGTCGGCAATATCGATTCCGGGCAAATACCGCGCGACAAATGCTCGAAAGTTCTTCATTCCGTCGTTGTTATCCCACTGCGAGTCGGTCGGGTCCATCGCCACCGTTCCAACGATGACGCCTATTGAATTGTCGAGACCTGCGGGCTTCAGCGTGGCGCCAACCGAGCTTGATGGGTAGTTCAGTACGATCATCGGCTTCCAACCGATTTCGGCAGCTTTGCGGATTGCCTGCGCCGCGAACTTCGGGGTACCAGCCACCAACAATGCCTCGGCGCCCGAACTCTTGAGACTCACCACCTGCGAATCCACCGTCGGCTCGCTGACCTCGTAGGCAATTGCGACGACCTTCTTGTCGAACTCGTCTTTAAGGACCCCCTTGAAAGCGTTGAGGTAGTCTTTTCCGAGATCATCGTTCTGATACAGAATCGCGTACTTCGCGTTCGGCAGCGTCTTGGTCAGGAACCTGGCGTAGATTTTCCCTTCGGTGTCGAAGCTGACCAGACTGGTCGTCGTCAGCGGAAACTCCGCCACATTCGTGAACTTGTTCGATCCCGAGACGATGCCGATCGCCGGCACGCCCCTCGACTTCAGATACTTTGCAGTGGCCGAGTTGCCGGGCGTGCCGAGCTGGCTGAACATGAAGGCCACTTCATCGCTTTCGACGAGCCTTCGCGCATGCTCAACCGCTTTTGGTGGGCTATAGGCATCGTCATACGCAATGTAGTTGACCTTTCGGCCGTTTACTCCGCCGCGGTCGTTAATCGACTGGACATACGCGAGAAGCCCTCGACCAACGAGACCGATCGACGAAGCAGGACCGCTAAAGGGAAAGATGCCCCCGATCCTGATCTCCGTTGGCGTGATCCCCGGCATATCGGCAGCAGAAGCCGATGACCCGAACGCCAGAAGCAGCACCGCGAAAGCAGACCTGAAGAGCCCCAGCATCACTTCCTCCCAAAAATGAGGATTGCATGCCCGAGTGGCACGATCCAACAAAGCGCGGCCTTGATCGACCGTCGTTCCTCGCCAATCTAACGTTCTTTTTTGGAACTAGTCAAGCCGCCCGAGTCTTCCCCTCGATCGCCAGAGCGGGACCCATCCGCTCAAGCTCACGACCACCTAGGCGCACGCTCGCTTCGGCCGAAAAAGCGAAAAATGAAGTCATCTTTGAACTATCTACTTGTTGCAGCCCGCGATTATGCGTGCGCTGCCCCCTGAGCCACCGTACTTCCTGGAGGCTCGCCTTCGAAAGCTGATTTCAATTCTTTTATAGAACTACTTCGGGTCCGACCGGTGGCGAGCAGACGTTCACGCTTTTACGCGCCGCAGCCAAGCCACATCTCTCGATTTTGATCGTCCATACCGACTTCGGTTGGCTCCTTCGGACGACCAAAGTCGCCGCCGAAAGGCTCGCCCACGATATGAGTTCCCCTCAACGACCATGCGAGGGCTCGGCTCAACTACTACGGACTGGACGAGCCGGCGCCGCGCGTTCATCTCCGACCGTGCGCGCAACGACCGCCGGGTCTGTTGCTGGGACCTGCTGCCGAGCGGCGCCGAGATCAGCATGACACCTCGCGTACACGTTCAAAATTCTGGAAAGGATATCGATCCGTTCCTGGCGGCTGCCGCGGGAGACGCTGGCAAATGCGTTCGCGCGGCCTTCACAGCGCGATCTACGTCCGCAGCCGCTCCTAGAGTGATTAGTCCTGCCGGCTGCTCGCCGGCGGGATTGATCACCTGGATCGCGTTGCCACCAAGCGGTTCCACCCAGCGCCGTCGATGTCGAATCGGGTATAGCCACGCATTGAAGACCTTCCCTGATTGACATTTTCGCGTATCGAATCGCCAGCCTCTTGCAGGCAGTCCGAGCGCTATTTGCCGACGAGCTAACCGCGGCGCGGGCGTTGCCGCCCTTCTGTCATTTGCCCTTTGTCTGCGGTCCCACGGATTGCATGAAATCGCGATCCGCTGCCGGCAGATTGGCCGTCCACGCCGGTTCATCGCCGGCCTCTGGCAGTACGTGACCAAATTCGATCATCTGCCGCGCTGGAAGCTCGCCGACATATACCCATACGCTGCGGTGATCCGCGGCAGAGGCGGCAACCGCGACGGCCTCTGCCATCAATTTGATCATTCGTGTCTTGTCGATCGCAGCGCGCCCGCCTCGGATGTGACCGTAGACAAACACCTGGTCATGCGTCAGTGGCGCGCCGCCCATGAAGTAGTTCTCAGCTTTCACGTCGTCGAAAATGACTTGCGCGAAGTAGGTCGGCGCTCCCGTCACCTCCGCATGGATCCGCGTGATCTCAGCCGCAATCGCACTCTTCTGCCTGCCCGAAAGGCGTCCCTCGATGCTGGAGCAATAATAGGTTGGCATTGACATCACTCCTTTTTGTAGGTGGCCTCTCCTATCAGGAGAAACCCTCTGGTTATCGCACCAGTTGGACTCGTCGGGTCGGGCTCTGCACGTCGCGGCGCGTGGGCGAGGAAGACTCGTCCCCGCCCTTGATGGCCACCGCGGCTCCGGTTTCAGCGAGCCAGTCTGCTTTGGGTTGCTTGTCCATAGGCCGCGTAGATGAAGGCGCCCATTATCGCCACCAACCATTGGCCAGCGAGGGCCAGGCGGAAGATGTGGCCCTCCCTCACCCACTGTGCGTCAAATCCGGACGCGCCCATAACGGGCAGTAGAAAGTAGAAGGTGGGCGTAGCCGCGATGCAGGCGAGGACGAATACGCCCCATTCCTTGACCCAGGCCACCTCTCCGCGGCGCAAGGCGAAGGCAAGCAGAATCGCGAACAACAGAGTGGCGGCTCCTCCAATCATGTGCATCGAACCGCCTGCAAGGGTAGCGAAGCTCGGCATACCCATCCGCAGGCCCCAGTACATCAATACAATTCCCGCGACGGCGCCGGAGAACGCCAACGCCCAGGACGACGCAACCAGAACACCTTTCGGTTGCCGTCGGACGAAGGCGATCCACAGCAGATGCGCTCCGCTCAACAAACCAACTAACGTCGCCAGAGCAAACGTCGCGCGGCTTACGACATCGCTTGCAATCACGGTGTCATGAAGGTGGATGACACCCGCCGGGACCAATTCTCGGGCGCTGAAAGCCTGCTCCAGCGCGGGGGTCACCATGTAGTATTGAACAACAATGGCGGCGGCGGCGACGAGGGCAGGGAAACTCACGAGCACGAGGTTGCGTGCAAGACGCGCGCGCTTTTCGGAAGCCGCAGTCATGCTTGCGGACTCGGCCCGGCGAACCGGCTGCACCCAGCGGTTGATCGTAAACAGAAGGTAGCCGACCGTCAAAGAAAGGGGGATCAGCACCCCTGTGACGGCATAATTTGCTTCGGTAAAGCGGATGCCCGGATCCAGCGCTCCAAAAAGCAGCCAGCCGTAGCGCTGGATGGGTGTGCTCAGCAAGAGCCCGTAGCTTATGCACATCCAGGCTTGGTGGTTGGCAATCTGCTTGCGCCACAACGCATGTACGGCCATCCAGAGGCTGAACGATATGCCCAGGGCCAGGCCCCACAGTCCCACGTAGAAAAACAGATGATCCAGCGTGTCGGCAACCGACGTGCGCACAAGATGGATCATGGCGGTGATCATCGTGCCCTGCAGTACGACGATATAGATGCCACCGGATATGCGGTGCCACTTGGGAAAGCGGCGGCGAAAAGCGGGCCAGAATTGCAGGCCGCCGAAAAGCATGCATACGCCGCCCAGCAAGGAATGGACCATGAGCATTGCGGCCTTTTCCTTGCTCATGACATTGTAGACGAGGAGATGCTCGGCGATGCTCTCCTTGCCATAAGCATAAGTGGACGAACTGACCGATCCCACCAGCGCGACCGTGCTGCCAGCGTACTCCTCGACTTTTGAGGGAGTATCCACGGCTTGGCCGGCTTCGGCGGCGTTCAGCAGCGCGATGCGCTTTGCAGCAATCTCAGAATTCCCGGCTCCTTTGTAATACGCGATCCCCGCCATAATCGCCGCGAACCCATCAAGGGACGCAGCCAGGAGGAGCGCCAGCGCGATGGCGCGGAGCAGCCAGATGCGCAACGGAATTGCTGGTAGCCGAACAAGCGGCGTCGACCGGCCCTGAGGCGAATCAGGCAGAACTGATACAGCCATACAAATCCTCCCTCTGTTACGAGCGCCAGTTCAGATGCTGGCGTCACTGCTTGAGCAGCCATAACGATGTTATTAACCGACAATAACATCGTTATAGTGCAGACGCAAGGAGTGCTGAATGTCCCTATTCGTTTCAGGGAACGGGCGTAAGGATCAACAGAGAGCGGATGCCCTCACCTGACGCATGGCGTCATGGAGGTGACGGCGCGTTCCGGCGTGTCGCCGAGGCCAACCAACATATTTATTGCCATCGGGAAAAGTATCTGTTCGACGCTGTCATCAAAGCGAGCCAAGAGGCCAGCCAATTCGAGGGTAATGAACCCGTGAACGAAGCCCCACAGCTGTACCGCGATGACATTCGGATCATCGTCGCGGATCCGGCCAGCCTCGATAAGACGAGTCGCGGCTCGAACCACATGGCCAAAGGCTTCTTGAAATGCAGGGGATTCCGAGCGAGACAGCGGAGTAGGATCATACTCGATCGCCCGATAGGCTCCTCGAGTTGATAGCCCGAACATGAGATCGTAGAGGTGCGGGTTCTGCCGGGCCACGTCGCGGTAACACAACGCCAAACGGAAGACGTCTGTAACGGGATCATCGGTCTTCGGCGTCCCCTCAAAGGCAGAGGCCAGATATCGGAACCCTTGATCGGCAACTGCGCGCAATAGCTCCGGCATGCCTCCGAAATGGCTGTAAACAGCCATCGTAGAGACGCCAGCCTCATTGGCCACGGACCGAGCTTGAACGGCCGCCGGACCTTGCTCGGCCAGCAGCTTGATCGTGGTATGAATCAACTTGGTGCGGAGATCAGGAAACGCCGTGCCGGTAGCCATAATTGACATTATTACCACTATCGTTGCGCGCTACAGAAGCTCAAAAGAAAAACCTCAAAAGTGTTATTCGGCGTGCATCACAACGAACTTCTGGCACACTTCAATCTGTCCCCTCGTATGTCGTCGGGTCCGCCTCGAACGCTTGCTTCCCCTTTGCGGCCCATAGCCGGCTGTTACTCCTTCCAGGGATCGCAATCGAACGGCTCAGAAGTTGCTACTTGCTGTTCCGCTCCGACTACATGCCGCGGAGCCAAAAAGCTCAAGGCAAGCGCGATGATAGCGGACGCTGAAGGTGACTTCGCATCAGCTCGGCGGCATCTTGATTACGTCCTGCTTCGAGCAGATTAAGCAGGCGCAAATGCTCCTCGACGTGCCGGCGCATGCCATCTCGATCGGCGAAGCTGCGATAGGCGAACAGGCGGCGGATCGAGTTCACGCGTCGCAGCGACTCGACGAAGAACGGATTGCGGGCGCCGCGCGCGATCTCCTCGTGAAACTCGCAGCCCGACTGATAGACCTCGCCGATCGTCATCTTGTCGAGCTCGCCACCGAGTACGCGCTGCTGATGCTGGCGAAGCTTCGCGATGACGTCCTGCTGAAGCCCGAAGCCGGGCTGCAGAATCGCTGCCGGCTCGATCACGGCCCGGAAGGCCGCAGCCTGGTCCTGGGCTTCTGGGCTCGACAGCGTCTCGGCGAAGCGCCAGCCATAGCCGGGCAGGCGGGCGATCCAGCCCTCGGCCGCGATGCGATCGAGCAGGCGCTGCAGCTCGGTGCGGCTCAGCTCGTAGCGGCGCATCAGCTCGGCCTCGGTGACGTCGGCCTCGATGCGCCGGTCGAGAACGTCGGCCGCGATGTCCGCATAGGCCTGCTCGGCGCGGCTCACCGCGGCGAGCGTCGGGCGTGCCGCACCGCTCGTCGGGTTCTGGGTCAGCACGAAGCCGCGATGGGGCTCGCCCCGCGCCAGCCCCGCCGCCTCCAGGGCCTTCAGCCCGAGCCGGATCGGCGCACGCGACACGTCGAGCGCATCGGCCAGCCTTTGCTCGATCAGGCGGTCCCCGGCCTTCATGCCTTCGCGGCGTGCGAACGCCAGGATCAGGCCGGCGAGCTGCTCGGCGCGGTCGGTCGTGCCCGTCCGTGCAGCGGAGGGCGATGTGTCCCAATCGGTCATGATGCCGAGGAAACCTCTTTCAGCTTGACAGATCGTCGGCCGGATTGTTCTTTATATGAAAAATGTACAATCGAGAAGCGAGCGACGGGGAAGCAACGCCAATGATCCGTGAGCCGGACGTCCATATCTGCGAGGTCGCGCCGCGCGACGGCCTGCAGAACCTCGACATGTTCGTGCCGACCGAAGCGAAGTGCGCGCTGATCGACGCCATCGCGGCCGCAGGGGTGCGCGAGATCGATGCCGGCTCCTTCGTGCCGCCGAAGGTCGTGCCGCAATTCGCTGATGTCGATGCGGTGATGGCCCATGCGCTGTCTCATCGAGAGACGAGGATCGGCGCGCTGGTCCCCAATTTCAAGGGCGCGGAGCGCGCCATCGCCGCAGGCGTGGACAACATCTATTTTGTGATCTCGGCCAGCGAGACCCATAACCGCGCCAATGTCCGCCGTACGGTCGCCGAGCAGGTCGAAGCCTTCCATGCCGTGCGCGCCGCGATCGATGCCCGGCCGGCCGCCGAGCGGCCGCAATTGATGGGCGCGATCTCCACCTCGTTCGGCTGCTCGCTCGAAGGCGATGTCAGCGAGGCGGCGGTCTGCGATCTGGCGCGCCGTTTCGTCGAGGCGGGGGCCGACGAGATCGGTCTTGCCGATACCGTCGGCTACGCGACGCCCACGCTCGTCAAGCAGGTCGTTGCGGCCGTCCGGCGCGAGATCGGGCCGGATATCACGCTGCGCCTGCACCTGCACGACACGCTCGGCGCCGGCCTCGCGAACGCGGTCGCCGGCCTTGAGGCCGGCATCCGCCGCTTCGATGCCGCGGTCTCCGGGCTCGGCGGCTGTCCGTTCGCGCCGGGCGCCCGCGGCAACATCGTCACCGAGGATCTCGTGTTCATGCTCGAGCGCATGGGTCTATCGACCGGGATCGATCTGGACCGGCTGATGCTCACGCGCGAGATCCTGGCCCGTCACATCGCGCCGAAGCACCTCACCGGCCATCTGCACGAGGCCGGCATCCCCAAGGTGCTGCGGAGGGCAGCGTGATGGGCGCGGCCCGAGAGCACGACGCTCCGCTTCGGCCGCTCGAGGGCGTGCGCGTCGTCGAGTTCAGCCAGATGGTGATGGGTCCGAGCTGCGGACTCATCCTCGCCGATCTCGGCGCCGACGTGATCAAGGTCGAGCCGATCAAGGGCGATCGCACCCGTTCCTTCAAGGGACCGGCGGCCGGCTTTTTCGCCACCTACTGCCGCAACAAGCGCAGCATCGCGCTCGATACGTCGACGGCGCAGGGCCAGAATGTTGCGCGCAAGCTGATCGCGCGCAGCGACGTGCTGATCGAGAATTTCCGCCCCGGGCTGATGAAGCGCATTGGGCTCGACTACGAGTCCGTGGCGGCGGTCGCCCCGCAGCTGATCTACTGTTCGCTGAAGGGCTACCTGCCGGGGCCTTACGAGAACCGCCTCGCGCTCGACGAGGTCGTGCAGATGATGGGGGGCCTCGCCTACATGACCGGCCTGCCTGATCGCCCGATGCGCGCCGGAGCCTCGGTCAACGACATCATGGGCGGCATGTTCGGGGTGATCGCGATCCAGGCCGCGCTGGCCGAGCGTCAGCGCACCGGGCGTGGCCGTTACGTGCAGAGCGCGCTGTATGAGAACAACGTGTTCCTGATGGCGCAGGCCATGATGTACGAGGTCGTCACCGGCCAGCCCTCGATCCCCTATTCGATCAAGGACAGCCCGTGGCCGGTCTACGATCTGTTCGACACAAAGGACGGCTCGAAGCTGTTCGTGACCATCGTCGGCGAGGAGCAATGGGTGGCGTTCTGCCGCGCCTTCGAGCGCACGGAATGGCTGGACGATCCGCGCTTCGCCACCGCGCAGGGCCGGGTCGATCATCGCGGCTGGCTGATCCCCGAGATCGCCGCGATCTTCAGGACGTGGGCGAGGGACGATCTCGCCGCGGTGCTGGAGCGGCTCGAGCTGCCCTACGCGCCGGTCAACAAGCCCGGCGACCTGTTCGACGATCCGCATCTCAACGCATCGGGCGGCCTGACCGAGATCCGCATGCCCGACGGCCGTCGCGCCAAGACGCCGGTGCTGCCGGTGTCGCTGGACGGGCAACGGCTGCCGAACCGCTACGATCCGCCTGATGTCGGCGAGCACACGCGCGACGTCCTGGCCGAGATCGGGCTGCTGCCCGACGAGATTGCCATGCTGGAAGCGGACGGAACGATTTCGCCTGTGAAGCCGCCAGGGTGAGCGGTCACGTCGCACATCGTCGAGAACATAAGAACTGCGGGAGGATTCCATGACGATCACACGGCGCCGCGCGCTCGCGTCCGGCGCGGCCTTCGCGGGCGCTTCGCTGCTGCCAGGACGGCTGCTGGCCGAGACGCGGCCTGCGTCGATCGCGTTCGGACCGGTGTCGCCGGTCTATGCGATTGCAATGATCGCGGAGCTGAAGGGCTACTTCAAGGACGAGGGCCTCGATCCCAAGCTCCTCACCGGCAATTCCGGCACCTTCGGCCGCCAGACGCTCGCCGCCGATCAAGCGCTGTTTGCGCATGGCGACGCCAGCCACCCGCTGCAGCTCACGGCACGCGGCAAACCGTGCAAGATCCTGCTGGCAACCGAGATGGTCTGCTCCTACGCCAACATCGTGGTGCGACGTGATCTCTACGACAGCGGCATCACCTCGGTCGAGGCGCTCGCCGCCTCCAGGCGCGCCGACGGTGCGAAGCCGATCGTCGCCGCCACGGCGATCGGATCGGGCACCTGGGTCTACGGCACCTATGTGTTCGAGTCGCGCGGCCTGGGCGACAAGGTGAACTGGGTCGCAGGCGGCGGACCGAACACGATGTTTCCATCACTGCAGACCAAGCAGTTCGACGCCATCATGGCGCCACCGAGCTGGATCATCGAGGTCGAGAAGAAGGGCTTCGGCAAGGTGATCTACGACACCTCCAAGCCCGGACTGTTCGAGAAGGATTTCGGCGGCACGGTCCCGGTGCTCGTCATCTACGCTTTGAAGGACACGATCGAGCAGGACAAGGCGCTGGTGCAGGCCTTCATCAATGCGATCACCCGCGCCATGGCCTGGGTCAAGGCCACGCCGCTCGCCGAGGTGCAGGCACTGGTGACGCCGAAGTACTTCTCCGGCATCGATCCCGAAGCGGTCAGCGCCGAGCTCGGCTTCGACACCGCCACCTGGGCCTATGACGGCAGCATCGACCCCGCGTCCTATGCGCGCGGCGCCAAGCCCTGGTACCGCAAGGGGACGGACATTCCCGAGATCAAGTACGAGGACATCGTCGATCCCAGCTTCCTCGCGGCGGCGAAGGCGAAGACCAAATGATGCCGCCCTCCAATGCAGGCTACGCCACGGTGCGCGGCGCCGAGAGCCCTGCCGCGGAACGCACCCGGATCGCGGTGCAGGGCTTGATGAAGACCTACAGCACCGGCGGAAGCGAATTCGTCGCCGTCGACAACGTGTCCTTCGATGTGCGGGAGGGCGAATTCGTTGCCCTCCTGGGTCCGTCCGGTTGCGGCAAGAGCACGATCCTCAACATGGTCGCCGGGCTGCTGCCGCGCTCGGGCGGGCGCATCCTGATCGACGGCGACACGGTCGAGATCGGCAAGGTGAATCCAAGGGTCGGCTACGTGTTCCAGCGCGACACGCTGTTTCCGTGGCGGACGGTCGAGCAGAACATCGGCTACGGCCTGGAGATCGCCGGCGTGCCGAAGCCGGAGCGCGCGCAGCGCGTCACCGAGGCCATCGGCAAGGCCGGGCTGCAAGGCTTCGGCCGCAGCTTTCCGCGCATGCTGTCCGGCGGCATGCGGCAGCGCGTGGCGCTGATGCGCACGCTGATCCTCGCGCCGGAGATCCTGCTGATGGACGAGCCGTTCGGCGCGCTCGATACCCACACCAAGCTCGAGATGCACAAGACCCTGCTCGAGATCTGGGAGCGCGAGCGGCAGACCGTGCTGTTCGTGACCCACGATCTCGGCGAGGCGCTGACGCTCGCCAGCCGCATCATTCTCTTGTCGGCGCGGCCGGGCCGCCTGAAGGACGACTTTGAAGTGTCATTCCCGCGGCCGCGCGATCCCGTGAGCCTGCGCGAGACCGCCGAGTTCGGCCGGCTCTACTCCCACATCTGGCATTCGCTCGGCGAAGAATTCCGCCGCACCAAGGCTGACTGAGAAGGCTGACCGATCATGTCGACCCGTCGCGCCGCCATCCTGTTCTGGCAGATCGCCATCCTGGTCATTGTGCTCGTGGTCTGGCAATGGGGCTTCGAGTGGAGCAAGGTGCTGCTGCCCAAAGCCTATGTGCCGAAGATCCTCGATCCCTACTTCGTCGCAAAGCCCTCACTGATCTGGCAGAGTTTTCTGCGCCTCGGCTGCTTCAGCGATCCCGCCGGAGTCGTCGCCTGCATCGGAGCCACCGACAACAATCTGTGGACCGCGACCCTCGTCACGCTCAAGAACACCTGGTGGGGTTTCCTGTTTGGCGCGCTGACCGGCATCGCCGCCGGCGTGGTGCTCGGGCGTTCGGACTTTCTCGCCGGTGTGTTCGGTCCCTACATCATCGCGCTCAACTCGATCCCGCGCATCGCGCTGGTGCCGCTCGTCATCCTGATCTTCGGTCTCGGCGATCTCTCCAAGATCGCGACCGCATGGCTCGTCGTGTTCTTCGTCGTCTTCTTCAACACCTTCGAGGGCACCCGCGCGGTCGACCGCGACCAGATCGCCGCAGCCCGGCTGATGGGCGCAAGCGAGCTGACCGTGCTGCGCACCGTCGTCGTCCCGTCCGCACTGGCCTGGGTGTTCGCCTCGCTGCTTCCAGCGGTCTCCTTCGCGCTCGTCGGCGTCATCGTCGGCGAGTTCATCGGCGCCGAGCGCGGGCTCGGCAAGCTGATCATCGAGGCCGAGGCCCGCGCCAATGCGAGCGAGATGATGGTGGCGATCTTCATCATGATGTTCGTCGGCATCCTGCTGGCGCTCGCCGTCCAGTCGCTGCAATCCTACTTGCTCCGCTGGCAGCCGCAGTTCGAGCGCGCGGCCTGACCAAGACGACTGTCCATAGCTCGTCTCGGACTGCTGATCCCGCTCAGCGCACAACCCGAAGGTCAATGAGCTCGCGGCAGAACGTAAGCGCGTAGAGGCCGAGCTTGCACAGATCGCGGCCGGTTCCGACATCGTCACCGTGCACCCGGCGGCGATCGAGCCGGCCGATCATGTCAAGATCTGAGGCCATGTGCAGCGGCCGGACGCTTACATCGGGCGTCTCTCCGCCTTCATCTTCGACGTGATCGTCTCCTCTGTTCGATACTACACAGCTGCACACGAGCGGTCGACAACATAGCATTGGTCCGGTTTCCGTCGTGATCTCGCGGTGATGACATCTGGTGGTCCATCCGAGAGTCCGTGCTCAGCCCCGCCTGCCAAGCGGGCGCACATGTCCTCGTCAGGATCGCGGGGCAACACAGACACAATAGCGCGCTCGACGTCTCAATCGAGTTGTCATCGCCGGCAAGATAGCGTGCTCTCCGCATCCGCTTCGATCCACCAAACGTCTCTCCGCCGATCAGCGGAAACTCAGCCAATCTTCTGTCGTCGCACCGTCTGCGAGACGGCGCTCGCCAGAGCGGCGAGCGCCGTCGGGTTGTTCATATTCTGCTCAGCCGCGGGCTCGTCGCTCCGTGCGTCGCAGAAACATCGCGCGGCGGATCCACCCGCATCGCCACGCCCTTGGGAATCGGGGAGGTCTTCACTACAACCATTCTCGCCCGAAATCGAACACCCCACCCTTTGCAGATCAATTACTTAGCTCGCCAAAAAATCGCAAAATCCCGATTTTCGAGCGCGAATCCGCGAACTCGGGCTAGCTGTTCGCAGCGCAAGTTGCTCGCGATGAATCGCATAGCGAAGCTGGACGACGCTGCGAGCGCGCGCCTCTCGCCCGCTCTGCCATATCTTCGTTGTTCATCGCCGGCCGCGGCCGCCGCCCAGGCCGGGAGGACTGCCGCCGCCCAGGCCGGGAGGACCGCCGCCGCCAAGGCCGGGAGGACCGCCACCGCCAAGGCCGGGAGGACCGCCGCCGCCAAGGCCGGGAGGACCGCCGCCGCCAAGGCCGGGAGGACCGCCGCCGCCAAGGCCGGGAGGACCGCCACCGCCCAGCCCGGGAGGACCGCCGCCTGGCACAGTAGCGCCGCCCGGGACGTCCGAGCCGCCGGGCGTCGCGCCCGGAGTTTGCTCGGATCTCGTACCTTGGATCGAGTCACCCGGAAATTTGTTGACGGACTGGATGGATTCAACCCGCAAGCCACGGGAACTGTCAAAGGTGGCGTTCACGACCACGCGGGCATTGCCTGAGGATGCGAAGCGACTATTGTCATGCGCGACATAGCCCGAGCCGAATTGCAGATAGCTGCCGACGCGGCGGACATAGCCTTCGATCGACAGACGGTTCGCGCCGAAGAAATCAGAGAGGTCGTCAGCCCTTATGCGCGAGATCTGCATCACGCCTTGCGTAACGCGGCCCTCAGCCTGAACACGTTGTCCGACGAGTGCGGCATCGGCGCCGTTGAGTCGCAACCCGCCTATTCGCAGGCCGCCGCGATCGCGTTCGAGTGGTCCGGAAACCCGCGTTGTCGCGTTAAGGCGTTGCTCGACCAGGCTTGAGACGATCACGCCGTCGATGCGGCGCACCCCGAAGACCGCGACATTGACGCCCGGATGGCGCCAGCTTTCGTGGCCGGCCGCTATGATCCGCTGGCCCAGCACGGTCATCTCGCCGTCCCTGACGCTTTCGATCGGCCCCATCACCTCGCTGACCACGTTGACGCCGCGGGTGATCAGCGAACCGTTCGCCTGCGGCAGCGCCAGCACACGAGCCAGATGTCCGATCTTGAGCGCCTTCGCCGATACCGGTTCGCCATCGATCCGCACCGGGACGTTCGGCGCATAGCTGATGCGTTGGCCGTTGACGAAAATGCTGCCGAAACGCTGAATGACGCCAACAATGCCGGTGCCGCCGATGCCCTGATCGTGGCCACGTGTGATACCGGTGCCGCCGATACCCTGATCGCTGCCGCGGCGCACCTGCGCCCAGGCGGAGGACGATCCGGCAAGCCAGAGTCCCATAAGCAACGAGCGGCGCGAGATGACGGGCTGCCTGGTCATGACGAGCCGCCTTCGTCAGCATCACCATTCGCCGCGTCGTCCGGACCTTCGCTGTAAATGTAGATGCCGAAATTCCAGCGGTGGTCGCCGCCCTTGTCCCTGGCGAGCGCGCGGTTTGCTTCCCGGTTGGCGATCTTCAGGGCGTCCATGGCCAGTTCGCGCGAACGCCCTTCGAGACGTTTTGCGAGCTTGGCTGAAAGGCCGTCATAGTGCACCGCGCGTTCGAGGAAACGGGGTGCTGGCCCGGATACGTTTTCGGCGGCTGCCGCGATATGATCATGCAGGTTACGGCCGAGATAGTGCCATTTGCGCTCGTCGTCGCCGCGCGGAACGAAGCCGGTATCCACCAACACGATCTCTTCATCGCCGTTGATGGTCACGAGCTCGCGGTCCAGCCATTCATCCAGCACTGCGCGCGGGCGGACATCCTTCGTGATCGAACTGACAAGCTGCTCGAACGAGGGCGCATCGCCACTGGCCATGCGCGGCAAGGGCAGCGGATCGCCGTTCGCGTCCGTGAACTCCGGAGCGGCGAGCCAGCGTGCCATGATCGCGCTGGTCAGCGACAGAGTGGCAGGCGTTTCATTGACCGGCGCACCGGCGCCGCGCAGCCGCGCAACCTCCTTGCGGTGAATTCCGGTGAGCAGACTCACGCGGCTGTCAGTCTGCTCCTTTCCCTCCAGGGCAAAGTCGTGCTCGGCAACATTGACGAAGAGTTCTCGCAACAGCTGAGCCAGCTCGGGAAATGTCATTCCACCGCGGATGCATAGCCGCACCAGCGGGCGCAGCAGGCGCGCCAAGGGCGCGCGCAGGCTCGCCGCTGCAATCGGCTGATGTGAAGCCGACTTCGATCTCCGGGATTTGGCGTTCATGGCGAAATTGTAGCGGCGAGTCCCGTGGGATACAATCCCACTTTTCCGTCGAGATCAATTGACGTGTGAAATTTTCCCACATATACAGGAGGCGCTCAGTCATGGAGAGTTCGGCTATGCTCGCTCCCTCTCGGCGCCTCTCGGTGCTTCACATCTTCAATGACTGCTATCCCGACCTGTTCGGCGGAGCCCCGTCGGTGATCCGCGACATATGCGCAGGACTGAAAAACGCGTTCACCGCCTGCGTGCTGGTCTGCTCCAAGTCGAACGGGCAACGGCGCATCGTCGTGAACGGCGTAACGATCGAGCGCGTGCGCTCGTTCGGCGATGTATGTTCGCTTCCGGCCGCGCCGACTTATCCGCTGCGGTTGTGGCGCCAGGTCGCCGATCACGATCTACTCGCGCTTCATGCACCGTTTCCGCTCGCCGATCTCATGCTCGCCCTGGGGTTGGGCCGCGATCGACCTTTGGTCGTGCACTACCATGCGGACATCGCTTCGCATGCTGGACTGAGGTGGTTTGTGAAGCAGCTGTTGCGCCGGACGCTGCGGCAGGCGGACGCAATCATCGTGTCCAATGCCATTCTGCTGTACAGCAGCCCGCTGCTGCAGGAATTCGCTGAGAAATGTCACGTCGTTCCGTTCGGCGTCGATGCCTCGAAGTACGATTGGCCGGAGCCGCGCGACAATGACGCTGCCGAACGCGATCGTGGACGGCTCGTGCTGGCTTGCGGGCAACTCGTCCCCTACAAGGGCTTCGATGTGCTGGTGCGAGCGGCGGTCGGCCACCGCTTTGAGGTCTGGATCATCGGCGAGGGTCCAGAACGGGCACGGCTTGAACGAATGATTCATAGCCTCGGCGTCGCGGATCGCGTCCGCCTGCTCGGCTCCGCGCCGAAGGCCAAACTCGCCAGTCTCATGTGTACAGCGGACGTCTTTGTCCTGCCGTCCGTGACCAATGCGGAAACGTTTGGCATCGCTCAACTGGAAGCGATGGCGGCGGGACGGCCGATCATCAATACATGGCTTGACACGGCCGTTCCACGCGTGGCGCGCCACGGCATCGAGGCCATCACCGTTCCACCCGGCAATCATGTTCGGTTGGCGGAAGCGATCGAAACATTGCTCCGCGATCCGGAGCGGCGCTGGCGCATGGGCCATGCCGCCCGGCTTCGCGCAACGACGCAATATTCCGTCGACGCCTTCGGGAAAGGAATCGAAACTGTCTATCGCCATGCCGTGACGACTAAGGCATCAAGCCGGTCGACCCTGGCTTCGCGTCCCGGAACAATCGGAACGGGTCCGGAAAATCGACATTGCTGAGACTGATTGTGCTGAAACTCGTCGAGCAGGCTCAGCTCGCGATCACGATCCGTGAATAGTCAGGAAGGAGCTACTTATGTACTCGCAAAGCATACCTCTCGTAGAGAATGCGTGGGACGGGCCTGCGCGCGATCCAAACGCCCGATTCGATCCGCGGATTGGACGGCCCATGAAACCGCCTGGCCGTTCTCCTCGCCCCTCCGGCGTCAACGACGACAATATCGCGAGCGACCGGCCGTCGATTGGCAGGCGAACACTCCATACCCTTGCCCGGCTTGTTATTGCAGTTCTCATCGGTATCGGCGCCACCCTTGCCTGGCAATCCTACGGTGACGCAGCAAGGGACAAGGTAGTGGCTCGGGTTCCATCGCTGGGCTGGTTGTTATCCGTCTCGACGACGAAGTCGCCAGCCGTTGCTTCAACTGCCCCGGACCCGATGCAGCAGCTTGAGCCCCTGGCGTTCAATCTCGATGTCGTGCGGCGCAGCGTAGAGCAACTCACCGCCAAGCAAGAGCTGATGGCCCAGAACATTGCGACGCTGCAAGCTGTCGCAGACGACATCAGACAGAGAATGTCGACAACCCCGCCTTCGTCGCTGTCCCAGCAGCAGGCGGCCCCGATCCCGCAGCATAGACTCTCGCAACCCCGGGCGCAGTCATCGACTGTGCAGTCGTCAGTGCCTCGTCCGCTGCCCTCTGCCGGACCCCCCTGCTCTCGCGCTGACGGCCCAGATTGCCGGCGGGCTTCTTATTGATGGGACGTAGACGCGCGCGGCATGACGGTGCGTAAGCTGCGCCTCAAGTCGTGTATCGTGAATTTGTCGATACCCGCTTCCCAGCTCTCGGAAAATGCATTGTGTACCAATGATGGCTTCCGGACAACACGAGGTGGCCCCCTGATTGCCAAGTGATCTTAAGGTTTCCTAGAATCGCCCTCTGTTTCAGCCTAGAGAGGATGTTGCCCCCAACGGGCCGCACCAGTCTCGCACCAGAACGATCCGAACAAGCCGCAACGAACTCAATCGAAATCGAACGAGAACGCAGCAAAATCAACGAAGCCGATCGATAGCTTGCCGCCCATAACGGCCCGGTCGCAGCCCTAGGGTGATAAGGTCTCACGGACGATCAACGCGTTAGCGGGATCAGTACTTACTTCAAATCCTCACGCACCAATACCGCACCAAGCTGGGCCCGGTCGCGCGACTCCCAAGTATAGAGGGCTACTGGCGCTGGCCGATCGGCCGACGTGGCTGGTCTTCACTATAGGGGACAGCCCGAGCGATTGTCGCCAATTCTGCCAGAGCACCCCAGCGAAACGAGCACCAGAGGCTCTGGTCAAGGTTTTAGAAATTCGCTGGGCTCTACGCCGAGCGCCTTGGACAGCTTACCGAGCATCGTCACAGACGCGCTGTATACGCCTGTCTCCAGCTGACTGACATAGCTCCGATCGACTTTCCCCGTTCGGAGGCGACGCAAATTCCGAGCAACAGTATCCCGCAAATCGTTCATTCGTGAGCGAAAATCGATTGGCATGCCAAAGCGGTTCGCCTGCTTATCGAGGCAGTCTGTGAAGCGGCCGGCAAACCTGTTCCCGCAATCATACTGGATAATTGAGCTTCTTTTTCTTCGCTGCGGCATCCAGCTGACGCCATCGCCAAGGGGCATCGCGATCCTTCGATTCTCGGCCCGCGGTCCACGGCTCTGGATGCCGATCGGAAGCGGATCATGGCTGAATTGCAAAGCCAGCCCTCCGCTCCGCAGGATCGTGTCCCCAAGCGTGGTGTAGCTGGCGGCCCACCGCGTTCGCCGGCTGGAGCCGGGCCTGTCAGCTGGCGATAGCCGTGAGGCTGACGTTCGGATCATCGCTCAATGGCGCGATGGTTTCCAGCGTCATGTAGCGGGCGCGTTGGACCGCCCATTCATCGTTCTGTTCGAGCAGGACAGCTCCGATGAGGCGGACGATAGCGTCCTCATTGGGGAAGATGCCGACCACCTCGGTGCGCCGTTTGATCTCGCCGTTGAGGCGTTCGATCGGATTGGTGGAGTGCAACTTGGTCCGATGCTGCGGCGGGAACGTCATGTAGGCAAGCACGTCGGTCTCGGCCTCGTCGAGGAAGCCGGCAAGCTTGGGCAGCTTGGGACGGAGCTGATCGGCGACCTTGCGCCATTGGGTGCGAGCGGCCTCGGCATCGTCCTGGGCAAAGGCCGTGGCGATGAAGGCGGAGACCACGCGCCGTCCGCTCTTGCCGGCATGAGCCAGCACGTTCCGCATGAAGTGGACGCGGCAGCGTTGCCAGCTGGCGTTGAGCACCTTGGTCACGGTGGCCTTGATGCCCTCGTGGGCGTCGGACACCACCAGCTTGACGCCGCGCAAGCCGCGGCGGGCCAGCTTGCGCAGGAAGGCGGTCCAGAACGTCTCGGCCTCGGACGGCCCGATGTCCATGCCGAGAACCTCGCGCCGGCCGTCGCTGTTGACGCCGACTGCAACGATCACCGCGACGGAGACGATGCGCCCCTGCTGGCGCACCTTCACATAGGTGGCGTCGATCCAAAGATAGGGCCAGTCACCCTCGATTGGACGGCCGAGGAAGGCCTTCACTTTGTCGTCGATCTCGCCGCACAACCGACTGACCTGGCTCTTGGAGATGCCGGTCATGCCCATCGCCTGCACCAGATCGTCGACCGAACGGGTCGAGACGCCCTGAACGTAAGCCTCCTGAACCACGGCGGTGAGCGCCTTCTCGGCCATGCGCCGCGGCTCCAGGAAGCCGGGGAAATAGGAGCCCTTGCGCAGCTTTGGGATGCGCAGCTCCACCGCACCGGCGCGGGTCTCCCAGATCCGGTCGCGGTAGCCATTGCGCTGGGCCAGACGTTCGGGGCTCTTCTCGCCATAGGCAGCCCCGGTCTGGCTCTCGACCTCCAGCTCCATCAGGCGCTGGGCCGCAAAGCCGATCATCTCGCGCAGCAGATCGGCGTCCGGGGTCTTCTCTACCAGCGTGCGCAGGTTCATCATGTCTTCGGTCATCGGTGGTTCCTCGGTTGCGTTGGCGTGTCGCAACCCGATCCTACCGGAGAACTGCCGGTGACCACCGCAAAGCCGCCCGCCCGCTACGGCGCTATTTGGGAGCGCGCGTCCGGGCGGCTTTGCTCCACCGAGCTACACCACCTCCGGGGACACGACCCTCCGCAGCCGATTGCGCTCCACCCCGTCATTCTTCGGCGATACGAAGAGCAATTGGTGCGGCTCGAAAATGCGCTCGGCAAAGGTGTGAGCGCAGGCGATACGGAGGCTGCCGAAGCAATTCGAGATCTTGTGGAGACGGTGACGGTGTCGAGATGACAGGCGCCCGGGCGGGGTCTGTGTTGAAATTGCTGG
Organism: Bradyrhizobium sp. SZCCHNRI3052; assembly: GCF_032484895.1. Classification (NCBI taxonomy): domain Bacteria; kingdom Pseudomonadati; phylum Pseudomonadota; class Alphaproteobacteria; order Hyphomicrobiales; family Nitrobacteraceae; genus Bradyrhizobium; species Bradyrhizobium sp. SZCCHNRI3052. The sequence goes on along the minus strand of NZ_JAUETW010000002.1, from coordinate 174,857 downwards.
CCGTCTCAACTCGCTGATTGGCGGGGAGGCATACTCAAGCAGAGTAAAGGGAGTGTGGGGAAAGGTGGTAGCGGGGGTCCGCTACATCGTGAAGCCCACTATCGCAGAAGCCCTATTTTGTTACAGGAGAGCAGCCTAATTCGGAAGGTCGGATCTCGAAGACCCGCCCAAAAACCGCCGTTCGTGAGCGATCAGTGGCCGCCAAATGGTCGGCCGGCAAGTCGAGTAGGATAGCGGCCTTAGTCTCCTGGCCAATTGACGGCATGGACCTCGGCCGCAGGACCAAGCGCCGCAGCACCCGATAGGCCGTGAACCGGCTCAAGGCCTTAGCCGTCCGGGGCCTATCGCATTATCAAACATCGATCTTTGCCGCGCCAAGCGGCGAGACCGAGGGTGGCGAGGTAGGCCCTTGGTGAGGATCCGGAGGCGACTTCGGGTGGACGCTAGGGCGCCAGAAGGGTCGCGCTTCGGTCACGACGGAGAAGACGCACAGATTTCCTATCGCGGTACGGAGGCGGTTCAGGTGAAGCCCGTCAGGGCCACGCGTATCAGTTGCCCGAGGTTGTGCAGACGAGATTTACTCTGCATGAGACTTCCGCCCGCGACCCAGAGCCGTCGTTGCGCTTGTCCGGGTTGCCGCTTTGCGATACTTTTAAGGGCGGTGTTCCCGGGCGTGGTGTAACTTGGTAGAGCAAAGCCGTCCGCCCGCGCGCTCTCCCATAGCGCCGTAGCGGGCGGACGGCTTTGCGGTGGTCACCGGTGATTGCCCGGTAGGGTCGGGTTGCTGACACCAACTCGATTCGAGGAACCACCGATGACCGACGAGATGATGAACCTTCGCGCGCTCGTCGAGGAGGCCCCGGACGCGGATCTTCTGCGCGAGATGATCGGCTTTGCCGCCCAGCGGTTGATGGAGATGGAGGTCGCCGGGCTGACTGGAGCCGCCTATGGCGAGAAGAGCAGCTCGCGCGCGCGTGCGACGTTGTCGGTGCAGGCGCCTCGCGCCAGCAGGCCGTAGTGGCGGATGCGGCGGAGGCGAGCACGTGGATGAGGAAGCGGCGAATGAACTCGTCCGTCGCGAGCGTCATCCGCTTTTGACGGTCGCGGCCCTTCGACGCGGTAATCCTTCCATCTGAAGGTGACGCCTTGCTGGCCGCAGGCGAGCAGGCGGCTGTTGGCGATAGCGACGCGGTGGGAATAGCGCGACAGATAGGCCAGCGCTGCCTCGGGGCCACCGAACGGACGCTTGGCATAAACGACCCATTCCATCTTGCCCGACGCTGCCAGCAACGTTGCTAATGATTGTTCTCCGGCGAGGTGGGCGTCGTTGCCGAAGATCAGGCGCCCGGCCTGGTGGAGGGTGGCCAGGCGCTCCAGGAACAGCCGACGGAACAGGCGTGAAAGCGCCCGCACTGGCAGGGAAGAATCCTGGCCGCCAGGACACCCAGCGCTGGCCGTCGGGCGAGATGCCGCCGCCCGGTACGATCATGTGCACGTGCGGGTGGGGTGGGTCATGGCCGCTGGTGGCTGACATCCAACGCTCGGCAAGTTCTCCATGAACCAGCCAATATTGTCGCTGACGGCAATCGTAATGAACACGGAATGTCCTCAGCAATCGCCGAATAACAATGCGCTTGTGGAGACCTCTTCCGCAGGGGCTACAACACGTGCAACGCTCCGGTCTGTCCGCTCGTGCAACAAACTTCGGTGCAGCGGCACAATCAATTGGACTTTTTTGAGAGTACCCGGTTTTCTACCCGGAACAGTTTCCTCTCAATGCTCGCTCATGGTGGGTTTCCTCTCATCGCATCCTTAGAAAACGCTATGGTGCATCTCTACGAGTGTAGATTGCAGCAGCGAGGACAATGACGACGCCCTTGATGATCAATTGGACCTGGACCGGCACGCCGAGCAGCACCACTTCGTTGGCGAGGATGACGATGATGGCGGCTCCCGTGAGGGCGCCAAGGATCGAGCCGCGGCCGCCCCGCAGCGACACCCGTCCGACGACACAGGCTACGATCGAGTCGAGCTCGTACCCCTGCCCGACCCAGTTGTCGACGAGCCCGACATAACCGCTCAGGATCAGCCCGGCGAGCGCCGCAAGGCAGCTCGAGATCAGGTAGCAGCCGATCATGACCGCGTCGGAGCGGATGCCAAACAGGCGCCCCGTCACTGGATTGCCGCCGACAATGAAAATCCTCCTTCCGAAAGCGGAACGGTGCAGGACCCCAGCCAGCAAGACCGCTACGAACAGCAGAACGAGTACGTTATAGGGCACGCCGTGAAATTTTCCGGAGCCGAGCAGCCGCAGTACCGGCGGCACGTTGCCGGACGGCGCGCCCTGCGTGTAGGCGAACCTGAATCCCTGGAGCAGGATCATCGTGGCGAGCGTTGCCAGGAACGGGGACACCTGACGCTTGGTGACGAGAAAGCCGTTGAGCAGGCCAACGCTGACAGCGACCACCAAGGCCGTCGCGACGATGGCGGGGACATTCTGGTCGAGGCCCGAGAAACCGGTCGCGATCACGGCGGCGGTCGCCATCATCGAGGCGACAGAGAGATCGAGGCCGCGAACGATCATCACCAGGCTTTGCCCCATGGCTGCGATCGCGAGCGGCGCGACTTGTAGCAGCAGGTTGGACAAATTACCGGGACTGACGAAGGCCGGTGAGATCACGCCACCAAGCGCGAGCAGCAGCGGCAGAGCGAGGGCTGTGCCATAGCTTTCCATGACGCTGCGGACCGACCAGGACGGGGTGACGGAGCCGGCGATTTCTACGGAGCCTGACATCCTGCTCACCCGATCCTGCGGCGTTCGACATAGATGGAGACGGCAAGGATGATGATGACCGCCTGCGCGACCAATTGATAGTGCTTCGACACGTCCATGAAGTTGAGCAGGTTGTTCAGGAGCGTGATCAGAAAGGCGCCGAACAGCGTGCCGATCACGCCGCCTTTGCCACCGCTCAGCAAGGTACCGCCGAGCACGACCGGAGTGATCGAAGCCAAGGTGTAGTTGACGCCGGTGTAGGGCTGTCCAACGCCGAACCTCGCGGCGAGATAAAGCCCGGTCGCCCCGCAGCAGAAGCCCGAGATGCCGTAGACCAGCATCAGGATGCGCGTCCGCCGCAATCCCACGAGACGCGCGGAATTCGCATCATCGCCAAGGGCGTAGATCTGGCGGCCGAGCGGCAAATATCGCAGCAGCAGCGCGACCAGGATGCCAAGGACGACTGCAAGCGTCGCTCCGATGGGGATGCCCGAGATGCGTCCATAGGCGAGCACGGTGAAGCTGCGCGGCACCCGACCGACCGGTCCCAGTGCGTAGAGCAAGGTCACGCCTTGCAGGACCGCGCCCATGCCGAGCGTCACGATCAGCGGATGAACGCGCAAGGTGACGACCAGGCCGGCGTTGAGCACGCCGACGAATGTCCCGAGCGCGAGCACGCCGAGCACGACCGGAACGACCCGATCCGGATTGCCGTTGATCAGGCCTGATGTCAGGCAGGAGGTGAGGCTGATCAGCGAGCCGACCGAGAGGTCGATGCCGCCGCTGAGAATGGTCAGGGTTTGCCCGATACTGACCAGCGCAAGGTCGGTGGTCTGCTCATAGACATTGAGCAGGTTGCCCAGCGTCAGGAATCGGTCGGAGACCGTTGCGCCAACAAGATATACCGCGCAGATCAGGACGAGCACGCCGGCAAGCCCCGCATTGCTGCGCAGCCACCAAGGCATCGCGAGACGGGCGGCGATCGCGGTCATGCGGCGCGCTCGCTCGTGGCCAGGTACATGATGCTTTCCTCCGTGGCGTCGCATCCCGGCAGCTCGCCGGCGATCCGTCCCTCGCGCATGACAATCACGCGATCGGCCATGCCGATGACCTCGGTCATTTCCGAGCTGATCATCAGGATTGCGAGGCCTGAATCGGCAAGTTCGCGCATGATCCGGTAAATATCGGCCTTGGCGCCGACGTCGACGCCGCGTGTCGGTTCATCGAGGATCAGTATCGACCTGCACAGGCGTGCCCAGCGCGCGATGATCACCTTCTGCTGATTTCCGCCCGACATGGTTGCGACCGGCGTTGCCGGTCCGCGGCAGGCGATGCGGTATCGTTCGATTTCGTGGGCGGCGATCGCCAGTTCGCCCTCGCGATCAATCACTCCGTAGCGGGTGACCTCGCCGAGTGCTGGCCCAGTGATGTTCGCAGCAATGTCGAGCAGCATCGCAAGCCCCTGCGACTTGCGATCCTCGGTGACGAGGCCCATGCCGAGCCCGATCGCCTTGGCGGGCGTCATTGCCGTAAAGCGCTCGCCGGCGATGTGGAGAGTGCCCTTCGAGATAGGAGCTGCGCCGAACAGACCGAGCGCCAGATCGGTGCGTCCGGCGCCGACCATGCCCGCCAGCGCGACGACCTCGCCTGCATGCAGTTCTATCGAGACGTCACGGACCCGGTCGCCGACGCAGATGCCGTCGGTGCGTAGCACGGGTTGATCCGGTCGCGACGCGGTCGAGCGCGGGGGAAACAGCTCGCCGAGATCGCGCCCCACCATCATCGAGATCAGCCGTTCGCGCGTGACGGCGACGGTATCCGTCGTGCCGACCAGACGGCCGTCCTTCAGGATCGTGGCACGATCGCACAGCGCGAAGACTTCGTCGAGCCGATGCGAAATGAAGAGAATGGACACACCGGCCTCGCGCAGCCGGCGCAGGCGCTCGAACAACAGTTCGACCTCGCGCCCGGCAATGACGGCGGTGGGCTCGTCGAGGATCAACAGGCGGACATTGTGCGTCATCGCGCGCGCGATCTCGACCATCTGCTGGTCGGCGACCGAGAGAGAGGCCACCGTCTCGCGAGGGTCAAGGGTGATGCCAAGCTTGCGCATCAGCTCAGCGGCCTCTTTCCGTGTCCGTCCGTGATCGACCAGGCCGAGCGCGTTGCGCCGCTCGTTGCCGAGGAAGATGTTCTCGGCGACGGACAACTGCGAAAACAGCGCGAACTCCTGATAGACGACGTGGACTCCGGCGAGCTTCGCCTCGCGCGGTGACGACCATCTCACGCGTTGACCGGCGAGGGTGATCTCGCCTTCGTCGGGCGCAACCGCGCCGGCGATGATCTTGATCAGGGTGGATTTGCCGGCGCCGTTCTCGCCGAGCAAGCCGTGGATTTCGCCAGGTTTGACGTCTAAGTTTACGCCGTGGAGGGCGCGCACGCCGGGAAAACTCTTGGAAATGGCCTTGAGTGTGAGCATTCGGTCCGTCTTGCCCCTTTGGCGTGCCGGCCTCGCCGGTACGCCATTGTTCCGGGTTCAGTGCGGATAGTCGATCTTGAACGTGCTCGGATTGTAGGTCGGGCCCATGCCGCCGGACACGAGCATGTCGTCGGGACCGTCGGGCACGATGTGCTGCTCCGCATACATGTCAGGCTTCGGAATGGAAGGCGTCTCGTCACCGTGGGTCAGAACGATATTGCTGTTGATGGTATAGACGCAGGGCACCGCGGCGCCGGACAGCACCTTGAGCGCGACGTCGAGCGCCGTGCCCATCATCGCGGGCGGATAGTCGATGTCGAGCAGCGGGAACTTGTTCTTGATAGCCATCTTCATCGGTCCGTTCATGTCGGCCGAGGTGATCGGCGGAATTTCGCTTCCCTTCCAGCCGGCATCGAGAAAGGCCTCGATCGCACCGGGCACCTGCAATCCGTGCGGCGAGAACACGGCATTGATGCTATGGCCGTACTTGGCGATCATGGCCTGCATCACCTGCTTGCCCTTCACCGGGCTCCAGTCGGAGTAGACGGTCTCCAGGATCTTGATACCGGGATAGGCCGAGAACACCTGCATCGCTGGTTTGACACGGTTCTCGTTCGGGCTGGAGCCGGCCTGGCCTCCGAGGATGATCACGTTGCCCTTGCCGTTCAGCTTCTCGACGATCCATTGCGCGAACAGGCGCCCCATCATCGCGTCGGACGCTGTGACGAAGGTGACGAAATTGTCAGAATCCACCCGGCGGTCCACCATCACGACGGGGATGCCGCGTTCGGTCGCCTGGGTGACGGCGGGATCGAGCGCCTGCGACGTGTTGGCGCTGACGATCAGGAGATCGACGCCGCGGGAGACCAGATCCTGGATGTCGGCGACCTGCTTGGCATCGTCATGGCCCGCATCGGTGATCAGCAGCTTCTTCACGACGTCGGCATGGTCGTGCGCAGCTTTCTGAAGCGAGTGCAGGCCAACCACGCGCCAGCTGTCGCCGAGGCCGGCATTGGAGAAGCCGATGGTGTAGGGCGGCGCCTTCTTGAACTTCGCGGTGTCGCGAATGCAGACGTCGAGCGCTGGATTGAACAGGAACGTGCGCGGCGCGCCGGAATATTCCGCCTGGACGGCAATTGGTGTCACCATGGCCAGGCAGGCCAGTGACAGGCAGCTCGCGATAGTCACTCTCATTGGTGTTCCTCCCCTTTGGTTTCACTGATCGTGGCGACTTGAGCGTCGCTCTGGACAATCAACCCTGGTCTTGCCTACGCCGCCTCACGACGGTGCCGCCAGCTGCGTCGACACGAGTATCTTCAGCTTGTCGTTGCTTGGCGCAGTGAGGACGTCGAAGCCTTTCGAGACCACGTCCTCGGCGCGGATACGGCCATCGATGATCTTCGAGATTGGCAGCTTGCCAGACTCGACCAGTCCGATGATGCGCGGCCACATCGTGATCGGGTAACACCAGGTTGCCTCGATGGTGATGTCCTTCAGGGCCCACAACATCGGATCGGTCGAGGCTTTGCCGACGTGCAGGCCGGCCTGCACCACGACACCGCGCCGCCGCACGGCTTCGACGCAGGTGTTCAATGCGCTTTCGTTACCGACGCATTCGATGGCGACGTCGACGCCGACATTCTCTTCGGTCTGCTCCTTGACGCGCGCGACCACGTCCGTCGTCTTGGGATCGTAGACGCCGGCGCAAATACCCCAGCTCTCGATCGTTCGACGCCGCGATGCGTTGGGCTCCGACACGTAGATCCTGGCGGCGCCGGCTGCGTGGGCGCACAGAATGGTCAGCGCGCCGATCGGGCCTGCACCTGCGATCAGCACGGTGCTGCCAGCCTGGACACCGCCGCGGTCGACCGCATAGAGCGCGACCGCCGCCGGCTCGATCATGGCGGCTTCCTCGTCGGTGATGGAGTCGGGCACTTTCGCCGCATTGTAGTCGTTGATGACGGCGAGATCGGACATGCCGCCCCAGGCCCAGCTGAGGCCGATGCAAGCCATCTTTTCGCTGAGATGGTTGAGACCCCGCCGGCTGTAATAGTCGTTCATCGGCATCATCAGCGGCTGCACCGAAATACGGTCGCCGCGCCGCACATGAGTGACGTCGCGCCCGACGTCCAGTACCTCGGCCGAGAACTCATGTCCCAGGATCTGCGGCAAGGTTGCTGCAGTGAACACGTGCGGCGACGCGGGCGTGACGATCGGCCCTGCAATGTATTCGTGGAGGTCCGTGCCGCAGATGCCGGTCCACAGCGGCTTCACCAGGAGCTGGCTGGCGCCCATCTCCTTGGGCTCATCGACGGTTTCGACACGGATGTCCTTCCGTCCGTAATAGCGAACAGCCTTCACGGTGCGCTTCCCCTTCTGCGCGGCAGGTTATTGGCCTCGCACTACCATGTTACCGGTTTGCATTGATCTGATTGAATGGGGAATTTTACTTCCCATGCTGGTGCAGCCAGTTTCAAAAAGGTTAGAATAGGCGCCTTGGAGCCACAATATCCGGTGATTTCCCTTCACTGGGGAACGTATTGCCCCAATGATCGGACCGTTCGTGGCGGATTTGAATGGCCGCGGCTGCAGCTCGGGGCTGTTTCAGGAGGCGCAATGGCTATCGACCGGATGAAGGACATCAGCGTGTTCGTCCATGTCGCCGAAGCCAAGAGCTTCACGGCAGCGGCCGAACGCATCGGCCTTTCGCGATCGGCAGTCGGCAAGAGCATCGTTCGGCTCGAGGACCGGCTCGGGGTCAGGCTGCTCCAGCGCACCACGCGAAGCGTCTCACTGACCGGAGAGGGAGCCGCCTTCCACGAGCGGTGCGTGAGGCTGCTCGCCGATCTCGACGAAGCGGAGATGGCGATGCTCAGTCACTCGCAGGCGCCGCGGGGGCGGTTGCGGCTGGATCTGCCCGTATCCTTCGGCCGGCTGCACGTGCTTCCGGTCCTCAATGAGTTCATTCGCAAATGGCCGGAGATATCCGTCAGCGCCTCCTTCGGCGATCGCTATGTCGATCTCATCGACGAGGGCGTGGATCTCGCGATCAGGATCGGCAGCAGCGAAGATTCTCGGCTGATGAATAGGTTTCTGGCGCGCCATCGCCTGGTGACCTGTGCGTCGCCGGCCTATCTTGCCGAGCGAGGAACGCCGAGAAACATCGACGCGTTGGCGCAGCATAGCTGCCTCGCCTTCGTGCACGGCGGGCGCTCCGTCGACTGGCGATTCAACGAGAACGGACAAGCTCGCGTGATCGCCATCAATGGGCGTTTCGTCGCGACCAACGCTGAAGCCTTGCGCGACGCGACGATTGCGGGTTTCGGCATCGCTCGGCTTGCCACATTCCTGGTCAGCGACGATCTGCGTGCAGGTCGGCTGGTGCCGATCCTCAAAGAGGTCGACGCCGATGGTGCACCCATTCGCGCCGTCTATCCTTCGAGCAGGCACTTGTCGCCGAAGGTGCGTACATTCATCGATGCGTTGATAGAGGCTTGGCGGCCGGAACCGCCCTGGGACAGCGCAGAGACTTCACTGCGCGGACGTCCGACTGAGAGCGACTGACCTGTTTCAACGTCCTTCGGCGGAAATTGCGTGCCGTTCGCGGACGAGGACTGCCAGCAGCGGGAGTACGAATCACGAAAAATCGTAGTTTGGCGCATGAGATAGTAGGATTGGTAGCGAAGTCCGCTGCCAATCCCAAACCAATGGTTCTTCATTCCTATTTTGACGACGGAGCTGCGACATGCAACGGTGAAAGAGTCAGGCTCTTCCAACGACAACTGAGACCGCCATCGCCTCTCGTCTGTCTCCCCTCTGTCGAGAATTTCTTGATTGTAGTGACTAGCGGCAGCTGAAGCTCGAAGGCTGCGTCGCAGGGCCGCGGCCATCCCACGTCGTCCGCTGCGGATAGACGCAGACCGGATAGCTCACGCTGCCATCGCGCGAGGTCAACGTGATCTCGCCCGGCGGCACTCCCTTCTCGACCCAATCCGTCAATGCGGAGAAGAACTGGTCCTTGTCGCGGGTCGGCGTCTGGTTGGCATTGCCCGGCAGTTTCGGCAGCGGCACGGCGTCGTTCTTGCCGGTCACGGTGTACGAGCGGCCCTGCGAGGAATGCGCAGCCCCCGGGACCAGATACATCCGCATGAATTTTGAGACCTCGGCGTCGCCGCCCATCGCAGCAAGCACGCGCTCGTGATAATTGACGTTGCCGGCCGGCGGGATCGCATCATCCGCAAGGCCGCTCCATATGATCACCTTGCGGCCGAGATCGCGCAGCTTCGAGAGATCGGCCTTGTCGGTGATCAGATTGCTGAACAGCGTGGGCTGCAGTTCGACATTCTTGTCGACGCCAGCAGCGAAGGCGGCATAATCGAGCTCGAGCCAGCGGTTGCGCCTTGCGGTCGAGGTGTTGGTGATCGGAATGGCTGAGGTCGCGCTGGCATCAGCGGCGTAGCTGACGTCCTCCATGCCGAGCGCAAAATTGTCAGTCGACGGGCTCGTGATCTGCGTTGAGATCGACGTGCCCTTGGTAAAGGTCCACCACATCTGCTTCACGCCGAGCGCCTTGCCGCTGCGGGCTTCCGCCGTCTGAGCCGGATCGACGCTGCCATCGCGGGTCGCGCCGTACCAGATTTTGTTGAGCGCACCCGCTTCCTTCGAGCTCATGCAAGCTGCCTTGTCGGCGTTGCTTCCGGTGACGCCGTCGCTCGTTTCGCCCGTACAGAGCAGCACCGCGTCGCGGGCGGGATTGTAGTCGCAGGCGAAGGGATCAAGCAGGAAGCCGAGCCCGGCCTTGTCACAGGTTGCAACGGCGCGCTTGTTGGCAGCGTCGACCTTGGCGGCGAACGCGGCAGCCTCCGGCTTGTTGATGGCAGAGAAGCCGAGCTCGGTCTTCATCACGATCTGCGGATAGAGGCTGGTGGTGCCGAACCGCGCGATGTTCGGCGCAGGCTGCGCGATCATGTAGCCGTCATAGAGCTCTGGATATTCCTGCAGGATCTTCAGGCCCTGGCGGCCGCCCTGCGAGTGTCCATCGTAGTAGACGAATTTCGGCGCCTTGCCATAGTAGAGATTGACCAGCGCTTTGGTCTTGATCGCCTGCTCGACCATCGCCCGTACCGAGAAGTCGCGGAGGCCCTCGACGTTAACCTTGCCGTCAGAGAGGAAGGCGAACGAACCGTCCTGATACCACGGCTGGCCGGCATCCGTTGTGCCCGAAGCATAGCCGATATTGGCGTTGACAATTGCCGGCACCTTGCTCCCGATCTTGTCGGCGAAGCGATGGCCGCCGCCGACCCAGCCGCCACCGCCATAGTTACGGATGCGCTCGTTCCAGTTGGCCTGCGTCGGCAGCCAGACCTCGATGCCGATACCTTCTGAATAGGAGCGCGCGTTTTTGTCCTTCTCCGCTGTGACGCCGGGACCGACCAACAGCTTCACGAGGCAAAGATCGGCTGCCGCCGTGATCGGCTTCGGCGCATCGGGCGCCAAAAGCTCCTCACCCTTGTTGACCCGGCGGACCGCGATCACGGTCGTGATCTCGTCGGGATGGAAGGCGGCTTTGATGCCGTCGTCACAAGCCATCGGCTCGGCGAACGCCGATGTCACCTGGCAAGTCGCAGCCACCAGCAGCATTGCCCAAAAAATTCCTCGCGCGATCGGCATCAGTTCTCTCCTCTTGCTTATCGTTCTCTGTTGGCAGCCCGGGGCCGCCTTAGTCTACAATCGGTACCGTCAGCGGCTCATGGGTCTGTGCGGCGCAGCCGAGCCGCGACTCCGGGGGCGCCAACCCGGCGCCTGAACCCGAAGGCAAAATTGTCGCGAATCAGAATCGCCTGCGAACCTCCCGTTGGTCACTCAGACAGCCTCATTCGGTCAGCGAGCGTTCCTGCGCAATCGAGCGCGGCGCACCATGCAAAGACCATGGCGGGGCCGATCATCGTTCCAGGTCCGGGGTACATGCCGCGGAAAATGGAGGATGCATCGGTCCCGACGGCATACAGTCCGGGCAAGACCGTTCCGTTGCGTGACAACACTCTGGCGCGCTCATCCGTAAGTAGACCGCAACTGCTGGCGAGATCCGACGGCCACACGGCGACGGCATAATAGCGCCCCTGACCGATCCGCCGCAGACATGGGTTCGGCTTGGTCTCCGGATCGCCATTGAACCGGTTCAACGCGCTGGACCCTCGGCCGAAGTCTTCGTCGATCCCGCTGTCCGCGTAGCGATTATACTGCTCGACCGTTGCCGCAAGCTGCCCGGCGTCGACGCCGATCCTTCGCGCCAGCTGCTCGATCGTCTCCGCCTCGACCAGATAGCTGGCTTGCACGAACGCCTTCAGGTTTCGCGTCCCCGGACGAACGAGCCCAATGCCGAAATCCTTGATGAACGTCGCATCGCAGATCAGGAAGGCCGGACTTGAAGACGGCGCGTTCGATCGCAGCATCGCGGCGACGAAGTCATGATAGGAATCGGCCTCGTTCACGAAACGGCGGCCTGACCTGTTCACGGCCAGCAATCCAGGCTTGGCGCGATCGAGCATGATGTGCGGGAAGATCGACACATGACCGTCGGCCTGCGTCATCACCGAACTCGGCATCCACAACGCCGGACTGTCGAGGTCTCGGGCGATCGCTGCACTGACGCGCTCCGCCGCCAGGATGCCATCGCCGGTGTTCGAGGTGGGCGCGAGCGAAAGTCGACGCGCCGGCTCGGGGAATAGACGCTCTCTTAGCTCACGGCTCCAGCCGATGCCTCCGCTCGCCAGCACGACGCCCTTGCGGGCCCTTATCCTGAGCTCTCCGCCAGGAGACGAAAGAACCGCACCCATGATGTGATCCCCCTCGCAAACGAGATCGCGAAGTTCGGTCTCGAAGCGCAGGTCGACGGCGACGCGGCGGAGGCTGTCGAGGAGCCTCGCGACGAGCGCGTTTCCCATGACCAGGCGCGTTCCGCGCGTGTGGCTGATCCGGTCCATCGCATGCCGGGCGAGCAGACCCAGGACATGCCTAAGACTGCTCCAGCTGCGGAATGGCGCCAGCAGCGCCGGGATGTCCGCCTTGCTCACCATCATGCCGCCGAGCACCATGAACTCCCGACGCGGCGGCCTGACACGGGCAAAATCCGGTCCGAGCTTTCGGCCCTCGAACGGCATGGCCGTGAGCGCGCGTCCGCCGATCGCAGCGCCCGGAAGCTGCTTGTAGTCGGGGTGGATCGGAGGCGCCGCAAATCGAACGCTCGTCTTCTGCTCGAGATCATCAAGCACGACCCACCCTGCCCGAAGGAACATGTCGACGCGGCGGTCGGCGGCGTGCTCGCCGAGCATTGCAGCGAGATAGGTGCGCGCGGCCTCGACCGTATCAGGCGTCCCCGCAAGGCGGCCCTGCCGGTTGCCCGGGATCCACACCGTGCCGGCGGAGGTTGCGGTGGTGCCGCCCACCATGTCCGACTTCTCGCACAGGACGACGTCGAGCCCTTCGAGCGCGCCCACCAGCGCGGCCGTCATGCCGGCAGCGCCGGTACCGACGACCAGCAGATCGGTCTCAACGTCCCACGGGCGATCGTTGTGCGCCATCACCAGCCTCTTCCGTCACAGCGCCTGCGCCTTTTCGACCACGGCCCTGCCCGCTGCAAGGGCGCGCCGCGCCCGCGTTTCAGCATCGACGGTCTTCGCCAGCACAACGGTCGGCACCTCGATGCTGATGGTCAGGCAGTCCGGCATCGCCCGCGTGAGACCGACGAGATCGATGCCGCCCTCGCCCGGGAACATGCGCTCCTCGCGCGCGGCATGGATCATTTGCTCAGTCGTCGCGGGGCGCTCGGCCGGACCGTCGCAGAGCTGCCAATAGTGCAGCCGATCGGCCGGGATGGAGCGGAGATCCGCGAGCTTGCTTCGCGATCGATCGAAATGCAGCGCATCCACCAGAATGCCGGCCGCGGGATGGTCGACATCGTCAACGATCCGCATCGCGGTTGTCAGATCAGGAACGCTGGTCCAGGGCATGAATTCCAGATCGGCGGTCAGACCGAACGCAGCAGCCGCCTCGCAAAACTGCCGATAACGATCGGAGAACCGCGCCAGGTCGGGGTCATAGCCGGCGACAAGGATGTGCCTGGCGCCGAGGCGTGCGCCTGTCTCGAAGAACGGCATGAACGACGCGACGCTCGTCTCAGGTCTGAAGGCGACGACCTCGAGATCGGCAACGGTTACACCCGTCGACTGCAACTGCTGGAGCGTCGTACGCAGGAGCGCGGCGTCATCCATCAGGCGATAAGCCAGTCCACCGGGCACGGCCGGCAGCAGCCTGAGGCCGACCTTGTCGTAGCCGCAGCGGGCCGCCAGATCGATCATCTCGGGCGGCGCCAAGTCGAGCACGGTCAGCGCAGCGAGCGAAAAGGTCGCCATCAGCAAGCATCCGCGATGCGTGCGTCGAGCGCAAACATGCCCTGATAGAAGTCAGGCTCGCTGGCTCCCTCCATGACATCGGATGCAAGTGTCCGCGCCTGCCGCAAGGCCCTCTGCAACGAAGCGTCATCGAGCGCCTCGATCAACAGAAGCCCCGAGAAGAAGCCCTCGTGCTTCCGCATGCCCTTTTCAGCGGTCGGTACGGATGTCCGCGGCGCGTCGGTCGCCCCGATCTGCACGGCAGCGATCCCGTCGCAGCCAACGAGCGCGGTGGCCAGCCGTTGCGGGTCGGCGGGCAATTTGTCGATCCGCAGCGCCACGATCGTGGCGCCCTCGCCCCGCCCGGCGCGCGCGACGATCACACCGCCGCCACGCATGAAATTGCCGAGCTTCGGCATGATGCGCTGCGACCACGGGGTGGGCGCGTTGAGCCGCGCCAGATAGTCCTTGCCGTCGAGGACCTCGGGCGTTTCGAGCTCGTACAGGATGAAGAAGCGGTTGACGTCGCTGCGCACGGCACGAAACACACGCGACGCCAGGAAGCCCCGCGTCGTCACGCGCTCGGTGGTGTGCTCGCGCGTCAGCCAATGCCGGTAGTCGGTCAGATCATGCGCCTCGACGTCGCTCCAGATGGCGAGAAACCCTGTTCCGCGCATGCTTGTCTCCTGATTACATCTTGCCGGTTAGCGCAAGCCCGTGCAGGGCCGGCGGAATCGTTTCAGGCAATTGCCCGAGCCGCTGGACGACCGCCAGGATCGCAGCGAGATAGCCGTAAGCGCCAAGTCCGCAAATCACCGCTGTGCAGGCCCGCGAGGTGATCGAATGGCGGTGCAGCTCGTCCCGCGCATGGATGTTGGAGATGTGCAGCTCGATCTTCACCCCATCGAAGATGTTCAGCGCATCGATCAGCGCGACCGATGTGAAAGAATAGCCTGCCGGATTGATGATGATCGCATCCGCCTGGCCGTGAGCGGATTGGATCAGACCAACGAGCTCGCCTTCCATGTTCGACTGGTGGAACGAGACGGATACGCCGAGTTGGTCCGCGAGCGCGTGGCAGCTGTCCTCGATCTGCTTCAGCGTCGTCGAGCCGTAGATGTCGGGCTCCCGAATGCCGAGAAAATTGAGATTGGGTCCATTCAAGATCACGATCCGTGCGGCCATGTTCGACTCCTTTGCCAACGCAGCCCGATCAGCCGCCGAACCATCGCGCCGGCACCGTCACCAGGCCGGGAAACAGGACCATCGCGAACAGGACGATCAGCTGCGCGATCATGAAGGGCCAGACCCCCTTGATGATGTCTTCCATGCTGATCTTGGACACGCCGCAGACGACGTTAAGCACGATGCCGACCGGCGGCGTGATCAGGCCGATGGAGTTGTTGATGATGAACAGCACGCCGAAATAGACGGGGTCGATATTTGCCGCCTTGATGATTGGCATCAGGATCGGCGTCAGGATCAGGATGGTGGGCGTCATGTCGAGCGCCGTGCCCACGATCACGACGACCACCATGATCGCGAGCATCAGGATGGTGTTGTTGCTCATGAACGGCTTCAGGAGATCGACGACCTGGTTGGAGATCTCAGACACCGTGATCAGCCAGGACGACACCAAGGCCGCAGCGACCAGGAACATGACGACGCTCGTGGTCACGGCCGACGAGACCAGGACCGCGTAGATCTCGGACCATTTCAGCTCGCGATAGATGCACGTCGCGACGAACATCGAATAGACGGCGACGACGACGCCGGCCTCGGTTGGCGTGAAGATCCCGAAGCGCAGGCCGACGATGATGATGGCGGGGAGCATGAGTGCCCAGAAGCCGTCGGTGATCGCATGCCACACCTCGCGGCGCGCGGCGGCGGCGACAGGTTTTCCTTGCGCACCACCCAGTACCAGGCGGCGCAAAGGCCCAATCCCAGGAAAAGGCCGGGCACGATGCCGGCAAGGAACAGCTTCGAGATCGAGACGTTGGCGGCCACGCCGAAGATCACGAATCCGATGCTGGGCGGAATCACCGGGCCAATCACGCCGCCGGCCGCCACGAGACCCGCCGCATAGGTCTTCTTGTGTCCCGCCGCCACCATCATCGGCACCAGCAGCGCCGCCAGCGCGGCGGCGTCGGCCGCCGCCGACCCCGACAATGACGACAGGATGCAGGCGGCCAGGATCGTGACGTAGCCCAGGCCGCCCCGGAAATGCCCCACCGCCACGAGTGCGACATTGACGATGCGCTTGGCCAGTCCGCCCTTGTTCATGATCTCGCCCGCGAGCATGAAGAACGGGATGGCCATCAGCGGAAAACTGTCGGCGCCGTTGATGACGTTCTGGGCGACGATCTGGGGATCGAACATGTCAATGGTGCTCATCAGGGCGACGCCGCAGATGAGGAGCGCAAAGGCGATCGGCATGCCCAGCGCCATGGCGCCCAGCAGAGAGACGGTGAAGACGACGATCGTCATGGCATGATCCGGGTGACGCGGAGAGAGTGAGAGGGCGCGAAGACGATCGAGGCCATCACTGCTCCTCCGATTCCCTGACCGCCACCATGTCCTCCTCGCTCGCCTGCCCGCTGATCACCCGGTACAGGTCGTAGAGAAGGATAATTGCGGCCGACACACCGAAGATCACGCCGACGGCGTAGAAGATGGCCATCGACAGACCGGTCGCCGGCGCGCGGTCGTCGATGTTGATGAGGGTCTGACGCCAGCTGCCGGAGAGCAGCAGCCAATCGGCGAACAGCATCAGGCCGTAGTTGATGAGGAAGCAGATGCGCTTGCCGGAGGCCGGCAGCTTCCGCACCAGGCTGTCGACGCCGAGATGGGCGTGCTCGCGCAGCGCGACGATGGCTCCGAGGAAGGTCAGCCACACCAGCAGCCAGCGCGACAGCTCCTCGGACACCGTGATGCCGGAGTTGAAGCCATAGCGCAGCACTACGTTGCCGAAGACCAGCACCACCATGGCCGCGAGACACGCGGCAATGACGGCTTTCAGAAACGAGCAATAGAGGTCGAGAAACTGCGCCATGCGTCAGGTCCGAGCAGATGTGGGACGTGAGCCGGCATGGGCCGGCTCCGCCGCCTATCGTGATGGAGAGGCGATTACTTTACGTCCTTGCGGATGCGCTCGACTTCCTCGTTGAACAGCTTCACCGTCTCGGGCCGAAGATTGGCCGAGACCTTGTCCACGACCGGTTGAACCGCCTTGCGCATGCGCTCGGTCTCCTCGGGAGCGATCGCATTGTACTGCATGCCCTTGGCCTGCAATTCCGCCAGCGCCTTTTCGGTCTGGAGGCGCGTCTGCTCCTTCTGATAGTTGCGGCTTTCCTCATAGGCCTCGCGCATCAGGCGCTGCTCGGTCGGCGACAACTTGTCCCAGAACGTCTTGCTCACCAGGATGATGTTGAGGGTGAAGGTGTGGTTGGTGGCCGAGACGTACTTCTGCACCTCGTAGAACTTGTTGGAGAGGATGACGGTGTAGGGATTCTCCTGCCCGTCGACGGTGCGAGTCTCCAGCGCCGAATACAATTCGCCGAACGCCATCGGGACGGGATTGGCCTTGAAAGCGCTGAAACTCTCCAGATAGACCGGGTTCGGAATGACGCGCAGCTTCAGGCCGGCGAAGTCCTCGACCTTGGTGATCGGCCGGGTGCTGTTGGTGACGTTGCGGAAGCCAAGGCCCCAATAACCGAGGCCGATCAGGTTCTTCGACGGCAGGCCCTCAAGCATGGCCTTGCCGAATTTGCCGGTCGCGAGCGCATCGGCCTGCTCGGTCGTGTTGAACAGGAACGGGAAATCGATCAGGCCGAACTCGGGCACGACGGTCGCAAGCGACGTGGTCGAGGCCGACAGCATCTCCTGAGTGCCGCCGCGCAGCGCGGATTGCTGCTGCAATTCGTTGCCGAGCTGCGAGGCCGCGAACTCGCGGACCCTCATCTTACCCCCGCTCTTGGCCAGCAGGATCTCTCCGAACTTCTGCACGCCGAAGCTGACGGGGTGATCGGTGTTGTTCAGGTGCCCCCACCGGATCGTCCGCTCCTGAATGTCATCGGCGGCAGATGCGCCGACCGTCAGCGCCACCGAGATCGCGGCGGCAGACAGCGCCCGTGCGAACAAGCTCATCGTGTCCTCCCTGGTTTCTTCGGGGCACGCGGCGGGTTGAGCGCTTATTTTCCGTACCCTCTGTTTATCGAGAAAACACACATCAATATCGATGTCAAACGACAATCATAATTTCATATGAGATTTCAATGGACATCAGATGCCGCGACTCTGCTATAATGCCGGCGAGTGGCCCGCTCCCACAGGGCGGCGCTCCGGGCGAGCGGGATCAGAAGGCATGACGGATCTTGAGGAACGGCCGCTGTCGGCGGGCGACAGCGGCTATCGGCGCATCCGCTCCGACATCATTTTCGGCGTGCTCACGCCGTCGGGACGCCTCAGGCTCGAGGCGATGAAGGAGGATTACGGCGTCAGCATCTCGACCCTGCGCGAGATCCTCAATCGCCTGGCGTCCGAAGGCTTCGTGGTCGCCGAAGGGCAGCGTGGCTTCGAGGTGGCACCGGTCTCGCTCCAGAACCTGCGCGAGCTCGCCGAGCTGCGCATCCTGCTGGAGCATCACGCCATGGCCGAGTCGTTCCGCGCCGGAGACGTCGAGTGGGAAGGACGCGTGGTGTCAGCGCATCACAAGCTGGCCGCGACCGAGCGCACCATCCTGAAGGAGGGCGACGATCCCGAGTTGCGAAAGCGCTACGACGGCGAATTCCACCAGGCGCTGATCTCGCGTTGCGGGTCGCGCGAGCTGATGCATACGCATTCCATCGTGTTCGACAAATATTTCCGTTACGCACTGCGCTATCGCGGCAGCGAGACGATCAACCAGCACAAGGCGCTGCTGGAATGCGCCCTGAGGCGCGACATCGAGGGCGCAAGGACCGTCCTGAGCGAGCACATCAACAACTGTGTCGCGCATGCCCTGTCCTCCTGGACCGGCAATTGATCGCCCTCACCTTGCCGCCCCCCGGGTGGTCGACGCAGAGAACGATTCATGCGCGCCAACATTCCCTTCTCGACCGCCCGGCTCGACGGCCTGCTCGACGCGGCCGGCATCGACGTCCTGATCTGCACGTCGAAGCACAACATCAGTACCTTCTCGGCGGCTACTACCATTTCCAGTTCGACTTCATGGACGCGATCGGCATCAGCCGGCACCTGCCGATCCTCATCTATGTGAAGGGCGAGCCGGACAAGACGGTCTACACCGCCAACCGGAACGAGCGGGACAGCATCCCCAATAGGACGGACGCCGGATACTGGATGCCGCCGGCCGTGTTCGGATCGTCAACCTCGGTCGAGGCCATGACGCTCGCGCTCGGGCATGTCCGATCCGTCGCGACGCCGGGGCTTGCTGTCGGCGTGGAGTTGTCGTTCCTTCCGCCGACGCCGCGGACCTGCTGCGCAAGGAACTGCCGCTTCGTCCAGGCGATGCGCCCGCTGGAAAAGCTGAGATCGATAGCGCGCGCGGCTGGAACGGGATTCCGACATGACCATTCATTCGATCTCCGCTGATCGGGTCGAGATTGCGGTGGCCAACGCCGATCTCCTCGGCGAGACGCCATTATGGTGCGACCGGACCCGCAAGCTGTGGTGGATCGATATCGACGGCAGGCTGCATCAGTCGTTCGATCCGGAAACTGGCGCGCACCACGCTGTTTCCCATGAGTGTCAATTCCTTGGCAGCCAGGCGCTGACGGCGGACGGCTCGCATCTGCTCGCACGGGATCTGACTCTGTACCGTCGCGCGGCCGATCATCCGGAGCAGTTTGTCGAGGTCGAAAACGGCCTCGACAACCGCCTCAACGACGGCCGGGTTGATGCGCGCGGCCGCTTGTGGATCGGCACCATGGACAACCAGCTGCATCGCCCGAACGGCTCGCTCTATCGCGTGACCGGAGACGGCCAGGTGACGCGCATCTTCGGCGACGTCATCGTGACCAATGGGATCGCGTTCGCGCCGGACAACCGCACGCTCTATTTCACCGATACGCGGCGATACTGCACCTGGTCGTTCGACTTCGATCTCGACGACGGTATCATCAGCAACCGGCGCCTGTTTGCAGATTATAGCACGTCGAAGGAAAGACCGGACGGCGCCTGCGTCGATGCCGCAGGCGGGTTATGGACAGCCTTCTTCTCGGGCGGCCGCGTCGTACGCTACCGCCCGAACGGGCAGATCGACACCATCGTCCCATTGCCGGTGACGAACCCGACCTGCGTGTGCTTTGGAGGCAGCGACCTCAAAACGCTGTTCATCACGACGGCCAGAAAATTCCTGGATCCGAAGCAGTTGAGTGCCGAACCCATGGCGGGACATCTGCTTGCTGTCCGCGGCCTCGCACAAGGCCTCTCCGAACATCGTTTCCCATCGGGCGGTGCTGTGCGACGCCAAAAAGCTGACGACGGTCGCATCAGGCGCGGCAGGTAAACCGCTCTCCCCCGTTTTGTCGACGCACTAGAACTTCACGCTGATGCCGCTGGACAGACTCGATTCGGTGCAGGTGTTGTTGCTCACCCCTGGCGATCTCGTGCAGAGCTTGCTGACATTGTGATCGAGACCGTATTTGTTCTGCCAGTAGCGATAGGCCACCCAGACATCGAGATAGTGCGAGAATTTCGGGCCCCACATCGCTTTGGAGGCATCGAAGGTAAGGCGGATCGGCTCGGAGTTGAGTGAGACTTTGGTCATGGAGTTGGCCGGCGCCGCGACGGGCAGCGGATTATAGGGAAGTGGGCTGTTCTCGGGGCCGAGCGCGCCGAGCAACTGGGCGCGGCCGCTGATGGATAAATAGCGCATGCTCTCGGGTAAGAAGCCGAGGTCCATGTAGTAGTTCGTTTCAATCGCCCAGGTCGGCTGATACCGCCGGTTGCCGTCGGGCAGACAGCTCACGCCGGGCCCCGGAGGGGCAAAGCCACCACCGCACTGCAGGAATCCCATGTGTGCCATGTAGATCCATGTCGCGAGCGGCGCGACGTTGACGTAACCCTTGTAGGGAAGATCGAACTGGAACTGCAGGCCGGCCGATACGGCCTGCGCAGCGGCGGCGCGATAGTAGTTCGACGTGCTCAGGTCCAAACCGACCTCGAAGGAGATGTTGCGGAGCGGGCCGACCGTGAACGCCTTGGTATCGAAGATTTCATTCCAGCCAAATGTCGAACGGCTCTGACCGGTGAAAAAGATTGCACCCGCGCAATTGGCCGGTGTTGCAACACCGGTGCCCGGATTGACCACGACGCCCGCGTTCGTGCAGGGGCTGGCGGGATCGTTATGGTCCGCCTTGAACATCGAAATGTTCAGGAAGTTCGTACCGTACTGCCAGATGTCGAAATGCGTGAACGAGTAGACCTGCATCGCGGTCGTGCTGTTGAGCGACCCGTCCGGATTCCTGGAGAACACGCCGGGGTCCGTCGCCTTGGGGATATAGGAGAAGGTGAGGCGATCATCGATCAGCGAAAAGAATGGCTGACCGGAGGCCGCTGGCTTTGCCTTGACCGGCAAATCCTCCGCGACAGCTGCCGCGCTTGCGCACGACGCAAAAGCCAGTGCCATGAGTAATGGCTGAATATGATGCCTCAAGTCCCCCTCCAATGTCCTCTAAGCCCAGGTCCAAGACATCAGACGCTGTCGTGGTCCGGCGTGTTGTCCCTCGAACCGCCCCGTTCAGTTCGGTGAAACAGCATAGGCAGTGGACGCGGGACAAAAAGTCCGGCAATCGGTACAGTCACGTTCCAGGATTGGAACGACGACCTGCTTGCTGGAGTGCCGCTTTCGATCGTCTCATCGAATCCGGACTTCTGTCTGAGATCTCCGCAGAGGATTACTCATGGGAACGGTCGATGACCTGACACTTCTCGTCGAAATCATCGAGGCCGGCAGCCTGTCGGCGGCGAGCCGCAAGACAGGCATTCCGAAGTCGAGCTTGAGCAGACGGATCGGCGACCTCGAAAGTCAGCTCGGCGTGCATCTCGTTCATCGCGGCCCGCGCAACTTCGCGGCGACTGAAATCGGCCTCTCTATCTACGAGCGGAGCCAGAAGATCAGGGAAGAGCTGGTTGCGATCAAGGCGCTTGCGGAGGACCGCACGAACCGCCCCTCGGGCATGCTGCGCATCTCCTGCCCGGCCGTCCTCTCCGAGATTCTGGTCGCCGATTTTGCCATCCAGTTTGCCGAGACCTATCCGGATGTGCGCCTGACCTTGGACAACACCAAAGGGACGTTCGACCCGAAGATCGATCACTACGACCTCGCAATCCATCCTGTGCGCGAAGATCTGGCGGATTCCGAATTGATCTGCCAGAAGCTCGCGACAGCGCCTTACCGCTTAGTCGCAGCGCCCGCCCTGATGGCGCGCCTCGGCCCGCGCACGACCCCCGCAGACCTCGAAGGCCTCCCGGGCGTCGGATGGGGCGCCGACGGCTTCATGGCGCGCTGGCGTCTGTTAGGCGCAAGCGACGCGACGACGGAGATCAACGTCAAGCTCAACTTTTCAGCCAACAACCTCAACATCATTCGCCAGGCTGCGCTACGCGGCCTCGGTCTCGCGCGACTGCCGATGCCGATGTGCGACGCCGACCTGCTCGATGGCCGGCTCGTTCTGCCGCTTCCCGACTGGGCGCCGCCACCGGTGACGTTCTATGCGCTCTATCCTTCGCGCCGATCCCTGACGGTCGCCGGCCGTTTGTTCCTCGCCGGTCTCGCCAAATTTCTTCAGGACAGGCTGCGCTCGTCCGATAGTCCGCAGCCATCGGGTCCGGCGTCCGCCGTGAGGCGCAAATCCCAACGCGCCGTGAAGAAGCGCAGGCCCAGACCGGCCAGGCGTTGAGAGAACTCCCGGCCGTTCCTGCTCGAGTCAGGCGATGTATCGCGATGCCGTGATGCGGCGATCAAAATGCAGGACCGCCTGATCCGCCGCGTGGGCGGGCCATTCCGGGAGACCGCGCGCGTTCGGGTCTCCCGCTGCCGCGAACGCGGCGATCGAGCCTCTGAAGAGGCGGCTCAGGTCCTGCACTTCGCGCCGGTCCGCGCCTTTGACCATGGCAGCCGACTGCCAGATGTTGAAGTTGCCAAACAGGAAGGGAAGATCGATGCAATGGCAGGCTCCCAGGCCCGGAACGGGCGCCTGCCAGTCGAACAGATAGGTGAAGGCCTTTCGACCGAGGCTGGACTGCGTGGCGGCGATCTCCAGGCTCTGCTTTGTGAACATCCGTTCGCTGTAGAAGTCGCCCAGGAGCATGCGAGGTGTCGCAGGCACGCGCGAGGAACGCAGCCGTGCCAGCGTCGCACTTGCGTCGTCGTCCCCCTGGGATCGGATCACGTCCTCGAGCGCATCATCGGACAGTTCGTCGAGCGACGGATTCGAGATCGAGAACGCGGCATACTCCTCGCGCGTCAAGCCGATCATCATGTCGCACCACCGTGCGCCGCCGCTTCGAATTGACTCGATGGGATCGCGGTGCACGAGGGCATCATCCAGAACCGGCATGAAGGGAGGCGTGATATCTCCCGGGGTCGCCGGCGGCCGCCTTTGCAGCATGCGCAAGCCCTCGAGGGCGCGACCAATCGGGATCGTTCGGAGTTTGTCGACCTCGTCAGCGGCGATGCCGAGAACATCGAGGATTGCATTGGCGACCGGTCGCGACTGTTCGACGGTACGCAGCTTGACGCCGACCGGCGCGCTCATCAGGATCGCCCGGTTGAACAGCCCCGATCCAGCTTCGATGCCGGCAAGGGCCGCGATGCTGAATGCGCCCGCCGATTGGCCGATCACCGTGATCCGCTGCGGATCTCCGCCGAACACGCTGATGGCTTGTGCTATCCAGCGCAACGCTGCGACCTGGTCGTGCAGGCCGAGGTTCAGACCGCCGAGGCCGGGATGCGGGAAGAAGCCGAGAATGCCGAGCCGATAGCTGACGTTGACAACGACGAGGCCATTGTCCTTCGCGAGGATGCCTCCGTCGTAGCAAGGCAGCGATCCGCCTCCGGTCATGAAGGCGCCGCCATGAATGAACACCAGGACCGGAGCGCGGTCGCCTGCCGCATGACCGGTCCAGACGTCCAGATGGAGACAATCCTCGCTTTGCTCGACGTCGTAGGTCCCCATCACCACGTCGAGACGCGACGGATTCTGCGGAGGAATCGGCCCGGCCGCGACGGCGTCGCGAACACCGCCCCATCGCGGCGGCACTGACGGCATCTCAAAGCGCAATGGGCCGACGGGGGCTTCCGCATACGGAACTCTCCGAAACGCGGTCACTCCTTCTGATCGCGCGCCGCGCAGCCGACCAAACGGCGTTTCCAGCTCAACATGCTCCACAGCGGTCATTCCTATTCCGACAAGGCACTTCCCGGCCCCACGGCTTAAGCTCTCTCACCAAATGCAGCCAGCGTCCGAAAATGGCGAGCAGCGTTCCAGATTTGAAACGCCGCATCATGACCGCTCCGTCGTCCGCAAGTGCGGAAGCAGAGCGAAGATCGCAAGCAATGCGGGAAGCGTGGCCGCGAGCAAGATCGCTTTCGGCGCAACACCCTTCGAAACGAGGAGACCTGCGAACGCGGGCCCAACGATCGAGCCGATGCGGCCGGCGGCAGCGGAGAAGCCGACACCGTGGGTGCGAAGCGCTTCGGGATAGATCGCGACAGCGAGAGCGGACTGCCCCACGCTGCAGGAGATCAGACCTGCACCGGTTCCGGCAATCAGCAGCCAGACACCGAGCGGGACCACGTCGTGCGCCGCAAGCCCCGCCGCAGACATGACCCCAAGGGTCACGGCCGACACCAGGATACGCGCAATCGGAAGCCTGCTCACGAGGAGCATCACGAGGACGTTGGCGACCAGGCCGCCGGCGCTGAAGAAGCTGATGCCAAGCTGCGAATATTCGGTCGAGAATCCGAGCTTGACGAGCAGCGCCGGCAGCCAGAACACCAGTGCGTAGCCGTCAGCGAAGATCAGAAAGGAGAATATCCAAAGGCTGACGGTCCGGCTCGCAACGCCAGTGGCGAGCAGATCTCCGATCAGCTTCAAACCGCCCAGGTGCAGGTCGCGTTGATTGGTCGACAACGGATCGCGCGCGGCGGTCAGCCTGGGTAACCAAAACAGCAGAACGAGGGAGAGTCCGAGCGGCAGGGCACCGCCGATGATGAAGATGGACTGCCAACCCAAACGCGCGGTCAGGACTGCACCGAGCACACCGCCCAGGATGCCGCCGGCGGCGAGCCCGGTCCCGACGATGACGGCAGCCGTCTCCTTCAGCCTTGGCGGACATTGCGACGTCGCAATGGCAATCGCCGACGGCAACGCTGCACCGAGCCCAATAGCCGTGATCAGGCGCAGCGCTGCAAGCTGCTCCACGGAACCCGCAAGCGGCGTTGCCAGCGAGAGAACGCCAAACGCCGCCACGCTTGCGATCAGGACAGGACGCGCCTGCCAACGGCTGACCAGCGGGCCGGACGCCAGGTATCCGAGCACGGCGCCGACGCTCGTCAGCACGAACGCAGGTGTGAGCGACGCCGGCGAGACCATGAAGTGGGCTGCGATGACGGGAGCCGCCACGCCGATCGAACTGGTATCAAGCCCGTCGAGCAGGACCGCTGCGAAGCTGAGCGCGATCGCGATCCAGGCTGATCTCGATACACGTTCAGCGGACGTGCTCCCAAGGCGCGTGCTGGTGTCGTTGACGCCGGAGTCGCATTCTTCGCCTTCGCTTCCTAGCGGACTTGCTTGCGCTACGCCCTTCACCCTTTTGCCTCCACACCAATCCCGTTGGGGAAAACTCAAGGGGTTTCCAAACTAGCTGTCCAGCTCCAGGAATGGGATGCTCGGTTCTATAATTGAGACGCGAGCTGTTACGCGCAGCCCGTGATCCTCACTTGGCTTGAAGACATGTTCAAGCATGGCGACGTTGCTGGTGACGAGGTCGTTGCCAATCAGACCGTCGTGGCCCTGATGCAGCCTGAGCAACGATGCGCCGACCACCGTCGCGGCGCAGACCGCGGCCTCGGGGCGACCGCACATGAATCTGGCGGCGGCCTACCAGCAGTTGGGCCGGACCGAGGAGGCGAAGGCGGCCATGCAGGAGGGCCTGAGGTTGCGGCCTGGCACGACGGCCCTCAACGTTGCACCGCCGATGAAGAACACCAGCCCGGTCTTCGTCCAGGCCGCCGATCGGATGATCAAGCTGATGATCGCCGCCGGCTTGCCGGAGCGCTAAGCGGCATTGCTGCCATGCCTCTCGCCGGCTCAAGCTCACACCGCACAGCCGCCAATTGCGCGTCAAGGACACTGGCGATTGGGCAGGCAGAGTTTCAGCTCTTGCTTGGTGTTGAGCCATTTTGATCGTTCTTGTCTGGTGTCGCCGCTTCCGCCTCAAACACCCGCTTCCCCTCTGCCATCCATAGCGCTCGCGCCCGTTCGCGCTGATCACTTTGGAGTTTGTCAGCAACCCAGAGCAGCGCGCCATAGATGATGGCGCGATCATCGCCGGTTTGCTCCACGACACCGGCTTTGACGACGAGGCCACCGAGTTCGATGAGATGGCGGGTGCGCTTTCGGCGCGTGATCTGCCAAGAGCGCATGTCACGCCGTGCCCTTGCGGCTTGTTGCCGGTTGCGCGCCGCTCGGTTGCGTCGAAACCACATTAGCGTCGCGGTCAGTTGCTGGCGCATTCCGCATCGACCGTCCTTGAAAGAACGAGACGCCGCGCTTGGCCCATGCCTCCCTCTTTCCGGCCTCCTTGGTCTCGACCAGCACGATCAGCGCACCAGCGAGTTCGTCTGCGCTAAGCGCGTCAGCTCCCGTGGCAATGACGAGCTCGCCTAGCTGCCGCACCTTGCGGGTTTTAAGCTCGTGCGCTTTGTCGTCGAGTGCCTTCAGGTCCGCATCAAAGTCCCTTGGTTTGCGCATTGTCGTCTCCCTACGTCGGCGGAGAAATGATAACTCGGCTAGCGGCGCCTTGCCGTAAGGTCGTCAGGACGAGCTGAGATGGGATAATCCCTCCCGAGATTTTTTCGAGGGAGGGCGCGCTTATACGTCGTGCCGACGTACGCTTCGCTGTGTAGATGCTCTGCTCGCGATGGCGATCTATCATCTTCACGTCAAGGTCATTGGCCGGAAGGCCGGGAGCAGCGCGGTGGCATCGGCGGCCTACCGCTCGGGCTCGCGGCTGCGCGACGAGCGGTTGGGCCGTGAGCAGGATTTTTCGGCCAAGCGCGGCGTCGTCCATTCCGAGGTGATGCTGCCGGAGAATGCGCCGGAGGCGTGGAGTGACCGCGAGCGGCTCTGGAACGATGTCGAAGCATTCGAAGTCCGCAAGGACGCCCAGCTGGCCCGGGAGATCGAGTTCGCCCTTCCGCGAGAACTGACTGAGGCGCAGGGCATTGAGCTGGCTCGGGACTTCGTTCAGAGCGAGTTCGTCCGTCGCGGCATGATCGCCGATCTTAATGTGCATTGGGACAGGGCCGAAGACGGCCTGCCCAAGCCGCACGCCCATGTCATGCTGACAATGCGCTCGGTCGATCAGAACGGCTTTGGTCAGAAGGTGAGAGAGTGGAACCGCACGGAGATGGTCGAGCGCTGGCGCGAACGCTGGGCGGAGATTGCCAACGAGCGGCTGGCCGAGCTCGACATCGACGCGCGGATTGATCACCGCAGCCTGGAAGCCCAGGGCATTGCGCTCGAGCCGCAAAGCCAGATCGGCGCACCGGCCAAGCGCATTGAGGGGCGGAGAGGCGGAGGCGAGGGCGCTGAGGCTGACCGGGCCGAGATGCACCGCGAGATCGCGCGAAACAACGGCAGGAGGATCATCGCCGATCCCTCCCTTGGACTGGACGCGATCACCCAACAGCAATCGACCTTCACACGCCGTGACCTCGCAAAGTTTGCGCATCGGCACAGTGACGGGCTCGACCAGTTCAATGAAGTGCTGGGCGCAATGCAGGGAGCGCCAGATCTAGTCGACCTCGGCAAGGACGCTCGCGGCGAGGATCGGTTCACCACCCGCGGAATGATCGAAGCAGAACGGCGCCTGCACCGGGCCGCTGAGCTGATGGCAGAACGGGAGCGCCACCAGGTGCGCGACGAGGATCGCCAGGCCGCTTTGGCGCGTGCGGAAGCACGCGGCCTGGTGCTGTCATCCGAGCAGGTTGACGCCTTGGCGCACGTCACGGATGGACGCGGTCTCAGCGTCGTGGTCGGCCATGCCGGGACAGGAAAGAGCGCGCTGCTGGGGGTGGCGCGGGAGGCGTGGGAAGCAGCCGGCTTCGAGGTCCGGGGCGTGGCGCTGTCCGGCATTGCAGCAGAAAACCTCGAAGGCGGGTCGGGCATTGCGTCGCGCACGATTGCCAGTCTGGAGCATGGCTGGGAGCAGGGCCGTGATCTACTCAAATCGAGCGAGGTGCTCGTCATCGACGAGGCGGGCATGGTCGGCACGCGCCAGCTCGAGCGCGTGATGTCTCGTGCTGCCGAGGCGGGCGCCAAGGTCGTGCTGGTCGGCGATCCGCAGCAGCTGCAGGCCATCGAGGCGGGCGCAGCTTTCCGGTCGATCCATGAGCGTCACGGCGGGGCGGAGATCGGCGAAATACGCCGTCAGCGCGAAGACTGGCAGCGCGACGCCACGCGCAATCTGGCGACCGGCAAGGTCGGCCATGCGCTAGAAGCCTATCGGGCCAACGGCATGGTGCATGAGGCGATAACCCGCGAGCAGGCGCGGGGCGATCTGATCGCGCGCTGGGACCGCGACCGGCAGGTATCGCCGGACCGGAGCCGGATCATCCTGACCCATACCAATGACGAGGTGCGCGCGCTGAACGAGGCGGCGCGCGGACGGATGCGGGCCGCCGGCGCTCTGGGCAATGAGGTGGGTGTAACGGTCGAGCGCGGCGCGAGAAGCTTCGCCGGCGGAGACCGCATCATGTTCCTGCGGAACGAGCGTGGGCTTGGTGTCAAGAACGGCACACTCGGGACCATTGAACTGGTCAGCGCGCAATCCATGACCGTGCAGATCGACGATGGCCGGTCCGTGCGCTTTGACCTCAAGGATTACAACCGGATCGACCACGGTTATGCCGCGACGATCCACAAGGCGCAGGGTATGACGGTCGACCGGGTCCATGTACTGGCAACGCCCGGCATGGACGCCCACAGCAGCTATGTCGCACTGTCGCGGCATCGCGACAGCGTGGACCTGCATTATGGCCGCAACGATTTTACCGATGCGGATCGGCTCAACCGTGCTCTGTCGCGCGACCGGTCGAAGGACATGGCCTTGGATTACGACCGTGCCGATCCCGTCCAGAGCTACGCCGAGCGGCGCGGGATCACGTTCCGCGAGCGCGTGGCCGAGATCGTGCGCAAGGCCGTGCCAGAGACGCTGCGCGGCATGTTCGACGGCCTTAGCGTTTCTGGAGAGGTGCTCGACCGGGATGGCGGACGACGGCCCGAGCGGGGATCCCCCGAAAAAGAAAACAGCGGCACGGCAGCCGACCGGCGCGAAGCCGAAGTGCCGGCAAGGACCGTGGCGCAAGATCCCGAAGCGGAAGCCCGTCGTGTGCGGACCCGAGCGCTGGTGCGCCATGCTCGCGCCGTGGATGCGATCTTCGCAGCGCATGAGATGGGCGGCAGAGCGAGCCCCGAACAGGTCAAAGAGCTACAGACCGCCCGCCAGGCCTTCGAAAAGGTGCGCCCCTATGGCTCCCACGACGCTGAGGCCGCCTACAAGAAGAACCCCGAGCTGGCCCGCGAGGCCGCTGGCGGACGCCTCAACCGCGCCATCCGCGCGCTCCAGCTCGAGACTGAACTGCGCACCGATCCGAGCCGCCGCGCCGATCGCTTCGTAGAGCGCTGGCAGAAGCTCGAGCACACCAGTCAGCGACAATATCAGGCCGGGGACATGTCCGGTTACAAGGCCACGCGGTCCGCGATGGGCGACATGGCGAAAAGTCTCGAACGCGACCCGCAATTGGAATCCATTCTCGCCGGTCGCAAGAACGATCTCGGCATTGCATTCGAATCAGGCCGCCGGCTCGGCCAGGATCTGGCCTTCGTCCATGGCATCGATCTCGGCAGAGGCCGAAGCCTTGGAATTTGACCCATCCCGTTTGCCGCCGGCTCTACGCCACGCTTGGCAACGCGCGAACTCTTATTGTCCGCCTGCATCTGTTTGGCCTCTCTGGTCTCACAACACCTCAGAATCGACCAGCGAAGGGCATCACGGCCATGCGCGAACCAGATCATCAGGTTGAAGACCATCCTCACCAGGACCGGGCTGTCCCGGTCCACAATCTACCGCAAGATCGCCGAGGGCACGTTCCCGGCCCAGCTCAAAATCAGCAGCAACGGTTCGGGCTGGCATGAATCCGATATAAACCGATGGATCGCAGATCCAGCCGGATGGCGTGCGGAAGGTCGATTCGAGGAAGCCGCGGTGAGCTCGATTTCCGATCCTTCAACCGGCCGCAGAACGTAAAGACTCGTGCTCTCGTATCCTCACTTCATACACCGCCCACTTTCGATCCCGGACCCTTTCCTTCGCCAGCGCATCCTAAACGGCGAGCGCGTCTCCGATCCTCTTCCGTTTCCGGACACCCCTCTTTTGACTGTGCCGACGGCAGGCACAGTGCCCAAGGTCAAAGCGATCCGCATCCAAACGACGTTTCTGTTCTCGATTCTATCCAATGCTACGCTTCATCGTTCCCCGATCTCGCCTCGGCTCTCCCCGCGCAGCATCCTGTTGAGATGGCGCGACAAAAGACCGGACAGGGATCGCATCGGGCAACAGGCTGTGTTGCCGAAACTGACAATGCCCTGGCCAAATTCGTTGAAGCGCTTGCGATTGCCGATGCGAGGCGCGATCATCTGCGGGAAAGAGAGCCGCTGACAAAATGCCATCTTGATGCGGTCAACTCTCGGTGCCGCAGCAATGGTGTTCATGATGAAGCGCGCAGCCATTTACGCCAGATTCTCGACCGAGCTCCAAAGCGAAAGATCGACTGAAGATCAGATCGCTTTGTGTCGGACCTATGCGGCGCGTCATCAGCTCTCAGTCGTCGCTACGTTCGAGGACAAGGCCCGGTCTGGGGCCTCGGTTTTTGGACGCGATGGCTTGATGCAGCTGATGGATGCTGCACGCCTGCACACATTCGATGTCGTAGTCGTGGAGGCGTTGGATCGGCTCTCGCGCGACATGGAGGATCTCGCCGGAATTCACAAGAGGCTGTCCTTTCAGGGGATCCAGATCCAAGCGGTGCATGACGGCACGGCAGACTCCATCCTGATAGGGATTCGCGGTCTCGTCGGACAGATGCAACGCGAGGATGGCGCGAAGAAAGTCCGGCGCGGTATGGCCGGCGTGATACGCGATGGCCGCCACGCTGGCGGGCGCGCCTATGGCTATCGTGCGGTCGCCGGCAAACCCGGCGAGCTCGAAATCGTCGAGCAGGAGGCCGCCGTCGTTCGGCGCATCTTCGCCGCTTATGCCGACGGACGAACACCTCGCGACATTGCGCGGGATCTCAATCGCGAGGAAATTCGTCCGCCGCGAGGCCCGCGGTGGAATGCATCGACGATCAACGGCAACGCGCAGCGCGGGAACGGCCTCATTTTCAATGAGCTGTATGCGGGTCGCATCGTCTGGAACAAGGTCCGGATGGTCAAAGATCCCGACACCGGAAAGCGGCTGTCTCGGCCCAATCCGCCGGACGAGTGGCAGCGCATCGAAGCCCCCCATTTGCGGATCGTCGAACAGTCCATTTGGGAACAGGCTCATCTGTTGAAGTCGCAGAAGAGCCGTCTCGCCAGCCACGTCAAGCGCCGAACGCCACATCTGCTTTCCGGACTTCTTCGCTGCGGTTGCTGCGGATCCGGCCTGTCGGTGCATGACCGGGACAAAACGGGCAAGACCCGCGTCCGCTGCTCGGCCGTGCGCGAAAGCGGCAGCTGTTCGAACCGCAGAATCTTGTACCTTCGCGACGTCGAAAATCTGGTCCTCAGCGGCATGGCCGAAGAACTGAAGGATCCTCGGCTGATCGAGACCTATGTGCGCAACTATAATCGTGAACGAGAGCGCCTTGCCGGAGACGCCGCCGCAACACGCACGCGCCTGGAGGCGAAGCGCGATCGGATCGAGGGCGAGCGGCAGCGCAACATCGATCTTGTCGTCCGATACGTCATTTCGGAGGACGACGCTCGGCAACGCATCGCCGAGCTCAAAGAGGAGCGAGAGCGGGTAGAGGCGGAACTGGCCGCGCTCGAGGAAGCGCCTGTTCCGGTTGCCCTTCACCCGGCAACCTTGGACCGATATGTCGCAACCGTCGATGCGCTAGCGGAAACCTTGGCGGACCACGCCATTGCCGAGGACGACCGAGGCACGCTCATCGACGATTTCCGGGCTCTCGTGCACAGCGTCACGATTTACCCGAAGGGACCCAGGGAAGGATTTGAGATCGAAGTGAAGGGAAAGCTAGCTGCTTTACTCGGGAAAGGAGTGTTCCCAGACGGCAGCTACAATAGTGGGTCACGCGTGGTAGCGGGGGAGGGACTCGAACCCCCGACCCCAGGATTATGATTCCCGTGCTCTAACCAGCTGAGCTACCCCGCCACGATGTTCGATCAAGGCAAGACCGGTCGAAGCGGGCGCCGGGCCTTGTGAACGGGCGGCATATAAGGAGGCGTCTCCGCCCCTGTCAAGCAAAGCTCGCGGGCAGCAGCGGTTTTCACACCAGGGGATTTCCGGACGACTCTCCAAGGCCTTGCGCATGTATCCGCCGGTCGTCGAGGGCCGCAGGCCGACATGTGCGCCAAGAGCGACGGCTCGACAATGCAGATCACAAGAGGCTCATTTCGGCTGCACGTTCGGATTGCCGCCGGGGCTGCCGGGCGGCGGGATCACCGGCGTCGTGCCGCCCTCCGGGGTCGGCGCGTGCATCTCCGGATCGACCCCGCTCGGCGGACACAACACACCGTTGGTCTTCGCCAGCTTGTCGCCGAGCGGCTCGCCGGCACTGCCGGTGGTGATGCCGTCGGGCGTCGCCGTCGCGCGGGCATTCGGCGCACAGGCGGCATTCGCGTCGGGGGCCGGCGCCGTCGCCTGCGGAGGTGTGGCCGCCGTCGGCGGCGCCTGGGCGTGGGCCGCAGCCGCGGCCGAGACCAGTGCGAAGGAGAGGAACAAGGATTGCCTGATGCTCATGGCGGGGCAACGCAAACCCCGCGTTCGCGTTCCGCGCGGATGGCGTGGCAAAGCGCACGGCCAGAGGATCTGGCGGTCAGCCCTTGCGGTAGCGAATGAGCGAGAAGTGTCCGAGCGGTGGCATCGGCCGGCGCTCGGCCAGCGTGACGCCGCCATGCTTTGCAGCCCAGTTCACCAGTCGGGCCCAGGGGAACTCCGGCCGCCAACCGAGCCGGCGCGCGATCGGCGCGAAGGCGAGCTCGAAGATGCGGCGCGGGCCGCTCTCGGCGCCGATATGGTTGACCAGGATCAGCTCGCCGCCCGGCTTCAGCACGCGGATGAAATCATCGAGCGTCGCTTCGGGATCCGGCACCGCGGTGATGACGTATTGCGCGACCACCGCGTCGAAGAAATTGTCGGGAAACGCGAGATGCTTGGCATCCATCACCGCGAGCGTCTCGACATTGAGGAGCTTCAGCTCGCGCACGCGGGCCTGCGCCCGCCGCAGCATCGGCTCGGAGATATCGACGCCGCAGATCTTCGTGGTCCGGGCATAGTCCGACAAGGACAGACCGGTGCCGACGCCGACGTCGAGAATGCGGCCGCCGATGCGATCGGCCTCCGCGATGGTCGATTGGCGGCCCTGATCGAAGACCTTGCCGAACACCAGATCGTAGATCGGCGCCCAGCGCTCATAGGCCTTTTCGACCCCCGCGCGGTCGATGTCCCCCATGCCCCTGCCCTGAATGATGGATGCTGATCAGCCGCGGACCGGCTCGGCCACGCGCTGCGGCCTGATCACGTTGCCGCCCAAGCTGCTGCTTTCCGCAACAGCGCTCTGGATGAAGCCGCCACCGAGCACGCGGGCGCGGCCGGACGCGGCATCGTAGAACACGCAGGCCTGGCCCGGCGAGACGCCCTCTTCGCCGGCGACGAGCTCGACCTCGTAACGGCCGTCCGCACCGCGCAGCCAAGCCGGCTGCGGCGGCCGCGTCGAGCGCACCCGCACGAACAATTCGAGGCCCTCGCGCGCGGCGGCGTCGAGCGCGCCGTCACCGATCCAGTTGACCTCGCGCAGCGTGATGCGATGCGTGCGCAGCGCCTCGCGCGGGCCGACCACGACGCGGCGGGTGGCGACGTCCAGCTTGACGACGTAGAGCGGCGCGCCGGCAGCGATGCCGAGGCCCTTGCGCTGACCGATCGTGTAGTTCGCGATGCCCTGATGCACGCCGAGAACGCGGCCATTGAGATCGACGATCTCGCCCGGCTCCATCGCGTTCGGGCGCAGCTTGCCGATGATGTCGGTGTAGCGGCCGGTCGGCACGAAGCAGATGTCCTGACTGTCGTGCTTGTCGGCGACCTCCAGTCCGAAGCGGCGCGCGAGCTCGCGCACCTCCGGCTTGGTCATATCGCCGAGCGGAAAGCGCAGATAATCGAGCTGCTCGCGCGTGGTCGCGAACAGGAAGTAGCTCTGGTCGCGATCGCTGTCCGCCGCGCAAGTGAGCGCGCGCGATCCGTCCGCCAGCCGCCGCGAGGCGACGTAGTGGCCGGTAGCGAGCACGGAGGCGCCGAGCTCGCGCGCGGTCTTCAGGAGATCGCCGAACTTGATGGCGCGGTTGCACTCGATGCACGGCACCGGCGTTTCGCCCGAAGCGTAGCTGGCGGCGAAATTGTCGATCACCGACTCGCGGAAGCGGTCTTCGTAGTCCAGCACGTAATGCGGGATGCCGAGGCGCTCGGCGACGTTGCGTGCATCGTGGATGTCCTGGCCGGCGCAGCACGCGCCCTTGCGGTGCGTCGCCGCGCCGTGATCGTAGAGCTGCAGGGTGATGCCGACGACGTCGTAGCCTTCCGACTTCAGCAGCGCGGCCGTCACCGAGGAGTCCACGCCGCCGGACATGGCGACGACGACCCTGGTGTCTTCAGGACGGCCTTCGAGATCGAGACTGTTGAGCATGATCCGGTCACTGCGATCGCGGCGTCAGGCAACGGGTTCCCGGCGGGAACGCCTCGCATGCGCCGTCTTTGCGGATGGCTTGCTTCGGGCGATCTCCGGACAGGATGTCCTGATCGGAAACAACACGAAAGCATCTGTCTCTAATATAGGCGCACTTCCTGCGAAGCAATTGCGCCGGTCGCAGATGCCGGCGGCAAATCTTGCCGGCCGGGCAGAAATGGCGAGGGCGCGGCGGGGGATCCGCGCCGCGATCGATTCCATAAGAAATTGAATTTATTGACTATTTTCAGTGGCACCGGCTTGGCCCGCTCCTTGCTGAACTGCTTGGTCGAGTTCATCGCGAGAGGGTCCAAGGTGTTCAGCGTCACGTCAGACATCCAGGCAGGCACGGTTCTCAAGACCACGGCGCCGAGACAGTCCCGTCAGGACGCTCCGCAGCCGTCCGACAGCTTCTCGGCGCTGGTCGACGCCGCGACTCCGGATCCGTCGACAGCGTCGCCGCCCACCTCCGCGTCGCCGTCACCGCGCGCCGGCAGCGCTTCCACCCCGAGCCGCGAGCCGGCGCGGGCCGGCGACGCCGATCGCACCACCCAGGCCAAGTCGCAGGACAAG
The DNA here is from genome assembly GCF_032484895.1 of Bradyrhizobium sp. SZCCHNRI3052. NCBI lineage: Bacteria > Pseudomonadati > Pseudomonadota > Alphaproteobacteria > Hyphomicrobiales > Nitrobacteraceae > Bradyrhizobium > Bradyrhizobium sp. SZCCHNRI3052. The sequence continues at coordinate 139,410 of NZ_JAUETW010000002.1, read as the reverse complement.
CCGGCGGACAAGGCCGACGGCAGCACTGCGGGCGCCGACGCCAGCGGTCCCGATACCACGGCCGACGCAACCACCGGCACGCCGACCAAGACCGATGCGGCCGGGACCGCCGACGGAAAGACCAGCGACGGCAAGACGGGCGACAAGAAGGACGGCGATCAGGCCAGCACGGATGCGAGCGCTGCGACGACCGCTATAGCCGAGCAGACCGTGGCCGTGCCGACGCCGGTCGCCGTCGTCATCCAGCCCGACATCACCCTCGCCAACCCCGCCACCGGCGATGGCACGGCGGGCGGCGACGGCAAAACCAATGCGCCCGGCGCGACCGCGCCCGTCGGAGTGGCCGGTGTTGGCCCGCAGGGCTCGGTCGATGCCGCGGCAGGTCTGCTGGCGGCCGCAGCCAAATCCACCGGGGCGGCCAAGGATGTCGACGGAGCCGGATCAACCGCGACGGCGCCCGAGACGGCAGCGGCGGCCTCCGGCGACGCTGCCGCATCTGCCGATCAGACCTTCACCGCCGCGCTCGATGCGGCCGTTCCCGGCAGCACCAAGACGACGGGCAAGCCGGGCACCCAGACCAAGACGGGGCTCGCCGACGGCGCAGCCGGCAAGGTCACCGAACCGGGCAATGGCAATGTCCAGTCCACTCAGCAGCCGGGCCAGGGCGCGCTCGCGCAACAGCCCGCTGTTGCAGCCAAGCCGGACTCCGTCGAGGCCGGCGACGGGAAGGCGAACGGCAATTTGCAGGCACCGGCCTCACATGATCGCAACGCCGCGCCGACGACCAGCCAGACCAACGCGCCGGCGCCCGATCCGAGCGCACAGACCACGGCCGCCGTGCAGCCCCAGCTGTCGACGCCGGCCGCATCGACCAACCAGATCACCTCGGCCAACCTGACCGCGACGGCCGCCACGGCGGCCGCTGTGCCGCTTCATGGGCTTGCCGTCGAGATCGCGGCCTCCGCGCTCAACGGCAAGAGCCGCTTCGAGATCCGACTGGATCCGGCCGAGCTCGGCCGCATCGACGTCCGCATCGACGTCGACCGCAACGGCCAGGTGACCTCGCATCTGCGGGTCGAGAAGCCGGAGACGCTGGCGATGCTGCAGCAGACGGCGCCGCAGCTCCAGCAGGCGCTGCAGGACGCCGGCCTCAAGAGCAACAACAGCGGATTGCAGTTCTCGCTGCGCGACCAGAACTCGTCCGGCCAGAATGGCGGCGATTATCAACAGAATGGCAACCCACAACGCCTGATCGTGACCGAGGACGAAAACGTCCCGGTCCAGCTCGCCGGACGGTCCTATGGACGGATGTTCGGCGCGCAAGGCGGCGTGGATATCAGGGTTTAATAGGAGGCTTCCATGGCAATCGGCGACGCGATCACGTCAAGCCCACCAGTCTCGGGCACGACCAACACCAATTCGTCAACCGGCAACAACAGCCTCGGCTCGAGCGCAGGCTCGACGATTGCAGGCAACTTCCAGACCTTCCTGACGCTGCTGACGACGCAGCTGCAGAACCAGAATCCGCTGGATCCGCTGGACACCAATCAGTTCACCCAGCAGCTCGTGCAGTTCGCCGGCGTCGAGCAGCAGCTCAAGACCAACGATCAGCTCGCATCGCTGCTCACGATGCAGCAGACGGCACAGGCGACCCAGGCGCTGGCCTTCGTCGGCAAGACCGCGGTCGTCGCCGGCGACACCACCAGCCTGTCCAGTGGAAAGGCGAGCTGGGGCCTCACCATCCCCAAGAACTGCAATCTGACGGTCAACATCATCAACAAGGCCGGGCAGACCGTCTTCACCGGCAAATATACGGCCAACGCCGGTGACAACCAGACCTACAGCTGGAATGGTCAGGGCAATGACGGCACGCAATGGCCGGATGGACAGTACAAGATCACGACGGTGGCGACCGACGCCACCAACGGCAATCCGGTTGCGATCAAGACCCAGGTCCAGGGCGCGGTGTCCTCGGTCGACCTGACCCAGCAGCCGCCATTGCTGACGATCGGCGGCCAGACCTACACGGTCAACCAGATCCGGCAGATCGTCGGCTAGCCCCCAAGGCCCGCAACCGGCTCCTGAGACCGCGGATGCGCCTGCAGCAGAGCTTGAACATCAAGCTCAGCCGCCGTGGCGACCTGTCAGCGTAAGCGCCGGAAATTCTTAACCAATCATTCACCACGATTCCGCTCCCGGGGCGCAGCGCCACCGGAAGTGGCGGCGTTCGCGCGCAACGCCGGATTCGCGCCCTCGGCTTAGGCAAATTTTAAGCGAGGCGGCGTAGGGTCTTACCGTGAGTTCAGTGGTTAAGAGTTTGTGAGTACGCCATGACAGAACCCCATCGCCCGAGGGTGAAATACGTCATCGGGCCTGACGGCAGCCCACTCACCATCGCGGATTTGCCTGCGCCAGGCACCAAGAGGTGGGTCATTCGCCGGAAGGCTGAAGTCGTTGCCGCCGTTCGCGGCGGCTTGCTGTCCCTCGAGGAAGCGTGCAGCCGCTACACCCTGACCGTCGACGAATTCCTGTCGTGGCAGTTCTCGATCGACCAGCACGGTCTCGCCGGCCTGCGCACCACCCGAATTCAGCAATATCGCCAATAGATCGTTGCCGACGCGACGGGATTTCTTCGAAAATCGGCTTGGCCCTGCCAAGCCGATTTTTTGCATGTCTACACTTTGTTAGGACCCTTTAACCACCGTTAACCATATCGAAACCTTCCCATAGGCAATAATTGCCCAGTGGTTCGATTCAACCTCCGCGCCCCGTCCCGCGAATGGCGGGGCAGCGGCTGACATCGGATCGCCACCTGGAATGCGGGTGCTGGTGAAGGTTAAGGATTGAATTTCGCGATCGATGCAACCGGCCGTAAAGGCCCGCGAAGCTCAAATCACCTTTCAGCGGCCACCCGTCGAATGCCGAACTATGGGGCAGTTGCTTGCAAGGTCTCTTGGACTTCCTGAAGGGTTTGGGCGCCGCGCGGCTCACCGCCATGATCGCAGTCACCGCTGCCTTAATCGGCTTCTTCGGCTTCGTCATCATGCGCGTGACCGCGCCGCAGATGACCACCCTCTTCACCGACCTGACGATGGAAGACTCCTCCAGCATCATCAAGGATCTGGAGCGGCAGGGCATTCCCTTCGAGATGCGCAATGAAGGCAGCGTGATCCTGGTGCCCAAGGACAAGGTGACCCGGCTGCGCATGAAGCTCGCCGAGGGCGGCCTGCCCAAGGGCGGCGGCGTCGGCTACGAGATCTTCGACAAGTCGGACGCGCTGGGCACCACGAGCTTCGTCCAGAACATCAACCATCTCCGCGCGCTCGAGGGCGAGCTCGCCCGCACCATCCGCGCCATCGACCGTGTCCAGGCGGCGCGCGTCCATCTCGTCCTGCCGGAGCGGCCGCTGTTCTCGCGCGAGACCCCGGAGCCGTCCGCCTCGATCGTCGTGCGCGTGCGCGGCACCCTCGAGCCGGCGCAGATCCGCGCCATCCGCCACCTCGTCGCCTCCGCCGTCAACGGCCTGAAGCCGCAGCGGGTGTCGATCGTCGACGAGGCCGGCCAGCTGCTTGCCGACGGCACCCAGACCGACATCGACCAGCAGGTCGGCGACGAGCGCCGCAACGCCTTCGAGAAGCGGATGCGCAAGCAGGTCGAGGACATCGTCTCCTCGGTGGTCGGAGCGGGCCGCGCCCGCGTCCAGCTGTCCGCCGACTTCGACTACAACCGCATCACCCAGACCTCCGACCGCTACGATCCGGAAGGCCGCGTGCTGCGCTCGAGCCAGACCCGCGAAGAGCAGTCGGCGACCAACGAGAACAACGGCCAGGTCACGGTCAACAACGAGCTGCCGGGCAACCAGCAGAACGCGCCGCCGCAACAGCCGCGGGACCAGAGCAAGAAGACCGAAGAGACCAACAATTACGAGATCTCCCGGACCACCAAGACCGAAGTCACCGAGGCCGGACGGGTCAACCGCATCTCGGTCGCGGTTCTGGTCGACGGAGCCTATTCGAAGAACGAAAAGGGCGAGCTGGTCTATCAAGAGCGCAGCAAGGACGAGCTCGACCGCATCGCCGCACTGGTCCGCTCCGCCATCGGCTTCGACCAGAAGCGCGGCGACCAGGTCGAGGTGGTCAACCTGAAATTCGCCGACGCTCCCGCCGTGCCGCAGATCAACGAGCCCACCGGCTTCCTCGGCATGCTCCACTTCACCAAGGATGACGTCATGTACGTCATCGAGCTCGCGGTGATGATGCTGCTCGGCATCGTGGTCGTGTTCATGGTGGTGCGGCCGCTGGTGAAGAAGATCATCGCCAGCGAGGAGATCGCCGCCCCGGGCGGCGGCCTGCCGGCCCTCACTGACGAAACCATCCAGGCAGCCGCTCACGCCCAGCAGACCGCCAACATGATCGACGTCGCCCAGGTCCAGGGCCAGGTCCACGCTCAGTCCGTCCACCGGGTGGGCGAGCTGGCCGACCGCAACCCGGGCGAAGCCGCCGCCATCATCCGCCAGTGGCTCGCCGAGCCGCAGAGCTGACCCGATCGACGTGAACCGCCTGAACTGAAAAGAACGTAGACGCCATGTCGCTGCCGCAGACCCAGAACGCCAACGCCAACAACAACGACATTTCCACGGTCATCGCGACCTTGGCGAGCCGCCAGGCGCAGCGCGAGAAGACCGAGCCCTTGAGCGGCCCGCGGCGCGCCGCCGTGATGATGCTCGCGCTCGGCGAGCAGTATGGCGGCAAGATCTGGCAGCAGCTCGATGACGACGAGGTGCGCGAACTGTCGCTGGCGATGTCGACGCTGGGAACCATCGAAGCCGACGTGGTCGAGGACCTGATGCTCGAATTCGTCTCGCGCATGTCGGCCTCCGGCGCGCTGATGGGCAATTTCGACGCCACCGAGCGCCTGCTGCAGCAATACCTGCCGCCGGAACGCGTCAACGGCATCATGGACGAGATCCGCGGCCCCGCCGGCCGCAACATGTGGGAGAAGCTCTCCAACGTCCAGGAAGAGGTGCTCGCCAACTACCTCAAGAACGAATATCCGCAGACCATCGCGGTCGTGCTGTCCAAGCTGAAGCCGGAGCATGCTGCCCGCGTGCTCGCGATCCTGCCCGAGGACATGGCGCTCGACGTCATCGGCCGCATGCTGCGCATGGAAGCGGTGCAGAAGGAGGTCATCGAGCGCGTCGAGCAGACCCTGCGCGTCGAGTTCATGTCGAACCTGTCGCAGACCCGCCGCCGCGACGCCCACGAGGTGATGGCCGAAATCTTCAACAATTTCGACCGCCAGACCGAGACCCGCTTCATCACGTCGCTCGAGGAAGAGAACCGCGAATCGGCCGAGCGCATCAAGGCGCTGATGTTCACCTTCGACGACCTGATCAAGCTCGATTCCGCCTCGGCGCAGACCCTGCTGCGCAATGTCGACAAGGACAAGCTCGGCGTGGCGCTCAAGAGCGCCAACGAGGAGGTCCGCAACTTCTTCTTCGGCAACATGTCGTCGCGCGCCGCCAAGATGCTGCAGGACGACATGGCCGCCATGGGGCCGGTACGGTTGCGCGACGTCGACGAGGCGCAGGCCCTGCTCGTCAATCTCGCCAAGGACCTCGCCGCCAAGGGAGAGATCATGCTCAGCAAGAACCGCGCCGACGACGAACTGGTGTATTGATGGCTCAGCCTGCGAAATTCCTGTTCGATACCGACTTCGCCGCGCCGGAGAAGACGACGCGGGAGCGTGCGGCCACGTCCGCCGAAATCGCACAGAAGGTCGCGGCCGCCGAAGCCGCCGCCTATCGCAACGGCTACGAGGCGGCGCAGCGCGAAGCCAAGGTCGAGGCCGACCGCCGCGTCGCCTCGGCGCTGGAGCAGATCAACATCCAATTGCAGGGCATCTCCGCCCGCTTCGAAGGCATCGAGCAGCGGATGGAAACCGAGGCGGTCGATGTCGCGGTCGCCGTCGCCCGCAAGCTGTGCGCGGCGCTGGTCGAGGCGGAGCCGCTCGGCGAGATCATTGGACTCGTGCACGACTGCTTCGCGCATCTGGTTGCCACGCCGCACCTCGTGCTGCGCATCAACGAGACGCTGTACGAGCTCGCCCGCGAGAAGATCGAGAAGCTCGCCAAGCAGAGCGGCTTCGAGGGGCGCCTCGTGATCCTCGCCGAGCCGGAGATCGCGACCGGCGACTGCCGTATCGAATGGGCCGATGGCGGCGTCGTGCTGGAGCGCGCTGCGATCGACGCCAAGATCAACGAGCTGGTCGGACGCTACATGGCGTCCAAGAAGAACTAGGCCGCTGTGGTGGCCGAGGGAGTTTAAGTCATGAGCGACAACGAGATCCCGCTTCCCGACCTCAATGCGGCGGACGCGCCTCCGCTGGGCGGGGACGTCGGCTACAATGAAGAAGAGCATGCCGCGCGCATCGCGGCCGACCTCGAGGCGGTGTTCGACGTCCCGGTTCAGGTCTCGGCCGTGCTCGGCCGCTCCAAGATGGATGTCGGCGAGCTCCTGAAGCTCGGGCCCGGCACCGTGCTCGAGCTCGACCGCAAGGTCGGCGAGGCGATCGACATCTACGTCAACAACCGGCTCGTGGCACGCGGCGAGGTGGTTCTGGTCGAAGACAAGCTCGGCGTGACGATGACCGAAATCATCAAGTCCGACCGCAACTGACAGACATGACCTGCGTGCCGATCGAGAGCGGCACGACCGAATAGGAGACCAACATGCGGCTTCTCATCGTCGGAACGCTGAAGGGCCAGCTGACGACGGCCACCAAGATCGCCATGGAGAACGGCGCCACCGTCACCCATGCCGAGGACAACGAGCAGGCGATGCGGGTGCTGCGCGGCGGCAAGGGCGCCGACCTGCTCCTCGTCGACGTCGCGCTCGACATCCGCGACCTGGTGATGCGGCTCGATGCGGAGCACATCCACGTGCCGATCGTCGCCTGCGGCATCACCAGCGATGCCCGCGCCGCGGTCGCCGCCATCCATGCCGGCGCCAAGGAATACATTCCGCTGCCGCCGGATCCCGAGCTGATCGCCGCCGTGCTCGCCGCCGTCGCCAATGACAGCCGCGACCTCGTCTATCGCGACGAGGCGATGGCGAAGGTGATCAAGCTCGCCCAGCAGATCGCCGGCTCCGACGCCTCGGTGATGATCACCGGCGAGTCCGGCACCGGCAAGGAGGTGCTGGCGCGCTACGTCCACACCCGCTCGGCCCGCGCCAAGCGTCCCTTCATCTCGATCAACTGCGCCGCAATCCCTGAGCACCTCCTGGAGTCCGAGCTGTTCGGCCATGAGAAGGGCGCCTTCACCGGGGCCGTCGCCCGCCGCATCGGCAAGTTCGAGGAGGCCAATGGCGGCACGCTCCTGCTGGACGAAATCTCGGAAATGGACGTGCGGCTGCAGTCGAAGCTGTTGCGCGCCATCCAGGAGCGCGTGATCGACCGCGTCGGCGGCACCCGCCCCGTCCCCGTCGACATCCGCATCATCGCGACCTCCAACCGCAACCTGGCCGACGCCGTGCGCGAGGGCACGTTCCGCGAGGACCTCTTGTTCCGGCTCAACGTCGTGAATCTGAAGATCCCTCCCCTGCGCGAGCGCCCCGCCGACATTCTCGAGCTGGCGCAGCATTTCGCGCGCAAATATTCCGAGGCCAATGCCGTACCGCTGCGGCCGATCTCGGCGGAGGCCAAGCGCATCCTCACCACCAACCGCTGGCCGGGCAACGTGCGCGAGCTGGAGAACACGATGCATCGCGCGGTGCTGATGGCGCAGGGCGACGAGATCGGGCCGGATGCCATCCTCACGCCCGACGGCACCCGCCTCGACATCGGCAAGACCCAACCTGCCGTAGCGCATGCTACGATGGCGGCGGAACAGGTCACGCGCGCCTTGGTCGGCCGCACGGTCGCCGATGTCGAACGTGACCTGATCCTGGAGACCCTGAAGCACTGCCTGGGCAATCGGACACATGCGGCCAATATCTTGGGCATCTCGATCCGCACGTTGCGCAACAAGCTCAACGAATATGCCGACGGCGGCGTGCCGATCCCGCCGCCGGGCTCCGGCGACACGCCGCGCATGCCGAGCCCCGTATAATCTGCCCATCCGGTTCGTTCTCGGCGGCGCGCTGGCCCTCGGCGCGCCGCTTGCCGTTTCCCCGGCTGATGCCGCAACGCGCGGCGTGCTGTCAGGCTGCTGGGAGCAGACGTCGCACGCGCCGCTCGTCAATCCGTCGTCGGGTCAGGAATGGGGCGCCCGGAGCTGGTGCTTCGCAGGCAAGGGCAAGCTGATCTCGCGAACGGTTGCCTGTGGCAGGGAGGGCTGCGACGGCTGGGACAATGAACGCAGCTATCGCTGGCGGCCGCCCACCCTGTCGCTATCCGATGTCGAGACGTCGCCGGATGGCGGACACATCAAAGTGTGGCGCCGCTGCCGCGTGCAGTTTCTGACCGACGATTGGATGCAGCTACAGGACTGTGAACAGTCCCCTGATCCGTGGGTTCGCGAGAATACGCCGGCGCGTCGTCGCCGGGCACAGCCTCACGAATAGTTCGGCGCCTCGGGATTGCGGAAGATGTGAATGGGATCGCCGGGCGTGAACTCGCGTTGCGTCAGCACGGCATAGGCATAGAGCGCGAGATACAGGATCGCGGCCGTGCCGATCACATAGAGCGCCCAGGTTCCGATCCGTTTCATCAGCTCCGCCGCAAACACCGCTTCAAGGCCGCGGTGCTTTTACGGCGTCCAGCTTCGGGACGCCACCCTGCGGCCAACCGCCGCTCACCGCCTAGGGCTCGTCCTGCGGATCGGGGCCGCCGAGGGGGGCGAGCCGGGCCACGTCCTCGTCGCGGTCGACGTGCACATAGCCGCCATGCCAATATGCCAGGGCTGCCGATTGCGGCGCCACCTCGACATGCACCACGCGGCCGATCACGATGCCATGAGAGTGCCGCTCGATGATCTCCTCGACCTCGCAGTCCAGCGCGGCGAGCGCCCCGACCAGGAGCGGCACGCCGGTCACGTGCTTGCGCCACTCCGCGCCGGCGAACCGCTCGGCGCCTCTCAGACCGCCTTTACCCGAGAACCGCTCGGCCACGCCGATCTGGCCCGCGGCGAGCAGATTGGCGCCGAAAACGCGCTCCCGCTGCAGGATCGGCCATGACGAGGCGTTCCGATTGAGGCTCACGATCACGGACGCCGGCTCGATGGAGAGCGATGACAGCGAACTCACCGTCATGCCGGTGACCTCATCGCCGCGCCCGACGGTGATCACGCTCACGCCCCCGACCAGCTGGCGCATCGCGGAGCGGAAATCGGGCTGAAGCGCGGTGGCGTCGGGCATGAGGCGGACGATGGAGTTCATTGCGATATTCTCTCCTAACCCGCCGCGCCCGGTCCAAGCAACTGGCCCAGGATCGAGCCTTCCTGCGCCGCAAGCTCCGCAGAGCCACGCTGGCGCGGGCGCGGCAGATCGACCATGATATCCTCGGCGATCCGGCCATTCTCGATGACCAGAACCCGGTCGGCCAGGGCCACGGCTTCCGCCACGTCATGGGTGACCAGGATTGCGGTGAAGGTTTGATCGGCCCAGACCCGCTCCAGCAGCCGCTGCATCGCGATCCGCGTCAGCGCATCGAGGGCGCCGAGCGGCTCGTCGAACGCCAGCAGGCGCGGACCGCTGACGAGCGCGCGCGCCAGCGCGACGCGCTGCTTCTGGCCGCCGGACAGCACCGCCGGCCATTGGTCGCGCTTGTCGGCGAGACCCACTTCCTCCAGCGCCTGCCGCGCGCGCTCATGGGCGCCGGCGGCCTTGCGCTCGCGGCCGAGGCCGACCTCGACATTGCCGAGCACCCGCGCCCACGGCAGCAGCCGCGGTTCCTGGAACATGACGCGGACGTCCTCGGGCCGCGCCGCGGCTTCACCGAAGCTGATGCTGCCCGACGTCGGCTTGTCCAGACCTGCGATCAGGCGGAGCAGCGTGCTCTTGCCGCAGCCACTCTGACCGACGATCGCCACGAACTGACCGCCCGGAATCTCGAGATCGATGCCGCGCAGCACCTCGTTGTCGCCGAACGCCTTGCGAAGGTCGCGGATCACCAGCGGCAGGCCGCGCGTCGCGGGTTTGGCCGGGGTCACGCCGGCCTTCCTCGCGTGGCGGAAGGCCTCGGCATGCCCGATCACGTCAGTGCCGTCGATCGCCTCGACGCCGGACACGGGAATTCGGAGCGCTTGCTGCATTTACGAACCTCAATGTTTGCTGAAGGCCGGATGCCAGGACAGCGTCATCCGTTCCAGCACCCGCGAAGCGCTGTCGGCGACCTTGCCCAGCAGGGCGTAGATCAGGATGGAAAGCACGACGACGTCGATCTGCATGAACTCGCGCGCCTGCATCGCCATGTAGCCGAGGCCCGAAGAAGCCGCGATCGTCTCGGCGACAATCAAGGTGAGCCACATGATGCCGAGCGCGAAGCGCAGACCGACGAAGATCGACGGCAACGCACCGGGGAAGATCACGCGGCGAAACAGTTCGCCGTCGGTCATGCCGTAGACGCGGCCCATTTCAATGAGTTGCGGATCGACGGTGCGAATCCCGTGCAGCGTGTTGAGGTAGACGGGGAAGAACACGCCGAGGGCCACCAGGAACAGTTTTGCGCTCTCGTCGATGCCGAACCACAGGATGACCAGCGGGATCAGCGCCAGATGTGGCACGTTGCGCACCATCTGCAGCGTGGTGTCCGTCAGCTTCGCCGACAGCTGCGACAGGCCATTGGCGAGCCCGAAGGCGAAGCCGATGCCGCCACCGATCAAGAAGCCGATCGAGGCGCGCCAGAAGCTGACCCAGATGTTGCGGCCGAGTTCGCCTGATAGCAGCAGCTTCCATCCGGCGCGTGCGACGTCGGTCGGCGCCGGCAGTACCCGCGGCGACACCAGGCCGGCGACCGAGGCCGCCTGCCAGATCAGGATGATCGCGAGCGGCACCAGCCAGGGGATCAGCGCATCCGCGCGCGGCACCACGAGCTTGCGGACCTTGGGAAGACTTTCGATCAGGCTCATGACTGCGAGGCTCTCTGCAACGGACGATGCTCGTTGGCGATGGTCTCACCGAATGGGCCGGTGTTGGTGCGCAGTTTGGTCACGTTGCCGGCCTGCTCGGACACGTTCAGCCCAAGCTTGGGAAACACCAGCTCGGCGAAGCGGTAGGCTTCTTCGAGATGCGGGTAGCCGGACAGGATGAAGGTGTCGATGCCGAGCTCCTGGTACTCGCGGATGCGCGCCGCGACCGTATCGGGATCGCCGACCAGCGCGGTGCCGGCGCCGCCGCGGACGAGGCCCACGCCGGCCCACAGGTTCGGGCTGATCTCGAGCTTGTCGCGCCGGCCGCCGTGCAGCTGCGACATGCGCTGCTGGCCGACCGAATCCATCCGCGCAAAAATCTTCTGTGCCGAGGCGATGGTGTCGTCGGTGACGTGCTTGATGAGGTCGTCGGCGGCGACCCACGCCTCCGCGTTGGTCTCGCGCACGATCACATGCAGGCGGATGCCGAACGACAGCCTGCGGCCACGGCTGTCGGCGACTGCTCTCACATTGGCGATCTTCGCCGCGACATCTGCCGGCGGCTCGCCCCAGGTAAGATACTTCTCGACCGTATCGACGGCGACGTCGATGCCGGCATCCGACGAGCCTCCAAAGAACAGCGGCGGGCGTGGCGACTGCACCGGTGGGAACAGCAGCCGGCCATCCTCGACCTTGATGTGCTTGCCGGCGAAGTTGACGGATTCGCCTTCGAGCAGCGCGTTGTAGACGGTGAGAAACTCGCGGGTGACCTCGTAGCGCTCCTCATGCGACAGGAAGATGCCGTCGCCCTTGTTCTCGACCGGATCGCCGCCGGTGACGACGTTGACCAGCAGGCGACCGTTGGTGACGCGGTCGAGCGTCGCGGTCATGCGCGCGGCCACGGCCGGCGATTGCAGACCCGGACGCACCGCGACGAGATACCGCAGCTTCTCGGTGAATGGCGCCACGGCCGACGCCACGATCCAGGAATCCTCGCAGCTGCGTCCCGTCGGGATCAGCACGCCGTAATAGCCGAGCTGATCGGCGGCCTGCGCCACCTGGCGCAGATAGTTGAAGTTGACCTCGCGGCCGCCTTGCGAGGTGCCGAGATAGCGGCCGTCGCCATGGGTCGGCAGGAACCAAAGCACATTGGGCTTCGACGAAGCGTTGCTCATGTCGTTCTCTTTCGGATTTGAGTGGCGGGACAGCCGTCAGGTGGACGGCGTCCATTTCCAGACGATGTCGGCGACGTTGACGGCTTTGGGAATGAGGCCGACACGGGCGAAGCGGTCGGCGACGGCCTGCTGGCTCTTGATCACTTCGTCGTCGATCGGCGCGACGCTATAGACCGAGCGGTCGACGAAGCGCTTGACCGCCTCAAGATCGACGCCGGTGGCCTCGGCCTGCGCCTTGGCGACCTCCTCGTGATGGCTGTTGGCCCACACGCCTTCGGCGGCGAAAGCCGCGTTCAGCCTGGCGACGACGGCCGGATACTTTTCGACGAAGTCGGAGCCGACGATGTAGAATGAGTTCGGCTTGTGGACATCCTTGTCCCACACGATCACGCGCGCATTCTCCTTGAGCTCGGCAAGCGCGAGATACGGATCCCAGATCGACCAGGCATCGACCGAGCCTTTGACGAAGGCGGCGGTGGCATCGGCGGGCGCGAGCGGCGCCGGCGTGATGTCGGTCCAGGACAGGCCCGCCTTCTCCAGCGCGGCGACCAGGAGATTGTGCGCGCTCGAGCCCTTGCCGAAGGCGACGCGCTTGCCTTTGAGATCGGCGAGCGACTTGATCGGCGAGTCCTTGGGCACGATGATCGCCTGGCTGCTGCCGTTCTGCTTGACGGCCGCCGCGTAGCGGATCTTGGCACCGGCGGCCTGCGCGAAGATCGGCGGCGCGTCGCCGACATAGCCGAAATCGACGCTGCCGACATTGATGGCCTCCAGCAGCGGCGGGCCGAACTGGAAGTCGACCCAGACGATGTCGATGCCGACGGGCTTGAACGTATCCTCGATGGTGCGGCGCGCCTTCACCGCCGGGAAGAAGCCGCCCTTCTGGGTGCCGATGCGGATCTCCTTCGGCTTGTCCTCGGCGCGCAGCGGCGCCGCTGAGGCCATCACCGCAGCCGATGCCAACGACAATTTCAGAAAATCACGACGCTTCATTGCCCTCTCCGACCAAGACTGCATCCGCATTGATGCGATGCACGGAATGATGGTGGCAGGCGCAACGCGTGTCGAGCGTCCCGGAAAAATAGCGATGCGGGTCCTATCGGCTTACGGCCGGAGGGGATGTTCGTATCGAGACCGCGGCGCAGAGCAGCGAGAATTTCTCGCAAGCAAAGCTGCGATCACGCGTCTTCACAGCCCGTCAACCAAGAGCTCAGTGGGGACCGGCGCGACTCCGCTCTGGCGGTGCGCCGGTGTGCGCGGGGTTCCGCCCGCTTGATCCAGGTCAACGCCGGTTTCCGGAGCCTTCTTAAACATAAGATCAGGCGCGGCCCGGATGCCGCAATCCCTCCTGAACTGAACCTCCCCTAGCAGAGAATTCTCTCATGTCGCTCGTTGGCGGCGATGCGAACGCGCGTGCGCGTCGCAGACGCATGGAAATTGTTGCCTTCCTGTTTCTCACCGCTGTGCTGATGCCCGCGCTCGCGGTCGCCACCGTCGGCTCCTACGGGCTCACGGTCTGGGTTTACCAGATGATGGCCGGGCCACCCGGGCCGCCCGCGGCGCACTGATCGGAAGGACCCCGCCATGCTCTCACACCGCACCTCCCTCGACCGCCGTGCTCTGATCACCGGCCGAGTCCTCACCGCCGATCCCGTCGTCGCACCGGCCAAGGGCGAGATCGCCAGCATCATCGTGCAGACCCGGCCCGAGCAGCTCGACCGCGTCGAAGCCGACATCCTCGCGCTGTCCGGCTGCGAGATTCACGGCCGCGACGCACGCGGCAAGCTGATCGTCGTCGTCGATGCGCCCGATGCCGGCGCGCTCGGCGCCACCATGAACCGGATCGGCCTGCTGCCGCACGTGCACTCCGCCTGCCTCGTCTTCCACGCCATCGACGCCGGCTAATCACACGAGACACCAATGACCGACATGAAGATCGATCGTCGCCAGATGCTGAAGCTGGAAGCCGCCGCGATTGCCGCGGCCGCCGCCGGCATGCCCGGCAGCTCGCTTGCGGCGAACCTCGTCACCGAGCGCGAAGCCAGCGAGCTGAAATGGGACAAGGCCGCCTGCCGCTTCTGCGGCACCGGCTGCAGCGTGATGGTCGCGACCAAGGACAACCGCGTCGTCGCCACGCATGGCGACATCAAGGCCGAGGTCAATCGCGGCCTCAACTGCGTCAAGGGCTACTTCCTCTCGAAGATCATGTACGGCCATGACCGCCTGACGCATCCGATGCTGCGCAAGACGAACGGCAAGTACGACAAGAACGGCGAGTTCACCCCCGTCTCCTGGGACGAAGCGTTCGACGTCATGGCCGCGAAGTACAAAGACGCGCTGAAGAAGCGCGGTCCCTCCGGCGTCGGCATGTTCGGCTCGGGACAGTGGACGATCTGGGAAGGCTACGCTGCGTCAAAGCTGTTCAAGGCCGGCTTCCGCTCCAACAACATCGATCCGAATGCGCGGCACTGCATGGCCTCGGCCGTCGCCGGCATGATGCGCACCTTCGGCATCGACGAGCCGGCCGGCTGCTATGACGACATCGAGGCGACGGATGCGTTCGTGCTGTGGGGCTCCAACATGGCGGAGATGCATCCGATCCTGTGGAGCCGCGTCACCGACCGGCGCCTGTCGGCGCCGCATGTCAAGGTCGCTGTGCTCTCGACCTTCGAGCATCGCTCGTTCGACCTCGCCGACATCGGCATGGTGTTCAAGCCGCAGACCGATCTCTATCTCCTCAACGCGATCGCCAACCACATCATCAAGACCGGCCGCGTCAACAAGGAGTTCGTCCAGGCGCATACGGTGTTCAAGAAGGGCCAGACCGACATCGGCTACGGCCTGCGCCCGGAGCATCCGCTGCAGAAGAAGGCCACCGGCGCAGCCAAGGCCAACGACGCCACCGACATCTCGTTCGACGAGTATGCCAAGTTCGTCTCCGACTATACGCTGGAGAAGGCCGCCGAGATGTCCGGCGTGCCGCTGAATCGGCTCGAGGCGCTGGCCGAGCTCTATGCCGATCCGAAGACCAAGGTGGTCTCGTTCTGGACCATGGGCTTCAACCAGCACACCCGCGGTGTCTGGTGCAACAACCTCGTCTACAACATCCATCTCCTGACCGGGAAGATCGCAGAGCCCGGCAACAGCCCGTTCTCGCTGACCGGCCAGCCCTCGGCCTGCGGCACCGCGCGCGAGGTCGGCACCTTCTCGCACCGCCTGCCCGCCGACATGGTCGTCACCAACAAGGAGCACCGAACCAAGGCCGAGCACATCTGGCAGTTGCCGGAAGGCACGATCCCCGACAAGCCGGGCTATCACGCCGTGCTGCAGAGCCGGATGCTGAAGGACGGCCTGCTGAACGCCTATTGGGTGCAGGTCAACAACAACCTGCAGGCCGGCCCCAACGCGAACGAAGAGACCTATCCGGGCTTCCGCAATCCGGACAATTTCATCGTCGTCTCCGACGCCTATCCGTCGGTCACCGCGCTCGCCGCCGATCTCATTTTGCCGACGGCAATGTGGGTGGAAAAGGAAGGCGCCTATGGCAATGCCGAGCGCCGCACCCAGTTCTGGCACCAGCTCGTGTCGGCACCGGGCGAGGCACGCTCGGATCTCTGGCAGTTGATGGAGTTCTCCAAGCGCTTCAAGATCGAGGAGGTCTGGCCCGAGGAGCTGATCGCCAAGAAGCCCGACGTGCGCGGCAAGACGCTGTTCGACGTGCTCTACAGGAACGGCCAGGTCGACAAGTTTCCGCTCGACCAGATCGAGCCGGGCTATGCCAACGACGAGTCCAAGGCGTTCGGCTTCTACGTCCACAAGGGCCTGTTCGAGGAATACGCCTCGTTCGGCCGCGGCCATGGCCATGACCTGGCGCCGTTCGAGGCCTATCACCGGGAGCGCGGCCTGCGCTGGCCGGTGGTCGACGGCAAGGAGACGCGCTGGCGGTTTCGCGAGGGCTCTGATCCTTACGTCAAGGCCGGCACCGGCGTGCAGTTCTACGGCTTCCCCGACGGCAAGGCGCGCATCTTCGCTTTGCCCTACGAGCCGCCGGCGGAATCGCCCGACAAGGACTATCCGTTCTGGCTGTCGACGGGACGCGTGGTCGAGCATTGGCATTCCGGCACGATGACGCGCCGCGTGCCCGAGCTCTACAAGGCGTTCCCCGAAGCCGTCTGCTTCATGCATCCGGACGATGCCGAGGCCGCGAACTTGAGGCGCGGTGACGAGGTCAAGGTCGCCTCGCGCCGCGGCTTCATCCGCGCCCGCGTCGAGACCCGCGGCCGCGACAAGCCGCCGCGCGGCCTCGTCTTCGTGCCGTGGTTCGACGAGTCGAAGCTGATCAACAAGGTGACGCTCGACGCCACCGATCCGATCTCGCTGCAGACCGACTACAAGAAATGCGCCGTGCGCATCGAGCGGGTGTGACCATCATGATGAGAAAAATCGCTGTCATGCTGATCGCGGCCAGCGTTGCGGCCGGATCGAGCGCCCTGCTCGCCCAGAGCGTCTCGTCCTCGCTGCGCGGTCCTGCGCCGCTCAACGACGAGGGTCCTGCGCCGCCGATGCAGCCGATGAAGAACACCGCCGAGAAGGAGGTGCGCAACTATCCGGAGCAGCCACCGGTGATTCCGCATGCCATCGACGGCTATCAGGTCGACATGCAGGGCAACAAATGCCTGTCCTGCCACGCCCGGGCGCGCACGGCGGAGTCGAAGGCGCCGATGCTGTCGATCACCCATTTCATGGATCGCGACGGCCAGTTCCTGGCGTCGGTGTCGCCGCGGCGCTACTTCTGCACCCAGTGCCACGTGCCGCAGAGCGTCGCCAATCCGCCGGTCAGCAACGACTTCGTCGACATCGACACGCTGCTGGCGCACGACAGGCCGGGGGGCAAGCGATGAGCAGCGCCGACATCCCGGAGGGCGCCAAAGCGCCCGTCCCCGAAAAGCGGCTCGGCCTTGCCGGCCGCGCCTGGCAGTTCATTCTCGACCTCATCGACGTGCTGCTGAAGCCGAGCTCCGTGTTCGGGCTCGGCGTGCTGGTGCTCGCCGGCTTCCTCGCCGGCGTCATCTTCTGGGGCGGCTTCAACACCGCGCTGGAGATCACCAACACCGAGAAGTTCTGTACCGGCTGTCACGAGATGCGCGACAACGTGTTCGCCGAGCTGAAGACGACCGTCCACTTCTCCAACCGCTCCGGTGTGCGCGCCAGCTGCCCGGACTGCCATGTGCCGCACAACTGGACCGACAAGATCGCGCGCAAGATGCAGGCCTCCAAGGAGGTCTGGGGCCATCTGTTCGGCTCGATCGACACCCGCGAGAAGTTCACCGACCGAAGGCTGGAACTGGCGTTGCACGAATGGGCGCGCTTCAAGGCGAACGACTCGCTCGAATGCCGCAACTGCCACAGCGCGCAGTCGATGGACATCACCAAGCAGTCGCCGCGCGCCGTCGAAGCCCACCAGCGCTTCCTCTTCACCGGCGAGAAGACCTGCATCGACTGCCACAAGGGCATCGCGCATCACCTGCCGGACATGCGCGGCGTCCCGGGCTGGCAGTAGGCTTCCTCTGGAGGGGAACGAGCGATCGCCGCAGGCACGCTGTGCCCCCTCCCCCGCTTGCGGGGGAGGGCTAGGGGTGGGGGGCGCCACACGGGCAGTCCCGCCGGAGCGTTCCCCCACCCGCATCGCATCTTCCGATGCGATGCGACCTCCCCCGCAAGCGGGGGAGGCGTGGACCCATTCACATCGAGCGCTTGATCTCTCCCCGTCAGCCCTTAGGTTCACGGAATGTCCCCGAGTCGCCGCGCGGCTCCATTTCGTTGAGCCATGACCACCTTCTCCCCGCATCAGGATTCCGCCCTCAAGGCCGTCGGCGACTGGCTGAAAGCCAAGCCAGGCAAGAACGGCACGCCGCAGGTGTTCCGGCTGTTCGGCTATGCCGGAACCGGCAAGACCACGCTGGCCCGCCACATCGCCGAAGACGTCGACGGCGAGGTCAAGTTCGCGGCCTTCACCGGCAAGGCGGCGCTCGTGATGCGCAGCAAGGGCTGCGACAATGCCTCCACCATCCACTCGCTGATCTATCGCGCGCAGGAGAGCGGCGAGGAGCAGCCGAACTTCGAATTGTGGGACGACGCGCCGGCGTCCAAGGCCAAGCTGATCATCATCGACGAATGCTCGATGGTCGACGCCGATCTTGGCCGTGATCTCCTGTCCTTCGACTGCCCGTTGCTGGTGCTCGGCGATCCCGCGCAGCTGCCGCCGGTCAAGGGCGGCGGCTTCTTCACCGAGAGCGAGCCCGACGTGATGCTCACCGAGGTGCATCGCCAGGCCAAGGACGATCCGATCGTGCGGATGTCGATGGACGTGCGCGAAGGCAACACGCTCGACATCGGCCGCTACGGCGAGAGCGAGGTGGTGGAGCGCCGCGAGCTCGATCCGTCGCGCGTGATGGAGGCCGACCAGGTGCTGGTCGGCCGCAACGCCACCCGCCGCGCCTACAACAACCGCTTTCGACAGCGCCTCGACATCGAGGACGCCCTCCCCGTTGCCGGCGACAAGCTGGTCTGCCTGCGCAACAACCGCAAGAAGGGCCTGTTCAATGGCGGGCTATGGCGGGTGAAGTCGCGCGCGACCTCGAAATCCAAGATCGTGACGATGCGGGTCGCGCCCGACGAGGATCTCGGACGCAAGGTGACGAAAGTCTCGGTGCGCGGCGAATGCTTCGGCGGCGGCATCGAGGACATCCCGTGGGAGCAGCGCAAGCCTTACGACGAGTTCGACTACGGCTACGTGCTGACCGTGCACAAGTCGCAGGGCTCGCAATGGGACGACGTCGTGCTGTTCGACGAGAGCTTTGCCTTCCAGGAGAGTCGCGCCCGCTGGCTCTACACCGGAATCACACGGGCCGCGAAGCGGCTGTCGATCGTGGTGTAACGCCGGCTTTACCGCGCGAGACGATTTCGCTCGCCTCGCTGGTACCCACCTGCGGCCGGTTGATCCACGTCAACCTGACGCAGGGTCCTTGGCGGATAAAAATCGATTCACATCTCTGTTAAACCAACAGCAGGCAGCGGAATCGCATGGCAAAGTCCAGGACCACGAAAGCCAAGGCCTCCAATGGTCAACGCATGAAGCGCGCAGCCGCCACCGTGCACGCCCCGCGCCGGCAATCAGCTGCGGGGCTCGATCCGATCGCCCAGTCGCTGGTCGACGAACAGATGCAGGCTGCGCAGATCACCGGGCTATCGGCGTTCGAGACCGTGCTGAACGGACCGCCGGCACTCGACGCCGACAGCGCACCGATCAGGGCCATGCTGGACGGCGCAGCACCCGACGATGCCAAGCTGATGAAGGCGCTGATCGAAGGCAAACAAACCAAGCGCGACAGGCGCCACACCTCCGACGAGCTCGCCGACAATTGGCGCCAGGGCGGCTACCCCTACAAATACCGGATGTATCGCAAGGACTACGAGGAGCAGAAATTCATCCTGCAGACCGAACTGCTGAAGCTGCAAAACTGGATGAAGGATGCGCGGCAACGCCTGGTGCTGCTGTTCGAGGGCCGCGATGCCGCCGGCAAGGGCGGCACCATCAAGCGCTTCATGGAGCATCTCAATCCGCGCGGCGCCCGCGTCGTGGCGCTGGACAAGCCGAGCGACGTCGAGCGCGGCCAATGGTACTTCCAGCGCTATGTCGAGCACCTGCCGACCGCCGGCGAGATCGTGCTGTTCGACCGCTCCTGGTACAACCGCGCCGGCGTCGAGCGCGTGATGGGCTTCTGCTCGCAGGCCGAATATGACGAGTTCCTGCGCCAGGTGCCGGAGTTCGAACGCAACCTCGTGCGCAGCGGCATGCACCTGATCAAGTTCTGGTTCTCGGTCAGCCGCGAGGAGCAGCGCCGCCGCTTCAAGGAGCGCGAGGCGCATCCGCTGAAGCAATGGAAGCTGTCGCCGATCGACACCGCCTCGCTCGACAAATGGGACGACTACACCCGCGCCAAGGAGGCGATGTTCTTCTCCACCGACACCGCCGACTGCCCGTGGACCGTGATCAAGTCCGACGACAAGAAGCGGGCGCGGCTGAACGCGATGCGCTGCGTGCTGCATTCGCTGCCCTATGCGGGCAAGGACGTCTCACGCATCGGCCAGGTCGACGATCTCATCGTCGGCCGCGC
The DNA here is from genome assembly GCF_032484895.1 of Bradyrhizobium sp. SZCCHNRI3052. Lineage (NCBI taxonomy): Bacteria > Pseudomonadati > Pseudomonadota > Alphaproteobacteria > Hyphomicrobiales > Nitrobacteraceae > Bradyrhizobium > Bradyrhizobium sp. SZCCHNRI3052. Next base: position 118,990 of record NZ_JAUETW010000002.1, on the reverse strand, counting down.
CAGCGTCATCCACGAGCGCGAGGAGCACGCCAACTGAGGCGACGCGCTCAGCGCCGATGACGTCGATGCGGCCCCACGCGATCGGCCGGAGGCATCGCTGCATTTGCATTCGGAAAGGCCGACGTGCCACGGCGGGCCAGTTCCGCCTGCGCCGCCGGCGTCAGCGCGCCGCCATTGAGCACGTCGCGTTCGGGATGCATGGCCGCATAGGCCGCCGGCTCGGAGAATTGGGCCGATGCCGCGGTGGCCGCCAGCGTCGACATCAGCAGAGCTGCCGCCAGGCTCCTGAATGCGATCATAATTGGTCTTCCCTGTTGCGCACCAGTTCGCGCAGGCGATGATGTAGGCAGGCGAAAGCGGCATCCCAATCACGACCGCGCGAGCCGACGGCCGTTCGTGATCGCGCCCATCGCTCAGACGTAGCGCGGCAGCCGCTGTCCGGGCAGCAGATCATAGGGGCGCCTTCCGGGCGACGCGTCATCGCCGCTGCGGCAGCCGATCATACGGGCGGAGATGAGCCGGCGGGGGAAACACGAGCACCGCGCCGGAGGCGCGCACCAGGCCCATTCGTCCCGCCGGCGTCAGTGCGCCGCCGTTGAGCACGTCGCGATCGGGATACATCGCCTGAAACGCCCCCGGCTCCTGCTCGCCGTAGAACCAACCCTGCGCCGATGCAGGCGCGGCAGTCGCCATCGACAGCAGCACGGCTGCCGCCTTCGATTTCCACATTGTCATGATTGTTCTCCAGGTTCTCAAGGGGCGGAGAACGCGCACTCGATTGATCGATGCCCTGGTCAGGGCCCTGCCGGTCGAGGCGCGACCGCCTCTGTATTGACCATCGGATGGAGGAAATATTCGCGGCGTCCCGCCGCGCCGGCATCACGACCGCGACAATGGAATGACATCATGGTTCGAGGATCGGCGAAGCGTGATGGGATCGTGACCTGGCGGGTTGGACGTCGCGCGTCGCGCCGTCGACGATATCGACTATGGTGAATCTCGTAGCTGCCCACCCATGCATGAATCACTGCACCTTCCTCGCATGCGGCAGCGCCGTTCGGCCCGTCGGGCAAATCGGCCGGCGACGACAAAAGCTGTCAATGTCTTCTGAAAAACATAAATCATTTCGCGCCGTGCCCAAATCAGGCTTATGATGCCTGCGTTTCGTTGCACGGCAGGGGACGTATCGCGATCGTCACGGACGTTGGCAGCGAAATGCGATGGATGCGACATGTTGCAGCGGGCGAAGCGCCTGCGGACGAACGGCATGGCGCGGACGGCGAAAGCGTGTGGTCCTGGCCTCCCGACGCTGAGGCCAAGCTGGCGGTGATGATCCGCCGGCGACGGGGGCAAGACAGCCGGTCCCCGGGGAGAGCACGTATAAGCGTTAAAACCATCGCGCAGGGAGGGCCGGATCTGTCCGGCTGAACCTGTGGTACCTGCCGCCTGCATTTTTTCCGCAGGCGGGCCACGGGCCTCAGTCGAGGTCCGGCCTTCCCTGCGCCCTCCGCTTTCGGAGGGCCAATGAACCGGCATCCCTCGGGCAATTCGGGCCGCGAGAACACATCGTCATGCCTGGAACGGTCTCGCCACAACTCCAGCGTCGTCCCGGCACCCATTGGGCGATTGCTTATGCCTCGCGCCACCCGCCTGTTCACGCAGTCGTGTCACGTCCCCCGTAACGCCGGCCGGGCACCGACGTATCTTGCAGCAGAGGCCGGACCGGGCCAGTGTTTCCGGCCGGCGAGACGAGATAAGCCACCCCTCACGAGGATCCGAAGATGCGCCTCACCCGCTCCCTTTTCGTCAAGACAGCCGTGCTCGGTGCGATGGCGGCCGGCGTCCTGGCCTGGCAGCCGCTGCACGCCGCCGAGCAGGCCGTTGTGATCCCGCCGCCGGCCCAGGATCAGCCGGCCTCAGACGCGCTGGAAACCGCTGTCGTCGCCGGCGGCTGCTTCTGGGGCGTCCAGGGCGTCTACCAGCACACGGCCGGCGTGGTCAGCGCCGTGTCCGGCTATGCCGGCGGCACCAAGGCCACGGCCGACTACCGCACGGTCTCGAGCGGCACGACGGGCCACGCGGAATCGGTCCAGATCAAGTACGACCCGAAGAAGATCTCCTATGGCAAGATTCTGCAGATCTTCTTTTCGGTCGTGCACGATCCGACCCAGTTGAACCGACAGGGCCCGGACTCGGGACCGCAATATCGCTCGGCGATCTTCACCACCTCGGAGGCGCAGAGGAAGGTCGCGGAGGCCTATGTCGCCCAGCTCGACAAGGCCAAGGTGTTCGGCAAGCCGATCGTCACCAAGATCGGCAAGCTCGACGCGTTCTATCCGGCCGAGGCCTATCATCAGGACTACCTGACGCTGCACCCGAGCCAGCCCTATATTGCCTATAACGACCTGCCGAAGATCGAGAATCTGAAGAAGATCTTCGCGGAGAACTATGTCGAGAAGCCGACGCTGGTCGGCGAGGCCAAGGCAACGAACTGAGGCGACGAACTAACTGGGTAACGAACTGAGGCGACGACCTGCGGCCGCGACCGAGGCCGATCAGCGCAATGACAGGGAGCGGACCAGTTCGGTCCGCCCGGAGGACAACGGGATGAGCGACACCAAGACGAGCGACAAGGTCATCAAGAGCGAGGCGGAATGGCGCGAGGAGCTGACGCCGATGCAGTACGCCGTGCTGCGCGAGAAGGCGACCGAGCGCCCGTTCTCGGGCGAATACGAGCATGAGCATCGCGCCGGGACCTATGTGTGCGCCGGCTGCGGCCAGACCCTGTTCGAGTCCGACGCCAAATTCGACTCCGGCTGCGGCTGGCCGAGCTTCACCCAGCCGGCGACGGAGAGCCACATCGACGAGGAGACCGACCATACCCACGGCATGGTCCGCACCGAGGTGCTGTGCTCGAAATGCTCCGGCCATCTCGGCCATGTCTTTCCCGACGGCCCGGGGCCGACCGGCCTGCGCTATTGCATCAACTCGGCGGCCCTGAAGCTGAAGCCGCGGTGACGTCTCCATCGGCCCCGGTTCCGTCACGGACGGTAATCGGGGCCGCTGGGCTGGCGGCCGGCGCGGCGCCGGGGGCCAAAACCGGCCACCAGGGGCGAGATTTTAGCCGTGCAGATCGGGCTCTCCTGCATTCACAAGTTGTGGATCGATTAAACCATTGAAAAAATAGGATATTTCAGTAGGCCCCGAACCAGGCCGGATTTACGATGTGAGCGTGCAGGATTCGCATTTCTGCCAAATCGGCCTATATTAGAGACCGTAACTGACTATGCAGGGCCGGGCCGCCTGGAGCGGCAAATCCCGCCCTCCACCCCCGCAATCGCTGGCGTCATTGCCAAGCTGAATGTTTTGAAAGCTCGCGTCAGCGCTTCCAGCCGACAAGAAGAGGTCTCAGACCATGCGTCCACTGCGTCCGTTCAACTTCAACACCTCTGCCGAACTGTTTCCCGCCGCCATCCGCAAGAAGAAGCGGGCGGGCTTCGCCTACCGGCGGTTCGGCACCGCGGCTGAAGCCGTGCGCTTCGCCATGGAGGAGTTGCCTGCGGATTCGCTGAATGGCGCCTACCTGCAGGTCGAGGAAGCCCGCTTCGACCAGAACGGCATCCGCACCTTGTATGAGAGCGAGGCGTTTCCGTTGCCGCGCCGGGGGGTCGACAAGGCGCAGGACGCCGATGCGGCCTGACGGCTGCCAGACCAGTCTTCAACACCCTGCCCCGCCTCGCGCGGGGCAGTTTTTTTATGGGGGTCGGTTTGCGAGGTTTTGGCCCGGTCTCGCAGCGCCTCAACGCGACTGGGTATCCAGCCACCGCCGCAGGATCTTGGCGTTGCGCATGTTGGCGCGGAACAGCACGTCGAAGGCGTCGCCCGCGACGGGGACCATGCCGATCACCCCCTCGACCGCGACATTGCCCAGCATCCGCGTAATGACGTGCCAGGGCGCGCCCAGCGCACGGGCCTCGCGCACCAGCCACAGCGACAGCGCGGTCGCGATGAGGTCGCCGACCACCGGGATCAGGCCGATGATGCCGTCGATGCCATAACGGATGTTGGTGCCGGGCAGGACGAAGGCGACGTCGAGCAGCTTCGCCACGGCCTCCAGCCGCGCGATGCGCTGCTCACGGGTCAGATTGCCGAAGGGATTGGCGGTGTTGAAATCGAAGCGCACACCGTCCGGACCGACGAAGGCGCCGTTGAACGAGGACCGGAAGGAGCCCTGCGGGATCTCACGTCCGTCCTGGTCGATGATCGGTCCGCGCGCCTCATTGGCGTCGAAGTGCGCCTGCGAGGCGCGTCCGCGGCGGGGCGAGGGAGCCATGTGGTCTTGCATACCCATGAGATGGCAACGCGCGGGGCTCGGCACAAGTTGCGTCGAACCGTCGCCTTGTCTCGCCTAGCGGCCCCGGGCGCCGGTCGGCGTCAGCCCGAAGCGGCGCCGGAAGCAGCGGTTGAAATAGGACAGGTCGTTGAAGCCGCAGGCAAACGCGATGTCGCTGATGCGGCGTCCGCCGCCGGCCAGCAGGTCCATGGCCTTGCGCAGGCGCAGCTCGTTCAGCCGGGCCGAGAAGCCGGCGCCGGCCTCATGCAGCAGGTCATTGACGTAGCGCTCGGACAGCCCGGCCGCGACGGCGAGCTTCTGCGCCGAAAAATCCGGCTCGGTGAAGCGGCTGTTCAGAATGGTCAGCAGCCCCGCCAGGCGAACGCTGCGCAGGCCGCCGCGGCCGGCCTTGCGCATCGCGTCGCCGCGCACACCGAGCCCGAGCGCCACCAGATCGAGCAGATGCTGCGCGATCGCCGGGCCGGCCTCGTCGGCCGCGGCGGGATGGGCGAGCAGCAGCTCGCTGTAATCCATCGCCAGCGACAGCGCGCCGCCCGGCGCCAATTCGCGTCCGACCAGATCATCGACACCGGAGACCATCGAGCGCAGCGTCATCATCGGCAGATGCACGTTGACGAAGCGCTTGTGGCTGGCGCCGTCGGCGCTGAAGAAAGGCTCATCGAGCTTGAGCAGCACCATTGCGCCGGGGCGCAGAACGAACTCGCGTCCGCGATGGACGACCATCGCCTCGCGGCTGCCGGCGTTGCGCGCCAGGCAATAGCGGTCGTCATTGGTCGCGAGCACTTGGCGCCGTTCGCGCCTGACACGGGTGAAGGTGCCGTCGCAGCGCCCGAGCAGGGTGGTCCCGATGTGGATCGCGTTCATTGCGGCGCGAAACGGCACGTCCTCGGCCGGATCGAGCTCACCCGTGTTGGAGAAGTGCTCGAACAATTCCGCAAAGCACAAGAAGCGCTGCCTGTCGTCGAGCCCTTTCGGCAGCATGTCGGTCGACAGCATTTTCCTGACGATGGTCATCGAAATCGGACCCGAGGCAAAGGAATTTCCGAAGCAACGCGATCAATGTGGCAGCGGCGGGATGAACGGCCGCTGAAGTCGGCAGAGCTCATCGAGACGGGATCGGGAGCGCCGATCAGTCCAAGTCGCGCGACCGTTCATGCCGATGAGTCCAAGACAGCGGCAACGGGTTCAACTAGCGATGCCGATGGACGCACGCGGACATGCGTTGCGGCCTGCACCCTTCAAGTCGAACAGCCATGAGTACGAGGAGAGATTGAAATGACCATGTCTTCCGCGGCCCGCAAGCTCTGCCTCGGCGCCGCCCTCGCGGGTTGCATCGGGATCGGCTACGCGCTCGGCGCGCAGCCGCACATGACCGCGACTATCACCATGCTGCAATCGGCGCGGGCCGAGCTGGCTCAGGCGACACCGAACAAGGGCGGCCATCGCGAGCGCGCGCTGGGGCTGATCGATCAGGCCATCACCGAGGTGCGTGCCGGCATCGCCTTCGCTGCCGGCGGCTGACCCTTTCGCAAATCACACCAGGGAGACCATCGATGCGAACCATCCTCACCAGCGCGCTCCTGTTGGGAGTTCTCGCCGTCGGCGCATCTGCGATGCCGCTGGCTCCGATCGACGCCGGATCCAAGCCTGAGGTGATCCAGGTCGCCGGCGGCTGCGGCCCGGGCTGGCACCGCGGTCCCTATGGCGGATGCCTGCGCAACTACGCCAATCCGGCGGCGCACGCCTGCCCGCGCGGCTTTCACATCGGCCCCGGCGGCCGCTGCCGCGGCAACGGCAGGTAGGGCTGATCGGCTCGTGCGATCGGCTTACGCAGTCGGCGGCTCAGTAACGACCGCCGGCTGCGGCTCCTCAACGAATCTGTGCACCAGCCACGATGACACCGTCGCCGGGATGAAGCCGACCAGCCCGTACAGGATCCACTGCACGATGCCGTATTCGGAGCCATGCGAGGCGTAGTTGAAGGCCGCGAGCAGGAAGGCGATGCCGCCCACCAGCAGCATCCGCAACGTCGGCCCGATGCGCCTGACGTGGAACAGGATGTCGTCGATCGCGCACATCATCAGCGCCGGCAAGAAGCCGAACAGGTAGCTGTATTGCAGCGAGGTGACGAAGACCTTGAACAGCTTGGCCACTTCGCCCGGATTGGTGTTGGTCCAATAACCGGACATGTAGGTCGTGACCAGGAGCAGCGCGAAGCCGCCCAGCGCCGGGCCTACGGCAACGAAGATGAGATATCGCTTCATGCCCAATCTCCTGCCTCGGCGATTCGCCGAACGCGCGAGGCGCGTGCGGCCTGCTCAGTCACCCCACAGCGCGAAGGCGTCGTTGAACGCGCGCTCGCCCGGCGCGCCCTTCTCGATCGCGATGATGGCCCGGCGCTGATTGGTGTAGACCAAGGGAACGTCGAACCAGGAGCGCTCCTTCAGGAGCTGCACGTTGCGGGTCCGGTCGGCGTCGACGTTGGACAGGCCGACCAGGAAGAAGCCGTCGGTGACCTTCACCGCAAGGCCCGCCAGCGGCGTTCCGCGTGACTGTTCGTTGGACTTCATCAGGATGCCCGGCACGTTGCCGACGCCGCCGCCCGAGAAGTCCTGCGGCAGGATGAAGGTGAGCTCGGCGGTGTGGCTCGCCGGCAGCGACGTGTCGGTGTTGCGGCGGAACGACATCGTCATCTTGAACTTGCGATCGGGAATCTCGATGTCGGCGCGCACCGCGATATCGGCCTTCTGCGTGCCCGTCGCCTTGATCTGCTCGGTACGCCAGACCACCGAGCCGATGTACTGCTTGCCCTTCGGATCGGCGGGATCCTCGTCATACAGCACGACGCGCTGTGCGACCGGCGCGATCTGGTCCGAGGACGGCGACTGGCCGACGCGGTCGGTGATCTTCGGCTTGCTCAGCGGCGCGCCGGTGTCCTTGGGCGCCTCGACCGTCGAGGACGATTTGAACAGGCCGTTGACCATCCCGACCAGCGGCCGGCCCCACAGAATTCCGGCGCCGATCAGGATCAGCACGATCCCGGCGGCGATGGCGGCCTTGAACGGAAAGGTCGAGCCGCTGCGCTCCGGCTTCTTCTTGCCCTCGCGATCCGGAGCGGCGCCACGCTGGCGGGTCGAGGTGGCCGGCAGCGCGTAGCGCTCGGCCTCCTGGACCGACTCGTCATAGGAGTACGGCGCCTCGGGCAGCGGCGGCCGGTCATCGTCGTCGCCCTCGAGCCGATCGAGATCGGTGGCCGGAACGTTGGCGTAGGTCTTGCGCGCCGCGCGGTTGGCCTGCGCGGTGGCCTTGCCGAGATCGTCGACATCAGCGGTGATGTCGCGGAAGCCGCGCATGGCGGGCGGCGTTGCCGGATTGCCGTTGTCCTGAGCACCGCGGCGGGCGGCAGCCGGACGTTCGCGCACGGGAGGCGCCGCCCCATCCTGTGGAGGCGTTTGAGGCGGCTGGGGCCGCGGTGGCACAGCTGGTGCGCCAGCGGCAGCCGGCGGCGCTTCCGGTCGCGGATTGCGCGCCGGACGCAGCTCGGCCGTCTCGGCGCCGAGCGGCGGCCGCTCGGCCCGGGCAGCAGCCGGGCCCGCCGGTCGTGGCCGGGGGGCGGCAGTGGCGGCCTGGTCTGGAGTCGGAGTGGGCTGAGCCGAGGGGGCTGCCGGAGCATCCGAATTGCGCGCACCGGCCCGCCGGAGGGCATCGCCTGGGCGGGCAGCGCCACTGGACGCCCGCTGCGCCTCGCGGGCACGCTGGGCTGCTTCCGCCTCGACCTTGCGAACGGCCTCCTCGAGCGACAGCCGCTCGCGCGTGATCTCGGACTCGCTGAGCGGCGGCTGGACGCTGCGCAACTGTGCGATCAACGCCGCCCGGGCCCGCTCGTAAAGCGCACGCCGGCTTTCCCCGGGAGCGTTGGGGTCCAATCCGGCAATGGCACGGGCTATCAGCGGGTAGTAGTCGGCCATATCAACTCAATTCGCGCGCTCAGCTGTCGGGTCCCGTCACGCCTCGAAGGGATTCTGGACCAGAATAGTATCCTCGCGTTCGGGGCTGGTGGAAAGCAGCGCGATCGGGCAACCCACCAGTTCCTCGATGCGCCGGACGTATTTGATGGCCTGTGCCGGCAGATCGGCCCAGGAGCGCGCGTTCGCCGTCGGCTGTTTCCAGCCTTCGATCGTCTCGTAGATCGGTTCGACCCTGGACTGCGCGCCCTCACCTGCCGGGAAATGATCGATCTCCTTGCCGTCCAGCCTGTAGCCGGTGCAGACATCGATGGTGTCGAAACCATCGAGAATGTCCAGCTTGGTCAGCGCAAGACCGTTAATGCCGCAGGTCCGGACCGCCTGACGGACCAGGACCGCATCGAACCAGCCGCAACGACGCGGCCGGCCGGTATTCGTTCCGAATTCGCGGCCACGCTCGCCGATCTTGCGGCCGGTCTCGTTGTCCTGCTCGGTCGGAAACGGCCCCTGCCCGACCCGGGTCGTGTAGGCCTTGCACAGGCCGAGCACGTAGCCGATCGCGCCCGGCCCGAGGCCGGCGCCGGTGGCCGCCTGCGCCGCCACCGTGTTGGACGAGGTCACGTAGGGATAGGTGCCGTGGTCCACGTCGAGCAGCGCACCCTGCGCGCCCTCGAACAGCATGCGCTTGCCTTCGCGGCGCTTGATGTCGAGCAGCCGCCAGACCGTCTCCGCATAGGGCAGCAGCTTCGGCGCGAAGGCGGTCAGCTCGCGCAGGATCTGCTGGCCGTCGATCGGCTCGAGGCCGAGGCCGCGGCGGAGCGCATTATGGTGCGCGAGCAGGCGGTCGATCTTGTGCGGCAGCGTATCGAGATCGGCGAGGTCCATCAGCCGGATCGCGCGCCGGCCGACCTTGTCCTCATAGGCCGGGCCGATGCCGCGGCGGGTGGTGCCGATCGCGGTCGCCGCGCTCGCGGATTCCCGCAGCGCGTCGAGTTCACGGTGCAGCGGCAGGATCAGCGTGACGTTCTCGGCAACGCGCAGATTGTCCGGGCTGATGGCGACGCCCTGCGACTGGAGCTTGCCGACCTCGTCCAGGAAGGCCTGCGGATCGAACACGACGCCATTGCCGATCACCGACAGCTTGCCGGTGCGCAGCACGCCCGACGGCAGCAGCGCCAGCTTGTACGTCGCGCCGTTGATGACAAGCGTATGACCGGCGTTGTGGCCGCCCTGGAAGCGAACGACGATGTCGGCCTGCTCCGACAGCCAGTCGACGATCTTGCCCTTCCCCTCGTCACCCCATTGGGCGCCGACGACGACGACGTTAGCCATTCGCAGCTCTTTCCTCTGCCAAGATCCAAAACAGCACGATCGGTTCGGACGAAATCGCTTCCGATGAGGGGCCAGCCTGGCCAACCATGCGCCCAGCCCAAATCGCGGCCAGGACCGCTCGCTTGCGAGGCGACCCACCGGATAAAGGAAGCCGCCGGGCTAGGCAAGCGAGAACGGGCCTTCGGAGCACACAAGAGCGCCACCAAGCCTTTGATAAGCCCCAAAATTTCAAGCCGCCCCGGCTGCGGATCGGGCGACCCGGCCGTGCGCTTCTGGCGGCGCATCGACCCGGGCAGTTCCATTAAGCCTCCGAACGGCGGCGAATCTACGATCGAAGCGGCCCGCCCTCAGCTCTGGATGCGGCCGTCGACAACCTCGATGATGCGATCGCAGCGCCGGGCCAGATCAAGGTTGTGGGTGACGAGCAGGAAGCTCGTGCCGACCTCCCGATTGACGTCGCGCATCAGGCCAAAGACCGCTTCGGCAGACTTGGTGTCGAGGTTGCCGGTCGGCTCGTCCGCCAGGACCAGATCGGGGTTCATCGCCAGCGCCCGCGCCACCGCGACCCGCTGCTGCTGGCCGCCCGACATGTTGCTCGCGAGATGGTCGGCGAATTTCGCCAGCCCAACCTGGTCGAGCAGCTTCGACGCCTGCGCCTCGATCTCGGGGCCCGGGAAGCCGCGATCGACCAGCAGCGGCATCATCACGTTCTCCTTGGCCGTGAAGGCAGAGATCAGGAGATGAGACTGAAAGATGAAACCGATGGTATGGCCGCGCAGATGGGTGAGCTCGGTATCACTGAGCGACGCAGTATCCTGGCCCTTGATCGTCAACCGGCCGGAGGTCGGCCGGTCCAAGAGACCGACGATGTTCAGCAGAGTGCTCTTGCCGGAGCCGGACGGACCGATCAGCGCGACGAACTCGCCGCGGTCGACCTCGATGTCGATGTCGTGCAGCACCTCGGTCTCGGTCGGCAGCCCGACATTGTAGGCCTTGCAGACCTTCTCCAGTCGCAGCAGGACCTCAGCCACGGATCGCCACCACCGGATCGAGCTTGGCCGCGCGCAGCGCCGGCGCGGTCGCGGCGAGCAGGCCCGTCACCGTCGCGAGCAGGGCCGTGATGAGAAACAATCGGCGTTCGAGGATCAACGGAAACAACTCCGAGCCATCGGCCTGGCGCTGCACCGCATGCCAATAGATCAGCGCACCCGCGCCCATTGCCGCGCCGAACAGCGAGCCGACGAAGCCGAGCAGCCCGCCCTGCAGCAGGAACACGCGCAAGATCTGTCCGCGCGAGGTGCCCATCGCACGCAGGATCCCGATCTCCTTGGAGCGCTGGATCACCGAGACGATCAGCACGGCCGCGATGCCGAACGCGACCGAGAGCGCGACGAAGACCCGGATCAACGTGTTGGATGTCGCCTGCGCGCGCACCGCCGTGAAGAACTGCGCATTGGTCTTGATCCAACTGTCGGCCTTGACGCGATTGGCGGCCTGGATGCGCTGCGCAATATCCTCAGCGGCATAGATGTCCCGTACGGTGATGTCGATCGTGGTGACGCCGCCGACCATGCCGAGCAGCGACTGCGCCGTGCGCAGCGCGACATAGGCGGAGCGCTGATTGGCGCCCTTGCTGCCGAGGTCGACGAGGCCAGTCACGATCAGCACCCGGTTGGCGCCGGATGCCGCCTGAACATTGAGCTTGTCGCCGACGATGGCGCCGAGATCCCTGGCAAGCTCGGTACCGATGATGATGTCCTCGCTGGTCAGCCGCGGCTCGCCGGCGACGATGTAGTCCGGCACGCGCACGATTGTGAAGTAGCTCTCCGGCTCGATGCCGGACAGCGTCACGGCGCGGCTGGCGTCGCCGCGAATGGCGAGGGCCGAGCCGGAGATGGTCGGCGACACCGCCGAGATCTCCGGCATCGCCAGCATCTGATTGCGGATCTTCGGCCATTGATCGATCGAGATCACGCGCTGGCTCGGACGCTGCACGATGGCATCCTCGATCACGCCATTGTCGTTGCGCAGGGGACGCGCAACCTGATCCGGCGTCAGCAGTTGGATCTGCGGCTGCGAGGTCAGCACCCGCTTGATGAAATTGGCCTCGAGGCCGGCCAGCATCGCCGACATGAACACGATGACGCCGACGCCGATCGCGATGCCGCCGATGATGAACAAGGTCTGCAGCCGGCCCTCGCGCAGGAAACGCACCGCCGCGATCCACTCGAAGGGCAGCCAGCGGTTCACGGCAGCACCGGGCGGAAGCGCTGGCCGGTCAGGATGCCGGAACTCTGGGGCACGGCGATGTCACCGGCGTTCAGGCCGTCGACGATCTCGACATGGCTGTTGCCGCGGATGCCGACGCGCACCGGCTGCTTGGCGGCGCGGCCGTCCTTCACCCCGAGCACCCAGGGCTGTCCCGAGGTGATATCGTGAACCGAGCGCACCGGCAGCTCCAGCGTATCCTTGCGGGAGGCGACCTCGATGTCGACAGACACCGTCATGTCCTGGCGCAGATAGTCGGGCGGGTCCTTGACGATCAGCTTGACCTGGACGGACGCGCGGGAAATATCGATGCCGGGATTGATGTAGCTGACCACAGCGGGGAAGCGCCTGTCGGGGTAGGCATCGGCCGACGCGAGCGCCGTCTGGCCGAGCGCCAGCTTGCCGAGATTGCGCTCGTCGATCTGCAGGACGAGCTGGAGATCGCCGGCAGGCGCCAGGACGAGCAGCGTCTTGCCGGGCTGCGCCACGGTGCCGCGCTCGACACTGCGCGTGATCAGCACGCCGTCGCGCGGCGCCGAGATCGTCGCATAGCCGAGACGCGACTGCGCCGTGTCGAGATTGGCGCGCGCCTGGTTCAGCTGCGTCTCGGCCATGACGTAGTCGCTGCCGCCGGGGCTCGCCGTGAAGACCTGGAATTCGGCGGCACGCTTCTGGGCCAGCGCAACGTCGAGCGTCTTCTGGGCCTCGTCGAGCGCCGCGCGCGTGGCATAGCCGTTGCCGGTCAGCTGCGACGTCCGGTTATAGGTCTGCTGAGCATTGAGCAAGGTCGCCTGCACCTGGCGCAAAGCCTCCTTCGCCGACGGCAAGGTCAGCTCGGCGAGCTGGCGCATCCGCGCCTCGGCCTGCGCCACCTGCCCTTGTGCCTGCACCACCGCAGCCTTCAGCTCGCGCGACTCCAGCGAGATCAGCGGCTGGCCCTTGGTGACGTGCTGGCCTTCCAGCACCAGCACGTCCTCGACGGTGCCGGTGATCTGGCTGCCGATCTCGACGCGGAACGGCGTCTCGACGTGACCGCTGGCAACGACGGTCTCGACGAGGTTGCCGCGCCGGACCTGATCGACCACGATGGCAGGCCCAAGCATGACCCGGACGCTTTGCCAGCCGCCAAGGCCGAGCAGCACGATGATGGCGAGAGCAAACCAGCGATGCGCCCAGACCGCCGCTAGGACGGTCGGACCAACGGCGGCTTTCGTAGGGGAAGGGAGAGCTGCGGCATGATCGGCCATGGTCGTCAACACAAACTCGTCAATGCGGATGATGCCCAGTGACGCGCCATCCATTCCTTGAGTGCGGCCGTCAGCCCGCGGCGCATTGCACACAAAGCTAGGGGATCGCGACAGCAGGATGTTGCGCTAGGTCAACCGGCGGACGATCGTTCATGCAAATCAGGCATGATGACCATTACCAATCATCCACGAACATGAACGGACGCATGTGAGCACTGATACGACCCCCGGCCTACACCGGTTCTGGCGCCTGTCGCCTGCGCAGGCAGGCGCAGCGCTGGGCTGCGACCTGGACGGCCTCGGCAGAGCCGACGCCGAGCAGCGGCTGCAACGCTACGGCCGGAATGCCGACTCCCCATCGCATGTCGTGGGGCCGATGCGCGCCGTGCTCCGCCGCCTGCTCGAGCCGCTATCGCTGATCCTGCTGGTGGCCGGCATCATCTCGATGGTGACGGGCGACGTGATCGGCGGCGCCATCATCGTCCTCATCCTCACGCTGTCGATCGGACTCGATACGGTTCAGGAGGGGCATGCCGTCAAGGCGGCCGAGGAGCTCCGCCGCTCCGTGGCCCTGAAGGCCGAGGTCAAGCGGGACGGCGCCTATCGCGAGATCGACGTCGACGCCGTCGTTCCCGGAGACATCCTGCGCGTCCGCGCGGGCGACATCGTTCCTGCCGATGCGCTGATCATCGAAAGCAAGGCCTTCACTGCCGGCGAGGCGGCGCTGACGGGAGAGCCCTATCCCGTGACGAAACAGGCCGGTATTCCCAGCGATGAGAACGACACGTCGAATGCGCTGTTTCGTGGCTCCGTGGCTCAGACCGGAGAGGCCGTCGCGCTCGTCGTCAACACCGGGCCGAACACGATGTTCGGCGCTGCCGCCTCGGCGCTGGCCGAAGAGCAGGCCCGCACGCCGTTCGAGCGCGACCTGCACGAGTTCGGCCTCGTCATCGCGCGGCTGACGCTGGCGCTGGTCGTGATCGTGCTCGCGGTGCGCGTCGTGTTCGGCCGTGATGTGCTCGACTCGCTGTTGTTCTCGGTGGCGCTGGCCGTCGGACTGACGCCCGAGCTGCTGCCGATGATCACCACCGTGACCCTGTCGCGCGGCGCGCTTCGCATGGCCAACCGCAAGGTGATCGTGAAGCGGCTCGCGGCGATCCATGATCTCGGCGCGATGTCGGTGCTGTGCACCGACAAGACGGGAACATTGACCTCAGCAGAGATCACGCTCGCCCGAAGCATCGCGCCCGACGGCAGCGACGACCCGCGAGCCGCGGAGCTCGGCGCGATCGCTGCCGCGCTCGGCGGCGATCGGGGCTCGCTCGACACCGCGCTCATCGCCGGCGCGGACCGTGCGGCAGCAGGATGGACCCTGGGCGGACAGCAGACCTTCGACTTCTCGCGCCGGCTCGGCTCGGTGCTGGCGATCCGCGGGGCAGATCAGATCCTGATCGTGAAGGGCGCGCCAGAGGCGGTGATCGAGCTCTGCACGCAGCAACGGCAGGGCAGCGCGACTACGCCGATCGACGCCAGCGGCCGCAACGAGATGTGCGCGCGCGTTCACGCGCTGGCGCGCGAGGGCCTGCGCACGGTCGCAATCGCGTCACGGCCCTGGACCGGCGCGCCGCGCGAGATCGAGACCGATGACGAGCAGGAACTGATCTTCGAGGGTCTGTGCGCGTTCGCCGATCCGCCCAAGCCGACCGCAGCCGCGGCCATCGCGCAGCTTGCGCGCGCCGGCATCGCGCTGAAGATCCTTTCCGGCGACGATCCGGTCGTAGTCAAGCGACTGGCCGGGCTGGTCGGACTGAGGGCGGATCGCGTGCTGTCCGGCAGCGACATCGCCGAACTCAGCGATGACGCGCTCGCGGTGCAGGTGCGCTCGGCCGACGCGTTTGGCCGGCTCGCCCCCGATCAGAAATCGCGCATCGTCAAGGCGCTGCAGGCCTCGGGCCACGTCGTCGGCTTCCTGGGTGACGGCATCAACGACGCGCCGGCGCTGAAGGTGGCCGACATCGGCCTGTCGGTCGACGGCGCCACCGCCGTGGCGCAATCCGCCGCCGACATCATCCTGCTCGCCTCCGATCTCGAGGTTGTCGCCAACGGTGTGGAGGAAGGGCGGCGCACCTTCGCCAACATCCTGAAATACGTGCGAATGGGCGCGAGCTCGAATTTCGGCAACATGCTGTCCATGGCGCTCGCTTCGATCATACTGCCCTTCCTGCCGATGCTGCCGACGCAGATCCTGCTCAACAACCTGCTCTATGATCTCTCCGAACTCGGCATCCCGTTCGATCGTGTGAGTCCGCAGGCCACCGCGCGGCCGCAGCGCTGGGACATGAAGCGGCTGCTGCGCTTTGCCGCGATCATGGGCCCGCTGTCGTCGCTGTTCGATTTTCTCACTTTCGGCGCCCTGCTCTATTTGTTCCATGCGACGCCCGACGAGTTCCGGACCGCCTGGTTCCTCGAATCGATGGCGACCCAGATCCTCGTCATCTTCATCATCCGGACCAACGGACGGCCATGGAGCAACCGCGCCGATCCGATGCTGACTGCGTCGTCACTGACCGCGCTCGCCGTCGCGCTCGTCGTGCCCTTCACCCCGGCCGGCGCCTGGTTCGGCTTCGTGGTGCCGCCGATCGCCGTGCTGGCCACCATCGCGGCTCTCGTTATCGCCTATCTGGTCTGCGCCGAAGGTCTCAAATCGGTCGCCGTACAGTCCACGACCTTGCGAACTCACTGGCGGCATCACCACCGCGGTTCATGACCAGCGCCGCTGCATAGTCGCGATGCATCTGCCCTCTTGATAGGCAGCTGCAATTGGTGTCTGTCGACGAGGCCGGGGAGGACCAGCGGCCGGGATGACCGGGCCGGATGCCGCGGCGCACGAACCGGGGCCAACACCGCCGCATGTCTGCCGCCGATCCCACCGCGTCCGCCGCGCCCGCGCGCGCCTGGATCGCCAACCAACCCTATGTGCTGCTCAGCATCACCGCGCTGTGCTGGGCCGGCAACGCGATCGTCGGCCGGCTGGCTGCCGGGCACATTCCGCCTGTCACCCTGTCGTTCCTGCGTTGGTCGCTGGCGTTCCTGATCATTCTGCCGCTGGCCTGGAAGCAGCTTCGCCAGGACTGGCCGGCGATCCGCTCCAAGCTCGGCGTCATGATCGCGCTGTCGGTGACCGGCATCGGCGCCTTCAACACGCTGCAGTACTGGTCGCTCGAATACACCCAGGCGCTCAACACGCTGCTGCTGCAATCCGGCGGTCCGCTGATCGTGGCGCTCTGGTCGATGCTGCTGCTGCGCGTGCACCTCACTTTGGCGCAGGCGATCGGCATCGTGCTGTCGATGATCGGCGTGCTGCTGATCCTCACGCGCGGCCATCCGGCGGCGCTCGCCGACATCAGCTTCAACAAGGGCGACCTGATCTTCCTGGTCGCGATGGCGGTGTTCGGCTTCTACTCGGTGCTGACGATCAAGCGACCGCAGATCCATGGCCTGTCGATGGTCGCCTTCACCTTCGGCTGCGGAGCCGCGAGCCTGATTCCGCTGTTGATCTGGGAGCTCAACACGCGCCCGGTGATGGCGCTCGACACCCAGAACCTGCTGTCACTGCTCTACGTCGCGATCTTTCCCTCGACCATCGCCTATCTGTGCTTCAACCGCGGCGTTCTTCTGATCGGTGCCAACCGCGCAGCGCCGTTCTTCCACGTGGTGCCGGTGTTCGGCTCGATCATGGCGTTCGTCTTCCTCGGCGAGCGGCCGCAGATCTTCCACGTGATCGGCTTCGCCCTGGTGCTGAGCGGCGTCTACGCGGCCTCGCGCAAGCAGGCGACATGAGGCGAACGGTTCATCCGAGCGCCTTGAGCGTCATGCAGACGGCCATCAGCGACACAAAGCCCACCAGCAGGACGCGCAACCGTTCCGGCGGAACGCGGTTCGCGAGACGCGCGCCGACATCGGTGCCGACCGCGAGGCCGACGATCACCGCGACGAGCGTGGGCCAGGCCGGCATGGCGCCGTGCCGCCAGTAGATCCAGGCGGATGGAAGCGTCGTGGGCACCAGCGTCAGCGCCAGGCTGATCATCTGGGCGCGGTGCTGTGCCATGCCCAGCACCGCGCTCAAGCCAACCACCGTGGCGAGCCCGCCGCCGATCCCAAGAAAGCCTGAGGACACGCCGGCCGCGCAGCCAACTGCAAGGAGCGCTGCTCGATGTGGATCCGGCGCGGCGCCGGTTGCTTCGGCGGACTCCTTCGCCCGTCGCCTGCGCAGCAGCAGAGCATCGAGCAAGAATAGGTAGATCACATAGGCCCATTGCAGGACCGCCGCCGTCGTCCAGTTCGCGATCAGTGCGCCGACGATGCCGCCGACCAGGAATCCCAGGCCGAGCCAGAGCAACACCGCAGCCGTCACCCGATTGCCGCTATCCCAATAGCGCCTGATGCCGGCCGCGCTGGTCGGCGGGATCTGCGCGACCAGCGAGAGCCCTTGCGCGGTGTGCTGCTCGGCGCCGAGCAGCATGACCGCGAACACGACGAGCCCACCGCCGGGAGTGACGCCGAGCAGCCCCGAAGTGAAGCCGCCGACCAGCCCGGTGCCGAGACCGCCAATGAGATCAGGAACGCTCATCATTGAGACCCGCCCGGTACGGTTGGAGAGGCAGTCGCTTCAGGTCATCGCCGCGCCGCGAGTCCCGTCAGCAGCGTCTCGAATGCGGCCATCGCTTCGGATGACGAGAACGGCTCGCCCCACAATCGCTGCAGCACGAACCCCTGGAACATCGCGACGATCGTGCGGGCCATGCTGCGTGGATGAACGGAGCGGTCGATGACGCCGAGCCGCTGGCCCCGCTGCAGCAGCTCGGTGATCAAGACGGCCGGCTTGCGCACACCGTCCGTCACCTGCGCGCGGATATCATCGTCCCGCAGCGCCTCGGCCCAGAGCTGCAGCGCGATGCGCCGGTGGCGCAGGCCCTCTTCCTTTTGCATGTCTGCCAACGAGGCGCGCGCAATGGCGCGCAACGCTTCCAACGGATCAGAAATCTCACGCGCCGTGGCCAACAGGGCGGCATCACGGGCATGGCGATGCTCGCCGATCGCCTGAATGAGCTCTTCCTTGCTGGCGAAATGGCCGTAGATGCAGCCCGCGCTCAAACCAGATTGCGCAATGACATCGGCGATCGTGGTCTGATGGAATCCCTGCCGGGCGAAGCAGGCCTCGGCGGCCTGCAGGATCTCGTCCCGGCGCGCGGCCATCGTCTCGGGCTTAAGTTTCGGCATGCGCAGCTCCTGCCGAGCGGTCGCAGGGTGCGGCTGTCGGCTCGATGGCGTTCCCGTCTGCGATGAGCATACAAAACGAATATTCGTTTTGTAAAGGAGGCCCATTGGTATTTCGACATGGCGGCCTTCCGCCCGGCGCTCTTGTCCCGCCCGCCATTTCGGGCACAAGCTCCGGTCAACAAGAGAAGCCGATTCCTTGCCCACCGCATCGCATCCGACCTCGCCGCTGGCCTGGCTCAACAACCAGCCCTATCTGCTTCTGACGCTGGCCTCGCTGTTCTGGGCCGGCAACATCGTGCTGGCGCGCTATGTCGCCGGGCAGGTGCCGCCGCTGACCCTGTCCTGCATCCGCTGGATCGGAACTTTCCTGATGCTGTGGCCGTTCGCGCGGACGCATCTCGTACGCGACTGGCGTACCTTGCTGGCCAGCTGGCCGCTGCTGCTGGTGCTGGCGCTGACCGGCTTCGCCATCAACAATGCGCTGTCCTACTGGGCGATGCAGTACACCCAGGCGCTCAACGGGCTGCTGATCCAATCCTCGGCCCCCCTGTTCGTAGCGCTATGGTCGCTCGTGCTGTTCGGGGTCAGGCTGACGGCGGCGCAGTTCGCCGGCATCGCGATATCCTTGACCGGCGTGCTGGTCATTTTGCTGCGCGGAGACCTCGGCGCATTGGCCGCCATTCAGTTCAACCGCGGTGACTTGATGTTCGCCGGGGCGCTGCTGGTGTTCGGGATCTACTCGGCGGTCATGACGCGGCGGCCGGCCGTGCACCAGCTGTCGCTGATCTCGTGCTGCACGGCCTTGGGCGCCCTGCTGCTGCTGCCGCTGGCCGCGTGGGAATACGCGTCCGGCTTCGTGCTGCAGCTCGATCTGCTATCGCTCCTGACCCTCGGCTACGTCGTGGTGTTCGCCTCGACGCTCGCCTATCTGTTCTTCAATCGCGGCATCGGCCTGATCGGGCCGAACCGCGCCGCGCCGTTTCTACATCTGGTGCCGCTGTTCGGCTCTGTGCTGGCGATCCTGCTGCTCGGCGAGGAGCTGAAGCCGTTTCATCTGATCGGCTACGCGCTGGTCATCGCCGGCGTGATCATCGCCTCCCGCACCGGCCGCACCAAGGTCGCGTGAGCGCCTGCAAGCTCACGCCGTGCTTTCAAGGCCAGGCCCGGTCCATCACCGCTGCGACTAGGCCGTGCGCACCTTCGCCATGAAGCCATCGACGGCCTGCTGCAGCAGGCTCGACTGGCTGTCGAGCTCACGTGCGCTCGACAGCACTTCGGCGGCAGCCATGCCTGTCGCTTCCGCCGCTTTGGTCACGCCGCCGATGTGCGCGCTGATCTCGTTCGAGCCGGCGGCGACCGACTGGATGTTGCGCGCGATCTCGCGCGTCGCGTCGCCCTGCTGGGCGATCGAGGTCGAGATCGAATTGGTGATCTCGCTCATCTGCGCGATGGTCTGGGTGATGCCGCTGATGGCGGTGACCGCATCCTGGGTCGAGGTCTGCATCGCCGCGACCTGCGCCGAAATCTCCTCGGTCGCCTTCGCCGTCTGGTTGGCGAGTGCCTTCACCTCCGAGGCGACGACGGCAAAGCCCTTCCCGGACTCGCCGGCGCGCGCGGCTTCGATGGTGGCGTTCAGCGCCAGCAGGTTGGTCTGCGCCGCGATCGAGTGGATCAGCTTGACGACCTCGCCGATCTTCTCGGCGCCGGTCGACAGCACCTGAACGGTGGCATTGGTGCGCTCCGCGTCGCCCACGGCTTTGCTCGCAATCTCGCTGGAACGGGCGACCTGGCGCGAAATCTCATTGACCGAGCTCGACAGCTCTTCGGCCGCGGCCGCGACCGTGCCGACATTGTCATTGGCGCTCTGGGTGGCGGCGCTGACCGTCGAGGCGCGCGAGCTGGCATCGCTCGCGGTCGAGGTCATCGATTGCGCGGTGTGCTGCATGCCCTCGGCCGCCGACGCCACCGAGCGGACGATGCCGTTGACGCTGCGCTCGAAGTCGGCGGCCAAATTCTGCATGGCCGCGGTCCGCTCGGCGGCCGCACGCTGCTGGGTGGCGGCCTCGGCCTGCTCGAGCTCGCGCATCCGCAGCGCGTTGTCCTTGAAGATCTGGACAGTGGAGGCCATCCCGCCGATCTCGTCGCCGCGGCCGACACCGGGAATCTCGCCCTCGAGCCGGCCATCGGCGATCTCGCGCATGCGGACGCCGAGACGATCGAGCGGCACGCTGATGCTGCGGCTGATCAGCCAGGCGATCCCGCCGGCGACGACCGCGATGCCTGCGCAGGCCATCCAGATCAGCCATTTCAGCGGCTTCATCTTCGCGTCGAGATCGTCGACATAGACGCCGGTGCCCACGAACGTATTCCAACCGGGAATCATCACGGCATAGGAGATCTTGCGGGTCGGCTGCTCCTGGCCGGGGCGCAGGTATTCGTAGTGCAAGGTGACTTCGCCATCCTTGGCAACGCCGTCGCGCAGCTCGACGACGAGCTTGCGGCCGTTGAGCTCGAAATCGATCACGTTCGAGCCGCGCTGCTTCGGATCCTGGGAAAGCACCACATTGCCGTCCATCGTATAGGCGAACAGATAGCCCGTGCCCTTGTCGAAGGTCATCGTTCTCCCGCGATTGACGAACTCGTCGAGCGCAGCCTCCTTCGTCAATTTGCCGGCTTCGACATCCTTGATGAGGCCGAGGGCCATGTTACGCGCGGTCTCGACGATCGCCCGGCACTGTTCGATGCGGGCATTGACCATCTCCTTTTGCATCAGAGTGCCGGCAAACGTACCGGCCGCGGCAAGGCCCAGCATCGCCACGCCGACGACGATGGCGAGCTTGGGGGCAATCTTCAGGTTGTTCAGCAGCACGCAACGAACTCCGCCCGGTCCCCGATCGACGACCTCGATCTGTCAAGGTGAGCCGCTGGTTAACTGATCAGGCGATGGTTAGAGTTCGGTTGCGAACGCCCTCCGTAGAATCCCGGATCAGCTCGGGGCAACGGCATCCCGGACCGGGACCGCAGCGGAGGCCGGCCGCAACGGCGCGAACTCATCGGCGGTCAGCGTCTCCTTGGCAATCAGGAGCGCGACGCCGCGCTCGAGGTCCGGGCGATGGCTTTCGAGAATCGCCCTGGCACGGGCATCGCCGTCTGCAATCAGATCCCGTACGGCGAGGTCGATCTCGCGCCCGGTCTCCTCCGCCGCCGACACGATCTGATCCTGTGGCTGCAGGAACGACACCTGTGGACGCGGCGCGTAGGTGCGCTGCCCGACGGTCGCATCCATCCCGTATTTGGTGACCATCTCGATCGCGATCTCGGTCGCGCGCTGCAGATCGTCGGCGGCGCCGGTCGAGACATCGCCATCGAAGATCAGCTGCTCGGAAGCCCGCCCGCCCATCAGCACGGCGATGCGGTTCTTCAACTCGCTGACCGCGAGCAGGAAGCGATCCTCGGTCGGGCGCTGCATCGTGTAGCCGAGCGCGCCGACGCCGCGCGGAATGATCGAGACCTTCTGCACCGGATCAACGCCGACGAGATTGGCCGCGACCAGCGCGTGACCCATCTCGTGATAGGCGACACGGCGGCGCTCGGCGGGACTGAGCACGCGGCTCTTCTTCTCGATGCCGGCGACGATGCGCTCGATCGCCATCGTGAAATCGTCGAACGTCACCTCGTGGCCCTTGCGGCGGGTCGCCGCGATCGCGGCCTCGTTGATCAGGTTGGCGAGGTCGGCGCCGGTGAAGCCGGTCGTCAGTGCCGCGACCTTGTCGAGATCGACGCTGTCGGCGACCGTGATCTTGCGGACATGCACCTTGAGGATTGCGAGCCGCCCGCCCCTGTCAGGACGGTCGACCAGCACCTGACGATCGAAGCGGCCGGCGCGCATGAGCGCGGGATCGAGGATCTCCGGCCGGTTTGTCGCGGCGAGCAGGATGACGCCGGAGCTTGGGTCGAAGCCGTCGAGCTCCGCCAGCAATTGATTGAGCGTCTGCTCCTTCTCGTCGTAGCCGCCAAACTGGCCGCCGACGCTTCGGCTGCGGCCAAGCGCGTCGAGCTCATCGATGAAGATGATGCAAGGCGCGGCCTTGCGGGCCTGCTCGAACAAATCGCGCACGCGGGCAGCGCCGACGCCGACGAACATCTCCACGAACTCGGATCCGGAGATCGAGAAGAACGCCACACCCGCTTCGCCCGCTACCGCGCGGGCGAGCAGGGTCTTGCCGGTGCCGGGCGGGCCAACCAGCAGGATGCCCTTGGGCACGTGCGCGCCGAGCCGGCCATAGCTCTTCGGATCCTTCAGGAACTGCACGACCTCCTGCAGCTCGAACTTCGCCTCGTCGACACCGGCGACGTCGGCGAAGGTGACCTTGGTGTCGGTCTCGACATAGACCTTGGCGCGCGACTTGCCGATCGACATCAGACCGCCGAAGCCCTGCCGATCCATGACCTTGCGGCCGAGGAACACCCAGATGAGATAGAACATCAGCGCCGGCACGACCCAGGACAGCAGCGCCTGAATCAGCCCGCCCGAGGGCACGCCGGTCACCGTCACGCCCTTCGCGGCAAGCTTCGCGGCCAGCGGCGGATCGACGCGCGCGGTGATGAACGACGTCTTGCCGTCGGACTGCTTGTCCTTGAACTTGCCCTGGATGGTGTCCTGGCTGACCGACACCTCGGAGATCTTGCCCTGCTCGATCAGCTGCTCGAACTGGCTATAGGGAATCGTCTCGACCGTGTTGTAGGTCGTCAGAAGCCATTGCAGCAGCAGCATGCCGACGCCGGCGAGGAAGATGTAGCCGACGGCGACGGCCTGCTTGCGGGTGTTCGGGTCGGATTCCATGTCGGCGCTCTCGGTCGAGATCGATCACGGCCGGACAGGACGTGATCGAACGGGGTCCCACTCGCGCATAACAGGGCCGGGACCGGGCGGCTTGTCATGGATCAAACGGCGCCGATCCCACGCCGGGCAATCAGCCCGACGGCTGCAACACGATCGACTTGTCCTTAGGCCAGCGCACACGCCAGGCGAAGGCGATATCCTTGGCCTCGCCGGGTCTGGCGTCGATCACCCATTCGACGACACCACGCCGGTCGCGGACGTTGGTCGAGGCCGGCGGCGTGGTCGCAGGAAGCATCTCAACCGTGATCTCCTCGTTCTCGCTGACCGGCAGTTGATCCTGGATCGCGACCTTGATCGGGAAATCATGCGCGTTGCGGACCGTGGTTTTGAAGGCGCGCTCGTCGATCTTCGCCGTCGTCACGATCAGACCGGCCGAACCTTCGTTCCGTTTGACGACACTGCGCTCGACTTTGACCTTGTCGTCGGCCCCGAAGCCGACATGAACGACCTCGTCCTTGCCGGCCGACGCCAATCTGCTAGTGCCGACGAACATGCCGTCGCGATAGATCGAGACCTTGCCCGGCAGCAGCGGAGCGTCATCGCCCAGCACGAAGCTCGCCTCGATATAGGCGGTGGGATCGACGACCGGGGCCGTACGAATGACGAGCTCCGGCGTGATCGTCGCCGTCGAGATGCGCAGGCTCTTCGCGCCCTCATTGGCGGCGACGCTGACGCGTCCGGGCACGCGGAAGACGGTCTGGAAGGCGCTGATCTCGACCGTCGTCTCACGCTCCTCGGCGCGCTTTGCAGCCTCCGGTGCCGGTGCCGGCAGTTCGGCCACGCGCCTCATGGCCCTGTCGGACAATGTCCCGAGTTGCACCGTCGGCGGATATTGCGCGATCATCGTCCTGAGTTCCGGCGCGCTGCTGCCGCGATCGGTGCGGACCGTCGAGACCGCGAGGGCGACGTCCGACCAGTCCTCACCCGTGCTCTGCTGAATCTCCGCACGACGCACCAGCTCCAATGCGGACTTGCGATCCTTTGCCGAGGTATCGAGACGGGCGTCGTACACCGGCACCCAGCGGGCGTTGCGGACGACGTAGGTCACGCGCAAGGTCGCCCTGGTTGCGACCGCAGCCGACAGCTCGACCTGGACTTCCAGCCGGCTCGGCGGCTTAGCCGCGCGATCGGCTTGCAGGCGGGCGATCTCGCGATCCAGGTCGCGCTGCTTGCGCTCGGCTTCGCGAATGGTCGCATCGGCCTGGCCGACCTCTTCGCCGACGGCCGCGAACGCGGTGCGCCATTCCGCAATCGGGCGTGCTTCGCCCTTGTCCCGCAACGCCGCGGTCGATCCGTCCGCAAACCGCTCGACGAATTTCTTGCGGGCGAGCGCCGCGGCAATCGCGCCGTCGATGTTGGCGCGCTCGTCCTTCAAGGCCTCGATGCGCCGGTCGATCTCGGGCAGGTTGCCCGGCGGCACCGCACGCGGCGGCTTGGCATCGACGGAGCCGATCATGAGCTTGGCCCCGGCCTCGCCCTCCACCCGCAGCGAGGCGACATCGAGCCCGAGCGGAAAGTCCCTGGCGATCGCCGTCGTGTCACCGGCGGGAAGATCGAGCGAGATGATGCGGGTTACGGTCGCGCCGTCCGGATAGACGGTGACGGCATCGACGGTCGAGCTCGCATCCAGGTTTGCGGCATGGCCGGGGGCTGCCGTCAGGGCCGCGCCTAGAACGAGCCCCGTGGTCGCCAGACATATTGTTCGCATCGTCATCGCTCCCTCCGCACTTCCAGCACCCGCAGGACCGGACCAGCCGGTCCCTTGCCCGGCTTTAGACGCGACGAGAGATAGCCCGGTTCAATTGAAGCCCCCGGGGAAAGGCGATCATTCGAATGCAGTCGAGAATGCAAAAAGGCAGCGCGGCCGGAACGCCGCGTTGCCTTCTTTGCTCGGCCGATACGGCCAGGCAATCAGAACGCCAGCGCCTTGGCCTGCTTGACCTGCGGCAATGCCTGGATCTTGGCGAGCAGATCCGCCGGCACCGCACCGTCGACCTCGACCAGCGCGATCGCGTCGCTTCCCGGCGCGACACGGCCGAGATGGAAGGTCGCGATGTTGATCTTCGCGTCGCCTAGGAGGCTTGCGAACTTGCCGATGAAGCCCGGCTTATCCTCGTTGGTGACGTAGATCATCGACTTGCCGAACTCGGCGTCGACACGGATCCCCTTGATGTCGACGAGGCGCGGCTTGCCGTCGGCGTAGACCGTGCCCGACACCGCGCGCTCCTGATGCTCGGTGGTGACCGCGACCGTGATCAGGCTCTCATAGTCGCTCTCGCCGGCGCGCAGCACCTCGTCGACGATCATGCCGCGCTCCTTGGCGATCACCGGCGCCGACACGACGTTGACCTCGCCCAGCATCGGCCGCAGCAGCCCGGCCAGCACCGCCGAGGTCAGCGCCCGGGTCTTCATCTCGGCGACGTGGCCTTCATAGGTGATCTGGATCTTGGTGATGCTGCTTTCGGTGAGCTGGCCCGCGAACGAGCCGAGTTTCTCGGCGAGCGCGATGAACGGCGTCAGCTTGGGCGCTTCTTCCGCGGTGATCGACGGGAAGTTGATCGCGTTCGAGATCGCGCCGGTGAGCAGGTAGTCCGACATCTGCTCGGCGATCTGCAGCGCGACGTTCTCCTGCGCTTCCGTGGTCGAGGCGCCGAGATGCGGCGTGCAGATCACGTTGGCATGGCCGAACAGCGGATTGCTGGTCGCCGGCTCCTCGGCGAACACGTCGAGGGCCGCGCCCGCGACATGCTTGCTGTTGAGGGCCTCGAGCAGCGCCTGCTCGTCGACCAGGCCGCCGCGCGCGCAATTGATGATGCGCACGCCCTGCTTCATCTTGGCGATCGCCGCGGCATCGATGATGTTGCGGGTCTTGTCGGTGAGCGGCGTATGCAACGTGATGAAGTCGGCGCGCTTCAGCAGCTCCTCGAGCTCGACCTTCTCGACGCCGAGATCGAGGGCGCGCTCCTCGGTGAGGAACGGATCGAAGCCGATCACCTTCATGCGCAGGCCCTGCGCGCGGTCGCAGACGATCGAGCCGATATTGCCGCAGCCGATCACGCCCAGCGTCTTGCCGGTGATCTCGACGCCCATGAAGCGGTTCTTCTCCCACTTGCCGGCCTGGGTCGAGGCGTCCGCCTGCGGAATCTCGCGCGCCAGCGACAGCATCATCGTGATCGCGTGCTCGGCGGTCGTGATCGAATTGCCGAACGGCGTATTCATCACGATGATGCCCTTGGCGGTCGCCGCGGGGATTTCGACATTGTCGACCCCGATGCCGGCGCGGCCGATCACCTTGAGCCGCTTGGCACGCTCGATGATCTTGGCCGTGGCCTTGGTCGCGGAGCGGATCGCAAGGCCGTCATAGTCGCCGATGATGTCGGCGAGCTTGTCCTTGTCCTTGCCGAGATTGGGCTGGAAGTCGACCTCGATGCCGCGATCCTTGAAGATCTGCACGGCAGCCGGGGAAAGTGCGTCGGAAATGAGAACTTTGGGTTTGGACATGACGATGTTCCTTCACGCCTCTCGCGAGAGAGGGACAGCGCATCGGCGCCGGAATGGGTGGAAGCAATCGAATCGTAGGGTGGGCCAAGCGCAGCGTGCCCACCGGTCTTTCGCGTCGGTTGACGTTGATGGTGGGCACGGCGCTTCGCGCCTTTGCCCACCCTACGCGTCTTGAATTTCGTCATTGCGAGGAGCGGAGCGACGAAGCAATCCAGACTTTCTTCGTGGCCCTGGATTGCTTCGCTGCGCTCGCAATGACGGCACGAAGAGCGTGCGTCACGCCGCCTTCGGCAGCGCGGCCTTGGCTTCGGCGAACGCCCAGTCGATCCACTGCGTCAGCAGCGCGACGTCGTTGGCTTCCACCGTCGCGCCGCACCAGATGCGCAGCCCCGCCGGTGCATCACGATAGTGCGCGAAGTCGAAGCCGGCGTTCTCCTTCTCGACCAGCGACACCAGCTTCTTGGCGAACTCCGCCTGGGCATCGGCCGAAAGCGATGTGATCGCGGGATCGACGACCTTGAGGCACACCGAGGTGTTGGAGCGGATGGCGGGATCCTGGGCGAGAAAGTCGATCCACGGCGTCCGCGCCTTCCAGTCGGCGAGGACCTTGGTGTTGGCGTCGGCGCGGGCGATCAGCGCCCTGAGGCCGCCGATCGACTTGCCCCAGTTCAGCGCGTCCAGATAGTCCTCGACGCACAGCATCGAGGGCGTGTTGATGGTCTCGCCCTCGAAAATGCCGGCGTTGAGCTTGCCGCCCTTGGTGAGGCGGAAGATCTTCGGCAGCGGCCAGGCTGGCTTGTAGGTCTCGAGACGCGCCACCGCGCGCGGCGAGAGGATGAGCATGCCATGCGCGGCCTCGCCGCCGAGCGCCTTCTGCCAGGAGAACGTGACGACGTCGAGCTTCGGCCAATCGAGGGCTTGCGCGAATGCGGCCGAGGTGGCGTCGCAGATCGTCAGGCCTTCCCGGCTCGCGCTGATCCAGTCGGCATTCGGCACGCGCACGCCTGACGTGGTGCCGTTCCAGGTGAAGACGACGTCACTGGCCGGATCGACCTTGGACAGATCCGGGATCTCGCCATAGCCGGCGTGCAGCTTGGTGACATCCTTGAGCTTGAGCTCCTTGACGATGTCGCTGACCCAGCCCTCACCGAAGGATTCCCAGGCGATCGTGGTGACAGGCCGCGCACCGAGCAGCGACCACAGCGCCATCTCGACCGCGCCGGTGTCGGACGCGGGCACGATGCCGATCTTGTAGTCGGCGGGCACTTCGAGGACGTCGCGCGTCAGCTCGATGGCCTGCTTGAGCTTCGCCTTGCCAATCTTCGCGCGATGCGAGCGGCCGAGGGGAGCGTCTTTGAGGTTTTCGGAGGTCCATCCGGGGCGCTTGGCGCAGGGGCCGGAGGAGAAGTGCGGCACGGCAGGCCGCTGCGATGGTTTCGCTGCAGTCATCGTCTATCCTTCCAGATAGTAAGCCTCCCGTTGGGGGGAGGTGTCCCGCTGGCGTGAATACGGGAAGGGTCGTTCCGCGTCAAGGAACTTCGCGCGCCGCCTGTCTGCGTTCACGCGGTCGTGCTGGCATGCAAGCGAATGCAATTCATTCCGGCGCGGCGCCGACCGGTGCCTGACCGGCCGGCGGACGATGCAGGAAGGTCATCGAGCCGTAGGCGCCGATCCAGGAGCCGACCGCCGCGAATGCGACGTAGATCCAGTTCTCCGTGTAGCTGATCACCGCGAATGACGACAGCATGTACCAGATCGAGCTCCAGGTCGCCGCTGACAGCCGTCGCTTGGCAACGACCGCCGACGTGAACATGACGTAGACCGCGTCGGTGGCTGCCGTCGCCAGCACGACACCGAAGGCCGTCAGTGGATTGATCGCCGACATCGTCCCCTCCTCCTCGTTGTACTGCACCATGCGACGTCATTGTTTCGTCGAACGCATCCATGCACAATGACGCGATCTGCACGCGCCGAACAACAAGGATAGAAGAATGGAACGCGTCCGTCTCGGGAGGAGCCCGCTCGACATCACCCGACTCGGTCTCGGGACGGCGCCGCTCGGCGGTCTTTTCGAACCGGTCAGCGACGGCGATGCCGAAGCCACGATCGCCGCGGCGTGGGCGCGCGGCGTGCGCTTCTACGACACCGCGCCGCTCTACGGCTTCGGCCTCGCCGAGCAGAGGCTCGGTGCATTTCTGCGCCGGCAGCCGCGCGACAGCTATGTGATCTCGACCAAGGTCGGCCGGCTGCTGCGGCCGGACCCGACCGCCTCGGGCGACGATCCGCACTACAAGGGCACGCCGCCGCTGCGGCCGCGGTTCGATTACTCCTATGACGGCGTGATGCGTTCGGTCGAGGAGAGCCTGGTCCGGCTCGGCCTCGATCGCATCGACATCCTGCTCGTGCACGATCCCGACGATCACTATGACGAGGCCGTGGCCGGCGCCTTTCGCGCGCTGCAGCGGCTGCGCGACGACGGCAGCATCCGGGCGATCGGCGCCGGCATGAACCAGTCGGAGATGCTGACGCGCTTTGCGCAGGCCGTTCCGGTCGACTGCTTTCTCCTGGCGGGCCGTTACACGCTGCTCGACCAGGGCGCGCTGACGACGCTCTTTCCGATCTGCCGCGAGAACAACATCGCCATCATTCTCGGCGGCATCTACAACAGCGGCATTCTCGCCAACCCTCACGGGCCGGCGAAGTTCAACTACGAAGATGCCGATGCCGCGCTGGTGGCGCGGGCGCGCCAGCTCGATGCGCTGTGCAGACAGCACGGCACCGAGCTCAAGGCTGCCGCGATCCAGTTCTGCCTGGCCCATCCCGCCGTGACCGTCGGCCTGCAGGGCGCCCGCAATGCGCAGGAGGCGGCCGATAACATCGCGATGGCGCAAGCTCCGATCCCGCCCGCCTTCTGGCGCGACCTGCGTGCCAGCAATCTCGTCGATGCCCGGGCGCCGCTGCCGGGAGACGCGCCATGAGCCGTGTCATCGATGCGCATCAGCACTTCTGGGATCCCGGTCGCGCCGACTATCCGTGGATGGCCGGCGACGCGCTGGCGCCGATCCGCCGTCCGTTCGGTCCCGCCGACCTCGCCCCGCTGCTGGCCGAGAACGCTCTCGACGCCAGCATCCTGGTGCAGACCCGCTCGTCGCTCGACGAGACCGAGGAATTCCTGCGCATCGCCCATGCGACGCCATTCGTCGGCGGGGTCGTCGGCTGGGTCGACCTGAGCGATCCGTCGGTAGGGTCGACGATCGACCGGCTGCGCGGCCTGCCCGGCGGCGACAGGCTGGTCGGCATCCGCCACCAGGTCCATGACGAGGCCGATCCGGCGTGGATCTTTCGCGGCGACGTCAGGCGCGGCCTCGACAGCGTGTTCGCGCACGACCTGACGTACGATCTGCTGGTGCGCACGCGAGAGCTGCCAGCGGCGATTGCGACGGTGCGCGCCTTTCCAAGAGCGCGCTTCGTGCTGGACCACGCCGCCAAGCCGCCGATCGCAACCGGCTTCGATCAGGACTGGGCCGATCGCATCGCCGAGCTCGCGGCTTGCAGCAATGTCTGGTGCAAGGTGTCGGGGCTCGCCACGGAAGCCGTCTGGACCGACTGGGACGCGGAGCGGCTGCAGCCGTACGTGACACATGTGGCGCGCTGCTTCGGCGCCGACAGGCTGATCTTCGGCTCGGACTGGCCGGTCTGCCTGCTCGCCGGCAGCTACCGTGAAATCAAGCAGGCGCTCGAGCGCTGCCTGACACAGCTCGGCTCGGACATCCGCGACAAGGCGTTCGGCCCGAACGCCGTCGCGGCCTACCGCCTGCCGCGCTGATCAGAACCGCATCACCATGCCGAAATGGCTCTTGGCGAAGCCGAGCCGCCCGTAGAAGCGTTGCGCGTCGGTGCGGCTTTGATGCGTCATCAGCTCGACCAGATTGCAGCGCTGCTTGCGCGCCTCGGCGATCGCCCATTGCAGCAGCTGCTCGCCGATGCCGCGGCTGCGGCGGTCGGTGGCGACCCGAACATCCTCGACCAGCGCGCGCGACGCGCCTTGCGAGCTGAGCCCGGGCAGGATGCAGAGTTGCAGGCAGCCGACCACCCGGCCCGCCTCCTCGGCAACGATCAGGGTGATGTTCCCATCCCGCGCGATCGTCTCGAACGCGTCGTAGTAGGACTGCGGCAACGGCTGCTCGAGGCGCTCGCGCGCCCGGCCGAGATGATCGTCGGCGAGCATGGCGACAATGGCAGCGACGTCGTCGCGCTGCGCAGGACGGATGCTGACGGACATCGGCATACAGGACAGGCTTGCAATCAGCTCAGAACTTGTAGCCGAGGCCCGCGCGCACCGTATTGATGCTGGTGTCGACCGTCGAGGTGAAGCGGACGTATTCGTATTCGGCCCGCGCAAACAGGCCGCCGACCAGATTGACGTCGACGCCGAGACCGGCGCTGTAGCCGTAGATCAGGTGATTGTGCTGAAGGTTGTTGGCGCTGAGCGGCGCAAGCGGCGTGTAGGTGCCGAGAAATGTCGTGCTGACCCGGTCCTGAACCGTCACGGACTGGCCGATATCTGCGTTGCCGAGTGCAAGGCCGAAAAATGCGTAGGGCAGGAAGCAACCCATCGCATAGCCGGCACGACCGCGGATCGTCGCCATGTCGGTGATCGAGATCTGCGAGGACTGCGTCGACGTCACGGCGTGGAAGTTGCCGTCGGTCAGTGCAGCCGTGCTGACGAGCGTGCGGCTCGAAGAGGCCATGCCGCCGTATTTGCCGTGCAGATAGCTCGCCTCGACGCCGAGCACGACGTCGTCCCACTGACTGTTGTAGCCGACGAAGGCGCCGAAGCCCGATGCGCGCGAGGATTGCTTGCCGAGATTCGGGTTCCAGGACGATACCTGCATCTGGCTCTCGATCAGCGTGTTGGCCAACACCGCCGCCGTCATGTTCTTGGTCGAGCCGTTGAAATTCTCATCGGACGAGCCGTAGCCGCCCTGGACGCCCACATAGTAACCGTCCCAGATGACCCGCGAATTGTTCAGGCCCTCGGTCAGGCCGCCGCGCAGGATCGGAAGGTCGGACAAGTCCGCGGCCTGGGCCGCGGAGACCATGCCGCACACCGAAACCGCCACCACCAGGCTACGCATCGCAACGCTCCAATCAGCACTTGACTCTCTGTTCCGATCATCGCGCGTTAACCTTAATCATTCGTTGTCGCAGCGCTCTGCACGGAAATTCTTTCAGCGAGAGCGCGCGCTTCGCCCGATCAGAAACGCGAAACGGCGCGGGAGGCCCGCGCCGTTCGTTCGATTTGCAGTGAGGGCGAGCGCTCGATTCAGCCCTTGCGGATCAGCGCCGGCATCGGCGGCGGCGGAGGATTGTCGAAATTCCAGCGCACGCCGAGCTTCAGGTCGTGCGAGGTGATGTCCTTGAACTTGAAGACGTTGCCGGTGGTGTTGCCGACGTAGTCGGACAGAACACCGGTCTGCCCGTGACCGAGATCGACGTAGCTGTAGGCCAGCTCCAGCACCAGGTTCGGATTGACGTTGTAAGCCAGACCGGCATGGGCCGCCCATGCGAAATTCCATTTCGAGGAGGTCGGCGCCGTCGCGAAGCTCGTGGTCGTGAACGGCAGGTTGTTGATGCCCGTGTCGGTGAAATTCGAAATCGTCACCCGCGCACCACCGACACCCGCGCCGATGAACGGCGTCACGCACCACCAGGTGCCGAGATCGACATAGGCGTTGGCGAGCACCAGCCATTCGGACTTGCTGCCGCTGTAATTGTCGATGCCGCTGTAGGGCACGCCGCCCGCCGTTGCATTGAAGCGGTCGGTGGCCTTGAAGTTCGCATTGCCGCGATACTGGCCGGTGACGTCGGCGCGGAACCAGCTGTTGAAGCGATAGCCGACGCCGACGCCGTAGATGCCCGCGGTATCGAACGCCGAGGTCTGGTTGAACGACGTCATCGGCGTATAGGCGGATTCGCGCGAGTAATGGACGTCCTTGACCTTCTGATTGCTGAAACCGATGTCGCCGCGCAGATACCAGCCACCGAAATCGGCCGCCGGCGGCGGCGCGTAGACCGGAGGGGGCATGATGGGCATGTCGGCAGCGAAGATCGAAGTGGAAAACAGAGTGGCCGCTCCGGCGGCGATCAGAAACTTAACGCTACGCATTTTTTCGTCCCTTTGGCCGGTGAAGCAATCGGAGAATTGCTTCCACATCACGCTGATGCCACACTATCACGCCAAATGCTTAAGCAGCGCTTAACCCTAATAATTAAGGTTGATTTTTCATGAGCGCGCGGAGTCGTTAACGGCCAAGCAACCCCTCCTAACAATTCGTTAGCGACAATTTTGACCGCAGGATGAAGAACAACTAATTAGTTGAGTCCCATCTCAATCGGTCGCAGCCAAGGCGCTGGCGCGCAGGCGATCGCGTCCGGCAGTCCGACGCGCCCTGCTCGCTCAGGCACATCCGCTCCCATCAGCTTGCGAGCAGAGAAGGGACCAACAAAAAGGCCTGCCATCCGACGTCGATGGCAGGCCGCAGAGATTGATATATTCCCGTCCGCGATCAAGCAGCAGCCGCAGCGTTGCCGACGGCAGCGACGATCTCGTCGACGACCTCTTCGACCAGATCGCGGTCGTCACCCTCGCCCATCACGCGGATCACCGGCTCGGTTCCGGAGGAGCGTACGAGCAGTCGGCCATGGCCGTTGAGGCGCTTCTGTCCGGTGTCGATCGCCGACTTCACCTCGTCCGCGTCGAGCGGCTTGCCGCTGCGATAGCGGACGTTCTTGAGAATCTGCGGCAGCGGGTCGAAGCGATGGCAGACCTCGGAGACCGGACGGCGCAGCCTCTGCACCGTCGCCAGCACCTGCAGCGCCGCGACGAAGCCGTCGCCCGTCGTCGCGTAATCCGAGAGAATGATATGGCCCGACTGCTCACCGCCGAGATTGTAGCCGTCGGCCAGCATGCGCTCGAGCACATAGCGGTCGCCGACCGGCGTACGCACCAGCTCGAGCCCCAGCCCCTGCAGGAAGCGCTCGAGGCCGAGATTGGACATCACCGTCGCGACGATACCGGCGCGCGCCAAGCGGCCGTCTTCCTTCCAGCTCTGCGCGATGACCGCGAGCAGCTGATCGCCATCGACGATGTGGCCGCGCTCGTCGACCAGGATCACGCGATCCGCGTCGCCGTCGAGCGCGATGCCGATGTCGGCGCGCATTTCCCGTACCTTCCGGCACAGTGCCTCCGGCGAGGTCGAGCCGCATTCCTTGTTGATGTTGAAGCCGTCCGGCTCCACGCCGATCGAGATCACATCGGCGCCGAGCTCCCACAGCGCCTCGGGCACGACCTTGTAGGCCGCGCCGTTGGCGCAATCGACCACGACGCGAAGACCGTCGAGCGAGAGATCGCGCGGCAGGGTGCGCTTGGCGAATTCGATGTAGCGATCGTGCACGCCGTCGATGCGGCGGGCGCGGCCGAGGCTCGCGCTCTGCGCCAGCTTCTTGTCGAGCGATTCATCGAGCAGTTGCTCGATCTGCCTCTCGACATCGTCGGACAGCTTGAAACCCTGCGGCCCGAACAGCTTGATGCCGTTGTCCTCGAACAGATTGTGTGAGGCCGAGATCATGACGCCGAGATCGGCGCGCATCGACTTGGTGAGCATGGCGACCGCGGGCGTCGGCATCGGGCCGACCAGCAGCACGTCCATGCCGACCGAGGTGAAGCCGGCCACCATGGCGTATTCGATCATGTACCCGGAAAGGCGTGTATCCTTGCCGATCACCACCCGGTGGCGATGCTCGCCGCGCTGGAACAGAAGACCTGCGGCCTGCCCGACCTTGAGCGCGAGTTCCGGCGTGATCAGGCCGTTGGCGCGGCCACGAATCCCATCGGTCCCGAAATAGTTACGGCTCATATGACCCCCAGCAACGGCTTCTGGATTTCGTTACCGGCGGGCGCGAATCACAGGACCCGCCCTGCCGGTCAGCCCGCGGGTTATAGTCGCCTTAAGGCTAAGATGGCTTCAAAAAATGTGATGAATCATTACCACGAAACCGCCATGACCTCTGTAAGCCGTTGTTAAGACTAATTTTTCATTCGACCTGACGGCTCTGGAGGGCTCACCCGTCGGAGCCCCGCCGCAGCAGGAAGGTGCTCGCTCCGGCAGCCCTGACGTCGTGTTGTTGCGGCACGCTCGCAGTTTGCGTGTCTTGCCCGGCCGCCGTGGCGGTTCCCAAGTTGGATTTGGCAGGCGCCGCAAAGATGCTAGAGGACTGCCCCAGCCCTAAGAAACGAGACGCCGGTGGGGAGCCGAAGACCGCGATGAAACACGTCACCTGCATTGAAGACCTGCGCCTGCTGCACAAGCGCCGCGTGCCCAAAGCCTTCTTCGACTACGCCGATCGTGGCTCCTATGCCGAGGAGACGCTGCGCGCCAATCGCGAGGATCTGCAGAAGATCAAGTTCCGCCAGCGCATCCTGGTCGACGTCTCCAAGCGCGATCTGTCGACAACGATCCTCGGCGAGCCCTCGTCGATGCCGCTGATCCTGGCGCCGGTCGGCCTCCTGGGCATGCAGCACGGCGACGGCGAGATTCACGCCTGCCGCGCGGCGCAGGCCGCCGGCATCCCGTTCACGCAGAGCACGATGTCGATCTGCTCGATCGAGGACATCGCGGGCAGCGTCGAGAAGCCGTTCTGGTTCCAGCTCTACGTCATGAAGGACCGCGGCTTCATCAAGGCCCTGGTCGAGCGCGCGATCGCTGCGAAGTGCAGCGCACTATGCTTGACCGTCGACCTGCAGGTGATCGGCCAGCGCCACCAGGACATCAAGAACGGCATGAGCGTGCCGCCGGAATGGACGCTGTCGAAGCTGTTCGACTTCGCCACCAAGCCGGCCTGGGTGCAGGGCGTGCTGCAGGGCAAGCGCCGCACCTTCGGCAACATCGCCGGCCACGTGAAGAACACCGAGGATCTCACCAAGCTCTCGGCCTGGACCGCCGCGCAGTTCGACACCTCGCTGAACTGGAAGGACGTCGACTGGATCCGCTCGATCTGGCCGGGCAAGCTGATCATCAAGGGCATCCACGACATCGAGGACGCCAAGCTCGCGGTCGAGACCGGCGCGCAGGCGATGGTCGTCTCCAACCACGGCGGCCGCCAGCTCGACGGCGCGCCGTCCTCGATCCACGTCCTGCCCGGCATCGCCGAGGCGGTCGGCGACAAGATCGAGATCATGTTCGATGGCGGCATCCGCTCCGGCCAGGACGTGATGCGTGCGCTCGCGCTCGGTGCCAAATCCTGCATGCTCGGCCGCGCCTATGCCTACGGCCTCGGCGCCGGCGGCCAGGCCGGCGTCGCCAAGGCCATCGACATCATCCGCAACGAGCTCTTGACGACGATGGGCCTGTGCGGCGTCAACACGGTGGCCGAGATCGACCGGAAGGTGCTGGCGGATTAGCTCGAGAATCGGCGAGCAAGGTGCTCGGACTAATCAGCTTACGCGCCCCCGACTTCCACCATGCAAAAGCTGTCGTCCCGGACAAGCCGTGACGCGCGTCAGCGCGGCGCGGCGCTGATCCGGGACCCATACTCCGTGGCCGTCGTGTTGGGCAAAAGCCCAATTGCCACTGCGCCCTAAACTCCTCCCTGGGGGTATGGTCCCTGCGTTCGCAGGGACGACACCGGCAACGGAGACGCAGTTGAGCACACAGAGAAAGGCAGGTCACATCGGCGGCGTCAGCCCATCGCGGCCGATGCTGACGCGGCTGGTCTCGAGCGAACCGTCAGGCAATTGCTTGACGGTGGCGATCACCTTGGCGCCGGCTTTCAGCTCGGACTTGTCGCCGGGCACGAAGGTGACGATCGGCGTGTCCGGCGTAATGTCGACGCGCTTTTCGCCCCCCTTGTACTTGACGAGCAGCGAGTGACCGTCGGTCGAGACCGAGCTTTCGGACACGGTGGCGTTGGTCATGCTCGAATTCGGCTTCAGGTCCCACGACCGCGAGCCTTCACCCGTTCCGCGCATGTCCTCGGGAAATATGTGGATCTCGACCGCCTTCGGCGCGCCATCCGGGCCGGGCACCGTGGTGGCGCCGATGAACGAGCCCAGCTTGATGTCGGAAAGCTGCGCCTTGACGACACCCGAGACGCGCAGATCACCGGCCATGCGCAGCTTGAAGATCTCGCCGCTGCGGGCTTTCACCGTCATCGTATTGGCGTCGACGCTTTCGATGGCGCCGCGCACGCGCGTCGGCACGGGGGCCTGCTGGGCGATGGCGAGCGCGGATACAGCCGCAACCATGGCGAGTGAAGCGACGGAACGGAACAGGATGAGACGAGGGGACATGCATGGCTCCGAGGGCGAGAGAAGATCATCCGCGTCCAATGCGGGGCTACGCGGACGCTCGATCAATGAGACGCCGACCATCTGCGCTTATTCCGCGCTCAAGCCCTTGTGAGATCGGCCTCGACCAGCGCGCGCAACTCGGGCGTGACCTGCGGACGGCGGCCGAACCACAATTCGAAGCCACGCACGGCCTGGTGCAGCAGCATGCCGAGTCCATCGGCAGTGCGCAGCCCCCTCGCCCGCGCCGCCGCGAGCAACTGCGTCTCCAGCGGCACGTAGACGATGTCGGCGACGACGGCCTGCTGCGGCAACAGCTCGACGTCGAGCTCGAGCGGCGGCTGACCGTGCATGCCGAGCGAGGTGGTGTTCACGAACAGGCCCGCGCGCGGCAGCAGCGCGCCGACGCGGTCCCAGCCTTCGGCAACGACATGGCTGCCGAACTGATCAGCCAGGGCTTGTGCGCGCGCCGCGGTGCGGTTGATGATGTGGACGCGGCCGATGCCGCGCTCGAGCAGGCCGAACACGACGGCCCGCGCCGAGCCGCCGGAGCCGAGCACCAGCGCCTCGTCGGTGCGGTCCCAGCCTGGGGCAGCGGCGTCCAGATTGCCGATGAAGCCTTCGACGTCGGTGTTGGTGGCCCGCAGGATGCGGTCCTCGTACCAGAGCGTGTTGGCCGCGCCGACGGCGCGGGCACGCGCGTCCGGCTCGCTCAGCTCCAGCACGCGCTCCTTGTGCGGGATCGTGACGTTGGCGCCGACGAAGCCGCGACGGTCGAGATGCATGACGAAGTCCGCCAGCTCTTCCGGCGGCACCGCCTCGATGGTGTAGCCGCCGGCAATGCCGAGCTCGTGCAGCCAATGATGATGGATCAAGGGCGAGCGCGAATGCGCGGCAGGCCAGCCGATCAGGCACGCAGCGCGGGGTTTGGCGGCAAGGGTCATGGCCGTGACATCGGACAAGCCCCGGCTGGAGTCAATGCTGGGGCGCGGCAGTCGCCCCCAGGCGCCATGGCCCAAACGGCGACGCGGCGTTGGGGCCGCGTGTCAGCTCGCGGCGAGCCCATCGGCGACGTCCGCCGGTGCCGTCTCCTTGCCCTTGATGTCGGCCACCGCGCGCTCGATGGTCTCGCGGTAGCGCACCAGCGGCGGCCGCACGCCATGGGTCAGCAGCGCCCGGCGCACGGTCGGCGAGGCGCCGGTGATGAACAGGCGGATGCCCTGGCGCTTGGCCTTGGCGGCAACGCGGCTCATGGCGTTGGCGGCCGTCGAATCCAGGAACGGCACCGCTGCGAAATCGACCACGAAGGCCTTGCGGCGGTCGGCGATCGAGTCGAGCACGGTGCCGACGGTCGAGGCGGCGCCGAAGAAGAACGCACCGGTGATGCGATAGACCAGCACGTCCTTGTCGGCGCTGAGCTTCGGATTGTACGGCACCCGCGCCTCATCCTCGAAGTCGGCGCGGTCCTTTGCGACCAGAGGCGACCCGTCCTCGACGCCGGTCATCTGCGCCATGCGGTTGATGAACAGCACGGCGCCGAGCGCGAAGCCGACCAGGATGCCCTCGGTGAGATCGCGGAAGACCGTCAGCCCGAAGGTCGCGAGCAACACCGTGGCATCGCCCCAGGACGATCGGATCAGGGTGGCGAACTCGTGCTTCTCGGCCATGTTCCAGGCGACAACGACGAGCACCGCGGCGAGCGCCGACAGCGGGATGTAGCTCGCCAGCGGCGCCGCGATCAGCATGAACACCAAAAGAAACAGCGAATGCAGCATGCCCGACACCGGTCCGCGGGCGCCGGCGCGAACATTGGTGGCGGTGCGCGCGATGGTGCCGGTGACGCAGATGCCGCCGAACAAGGCCGAGCCGACATTGGCAAAGCCCTGCGCCACCAGCTCGCAGTTGGAGCGATGGCGACGGCCGGTCATGCCGTCGGCGACGACGGCCGACAGCAGCGATTCGATGGCTCCGAGCAGTGCGAAGGCGATCGCGTCGGGGAACACCGCCTGGACCTTGGCGAGCGAGAACGCCGGCAACGCCGGCGCCGGCAGCTCGCGCGGGATACCGCCGAATTTCGTCCCAATGGTCTCGACCGGAAGCTGCAGCGCGAAGGTGATGATGGCCGCGACCACCACCGCGATCAGGATGCCGGGCCAGGTCGGCCGCAGATGCTTGAGGCCGATGATGATCGCGATCGACAGCGCGGCCGTCACGACCGCAGACATGCTCGCGGTCGGCGCGCCATGCGCGAGCGCCGTGAGCTTCGGAAGCAGCTCGCCCGGCTCCTTGCCCGCAAGCGTGATACCGAACAGATCCTTCAGCTGGCTGGCAAAGATGATGACGGCGATGCCCGCGGTGAAGCCGACTGTGACCGGATAGGGAATGAACTTGATGTAGGTGCCGAGCCGCAGATATCCGGCGATCACCAGCATCACGCCGGACATCATCGTCGCGATCAGCAGGCCATCGAGACCCTGGCGATCGACCGTCGCAGCGACCAGCACGATGAAGGCACCCGCGGGACCGCCGATCTGAAAGCGGCTGCCGCCGAGCAGCGAGACCAGGAAGCCGCCGATCACGGCGGTGTAGAGACCACGCCCCGGCGAGACACCGGAGGCGATCGCGATCGCCATCGACAGCGGCAGCGCCACGATCGCCACCGTCAGGCCCGCCAGCGCGTCGGCGCGAAAGTCGCTGAGGCCGTAGCCCTCGCGCAAGACCGTCAGGAGTTTGGGGGAATAAAGCTCGGCGAAGGTCGGCTCATGATGTCCGACCCGCCCGTGCGAACGGTGTTCGTTTGCGATGCTCATGCCCATCACGCTCCCGTCGCCTCATCGGGCCGCGGCGCAGCCGACGATGCGTCCCACACGAAGCGCCCAGGGGCCCCGTGCCCGCGCGATGAGCCTAGCTTGCGTCATCGCGCGCGATGTCAGTTTGACGGCCCATGCGGCGGGGCGGCCCCGGGTCCTTCAGGCGAACACCACGCCCGCCGTTCTCGCTGCGGGAATGCTCACCGATCAGATCCACGCCCGCGCGATTGAGCGCATCGACGACCTTGGTCAGCGAGTCCACCACGCCGCGGACGTTGCCCGTGGAGGCTTCCATCCGCTGGATCGTCGGCAGCGACACGCCGGCCAGCTCGGCCAAGGTTCTCTGATCTATCCCGAGCAGCGCTCGCGCTGCCCGCATCTGGAACGACGTGATCACGCTGGCCTCACGTGGCAGACACCATAAATGATGTCTGAGACAAAGACAATGATGTAAAATACATCACAAACTGATCTCGGACGCAAGCTGGAACCCGGCCCTCGCCGTTTGTTCCCTGCGCGCGCGAGCAAAGGTCCCGACGCGATCCGGCCCGCCATCCCGAGAGAGGATGACGGGCCGGCGCTGTTCGGCGCGGAGCGTTCGGCTCAGGCGGCGTCGCGATGGGAGGCGATGATGTGGTCGGCGGCGCGGCCGGTCACCTCGGCCATGTGGTCGAATTGGCGGGTGAAGCTGCCGGCGCCGGCCGTCGCCGAACGCAATTCGACGATCAACTCGCCGATCTCCGCCTCCGGCATCATCGCCCGGACGCAGTCCCAGCCCGGCCAGCCGTCACGGGTATCGAAGGACAGGATCTGGCCGCGCCGCGCCGAGAGGATCGCATTGATCCTGGCGGTCGCCTCCGTCGGGCAGACGATCTCGACGGTGTGAATCGGCTCCAGCAGCACCGGCTGGCATTGCGGCAGCCCCTCGCCGACGCCGACCCGCGCCGCGGTGCGGAACGCGAGGTCGGACGAATCCACGCTGTGATAGGAGCCGTCGGTGAGCGTCACCTCGACGTCGATCACCGGAAAGCCCAGGGGGCCGCGGGCCATTGCGTCGACGACGCCCTCCTCCACCGCCGGGATATAGTTGCGCGGCACCGCGCCGCCGACCACCTTCTCGGCAAAGCGGAAGCCTTCGCCGCGCGGCAGCGGCCTGATGTCGAGCACCACGTCGCCGAACTGGCCGTGGCCGCCGGACTGCTTCTTGTGGCGGCCGCGCTGCGTGATCGGCTTGCGGATGGTCTCCTGGTAGCCGATCGCGGGCTGGTGCGATTTGACGTTGACGCCGAAGCGGTCGCGCAGCCGCTCCAGCGCGACGCGCAGATGCATCTCGCCCTGCCCCCACAGCACGGTGTCGTGGGTGCGCGGGTTCTGCACCATGGTCAGCGACGGATC
Source organism: Bradyrhizobium sp. SZCCHNRI3052 (assembly GCF_032484895.1). Classification (NCBI taxonomy): domain Bacteria; kingdom Pseudomonadati; phylum Pseudomonadota; class Alphaproteobacteria; order Hyphomicrobiales; family Nitrobacteraceae; genus Bradyrhizobium; species Bradyrhizobium sp. SZCCHNRI3052. The sequence continues at coordinate 77,587 of NZ_JAUETW010000002.1, read as the reverse complement.
CTCCTCGTGGAGCCGCTGCAAGGCCTGGCCGAGCTTGACGTCATCCTTGCGGTCCACGGCGGCGATCGAGAGCGCCAGCACCGGCGGGCACGCCTCCACCTTTGCCAGCGGCGGTGGTGCCGTCTTGCCGGTCGCAACCGTATCGCCGGTCTTGACCGCATCGAGCTTGCCGAGCGCCACCGTGTCCCCGGCCTGGGCGCCCGCGCGCTTGCTGTCGTAGGCGCCGGTGGCAGCCAGGATGCCGGACACGCGCGCCGCCTCGCCCGAGGCGGCATGCAGCGTCGCGCCGTCGTCGAGATGGCCGGACAGCACCCGCGTCAATGACAGCTTGCCGCCATGCTGCAGATGCAGCGTCTTGAAGACATAGCCGAGCGCCTCCTTGGTGTCCTTCACACCGAGCCGCTGCGCGGTCTCGGCGATTCCGGGCGCCTCGTGGCGCAGCGCCTTCATCAGCCGCAGCACGCCGTTCTCGCGCAACGCCGATCCGAGCAGCACCGGGCAGATCAATCCCTCGCGCAATTCGCGCGCCAGATCGTCGAACACGGCGTCGCGCGGCGGCGGGATGTCCTCCAGCAGCTGCTCCATCAGCGAATCGTCGTGATCGGCGAGCTTCTCCAGCATCGAGAAGCGCGCCTCCTTCTCGCGGTCGAGATCGCCGCCTTCGAGCGCGATCACCTCGGAGGCCTTATGCTCGCGATAGATGAAGGCGCGCTCCAGCGCGAGGTCGACGAACCCTTCGATCAATTCGCCGTTCCAGATCGGGATCTGGCGCAGCACCAGGGGCACGCGCGAGGCCGGCTGCAATGTGGCAAGCGTCTCCCTGATCCGCGCATTGGCGCGGTCGATCTTGTTGAGAAACAGGAAGCGCGGAATGCGCAGCTCCTCGAGCTCGCGCAGGATGATCTGCAATTGCGGCAGCTTCTTCTCGTCCGCCTCGCAGACCACGATGGCGGCATCGACCGCCGGCAGCGCGGCGCGCATGTCGTGGATGAATTCGATCGAGCCAGGACAGTCGAGGAAGGTGTAGCTGTCGCCCATGAAGGTCGTGGTCGCCGCCGTCATGGCGACGCTCATCTTGTGCTGACGCGCCTCCGGGCTGGCATCGCCGACGGAGGTGCCGGCGTCGACGCTGCCCGCGCGCGGGATCGCGCCGGTCCGCGCCAGGATCGCCTCCAAGAGAGTGGTTTTACCGCTTTGGAAAGGGCCCACCAGCGCGATGCACCGTGGACCTCGGGGACTTCTCAGGTCTTGTCCCATTCGCCGCCTCCTCGTTGTGGAGCTCGGCCCTTGATTGGGTCGGCAAAGCCGAATGCTCTGCCTCGGCTGCCGCTTTGGCAAGCAGGCGGCCTGCGAAAAACGTTGCTGCAGTGCGGGGGATCGCGCCGTCTTCCCGCACGATGGCGGGAAGAGCGCTGTTCACGGCAAAGGGAAGATCACCGCCCCGGGCGCAATTCGAGGCTTTGCAGCCCCGCCGAGACGCTGAGGCCGACCTGGCCCTGGACGCTGAGCGGCTGCAGCGCGATCGAGTTGGCGGAGCCGCCGACCAGCACGTTGCCGCCGACACCGACGCCGACCGCGGCCGAGCCCTGGGCGCCGGCATAGTCGCCGGAGAGATCGCCCGGCCCGAGCCGCGCGACCGGTGCATAGACCACCCAGGCCAGCAGCGATTCCTGGGTGATGCCGAGATCGAGGCCGACCTTGCGGATGGTCGCGACGTAGCGGTCCTCGGGCAGGCCGTCGGCGCGCAGCACGCAGCCGAGATGGGTCACCGAGCCGACGATGAAGCCGACACTGGCGCCGCCGCGGCATTCGAGGACACCGACCCGCACGCGATCTTGCGCCTGGGCAGCGCCGGTGCCGGTGCAGAGGACGACCGCAGCGGCGAGCCCGGCGAGGATGGTCGAGCGCATGAATAAAACTCCGGCTGAAATGAACGTGTGATGCAGACCCGTCGATCGGACGCACGATCACAGGGCACCACGTCTATGCCACAAGCCTTACAGTCGCACCAGATTCGGCGCGCCGTCGGCACGAGCCGGCGCGCCGACGCAGGCAGCGATTGCGACGCGTTCGCCTGAACGTGTCCGAGTCTCTCCGATCGAGCGCCTCAGCGATAGAAACGCGAGAAGTAGGACGATGAACGGCTCGGGCTCGGGTGGATCGGCAGCAGCGGCACCAGCTCGACCTCGGTGATTCCGGCAGCGAGGTTCAAGCCGGTCTGCCCCTGCAGGCTGATCGGCTGCAGCGCCGCGGCGCGATCGGTGTCGCGCACCAGGAAGCTGCCGCCGAAGCCGACCAGAGCGGCAGCGTTGGCGGACAATCCGCCATAGCGCCCGCGCAGCTCGCTGCGGCCGAAATCGTTGACCGGTGCGCTGACCGCCCACGCCATCCTGGTCACATCCGTCAGGCCGAGATCGAGGCCGTAACGCCGGACCTTGGCGACATAGCGCTCCGGCTGGCGGCCCTGACTGCGAAACACGCAGCGCAGGCGGGACTGGGACATCACGAGCCTGCCGGAGGTCTTTCGTCCCTCGCATTCGAGCACGCCGGCGCGCATCGGCCGCCCCTGATGGGCCTGCGCGAGCGGCACGATCATCACCATCAACGCGATCGACAGCAGAAGCAGCCGCATCGAACTCCAACCCTACGCCACCAGACTTGTCGGCCGACAAAAGAAAGGCGCCATGTTCAAAACATGGCGCCTTTCGGCCTGGAAATTGGCTTCTGGTGTTTCGAGAAGGATGTTGCCCGATTACCTCAGATTGCCGCAGAAGCGCTGGATTCGCTTGCAGGCGTCCTCGAGGTCGGAGGTCTTGGTCGCGTAGGAGATGCGGAAGGCCGGGCCGAGGCCGAAGGCCGAGCCCTGCACCACGGCGACGCCCTCCGTCTCCAGCAGCTCGGTGACGAAGGCCTCGTCATTGTCGATCACCTTGCCCGACGGCGCGGTCTTGCCGATCGTCCCGGCGCAGGACGGATAGACGTAGAACGCGCCTTCCGGCCGCGGGCATTCGATGCCATTCGCCTGGTTCAGCATCGACACCACGAGGTCGCGGCGCTCCTTGAACACCTTGTTGTTGGCCGGGATGAAGTCCTGCGGACCGTTCAGGGCCTCCACCGCCGCCCATTGCGCGATCGAGCACGGGTTCGAGGTCGACTGCGACTGGATCGTCGCCATCGCCTTGATCAGGTGCGCCGGACCGCCGGCATAGCCGATGCGCCAGCCGGTCATGCAATAGGCCTTGGAGACGCCGTTCACGGTCAGCGTGCGGTCGAACAGCGAGGGCTCGACCTGCGCCGGCGTGGTGAACACGAAGTCGTCATAGACGAGGTGCTCGTACATGTCGTCGGTCATGATCCAGACATGCGGATGCTTGACCAGCACCTCGGTGAGCGCCTTCAGCTCGGCCTTGGTGTAGGCCGCGCCGGTCGGGTTCGACGGCGAGCACAGGATCAGCCACTTGGTCTTCGGCGTGATCGCCTTCTCCAGCGCCTCCGGCTGCAGCTTGAAGCCGTGGGCGGCGGTGCAGACCACCGGCACCGGCTCGCCGCCGGCGAGCGCGACCATCTCGGGATAGCTGACCCAGTACGGCGCCGGGATGATCACCTGGTCGCCGGGATTGATGGTCGCCATCAGCGCATTGTACAGCACCTGCTTGCCGCCGACGCCGACGATCACCTGGTTCGGCTTATAGGTGAGGCCGTTCTCGCGCTGGAACTTGCCGATGATGGCTTCCTTCAGCTCGGGGATGCCGTCGACCGCGGTATACTTGGTCTTGCCGTCCTGGATCGCCTTGATCGCGGCCTGCTTGATGTTGTCGGGCGTATCGAAATCCGGCTCGCCGGCGCCGAGGCCGATGACGTTGCGGCCCGCCGCTTTGAGGACGCGCGCTTTATCCGTGACCGCGATGGTCGCGGACGGCTTCACACGGTCGAGCGCAGCGGCGAGAAAGGACATCATCAGCTCCTATGCAGGCGTCGTGGATCACCCCCTCGGGGCCACGACCAGTCATGTCAGGGAAACGCCCATTTGTAGGGCCCCCAGCGCTGCATCGCAAGAAGCTTGGGCACATGGCTCCCAAGACTTTAGAGAACGTTAAAGCCGCCCCGTTAGCGTGGACCGACGATTATCCAGAGTCTCAGGCCGAAATGACCACTATCGGGTACGCCCTGCGATCCGGCGACTGGCTGACGGCCACGCGGATCAAGTCCTACAGCTGGATTCTGCTCGCGGTCACGATCGCGGCAATCGCCGGCTGGATCGCGCTGTCCGATGGCCTGGTCGACCGCAACGGCAAGCCGATCGGCACCGACTTCTCCAATGTCTATGCGGCAGGCGTGCTGACCCTTCAGGGCAAGGCGGCCGATGCCTATGATCCGCCGCTGCAGCATGCGACGGAAAAGGCCGTATTCGACGGCCGCGACGTGCCGTTCTTCGGCTGGCACTACCCGCCCTTCTTCTTCGCGATCGCCGCCATCACCGCCCTGCTGCCCTATGCCGGAGGGCTCGCGCTCTGGGTCGTGTCGAGCCTGCTCGCATACCTCGCGGTCATGCGCGCAATCCTGCCGCGTTCCGGGACCCTGCTGGTCGCGACCGCCTTTCCCGCCGTGTTCGTCAACATCGGTCACGGCCAGAACGCGTTTTTCACCGCGGCGCTGCTCGGCGGCGCGCTGTTGCTGATGGAGCGCGGCCGGCCGTGGGCGGCCGGCTTCCTGATCGGCCTGCTCGCCTACAAGCCGCAATTCGGCGTGCTCATTCCCGTGGCGCTGCTCGCAGGCACGCGCTGGCCGACGATTGCTGCGGCAGCCGCCACGGTGGCCGCGCTGGTCGCGATCAGCTTCGCCGCGCTCGGCAGCGACGTCTGGCACGCTTTCTTCCAGTCGATGACCTTCACACAGAGCGTCGTGCTCGAGCAAGGCGGCACCGGCTGGGAGAAGATCCAGTCGGTGTTCTCGGCCGCGCGTCATTGGGGCGCCGATATCAGGTCCGCCTATGCGCTGCAGAGCCTGCTGGCGCTGTCGCTCGCGGCCGGACTTGCATGGCTGTGGCAGAGCGAGGCCGCGTTCGATCTCAAGGCTTCGGCACTGGCGAGCGCGAGCCTGCTGGCGACGCCCTACGTGCTCGACTACGACCTCGTCGTCGTCGCGGTCGCGATCATCTTCTTCGTCCGGCACGGCCTCGCGCACGGCTTTCGCGACTACGAGCTCAACGTGCTCGCGGCCGCCTGGATCGTGCCGCTGCTCTCGCGCAGCGTCGCCGGGCTGACGACGATACCGCTGGGCCTCATCGTTCTGATGGCCCTGTTCGCGCTGACCCTGCGCCGCGCTCTCACCGATCGCGCCGTCGAGATCGGTGGACACGCACGCATCGCGCAGGCGTGATCTCGATTGTTTGAATCTATTGGAAAGTTGTTATTCGAGAGTGCAGTGCAGTAGCGCATTTCGACTTTTTCCATCCGCCGGCTCTTGCAGCCTGCGCCCATCGGCATCATTGTCTGGCCGCATTGCGGGACGATCTGGCGTCTGGATGTGCGATGCGTCCAACCTTTGATTCCTCGAACTCGAAATCGGCCGGATGTACAAGCTCTATTCGATGCAGCGGTCAGGCAACAGCTACAAGGTCCGCCTTGCGCTCGCGCTTCTGAACGCGCCCTATCAGGCGATCGAGATCGACATCCTGCGCGGCGAGAGCCGCACGCCGGATTTTCTCGCCAAGAATCCCAGCGGCCAGGTGCCGCTGCTGGAGGTCGGCGAGGACCGCTTCATCGCCGAATCGAACGCGATCCTCTGGTATGTCGCCGGCGGCACGCCGCTGGTGCCAGAGCAGCGCATCGAGCGTGCCGAAGCGCTGCAGTGGATGTTCTTCGAGCAGCATGCGCTGGAGCCGAACATCGGCGCCGCCTATTTCTGGCTGCTGCTGGTCAAGGGCGGGCGCGACCTGCAGACACATGCGCTCGAGGACTGGATGGAGCGCGGCTACGCCGCGCTCCAGGTGATGGAGAATCATCTCAAGAGCAACGACTACTTTGCCGCGAAGCAGCTGACGGTCGCCGACATCGCGCTCTACGGCTACACCCACGTCGCCGATCGCTGCGACTTCGACCTGTCGACCTTCCCGAAGATCCGCAACTGGCTGCGCCGCGTCGAACAGACACCCGGTTTCGTCGCGATGGATTGGCAGCCGGCACTGATCGATTCAGCCGGCATCGCCGCCGACTACGGGTGAGGCATTCACCGTAAAACTACTGGCTGTCCGTAGAACAGCGGGGAAAATACACGCATCGGCGGGAACAAACACCGCCAGCGCCATGTTCCTGCCTTTTTTTCCGATTTGCCGCCGCAATCCTGCCCAGCGCGACCTTAGAATTTACCTCTGCGAGTGATTCGCTCGCGGATGTATGGGTAAGGGATTTCGACTTCATGTCCGGGTGGCGTCTTGCTTCCGTTCCGAGGTTCAGTTGGGTCCGCGGCCATGCGTCGCCGCAGGAGTCGAACCACCGTAGAGGGCTCCGTACGCCCGTCAGCGGCTTTCACGACCACGCAACGCTCACCCTTTCGCCCAGCCTGACCACCGCCGTGGTCGCAACGATCGCGGCCAGCACGCTCTCGTTGGGTGTCAGCGTCACCATCGCGGTGGTGTCGATCCGCGCCGTCTTGTCGATGCCCGCTTAACAGGAAGCCATTTTGACAACCCTTCGCGGTTTTCGCGACAACAGGCGATGATTGTCTCGCGCACAAAATGGCGATGAAATCAACGGTCGTAATCGTTGCCGTGACCCTGGCACTCGCGATCCTGCTGGCGGCGTCACTGCTGATCCTGATCGAGCGGCGGGGCGAGCTCTCGCTCTCGCCGCTGACCGAGGAAGATCGGTCCGTCTATGTCGAGCTGGTACGGCCGCCCGCCGCCGAACCGGTGCAGCCCGTCCCGGATTGATCGCCAACGCGGCTGCGCGTATCGAAGGTCCGTCGAGATTCAAACGGACGGCGAAGCCTTCATGCACGAAGCACTCACTGTGCGCGCCATCGCGCGCGACGACCATGATCACTGGCTGCCGCTCTGGGACGGCTACAATGCCTTCTACGGCCGTTCGGGGCCGACGGCGCTGCCGGCCGAGGTGACCGCGATGACATGGTCGCGCTTCTTCGATGCCGACGAGCCGGTCCATGCCCTGGTCGCCGAGAGCGGTGGCGAGTTGATCGGCTTGGCGCACTACCTGTTTCATCGCGCCACCACCACGATCGGGCCGCTCTGCTATCTCAACGACCTGTTCACGAGCGAGGCCGCCCGCGGCAAGGGCGTCGGACGGGCGCTGATCGAGGCGGTCTACCGCGAAGCGCGTCAGGCCGGTGCGCCGCGGGTCTATTGGCAGACGCACGAGACCAACACCACGGCACAGGCGCTCTACGACAAGATCGCCGAGCGCTCGGGCTTCATCGTCTACCGCAAGGCGCTGTGAACGGGCGGTGTCACGCCGCCGTCACGGGGCAGGCCTACGCTCCATCGAGCGCCTGATCATCCCCCGTCACCGGTCACGCGTTTCAGCGGTCCCCGTCAGTCGCCGTCTCTGACCGGGGCCGCATTTTTTTGTCTGGCCTTGGTCGTTGGACGTGGCGCGTCTCACGCTACGTTGGTCGTCGTGTTCTGCTGCTTCAATGGGACCTGCTGAGAAGCCTTCGCCTGCGCGACTTCGACGCACATTCTGACAGCCTCACCCATGCTCGCCGCGACCAGATCGGCCTTGGTGGCTTCCTGCAGCACCTTCGCGGCCTCCTGATCGACGTCGGCCGCGCAGCAGACCAACATCACTCTTGCCTTGGGGAGTCGTCGCTTCAAGCGACGAACGGAGTAGCGCATATGTGCAACGCCGGAATTGCCGATATAGATCAGGCAGGCAATCGCAACACCTGCGGGCTCGAGCTTGATGACGTTCGCCGTCGAGAGCGCCTCCGCTCCTGAGACCTTCGCGCCCAACCCGTGCACCGACGACAGTTGCGCGAGAATCACCGCCGCCGCTTCGTCGATCGGGGTTCGCCCGGCCACGCACAGGACCGGCTGCTCGCTCCGCCATCCTTCGGCGAGATTGTCCTTGCTGAGGATGGGTATCGTGTCGATTGCCCCACTGCTGGCCGAGCTGTCGACGGCCGATGCAGCTTCCGGATCGCTGGTGGTCTCGCGTTTCGCCAGCGGACCATCATTTTGATCGGAAAGATCGGCGGTCAACTCGGCGACGGCGTCACGGATCGTTGCAAGGCGATCATAGGCGAGCGCCCCTCGGTCGGCGTCGGCTTGGGCCAATTGCAGTCCCTTCACCGCGACCTCGTCGCAATAGGCAATCAACGAGCGCTCCTTCAAGAACTCCTCTGCCTTCTCGGCTGCTTCCGTCGGATCGTTCGCAAGCATGCGCTGGTAGAAGATCTCGGCAGGAGACAGCGCTGGACGATCACCGAACATGACGTCGAGGAACTCCAGGCGCTCCACATGTCGTCCGATGACGACCAGGCAGACCGTCAGCGGCGTCGCGAGCACCAACCCGATTGGGCCCCACAGCGCGGTCCAGAACGCGGCTGAAACGACCACCGCCACCGGGGACAGGCCCGTGCTGCGCCCATAGACCATCGGTTCGATCACGTGGCCGAGCAACGGCTCGACCACGAGAAACAGGGCCAAGGTCCAAATCAGCATCGACCAGCCAGGGTCGACCGCTGCCGCCAGAGCAAGCGGAAACGCCGCGGCGATGACGGCGCCGATATAGGGCACGAACCGAAGCGCTGCGGCGAGGATCCCCCAAAGGAGGGCGCTGGGGATGCCGATGAACCACAGACCGACGCCGATCACGACGCCGAATCCGCCGTTCAGGGCGAGCTGGGTGAGGAACAGCCGGCTGAGCCTGTAAGCCGCATCATCGAGCGCCGCCGTGGTGCGCTGCAGGTCGGATGAACCCGCAAGGCGAATGAGCCGATTCCGCAGGTCCTCGCGTTGAAGCAATATGAAGATCACGAAGATGATGATGATGCCGGTCGTCGCCAGCGGATGAATGAGCGGCGAAATCAGCGTGCGAAGACTGTCCAGCGCTCCGGGATCGGGCTGCCGGACCTCCACCGGGATCGGGGTCACAGGGACTGAGGAATTCGTTCGCAGTCCGCTCGGCAGCCGAGCCGCTTCCGGCTCTTTCGGTTTGTCGAGTTCCTTGCCCAGATCCTTGAGCATGTCCGATGCACGCTCGAGCGTCCCTCTGCCGGCTTTGGTGTCGCGGAACGACTGGATCTTGTTGCTCATCGTCGATTGATAGTTCGGCAGCTCACTGGCAAGCTGGGTGAGCTGGGTGGCGAGCAGGCTGCCCAGTGTAAAGATCACGACGAATGCGAGAACGACCACGCTGACGACGGCCAGTCCGCGCGGGGCACGAAGCCGCTGCAGTTGCGCGACCAATGGCGCCAATACGAAGCTGAGCAGGATGGCCAGGGCCACGGGGACCAGGATATCGCGACCAAAATACAGCAGCGCGATGATGATGACCGCAAAAATGGCGACGGCCAGCGCGCTGATCAGCCCGAGAACTTCCTCCGGGGTGCGGACCTTGAGCGGCTGTCTGATGATCATCGAATCTCTCTCCGAACGAGGAAGGGCAGCGCGCGTCGCTCATGCGGTCAGGCTGTCAACGTCGACGAAGGTGGCGCGTTGCAACGGAGGGAAGCTTCTGACGATGTCGCCGGCGCCGGTGGTCATATGCCGGAAGGTTCGTCCTCGATCCGAGCAACCATCCGGGCCTTCGCTAGAACAGAACGACCGAGGGCGCTGGCTGGCGCTGCCCGCCCTGCCGGACATTCGGCTTCCTGTTTCAGACACGCGATAACAGCCTCGTGAGGCTCCAGTTCCCGAGAGCGCCTGAGGTCGCATGCGCGTCTGCCGACGGCGACGACTGGTCAGCGTCGGCACACCGTCGCATCTCCGCGACTCAGCCGGAGCTTCACTGGGGCGTCGTCCTTGTTGATGTCAGCAGGTTCGGCGGTACGGCTTGCCCGGCGAGGCCCGGCGCGAGCAGCTTCCGAGGGCGCACGACCGGCGACCGTCCGGGTCCTGTCGGCCGCCGTGTCGTTCAGCGCAAATCAAGCGTCCGCTCGGCCGTGCTCAGCCAAGACGGATCGCGGAGACGGATCGCAATAGTGGGCTTTGTCCTTGTCCTACGTCTTGCTGCCCACCGTTTGGCGGACCTCGAACCCCTCGAACTGCGGCGGGCCGAGATAGTGCACCTTGGTGTCGCCGGCCCGGTGGTGCGCGGCGCGGAAGGCTTCGGACCTGGTCCAGTCCTCGAACGCAGCTTTCGACGCCCAGATCGTGTGCGAGGCATACAGCGTATGGTCCTCCGCTTCCGGTCCCTTCAACAAGTGAAACTCGACGAAGCCCGGCACCTTGTCGAGATGGCTGTCGCGCGACAGCCAGACCTGCTCGAAGGCGGCCTCCGAGCCCTTGGCGACGCGAAAACGATTCATGGCGATGAACATGCTGATCTCCTGAGGGGTGAATGCCGCAGGTCGAGGAGTAGCAGACTTCGCGGTGCAATGCGCCCGCGGCGGTGGCCGCTGATGCCGCGATGTGGAACGCTTCAGGGCCCCGATCAGGACATGGCGCAAGCGAGCCCTAGGCCACGAGCCCCTTGATCGGCTTCACGGCCGCGCTGTCCGGAAACACCGCGCCGCCGAGCGCGTGCTCGCCGATGCCGAGATGATCGGCGAGTACGCCCTTGAACACCGCGCGCAGATCCGTCGTCGGCGCAAGATCGCGTCCCTGGTAGAGGCTCGCCATCTTCAGCGTCGGCCAGTCGGCGATCACCCGCCCGCCCTTCACCGCGCCGCCGGCGAGCAGCGCAATCGTCCCGGTGCCATGATCGGTCCCCTGGGTGCCGTTGATCTTCGCCGTGCGCCCGAACTCGGTTGCGACCACCACGACCGTATCCCGCCAGCGTGGGCCAAGACCGCTCTCGAACTCGGCGAGCGCGCCGTCGAGGCCCGACAACAGCTGCGCCAGCCGGCCGATTGCGCCGCCTTCATTGGCATGCGTATCCCAGCCGTCGAAGGCCAGCGCCGCGATGCGCGGACCATCATCCGCCGCGATCAGCTTCGCCGCGCCGCGCGCGACCTGGCGCATCGCCGCGATCTGGTTGCCGCCCGGCTTGGGCTTCATGTCGTCACCGAACGCGACCTTCTCGAGCTTCAGCCCTTGCGACAGCGCAGCCGCCAATGCGGGATCGCGATGCGCATAGAGGTCGACCAGCCGCATCGCGGTGTCGTCATCGGCCTGCGGCAAGGTTACCGGCGCCCAGCCGACGGTGGGCGCTGCGCCGCGCAGCACCAGCGGTGCCGTCGGACCGACCGCGAGCGCGCCCGTGACGCGGGGGCCGCGCGGCAGCGCCTCGACTGCGCGGTTCAGCCAGCCCGATTGCACGCGGCCGGGACCGGCGAAGCCGCTTTCGAGTACGTCCTGGCCATCGAAATGCGAGCGCTCGCGATACGGTGTCGCGACCGCGTGAACCACGGCAGCCTGCTTGTCGCGATACATGCGCGCGAATTCCGGCATCGACGGATGCAGCGCAAAGAACGAGTCGAGCGGCAGCGCCGGAGTTGGTCCCGCCGTCGTCAGCGCGATCGCGCCATGCAGTCCGGCGTAGTCGGGATCCCCGACCGGCGCGACGGTGGCGAGGCCATCGAGCGCGCCGCGCAGGATTACGACGATCAGCCGCGGATCGCGCTGGTCGGCGGCGCGGGCGAATTTCGGCAAATAGCCCCACGCGGCGAAGGACGCGCCTGCCAGCAGCAAGTGGCGTCGCGAGGTCAACAGCGAGGTCGCGATCCGGTCCATCGTCATCTCCTCTGGAATTCCGGCGACATCAACAGCAGCGCCAGCGCCTGCTGGCGCGACTCCGCGCGCTCGATCGTGCGGCGTGTCTCGGTCGACGCAGCATCGCCGGCGACGAGCTCGAGCAGCTCGCGCGGATCGAGATTGTTGCCGAGTCGGCCGCCGAGCTGCGACGAGATGTCCAGCCGCAGCTTCATGCCTTCCGGCGCGGCCCACACCGCATTGGTATCAGCGAATCCGTTTGGTCCCGCGGGCGTCCACAACGGCTGGCCCAGCGTGTTCAGGGAAGTGAGATAGAAGCCGGGATCCTCCGGCACGCGCGCCAGCAGCCGGCCGCCGGCGACCAGGAACTCATAGGGCGAGCGGATCTTGGTGAGCGGCGCCGACCAGGCATCGTCGGAGTCCACCAGCGCCAAGGTCAGCGCCTTGAGGTCGCCATCGCTCCTCCTGAACACGGCTTCGAGTCGCGCGACGAGCGCGGGCGGCGGATCGTCGGCAATGAAATGACGTGCGAGCTTGGCGGCGATGAACTTCGCGGTCGACGGATGCCGTGCGATGTCGGCGAGCGCAGCTTCGCCCTGGGCGAGGCCATCATCCGCATAGACCCTGCCGAGCAACGTCTGCGGCCCCGGCTGATGCGCATTGGCATTGAACACGAAGCTGCCGGGCGCCGCGTTGCGGGTGTTGCGGCCGGCGAAGCTCCAGCCGGTGATGATGCGCGCCAGCGAGGTCACGTCCTCCTGGCTGTAGCCGCCGCCGACACCCAGCGTGTGCAGCTCCATGATCTCGCGCGCGAGATTCTCGTTGAGGCCGCGCTTGCGGTTCTGGCCGGCACGCGAGTCCGGTCCGAGCGATTCCTGGTTGTCGAGAAAGAACAGCATCGCCGGATGCTGCTCGACCGCCTTCAGCATGTCGACGAAGCGCCCGAGAACGTGCGGCCGGATCGCCTCGCGCTCGAACGCGCCGGCCCACATCCGCGCCAACTCGCCCTTGCCGGCGGAGATGCAGAAATGATTCGACCAGAACGCCACCAGCCGCTCGGTGAAGCCGCAATCGGCGAGCACGGCGCGCTGCAGCCGCGCCAGCGCTTCGGCACGGAAGGTCTTCTGGACGACGTTGGGCGGCTGCTGGGCTTGCGCGGGCTTTGCCGGCGCTCCCTGCATCGCGGATGCGGGGTCGGCACCGGCCGCTGGGGCCGCCGAGGGCGTTGCGGCCATGGCTTTGTCCGCGCCGTTCGTGGACAGGCCGCGCGTGGGGCTGGACGGATCCTGCGGCGCAGCCTCCGGCTTCGCGGCCTCGCGGGCCCGCTTGACCTCGTCCTGATAGGTGAAGACGGCAGCGGCGAGTGCTGCCGTCGGCTGCAGACCCGGCGCCTCCAGCAGCGCTCCATCGGGACGGCCGAGCTCGGCGTTGACGAAGCCGCGCGGGTCCGACGCCGCATTGACGAGATCGCCCGAGGCACCGCCACGCGCGCCGAAGCCGAAGCGATTCAATGCGACAAGAGCCGCTCGAGCATCACGCGCCATGCCACATCCTCGAGCCCGTCATCGCGGGAGCTCCCGAAACGCTGTGTTGCCGCGACCGCAGACTGCGATGGCGCGGCAGATTGTCACGCACTATACTTGCCCCTGCAGATGAACCGGACATGAAAAGGGCTGGTCGGACGTGGTTCCGAAGGTGACAAATCGTTTAGCGGACATGACCGCGCGGCAACTCATCTGCGAGTCGTGCGGCACGGCGTTCAGCTGCGATCCGGGCGGCTCCTGCTGGTGCTTCGACGAGACCGTGCGCCTGCCGCTGCCCAAGACCGGACAAAGCAATTTCAAGGACTGCCTGTGCGCCAACTGCCTCAAGAGACTGGCCGGCAAACCGGAGCCGGGCTCGTGACGCGCTGGCACGTCGAAGCCGTCCTGCTCGACATGGATGGCACGCTGCTCGACACCGAGAAGGTCTATCTCGAAGCTGCGATCGCGGCGCTGAATGCGCTCGGCTACAGCGACGGCGTCGTCGAGCTCTGTCACGCGATGATCGGCATTCCCGGACCCGACAACGAGCAGACCCTGCGCGACCATTTCGGCGACGATTTTCCGCTGGCCGAAGTCAACCGCCTGTTCGCGGCCAAGACGGTCGAGATCCTGCAGGCGGGCATGCCGCTGAAGCCTGGCGTCATCGCGCTGCTCGATGCGATCGACGCGGTCGGCCTGCCCAAGGCCGTCGTCACCTCGTCCTCGCGCCGCACGGCCGCGGAGCATCTCCGCCTCGCCCGCATCGATCACCGCTTCGATGCGGTCCTGACGCGCGACGACGTGGCCCGCGCCAAACCGCATCCGGACCTCTATCTGCTTGCCGCGGAACGGCTGCGGACGCACGCGCCGGCCTGCGTCGCGATCGAGGATTCCAATCCCGGCGTCGCCTCCGCGCACGCCGCCGGCGCGATCACCTTGATGGTGCCGGACATCGTGCCGCCGAACGATCATTCGCGGGCGAATGCGGCGGCCGTGCTGCCGGATCTCGATGCCGCCATCGCGCTGCTCGCGCGCCGTTCGGTGTTGCCCCTCAGGACGTGACGTCACCTCGGCAGGCTGTGAATCGCCGTGCAGCCTTCTCATGAGCCATTTTCTTCAAACGCGGCCGAACACGGTCACGATCGGTTCACGTCGTTGCGCGCCGCCGGCGGCCCTATCGGATGCATTAACCCGCACGCACTACCGTGCAGGCGTTGGCGGATGGGCTTATTTCATGTTGCGATTCATTGGCGCCGCAGGTGCGGCATTTTTGGCTGCGTTCGCAGGAGTGAGTTGGGCGGTCAGGGGATTTCCGCTTCCGGATGGACCGTGGCGGGGCATGATGCGGACAGCTTCGATTGAAACGGTCTCAAACCTTGCTGCGCCGGCGCCGGGGGGCGTGGCTGTCGTGGCTCCCCTATCCCCGACGGTCGACATGACCTTCGGCGGCCCGGAGGCAAAGGAGTTCGACCGCAAGGCGTGGCTCGCGCAGCACACCTCGCAGAGCGACAAGAATCCCAAGCTCGACGCGTTGCGGATGGACGCATTGCAGGCCGCGACGGCCTACAAGCTGTCGCCGTGCGACCAGACCATGAAGCAGAACCTGGTGGACGCACTGACGGCCTACACCCGCGCCTATGTTGCCAAGCTGGATTGCAAGCGGCAGTTCTGGGGCGCAAAGATCTGCACCGACAAATCGCTCCAGGAGGCGGCCGACAGCGTCGGCACGCCGCTCGATCAGCGCGTGAAGGAGGCGTTGTTCGAAGCCTTCGAGGAGAAGGGGATCACCAAGGCGGACTTTCCGGCCGATGTGCGCGAGGAGGTCCCGCAATTCGCCGGACCCGCCTTCTGGTCCGACGAGTCTGCGGTGTGCCGGACGCGGCAGGCGCAACGCGACCGGCGATAGCAAACGAGCGCTGCCATGAACCGGCTGATCTTCATCATTGCGGCCATCGTCGTCTGGCAGGTTGGCGGACGCCTGTTCCTGACCGAAGCGCCGACCGCGGCGGCGTTTCCGCCCGTCACCGGCGCGGAGTTTCAGGACCACGAGAAATACACCGAGGACGCCCGGCGTTCGCAGCGCGAAGACGCGCTGAAGTCGCTCGACCTCGCCTGGAGCGACCGCTGCGGCGCCAAGCGCGACAGCTTCATCAGCGGCCTCAACCACTACTACTATCACCGGCAGAACCAGAACGAGCGCTATCCCGAGACCTATGGTCCGGCCGGCGCCGCCTATATCGCGGGCGTATGGAGCACCGCCGAGGATCGAAGGATCGAACGGCTCACCCAGGAAGCCTACGCCGCCGGCTACATCAAGCCATCCGATTTCGACGGCATGGCGAGCCGGATGGTCGCAACGATCGTTCGCGGCGAGCAGGTCAGGGGACGCGGCTGCGCCGGCTGACGGTCCTGCGGGAAGCATATCGCCTCCCCTTTGGCAGCGCCGCCGCGACCAGCGTCCGCGCCGCCGCGCCCGCGGTTTCCATGTAGCTGGCGTCCCGATGCAGCAGCACGACCGCGAAGGCGCCGTCGAGCAGCAGCAGCATCTGCCGCGCGAGCCCGCCTGCTTCGGCAATTCCCTGCTCCTCGAAGACCGCCTGCAGCCAGGCCTCGAACTTCTTCTTGTGGGCGGCGCCGATCCTGATCGCGGGATGGCCGGGCAGATTGGCGAGCTCTGCGGTGGTGCGCAGGAAGCCGCAGCCGCGCCATTTCGGATGTCGCGCGGCGCGCGCGAGCTGGTTGAAGATCCCAGCGATCTTGTCGGGCAGCCCGCCCTCGGTCTCGTCGAACCAGCGCTTGAACAGCGTCAGGTTCGGCTGGTCGCGCGCGGCGAGATAGGCCGCGACCAGATCGTCCTTGCTGCGGAAATGATAGTACAGCGTCTTCTTGGTGACCCCCGCCCTTTCCGCCACCGCGTCGACGCTGACGGCGCGGATGCCCTCGGCATAGAACAGCCTGCTCGCGGCGGCGATGATGCGGGCGGGCGTGGGATCGGAGGATCGGGGCATGGCGGCGCTCGGTCTCGGTCAATGTATACTGACCAGTGAATATACCTCGGCTGCCGCGACGCCTAGTCTTCGCCTGCTCCAACCGCCAGCCTGCGAGACGCCATGACCGACCTCCTCCTGCTCGACATCTCCGACCGCATCGCCGTGATCACGCTGAACCGGCCGCAGCGGCTGAACGCGCTCAGCTACGCGCTGATCGATCGATTGATGGGCGCGCTCGACCGCATCGAGACCGATGCCGGCGTCAGGGCCGTGATCCTCACCGGTGCGGGACAACGCGCTTTCTCGGCCGGCGCCGACATCGACGAATTCACCGCAAGCGTCCGCCAGGGGCGCGCTGGCGCGCTGCGCGACTTCGTCCGGCGCGGCCAGGCGATGACGGCGCGGCTGGAGGCGTTCCGCAAGCCGGTCATCGCCGCCGTCAACGGGCTCGCCTTCGGCGGCGGCTGCGAGATCACCGAGGCCGTGCATCTTGCGGTCGCGAGCGAGCGCGCCAGCTTCGCCAAGCCCGAGATCAGGCTCGGCATGCCGCCGACCTTCGGCGGCACGCAACGGCTGCCGCGGCTGGTCGGCCGCAAGCGCGGACTCGAACTGCTGCTGACCGGCGATTCTTTCCCGGCGCCGCGCGCGCTGGAGATCGGCCTCGTCAACGCCGTCGTGCCGCATGACGAGCTGTTGCCGGCGGCGCGCGCGCTGGCCCAGCGCATCATCCGCCACGGGCCGGACACCGTCGCCGGCATCATCACCGCCGCGACGCGCGGGCTCAACATGGCGATCGGCGAAGGGCTGCAGGTCGAGAGCGAACAGTTCGCGAGCCTGGTCGGCAGCCGCGATCTCACCGATGGGCTGGCGGCCTGGCGCGAGCGCCGGCCGCCGCGTTGCTAGACCGGATGGCCCGGCGACTTGCGCGCCAGCCCGTCGAATGCATCGAGCAGCCGCTCGCGCCAGGCATGGACGCTGTCGCTCTCCTCGAGCAGCCGGAACGGGCTCACCACGCGCGCCCATTGGAAGCCGCCGAACACGATGTAGTCGGCATAGTCGGGCGTATCGCCGCCGATGAAGGCCTGCGTCTTCAGGGTCTGCCGCAGCGGCTCCAGCGACCTGCGGAAGCCGATGACCGCCTGGTCGCGCGAGGCCATGACCTCTTCGAGGCTCTTGCCGAACCGCGCCTCGCGCGATTTGCGGAAATAGTCGGCATCCTCGGCGGCGAGGTTCTTCGGAATGTCGGCGATGATCAGCGGAAAGATGCCGCCGACGATGGCGATGTCGCCCCAGGCATTGAGGAAGCGCGCCATGGCGCGGCCGCCGGCGCCGCCGAACAGCGACGGCCGGTCCGGATAGGTGTCCTCGAGGTAGTTGGCGATCGCCCAGGAATCGGCCACCGCGCGGTCGCCGTCGAGCATGACCGGCACCTTCTCCGAGCCATGCGGCGCGATCGCGCTCTTCTCGGTGAAGCGCCACGGAATCGTATCAGCGCTTAGCCCCTTGTGCGCCAGCGCCATCCGCGTGCGCCAGCAATAGGGGCTGAACGGGCGGCCCGCATCGGTCCCGACGAGTTCATACAGCTTCACGGCCATTCCCGGTCCTTCCTCCAAGTCCGGACCGTTCTAGCGCACGACGCGGCCGTTGTCGCGCAGCAGCCGCGCACCGTCATCGGTGACGATGATGAAGAGGCCGGCGCCCGCGATCGCCTCGCGCGTGACATAGCCCAGATCGGCGGCGTCCTCCCACACCGTCAGGCGCGGGCAGCTCGTCCGCCAGGTCGCGACCACTTCGGCATGGCTGCGCGGCGCGCGCGCGACCCATTCGACGAAGTCCAGCACCAGGGGGTCTGCCGATCCGGCCATGCTCGCCTCACTCTGCCGCCGCCGAGCTCTGCGCGGCCAGCAGCAGCCAGCCGCCATAGAGGATGTAGTAGCTCGCCACCGCCGTGATGATGCGGTTGGCCCAGGTGCGGAACTGCTGCTCGCTCATCGCCTCGAGCAGCCGCCGCGCCAGGCTCGTGCCGAGCATCGACGCTCCGACGGCGACGAGCGCGAGCACCGGATCGAGGCTCGCGGCCTGATCGATGATGCCGCCGAAATAGATCAGCTTGGTGAGGTGGCTCGCGACCTGACACGTCGCCTTGGTGGCGACGATCGGGCGGCGGTCGAACCGCGCGCCGAGAAAGAACGTGTCGAGCAGCGGCCCCGACACGCCGGTCATCAGCATCAGCCCCATGCAGATCGTGCCGTAGATCGCGCCCTGCCAGACGCTGTCCGGATCGGGCTTGAGGCCGGCCGGCATCAGCCGCGCCATGAACGGGGTGACGCCGAGCAGCAAGAGCGCCGCCGGCTTGCCCGGCACGTAGCGCACCAGCGACCACAGGCCGAGCGCCAGCGCGCAGCCGACGAGATACACCGCGACTGGCCGCCAGCGGATGTGCCGGCGCCACAGCACCGCGCGCCAGCCATTGGACGCCATCTGCGTCGCCGCGTGCAGCACCATCGCCGCCGGCAGCGGCATGATCGCCAGCAGCACGCCGATCAGGATCAGCCCGCCCGCCATGCCGAACAGCCCCGACAGGAACGCCGTCGCCACCATCAGCAATCCGAGCGCTGCAATCAGGGGGGGTGTCATGGCTGATCTCCTCGCCATGCAATTTGTCGCACTGGCGACATCCGCACAAACCGAGTTATCTTGCCCTCCATCAGTTTTCCTGAGGGCGCGATGAGACGGCTGCTGTTCCTCAACGGCATCAAGGCGTTCGAGGCGGCGGCGCGCACCGGCAGCTTCGCCGCGGCAGGCAGCGAGCTCAACGTCTCCGCGGCCGCGATCAGCCGCATGGTCAACCTGCTCGAGCAGCGGCTGGGCGTCGTGCTGTTCGAGCGCAAGGCCAACCGCCTGGCGCTCACCGCCGCCGGCCGCGCCTATCAGAGCGGACTGACGCCGATCTTCGACGCGCTGTCGAGCCTGACCGCGCAGATCATGGCGCCGTCATCGATGCGGGTGCTGACGCTCGGCGTCGGGCCGACGTTCGCGATGAAATGGCTGATCCCGCGTCTGGCCGATTTCAGCACCGAGCAGCCGGACATCGAGGTCCGCATCACCACCGGCGGGGCGGCGGTGCCGTTCGGCGACGATTGGAGCTGCGGCATCAAGCTCGGCCACGGCGCCTGGCCGGGCCTCGTCGCCGAGCCGCTGTTCGCGGCGGATCTCGTGCCGGTGTGCACGCCGCGGCTCGCCGCGACCTTGAAGAAGCCTGCCGATCTCAAGGGCTCGAGCCTGCTGCGGGTTTCGCATGCCGCCGAGGACTGGGCGTTGTGGCTGAAGGCCGCGGGCGTCACGCGCGTCAGCGCGCGCGGCACCGAGTTCCAGTACTATGGACATGCGCTGCAGGCCGCGATCGACGGGCTCGGCGTCGCCATGGGCATCCGTCCCTATATCGACGACGACCTCGCGGCGGGACGCCTGGTTGCACCGTTTGCATTGACCGTCCCAAAAGGCGAGCGCTGGTATCTTGTCTACCGCCATTTCCAGGCCGGCCAACGTGATTTCGCCGCGTTCCGACGCTGGATCATGCGCGCGGCGTCACAGCCCGCGACCCGGAATTCCCAGCGCAGGGACGCCATCAAAAAAGACGCTGACGTGTGAACCCGTTCACAAATGCCCGGACCAATTCATGCTGTCGTTGCCATTCGGGACATCCAGGACTGCGCAATGACGTATTTGTACGAGGACTTCGCCATCGAGCCGTTCGAAGCAGGACGCGGCTTGTGGCACGCGCGGATCCGCCGCGCGGACATGACCCCGGTGGTGATCAATGGCGTTTCGTTCCCCTCGCTCGAAGTCGGCTTCGCCTGGTCCGATGCGGACATGGCGATTGCCGACGCGAAAAGCCATATCGACCGCTTTCGCAAGCGGTGGCGCTGACAACTGCAGACCGAATCGCAGCACTTTGAAGCACGCGACGGAGGATATCGACCGACCCCCGGGAAAAGACGGATAGCGCGACGTGGAACAATCTCCGAGAGTGAAGTCCCCGAGAGTCCCCTCGCGCGGCCAGACGGTTCCAAGCCAACATCAAACGCCAATTCGAAATGCCGAGTGTATTCGTAATGCGGACTGCAATTCATGGCTGAGCCTGCCGTCAAACACCTCGCTTTTTCGGTGCGTACGCGATGCCCGGACTGCGATGCGGAGCTGAGCGTCCTGAGCGTCATCAACGGCCGCGGCGGTTCCGAGTACTGGGCCCTGCAATGCGTCGCCTGCCACGGCGTGCATCTCGACATCGTCGAGCAGCCGACGCGGCATTGAACGGCAGCGTGGCGTCGCGGCAACGCCATCGTGCGCGCCATGGCTCGCGAGTCGCCCGCTGATCTCGTGTGGCCTTTCGGGAGCAGTGCGTCTCGATGCCTGCTGCTGCCACCATGCTGTCAGCAAGGCTGGTGCGCGGCGCCCGATCACTCTTTCAACTCGGCGCCATCCGTCCCATATTCGGGCCATGGCGAAGACCCCCGACACTCCCAAGAAGCCAGGCCGAACCCCGAAATCGAAAGCGCACCGGCCCGACGTGCAGCCGATCGCGCCCGCGCTCGCCGAGCTGCTCAATCCCGCCATCAACCGCGGCGAGAGCGGCATCGGTTCCTCAACGGGACTGAAGCCGCCGCCGGACAATTCCTGGGACCGCCGCAGCGGCGGCGAGGCCGCCGCGCACCGCGCGCGGGCGTCGACGCGCGGCAAGAGCGCTGAGGTTGCGACGGGCGATGCCTCGGCGCGGTCCATGCCGCTGCGGCCGAATCCGCAGCCGGTGGGTGGACGTTCATCGTCAAACAACGATCCGTCGCATGGCCCGCCCCCACCCAACCCTCCCCCGCACGCGGGGGAGGGCTCCAGGCGGCAGGCGCCGCGTGCCGGCGCCAGCGATGATGCCGAGACTGCGCCGCTAGCGTCCCCTCCCCCGCGTGCGGGGGAGGGCCAGGGTGGGGGCCTCCCTCCGCAGCATCACCCCCTCGGGGCGGATGACGCCGCCTCAGCCTCCGGACTCGCCGAAGCGCCGCAAGCCAATTACGGCACCGCCGCCACCATCCCGACGCTCGATCCGGAACTGGCGCGGCAGCTCGGCCTGCCCACCGCCGAGGACGACGAGGAGGCGCTCGCCCGCCCGCCGCGCAACAAGATGGAGGCGCTCGGCGTCAAGGCCACGGCGGAAGCGCTGGAGTCGCTGATCCGCGAGGGCCGTCCCGAGTTCCGCAAGGACGACGGCTCGCTCAAGGTGTGGACGCCGCACCGGCCGCCGCGCCCCGAGAAGTCGGAAGGCGGCGTCCGCTTCGAGATCAAGTCGGCCTATGAGCCGAAGGGCGACCAGCCGCAGGCGATCAAGGAGCTGGTCGAGGGCATCGCGCGCAACGACCGCACCCAGGTGCTGCTCGGCGTCACCGGCTCCGGCAAGACCTACACCATGGCCAAGGTGATCGAGGCGACGCAGCGCCCGGCGATCATCCTCGCGCCGAACAAGACGCTCGCCGCGCAGCTCTATGGCGAGTTCAAGAGCTTCTTCCCCGACAACGCGGTCGAGTATTTCGTCTCCTATTACGACTACTACCAGCCCGAGGCCTACGTCCCCCGGACCGACACCTATATCGAGAAGGATTCCTCGATCAACGAGCAGATCGACCGGATGCGCCACGCCGCGACGCGCGCGCTCCTGGAGCGCGACGACGTCATCATCGTCGCCTCGGTGTCGTGCATCTACGGTATCGGCTCGGTCGAGACCTACACCGCGATGACCTTCGCGCTGAAGAAGGGCGAGCGCATCGACCAGCGCCAGCTCATCGCCGACCTCGTCGCTTTGCAATACAAGCGTACCCAGCACGATTTCACCCGCGGCACCTTTCGCGTGCGGGGCGACGTCATCGACATCTTCCCGGCGCACTATGAGGACCGCGCCTGGCGCGTGAACCTGTTCGGCGACACCGTGGAGAACATCGAGGAGTTCGATCCGCTCACCGGCCACAAGCAGGACGAGCTGGAGTTCATCAAGGTCTACGCCAATTCGCACTATGTGACGCCGCGCCCGACCCTGGTGCAAGCGATGAAGTCGATCAAGTCCGAGTTGAAGATGCGGCTCGACCAGTTGCACGCGCAGGGCCGCCTGCTCGAGGCGCAGCGGCTCGAGCAGCGCACCACCTTCGATCTGGAGATGATGGAGGCGACCGGCAGTTGCGCCGGCATCGAGAACTACTCGCGCTATCTCACCGGCCGGCTGCCCGGCGAGCCGCCGCCGACCTTGTTCGAATACGTCCCCGACAACGCGCTGGTGTTCGCCGACGAGAGCCACGTCACCGTGCCGCAGATCGGCGGCATGTTCCGCGGCGACTTCCGCCGCAAGGCGACCTTGGCCGAATACGGCTTCCGCCTGCCCTCCTGCATGGACAACCGTCCGCTGCGCTTCGAGGAGTGGGACATGATGCGGCCGCAGACGGTGGCGGTGTCGGCGACCCCCGGCGGCTGGGAGCTGAACGAGGCCGGCGGCGTGTTCGTCGAGCAGGTCATCCGCCCGACCGGGCTGATTGATCCCCCCGTCGACATCCGCCCCGCGCGCACCCAGGTCGACGATCTGCTCGGCGAGGTCCGCGCCACCGCGCAGGCCGGCTACCGCTCGCTGATCACGGTGCTGACCAAGCGCATGGCCGAGGACCTCACCGAATATCTGCACGAGCAGGGCATCCGCGTCCGCTACATGCATTCGGACATCGACACCATCGAGCGCATCGAGATCATCCGTGACTTGCGCCTCGGCGCGTTCGACGCGCTGGTCGGCATCAACCTGCTGCGCGAGGGCCTCGACGTTCCCGAATGCGCGCTGGTCGCGATCCTCGACGCCGACAAGGAAGGTTTTCTGCGCAGCGAGACGTCGCTGATCCAGACCATCGGCCGCGCCGCGCGCAACGTCGACGGCAAGGTGATCCTCTACGCCGATCAGATGACCGGCTCGATGGAGCGCGCCATCGCCGAGACCAACCGCCGCCGCGAGAAGCAGGTGGAGTACAACACGGCCCATGGCATCACGCCGGAGAGCGTCAAGAAGTCGATCGGCGACATCCTCAACTCGGTCTACGAGCGCGACCACGTGCTGATCGAGACCGGCGGCGGCACCACCACCGACGACGTCATCTCGATCGGCCACAATTTCGAGGCCGTGCTGGCCGACCTCGAAACCCGCATGCGCGAGGCCGCCGCCGATTTGAACTTCGAGGAAGCCGCCCGCCTGCGCGACGAGGTCAAGCGCCTCCGCGCCACCGAGCTCGCGGTGGTCGACGACCCCACTGCCAAGCAGCGCACCGTGCAGAGCAAGGCGGGCAGCTACGCCGGCGCCAAGAAATACGGCGACGCCGCCAATCTCCCGACCACGGCGATGAAGGGCCGTGGCGCTGCGGCACGCGCTGGCGGCTCCTCTTCACCCTCCCCTGGAGGGGGAGGGTCGGCCGCCAAAGGCGGCCGGGGTGGGGTGAAGCCCCGCGACCCGCTCGCGCCGTCCCTCGACGACATCATCAGCGGCGGCCCAAGCACCGGCTCCAAAGTCCACAAGCCGCATCTCGACGAGATGCACGGCCCGGAATCCCTGCCCTACCGCCCCCACGCCAAGCTGCCGCCAAAGCCATTCGGCAACAGCAGCAAGATCATCCAGCCCACCAACTCCCGCGAGTCCGGCCCCGAATTCGGCCCGGCTCCGCGCTCGACCGGTGGCGCGCCGGGGAAGCGGGGTGGGTGGAAGAAGCGGTGAGGTGTAAACCTTCTCGCCCCGTCATTGCGAGGAGCGATAGCGACGAAGCAATCCAGTCTATGCACTTGGCCTGATCTGGATTGCTTCGCTTCGCCGCTTCGCTCGCAATGACGTCCGGCCCCGCGATCTCTACTGGAAAACAAATCATGTTGAGCTACTCTGCTCACATGAAACTCGACTTCGAAGAATCCCAGACCGCCTACACCAGCGGCGCGCAGAAGGCGCGGGCGTGGACCGAGGCGTGGGTTGGCGCGCAAGCCTATTGTCCGAACTGCGGCCAGTCGAACATGACGCAGTTTCCCAACAACAGCCCGCTGGCGGATTTTCTCTGTAAAGCCTGCAGCGAAGAATTCGAGCTGAAGAGCCAGAAGAGGCATTCGGCGCCAAGGTCGCCGACGGCGCCTATGGGACGAAGTGCGAGCGGCTGGCCGCCAGCAACAATCCCAATCTCCTGCTGATGAACTATGACCGTGACACCCGGTCGGTCATCAACCTCTTCGTCGTGCCGAAGCATTTCTTCGTCCGCGATATCATCGAGCAGCGCAAGCCGCTCGCGGCGACCGCGCGGCGCGCGGGGTGGGTCGGCTCGAACATTCTTCTCGATCGCGTTCCCGAGTCGGGCAAGATTCACATCGTCCGGAATCGCGTCGTCCGCGCGAAGGAGGTCGTGCTGCAGGAGTGGAGCAGGACGCTCTTCCTCCGCAAGGAATCCCTGGATGCACGCGGATGGCTGATCGAGGTGCTGAAATGCGTCGAGTCGCTCGGCAAGCTGGAATTCACGCTCGACGATGTCTATGCTTTCGACCGCCATCTCAGCCTGCTCTATCCCGGCAACCAGAACGTCCGACCGAAAATCCGCCAGCAGCTCCAGTTCCTGCGCGATCAGGGATTCCTGGAGTTCATAGCGCGCGGCCGCTATCGTTTGAAGACGTGAGGTCGGGCAATGGCCTGGTTCTTGAACTTCTATCGTTGTGAACGTTGCGCGCAGGCCTGGACCGATGAATGGTCGTGCATGTGCGACGACGAGTGTCCTCATTGCGGCGCCCGCGACATGTCTCCGTCCTGGAGCGAGGACCTGACAGAGCTGATTTTGAGAAATGAGGATTGCTTTGTCGTCCTGCGATCGGCTGATGACGCCGAGGACGAGCCGTCCTATGAAGAGCTCGGGCGGTTCTCGAGCCGAGCCAAAGCGGAAGAATTTCTCGCGGCGTCGGACCCAAATTAGGGGTGCCCTTCACGAAATCCATCAGACGGCCCGCCAGACAACGCGAGAGATGAAGCGCGCATATTCCGGAAAAAATAAACTTCTTGCGAATTATCAGAAATCATGATTATCTCCTCGCATCCCGCCTCACCGCAGAGGGGCGTAGCGCGCGATCGTCACGACACGCGAGGCGGGGATGCGATGGCCGCGAGAGATCGCAGCGTCTTCTCACGAAGGCGCGGACGAACGATCGCTTGCGGACGTGAAGTCGCAGCGTCCTGATACCCCGATGCTGGTATCAACCTGGCGCAATGCGAGCGCATTGCGCTGGGGATGGTGGCCAACAAGCCCGGCGCACCAGGGAGACTGCGTATAAGCGTGAAGACCGTCGCGCAGGGAATGCCGGTTGAATCGGCTTTGCCTGTGGTACCTGCCGCCTGCATTTTTTTCGCAGGCGGGCCATGGGTGAGGCCTTCACCCGGCATTCCCTGCGCCCTCTGCACTCACGAGGGCCACGCGGATCGCAGCACTCGGGCATCCCATGCCGCGAGACCGCGCCGTCATGTCCCGGACTCTCTTCGGCTGTTTGAATCGTAAATGAGTTCTCCCCTCCGCCGTCGTCCTAGGCAAGCTGCGACGAGCGACAGCGCCGCGCCCATCCATCGTGAGGAGGCGATGCCGCCTCATCCCATCGCCAGCACCGCGACCGACAGCAGCGCCAGCATCACGGTCGAGCCCAGGAGCTGCAGCGATGCCTCGGGCTGCGTGCGCCAGCGCAGCACCTTGTCGGCGAGGCCCAGCGTCGCGTCGTAGAACACCGCCGCGTAGGCCTGCTTGAGCACGCGCTGAAAGCGCGGCCCCGCAGCGGAAGTCATCAGCACGTGGATGATGGTCGCGCTCGCGACGAAGCCGATGATGCCGGGCCGCAGCGCCGTGCTGTGCGCCAGCTTGAGGATCAGCGCGGCGCCGGCATAGGTTGGAATGGCCTGGAACAGCGCGGTCAGCGCCATGCCTTCGAACAGGTTGAGCAGCGGCGCCTTCGGCGCGGAGGTGCTGGGAGAGGCGACGGTGAGCATGGCCCGGACATCCGGTTGCGGCGGTCCTCGGCGAGGACCAGACCGCTCCCGTCTAACCGGCACGCCGGAGGAGGACCGTGAGCCCCGTCACGCGAGGCCATCGCCGCCGGCTGGGATGAGGGCACGCCGAGGACGGTCGACGCGCGGCATCGACTAGGTCCGGCCCTGCCCGTTGACCTGGCCCTGCTGTTGCTGCTGACGCTCCTGCTCCTTGGCGCGGTGACGGCCATAGAGGCAGCCGGCGGCGGCGCCGAGCACGCCGTGATGACCGGCATAGTGGCCGGCCACGCCGCCGACGATGGCGCCCTTGATGCACCCCTTGGCCTCGGCGGCCTGCGTCGACAGCAGCGCCAGCGCTGCGACGGAGGCGGCCAGCATGGTCTTCGTGATCGACATCGTCATGATCGAGCTCCGCAAGAATGGTGCGAGGTAACGGCGACGCGGCGGGGCGGTTCCCGCCTCGCAACCGGCATGACGCATTGCGCGAACCTTATCGCGCGCGGTGATGACCCAAGAGCTGAGAAATGAGCTGAGAGATGAGCCGAGAGTGGGCTGAGACATGATCGTGACGCGATCACTCGCCAAGCTTCCGTTCACCGTACCGGCGCATTGAGCCGGCCGACGGTCACACAGGTGGTTGACGGCCGTCCGCCGGCATCTCCAGAACGAGATCGCCGACGCGGACATTCCCGTCAGTGGAGACAGGATGATCGAGCACATCAACAAGCAGCGCGTGCGCAAGCTGCTCGAGGCCCATGCCGCCGGCGATTTCGACAACGTGCTGGCGCATTGCACCGACGACCTCGAGCACTTCGCCTCGGCGCCGATCGACATCTTCCCCCATCTCGGCGGCCGCCGGGGCAAGGCCGAGGTGCGGCAGATGTGGGAGACGGCGCGCAGCCGCTATGCCGAGGTCCGGCACGAGATCAAGACCATGATCTGCGAGGGCGACCAGGTCGCCGTGGATCTGCGCATCTTCCTGCGCAAGCGCGACAACGACCGCATCGTGCAATACGACCTCGCCGCCTTCTACACGCTGCGCGACGGCCGCATCGCCCGCATCCGCGAGATCATGGACACCTACGACCTGGTGCAGCAGGTGCTGGAATGCGATCTCAGCCGGCTGCTGATCGCGGGCGCCGCCCGGCCCTGAGGCCGGCACGGCCGTAGCGGACCAGGGCCTGGACCAGCCGATCACGCAAACGTCACCACCGGCGGCCTCGTCGCCTTGAACCTGTGGCCCGGGCTCCGCACCCCATCAGCGGTGGTATACGGGGCATCGGTGACATGAGAATAGCATTCCTGGCGATGGCCGGACTGGTGATGGGCGTCGTCGGCGGCGCGACGATCGGAGTAGGGCTTGGACTGGCCTGGATCGAGCTGTTCAACACCAGCGAATTCGAAGGCTATGCGGGCATGCTGGTGTTCTTCACCTTCATGCCGCTCGGCGCCCTGATCGGCGGCCTCGCCGGCGCCACCCTGTTCGGCATGGCCGCCTTCCGCGACCACGAGGTCGCGATCGCGCAGCAGCGCATGCAGCACGAAGGGCGTTAGGGCGCGGCGACCGGCGGTCGCGCGCATTTGTGCAATGCAAAAACAGCCGTTGCGCGCGCAGGTGGTTGATTTATGTGAGGCTCAAGAGAGATAGATTCGGCGCCCCGGCGCGACGTCCGTTGCGACGTCGCCTTGAGGCCGGCGCGCCCCCTTGCAAGCCAGTTCAGGATCCCGAGCCGATGACGGAGCACAGCCTCTGGCGTCTGTCGCGCGCATTGCATGGCGCGATCAACGACCGCCGTTTCGACGATTTCGCCGAACTTCTCGATGACGACATCGACTGGGCCATCTACGGCCCGATCGACATGTTTCCCTTCCTCGGCGCGCGGCACGGCCGCGCCGCCGTGCTCGACGCCGTCAGGCAGATCGCGGACAATGTGAGCATCCGCCGGCTGGAGCGCGAGACCTTGATGCTGGACGAGACCAGCGCGGCGACCATGGTCCGCTGCGCGATGACGGCGCAGGATTCCGACAAGCCGATCACGGCGCGGCTCGCGCAATTCATGCAATTCCGCGCCGGCAAGCTCGCGCGGCTGCGGATCCTGATCGATACGTTCGATCTGGTCGAGCAGACGCTCGGCCGCCCGATCGACCTGCCGCGCATCGGCAGCTTCGCCTGAGCCCGCCGGCGTGTTGGATTGTGGTCACACTCACCGGCAACCCAACACATCGTGACTGGCGCAGCCATAATTTTGCGCCAAGATTCCACCATATTCCGGCACACAGGTTCGGGCGGCGGGGGTTGCTCTCATGACATCGTATGGTTGCGCGCTGGCGGTTTTCACGGCCGGCTTCGGCCTTCTTGCGTCCGCCGCGCCGGCCCAGACGCTGATGCAGGCGCCGCAGCCGCTGCAGATCACACCCTGGCAGCAGATCGCGCCGGAGCCGGAGGACGAGGACAAGTCCGAGCACCAGGCAGCGGCCGACCCGATGAAGGACATCGACGTCGAGAAGCTCGACTGGAGCCAGCTCGCGATCGACGACACCACCTTCCTCGACCGTCCCGAAGCCGCCGCGGCGGCGAAGCGCAAGGCCGCCGCAGAGAAGGCCGCCGCGCTCGACTGGTCGAACCAGAACAAGGGCAGCCTCGCCTCGGGCGTATCGGTCAAGCAGTCGGTATCGCCGTTCTGGGACGCCCGCGTCGGCGCCGACATGACGGTCGCCCGGCAGCCGACCACGATGTCGGAATTGCTGGCGGAGAAGGCCGAGAACGGCGGCAATGCTCCGGAATCCGGCGGCTCGGCCTGGGCCGCCGTCACCGCGCCGGGGGCCGGCTCGATCTGGGACAAGACCGCCATCGAGGCCCGCGTCGATCCCGGCTCCGATCACAGCCGGCTCGGCACCACCATCACCAAGGCAGTGCCGATCGATCACTACAATCTGACCCTGCAGAACGGCTACAACGTCACCCAGCAGGGCATGGTGCCGATTCCCGGCGCGGCGCCGAAGACCAGCCGCAGCTTCGACACCGAGCAGTCCGCCAAGCTCTCGATCGGCGACACCGGCACCAGCGTCACCGCCGGCCAGACCCTGTCGTCGAGCGACGACAAATGGCTGCGCAAGGTCGGCGCGGAGCAGAAGCTGTCGGATGGTCTCAGCATCTCCGGCTCAGTCAGCGAGACCGCGCAGGGCGGCACCAGCAAGAGCATCTCGGCCGGCTTCAAGCGGAGCTGGTGACGTTCACCATTGCGGCAGCCCGCCACGAATGATCGAACGTTCGCCGCAGCTTCGCCGCGGTGCGGCCCAATTTGGCCGCACTGATAGGCTTTGAGAAGTTCGTCGTGCGGGGACACCGCGCTCGCTTGAACGCGAAATGAGGAATTAGCCGATGAATGTCATTCGTCCGGACAAGATCGATGGAACTGAAGCCGAGCTGGATACGGATCTGGCCGCGGTCTCCGAAGTCGAGGCCGGCATTCGTGATTTCGTCCGTAACGATATCGCCTATCTGCGCCGTCCCAATGCGGCCGCCACGGCCGAGGCCTCGATCGATGCCGATGCAGCAGTGAACAGCGTCACCACGCTGATCCAGCGCGTCGCCGGCACCTCGCTGTCGGAGATCGAGAACCTGATCGGAGAGCTCGAGAGCCTGCGCGAACTGCTGCATGCCGAGGGCCAGCGGGTGCAGCGCGAGATCGCGAGCTATGCGCAGCTCAGCCAGGCGGCGATGAAGTCGACCCGGGCGATCGCCGAGAACGTCACGCAGTGGAAGCGCGCCGCCGACGGCCTGCGCAGCAGCTGAACGTTCTTGCCGGATCTTGAAGAGGACCGCCGTGCGAGGCATCGCGCGGCGGTTTTCGTCTTTGCAGCGCCGCGTCCTTGAACGCGCTCCGGCCCTCCCGCGACCAACTTCCGCCGCTCTCGTGGCGGGCAGGTTGCGTCAGGGGGATGTCGCTCTCATGGAAACGATCCGGCCGCACAACACCGATCCGATTCCTCTGCGGCCCAAGCCTCAGCGGATCGGGACCATCATGGTCAGTTTCGTCGGTTTGCTGGTGGTGGCGATGGCGATCATGGTGCTCATCTGGAGCCGCTAGATCGCCTCTACGAACAGGACCGCGTGGTCCGTTCTGGTTAACGAGTAGTTAAACCGTCACTCGTTGATCGTCGCTGACGTCTCGAGCGAATACGATCCGTCCGCGTAGCCCTTCACGACCATTCCCGTCGCGAGCATCACCGCGAGCGTCACGCTGGCAAAGATAAAGCCGAGGAGTTTCAGACCACCGCGATCTGCCATACTCATCCCCCACATCCTGATCCCTGATTGGCTGTCTTATAGAGTCGGAGTTCAGAATGCGTTAGCGCGAAGTTCGTTCCGCGCCGACAATCCTACGAAGCGTGACCTTTTCGCCTCAACCGTTGTTCCGTCGAGGGACGAAGGCCGACGCAAGCACAGAGAACACCAGCTCGTCGCGCTGATTGATGCCGGTATTGCGCGCCTGCAGGATGCCCCACTCCGGGCGCGAGGCCGACTCGCGAAGCGAATCAATCTCGCTCGAGAAGCTGATCGTATCTCCTGCAAGCACCGGCTTGTGCCAGCGCAGATCACGGAAGCCGGGAGAAGGACCTCCGAGAGCGATCGGCTCGCCACGCGTGCGCGCGATCTCCAGCAGTCGCTGATTGTCCGCGACGATCAGCTTCATGCAGACCGAGCCGATGTGCCATCCCGATGCCGCGAGCCCGCCGAACAGCGACCGGCGGCCCTCTTCCTCGTCGAGATGAAAGCGCTGCGGATCGAATTGAATGGCAAAGCGCTTAATCTCTTCGGCAGTGAACGTGTAGGAGCCGAGCTCGCGGCGCTGGCCGACCTGAAGATCCTCGAAAAAGCGCATCAGCCCACCTGCCCGCGGCTCTCACGGCGCTCGACGATGATGGGAGAAACCATCTCGCAAAGTCTCATGCCAGCCTTGTTGCGCACGCTGCATTTGAAGGTGACGATCCCGGTCGACGGACGGCTCCGCGACACCCGCGCTTCCAGAACCTCCACATCGAGCATCAGCTCATCGTCAGGACGCAGCGGCGACAGCCACCGGACCTCGTTGACGCCCGGCGAGCCGAGCGAAGCGGTGCGGCCGATGAAGCCGTCGAACATCATGCGCATCATCAGCGAGCAGAGGTGCCAGCCCGAGCCGGACAGACCCTTGAGCATCGACTGCGAGGCAGCCAGTTCGTCCAGATGCATCGGCTGCGGATCAAACTCAGACGCGAAGGCGATGATCTCGTCGCGGGTGACGTGTCGCGGGCCGAAGCTGCCGAACGGGCCTTGCGGAAAATCTTCGAAGGTGAGGGTCATGAGGTTGGGAATGGCTGAAAGAAGCCCGATTGTGGCCGCACTTTGCAGCAATCACAACCGGGCCGCTCGCATGGCTGACGCCCGGTCCAGTCGCAAGAGAGTGCCAGAAGGCGCCATATACCGGAACGAATTCGGCTGCCGCCGATGCCGTCTGGCGCGCAATTCGAACACGACTTAAAGACGGATTTGACGACCGATTCGGACGTGGCCGGGGGATCAAGATGTTGGAATTTCGCGATTTGTTCCAGTGGGACCGCTTCATCACGCCCACCATCATCAAGACGTTCTATTGGCTCGTGATTGCGCTGATCATCCTGTCGGGAATTCGCGGCATTTTCACGGGCCTCTCCGAAATGGCGATCAGCCCGTTCGGCGGTTTCCTGATGCTGTTGTCGTCGCTCGCCGGCATCATCGTCGGCATGGTGTTCTCGCGCATCATCGCCGAGTTCGTGCTGATCGTCTTCCGCATCAACGAGCATCTCGGCGCGATCCGCGAGCAGGGGCGGATGTAGCCGCCCCGCACGGCCTTAGTTGTTGAAGCGGAAGTGCATGACGTCGCCGTCGGCGACGACATACTCCTTGCCTTCGAGGCGCAGCTTGCCACCCTCGCGGGCGCCCGCCTCGCCGCCGAGCGCGACATAGTCGGCATAGGCGATGGTTTCGGCGCGGATGAAGCCCTTCTCGAAATCGGTGTGAATGACGCCGGCCGCCGCCGGCGCCTTGGTGCCGCGGTGAATGGTCCAGGCGCGCGCTTCCTTCGGACCGACCGTAAAGTAGGTGATCAGGTCGAGCAGCTGATAGCCGGCGCGGATGAGCCGATCGAGACCTGCCTCTTCGAGCCCGAGCGTCTCCAGGAAATCCACTCGCTCCTCGCGCGACAGCGTCGCAATCTCGGACTCGATCTTGGCCGAGATCACGACGGCGACCGCGCCCTCCTCCTTGGCGCGCTCAAACACCGCCTTTGAGAAGCTGTTGCCGTCCTTGGCCGAGCCTTCCTCGACATTGCAGACGTAGAGCACGGGCTTGGAGGTGAGCAGTCCGAGCATGCCGAAGGCGCGCTCCTCCTCCGGCTTGCGCTCCAGCAGCCGCGCGGGCTTGCCGTCGCGCAGCAGCACCAGAGCACGGGTGACCAGCTCGTACTGCTCCTTGGCGTCCTTGTCGCCGCCCTTGGCCTTCTTGGCGAGGTTGTCGACCCGCTTCTCGAGGCTGTCGAGATCGGACAGCATCAGCTCGGTTTCGATGGTCTCGATGTCGGCGAGCGGGGCGATCTTGCCCTCGACATGGGTGATGTCGGAATCCTCGAAGCAGCGCACGACATGCGCGATCGCGTCGACCTCGCGGATGTTGGCGAGAAACTGGTTGCCGAGGCCTTCACCCTTGGAGGCGCCGCGCACCAGGCCGGCGATGTCGACGAAGGTCAGCCGCGTCGGAATGATCTGGCCCGACTTGGCGATCGCCGCAAGCTTCTCGAGCCTGGGGTCTGGCACCGCGACCTCGCCGACATTCGGCTCGATGGTGCAGAACGGATAGTTCGCGGCCTGCGCCGCCGCCGTCTCCGTCAGCGCGTTGAACAGCGTCGACTTGCCGACGTTGGGCAAGCCGACGATCCCGCATTTGAATCCCATGATCCGTCTCGCATCCTCTTGAGGCGAGGGCCCGGGGCGCCTTACGCGGCGCCGGCATCGCCCTTGTCCAGAAAACCTTTGGCCTGCAGCGCCAGATGCACCTTGTTGGCGAAGGTGGAGTCGCGCTTGCCCGTCAACAAACCCGCATTGTCGGCCACCGCCTCGCACAGCGCCTCGACCCAGGGCATGTCGGACTTGGCGAAGTCCGACAGCACATGGCCGTGCACCAATTCCTTGACGCCGGGATGACCGATGCCGAGCCGGACGCGGCGATAGTCGTTGCCGAGATGCGCCGAGATCGAGCGCAACCCGTTATGGCCGGCAATGCCGCCGCCGACCTTCACGCGCAGCTTGCCCGGCGACAATTCCAGCTCATCCTGAAACACCGTGACGTCGCCGACGCCGAGCTTGAAGAAGCTGGCCGCTTCCTGCACGGCGCGGCCGGATTCGTTCATATAGGTCGTGGGCTTGAGCAGGATGACGCGCTCGGAGTCGAGCGTGCCTTCCGAGGTCTCGCCCTGAAACCTGCGTCGCCACGGCGAAAAGCGGTGACGCCGCGCGATCTCGTCAACGGCCATGAAGCCGATATTGTGCCGGTTGCGCGCATATTTCGCGCCGGGATTGCCGAGGCCGACAAACAGCAGCATGACGCGGCATCCGCCCCCGCCGTCGCTTCGAGAAGCACGGGACCCGCCCGTGCTTCCCAGAAGCGGAACGGCTTACTTCTTCTTGTCGCCGCCAGCCGGCGCCTTGGCAGCGGCCGCGGGAGCCTTCGCAGCGGCAGCCGGAGCAGCAGCAGCGGGCGCCGCTGCGGCGCCAGCAGCCGCCTTCTGCTCCTCGCCATAGCCCGACGGCGGCACGATGGTGACGAGCGTCGCGTCGTCGCGCGAGAGCGTCTTCACACCGGTCGGCAGCTTGACATCGGAGATGTGCAGCGAGTGGTTGATCTCGAGCGCGCTGACATCGGCCTCGATGTACTGCGGAATGTTCTCCGCGAGGCACTCGAGCTCGAGCGTGTGGGTCACGATGTTGACCGTGCCGCCGCGCTTGACGCCCGGCGCGCCTTCCGAGCCCACCACATGCAGCGGCACGCTGACGCGAATGGTCGCGCCCTGGCCGAGCCGCATGAAGTCGACGTGGATCGGGAAGTCCTTGACCGGATCGAGGTGGAAGTCGCGCGGGATCACCCGGTGCTTCTTGCCGTCGAGGGTGACGTCGAAGATCGTGGTCAGAAACCGGCCTGCGAGGATGCGCTGGCGCAGCTCGCGGTCTTCCACCGAGATCGGCAGCGGGGGCTGGTTGTCTCCATAAATCACTCCGGGCACTCTCCCGGCGCGACGCTCTGCCCGTGCGGCCCCCTTGCCGACTGACGGACGGGCGGTCGCCTTCAGTTCTCTGACGGTCGCCATCGTGTTAAGTCCTTGTTTTAAAAAGTTAAAGGCCGCAATGCGGCCCGTTGCTGGACGTCCTTCGGCAAGCCTCCAGGGGTGCGGGGGCCGCGGACGTGGCGGCGTTCTAGCGGCAAACCCGGGAAATGACAAGGAAATGAAGGGGCCGCCTGCCCCTCCCGTCCCAGGGCGACCCGGCCGCGGCGTCAGCCATCCGCGCTGCCGGCGCCCGGCGGCGTGCCGGCCGCACCACCCAGCTTGGCTTCCAGCGCCGCGATCCGCGCCTTCAGCGCCTCGTTCTCCTCGCGGGCGAGCCGGGCCATGTCCTTGACCGCCTCGAACTCCTCGCGCTTCACGATGTCCAGGTCGTTCAGGATCTTCTCCGCCTGGTTGCGGATGACGGAATCGACCTCCCGCTTCATGCCCTGGGCGGCACCTGCGGCATCGTTCATCAGGCGGCCGAGTTCGTCGAAAAACCGGTTGTTGGTCTGGGTCATGTGAGAAACTCCGCGTCCCGCGACGAGCAAGATAATGGAAGACAGAATGGCGATCCCTGTCGCCGCCCGCAAGATGGGCCGTCTTGTCATGCCTTGGTTTCCTTGTCATCGTACTTGTTGCGCCGGCCCGCGGCGCTGGTATGAGCAGCCCTGAGATCACATCGCGCCGCGCCCGTTCATGTGGCGGGGCTCGTTCGAAGCCCGCATCGCCCGGGGGCTTCCGGAAGCGGGACGCCGTGTCCACGAAAGCCAGTGAATGACGCCTCTCCTCATCGATTTCCCCGTGTTCGATCCGGTTGCGATCGCGATCGGCCCGTTCGCGATCCGCTGGTACGCGCTGGCCTATATCTGCGGCATCGTGATCGGCTGGCTCTACGCTCGCTCGCTGCTCAAGAAGGAGCGGCTGTGGGGCGGCCCGGCGCCGGTGTCGCTGGTCCAGCTCGACGACTTCATCCTGTGGGTCACGATCGGCATCATCCTCGGCGGCCGCACCGGCTACGTGCTGTTCTACAACCTGCCGTTCTTCATCGATCATCCGCTCGAGATCTTCGAGCTGTGGAACGGCGGCATGTCGTTCCATGGCGGCTTCATGGGCTGCGTGCTCGCCGTGATCTGGTTCGCCCGCCGCAACGGCCTGCCGATCCTCTCGCTCGGCGACGTCACCACTGCGGTCGCGCCCATCGGCCTGCTGCTCGGCCGCATCGCCAATTTCATCAATGGTGAGCTGTGGGGCCGTGCCGCCGATGCAAGCGTGCCCTGGGCGATGATCTTCCCGCGCGATCCGACCCATCTCCCGCGCCATCCGAGCCAGCTCTACGAGGCCGGCCTCGAAGGCATCGTGCTGTTCATCGTGCTGGCGATCATGATCCGGTTCGGCGCGCTGAAACGGGCCGGCCTGATCCTCGGCAGCTTCATCACCCTCTATGGCGCGGCGCGCATCACCAGCGAGCTGTTCCGCGAGCCCGACAAGCAATTGGGCTTTCTCTGGGGTGGCCTGACCATGGGCATGGTGCTGTCGGTGCCGATGCTGATCATCGGCGCCATCCTGGTGGCGCGGGCGCTGCGCAAGCACGGGACACATCAAGCCACTCCCCCGCTGCAGGCCAATCCGTGATCGAAACCTCTCCGCTCCACACCGAGATCAAGCGGCTGATCAAGGCGTCCGGCCCGATGCCGGTCTGGCGCTACATGGAGCTGTGCCTGATGCATCCGGAGCACGGCTACTACATCTCGCGCGATCCGCTCGGACGCGAGGGCGACTTCACCACCGCCCCCGAAGTGAGCCAGATGTTCGGCGAGTTGCTCGGGCTGTGGGCGGCCTCGATCTGGAAGGCGACGGGATCGCCGCAGCAATTCCGGCTGATCGAGCTGGGCCCCGGCCGCGGCACCATGATGTCGGATGCGCTGCGGGCGCTGCGCGTGCTGCCGCCGCTGTACCAGACGATCTCGGTCCACCTGGTCGAGGTCAATCCTGTCCTGCGCGAAAAGCAGAAGGCGACGCTGACCGGCCTGCGCAACGTCAACTGGCACGAGAGCTTCGACGAGGTGCCGGAGGGCCCCAGCGTCATCTTCGCCAACGAGTATTTCGACGTGCTGCCGATCCACCAGATGATCAGGCGCGAGACCGGCTGGCACGAGCGCGTCGTCGAGCTCGACGAGGAGGAGAACTTCGTCTACGGCGCGGCCGCCGATCCGACGCCCGGCTTCGAGCTGCTGCTGCCGCCGCTGGTGCGCGCCGCGCCGGCCGGCGCGATCTTCGAATGGCGGCCGAACATGGAGATGATGGCCATCGCCAGGCGCATCCGCGACCAGCGCGGCGCCGCCGTAATCATCGATTACGGCCATGTGCGCAGCGACGTCGGCGACACCTTCCAGGCCATCGCCCGTCATAGCTTCGCTGATCCCCTCAAGACACCGGGGCTTGCCGACATCACCGCCCATGTCGATTTCGACGCGCTGGCGCGGGCCGCGGAAGCCGTCGGCGCGCGCGTTCACGGCCCGGTCACGCAGGGCGAGTTCCTGCAGCGGCTCGGCATCGAAACCCGCGCGCTGACCCTGATGCAGAAGGCGTCGCCGGAAGTCTCGCAGGACATCGCGAGCGGGCTGAAGCGCCTGACCGGCGGCGGCCGCGGCGGAATGGGGTCGCTGTTCAAGGTGCTCGGCATCTCCGATCCGGCCATTCCGGTGCTGGCGGGCATCAGCGACGAACACACCAACGAGAACACGGGAGGCGCGTGATGCTGGTATCATCGGATGTGATGTCCGCGATCCCTGGCCTGCGCCACGCCTTCTTCACCCGCGAGGGCGGCGTCTCCGACGGCATCTATGCCGGCCTCAATGGCGGGCTCGGATCGAATGACGTGCCGGAGAACGTCCGGGAAAACCGCCGCCGCATGGCCGCCCATCTCGGCGTCGCGCCCGACCAGTTCCTCAGCCTGCACCAGATCCATTCGCCCGACGTCGTGGTCGCGACCGGGCCCTGGGACAGCCCGGTCAGGCCGAAGGCCGACGCGCTGGTGACCGCAACGCCGAATCTCGCGATCGGCGTCACCACGGCCGATTGCGGGCCGATCCTGTTCGCCGACCCCGAGAGGCGCGTCATCGGCGCCGCCCATGCCGGCTGGAAAGGCGCGCTCACCGGCGTGCTCGAAGCCACGCTGCAGGCGATGGAGGAGCTTGGCGCCGAGCGCGGGCAGGTCGTCGCCGCCGTCGGCCCCCTGATCCGCCAGCCGAGCTATGAAGTCGGCGCCGAGTTCGTCACGCGCTTCCTCGACGACGACGCCGAGCACGCGCGCTTCTTCCTGCCCTCGACGCGCGACGGCCACGCAATGTTCGACCTCGCCGGCTTCATCCGGATGCGGCTGGAAAACGCCGGCGTGCTGCTGATCGACGACCTCGGCCTCGACACCTATGCCGATGAGCGCTTCTTCAGTTACCGCCGCTCTGTGCATCGCAGGGAGCCGGACTATGGCCGGCACGTCCATGCCATCATGCTCGAAGGCTGAAGCGGGGCGCCATTGTGGCCGCATGTGGATTGCTTAACCCTTTCTGTACAACTGAGTGCACTCTGTCCTAATCTGTGGCAGCCGCGACCTAGACGTTAATCGATTTTAACGATATCGCTCCCGACGATGAGGGGAGCGCCGACACCACTTCGACGGATCAGCCGCGCTGCGCAGCACGCCTGCGTTGCCGTTTTGCTGATGACGTCCGCTGCAACGCTCGGCGGCTGCGCGACCAGCAGCGGTGGTGCGTCCAACGCCTATGCGATGGCGCCTGCATCGGATAGCGCCACGATCGCCTTCGAGCAGATCGACGGCCCGCCGCCGCAGATCTTCGACCGCATGGTCAGCGTGCTCGACAGCGAGTCCAAGCTGCGTAGCCTCGCCATCGTGTCGCGCGAGGCTCCGGCGGCCTATCGTGTCCGCACCTATCTCTCCGCCCAGGTCGTCAGCGGCAAGAGCGTGATCGCCTGGGTGTTCGACGTCTACGATCGCAATCAGCAGCGCGCGCTGCGGCTGTCGGGCGAAGAGCCGGTCGGACGCGGCGGCCGCGATCCGTGGAACAATGTCGACGACATG
Source organism: Bradyrhizobium sp. SZCCHNRI3052 (assembly GCF_032484895.1). Classification (NCBI taxonomy): domain Bacteria; kingdom Pseudomonadati; phylum Pseudomonadota; class Alphaproteobacteria; order Hyphomicrobiales; family Nitrobacteraceae; genus Bradyrhizobium; species Bradyrhizobium sp. SZCCHNRI3052. The sequence continues at coordinate 38,740 of NZ_JAUETW010000002.1, read as the reverse complement.
GTCCTTCGGAAAATCGCGCAGGCCGGCTTCAGCGGACTTTCGAACATGCTGAACGGCACCGCGCCCGCCGACGGCGCGCCACCGGCGGCACCGGCCACCCGCGGCCCCGCGGTCGCCGTGGCCGAGCCCGCGTCGCCGGCGTCCGGCGGCACCAGCGTCGCGGCCCTCGGCTACACCGACCATTAGGCAAAGAGGCGCATTTTGCGCCGTTTTTGGCCGGGAAAAACACCCGCGGCGGGTTGCCATGCGCGCGGTGTCCTTGATATCACCTCGCCCGTGCAAAACTGCCGGTTCCATGGATAGCCCGATATGCTGAACAAGGTCTCCAGCGAGACGCGAGGAGAATTCACGATGTCGGCCAAGAACGGCTCCATCAAACTCGTCGCCGGCAACTCCAATCCGGCTCTCGCCGCCGGCATCGCCGCTGAACTCGGGCTGCCGCTGACGAAAGCGGTGGTCCGGCGCTTCGCCGACATGGAGATCTTCGTCGAGATCCAGGAGAACGTCCGCGGCTCCGACGTCTTCATCATTCAATCGACGTCCTATCCGGCGAACGACCTGCTGATGGAGCTCCTGATCATCACCGATGCGCTGCGCCGCGCCTCCGCGCGCCGCATCACCGCCGTGGTGCCCTATTTCGGCTATGCGCGGCAGGATCGCAAATCGAACTCGCGCACGCCGATCTCGGCCAAGCTCGTCGCGAACCTGATCACCCATGCGGGCGTCGACCGCGTCATGACGCTGGATCTGCACGCCGGCCAGATCCAGGGCTTCTTCGACATCCCGACCGATAACCTTTTTGCCTCGCCGCTGATGGTGCGCGACATCAAGGATCGCTTCGATCTCTCCAACCTCATGGTCGTCTCGCCGGACGTCGGCGGCGTGGCGCGCGCCCGAGGCCTGGCCAAGCGCATCAACACGCCGCTCGCCATCGTCGACAAGCGCCGCGAGCGTCCCGGCGAGTCCGAGGTCATGAACGTGATCGGCGACGTCTCCGGCCACACCTGCATCCTGATCGACGACATCGTCGATTCCGGCGGCACCCTGGTGAACGCGGCGGATGCGCTGCTCAAATACGGCGCCAAGGACGTCTACGCCTACATCACGCATGGCGTGCTCTCCGGCGGTGCCGCGTCCCGCATCACCTCGTCGCGGCTGAAGGAGCTCGTCATCACCGACTCCATCATGCCGACCGAAGCGGTCCGCAACGCCCCCAACATCCGCACGCTGGCGATCGCCCCGCTGATCGCCGAGGCGATCGGGCGGACGGCGGCGGAAGAATCGGTGTCGAGCCTGTTCGACTGACCTCGGTTGTCTGCGAACGTCGCCTCATCCTTCTCGCGCTAGAACTCGATTTGGCCCACCCTCCCCTGGAGGGGGAGGGTCGATCGCACGCGAAGCGGGCGAGCGGGGTGGGGTGATCTCTCCGCAGGCTCTGGTGCAAGTGGAGAGATCACCCCACCTCGCCTCACGTCTCGCTTCGCTCGTCGTGAGGCGACCCTCCCCCTCCAGGGGAGGGTGGGCAGCTTGCCCCATACGCCGTCATTGCGAGAAGCGCAGCGACGAAGCAATCCAGGGTGCCTCAACGGAGAGATCCTGGATTGCTTCCGCCTACGCTCTCCGAGTTCCGGCGGACAAGTCGCTGCGCTCGCAACGACGCCCGCGGTGTCTTTCATGGCAACATTGTCTGCCGACATCTGGCGATGCAGCTCCGCGATCTCGCGACGCATTTTGCGTCCGAGCTTTGCTCATCGTGCCGCCCTCACGAGATGAAGGGCGCAGGGAAGGCCGGGCGCTGGCCGCGCCCGTGGCCCGCCTGCTGAAAAAAATGCAGGCGGCAGGTACCACAGGTCTGGCCGAACACACCCGGCCCTCCCTGCGCGACGGTTTTGACGGCTGCTTCGCGTTCTCCCCGGTGCGCCGGCTTGTTGGCCACCGTGCGCGCAACGCGCTTGCGCGCGTTACGCGGGACACCAGCTTCGGGGTGCCAGGACCGCGCGACTTGACCGTGCGGGCCGCATCGTTCGTCGACGCGAACTGAATCACGCTGCGACCCGACCCGCCCATCGCATTCCGTTGCCGACGTCCATGACGACCGCGGTACGTCCCCTCCGACGCAACGGAACGAGCGGGACCATAATGCTGATTTTGCGAAATCGTCAAGCGATTTATTTTTATCCGAAGGGGTGGACAGGATTTGCAGCAATGAGGTGATTTGGTCGACGGGCAGAAGATTGCCCCTTTAGCGCGGATACATACGGCGGATTACGGCTGCGCCTAATCCGCCCTACGGGTCGAGCGTAGGGCGGATTAGCGAAGCGTAATCCGCCACCACACAGCACGGGATTTCGAGACAAACTTGACTCCGTCAACGCTCTCCGAACGTTCCGCTGACCTCGACATCACCCGCCCAGTCCGCAGGAAACATTCCTGCGCGCACATCGCGATGAAACGAAGAATGCGGCCAGTCCGCGACGCGGCTGACGAAGCTATGCTTCACCGGATTGATGTAACAATACTCCACGTGACGGGCATAATCTTCTTCGTCGCGGATAAGATGCTCCCAGAATCGGCGCTGCCAGATGCCGCGCTCCTGCCGCACCACACGAGTGGGGCTGAGATTTTCTGTCCTTGGAAGCGCCCGCGCGAAGCGGTTCTTGATCAGCCGCCAGCGCATCGAGAAGTCGGCGTCATCGGGCGGCAAGGTCCAGACGGCATGAAGATGATCGGGCATCACCACGAAGGCATCGATCTCGAAAGGAAAACGCCGCTTCGTGGCGGCGACCGCGGAGCGCAGGACGTCGATGTGATCGATCAGCAAGCTCTGACGCCGATCGAGCAGATTCAGCGTGAAAAACCAACAACCGCCTGGAACGAATGCGCGTCGATAGTTGGGCATGGATCGAGCTTCGAGTCGAAACCAACGTAAGCCTACTCGCAGCGGATGCATGAATTCAAGATTTGCGGCGGATTACGGCTTCGCCTAATCCGCCCTACGCTCGAACCTGTAGGGCGGATTAGCGAAGCGTAATCCGCCGATCAGCCCCGTGCCTTGCACAGGCCGTCCTGTTCGGCCAGCATCCCCTGGAGATGCGAGCAAACAAGAACCCCAGCCCCGAGCCCCGCCCTCATGTTCAGCGCCATCGAACGTCCCGCCGGACCGCCGCCCAGCCTCGGCCAGATCTCCAGTGACTTCGGTCCGCTCTACGCCTCGCACGGCTTCATCGGCTGGCTGTTCGCGATCACCGGACCGGTCGCCATCATCCTGTCGGTCGGCGCCAATGGCGGGCTGTCGCAGGCGGAGATCGCGTCGTGGATCTTCGGCGTGTTCTTCATCAACGGCCTGATCACACTGCTGCTGTCGTGGCGCTATCACGAGCCACTGGTGCTGTTCTGGACCATTCCGGGCACCGTCCTGGTCGGCCAGTCGCTGACGCATCTCAGCTTCCCGCAGGTGGTCGGCGCGTTCTACGGTACGGCGCTGTTGATGCTGGTGCTCGGGCTCACCGGCTGGGTCAAGCGCGCGATGCAGCTGGTGCCGATGCCGATCGTGATGGGCATGGTCGCCGGCGTATTCCTGCGCTTCGGCCTCGATCTCGTCCGCGCCGTGTTCGCCGACTTTGCCATCGCCGGGCCGATGGTCGTGCTCTGGCTGCTGCTGACCGCACTCCCTGCGCTGGGCCGGCGCTGCCCGCCAATCATCGGCGCGCTCGTCATCGGCACGCTCGCGGCTCTCCTGTTCGGCAAGTATGATCAGAATGCGTCGCTGCAGATCGCGCTGATCCATCCGGTGATCCCGACGCCATCCTGGTCGCTCGCGGCCATGATCGAGCTGATCGTGCCGCTCGCGGTCACCGTGCTGGTGGTGCAGAACGGCCAGGGCTTTGCGGTGCTGACCGCCGCCGGTCACAAGCCGCCGGTCAATCTCGTCACCGTGGCCTGCGGCCTCGGCTCGGTGCTATCAGCTGTCGTCGGCGGCGTCTCGACCTGCCTGACCGGACCGACCAACGCGATCGTCGTCTCCGGCGGCGAGCGCAAGCGCCACTATACCGCGGCGATGGTGGTGGGCGTGCTTGCGCTCGGCTTCGGCCTGCTGGCGCCGACCTTCACCACGCTGCTGCTGATCGCGCCGAAATCATTGATCACCGCGCTGGCGGGCCTCGCCATGCTGCGCGTGCTGCAAACGGCGTTCGTGACCGCGTTCAAGACGCGGTTCTCGTTGGGCGCACTGATCGCCTTTCTCGTCACGGTGGCCGACGTGCCGCTGCTCAATATCGGCGCCGCGTTCTGGGGACTCGTCGCCGGCTTCGCGCTGTCGTGGCTGCTGGAGCGCGCGGATTTCGCGGCCGAGGCCGATACGTGAGCTGCTTGCCGCATCGCACCACGCTGCGTCATCGCATCCCCAGCCGAACCGGCAACGCGCTGTTGCAGCGCCGCCAGATCACGCTACACTTCCAGATCAAAGAAGAATGATCCTGGGGAGGATACGAATGACCGCGATCACGCGCCGCAACATGCTTGCAGGCACGGCAGCAGCAGGCGCGCTGGCGCTCACCGGCCAGCCTGCCTGGTCCGAGCCGCAGTGGAAGAAATATGCCGGCACCAAGCTCGAGGTGATCCTGGCCAAGGGCCCGCGCGGCGACAATCTGCAGAAGAACATCAAGGAATTCACCGCGCTGACCGGCATCGAGGTGGAATCCGAGCAGATCCCGGAGCAGCAGCAGCGGCAGAAGGTCGTGATCGAGCTGTCGTCGGGCAAGCCGAGCTTCGACGTCGTCCATCTCAGCTATCACGTGCAGAAGCGGCAGTTCGAGAAGGCCGGCTGGCTCGCCGACATCACCGACTTCATGAAGGATCCTAACCTCACGGCGCCGGACCTCGTGCAGAGCGATTTCTCCGCCGCCGGCCTGACTTACGCCAGCAACGACAAGGGCCGGATGTTCTCGCTGCCATGGTCGGTCGACTACTTCATCCTCTACTACAACAAGGAGCTGTTCGCGAAGAAGGGCGTCGAAGTGCCGAAGACGCTCGACGAGATGGTCACGGCGGCGCAGAAGCTGACCGATGCCAAGGACGGCACGTTCGGATTTGTCGGACGCGGCCTGCGCAACGCCAACATGACCCTGTGGACGAACTTCTTCCTCAACTATGGCGGCGAGTTCCTGGACGCCAAGGGCAACATCCTGACCGACGGCCCCGAGGCAATCGAGGCCACCAAGCTGTATCAGAAGCTGCTGACGACCTGCGCGCCTCCGGGCGTGGCCGGCTTCAACTGGATGGAGTCGATGGCCTCGTTCACGCAAGGCCGCTCGGCGATGTGGATCGACGGCGTCGGCTGGGCGCCGCCGCTGGAGGATCCCAACGCCTCGCGCGTGGTCGGCAAGGTCGGCTACACCGTGGTGCCCGCAGGACCGAGGGGGCAGTACTCGGCGACCTATGGCGACGGCATCGGCATTGCGGCCGCGAGCAAGAACAAGGAAGCCGCTTGGCTGCTGTGCCAGTGGCTGGTGTCGAAGCCGCAGGGCGCCCGCCTGGTGCAGGCCGGCGGCGGCGTGCCGTTCCGCAACTCGGTGCTCAACGACCCCGGGGTCCAGGGCGGCGTGAAGATGCCGAAGGAGTGGCTGCAGTCGGCGATCGACTCCGGCAAGATCTCCAAGCTCGGCCTGCCCGTGATCATCCCGGTCGCCGAATTCCGCGATCTCGTCGGTGCGGCGCTGACCGCGACGCTGTCGGGCGCCGATCCCGCCACCGAGCTGAAGAAGGCGCACGAACAGTTCCGCCCCATCCTGGAGCGCAGCGAGAAAGCGTGAGCACGATCGTCGAACAGGCCGGCGCGGCAGCGGAGGCGGCTGCGCCGGAACGTGCGCTGCGGCCGCCGTCGTACTGGCCGTTCGTCATCCCGGCGCTGGTCACCGTGCTGGCGGTGATCATCTTCCCCTGGCTGTTCACGATCTGGATGAGCTTCCAGGAGTGGAAGGTCGGTTCGCCAACGACATTCGTCGGGCTGTCGAACTATCTCAGGCTGCCGGCCGATCCCCGCTTCGTCGAGTCGGTCGGGCACACGCTGTCCTATACGGCTCTATCGGTGCTGCTGCCGCTGGTGCTCGGCACCTTCGCGGCGGTGATCTTCCATGCCCGCTTCCCCGGCCGGGGACTGCTGCGGGCGCTGTTCATCATGCCGATGATGGCGACGCCGGTGGCGATCGCCCTGGTGTGGACGATGATGTTCCATCCGCAGCTCGGCATCCTCAACTACCTGCTGTCGCTGGTCGGCCTGCCGCCGCAGCTCTGGGTATTCCATCCGGGTACGGTGATCCCCTCGCTGGTGCTGGTCGAGACCTGGCAGTGGACGCCGCTGGTGATGCTGATCGTGCTCGGCGGCATCGCCTCGCTGCCGACGGAGCCGTACGAGAGCGCACAGATCGACGGCGCCAGCACCTGGCAGATGTTCCGCTACATCACCCTGCCCTTGATCATGCCGTTCCTGTTCATCGCCGCGATGATCCGCGCCATCGACGCGATCAAGAGCTTCGACATCATCTTCGCGATCACCCAAGGCGGGCCCGGCTCGGCGTCGGAGACCATCAACCTCTATCTCTACAGCGTCGCCTTCGTCTATTACGACCTCGGCTATGCGTCGGCGATCGCGGTGGTGTTCTTCGCGCTGATCATCGCGCTGACTGCGCTCTTGCTGGTGCTGCGCCGCCGCGCGCAGTGGAATGCGCTGGGGAGCGACACATGAGCGCGCAGACCATCCTCGGCCGGCTCGGGCTCGCGCTCGGCGTCTTCCTCATCGTCTCGCCGGCGATCCTGTTCTTCCTCTGGATGATCTCGCTGTCGGTGAAGTACGAGGTCGACAACGCCGCGTATCCGCCGGTGTTCTGGCCGGAGCATTTCGCCTGGAAGAACTATGCCGACGTGCTGTCGTCCAACCGCTTCTTCACCTACTTCAAGAACAGCCTGGTGGTGACCGGCGGCGCGACGGCGCTCGCGATGCTGGTCGGCGTGCCCGCCGGCTACGGCATCGCCCGCATGGCCGCGCACAAGTCCGCGATCGTGATCCTGATCGCGCGCATCACGCCGGGCCTGTCCTATCTGATCCCGCTGTTCCTCTTGTTCCAGTGGCTCGGCCTGCTCGGCACGCTATGGCCGCAGATCATCATCCATCTCGTCGTCACCGTGCCGATCGTGATCTGGATCATGATCGGCTATTTCGAGACCACGCCGATCGAGCTCGAAGAAGCCGCGCGTATCGATGGCGCGACACGCTGGCAGGTTTTCCGTCACGTGGCATTGCCGGTGGCGAAGCCCGGCCTCGCCGTCGCCTTCATCCTCGCGGTGATCTTCTCCTGGAATAATTTCGTGTTCGGCATCGTGCTGGCCGGACGCGAGACCCGCACCTTGCCGGTCGCGGTCTACAACATGATCTCGTTCGATCAGCTCTCTTGGGGGCCGCTCGCGGCGGCCGCGCTGATCGTGACCCTGCCGGTGCTGCTGCTGACCGTGTTCGCGCAGCGGCAGATCGTGGCCGGCCTGACGGCGGGTGCGGTCAAGGGGGGCTGACGGATATAATGGATACCAAAGAGAACCTGCGGCGGAATGCCAAGCTTGCCTTGGTCAGGCCATAGTCTGCCACTTGGTTACCTGCGTGGAACCGGGATTCGCCCCGCCCCTGAGGCGCGGCGATGGCCGCGTTGATGGCTTCATCTCGTCTCTGCGCCGGCTTCGTTCCAGCCGAATACCACTGCGCCGCACGATCGACCGGCTCCGGATTTGCGCTCCGTCCGGTCCGTCTTGCAACCTGTCACTGGCTGAACGCCCGACCGACGAAAGCTGCATGACGTCCGATCGCGACGCCTCCGCGCCAGACCGATTGACTGCCCTGTTGCAGACCGAGCTGCTCGACTCGCCGCCGGAGCCGGGCTTCGATCGCGTCACCCGCTTGACCTCGCGGCTGCTGCAGGCTCCGGCGGCGATCATCGCGCTGGTCGATCGCGACCGGCAGTTCTTCAAGAGCTCGGTCGGCCTGTGCGAGCCGTGGGCGTCGCTGCGCGAGACGCCGCTCAGCCACTCCTTCTGCCAGCACGTCGTGACCTCGGCGCAGCCGCTGGTGATCAGCGACGCCAACGAGCATCCGCTGGTGAAGGACAATCTCGCGGTGCCGGTTTTCGGCGTGATCGCCTATCTCGGCGTCCCCCTGCGGCTGCCGAGCGGCGAGGTGATCGGCGCGCTCTGCGCCATCGATCACGAGCCGCGGCCGTGGAGCGACGACGACATCGCCCAGCTCACCGAGCTCAGCGAGATCGTGATGGACGAGATCGCGCTGCGCACCGAGAATGCACGGCGGCGCACGATCGAGCAGCACCATCGCGTGCTCGTCCATGAGCTCAATCACCGTGTCAAGAACACGCTGGCGCTGGTCGACAGCGTGATCGCGCTCAGCATCCGCGCCGATTCGGCGCTGGCCGCGTTCGGCGAGGTGCTGCGCGGCCGCATTGCCGCGCTGACCCGTAGCCACGCGCTGGCGCTGGATCGCGGCCGCGAGGCGATCGCGCTCGATGAGCTGGTCTGCGCCGAACTGGCGCCGCTGCAAGGCGACCGTGTCACGGTCGACGGTCCTGGCGTGCCGCTTCCGCCGGGCGTCGCGCTGTATCTGTCGATGGGGCTGCACGAGCTCGTCACCAACGCGGTGAAATACGGCGCGCTGTCGAACGATGCAGGAGGGGTGACGCTGAGCTGGACCCATGCCGACGGACGGCTCAAGCTGTCCTGGGAGGAGAACGGCGGGCCGCAGGTCTCACCACCTGCGAGCAACGGCTTCGGCTCGCTGCTGTTCGAGCGCATTCTCGGCGCGGCCCTGAAAGGCGAGGTCACGCGCGACTTCGCGCCGGATGGGCTCAGGGTCTCGTTCGACCTGCCGCTCGCGCCATGACGGAAGTCAGCCGCGCTGGCCGCGCCGGCGCACCTGCGTGATCTCGGCCAGAATCGACATCGCGATCTCCTCCGGCGTGATGGCGCCGAGATCGAGGCCAGCCGGTGCCTTGACCTTGTCGAGCAGCGCGGCGTCGATGCCGGCCCTGATCAGCTTGTCGCGCAGGCTGTCCATCTTGCGGCGACTGCCGACGAAGGCATGGTAGGCCGCATCGCAGGCGAGCGCGGCGCGCAAGGCCGCCTCGTCGCCCTTGCCTTGCGTCGACACCACGACGAAGCGGCTGCTCCCGGCCGGTTGATCCAGCGCGAAGCCATCGATCAGCACATCGGCCTCCGGTGTCGTGACGAGATCGGACGCCGGCGCCGCCAGCGTCACGTGATAGCCGAGCGGCCGCGCCTGCGCCGCGAGCGCGATCGCGACCGGGCTCGCGCCGAGGATGACCAGCGCGGGATGCGGCAGCACCGGCTCGACGAAGATGTCCATGGTGCCCTTGCTCGGGCACATGTTGGCGGCGAAGCGCACGCCCTCCCTGGTTTCGCCCGGCTTGACGCCGAGCTCGGCGAGCAGGTTCTCAGGCTGCACCGAGACCATGCGCGGGATGCCGTCGGCGAGCGCCTCGCGCGCCGCCTTCAGCACCGCGCCGCGGGCGCAGCCGCCGCCGATCCAGCCCGCGACGATGCTGCCGTCGGGGCGGATGATCGCCTTGGCGCCGGCCTTCGCGGCGGTCACCGACACCGTACGGACGACGGTGGCGAGCACGAAGCTCTCGTCGTTGGCTTTCAGTTGCGCGGCGAGATCGAGCAGTTCGGGAGCAGCGGTCATGACTGCCTCCTCTGCGGACTGTCGGAAGCACACTGCTTCGACAGAGAAGGTATGTTCCCTCCCCCCTTGTGGGGGAGGGCTAGGGAGGGGGGCGTCTTGCCCGATGTCGGGGTACCCCCCTCCCCAGCCCTCCCCCACAAGGGGGGAGGGAGCGCACCACCGATGCTGCGACAGCGCGCCTTGAGCTCACAACGATGCCGCGCATCCGCATCCTCACAACCTCGCCAAATAAGGCTCCAGCGCCGCGAGCGAGCTCAACGTATGCGCGGGCGCGTAGAGATCGACGAAGGGCAGCGCGGCCTTGATGCCGCGCGCTTCCGGCGCATAGCCGTCCCAGCCGAGCATCGGATTGAGCCAGACGATGCGGCGGCAGCGGCGCGACAGCTGCGCCATCTCGCGGCCGAGCAAGGCTGGGTCACCGGTGTCGTAGCCGTCGGAGACGATCATCACGCAGGTCCGCGAATGAATGACGCGCGGCGCGTGCCAGCGATTGAAGGTCTGCAGGCTCTCGCCGATCCGCGTCCCGCCGCCGGCGCCCTGCGCCATCATCGAGAGACGGTCGAGCGCCCGCGCGGCATCCTTCTCCTTCATCGCATCCGAGACATAGGCAAGCCGGGTGTGAAACAGGAACGCTTCGGCCTCATGAAAGGCGTCGAGCACACCGTGGATGAAGCGCAGGAACACCGCGGTGTAGGGGCTCATCGAGCCGGAGGCGTCGAGCAGCACCACCAGCCGCAGCGGCTTGTGCTTGCGTCGCCGGTGCACCAGCGCAATCGGCACGCCGCCATGGCTGATGTTGCGGTGGATGGTGCGGCGCAGGTCGAGCCGCTCGCCCTTGCGCCGCAACTGATCGCGGCGCGTCAGCCGTGTCCGCATCGCCCGGGCGAGCCGCGCCGCGGCCTCGTGCGCCAGCGCGACCTGGTCGGGATCTGCGAGCTTGCGGAAGTCGGTATCGCTGATGGACTCCACGCGCGATGCCCCTTCGCGCAGGCCCTCGCCGCCCGCGTCGCGTGGGGTTTCGTCAGAGGGAATCTGATCGGTCGCGCCGTGAGGCTCCGGCTGACCGGCATTCGCATCCCGCAGACTCTTCAGCGACGGGCTGTTCGCTCTCGCCGTCGCGCCGGCGACCAGCGAGCGCGAGCGCACGCGCTTGCCGAGCCAGAACGCGTCGAACAGGCCGTCGAAGCGATCCCACTCGCTCTTGCGCGCCGAAAGCAGGTGCTTGAAGGCGGAGCGCAACAGGCCGGGCTTATCGGCATAGCCCGCACTCATCACGGCCGCCGCGTCCTGCCCCTCCGACAGGCCGACCGCAAAGCCGTTGTCGCGCAACGTCTTGAGAAATGCACCGAGGCGTCCCGCGACCAGCCGCGCGACCGCGTTCATGTCCTCGTGGTCGGGTGTGGTGCCACAGCAGCTCATGCGACCTTCCCCAGCAGCCGCGCCGTGACCTCGCGCGTGATCCGCGCGCGGTCCTCATGGGTCTTGAGCAGGCACATCAAGGTGTCATGCACCATCTCCGGCTGGTCCTTGAGATCGCGCACGTCGAGCCCGACCAGTGCCGCCGCCCAGTCCAGCGTCTCGGCGACGCCGGGCACCTTGCGCAGTTCCTCCTTGCGCAAGGAGTCGATGAGGCGCGCGATCTGCAGGGCCAGTTGCGCCGAGGCGCCGTCGATCCGCGCCAGAATGATGCGGGCCTCGCGATCGACGTCGGGATAGTCGACGTAGTGATAGAGGCAGCGCCGGCGCAGCGCGTCGGACAATTCGCGGGTGCCGTTGGAGGTCAGCACCACGTGCGGGATGCTGATTGCTTTGATGGTGCCGAGCTCCGGGATCGAGACCTGGAAGTCCGACAGGAGCTCCAGCAGGAACGCCTCGAATTCGTCGTCGGCGCGGTCGATCTCATCGATCAGCAGCACCGGCGGCGTGGCGCGGCGGATCGCCGCAAGCAGCGGCCGCTCCAGCAGATATTTCTCGGAGAAGATTTGGTCCTCGATGGTGTCCGGCTGGCCGCGATGCGCCTCGATCGCGAGCAGCTGGCGCTGGTAGTTCCACTCGTACAGCGCCGAGCTCTGGTCGAGACCTTCATAGCATTGCAGACGGATCAGCTCGGTGCCGTGCACGCAGGCGAGCGCCTTGGCGACCTCCGTCTTGCCGACCCCGGCCTCGCCTTCCAGCAGCAGCGGCCGCCTGAGGAGCTGCATCAAGGTGATGGCAGTCGCGAGCTCGCCGTCGGCGATATAACCGCAGGCGGAGAGCGATTGTGCGATGTCGTCGCGGGCTTTCATCAGCGTTTGATTCTCGATCTCACCGCGAAGCCAGTGCGTTCCCTCCCCCCTTGTGGGGGAGGGCTAGGGAGGGGGGTAGCATCAGGCGACACCGCCGCCGGAGACCCCCACCCCCAACCCCTCCCCGCAAGGGGAAGGGGAGCGCACTGCCGATGCCGTTATAGCTCCACTCTCTCCGCGTCATTGCGAACGAAGCGACGTGTCCGCCGAAGCCCGCAGGGCGTAGGCGGAAGCAATCCAGGGTGATGGGCGGGACTCTGGATTGCTTCCGCCGTCGCCCTTCGGGCTATGGCGGACAAGTCGTCGCTTCGCTCCTCGCAATGACGAAGGTGCACTTGGATATAGCCTACGCCACCACGCCCAGGTTCTTCGCCGCCTGCCAGTTGCGCCAGAAGTCGTGGGGCATCTGGATGTGCGTCGCGCCCAGGAACGAGAACGCGTCATTGACCGCATTGGAGAACGCCGGCACGCCGCCGACATTGGGGCTTTCGCCGACGCCCTTGGCGCCGATCGGATGGTGCGGCGAAGGCGTCACCGTGAAGTCGGTCTCCCAATGCGGCGTCTCCACCGCGGTCGGCATGAAGAAGTCCATGAACGAGCCGGTGACGACATTGCCCTCGGCGTCGTAGCGGATCTCCTGGCCCATCGCGATGGCGAAGGCTTCGGTGAGGCCGCCATGGATCTGGCCCTCGATGATCATCGGGTTGATGCGGGTGCCGCAATCATCCAGCGCATAGAAGCGTCGGACCTTGTACACGCCCGTATCCACATCGATGTCCATCACGCAGAGATAGGCGCCGAACGGATAGGTCATGTTGGGCGGATCGTAGTAGCTCACCGCCTCCAGCCCCGGCTCCATGCCGGGCGGCACCGAGTTGTAGGCCGCCCAGCAGATGTCCTTCATCGACATCACCTTCTCGGGCAGACCCTTGACCCGGAAGCCGTCGATGTCCCATTCGAGATCGTCCTCATGGACCTCGAGCTTGTAGGCCGCGATCATCTGCGCCTTGGCCTTGATCTTGCGCGCGGCCATCGCGATGGCCGCGCCGGCCACCGGCGTCGAGCGCGAGCCGTAGGTGCCCAAGCCATAAGGCGCGGTGTCGGTGTTGCCCTCCTCGACCATGATGTTGTCGGCGGGAATGCCGATCTCGCTGGCGATGATCTGGGCCCAGGTGGTCTCGTGCCCCTGGCCCTGGCTCTTGGTGCCCATCCGCGCGATGCCGGCGCCGGTCGGGTGCAGCCGGATCTCGCAGGAATCGAACATCGCGATCCCCAGGATGTCGCAGTTCTTCGACGGACCGGCGCCGACGATCTCGGTGAAGAAGGAGACGCCGATGCCCATGATCTCGCGGGTCTCGCCGCGCTGGAAGGCGGCGCGCTTCTCGGCCTGCTCCTTGCGGAGACCGGCGTAGTCCACGCTCTCCATCATCTTGCGCATGGCGGTGTGGTAGTCGCCGGAATCGTACTCCCAGCCCAGCGCCGAGTGATAGGGAAACTGCTCCGGCTTGACGAAATTCTTCAGGCGCAGCTCCGCCGGGTCCATACCGAGCTTCTGCGCGAGAATGTCCATGCCGCGCTCGATGCAATAGGCCGCCTCGGTGACGCGGAACGAGCAGCGATAGGCAACGCCGCCCGGCGCCTTGTTGGTGTAGACGCCGTCGACGCTGAGATGCGCGACCGGGAAGTCATAGGAGCCGGTGACGATGTTGAAGAAGCCGGCCGGCCATTTCGACGGGTCGGCGCAGGCGTCGAAGCCGCCGTGGTCGGCGAGCACGTGGACGCGCAGGCCGGTGACCTTGCCGTCCTTGGTCGCCGCGATCTCGGTGGTCATGTGATAGTCGCGCGCGAACGCCGTGGCGGTCAGATTCTCGATGCGGTCCTCGACCCATTTCACCGGCTTGCCGGTGACGATCGAGGCCACCGCGGCGCAGATATAGCCGGGATAGGCGCCGACCTTGTTGCCGAAGCCGCCGCCGATGTCCGGCGCGATGACGTGGATCTTCTGCTCGGGGATCTTGGCGATCAGCGACACCACGGTGCGGATCACATGCGGCGCCTGGAAGGTGCCCCAGATCGTCAGCTCGCCCTTGATCTTGTCGAACGAGCAGACGCACTGGCAGGTCTCGAGCGGCGACGGATGGGTGCGGTGATACGAGATCATCTCCTTGATGGTGACGTCGGCCTTCTTGAACGCGGCGTCGGTGAGTTCCTTGTCACCGACACTCCATTCGAAGATGTGGTTGTGATGCTTGCGCGGGCCGTGTGCGCCTGTGGTCTTGCCGGCGAGATCCTCGCGCAGAACGGGGGCGTCCGGGTCCATCGCCTTGAACGGATCGACCAGCACCGGCAGCGGCTCGTATTCGACCACCACCTTGGAGACGCCGTCATCGGCGGCATAGCGGTCGGTCGCGACGACGAAGGCGACCTCCTGGTTCTGGAACAGCACCTTGCCGTCGGCGAGCACCATCTGCACGTCGCCGGCCAAGGTCGGCATCCAGGCGAGGTTGACGGTCTTCAGCGTCTCGGCGGTGATGACCGCGAGCACGCCGGGCACTTTCAGCGCCTCCTCGGTGTGGATCGCCTTCACCCGCGCATGCGCATGCGGCGAGCGCACGAAGTCGCCGTGCAGCATGCCCGGCAGCTTGACGTCGTCGACGTAGTTGCCCTTGCCCTGGGTAAAGCGGATGTCCTCGACGCGCTTGCGCCGGCAGCCCATGCCTTCGAGCGCGGCTTCGCGTTGTTCCCGCGTGGGAGTCAGGTCGTTCATTCCGCGGCCTCCTGGAATTCCACGCCGTTGATCTTGGCGGCGGCGTATTGGATCGCCTTGACGATGTTCTGGTAGCCGGTGCAGCGGCAGATGTTGCCGGAGATGCCGGCGCGGATTTCCGCCTCCGTCGGCGACGGATTCTCCCGCAGCAGCCGATGCGCGCGCAAAATCATGCCGGGCGTGCAAAAGCCGCATTGCAGGCCGTGCATCATGCGGAAGCCTTCCTGCAGCGGCGACAGTGTGCCGTCGGCGTTGGCCATGCCCTCGATCGTGGTGATCTCGCAGCCGTTGGCCTGCACCGCGAGCATGGTGCAGCTCTTCACGCTCATGCCGTCGATGTCGATGGTGCAGGCGCCGCAATGGCTTGTCTCGCAGCCGATATGGGTGCCGGTGAGCTGCGCCTGCTCGCGCAGGAAATGAACCAGCAGCGTGCGCGGCTCGGCGAGGCCTTCGACCTCGCTGCCGTTCACCTTCATCGTGATATGGGTTTTGGGCATTTGGTGCTCCCTTGAAATTTGTTTGAGCTTTGGCCCGGCTATCAGCCTCCCGGGCGGTGAGCTCCCCTCCCCCTTGCGGGGAGGGGTCGGGGGTGGGGGTCCACGGCGGAAGTATCGCTTGGGGCTACCCCCCTCCCCGCCCCTCCCCCACAAGGGGGGAGGGAGATGAGAGAGCTCGCCGCGTGGCGAGGTAGCACCGCATGCCGGGCCGCGGTGTCCGCTAACGCTGTTACTTCGACCGGCTCGCCGCGCGCTGCAGGGCGCGCATCACCATGATGCCGCCGACATGGATGCGGTACTCGGCCGGGCCGCGCGCATCGGACGCCGGCTGCATGATCGCGCGCGCTGCATTCGCAGCGGCCTTCAGCGCGGCATCGTCGAGCGCCGTGCCGATCACGGCGTTCGCCGCGTCGGTCGCGAGCAGCGGCGTCTCGTGCAGATTGGTGAGTGCGATCACACAGCTCGCCACCTTGCCGCCGGCCATGGTCAGCACGACGGCCGCCGCGGCGGTCGCGTAGTCGCCGACCTTGCGCTTCAGCTTCTCATAGGCGTAGCCGTGTCCCACAGGCGGAACGGGAATGCTCATCCCGGTGAGGATCTCGCCCGGCTCCAGCGCGGTGAAATAGGCGCCCTGGTAGAACTCGCGCGCCGCGACATCACGGGCGCCGTTCGGCCCCTCCAGACGGTAGCTTGCATCGAGCGCCAGCATCAGCGCCGGCATGTCGTTGCCGGGATCGCCATTGGCGACGTTGCCGCCGAGCGTGCCGCGGTAGCGCACCTGCGGATCGGCGATCAAAAGCGCCGTTTCGTGCAGGATCGGCAGGTTGGCTCCGATCTCGGTCGAGGCCAGCAGCTCGGCCTGCGTGGTCATCGCGCCGATGACGATGCGGTCGCCATCGCGGCGGATGCCCTTGAGCCCGGCGATGCCGTGCAGATCGATCAGATGCGCCGGGGTCGCCAGTCGCAGCTTCATCATCGGCAGCAGGCTGTGGCCGCCGGCGAGCGGTCGCGCGTCATCGCCGAGGTCGGTGAGCAGCTTGATCGCATCGCTGACGCTCGCCGGCCGGTGATAGTCGAACGGGCCAGGAATCATGACGTTTCCTCTCCTGTGCTGGCCTGCCTTATCGGCAAGGCCGTCGCGTTGTTGCGGCGGGCGTTCGTGCTGCGAGAGCGAAGTGCGAACGCGGACGCATCGCGGATTGGCGCGGAGCGTCGATCGGGATCGCTGGCCGCGCAACGAAGCCGGCACGGAGAGCGGCGAAATCGCACGAAATGCGGCTGGTCGCGCACGAATTGCGTCAGCGAGGGCGACCCAATCGCGCGAGTGACGGCGTGAGCGGCCGCGCAAGACGCGCACGCGGTGTTGCATGCGTTGGGGAGAATGGCGGCGCTCTGTTGCAGCAGCGAAACGAGCGCTGAACTCAGGCCGGCCGCCGCAGCCCGAGCCGCGCCTTGACCTCGGCGACCTTGGCGCGGCTCACCGGCACGCGCGGCTTCGAGGGGCCATCGAGCTCGATGATCGCGCCCTCGCCTTCCCGACCGACGTAGATCACGTGCTCGATCGCGACGATGTGGCTGCGGTGCACGCGGATGAAGCGGCCGGGATCGAGCTGCGCCTCAGCCTCGGAGATCGACCATGGGCACATCCGCTCGCGGGTGCCGTCGTGGATCCGCGTGTAGTGCGCATCAGCGCGCACGCTGCGCACGTCCCCGGCATCGATGAAATGGGTGCCGTTGGCGCCCTCCAGCGGCAATCGCGCCGCGGTCGCGCGCGGCGGCTGGCCGATGCCCCCCAGCGGCGCCGCCGTCGCCCGGCTCATAGCGGCGACCTCGACCACCGGCTCGGCCGCCGTCGCGGCCGGCTCCGGCGCCAATTGCGGCGCAGCCTCGGCAACGGCCGGCATCGGCTGCGATTGACGGCGCGGGTCCGGCACCAGCGACAGCAAAAATCCGGCGGCGATGACGAAGCACAGCACGGCGACGACGATCGCGAGCGCTTGCGGCGACGCAGCAAGTCCTGGTGCGGCGTGATCGTGTCCCTCGCCCATCGGCACGACATGCATTCCCAGCATCGCCGTGTAATGCATGCCGGACACGGCGATGCCGAAGGCAACCGCGCTGATGGCGAGCCGCAGCCCGTCCTGCCGCGCCAGGAAGATGCGCAGGCCGCCATAGGCGGCGCCGATCGCAATCGCCACCGACAGCGCCACCAGCGCCGGATCATGCGTCAGCCCGAATGAGCCGGACAGGCCGTGCATGCCGACATAATGCATGCTGGCGATGCCGGCGCCGAGCAGCAGCGCGGAAGGGACGACGCGCCGGGGGGAGGGATCGCCGATGCTGACGAAGAACAGCGAGATGCCGATCACGAGCGCGCAGATCAGGAACGAGATGATGGTCGGCAGCACCAGATAGACGGCATCAGGCGGCAGTGGCGCCGCCATCATGCCCACGAAATGCATGGTCCAGATGCCCACGGCCAGAATCCCGGCGGCGCCGGACAGCAGCACGCGCGCATTCTCTCCCGGCCCGCTGCGGATGCGCGCGGTGAGACTGAAACCGGTATAGCCACCCAGGCTCGCGATCACGACCGAGAGCGCGACGAGATAAGGATCGTATCCTTCGATCATCCTTGTCGGCCGCCCGTCGCCACGGGCCAGCCTCCTCCCAAGGGAGATTTTACAGGGGTGGCGAGGAAATTGACAACACAAGGCGGGGAGCGTGAGGGGGCGCGTTGTCGCTGGGGGACAAGCGAGGGCGGCAAGCTTGATTGGCGTGGCGCCAGACGTTGGATTCGATCTGGAGCGGCGAACGCGGTGAGTTCCCCTCCCCCTTGCGGGGAGGGGTTGGGGGTGGGGGTCCCCGAGTCGTACCTTAGCTGATGACCAATCGAATTCTGCGGAGCACGACGGCAACGACTCGCATCATTGAGTCCGTCCTAGATCGGTAAATACAACGGTGCGCATCATTAAGTTCAGCGCCCGGAGACCCCCACCCCCAACCCCTCCCCGCAAGGGGGAGGGGAGCAGGCCGCCGTCGCGGTGAGACCTCGGCTCCCGACACTGAAGCATGTGTGGCCGGCCGTGACCGGCCACGCACCGTCCGCCTCAGATAATCCCCGCCGCGACCTGGCTGCGCAGCCGCTCCAGGCTCAGCAGCGTCTCGGCGCAGGCGGTCGCCACCTCGATGCCCTTGGTCGCAAAATGCTTGCGGAAGAACTCGAAATGCGCCTGCGTCTCGTGGAATTGCTGCGGCGTCAGCACCGCGGAGAACACCGGCACCTCGGTGCGCAATTGCACGTCCATCAGCGCCTTGATGACGGTGTCGGCGACGAATTCGTGGCGGTAGATGCCGCCGTCGACGACGAGGCCGGCCGCGACGATCGCGGTATAGCGCCGCGTCTTGGCCAGGAGCTGCGCATGCAGCGGGATCTCGAACGAGCCTGGCACCTCGAAGATGTCGACACGATCGCGCGGGATGTGGCGCGCCTCGATCTCGTCGAGAAAGGCCAGACGGCATTCGGCGACGACGTCGCGATGCCAGGCCGATTGCACGAAGGCGACGCGCTGCGGCTTGCTGAAGCGCGGATGCGACGGCGCCGGTGGCGACTCGTCGGGCGGTAACGCGACCGGCGTATCCGCCGGCGGCGACGTTCCTACAGCGATGGTGTCGGTGGGCGTATCAGTAGGCGCGTCTTGCAACATCTGATTCATGGTTGTCCTCGTCAGAGACCAGAATCAGGGCACACGGAACGACGACGCCCCCACGCGGGATTGCGCGGGGTGCCGGGACCCGTTCTCTTTCATCCGGACTGTGACCGTCGGCTTCGGAATCGCACCGAATCTGCTGACCCTTCTCTGCGCGACGCGTTCCGGAGAACAGAATTCTCCAGACCGTGCCTTGCCGAGAAGGCGCTCGCGGGCTCGCGCTCGACCGAGAACGCTTACCGCCGGTGGGGAATTTCACCCCGCCCTGAGAACATCGGCCGCCCGGATGGACGGCCTGAATGAACTATGCAGGCGGTCGGCGGCTGCGGCAAGGCCTCACGCCCGCGGTCCGCGACGGGCGGCCATGCAGACGCTCACGGTCGTTCCCGCGGCCAAATCACCTCAGACCGAGCGGCTGCGGCGAGTCCGATTCCGTTTTGTTCTCGTTCGCCGATGATTCCACAGGCCGGACAGGAGTTGTGGACGAAGCGGTGTTTGGCTGTGGACGGACTCGCCCCCCCGTTGCGCAGATTCCGCAAATCACATCAGTTTGTCCTCGCACGCCTCGGGGTACCTCCGGGACTGCAAGCCGGGTCGCGAAGCGCCGAGAGGGCGTGGGCCGGGTCGCCGCGTATGTACCAACGAGATCAAGAAGACGAGGTCGAGACGGCATGTCCCTGCTCGAAAGCACTATCGATTCCGCAGATCATCCGCTGAGCGTGGTCGAGACCATTGCGGCCGACAACAATTGGATGTTCGAGCGCTCCGGCGAGGACGAGATCACGATCGCCTCCAAGGGCCAGTGGACCGACTATCAGCTTTCCTTCACCTGGATGGCGGAGATCGAGGCGCTGCATCTGGCCTGTGCCTTCGACATGAAGATTCCCGAGGCGCGCCGCGCCGAGGTGCAGCGGCTGATCGCCGCGATCAACGAGCAGCTCTGGCTCGGTCATTTCGACATCTGGACCCACACCGGCATGGTGATGCACCGCCAGGCCCTGGTGCTGCCCGGCGGGATCACCGCGTCGGGACTGCAATGCGAGAGCATGCTGGCGGGCGCCATCCACGCCTGCGAGCGCTATTTCCCGGCCTTCCAGTTCGTGGTCTGGGCCGGCAAGTCGACCCAGGAGGCCATGGCGGCGGCGCTGTTCGATACAGAGGGCGAGGCGTAGCCGCCGCCGCTTCCTGACACGCGGTGTCGTCCCTGCGCACGCAGGGACCCATACCGCGTGATGTCCGTGTGGCGCGCGACACTTGTCGCTCTGCCCCTGCTCCACTAGAACCGCCGGTGGTTATGGGTCCCTGCTTTCGCAGGGACGACAGCGGAGTGCGTCGTGACATCAGCGGACAACAACCTGCTTCATCAGCTCACCGGCACCATCGTGCTGGCCGGCGCCGGCAAGATGGGCGGGGCAATGCTGACCGGGTGGCTGGCCGGCGGGCTCGATCCCGCGCGCGTGGTCGTGATCGAGCCGATGCCGTCGGCCGAGATCACGGCGCTAAAGGCCCGAGGCGTCCGCCTCAATCCGACGGCGACCGCGCCGGCCGAGGTCGTCATCGTTGCCGTCAAGCCGCAGATGTTCCCCGACGCCGGCCCCGCCTTGAAGCCGTGGGTCGGCGACGCGACGCTGGTGCTGTCGATCATGGCGGGGACGACGATCGCCGGCCTGCAGCAAACGATCGGCGGCGCGGTCGTGCGCGCGATGCCGAATACGCCCGCCGCGATCGGCCGGGGCATCACCGTGGCCGTGCCGGCCGGCAACGTCAGCGCCGCGCAGCGGGGGCTGACGGACGCGCTGCTGCGTGCCACCGGCGCGGTGGAATGGGTCGACGAGGAGGCGCTGATGGACGCGGTGACTGCCGTGTCCGGCTCGGGGCCCGCCTATGTGTTCCTGCTCGCCGAGGAGCTCGCCCGCGCCGGCGTCGCCGCCGGCCTGCCCGAGTCCCTGGCGACGAAGCTCGCGCGCCACACCGTGTCGGGCGCCGGCGAGCTGCTGCGCCAATCGGACCTGCCGTCCGCCACCCTGCGCCAGAACGTCACCTCGCCGGGCGGCACCACCGCGGCGGCGCTGTCGATGCTGATGGGAGCCGACGGCTTCCAGCCGCTGCTGACCAAGGCGGTCGCGGCGGCCACGGCGCGTTCGAAAGAGCTCGCGAAGTAGACAACCGCGAGCTGACAGCTCAGCGCGACGGCGTCGGCGGCCCGCCATGCTGCTGGCGCCATTGCAGGAACTGGCGGAACAGGGCGCTGCGCTCAGCCGGATCGTTCGACAGCTGTCCCCCGCTCTGGCGCACGAAGCTCTCGAACTGGGTCTGGCGCACGTCGGCGACCTGCGGCCGCGGCACCATGTTGTGCGCCAGCAGCCACTCTTCCGCAGCCTTGAACCGCTTCCAGTTCGGGATCGCGGCGACGATGCTCGACTCCCGCCATTTCGGATGCCGCGGCGGCTTCATGAACTCGTCGTAGTTGGCGAAGAACGCCTCGACGAAGCGCGCCACCTTTCGGTAGCGCTCGGTATTCTCCGGCCAATTGTAGCTGACGAGCAGCATGCCGATCGCCACCGTCTCGATCGTCTCGCCGGGGTTGAGCAGGTTCGGATATTCCTCGGAGGACAATGTCGTCGGCAGATAGAGGTCCTGCAGCCGGCGGTCGTAGGGGATCGTCACCAGGTGCAGCGCGCGGTTGTCGTTCCTGATGTTGCGGGCGAGCTGGAACACCTTGCCGGTGGAGACGATGTAGGCGTCGGCGTCGCCATCGATCAGCTTCTGGATCGATTTGGCGTCATCGGTCGCGTAGTCGAACGACGCCGTCAGGCCGAGCCGGTTGAAGATCACGCGCGCGGAATAGAAGCCGACATCGGTCGGCGCGATGACGCGCTTGCCGTTGAGATCGAAGATCGAGCGGATCGAGGAGCGCGCGATGACATGGATCTCGTTGTGATAGAGCCGCGCGATGTAGCGGAGCTGCGAGGTGATGTCGGGAATGCCGTATTGCAGGCGATAGAATTCGGGCACGTCGGCGGCGACCGCGCCCATGTCGATGCTCTTCAGGAACAGAATATCCGAGACGTTGCGCACCGGTCCCTTGCCGAGCACCGGCAGCACGCGGACGTTGGTCTGATCATCGAGCACGCGTGCCATGTCCGAGCCGAACACGGAGGTGGCGCCGCCGGCCGGCGCGGTGATGATGGTGACGGTGCCGTCGTTGACGTCGGTCGGGTTGGGCAGCCGCCACACGTCCGGCCCGCTACCGGGCGCGGGCGACAGCGACGCCGGCAGGCCGGCGGGACGTGGCGGCGCGGGGATCACGGGCGCGCCGTTCGGCCGGGCGGCCGGGGCGACGGGCACGATGATGGAGCGGGTCGCTGCCGGGCGCGGCGGCTGCGGCGGTTGTTGTTGCAGCTGCGGCCAGGCCTGCGCCGATGCCTGGCTCAGCATGAGTCCGGCTGCGAGCGCGGCGAGCGCGACTTGCGAAGCTGCCTTCGTGACGATGGACATAGCGCAACGGCCTCCTGCACCATCGCGATGCCGCCGCAGCGTTCTCGACCCGTCCGGAGCATTCACCTCGAGGCCTGCCTGCGTCAGGCATGCGACGGGCGACCGCGGCCTCGGCTGAGACCTCGCGACAACCAACCTCGCGATGCGGAGCGCGCCCGAGGCCAAATGGCCGCGATCGGCTCCGATCGAGTTCCATAGTTGCGTGACGTGATTCGATCGATTTGCGGCGGCCGCCGGGATTTTGTATGACGACGTGCATATAAGCCGGATATTGGGCTCCGGCTGTGGCTCTCGTGCAACGCCTCTTGTTTCAGGCTGCCAGCCGGTGTTGCCGTCGTGCCAGGATCAGCAGCGTCACGACGATGGCCAAGTTCAGGCCATTCCACGCGATGCCGTTGGCGAAGGCCGCCGAATAGGACCCCGTGGCGTCGAAGATGACGCCCGAGACCCAGCCGCCGAACGACATGCCGAACACCGAGGCGAAGATGATGATGCCGACTCGGGTGGCGGCCTCGCGCGCCGGCATCGCCTCACGCACGATGATCGCATAGCTCGGTACGATGCCGCCCTGGAACAGGCCGAACATGCCCGATATCAGATAGAGCGACGTCAGGCCGTCGAAGAACAGATAGAACAGCAGCGCAAAACCCTGCGCCAGCGAGCCGATCAGCAAGGTTCTGACGCCGCCGATGCGATCGGCGAGAAAGCCGGAGCCGATCCGGCTGACGATGCCGAGCGCCATCATCAAGGACAGCATCTGCGCGCCGATGGCGACGCCGTAGCCGAGATCGCCGCAATAGGCGACGATGTGCACCTGCGGCATCGCCATCGCCACGCAGCAGGCGATCGCGGCGACGCTGAGCAGCACCGTCAGCGCATTGGTGGAGATCGGCAGCTCCAGTTGCGGCGGCGCCGCGCTGGCATGATTCTGCGCGCCGGCGCCATCCATGCGGGCGCGCAACACCAGGAGCAGCGCGCTCATCGTCACCGCGCAGAACACACCGAGCGCGACATGGCTGGCGCGCCAGCCGATCTGCTGCACGCCCCAATTCACCAGCGGCGGCCATACCGTGCCGGCGACGTAGTTGCCGGAGGCGACGATGGTGACGGCGAGGCCGCGATAGCGCACGAACCAGTGCGACGCCTCCGCCATCAGCGGCGCGAAGGTGACGGACGAGCCGAGCCCGACCAGGAAATACACCGCCTGAAACTGCCACAGCGTCACCGAGGCGCCGGCGAGCAGATAGGCCGCGGCCGTCGTCGCGATGCTGAGCGCCATTGCGGTGACGATGCCGAAGCGGTCGGTGATCCGGCCGACGATGACGCCGCCGAGGCCGAAGCCGAACATCGTCAGCGTGTAGGCCAGCGAGACCGCGCCGCGGCTGGCGGCGAACTCGGCCTGCACGACCGGCAGAACGACGACGACGGTCCACATCCCCGCGCCGCCGATGGAACCGATGACGAGCGCAAGCGCCAGCCGCGCCCAGGCCTGGCGCGAGTCCGGAATGAAATGAGGCGCTTGCTCGAATCTTGTATTGGGTCCGTGCACGATTTCAGCAACTTCGTTGCCGCACCGCATCAGGTCAAGCCACATTGCTGCGGCAATGGGCATGCAGAAGCAGCGCAACAGGAGGGATCTGCACGATCACGGTTCGGCCCTCTTGGCGGCGCAACGCTTTATCATTAGGTTGCGCGCCGGATTGGAGTGATTGGCCGCGCATGTCGTTGGGACTGACACGGAAGATGCTGATGGTGGCAGGACGGCTGCTCGTCCTTGCTTACCTCGTCTGCGTGGTCAGCCCCGGCGTGGCGCTCGCGCTCGGCGCGGGGGCGGCGCCCTGTCTCGACGAGACCGTCGTTGGCGCCGTGGTCTCGCCTCACGACGCGGCTCGCCACGAGATGGTCATGACGGCGATGCCGCAGACAATTGCGGCGCACGCCCATCATCATGCTCATCCTGTCGCCGACGCCGGAATGCACGCTCCAGCTCCCGCACCGTCGCACCACGATCATGGCAAGATGCCGGGTCCGTGCTGCGCCATGATGTGCGCCGTGGGCCTGGCCGCCACGCTGCCGGCAGTCGCCCTCCCCGCCCGCCTCGCTGCCACCGGCGTCGTTGCGCGCGACGAAGGCCTGCCCGGCCGCACGCCGCCGCGCCTGTACCGTCCCCCCATCGTCCTGGCCTGAGCGAACGATCCCGGCTTCGCGCGCAAACGACGCGCGGCCGCTCGCGTTTCATCAGACCAAGGATACCTCATGTTGTCGCAATCCAGGGCGACGCCCGCTGCCGCATGTCCGGCGCGGCGCAGCCTGCCATTCTCCGTCGTCGCCGGCGCATTGACGCTGCTTGCCGCGACGAGCCTCGCCGCCTGCCAGCCGCGCACGGTCGCGTTAGCCGGGGCTGATCCGGCCGATCCGGCGGCGAACGCTGCGCCCGTGCGCATGTCGGGCGTCGTCGGACCCTACACGCCGCTGCGCCCGGCCGCGCCGGCCGCATGGGGCCAGCGCGCCGACCCCGGCGCACCGCGCCCTGAGCCGAGCCGCTAAGGAGCGCCACATGCAGGGGACCATCAGGCTCGCGGCGCTCGCCGCAGCACTTGCGCTCGCAGGCTGTGCCTCGTTCTCGGCGGACGGCGGCATGAGCGCCGTCGCGGACATCGCCGGCCACATCACCGGCAAGGAGGTCGCCTCGGTGAGAGGCGATGACGACGCTGAGCGCGTCCGCGCTGCGACGCGCCGGCTGCTCGCCCGGCCCTTGTCGGCCGATGCCGCCGTGCAGGTCGCGCTGTTCAACAACAAGGGCCTGCAGGCCGCCTACAACGCCCTCGCGCTCAGCGAGGCGGACATGGTGGAGGCCAGCCTGCCGCCCAACCCGACCTTCTCCCTCATGCGCATCAGCGGCGACGGCGCGCTGGAGGCCGAGCGTCAGGTCGCCGGCGACATCCTGGCGCTCGCCACCTTGCCGCTGCGCTCGGAGATCGCGCGCGAGCGGTTTCGCCAGGCCCAATTGAAGGCCGCGCTGGCGACACTGCGGCTCGCCGCCGAGGTCCGCCGCGCGCATGTGCGCGCCGTCGCCGCCAACGAGCTGGTCGGCCTTCTCGTCGAGGCGCAATCGGCCGCGGAGGCGACCGCGAAGCTCGCCTCGAAGCTCGGCGAGACCGGCGCGCTCAACCGGCTCGATCAGGCGCGCGAGCAGGTGTTCTATGCCGAGACCACGGCCGAGCTCGCCACCGCCCGCCGTGCCGCAGGAAGCGCCCGCGAGCGGCTGATCCGTCTGATGGGCCTGTGGGGCGACGATCTGAATTTCCGTCTGCCCGATCGGTTGCCGGCGCTGCCGCGCCGCCCGCTGAGCCAGCCCTTCGTCGAGGCCGATGCCGTCGGCCATCGCATCGATCTGCAGGTCGCCCGCCTCGAGCTCACGGCGCTCGCCACCGCGCTGCAGCTCAGCGAGGCGACGCGCTTCGTCACGTTGCTCGATCTCGCCGGCCTCGACCGCAAGACCGTCGAGCCCGACGGCCGCGTCATCCGCGAACGCGGCTACGACGTGCAGTTCCAGATCCCGATCTTCGACGGCGGCGAGGTCCGCGTGCGGCAGGCGGCCGAGACCTACAACATCGCCTTCAACCGCCTGACCGAGCGCGCCGTCACCGTCCGCTCCGAGGCGCGCGACGCCTATCGCAGCTACCGCGCGGCCTTCGACATCGCCGGCCATTACGCACGCGAGGTGCTGCCGCTGCGCCGGATCATCAGCGAGGAGATGCAGCTGCGCTATTCCAGCATGCAGGTCGACATCTTCGCGCTGCTGCTCGAGGCGCGGCAGCGCCTGGCCTCGCGCCGCGCCGCGATCGACGCCGTCAGAGACTTCTTCCTCGCCGAGGCCGAGCTGTCGGCCGCCGTCAACGGCGGAGTCGCGAGCGGCGAAGACAGCGCACAGCAGACCGCGAGCGCGCTCGCGCCAAGCAACGACTGAGAGGAGAGCCAACATGTTGTCCCGCCGAACCCTGCTCGGCTCCGCGGCGCTGGCCGGCGCCTCCGCCGTCTCCGGCCGCGTCCAGGCTGCCTCCATTCCGGAGGCGCCGACCATGGACAAGACCGTGATGCAGCCGCCGCTGCATCCCAGCGCCGGCCCGGACTATCAGCCGGTGGTCACGCTCAACGGCTGGTCGCTGCCGTTCCGCATGAACGGCGACTGGAAGGAATTCCATCTCGTCGCCGAGCCGGTCACACGCGAGTTCGCGCCCGGCATGACCACGCATCTGTGGGGCTACAACGGCCAATCGCCGGGCCCGACCATCGAGGCGGTCGAGGGCGACAGGCTCCGCATCTTCGTCACCAACAAATTGCCGGAATATACCACCGTACATTGGCATGGCGTGATCCTGCCCTGTGGCATGGACGGCGTCGGCGGCCTGACGCAGCCGCACATCAAGCCGGGCAAGACCTTCGTCTACGAGTTCGAGATGAAGCATGCCGGCACCTTCATGTATCACCCGCACGCCGACGAGATGGTGCAGATGGCGATGGGCATGATGGGCATGATCGTCGTGCATCCGCGCGACAACCTGCCGCCGCCGGTCGACCGCGACTTCGTATTCGTGATGTCGACCTACCGCATCGAGCCCGGCAGCTATCTGCCGAAGGTCAACGAGATGACCGACTTCAACATGTGGACCTGGAATGCGCGGGTGTTTCCCGGCATCGATTCCTTGCCGGTGCGGCTCGGCGATCGCGTCCGCATCCGCATCGGCAATCTCACCATGACCAACCATCCGATCCACCTCCACGGCCACAAGTTCAAGGTGATCGGCACCGACGGCGGCTGGCTTCCCGAAACGGCGCAATTCCCGGAGACCACGACCGACGTGCCGGTCGGCGCGGTGCGCGTGCTCGACTTCACCGCCGACAACCCCGGCGACTGGGCGTTCCATTGCCACAAGTCGCATCACACGATGAATGCGATGGGCCACGACATGCGCAACCTGATCGGCGTGCCGCGCAAGGAGCTGGCCGCCGCCGTCGGCAAGCTCGCGCCCGACGGCATGGTGATGGGCAACACCGGCATGGCGATGGGCAACATGGAGATGCCGGCCCCCGACAACACGCTGCCGATGATGACCGGCAGCGGCCAGTTCGGGCCGATCGAGATGGGCGGCATGTTCACGACCGTGAAGGTGCGCGAGGGCCTCGCCCGCGACGACTACCGCGATCCCGGCCCGTATCAGTTCCCCAAGGGCACCGTGGCCTACGAGGTCGCAAGCGCGCCGGAGCCGGTGCGGCGAAGCGACGGCGCACCGACGCAGGTCCGCACCCAGCGCTGAATTCACCAAACACCGCATCAACCGACGACCACCATCAGGAGATATCCATGAAGACTGCATTCGCGATCAGCGCAATGGCGGCGGCCGCTCTGATCGTCGCACCGGCCCGTGGCCATGAGCAGCACGGATCGCGCGGCTATTCCGCCGGCGAGCCGGGTGATCCCAAACAGCCGTCACGCACCATCGAGGTGCTGCTGAGCGAGATGGAGTTCACGCCGGCGCGCATCGAGGTGAAGCGCGGCGAGCAGATCCGCTTCGTGCTGCGCAACACCGGCAAGGAGGATCACGAGTTCCTGCTCGCCACCAAGGCCGAGAACCTGAAGCACGCCGCGGTCATGAAGAAGCACCCGCATATGGAGCACGACGAGCCCAACGGCGCCCGGCTCGCGCCGAACAAGACCGCCGAGCTGCTGTGGCGGTTCACCAAGCCCGGCACGTTCGAATACTCCTGCCTGATCCCAGATCATCGCGAGTTCGGCATGACCGGCCACGTTGCCGTGAAGTGACGGATGAAGCCGTCCTGACAACGCGTAGGGCGGATCATCGCCGCGTCATCCGCCCTACGCCTCGCCATGAGTTCACCAGTAGAAGGAAACACATCATGAAGTCGTTCTCTCAGCTCACGACCGCCGCCGCGTTGGTTCTCGCTCTCGCGACCCCTGCCCTCGCCGCCGAGGCCATCAGCGGCGACGTCAAGAAGGTCGATGAGGCCAACGCCAAGATCACCCTCCACCACGGCCCGGCCAAGAGTCTTGGCATGGACGGGGCCATGACCATGGTCTACCGCGTCAAGGACGCTGCGCTGCTGAAAGGCCTCAAGGCCGGCGACAAGGTGAAGTTCGAGGCGGTCGAGGACGCCTCCGGCTACACGGTGACCAAGATCGAGAAGGGCAAGTAGGCGGCAGCGTTTCGAGCCGTCCCCTTCTCCACCGCCATTCCGGGGCGCGCGCGGCGACGACGTCGCCGGACAGCGCGAGCCCGGAATGACGTGCGGATGGATCAGGCCACGAACCGGCGGCCGGATGGGTTTGCATTCCAAGTTCGGATCGTATGATCGCGGCTCCCTGCGCGGAGCATGCCATGAAAGCCTATCTCGTCCTCGATCTCGCCGTTCACGACTTCGCGGCGTTCAAGGTCTACATCGAACGGATCCCCGCCTTCATCGCGAGGCATGGCGGCCGCTACATCGTCCAGGGCGCAGTGCCCACGCCGGTCGAAGGCGGCTGGACGCCAGAGCGCATCGTGATCCTGGAATTCCCGTCGCGCCAGAACGCCACCGACTTCCTTGGTGATCCCGAGATCCAGGACCTGTTCGCGATCCGTCACCGCACCACGTCGAGCCGGTTGGTGCTGGTCGACGGCTGCGCGGAGTGAGCGCTGCAATGTTGTGCCGGAAGGCTGTGCCGAGCCAAGGAGGCGCCCTATCGTCGGCGTGACATCCGCAGCTGGCGGATCACGCGGCGCTGATCCGCCCTGCGCGAACTGCCCCGTCGCTCCCTGGGCATTCGCGGGCGCGACAAGTTCCCTCCGTCCTCCCGTTAACCATTTGCTAACCATGGCGCGGGCAAGCTTCGCCGCGTCGCGCTGCGCGTGGCCGGCGACCGGACGACCACAGGACATCCTGGGCTTTGCTGCCGCCGGGCATGGCGGCGGCCCGGTTGCCGGCCGCAGCGCGCCGCTGCGGCGTCCGACGCCATGCCGTCCTGTCTGTCCGGAGACCCAAGTCCTTGAGCACCGTCGGTTCGCGCGCCTTCCAGAAGGCGCGGCAGGAAAAGAAGCAGAAGAAGCTCGTCGAGACGCAGCTGACGACGGCGTACAAGGCCTTCCAGGCCGGACGCCAGGCGGAGGCGCAGGCGCTGTGCGCGAAGCTGCTGCAGGAGGTCCCCGGCTGCTTCGATGCCATGCATCTGCTCGGCGTGTCGCTGGTGTCATCGGCGCGCTTCGCCGAGGCCACCGCCTTCCTGACGCAGGCCGTCGCGATGGAGCCGAATTCCGCCGACGCGCAGTCCAATCTCGGCTGGGCGCTGATCAATTGCGAGCGCTACGAGGAGGCGCGCGCCGCGCTGGAGCGATCGCTGGCGCTGCGCCCGAATGCGCCGATCACCTTGCGCAACCTCGCAATCGCGCTGCTGCGGCTCGGACAGGGCGAGGCCTCGCTCGCGGCCGCGACCCGTGCCCTCGAGCTCAAGCCGGACGACGTCGATGCCTGGTGCAATCGCAGCGTCGCCGAGCTGATGCTGCGGCGGTGGGACGCCGCTGCCGCCAGCGCCGAGCGCGCGCTGGCCTTCAACCCGAACCATTTCGAGGCCACGGTCAACAAGGGCCTCGCCCATCTCGAGCTGCACCATTTCGAGCTGGCGGAAGCGACCTTCAATGCGGCACTGGCGGCACGCCCGGCCCACGCCGAGCTGCGGGCGCATCGCGGCCGGCTCTACATGATCTCCGGACGCACGGCGGAAGCCGAAGCCGATTTCGACGCCGCCGTGACGCTCGATCCCAATCTGCAACTGGGATGGCAGGGCAAGGCGCAGATCTGCATCCTCAACGGCAACGTCGCGCAGGCGATGGCCGCCTGCAAGCGCGTGCTCGACACCAATCCGAAGGCGCAGGTCGCGCTCACTTTGCTCGGCGCCTGTCGCGGCCGGCTCGGCGACGTCGCAGGCGCCATCGCCCAGTTCGACCAGGCGCTCGCGGTGCAGCCGGACTATGACGAGGCGATCACCAAGAAGATCTTCTATCTCGATTTCCTGCCCGGCGCCGACTTCGCGGTCCAGCAGGCGGCGCGGCAATATTGGTGGATGGCGGTCGGCTCCAGATTCCCGCGCCGCAAGCTTGCGCCACGTTCGCTCGATCCCGACCGGCGCATCGTCGTCGGCTACGTCTCGGCCGACTTCCGCATGCATTCGGCGGCCTTCGCCTTCCTGCCCGTGCTGCGCGGCCACGACAAGACGCAGGTCCAGGTCAACTGCTACTCGACCTCGCCGCGGCACGATTCCTACACCGCGACGTTCCAATCGATCGCCGACGTCTGGGTCGAGGCCTCGAGCCTGTCCGACGACGAGCTCGCCGACCGCATCCAGGCCGACGGCGTCGACATCCTGGTCGATCTCTCCGGCTACACCACGGGCACGCGCATGCCGGTGTTCGCGCGCAAGCCGGCGCCGATCCAGGTCACGGCCTGGGGCAGCGGCACCGGCACGGGCCTTGCCACCATGGACTACTTCTTCGCCGATCCGGTCACGGTGCCCGAGAGCGTCCGGCCGCTGTTCGCCGAGCACGTCCACGACCTGCCCTCGGTGATCACGATCGATCCGGTGCTCGACGTTCCGCCGTCGCCGCTGCCGATGCTGACGAACGGCCACGTCACCTTCGGCGTCTACAACCGCATCGACAAGATCTCCGACGCGGCGATCGCGCTGTGGGCGCGGCTGCTCGCCGAGATCCCTGACGCGAAGCTCGTCGTCAAGCATCTCGCGCTGAACGATCCCGCGGTGCGCGACGGGCTGCTCGCCCGCTTCGTCGCACACGGCGTGCCCGAGGCGCGCATCCTCTGCCTCGGCGCCAGCGAGCGCGTCGAGCATCTCAAGTCCTACGAGCGCATCGACATCTCGCTCGACCCGTTCCCGCAGAACGGCGGCATCTCGACGTTCGAATCGCTCTACATGGGCGTGCCGGTCGTCGCCAAGCTCGGCGCCGGCGCGGCCTCGCGCGCCGCCGGCGGCATCCTGACCGCGGCCGGCCTCGCCGACTGGGTCGCAGGCGATGATGACGGCTACATCCGGATCGCCAAGAGCTTTGCCGCGCGGCCCGAGCTGCTGGTGAAGCTGCGGCCCGAACTGCCCGGCCTGGTCGCGCGCTCGGCGGCTGGCGACGTCGCCAACTACACGCGCTGCGTCGAAGCCGGCTATCGGCAGTTCTGGCGGGACTATTGCGCCAAGGGAAGCAAGGCCGGCGCCTGATCGCGCCGTGCCAAGGCCTCGATCTCGCAGCAGCCCTCGACGACCGATCGCACGAACGTCCGGCTTCGACCGCCCCCCTGCAACCGCAAGCTGCATCGATTTCCGCTATGCCATTTTGGCCGCGTGCAATCTCGCGCGACTCTCGGACTGATACCACGGCGTTTCTCCGTCCACACCAAGGCGCAATCAAGCCCATGGCTTTTTGGTGGCGAGGATGCGCCTCGCAGCAGCTCCGGTTGCGCCCAACCGGCGAGTAGTAGACCTCATTCCTCAACCAAGGAGATAATGCGCGAAAATCGGCCGCGCCTCACGATCGCCGTGTGGCCGGCAACGGAGGAATTTGGGGCATGCGGGTCGCGTTGTTGAGTTGCGTCGTTGCGGCGGGATTGAGTCTGGCGGCACCGTTGCTGCCGGCCATGGCACAGACGGCGCGGACCGGAAGGCCGGCGGCGGCAACGGCCGCTGCGGCCGGCGAAGGCGGCAAGCTGCAGGAGTCCAACGAATGGACGGTCGGCGTCGCCGGCGGCCTGCTCGAAGGCACCAACATCCGTTTTGCCGCCGAGATGGCCAAGGTGCTCGACGACCGCCCGAACCTGCGCGTGCTGCCGATGGTGACCTACGGCGCGCTCGGCAACATCGAGGACCTGCTGTATCTGCGCGGCGTCGACGTCACCATCACCTCGGCGGACGTGCTCGACGAGTTCGTCCGCAACGGCACGCTCGCCAACATCAAGAACCGGATCCGCTACATCTGCTCGTTCTACATCAACGAGATGCATGTCTACGTCCGCCCGGAGATCAGGACGCTGGAGGATCTCGCCGGCAAGAAGGTCTCCTTCAACACCGTGGGCAGCGCCGCCAACCTCACCGGCGGCATCGTGTTCGACCGGCTCAAGATCGGCGCGGAAAAGGTGTTCATCAACAATTCGGTGGCGCTGGAGAAGATGCGCAGTGGCGAGATCGCCGGCGTTGTCCACGTCACGGGCAAGCCGACCGACCTGTTCGCCAAGTTCAAGCCCGAGCCGGGCTTCCACTTCCTTCCGATTCCGTTTGCGCGCAGCCTGCAGGACTACTACGTGCCGACCAAGCTGACCTCGCAGGACTACCCCAATCTGCTCAAGCCCGGCGAGAGCGTCGAGACCATCGGCGTGCCGCAGGTGCTGGCGGTCTACAACTGGCCGCCGGAGACCGAGCGCTACCGCCGCGTCGCGCGCTTCGTCGACTATCTGTTCAAGCGGTTCGACCAGTTCAAGCAGCCGCCGTTCCATCCGAAATGGAACGAGATCAACCTCGCCTCCTCGCTGCCCGGCTGGACCCGCTTCCGCGCCGCGGAGGAGCTGCTGGCCAGCACGCGCCCGCCGCAGGCCGACGGCGCCGCCGTCAAGCAGCAGTTCGACGAGTGGATGAGCACGCGGGCGCCGACCGGCGGCCGGCGGATGAGCGAGGACGAGACCAGGGTCCTGTTCGAGCAGTTCCGCGACTGGATGAAGCGGGACGGCGGCCAGCCGGCGCGATAGCGCCGATGGTCGTGGCGTCGACTACGACACCGCCGGCTTGCGGCGCAGCGCCGCCGGCGTGTCGGGTTGCGCCAGCGGATGGGCGGACGCGAACGCCGGCAGCGCCATCGCGGCCTCGACGACGCGCTGCACCGTCGGCGTCGCGGCGAGGTCGAGGCCTTTATTGCGCGCGAAGACGGCGTGGCCGGCGAGGCAGATGTCGGCCATCGTCGGCGCATCGCCATGGCAGAACCGGCCGGTCGCGACATGGCCTGCAAGCTGGGCCTCGATCGCGACCAGCATCTCCGACGCCCAGTGCCTGAGCCAGGCCGCGCGCGCCGCGTCGTCCACGTGCAGCACCTCGGTGAGATAGCGCTGCACCCGCGGCGTCGTCAGCGGATGCGCATCGCAGGCGATCATCGCCGCCAGCGCCCTCACCCGCGCGCGCCCCTTGGCATCGGCAGGCAGCAGCGCAGCGCCCGGACAGGCTTCGTCGAGATATTCGAGGATCGCCAGCGACTGCGTCAGCACGGTGCCGTCGTCGAGCACCAGCGCCGGCAGCGCCATCTGCGGGTTGAGCGCGGCATAGGCCTCGTCGCGATGCTGCTGCCGGTCGACATCGACCGCGACCTGCTGATAGGCGATGCCCTTGAGGTTGAGCGCGATGCGCACGCGAAAGCTCGCCAGCGACTGCCAGAACGAATAGAGCTTCATGCGGGTCCCCCCTGGGCAGGCGAGTGAATGTCGACGTCTTCGATCGATCCGTCGCCCACGGTCGACATTCGATATCCGGCGATCAGTTCACGCTCGAGATGAAGCCTGCGAGAATCGTCCGGCTCTGGCTGAGTGCCTCGATGCGTTGATCGATGAGGCCGACCTGCTGCGCCAGTATTCTTCGCAAATTGTCGCAAGGCCTGAAATCTGGACGGTTGTTGCGCACGCAGGGGAGCAACTGCTTGATCGTTTCGAGCGTCATGCCGGCTGAGCCGAGCAGTTTGATCCGGCGCACGGCTTCCTCGTCCGCCGGCCCGTAGTCGCGGTAACCGGACGAGGTTCGGTGCGGCGCAAGCAAGCCTTCGTCCTCGTAGTAACGCAGCATCCGGATGCTGACTCCCGTCCTCCGGGAAAGTTCGCCGATCTTCACTGAAAACCTCTTGACCCTGACAGCGCTGTCAGACCTTACAGATCGTGCTCATCCAAGTGGAGTCCCCTTGTGACGGGAGCAACGATGAAAGCCTATCATTTGAATGGCCATGCGGGCGCGGGTCGCCTGGTGCGCACCGACGTCATCAAACCTGAACCCGCCCCTGGCGAGGTCCGCATTCGGGTCGAGGCGGCAAGTCTCAACTACCGCGACCTCCTGATCCTCGACCGAGCGGGTGAAGGCGGTTTCGACCGCCGCGTCCCGCTCTCTGACGGCGCAGGCATCGTTGATGCCGTAGGCTCCGATGTCGTTCAATGGCGCCCGGGCGATCGTGTGGCCGCATCGTTCTTTCGCGATTGGATTTCCGGGCCGTTCAAGGCGAGCTATGTTCCGTCAGCCCTCGGCGGCAGCACGATGGATGGCATGCTGGCGGAGTACGTGGTGCTGCCGGCGACGGCGCTGGTCCCCGTGCCGGCGCACCTCACGTCGATCGAAGCCGCGACCTTGCCCTGTGCCGGCGTCACGGCCTGGCACGGCCTCATCACCCGTGGCGGAATGGGCAAGGCCGACACGCTGCTGGTCCAGGGAACCGGCGGCGTCGCGCTGTTCGGCCTTCAGTTCGCGGCCGCGCTGGGCGCGCGCGCGATCGTCATCTCGTCCTCGGATGAGAAGCTCGCCCGCGCCCAGGCGCTCGGCGCCTCGATCCTGATCAACTACCGCGACACGCCCGATTGGGATGTCGCCGTGATGAAAGCGACGGACGGCGAAGGCGCCACGCATGTCCTCGAGCTCGGCGGCCCCGGCACCTACGACCGATCGCTGCGGTCGGTCGCTTCGGGTGGCAAGATCGTCCAGATCGGTGTCTTGACGGGGTTCGGCCCCAAGCCCGACCTCGCCCGCCTGCAGTGGGAGAATGCCGACATCATCGGCGTCACCGTGGGTTCGGTCGAACATTTCACGGCCATGAATCGATTCCTGGCCGAACACGCGATCCACCCGATCGTCGATCGGGTCTACGACTTTGACGACGCTCCCGAAGCGTTCGCCCTTCTCCGGTCCGGCTCGCACTTCGGCAAGATCGTTGTGAAGCTATAGGCGAGAGGATGTGAGCACTTCGCCGATCTGCGATGCCAGAAAGCGCATCCCCCGGAGTTGGCACCTGCCAACAAAGAGCGGCCGGAAGTCTCTCCGGGTTGGAATCAACCCACGCAACAAACCGAGGGGTCGATCACGCCTCGCTGATCCGCACGCGTGGCCCCGGCCGGCAGCAGCGCCGGACGGCGCGTGACCGGTCCTGCTTCACCGTCCGCCCGCTGTCACTCCGCGCCGGCCGTGAAGTCCTGGTCGGCAACGCTGGCGGTCTGCGGCACCTTGATGACCACGGCGGCGCGATTGAGCGCCTGGTGGCAGGAGTTGCAGGCGGCGGTGAGGTCGGCATAGGAGCGCTCGAAGCGGCCGATGTCCTTCTGCTTGATGGCCTGCGCCAGTTCGTCGAACGGCTGCTGCGTCACGGCCGTCGTCATGTCGGCAAACGAATTGCCCTCGACCAGTGGCTGCGCCCGGCTGACGCGGTTGAACGCGCCCTTGAGATTGCCGAGCTCATAGGCGCTGAACGCCCAGTTGCCGCTATGGCCGGCGATCCAGAGCCTGAGATGGCGCGGCTGGATGGTCGCGATCATCAGGTCGCTGACGGTCGGCAGATAGGCCGGCGCCGGAGCGGGTGTCGGCGTCTCCGCCCTCGGCGCGGCGATCGCGATCAGCGATGCAACCCCGGCCAGGCCAGCGGCCGTCGCTGTCAGCCGCAGACCATGGCGGAGCTTCGGTCGATGCATCTTGGGCTCTCCTGAGAAAGATTTAGAAACCTTCTAAAGAGCGACATCCTGCATCGCCAATCGCAATCGCTGATCGCGGCGATCAGAAAAACTTGATGCCATCCGCCGCGCGGCGCGCACGATACGGACACATTGCCTGGCGTCACGCCAGCGACCCCGGCGCGACACGAAGGTGCGGTGGGCGCTGCAGTCCTGCGGACAGCGGCGAGTCGCCGATCGTCATTCGGCGCCGATCCTTCGGCGCAGCCAGGCGTCGACGATCGCGGTCGCCGGATGGCTGGGATCGCCGAGTTCACGGTTGATCTCCATGTGGCCGCGCAGGCCGGTGCCGCCGACGCCCTGGACTTCGGCCGGCGTGCCCGCCTGCATCAGGGCGGCGCCGAGCGCCTCGGACTGCGCCTTGCCGTCGGCGCGGTCGACATGGAGGATCAGGAACGCCGGCGCGTTCGGCTTCGCGGCCTGGAGGGTCGGCGACAGCGCCCGCTGACGCACCGGGTCGGTGCCGAATGCCTGGATGTAGGTATCGAGCATGAAACGGCCGCTGTCGGCGAGCTGGCGCGCCACGTCGTAGCAGGCGCCATCCAGCGCGATGATGCCGCTGACGTCCCGCAACGACAGCCCGGCCGCCGTGAAGTAGCGCGGATCAGTCCCGACCAACGCCACCAGATGCGCGCCGGCGCTGTGCCCCATCAGCACGATGCGCGCGGGGTCGATGCCCAGACGCTTGGCATTGGAGCGCAACCACGCGAGCGCCGCGGCGACGTCAGCCGCCTGCTGCTCGACGGTCGCGGCCGGTACCAGCCGATAGTCGATCGAGGCAAACGCGTAACCCTGCGCGAGCATGTGCTCGACCTTCGCGGCCCCTGTCGCGTTGCGCTTGTCGCCGCGCTTCCATCCGCCGCCATGTACGAACACGACCAGCGGCGCGGCCTTGCCTCCCCTCGCCTGCCAAAAGTCGAGCTTCTGCAGCGGATCGGCGCCATAAGCATATTCGGTGGCCGGCCCGCTTTGGCGCTCGGCCTCGCGCGCCGCCATGCGCGCCTGCAGCCGCGCCAGAAAGGGACCTGCGAGTGCAGGTGAAAGAAAGAAGGGCTGCTGCAGCCACAGGCCGGCAGCTAACAAAACAGCAGGTATCGAACGCAACATCGAGAGCTCCATCGTCGTGAGACGATAGCAGCAAGCGTTGCTTAAAGAAGGCCGCATGTGGCGTCGTTACAAAATGTCACGAACGGTGACGCCCGCGAAACTACGGGGCAGTCTTGCGCGCATAATCCCAACCTACCGTACAGTGAATCCTTCGCTCCAGGCATCCCTGTCAACTTCGTATTCGCTGACGAAGAAGCCATCAGGATAATCGCGAAAGCCTTGAAACTGAAGCTTGCGTATCTTGGCGGCAATGGCTTCTTCGGCGCTGCTGTAGACGCCGACGAGCTTGTCTTCCCTCTCGTCATCATCGAACGGGCGGGCGTGCCAAAGTAGAAAGACCGTACGCATTCGTGTATTCCTCGATTTCGATACGTCACAGCGAACGAGCCAGGTTGGTTGTCCCAGCCCTGAGCGACGGCTAAGCTTCGACCATGAAGATTGCATTCTCGATCGCAGCCAGCGCAAGACGTCGAATCGAGGCCCTGGTCGACGCGCTCAAGAGACAGAACGGACTTCCCGAGGTGATCCCGGCCGTGATGTGGCTCGACGCCGACTTGAACCCAGATATCGCGACATCCCGCGTCGTCATTGGCTTCTATGACAATCGGGCCGACATCATCGACGACATCACCGTGGAGGATGGCTTCGCGTTCGTGCTCGCCGTCGCGCGGGACGATGAGCGGCTGTTCGATGGACAAGAACTGCACTATATCGATGATGCCTTCGTCCTGAAGCAGCGCCGGACACACTGACACGCACACATCCCTCGCCCCGTCTAACGTCTGCGGACTGTAGCGAAAACTCTCCTCCCATTGACTCGGCCAATCATCTCTCGACGCGCGCCTGGCGAACGCCGGACTTCGTCGCGCTCGGATGGGGCTCGTCGACAACAGGCCGGCTGACCTCAAGGCGCGCCGCAGCCCGTATCGATCATACTTTTTGGTTTGCCGAATTTTCTTCTTTCATTTTTTCCGAAACCGTGTATATCTCTTCCCGTCCTGCTTCCGCCGGAGGGGCGTGTCGCGACCGTCACGAGACGTGGGAGGTGGGATGCGATGGGCGCAGCGAATCGCAGCGTGGCCTCGTGCCGCGCGGACGAACGGTTCGTTGCGCACGGCGAAATCGTGCGGTCCCGACACCCCGACGCTGGTGTCAACTCACGACGAAGCTTCGCTTCGCGTGGGGATGGTGGCCAACAAGCCCGGCGCACCAGGGAGACCACGTATAAGCCGTTCCAACCGTCGTGCAGGGAAGGCCGGGGGCGGGCTCAATCGGTGGTCGCAACACCAAGTGTTTTCATTCGTGACAGCAGCTCGTCAAGCGCTTCTGCTGGAGTT